>JAWKIF010000001.1:0-14407 GCA_041394405.1 Microthrixaceae bacterium
GGCCGCAGTCGACGAGCGGGTGCGGCACCTCATGGACACCTGGAACATCGTCGCCTTCTGGGGCGACCCGTCTCACGCAAAGGACGACGATTCCACGAGCTTCTGGGACAACACCATCGACGGATGGCACCAGGACTACGGCTCGCGGATGCGGATCTGGGCCACCGAGCAGGGCGCACAACGGCACTCGATCCTTTGGGACATGGCGAGCCCGAAACGCACCGAGCAGTTCACCCACGCGGCCGAACGTTTCGAGGCCGACATGACCACCTCAGGGAAGCTCGCCGAGGCGGGCGACCTCGACGGGCGGACGGTCACCCACGACAACCACCCGGCGCTACGTGCCCACCTGAAGAACGCGAAGCGGTACCCGAACAGGTACGGCGTGAGCGTCTGGAAGGGGCACCGTGAATCGGTTCGCAAGATCGACCTGGCGGTGTGCGCGATCGGCGCCCGGATGCTCCGGCGTGTGGTCCTGAACTCGGCGGCGTCCAAGAAGAAGTCAGGCAAGCGAGCCGGGAAGGCGTGGTGATTCTGTGCTGAGTCGTTCCGATGTCACCAGCCTGATCGGCGACGAGCTCCTACCGAAGGCGCAGGCGCAGGCCGAGCAGGCCGAGGTGATCGACAAGTGGCACCGGGTGAGGAACGACGCCCCGAAGCTCCCCCAACGGGCCACCAAGGAGCACAAGGCCCTCTCGGCGGTATCGATGACCGGCTGGCTCCGGCTGGTCGTCACAACGCTCGTGCAGGCCCTCTATGTCGAGGGATTCAACGACTCAAAGGGTGCGACCTCGCCGGCGTGGACGCACTGGCAGGCCAACGGCATGGATGCCCGCCAGATCCCGCTGCATCGCGCGGCGATCGCTCACGGCCAGTCGTTCGGCACGGTCACCCCCGGTGACCTCGGCCCGGTCATCCGCGGCCACTCGATGCGCCACTTCTACGCCGCGTGGGACGACGCAGCCGTTGACGACCATCCGGTCTACGCGCTCCGCCACTGGAACGGCGACAGAAACCTGAAGCTCTACGAAGCGGACGCCATCTGGGATCTCCGAATGGAGAAGCGCGACGGGGCCAGCAAGGGCACCCCCGTGATCCAGTCCGTCACCCGCCACCCGGCCGGTGTGTGCCCGGTGGTCCGCTTCGCCAACCCGATCGACCTCGACGGTCGGTGCGAGTCCGAGATCGAGCCGCTGATCCCGAACGCAGCCCGCATCGACCTCGACACCCAGCACCGGCTCCTAGTGCAGCACTTCCAGGCCTGGGCGGTGCGGGTGCTGACCGGCATCGAGCAGCCTGAGGACTCGACCGAGGCCGAACTCGAGCGCCGCCGCCTCGCCATCGAGGACATTCTGATTCTGGCTTCGCCGGATTCGACCGCCACGACGCTCCCGCCGACCCCGATGAACGGGATCATCGAGGCCAAGGAGTCAGACATCCGGGACCTGGCGGCGACCTCCCAAACACCCCCGCACTATATGCTCGGGAGCATCGTCAATCTGTCAGCAGAGGCCTTGGCGGCCGCTGAGGCAGGCCACCAGCGCAAGGGTGTCGAGCGCAAGCACACTCTCGGCGAATCGCACGAGCAGATGCTGCGCCTCGCCGCCTTCGTCGCCGGCGACAACGACACCGCCCAGGATTTCTCGGCACAGGTCCGTTGGGCCGACATGGAGAGCCGATCGCTCTCCCAGGTCGCCGACGCCCTCGGGAAGCTGGCCCAGATGCTCGGCATCCCACCACAGGTGCTGTGGGACCGGATTCCCGGCTGGACCTCGCAGGACACCGACGAGGCACTGAAGGTGCTCAAGGACGGCGACGCGATCGCAGGGATTCTCGACACCTTGAGCACCCAGGCCGATGTCGTCAGCTTCGACCTGCTGACGGACCGCCACCGGCTCGCTCAGATCGGCGTGCGGGCCGCCACCATCGACTCGCTGTTGGCGCTCTGGTCAGCGCTGATCAACCCCTCGGACCTCGACGGCACAACCCAGACTTGGCTTGACGCAGCATCGGCAGTGGTGGCCCGATCCCACGACGACTCGGCCAGGCTGGCCGCCACCTACGCCGCCCAACTCCGCATCCTGAAGACGGGTTCGGCGGGACCCACGGCGACCCTGGCCGTCCCGGACTTCCCGAAGATCAAACAGACCTTGCTGATTCGAGGGCCGATCCTGTTGCGCTCCCAGATGGGCACGCAGCCACTCGCCCGGGCAACCCAGTCAGCACAGGCAGCACAGGCCGCATCCGGGGGCCGCCAGGCGCTCGCCGGGGGCCGCCGGACACTGACCGAACTCGCCGCCGCTGACCCCCGTGCAACCGGCTGGCGCCGCATCGTCTCGGCGGGTGCCTGCAAGTTCTGTACCGACCTCTCACAGATCACGTTCAACGCCACCGCCCAGGACGGCCCAGGAGGCAGCACCAGCGCAGACTTCGCCGCCCACGACAACTGCGGCTGCACCGTTGAACCGACCTACCAATAGCCGCCCTGGTGGCGGCCCTGAGCGCCCCCGGAGGGCACCCATGCCAACAGAAGAGACCACCGAGACCACCGACGACACCGAGGACCAGGAGTCCGAAGGGACCGACGAGGGAACCGGCAATGACACCGGCGATTCGGACGCCAAGGCGAAGATCGCCAAGGTCAACCGTGAGGCCGCCCAGCTCCGTAAACGAGCCAAGGCCGCCGAGGACCGGCTGGCCGAAATCGAAGAGGCCGACAAGTCCGAGGCGCAGAAGCTCGCCGACCGGGCCGCCGCCGCCGAGAAGGCCGCCGCCGAGGCGCAAGCCAAGGCCGACCGCCTGGAGATCGCCGCCGAGAAGGGGCTGACCCCCCAACAGGCCGCACGTCTCCAGGGTGCAACCAGGGAGGACCTGGAGGCCGACGCCGACGAACTCCTGGAGCTGTTCAAGTCCTCCACCGGCGAAGACGACGGCAAGCCGTCGGGCGCACCCCGCCAGAAGCCCCGCGAACTGCAGGGCGGCAACGACCCCGAGTCTGAAGGCTCGGGCAACGAATCACTGGCCGACATCGGAAAGGCGATGTTCAGCCGCTGAAACCGCTCACGGACCCGCCACGGGTGCGTTGAGTTCACCCAACCCCTTCAAGGAGGACACCGTGGCGCATTCCCTATGGACCCCAACCCAGGCTGCCCGGTACGTACTGGCAGCCCTCCGCTGGCAATCGACGCTCCCGCGCACCGTCCACCAGGACATCAGCCAGGAGTTCGTGCCCGGCCGAGGCACCACCATCAACGTGCGCAAGCCGGTCTCCGCCGGCACGGCGAACACCTACACCCCAACCAACCGGACCGCTCGGGACGCCATCACGTTCGACGACCTGTCCGACTCGGTGGTGCCCGTGGTGCTCGCCAACCAGGTGTACAAGGCCGTCCGCCTGCCGGACGACTTCGCCACGTTCACGCTGGAGGACATCACCGCCCAGGTGCTGAAGCCTCAGGCCGAGTCCGTCGTGGACGCCCTCACCGCCCCGCTGGTGACCGAGATGGTCGCCATCGCCGGCGTCACGGGCACCGAGGTGGCCGTGGACGGCTCCGACGCCCTCAAGGTTGTCGGCCGATGCCGCAAGGTCCTCAACGACCGCAAGGTCCCCATGGCCGACCGTTGGCTGGCCGTCGGCACCGAGCTGGCCGAGGACCTGCTGAACCTCAAGGAGCTGACCGCGGTCAACGAGTCCGGCTCCGATGGTGCGCTCCGTGAGGGCACCATCGGACGGCTGCGCGGCTTCACCGTGCTGGAGGACCCGGCCCTCCCCGAGGACCAGGGCGTGGCGTACCACCGCGACGCATTCGCCCACGTCACCCGCCCCTCCCGCAACCCGGAAGGTGCCACCAGGTCGGCGACCATCGCTGAGGGTGGCTTCGCCCTCCGCTGGCTGCAGCACTACAACCCGCTGCAGCTCGAGGATCAGAGCGTGGTCGACACGTTCGTCGGAGCGAAGACCCTCGATGCCACCCGTGCGGTCGGCATCACCAAGGCGTCCAGCTGATGGCACTGCCGGCGCTTGCGGACATCGACGCCCTGGAGGCGTGGACCGGCGACACGATCGCCGGCGATGACCCGCGGGCGCTGGCCGTGCTTGCTCGTGCGTCGGCCCTGGTGCGCTCCGAGTGCGGGCGCACCTGGGTCGACGACGAGAATGCCCTGGAGGCGGTCCCTGAGCCGATCGAGGGCGTGGTGGTCCAGGTGGCCGCCCGCGTGTGGCGCAACCCTGGGGGAGCCATCCAGGACGTTGCCGGCCCGTTCTCGGCCCGCTTCGCCGAATCAGTCGCCGACGGGCTCTACCTGACCGACACCGAACGCAAGATCTGCGCCCAGCACCGGCTCCAGGCGTCCGGCATGTGGGTCCAGCCAACGACCCGTCTGAGTGACCCCTACGACGATACGGAGTGGACGCCAACCGCTGGCGGGCCGCCGTTCCCGTGGTAGGTGCCGGCGAGACCTGATCTTGATCCGCCAAGTGGACGGTACCGCCGGCGCGCGCGGCAACACGCCGCTCGTCGATGGTGACACTGTGTTGATCGAAGGGTGCGGATGGGCTCCGGCCACCGGCTCCGACGTGATCACCGACGGTCGAGACGGGTGACGGTCGACGCAACCGCCTACCATGCCCGCCGGCGCCCCCACGGTGGGCCGCCGTGACGTGTTCGAGCGCCCCGATGGTCGCTAAGCAAGATCGTCGGCAGCCGGGCACGTGGCGGTCGATGTACCGCCGCCGTGAGGTGGGCACTGTGATCGAGCTGGCGAGAGCGGAGGGCTGATGACGACACGCGTGAAGCTCAACCTGTCCGGGTTCCGCAAGCTCCGCACGGATCCGGCCGTGGTCGCCGATTTGCAGAAGCGGGCCGACGCGATCGCCGCGAAGGCCGGACCGGGCCACAAGGCCGAGGCGTCGAAGGGGCGCACGCGTGCGATCGGCATGGTTTGGACCGATACCCACGAGGCACGTCTGGCCGAGGCGCACGAGCGGCGCCTGGCTCGAGCGATCGACGCCGGTCGATGACCGCCCGTCTGTTGCCGTTGGTCGCCGTGCTGTTGCTGGCGTCGTGTGTGGCGTCGCCTGTCCCGCCTGCGTACACCGAGGCCAGTGTTCGCCAGTTGCTGGGTGCCGATCGTCGGCGACGTGCCGGTGTCGGACGCCCAACGGAACCCGCTTCGGCGTTCGCCGAGCTCGGTCGGATGTCCGGGTTCAGGTTCGCCGATGCGAGCTCCGCCGACGCAGCACGGCAGGGTGTCACGGTTCGCTACGGCGGCCTCGACGGTGCGAGATGTGACCACGCCGACGGTCAGGTCCGGTCGAATCACCTGGACCATCGTTCTACGGCCGCCCGTCGGCACTCTAGTGCTGCACGCTGGGGCATGTGATGGGCCTGGCCCGAACGACGATCGTTCGGCAACATCATGGCGACCCCGTCGCAGAGCTGCGACGCACCGACGCAGCGCTGCCAGGTGCGGGCGCTCGGCGGATGGGGGCCGCTGACATGGCTGCCGTGAGTCGGTTCTGCGGGTGGACATCCGCCAACTTAGCCGGCTATGACGACGGCGGTGGTGGAACTGGTTGTGCGCTCCTGGCCCGGGTGACGGTACATGCCGGACATTGGCACCCGGGGCTAGGCCCTCGTTCGGTCTATCCGGAGGCGAGGCTGTGATCACCGCTTCACCAGGCTCTCGGTGGGTCACTTGGGGTCTGCGCGCCGCGTTCGGTCCGCTTGGCGTGCTGCCGCTTCGGTCGTTCTCGGCGCTGGGGCGACGGCCGAGTGGCAACGTTGGACGTGGCCAAGCGATCCCGGCTGAACTCTGGCGACAAGGTGGCAATCCCAGCCACGGCATCGCCGTGACTCGCTGTTCCGGACGGGACAGGCGACACGCGGAATCCGCACTCGCCGCTGGTGACGAGATCGTCATCCCGGGGCCCCCTGCTCACCCATCCGGGCGACGAGCCCGCCTACACCGCTCGACAGGTGACCTGGTCACCGCCCGAATCCTGGAACGGAAGACCGGCGTCGTGGGCGCCTGCCCGTTGATGCCGACCGGTCACCGGTGGACGGAAGGCACCGCCACAGCGAGCGACGCTCGACCCGTGTTGCGACGGTCGCGCCGACCATCTCTGCCGTGGTCCTACGGTCGAGCGGCGACCGTGACGGTCACCGACGGGTTACCGGTGACCGACATCCTTGACGGTCAGCGGCCGAGTCGGGGTTGACGAACCGAGGCGACGTTCGTTGCTCCCCCGCCCACGCTGCGGGCGCGGTCGACGTGTCGTCACCCGCCATCCAACCCCGTTCACGCCCCACCCTGAGCCCGGGCCAGCGCTCGACCCCTGACGGCCGACCACGGCGGAATGGTGCCGCTCGTCGGCACCGACCTCGCAGCCGTCACCGGCGTCACGTTCGGCGGCACCACCGTCGCCCCGTCCACCGTGCTCGACACGGCCGTGATCGCACCAGCCCCGCCGGTACCGCCGGGGTGACCACGCTCACCGTCACCGACGGCACCAACACCAGCAACGAGTTGGTGTGGAGTACACCGAAGCCCCACCGGGTCCCGTCGTTGGTGACGACCTGCTCGCCAACCTCGTCGCCCTCCTCACCGACCAACTCGACGGCGTGACCGTGGCCTCCCGACGCCCCGCCACCGACAACCTCGGATCCGACCCGACCGTGGTGGTCCGCCTCACCGGCGGCCAGCTCTCCGGCGTGATCGCCGACAGCCCGACCGTGACCGTCGAAGCGTGGGCACCCACCACCATCGAAGCGTCCGCCCTCCTCAGTCGGGCCCGCAACTCCCTACGCGCCGCCGCCCACGAAGGCCGCTCAGGGCTCCGCCGCTACCGCGAGTTCGCCGGCCCCGCAGATCTACCCGACCCCGACACCACCAACCCCCGATACACCCTCACGGCGTCACTCGTGACCCGTGCAGACCTTTAGGAGCACACCATGGCCACAACCGCAGCTAACGTGAGGGTCGCCGTCACCGGTGGCGTCTACACCGCACCCGTCGGATCAACCGCACCGACCGACGTGACCACCGCTCTCGACGCGGCGTTCAAGGATCTCGGCTACGTCGGCGAGGACGGCATCACCCAGTCCATCGACAAGGACACCACGGACATCACGGCGTGGCAGGACAGCGACACCGTGCGCGAGGTGCAGACCTCCCACAAGGTGACCTACGCCCTGAAGCTCATCGAGCTGGACCGCCGATGTGATGGAAGTCGTCTACGGCAACCACACGAGCGGTACCACGCTCGTGACCGGCGCCGCCCTGCCGCACGCCGCGTGGGTGTTCCACATCATCGACGGCGGCCGAGCGATCCGCCTGCACATTCCCGATGGGCAGATCAACGAGATCGGCGACGTCGTGTACGCCAACGGCGAAGAGGTCGGCCACAGTCACCATCACCGCCTACCCGGACGGCTCCGGCGTCAAGGCGTACATCTACAACGGGGCCGCGGCCTGATGGCGTTCGATCTCGGCGCGGCGTAGCCGAGGAGGAGGAGGCGACGCCGTTCGAGTTCACGTTCGGCGACCACTCCTACACCCTCCCCGGTGAGCCCGACATGCGGGTGCAGGTGCTCTTCGATGGCGAACACCTCGCCGAGGCGTTCAGCTGCTGTTCGGCGAAGAGCAGTGGCAGTGGCTGAGGGACGACCCGAAGCCGTTCACCGCCAAGCACATAAGCGCCCTGTTCGAGGGAGTACGGCAAGCGCGGGGTTCGACCCGGGAAAAATACTCGGCCAGGTCGCGCTGGTCAGGGAGCACGGCGATGCGTTGGAGGCCGACCTCCAGCGCTATTACCACCTCCCGCTGTCGGCTCTCGGCACCCGGCGTTTGACCTGGCGAAAGTTCGGCAACCTCGTGATGCACCTGCCGTCGGATTCGGCGACCGTCCACGCCATGAACGAGGGCAGGCCGCTACCTCACCTGGAACACCGGCTGCTCGCCGCAGCGATCGAGCAACTCATGGCCGCCAACTGGCAGCTTGGTGGCGGCAAGGGGCGCAGGCCCCAGCCGATCCGCCTGCCCGGTGACCCCGATGACCGCAAGTCGAAGATGGGCCGCGGACGACCGATCGCCGAGGCCCGCCGGATCCTCGACAACTGGTCGAGCATCGTGAAGCCCACGGGAGGTGACAAGCGTGTCCGTTGAGCTGGCGACCGCCTACGTCAACCTTCAGGTGACCTCGAAGGGTCTCGGCAAGGAGATCGCCCAGAAGATGGGGGCCGCCACTCCGGCAGCCGCCAAGGAGGGTGCCGACGCCGGCAAGAAGTTCACCGGCAAGTTCTCCGACGGGCTCAAGAAGGGGATGGCCGCCGCCGGTGCAGCGGGCGGCCTCATTGCACGCGAAAGGGTTTGTGGATGCGGCGGGCAAGGAGTCGTCCAACGACCTGATCGCGTCCCGCCTCGGCCTCGACCCGAAGGAAGCCAAGCGGGTCGGCAAGATCGCGGGCGGCCTGTACGCGAAGGCGTACGGCGACGACCTCGGCCAGGTGAACGATGCCATCGACGGCATCCAGGAAACATCGGCGACTCCTCGGCAAGTTCTCCAACAGCCGAAGCTCGAGTCGATGTCGGCGAGCGCTCTCGACCTGTCGAAGATTATGGACGAGGACGTGGGAAACGTCACCCGCGGCGTCGGCCAGCTCATGCGCAACGGGCTGCCAAGGACGGCACCGAGGCGTTCGACCTCATCACCGCCGCATCCCAGCAGCTGCCCAAGGAGATGCGCGGCGAACTGCTCGACACGATCGAAGAGTACTCGGCCGACCTGTCGTCTCTCGGCATCACCGGCCCGCAGGCCATGGGTGCCCTGTCCAACGCCGTGAAGGCTGGCGCGCGCAACACCGACCTGGCTGCCGACGCACTCCGCGAGTTGTCGATCCGTGGCATCGACGGGTCGAAGTCGACCGCTGCCGGGTTCAAGGCGCTCGGCCTCGACGCGGAGGATATGGCCGCCAAGCTGGCGGCGGGCGGCCCGAGCGCCCAGAAGGCCACCAGCGAGATCATCCAGGCGCTGGGGGGTATGTCCGACCCGATCGCCCAGGAGGCCGCTGGCGTCGCCCTGTTCGGCACACGGTACGAGGAGCTTGGCCCGAAGGCGATCGCCGCACTCGACCCCGCCACGGCCGGCCTTGAGGACTACGAGGGGGCGGCCAAGCGGGCGGGCGACACGCTCAACGACAACACCGCCACCCGCATCGAGGAGTTCAAGCGCAAGGCGTCCGATATGGCGTCAGGCCTGGCGGCCAAGGCCATCCCGAAGATCGAGACGTTCGGCAAGGCGTTCTCAAACCTGCCGACGCCGATTCAGGGACCATCGCCGGACTCGGCGGGTTGGCGGTCGTGGCCGGCCCGGTCAACAGCGCGGTCGAGGGTCGGGGCCTGGCGTCCAGCATCAAGGGTGCCGGGTCGGCGGCCGGGTCGGCGGCGTCGAAGATGGGCACCGCCGCATCCAAGGCGACGACCCTCGCCACCAACATGGCGAAGACGGCGGCCACCGGCGCCAAGGCGGCGATCACCGGCGTCGGCAACGCAGCGAAGGCGGCGGGCACCGCTGCGCTCTCCGGTGCGAAGTCGCTCGGCGCGTGGCGCTCGCCTCGGCCAAGTCGGCCGCCTCGGCCCTCGCAAGTGCCGCCAGCATCGTTGCTCGGAAGGTCGCCATGATCGCCGGGAAGGTGGCCACCGGGATCGCCACGGCCGCCCAGTGGCTGTGGAACGCAGCCCTCACCGCCAACCCCATCGGACTCATCATCGCCGCGATTGTCGGCATCGTCGCCACGCTGGTGCTCGCCTACAACAAGGTCGATTGGTTCAAGGCGTTCGTCGATGGAGCGTTCCGGCTCATCGGCAACATCATCAAATGGGTCGCCAGCGTCGTGAGTACCGTCTTCAGCTTCATCTGGGGCGTCGTGAAGCGCGTGGTTGGCTGGATCATCGGCTACTGGAAGTTCTACCTGGCCGCCGTGACGACCGTGTGGAACTTCCTGTGGGGCATCGTCAGCAAGGTGATCGGGTGGATGCGCGACCGCAGCCGCCGTCATCAGCGGTGAAACGCAAGTGGACCGAAGTCTCCACCCGAGTCCGTCAGGTGTGGGAGGCCATCCAGAACGTCGTCGCCCGAGTGGTCAACAGCGTGCGCGAGAAAGTCGCCGGCGTGACGAACAGCATCCGACGCAAGTGGGATGAAGTCAGCACGAAGGTCCGCCAGGTGTGGCAGGCCATCAAGAACATCGTCGCCGACCGCATCAACAGCATCAAGAACTTCGTTGCGTCAGCAAAGAACCGGCTGCGCAGCATGTTCGACCCGCTGAAGAACGCCGCCAAGAACGTGTTCAGCACGGTCGCCCGGTTCTGGAATCGAACCGTTGGTCGCCTCTCGTTCCGTGCGCCGTCGTGGGTCCCTGGTCTCGGCGGCAAGGGATTCTCGATGCCGAAGCTCCCCACCTACCACCAGGGCGGCGAGATCACCGGCGGCCGTAAAGGCACGGAGGTGCCCATCATGGCCCTGGTCGGCGAGCGTGAACACGATCGCGGACACTGACGCTGCGAAGGCGGGGCGACCTTCCGGCCGTGATCGTGACCCGATCTACCAGCTGCGTGGCGCCACCGTCGAGCTTGACGTGAACCCCGCGGGTTCGCCGATGGCATCCGCAAGGCCGAGCTGGTGCGCCGATGAGACTCGGATACCTGGATCTCGGCGACGGCGCCGGCATCGACGCATCACTGGAGGACGAAACACTCACCCTGTCGGGCTCACTCGACGGTGGAGGCATCACGGACGCGTTCGGGCCACGCGCACAACTGGCGTCGCTCCGCTCCGGGCTGATCCTCCCCTCTACTCCGAAGACACGGACGATCATCCGATGTCCGAACTCGATGGGCTCTACGAGCTTGGGCAGGTCGGCTACGAATACTCGCCCGGCATGCCATGGGCCATGACGCTGCGCCGCCTCGCCGCGGGCTCCGTACTCGGTGAGACCTCGGTGATGTCGGCCATGTTCCCGACCTACAGCCCCGTCGCGTTGCACCACCAACACCAGATTCGGCGTGCCAGGAAACGTGGACGCCTACGGGCCGGGGGTCACCACCGACGCAGCATCCCCCCTGGTCGAAGGGCAATACGGCCGGGTGCAGGTAGTCAGCGGTGCCGTCGGTGCGAGGTGGGTTGCCTGGTCCTGCCAGCCACCCGACTTCCTGGCCGGATCGCCACGCGTGGAAGTCCGCGACGACGATGATGTCTGGTGGCCGCTGCACGGCAAGGCCCCACGAGGAGCGCCGACCAGAGTGTCCAACGGCGCCATCGGCCTCCAGCTCCCATCAGGGGCCGAGTCGTGGCGCATCTACGACATCAACCCCAACGGCACCACCGCCGCCACCCACAGCCTCGTGCTCACCGATGACGACGCCGCCTACCACGACGTGGCCTGGTCGCTCGAGGTGGTCCGGGCCGACTCCGAAATGGTGTGGGTGCGGGCCGTGCAACCCCGGTTCGCGCTCGACCCCCTCATGCCGCCCGAGGCCGACGCCATCCGCTCCGAGGTGGTCATCCGCCGCGGGCTCGGCGGCGTGTGGGTGCACCACTCCCGCAACGACGTGACGATCCGCCCCCAGACCGGCCCAATCACGGCCGTGGAGGACTCGGGCGGAACGAACACGATCGGATTCTCGATCGACGGGGCGAACATGCGGGTGATGGGCCAAAGGGTCGTCACCATCTCCAACACCTCCGGTAACCGCTCGATGGGCAAGGTGGGTTTCTGGCGAATCGAGAAGGGCACGGTCAGCTACCGCACCCGCGCCTGGGCGGACCCGCACGTCACGGTGCTCCGATGATCGAGGACCACCTGGAGGCCGTCGGCGGCGGCCAGGCCACCCTCATCTCCCCGCCCGGCCGGATCGTCCACGCGTTGGCCGACATGGAACGCTCGGCCACATCGTGGGTGATGGTCACCTCCGGCCGCATCCACCCGTGGGCGCTCGCCAACATGACCCGCGACCAGGTGGTGCAGATGGCCGCCGGCGTGGGCGTGCTCACCTCTGTGGACATGGCCGGCGACAACATGACACTCGGGATCTCCGGGCTCGCCCACCACCTGAACGACTCGTCGGGGGCCACGACCGGTCACCCAGTGGAGTACCTCGGCACCGGCCGATCCTTGAACGCAGCACTCGACCTGATCTTTCCGTCAGGGAATCGGACAGCATGCCGCCGCGGCTACGGCGTGGGCGGCCCGCTCGCCCCCGCAACGATCGACCATGACAACGACATTCACTCCGCACTCGACACCGTGAAGTGGTTGGCCGCCGCATTCGACGCCTCCTGGCGGGTGATCCCCGACGGGTCCCCAGTCGGCACCACCACCGACATGCGACCGCGCGTTGACATCGCCCCCCTGAACTACCTGTATGGCGACGACGCCGACCCCGTGATCGTTGTGTCCCCAGACCTCGCCGACACACCGCCGATGCCGGGCACGTGGGTGCGAACCTCGGCCAACCCGGCCGTTCGCGTTGTGAAGGGCGACAGCAAGCGGACGATGGACGGCAGCAAGCTCGCCGGATTCGTCACCGTCCACAACCCGCAGTCCACTCGGGTGCCTGAGGTTGTGGGCACGGCGAACGACCCGCTGAAGATCGCCACGACAGCGGCCGCACGCAACTCCGACGACCTGTGGCGATACAAGGTCTACGAGACCGACGTTGACGCAGCCTCCCCGCCGGCATTCAACGGGATCGCCAGCAGCATGATCAAGACGGACAGCCTGCCGATCCGCACATGGGACGTAACCGTTCGCGACCCGCTCGGGATCCTCTCGCTGCCGATTGGTGCACCGGTCGGCCTGATGGATGTTCGAGCGAACGTGATGGACGCCGCCAAGGCTGCGATGGCAGGCCCTCACGGCGTGGCCCCGATCGTGGGGACCAGAGTGGTTGGCCGCAAGCTGCCGTTCGTCCCACGGGTGATGGGCTGCTACGTGGCACTGGCCGAGATCGGCAAGGGCTGGGAGCTGCTGGACCTTTCCGAATGGGTCCAGAGCGAAGAGGGCAGCGTCGAAGTAGCTGAGACCCTTGGCCGAACGAACCTGACGGACATCACCGGCGCTGCCCCCTCAATCTGACCGCCTGAGCGCCCGCCTCAGAGCCGCAATATCGGCCCGCACCAACCACCCCCGGCACCATCGCAACGCCCGGCAGCGGCGCACTGGTGGGACCGATTTCGACCCTGGAGGCTCCCGATGGACACTCTCGGCATCGCGCAGGCGTCAGGCGTCCGAACCGTCGACGAACTCGTCACGCCCCGCCCTGGGGCATTCACACCCGTGGGAGTGATCTGGCACTACACCGCCACCCCACCACGGGGCCGCAACATGCCCACCCTCAACGTCGTCAAGCACGGCCGATCCGACCTGCCAGGACCGCTCAGCCAATACCTACTCGGCCGGGACGGCACCGTCGCCGCCATCACGACCGGCAAGGCGAACCATGCCGGGAGCGGCGCCCAGCGGGTCCTCGACTCGGTGCGCCTCGACCGGCCACCACCAGCCCCATGGGGTCCGCAGGTTGGCGGCAACCGCTGGTTCGTCGGTGTGGAGATGGAGGCCGGCGCACCCGACTACGGGTACACGGGCGCCCAGCGGGTGGCAGCCCTGAAGCTCGCCATCGGCCTGTCCCAGGCCCTCGATATCGGCCCGAACGCACACATTGGCCACTCCGAATGGACCGCCCGCAAGGGCGACCCCGGCGACAACTGGTCGATGCCCGAGTTCCGCCAGCAGATCGCCGCCGGGCTCACCAGTGGACCCACCCCAACCCGACCCAACCAGGAGGTCGACGTGACCGAAGCAGAGATCAACACCATCGTACTGAGGGTCCTCGACGGGCTCGTTGGCGACCCCAAAGACCCCGCCGACGGGTACGGTGAGGCGTCCGCCGACGGGTCCCGCACGGCGCTCGGCATCCGGGTCGCCAAGGTCATCCAAGACGAACACGCCAAGACCCGTGAGGCGATCGCCGACCTCGCCGCCAAGCTCGGATAGATCGATGTCGACCGACGTGTGGCTGCGCCGCCTACAGCTGCGCGCCGCCCTCATCCTTGCCGCCTATCAGGCGTCGATGGGTGGGCTCACCTTCGTGCGCCCTGAGGTGACCATGGGTGCGCCCGCCTGGGGGGTACTCACCGACGTGTTCCCGGCGCGGTGGATCGGCGCGGCGCTCTGCGTGCTGTCGGCACTCACCGTGGCGGCCATCCTCACCCGGTCGAGGGTCGCCCTCGACGTGTCCCTGATGGTCACCGGGATCACCTGGGCTTCGTGGGCGCTGGCACTGATCTGGGGTGCATTCACGCTCGGCCCTGGCGGCCTGTCTGGTGCGTTCGGCTATGGGCTGGTGG
>JAWKIF010000002.1:0-6430 GCA_041394405.1 Microthrixaceae bacterium
TTCATGCCGCCTCCAGTTCGTGGGCGACCGCGGCGGCGATCCGTAGGATCGTGATGGTGAGTTCGTCGGTCGGGTCGCAGCCGTCGGCGTCGGCGAGGAGTGCGTGTTCGGTGTGGTGTGTGGCGAGGTCGGCGCAGACCTGCTCGACCCACGCCTGCACGTCGTCCCAGGGGGCGCTCATGGCGCCTCCTCGGTGATGAGGTCGGCGACGGTGCAGTCGAGCGCGTCGGCGAGCGCCTTGATGGTGGCGGGATGGCCTTGGCGTTCCCCCGCTTCGATGAGCGAGACGGTCGAGTTGTCAATCCCAGCGGCTTTGCCGAGCTGCACCTGCGACATGCCGCGATCGAGACGGAGTCGCCGGAGGCGGCCACCGAGGGTGGTGTGGTTAAGCATGGAGTGAGTATGTCAAAGCTTGTCAAGCTCCGCAACTCCTTCCTGAGGTTTTCGCAACGCCGGGAGTAGTTCAGGCTGCGAGATGCCCCGACCGGGGAAGGAGCACGCTGTCAGGCAGTGCCCACGCCGTCATGGTGGCGCAGCCGTTGCCCCGGTCGGGGCCACCGTGATGGTACCCCCGGTCGGAAGAACTCGCGCTAGGCGGTGGTCATCGACCACTCTCCTATCACTTCAATGCCGGCCGACCGGGGGCGACGCCGATGGTAGCGCGGGGAAATTCTTGGATTGGGCGTTGACTTCCCGCCGGGGGCCTGTCATAATGGAACTCGTCAGGCAGTCACCCCAACCAAACAGGAGCACGACATGAGCACGACCATCGACACTGAATCGTCCTTCACTCTCGACCTCGGCCGCTGGGGTATCGCCCGGTACAGCCGGGTCGCCGAGCAGTTCGTCCCCACGAGCCTGCGCTGGGACACCCCCGCTCGCAACAAGGGTCAGATCGTCGAAGAGCAGTGGGCTCGCAAGGGCAAGCCGTCGGACGAGAGCGGTCCCGGCGACGAGTGGCACCGCATCGTCAACCACTCGACCAATACCACCCAGTACTTCCGCCGCACGAAGTGATCGACGAGTGAACACGCACACACCAACCAAGGAGCACGCAATGAACACCACCACCGCAACCATCGACACCAACAAGATCGACGCCGGCGAGTGGGGTAACGGATACCGCACCGACACGATCGACATCGACGATGCCGCCTCCGAGTTGGTTCACGCCAACGCCACCGACTGGCTGGAAGGCGTCGACACCAACGGCAACGACCAGGGCGTTCTCGACTGGATGGCCGACATCGTTGCCGAGTCCATCCGCGACGCTGCCGCCGCCGGCAAGACCTGGGCCAGCCTCGACGCGCTGGCGGACGACATGAACGCCACCAGCATCCCCGCCGACATTCCGGCGTCGGTGTCAGTCGCTGATGACCGACGCCGAACTGATCGCTGCGATCTCCGAAGGGCTCACCTCTTCGAGATCGCCGAGCGTCACGGGTCACGCGCCAGCAGGTCGCCCGACGCCGCCAGCCTCGGCCTGTCCGCACCACCAGGTCGGCCGACCGAACGTCCGGCGTGTCTCGACGATCCCGACTGGTTGCACTCAGGCACACTGCCCGAGCTGGCCGAGACAGCCGGGGTGTCCGAATCGACACGCTGCGCACGTCGCGCGGTGCGCGAATGACGTGCTTGTAATTCGTTCGCATCCCGCGCAGGGGTTGCTGGCAAATCGAAGATCGGCGCCCGCCGGAGCTGACACTCCGGACGGACGCCTAGCCAATCTCACTGCTGAAGACAGGGAGAAGTGGATGCCCTCAGCATATCCGCCGAACGACGAGCCGACGAGTGCCGACCGACCCGACTGGTCGAAGGTCGTCGAGATTGTGCGCTACCTGCGGAACAACACCGCCGAGCCGCACCAGGTCGCCGATCTTGACCAAGCGCATTCAGCGTTGATGGACCTGGCGAAGTCCTGGAACCTCCCCCTGGCGACCGAGGCGGAGGTCCACGCCTACTTCATCGGCATGGTTGCGGGGTCTAACACGACGAGCCAGTTTGACCTACTCGCATCACTGGCCCCGTTGCTCCCCCTCATCCCTGAGGACGTGCGCTGATGCTCGGTTTCGCCCCTCGGACGGTCCCCGACACCCATACGCACGCGTTGGGGACCGTCCCGAAACAGTCCCCAAGCCTGCTCGGGACCATCTGGGGACTAGTCGCCGGGACGGTTTCGGGACTGTGGTGGTTCGGGTCCCTGGTGGGCCCGCCGGTGGCACGGGCGGCGGTCAGGGCTGCCCGTGCCGCCTGGCCGTACCGCATCGAGGCTGGCCCGATGGCCGCCATGGTGCTGGTCCAGTGGCTGGCTTCCAGGGCGTGGGCGGGGACCGTCCGGGTGCCGTGGATTGTCGGCGCTGACCCGCACGAGGGCGGCCTGTTCGGTGCCGCCCTGGGGTTGCGGCCGGTGGTGCTCGGCCCGTGGGTTTGGGCGGCCGTCGGCCTCGCCCTGATCGGCGCGATTCTGGCCGCTATCGGTGCCCTGCATCTACCCGATGTTGGCGGCCGCCACCTCGACGAGCGGCACTGTCTGACGCTCGCTTTGGTGCTCGCGGTCGCCGAGTTCGGGGCCCTTTCGACGCTCGCCGGGTGGCAGCCGTGGGCCCTGACGGCTGCCCCCGTTGCCGCCATCTGGTGGGCGTTTCACTCGCCGTGCGGCCCCCAGTCGAAGGTGCGGGCGCGGCTCATCCAGCGGCGTCTTGTGCGGCGCTGGGATCGTCGGATTGTGCGGGCGTCTGAGGGGCGTTTGCGGTGCCGTCGGGTGACCGTGGGAGACGCACTCACGCTGCTGGTTTGCTCGCTCGTGGACGTGCCTCAGTCGGCCGTGGCCAAGAACCTGGGGACGCTCGCAACGCGCCTCGGCCTGGCCGCCTCACAGTTGACGGTGGACCCGTCGACGGACGCTGCGCAGGTCACGTTGCGGATCACCCATTCGGACCCGTTGGCGACCCCGGTCGAGTCGACAGTGACCACCATCGAGGCCCCTGCCGACACGCCGGTCAGGGTGGGGCGTGATGCGCTCGGGACCCCGGCCACCATCGATCTGCTGGGCGGCCACCACCTGATCGCCGGTAGGACCGGTGCGGGTAAGTCTCGGGCGCTCATGTTGTGGCTGATCGGGGCGGCGCAGCGGGGCGCCTCACTGCATGTCGTGGATCTCAAGTGGGGTGTTGACGTGCAGCCGATCCGGGCCCGCTGCGAGACAGTGGCCACCACCCTCAATGATGCCCGCACGGTGATCGGCGGGGTGCGGGCGGAGATGGAGCGGCGGGGCCGGAAGATGGAGGCCGAGGGCTGGTCGGACTGGGCACAGTCGGCCGACCCGGCACCGATGGTGTTGGGGATCGACGAGGCGGCATCGCTGGTCGCCGAGCGGGACGCGTGGGGTGACCTGCTGGAGATCGTCAGGAAGGGCCGGGCGGCGTGGGTGGTGGTCGTGATGGCCACGCAGCGGCCGACGGGTGACACGTTGCCGACGGCGGTCACGGGGCAGCTGGGGACCCGCTGGTTGGGCCCGCTGACGCCCGCGGAGTCGGAGGTGGCGATGGCGGGGGCGGTGTCCCCGTTGGCGCCTCACCAGCTGGCCGAGCGACCGGGCCGGGCGGTGTTGGTGCGGGGCGGCCGTGGCGTGGAGATCCAGACGGATCGGCTGTCCGATGAGGCGGTGGCGGCGTGGGCTCGGGCGGTGCCGACGGTGGCCACCGAGGATGGCACACAGTTGACCGATTTACAGGCGGCGGTGTTGGCGGTGGTGCAGGCGTCGCCTGGTCTGACCGCCGAGCAGATCGGGGCACAACTCGAGCCGCCGAGGTCTCGCCAGCAGATGACTCGCACGCTCAAGGGCCGTGGTTTGTCCGGTCTCGTTGAGCAGATTCCAGATACCCGGCCCGTCGCATGGCGGGCCACCAACAAGGAGAGCAACCAATGAGCGCGGCAACAGAGCACACCACGACGGAGGTCGCTACCAATGCGTTCACGATCATCCACCGACTGATGACCATCAAGCGGGCACCTGACGGCTACTCGGGTTGCTGTGAGGATGGGTCCATTAGGGACGCCGAGCTGGTTGGGTTCATTGCCACGCCGGAGGGGGTACCCGAGGGCTCGTGGGAGTTCTTCTACGACGGCGACGCGGACCCCGCCGACTATCCCGATGCGCGCCCCGTGTACGCCCCAATCGCAACAATCACCAACCAAGGAGAAACAGAATGAGCATCGACACGATCACGGCCCCGAACGGTCAGCGTCCGGCAGCACCACCGGCGACCCCAAGGCCCGCCGGGAAGCCCCGGAAGGCCCGCAAGAACGCCAAGGCGGTGCAGGTCGAGGCGCGGCACGCCGCCGCGGTCCTGGCCGTGTTGCACGGTGAGGGAACGGAGCCGCCGGAGGCGGTCAAGCTGACCATCAAAGCGATGCAGGCCGTGTTCGACGAACCGGACATGGACCGGTTGGCGCAGTCGTTCCGGAAGGGTGCCCCGTCGCTGTCGGCGGCCGTCGAGATGGGTCCGGACGAGCTGCGGGCGGCGATGGTCGGGACCGGCTGGTAATGGGTGCCATCGTTGACGCTGCGGTGCATCTGGCGTCGGATGCCCGCCGGAAGATGATGGCGGCCCGTATCGCCTCGAATCTGTCGACCCCGCCGGATGCTTTGGCGGTCGTTGCGGCGATCGAGGAGCGGTATCCGGGGACCGCTGAGCAGGTCGTCGGGGCGGGCCCTTCTGGCGGAGGTGGTGGGGGTCAGAGGTGGTCGGAGGATCGCCCGGCGGATCTCGGGGCGGCGGATGCTGGCGACTGGGGTTCTGCCGGTGAAACGGCCGACGCCGGGGGCGACTGGTGAGTGTGCAGCGGGTAGTGGTCGTGGCGGCCGTGGTGGTCGCCGTGCTCGGCACGCTCGGTCTGGCCGGGATGGTGGCCGCCGGATGGGATGAGCCCACCGGCGCCGCTCGGTTTGCGGGTGTGCGCCCCTACCCGCTGGTGCCCGGCGACGGCCCGCACTGCTTCGAGGTGTACGACCGGGTTGTGATGGATGGTGAGGGTTGGTGGCAGGTCCGCACCGACGACCCGACGATGCGTGCCCGGTTCGACGACATGCCGACGCGGGACTGCGGGCGATGACCGCTGAGCCGATGACCCATGAGCAGGCGGTCGAGGTGGCGACGGGGTGGGCGGTGGAGGCCCGCCGGGTGGAGCGTCTGCGGGTGCGTGCGGGGCTCGGCCTGGTGGGGTTAAGCTGGTGGTGTTGGTCGGCTTGGCGGCCCGGTTTGCGGGGCGCGGGGTGCTGGCGGCGGGCATGTTTGCGGTGCTGGTGGGGGTGGGGTTGGTCGGGTGGGGTGCGGCTAGCCGAACGACTGAACAACGGAATGGAGACCACAACATGAGCGCTCAACACGGCTTCACGGCCGCCGAGAACCTGGACATTCGGCGCTACTTCGGGTTGATGTTGGACGTGCTGACGGACCGCGAGGATCCACCTCCCCGGAATGAGCTCAAGGCCGCAATGTTCCGGGCCTTGGCGGAGTATGACGACTTGAACGACGACGCGCTATGGCGGGTGGCCGACGAACTCGACCCACCCGAACCGGAGACACCGGCGGACCCGGTGGCGGTGCTGGTGTCGGCGTTTGAGCACGCCTCCGTCGTGTGGCAAGAGGCAGCCCAGCGGCTCGCCGAACGATCGAACAACGGAATGGAGACCACAACATGAGCGCTCAACACGGCTTCACGGCCGCCGAGCATCTGAGCATCCGACGCACCTTCGGGGTGATGTTGGACTCGCTGACGGACCGCGAGGTCCCGCTACCCCGAGTGCGCAGGGCCGCAGTGTTGCGGGCCTTGGCGGAGTATGACGGCCTGAACGGCGAGGCCTTGCGCCGGGTGGCCGACGAGCTGGACCCACCGCCGGAGATACCGGCGGAGCCGGATTGGACGGAGCCGTCGACGTGGGCCGAGGCCGCCGGTGCGGTGGCGGATGCTGGTGGCCACTGGGCCGACCTGCGCACCCCGGAGAGCGACCTCGAACGTTGGGCGCTGGAGTCGGCGCTCGGCCATGCCATCTACGGCTCAGCCGAGGAGGCCATCATCACCGGTCGACTGGTGGATACGGTCCTAAAGGAGACCCGATGAGCGGCAACAGCGCGAGCGTGTTTGTCAACATCAGCCAGGGGGCGGCGGGTGCCGCCTCCAGTGGCGGCGGTGCGGCCAGTGCGGCACTCGGTGCCGTCGCCCTGGTCGTGGTCGGCGCCGGTGCGCTGATGCTCGCTGGGGCGATCGTTGCGGCGGTGATCGCCCTGGGTGTGCTGGTGATCGTGGGCGTCACGGCGTTCGGCCTGGCGGCGGGCGCCCGATGGGTCTGGGCGGAGGTCGACCGGGCTCAGGAGGCGGCACCGTTGGAGGTGCGGGTGCATCGCACTGTGGACGCTGCGGGCCGTGA
>JAWKIF010000003.1:0-4576 GCA_041394405.1 Microthrixaceae bacterium
CCCCGCCAACCGACGTCCCGTACCTCAATGCGTCGTGCAGTTCGTGCGTCAACGGCCTGCCACTGACGAGACGTTCCGATGCCTCGAACAGTTCGGTGAGCGTTCCCTGGGTAACCCGCTCGGTCCATTCGGTGGGTGAGCGTGTGACGTCGAGGGCACCAATTCGGTTGGAGCCCGCTTCGAGGAGGTAGGTCAACAACGGCAGGGCGCTGGTGTCATCCGCAGCTTTGCCCGCAAGGCGACGAAGGATCGCCCGCATGCCCCAGGCGTCGGGTGCGG
This sequence comes from Microthrixaceae bacterium, assembly GCA_041394405.1. Taxonomy (GTDB): domain Bacteria; phylum Actinomycetota; class Acidimicrobiia; order Acidimicrobiales; family Microtrichaceae; genus Microthrix. The sequence goes on from JAWKIF010000003.1 coordinate 280, forward strand.
CGTCCCGAATCACGCCGTGGGCATCCAACCCAACGGGTGGCCGCTGGGTATGGGCGTCGAGCGCCAGGGTCTCCGGCTCGAGTGGAATCGCGTCGGAACGCTTCAGGTACGAGGCGCCGTAGGTGAAGCGCAACTCGTCGCCGACCGCGTCCAGGCGCCCGCCGACGACGGGCTCCAACGCCCCGGGCAGCCACACCCACACGAAGGCCGGGTCAGAAGTCATTGTCGAAGTCCGATGTTGGTTCGTCGATGCGAGCGGGGAGGAGTGCAAGCTCTCGCTCGCCTCGTGCGGCGAGTTCCGCAAGCTCCCGACCGGAGGCTCCGAACAGCGGGACACCCAGGACGGACGCGACCTCGAAGACGATGCCGATCGCAACGCCCGGATCGCCACGCTCCACCCTGCGGAGGGTGGGGGCGCTGATGCCGGCCCGTTCGGCCACGTCCGCTGCCGTCCGGCGTTGGCGCCTCCGGGCGATGCCGATCTGCCCGCCAAGTGTCCGCAACGCGTCGGTGGTTGATCCCATGAAGTGTCGGCTCACGGTGGACCTCCCAGGTCTGTACTGCAAGGATAGTTTCAATACTAGGAGGTGACGAAAGGATAGTTTCGTCGCTCGCAAAGCAACGCGGGCGGTCTCGCGGGTCGTGGAGGGTCTGCGTTCATCGAGGTGATGCTCCTGAGGGGCATCGACGCGGCTTCGGGGAGGTCAGGCAGGGATCACTCGGTCACGTTGGCGAGGAGGCTCTGGATTTCGGCTTCGAGTTGCTTGATCTCGGCGTCGATCTCCTCCAGCGGGCGGGGAGGTGTGTAGGTGTAGAAGTGCCGGGTCAGCGGGATCTCATAGCCGATCTTGGTCTTGTCGTGATCCACCCAGGCGTCGGGCACGTACGGCAGCACTTCCGCGGCCAGGTAGTCGTCGATGGCGCTGCGGTACTCGATGGTCTCCAGCCGGGCGTCGACGTCGGCCTCGTAGGTGACCGATACCTGGGGAAGCGGGACGTTCTCGTTGTCGCGCAGGTCGGGGTCGGGCTGGACGTTGCCCTTCTTGTCGGTCACCGGGTCGGTGTCGGGGTCGCGGATGGCGAACGCGCCGACGATGGCGTCGACCAGCGGCTTCTTGGGGTCGACGTCGACCCGTTTCAGCGCCGTCTTGGCCAGGTCGCGCAGTTCCTCGTCGGTCTCGTAGGTGCCGATGCTGTGGCCCAGGTCGGCGATGATCGAGTTCTGGTCGGCCTCGGTGAGCTTGCCGAACTTCTTGTCGGCCCGCAAGCGCTTCGACTCCCTCGTCGGTGACCTCCCAGCGCAGCCGGAGCGGCCGCTCCACGGTGATGCGCAGGAAGCCGAACCCTCGTTGGGGAAGATCTTCACGCTGGGCCTGGGTCCGTCGTCGGTGCCGCCGCCATCGACCTCGGTGAACTGGCCGTAGGCACGGACGATGTCGGCAATCTGGGCCTCGCTGACCTCCTTGCGCTTCTCACCCAGGCTCTTGCGCATCTTCACGAAATACTGCGGGCATCCACCAACTGCACCTTGCCCCGACGTTCGGGTGACTTCCGGTTGGTCACAATCCAGAAGTAGGTGGAGATGCCGGTGTTGTAGAACAGCTGGTCGGGGATGGCGACCACGGCCTCCAGTCGTTCTCGATGATCCAGCGGCGGATCTCGACTCGCCCGATCCGCCGCACCGGTGAACAACGGCGAGCCGTTGAACACGATGGCCACCCGAGAGCCGCCGTCGGCCACCGGTTTCATCTTGGAGATGGCGTTCTGGAGGAACAGGAAGCTGCCGTCGTTGATGCGGGGCAGGCCGGCACCGAAGCGGCCGGCGAGGCCCCGGTCGTTGTGCTCGTCCTTGACGGCGTCGGCGACCTTCTTCCACTCCACGCCGAAGGGCGGGTTCTGGATGGAGTAGTCCACCTTGAGGCCGGGATGGCCGTCCTCGGAGAAGCTGTTGCCGTAGGCGATGTTGGAGGCGTCCTGGCCTTTCAGCATCATGTCGGAGCGGCAGATGGCGTAGGTCTCGGCGTTCAATTCCTGGCCGTACACCTCCAGGGTGGCGGCGGGGTTGAGCTCGCGCAGGCGGTCCTCGGCCACCGACAACATGCCGCCGGTGCCACATGCGCCGTCGTAGATGGTCTTGATGGCGCCGGGCTTGGTCAGCTGGTCGTCGTCCTCGATGAACAACAGGTCGACCATCAGGCGGATCACCTCGCGAGGGGTGAAGTGCTCACCCGCTGTCTCGTTGGACAGCTCGGCGAACTTCCGGATCAGCTCCTCGTAGAGGTAGCCCATCTCGAGGTTGGAGACCGCTTCGGGGTGCAGGTCGATGTCGGCGAACTTGGACATCACCAGGTAGAGCAGCTTCGAGCGGTCCAGCCGGTCGATCTGGGTGGTGAGGTCGAACTTGTCGAGCACGTCGCGGGCCGAGGCGGAGAAGCTGGCGATGTAGTGCTTCAGGTTGTCGGCCAGGTCGTCGGGGGCGGCGATCAGCGTGGCGAAGTCGAACCGGGACGTGTTGTAGAACTGCTCGCCCGCCTCCTTCTGGAGGATCGGGCCGAGGTTGTCGACGCCCTTGCCCTCCATCTGCTTGGCCCGGGCGAGCACGGCCTGCTTGGTGGGCTCCAGCACGCAGTCCAACCGGCGCAGCACCGTGAGGGGCAGGATCACCTTGCCGTACTCGGACTGCTTGTAGTCGCCGCGCAGCAGGTCGGCGACCGACCAGATGAACTGGGCGTGGTTCTGGATGGCGTTCGAGTCACCCGAGGTCATGTGTGGCGATGCTCCCAAATCGTGAGTGCCTATCGTGGCACCTCGGCCGGTTTGGGCGCTCAATCCCGACAAGATCGGGGAGCGAAGCGCACACTCGGGTGTGTACGGTCGGCGTATGCCGCAGGTGCCTGTGCGAACTCCACACAGAATGGCGGCGCCGGTTGAGGGTTGCGATCGGTCCCCGTCAGAAGCCATCCTGGACGCCGTGCGGGAAGTTGTGCACCGTCATGGGCTGCTCAAGGAGACCGATCGGTACCTTGCCGAACTCACCGACGAGGTTGGCGCCCCGTCGGTGACCGAATTGTCCCAGGCCGAAAGGTTGGTGCAGCGGGTCAGGAACACCACCCAGAAAAACGACAGACGCTGATCGATGTTGGCGCTGGTCGCTGGTGCGGGAGCACGGAACATCTCGCCTACGAAGCCCGACGATTGAGCGTCGGTCTGTCGAGACTCAGCTTCGACAACAAGCAAGGTCGTGCTCTTGCGACGGGCAAGGATGGACGTCACTGGGGGATAGCCTGAGAGCCCGGGTATGTGGGGCCGGCTTACCAAGGAGGTTCGCCATGACAGTTGTCGACCGTGAACTCCGCTTCGACGTCCCGCTCTATTCGGTGGCTGAGGCAGCCCGGTTCCTTGGCGTGCCCAATTCGACCTTCTCAAGCTGGGCACGGGGGTACGTGCGACGATCGCCGGACCGGGAGCCGGTCAGCGGTGAGCCGGTGCTCTCAACAATCGCCAACGGAGGTAGCGCTTCAGTGCCTTTCGTCGCCCTTGTTGAGGGCATGGTGTTGGCAGCTATCCGAAAGACTGGCGTGCCGATGCAACGCATCCGCCCAGCGCTCCTTGCGTTGCAGGACCAACTGGGTATTCAGCATGCCCTGGCGAACCAGCGCCTGTACTCCGACGGCGCCGAGGTTCTTTTTGACTTTGCCCAGGGATCGGAGGCGTCGGCCGAAGCGACGTCGGCTGCGAGAGACTTGGTCGTTCTTCGCAATGGTCAACGTGTCTTCACAGACGTTGTCAGTGGCTACCTGCAACGAATCGACTACGGGGACGATGGCTACGCACGTCTTCTCTACCTGCCCGGCTATCAACGCCGACAAGTGGTGGCTGACCCAAGGCGGTCGTTCGGTCAGCCTGTCTTTGTCAGCGGAGGGGCCAAAGTCAGCGATGTGATCGACCGCTTCCAAGCCGGTGAGTCACTTCCCGACCTTGCAGAAGACTTCGGCGTTCCGGTGGCTGATCTTGAGGACGCGCTGCGTGTCGCATCCCGACGGGCTGCCTGACCTCTTCCTCGATCGGAGCCTTGGCAGGCTCCAGGTTCCGCGACTCTTGAGGGAAACCGGGCTGCGCCTGGTCACCCTTGCAGAGCACTATGGAATTCCGCAGGACGAAAACGTCGCCGATATCGACTGGTTGGAGCTGGCTGGCACCGAAGGATGGGCAGTCCTCCTCAAGGACGCTCGCATTCGGAGCCGCTCAGTTGAGCGACAAGCTGTGCAAGCCCATGGCGTCCGGTGCTTCTGCAACA
>JAWKIF010000004.1:0-1967 GCA_041394405.1 Microthrixaceae bacterium
CGGCGACAGGAATCCCACCTCGGGCCACCCCGAGTCGGTGGTCTCGCGGGCCTTCTCCAACGCCGAGTTGGCCAGGGTGTCGTTGCCGGTGAGCTTCAGGCGGTCGACGATGTGCTGCTCGGCAAGGAAGGTGCGGGGCAGCGCCCGCATGCGCCCCATCAGGTCCTTCGGGGGCACCAGCGACAGGAACGTGGGATCGCCGTCGTCGCGGCGCAGGTCGAGGGCGGCGGTGGCGTCGTCGAAGGCCACGTGTAGCGCCTCGTCGAAGAAGGCCGCATCGGAGTCGAACAGGCTGGGCGGAACGTGGGTGGGCACCGCCCCAGACCCGGTGGCGCCCGACAGGATGGCCATCATGTCGAAGGCCTCCTTCGGCTCGGCCGGAATGGCCTCGTCGGGGTCGGCGCCCGCCGACAGCGCGCGCATCACCGCCTCCTCCTCCAGGGCCACGTCGTGCACGCCCAGCAGCGAGCCGGCGTCGCCAAAGGCGCGATGCGCCTCGTGCTCGCGCTGGAGCAGCTTGGTGAAGATGCGCACGTCGCCGTGCAGCGCCGGGTGATCGGGGTTGAGCAGCAGCGCCCGAACGTCGGGGGCATGTGTCTGGCCGTAGCGGTCGATGCGGCCGTTGCGCTGCTCGATGGTGATGAGCGACCAGGGCAGGTCGAAATGGATGAGGTGGTGGCACTGGCGGTGCAGGTTGACGCCCTCCGACGCCATGTCGCCCGTGAGCAGCAGGCGCACGTCCGAGCGGACCTGACCGAAGTCTTCGATCACGTCCATCTGCTTCACATCGGCCATGCCGCCGTGCAGCACCTGGACGTGCTTGTCCTTCAGCTTGAGCGCCGCCGGCACCACCTCGGCCAGCCAGTCCAGCGTGGCGATGCGCTCGGAGAACACCACCACCCGGGTGGCCGACCGCGGGCCGACGCCGATGTCCACCAGCTGCTCGATCAGCGCCTGGAGCTTCGAGGCGCCGTTCACCTCGTCGGCAGGTTCTTCGGTTGCATTGCCCTCGATGGCAGCCACCAGCTCGTCGAGGCGGACGAGCGCAGCGTCCTCGGCCCGCGACTCGGGCGATTGGGCGTCGGCCCGGTCGGCCAGCGTCTTACGGCGGGCGGCGACGGTTTGGCCCAGCGCCCGGTGCGAGGACAGCGCCGCCTTGAAGAGCGTCCACGGGAAGAGGGTGCGGCCCTTGCCCGACGTCGGCGCCGTGCCGCTTGCCGGGTAGATCCAGGTGTCGGCCAGCTCGGCGAACAGCGCGTTCTCGGCCGGGCTGGCGTCGATCAGCAGCGGCCTGGGTTCGAGGCGGTCCTCCCAATCGGCCCGCACCTCGGCGGCCACCTCCTCGTGGGCCTTGTGGCGCCGCACGTACAGGTGGTCGATGGCATCGGCGTCGATCGCGTGCGGGTCGGCGATGGCGGTGGGGTCGAGCAGGCGGATCAGCTCGGCGAAACTCTCGGGATCGCCGTTGTGCGGGGTGGCGCTGGTGAGCAGCAGCGCCTCGGTGCGGGGCGCCAGCACCCGGGCCAGCTGGTTGTTCAGCGTGCCCCGGTTGACCAGGTTGTGGCACTCGTCGATGACCACCGCATCCCAGTGGATGCCCTCGAGGTGGTGGCGGTAGCGGCCGGCGTTCTTCAGCGTGTCGATCGAGATGATCGCCCGCTTGTAGTGGCTGAACGGGTTGCGGTTGGCGGGGATCTCGCGGCGCACCCGGGCGATGCCCTCCGAATCGAGGCGCACCAGCGGGATGGCAAAGCGGCACCACAGCTCATGCTGGAACTGCTCGAGGATGTGGCGGGGCGTCACCACCAGGATGCGCTCGCCCCTGCCCCGCCGAATCAGCTCGGCCAGGATGAGGCCCACCTCGAGGGTCTTGCCCAACCCGACCGCGTCGGCGATCAGCAGGCGGGGCCGCAGCCCGTCGATGGCCTTGTGCGCGGCCCGGCGCTGGAAGTCGAGGCGGTTCAGCA
>JAWKIF010000005.1:0-1579 GCA_041394405.1 Microthrixaceae bacterium
ATGCCCGCGGCCTGGGCCACCGGGGCCTCGGTCATGGCCGCAGCACCGGCCGACGAGACGATGCTGTGGCTGATCGACGCCGCGCACCGCATCGGCGACGTCACCTTTCTGGACGCCTCGGCCGGGCTGGTGGAGGCGCTGGTCGAGTTCGTCGACGGCCCCACGGTGACCCTGACGATGTCGCTCCAGGGCCGGGCGCCCGCCGGAACGGAGGTGTTCGTGTCGATGGAGCCGTGGAGCACCCCGCCCCGCCCCGATCTGCCCGACGACGCGTCGGTCGCCCGGCTGTTGGCCCATCACCTCAACGAGGCGGCGGCCGAGCTGGACCCGCAGCCCGATGCGCCCGACGATCGAACCGACCGGGGGCCGGCCCGCTACCGCTGAGCGGTCGCCGAGGCGCGTCGCTCCCGCTCCCACTCGGCGATCGCCTCGCCCATCGGCGTCGACGGCGGGCCGTGCACGCTGGGCCACAGCTCCTCGGAGATCAGCCGCCAGTTGGCGGTGGAACCCAGCTCGCCCAGCAACGCAAACAGCCCCAGGTTGATCCGCTGCACGATCACCCAGTCGCCGGGGAGGTTGGCCGCCTTCATGATGTCGGCGTACGGGCCGGTGAGGTCGAAGTAGCGACGCACCGCCTCGGCCGACCACTCCGGGCCGATGCGGTGCACGCCCTCCTCGGCGATGTGGTCGTAGAAGTGCCCGAAGTAGGAGGCGACCTGGTCGGTGGAGAACGGTGCGTCCGCCGGCAGCAGGCCGATCCGTTCGATCTCGCTGCGGAAGCGGTCGAGGTCGTGCTCGATCACCATCGCCACGATCAGGGTCTCGAAGTCGGCCACCGTGTCGGCGTCGAAGTGCTTCACCAGGCCGTAGTCGAGGAAGCTGACCCGGCCGTCCTCGCCAAAGAGGTAGTTGCCGGGGTGCGGGTCGCCATTGAAGGCACCCATGCCGTAGATCGACCCGAACACGTAACGAAAGATCGTCTCGCCCGCCAGGTCGCGCTCGGCCTGGGGGGCATTGACCATCTCGGCCCAGCGCCGGCCGCGCACGAAGTCGGAGCACAGCACCCGCCCGGTGCAGAACTCGTCGACCACACCGGGGATCGAGATGGTGGGGTGCCCGGCGTAGTACTCCCCGAAGCGCCGCTGGTTGGCCGCCTCCTGGCGGTAGTCCAACTCCTCGGTGAGCCGCTCACGCAGTTCGGCCACGATCGGCTTGGGGTCCATGCCGGGGAACATCATCCCCAGCGCGTTGAACACCAGGTCGGAGCTTTCGAGGTCGTGGCGGATGGCGTCGTCGACGCCGGGATACTGCACCTTGACGGCCACCTCGCGGCCGTCGTGGGTGACCGCCCGGTGCACCTGCCCGATGCTGGCCGCGGCCATCGGTCGGGCCTCCCAGGTGGCGAAGAGCTCCTCGGGCGGGGCGCCCAGCTCGTCGAGGACCACCTGGGCCGCCAGCTCCGGCGCCATCGGCGGCGCGTCCGACTGGAGCTGCACCAGGGCCTCCCGCATCGGCTCGGGCAGGCCGGTCTCCAGATAGCTGGCCATCTGGCCCAGCTTCATCATGGCCCCCTTCATGT
>JAWKIF010000006.1:0-1326086 GCA_041394405.1 Microthrixaceae bacterium
CAGCCGAGACGCTGAGCGAGATCGAAATGATCCAGCCGGTGATCGCCGAGGTGATGGAACAGGTGGGGCTCAAGCACAACGAGTTCGACTTCTTCTGCTCCGGCTCGTCGGACTACCTGGCCGGTCAGCCGTTCAGCTTCGTGATGACGCTGGACGCCATCGGCGCCTCGCCGCCGGTGGCCGAGAGCCATGTGGAGATGGACGGCGCCTGGGCGTTGTACGAGGCGTACCTGAAGATCCGCTCGGGCCACGCCGACACCGCCCTGGTGTACGGCTACGGCAAGTCGAGCCCCGGCGACCTGCCCCGGGTGCTCAGCCGCATGTGCGAGCCGTACTACACGGCGCCGCTGTGGCCCACCTCGGTGGAGATCGCCGGGCTTCAGGCCCGGGCCTGCATCGACGGGGGAGTGACCAGCGAGGCCGAGATGGCCGAGGTGGCCGCCCGCAGCCGTCGCAGCGCCCAGGACAACCCCAACGCCCACCTGGCGTGGGACCGCAGCGCCGAGGACGTGCTGGCCGGTGACTACCTGGCCAACCCGCTGCGCCGCGACGACTGCGCCCCGATCACCGACGGCGGCGCCGCCATCGTGCTGGCGTCGCCCGCCAAGGCCGCCGAGCTGTGCGCACGTCCCGCCTGGATCTCCGGGCTGGACCACCGCATCGACGCCCACTCGCTGTCGGTGCGGGACCTCACCCGAGCCCCGTCGGCCAAGCTGGCAGCCGTTGGCGCCGGTGTCGGCGACGGCCCGGTGGACGTGGCCGAGCTGCACACCTGCTTCACCCACCACGAGGCCATCCTGCGCAACGAGCTGGGCCTGGCCGACGACGTCAACATCAACCCGTCGGGCGGGCCGCTGGCCTCCAACCCGATGATGGCCGCCGGGATGATCCGCCTCGGCGAGGTGGCCAACCGCATCTTCGACGGCTCGGTCAACCGGGGCGTCGCCCACGCCACCGGCGGCCACCTGATGCAGCACAACCTGGTGGCGGTGCTCGACGCCGCCCAGCCCGGTGCGGCTGCGCAATCCAGTACAGCTGCGCAATCCAGTACATCCAACGAGGCCGGGGGGAACGCCTGATGGGTTCGAACAGAGTTGCAGTCGTTGGCACCGGCCAGACCAAGTACGCCGCCACCCGGGGCGACGTGTCGCTGCCGGGCCTGTTGCGGGAGGCCGTGTTCCGGGCGCTCGAGGACGCCCACATGACGATGGCCGACATCGACGCCGTCGTCGTGGGCAAGGCGCCCGACTTCTTCGAGGGCGTCATGGTGCCCGAGTACGCCCTGGCCGACGCCATCGGCGCCGTGGGCAAGCCGCTGCTGCGGGTGCACACCGCCGGGTCGGTGGGCGGCTCCACCGCCATCGTGGCGGCCAACCACATCGAGTCCGGCGCCCATCGCCGGGTGCTCACCGTGGCGTGGGAGATGCAGAGCTGCTCGGAGGCGATGTGGGCGCTGTCGTTTTCGATCCCGTTCCAGCCGCAGGTGGTGGCGGGTGCGGGCGGCTACTTCGCCCCGTACATCCGCAACTACATGGCCCGCAGCGGTGCGCCCGACGACATCGGCATCCAGGTGGCGGTGAAGGACCGGCTGAACGCGCTGCGCAACCCGTATGCGCACCTGCACGAGCCCGAGATCACCTACGACTCGGTGCGCGAGTCGCTGATGTTGTGGGACCCGATCCGCTACTCGGAGACCTGCCCGTCGTCCGATGGTGCGTTTGCGATGGTGCTGAGCGACGAGGCCACCGCGGATGCGGCGGCGGCCGAGGGCCGTCAGCCGGCCTGGATCCAGGGCATGGCGCTGCGCTCCGAGCCGGCGATGGAGGCCGGACGCGACCAGGTGGACCCGAAGGCCGGACGCGACTGCATCGCGGATGTGTATGCGCAGGCGGGCATCACCAACCCGATCGAGGAGATCGACGCGGTCGAGTGCTACGTGCCGTTCAGCTGGTATGAGCCGATGTGGATGGAGAACCTGGGCTTCGCCGAGGTGGGCGAGGGTTGGAAGCTGACCGAGTCGGGTGCCACCGGCCCCGACGGGAAGCTGCCGGTGAACTGCTCCGGTGGTGTGTTGTCGTCCAACCCGATCGGTGCGTCGGGCATGATCCGCTTCGGTGAGGCGGCCATGCAGGTGCGGGGCCAGGCCGGTGACCACCAGGTGGACGGCGTGCGCCGTGCGCTGGGCCACGCCTACGGCGGCGCCACCCAGTTCTACGCCATGTGGGTGGTCGGCACCGACAAGCCGTAGGCGGCGCAGCGGCGCCGCGGCGCCGTCCTGCGACACAATCCAGCAACTCCTCGGTTCAGCGTGGGGTCACGCCGCTCCCACGTGTTCCGTCAAGAGCGCTCGGGTGCGGGTGCGGCGCTTGGCGGCCTGCTGTTCCGACATACCTGCGGTGAGGTCGGAGAGCGCTTTCCCACCAGTGCCAAGTTCACGCCACAGAAGCTCCCGGACTTGTTGCAGCGTCGGGGTTTGGTCGAAGTCGACAGGTTGGACGTTGTCCGCAGCGACGATCTCGAGGCAGCGCGAGATGTCGCCGATGTCGCGTGTCTCGGAGCGAACCGTTCGGGCGAGGACCTTGAGGGTCAACATCCCGAGCGCGTCAGGGAGCAGGGTGGCGGCCGTCAAGTAGGTGCCGTCGGTCAGGAGCAACTCCGCCTCGATGGGAATGCCTGGCCCTTGTAGCGCTTCGGCCAGCCCGGGTACCTCGGTTGTGGCGACGGCGCCTATCCGCACCGTGTCTCGTGCCCGGCTCCGGTAGGAAGGAATGAGCAAGTCAACCGATGCAGTCCGCCGGTTGTCGAGGGGCCGCTCCCAGCGGTTGCCAGCCACCTTGTCGTATCCCGCTTCCTCTATGGACTCCACGAGTTCCGGTTCTTTCAGGACATAAGGCGGAACGCCGAAGTCGGCGTCGCCTGTGGCTCGAACCGGCAGATCTATTCCCAATCGCTGGACGTGGAGCATGACGGCAAGTCCGCCGATGAGCCGGTGGTGGTTGCGTCCGCTGCTGTGCGCCATCGCTCCCGAGACGTCGGCAATTGCCGTGAATGCTCCGTCCATGGCGCCGGACACACTCGTGAGCGCAACCCGCTGAATGCTCACGTGATTCTTGGGAGAGTGCGGTTGATGATCGCCTGTCGGAGTCGATCGGCGGCCTCGTCTCGGTCTTCGCCGCTGAGGTGCTTGAGGTCCCACCATTGCTGAGTGGGGTCGGCCAAGGGCAGCGCCTCAGCTTCGGCGATCCACGGCTGCGTTGCGGCAAGGCTCGCCGACTTGTCGGTGATGCGCATCACGAGGCTGGCGTCTGTGAGCCCCTCGGCGGGCACCATGCCAGCGAGTTCCATCGGGATCTGTCCATCGGCATAGACGATGGACAGCGTCGGGTGTCGCCACGGGGCCAGGAGGTCTGGGCCGAGGTCGGCGGAGAAGGCGATGCGAACCTGGGATGACGCTGCGGTGGTGAGGACCCGGCGAGCCTGGTCCATCAGGGGCCGGGTGCTGTACCAATACGACTCTGGCTCGACGAGGTAGGGCTTGGCGTGGGCCAGGTGAAGATCGAGAAGCCGAGCGGTGTCGCCCCGGTAGCCGTTTGGTGACGCCACGACGGCACCCTTGTGCCGCAGTTGCGCCAGCACCTGTGAGACCCGGGGCTGGGAAACCCCCACTTCACGGGCGATGGCCACTCCGGTGATCGGCTCGTCGAGTGCGATCAGGAGGCGCACCACGGCCGAGGTTCCCGCACCCCAACTGCGGACTGGCCGGATTCGCTGATCGGTCGCCGTCATCGCCCCAGGGTATAAGTGTTCTCCATCGTAGGCAAGGAACACTTATACCCACACGTGACCGGCGCCGCGTTTTACGTTGTCGCCGTACCTTGGCCTGGTGGACGACAACAAGATCTGGACTGCAGCTGAGTTGGAGCGGCTTCCCCAGGACAAACGCGCCGCGATCCTGAGGTCCGGATTCTCCACTGACCTCAGCAAGGTGTCTCCTGAGTCGCTCGCCAGGGCCCGACACAAGGCCGACCTGTGGATTGCGGCCAACGAAGGTCCGCAAGCGAGCTAGCCAGACTGCCCATCGGGTCGCTGGGTACGGTCCAGCAACTTGTTGACGGCTGCAACGACCCGAGCGATGCGGCGACGGGCGGCTTGAAACTCGCGCTCGTAGGCGGGATCGGTCCGCTGCTTCTCGAAGTATCGCTCTGCGCCAGTTCGAGCCGTTGACTTGATCGACACCATAGCGAGACGAGCTGGGTCAGGAACGTAGCGCTGGCCGCTCTGCGATGGTGAGCTGGCCTGGAGGCCCGCAGATCCTGTAGTTCTTGGCGCTGCAGCCCTCACCCCTTCGGTCGGACCGCACCCGGAGCGACTGCGGGGGATGCTGACGTCGACTCGCGCACCGCCGACCGGACGATCGGGCTCTTGGAAGACCCGTTGGTGATCGCACGGGTTCCAGCCTGGCACTCGAAGGCGCTCCCGATCAGCTCGCTCTGGCGCATCAACAGAGAGGGCTAACCCGACCACCAAGGGGTGGCTACCGGCGGGCGACTCGCTCGGCGAACTGGTCGAGGGCCGCGAGGATTTCGGGTGCCTGCCAGCGACGGTTTCGTTGGCCGGATCCGATCTGGCGAAGCGCGTCGATTGACACCAGGGCGTTGATTGCATCGGCCGCTCGGCGATCGCTGATGCCCAACGCTTGGCTGATGTAGGCAACGTCGACGACGGGCTGTTCACTCACCACGTCCAACGCGCGGTGAGCCGCAGCATGGGAGCGGACCTTGAGCGCCTCCTGCCAACGGGCCCGGACCTCGGACAGGTCGGTGGCAAGTGCCCGACCATGGTGCGCCGCAGCAAATGAAGCATCAGCGAAGCACTCGACGATCGGCGAAGGATCTCCTGCTCGGTAGCGGGTGAGCGCGGCGAAGTACTGGTCGACGTCTTGCAACAGCCCAGCAGAGACGGGCACCGTGACGTTTCGGGTGAGTCCCTTGGCCCGAAGGATGCTGTGGACGATCGCCCGGCCAATGCGGCCGTTGCCATCCGGAAACGGGTGGATCGTCTCGAACTGGGCGTGTGCAATTGCCGCTTGTTCGAGAACCGAGACGTCGTCGCGGGCAAGATAGGCGACCAAGTCGTCGATTGCCGCCGGCACACGCTCGTGCGTTGGCGGAACAAAGTCCGCAGTGTGCGGGCCGTGGCGACTGCCCCCGATCCAGACCTGTTGGGTACGCCAGTGCCCGACGATGTCCGGGCGCATTGGCTCCATCAGCTGCCGGTGCATCTCGATGATGGAATCAGCGTCGAGGCGATCCGCCAGCCTGATGGCAGCGGTCATCATGGTGCTGTTGGCGACGATCTCGGCAGCGTTGCGTCGGGGTGTGTCGCCCAGTTCGGCGGCGGCGATGGCTCGCGCGGATGCGGTGAGACGTTCGATGCGGCTCGACGACGCGGACTCCGAGCGAAGCAGGATGGATGCCAATGGGGCGATCTCGTTCGACATGTCGGCGTCGAAGCGGGCGATTTGGGCGGTTGCCTCATTGACCGCAGCCCTGGTTCCGGCGGAGAGATGAGCGTTGGCTGATGCGATGGTTGGGACGATGCTGGCTTGGTACTCGCCGGAGTAGTCGCCCCTGTGTCGCCGGGGAACGGCGTCGACGTCGCCAACCCACGGAACCGACTCGAGCGTGGTTGCGGGCCAGTCCGTTGGTGAGCCTGGATGTGTCCTCACGGCTCCACCTTACCGACACTTCTTGGTGAAAGCGTCGGTAAGGCCCCGGGTTGGGAGAGGAGCGCAGCACCAGTGCATCGAACAACGACTCGACGTCATGGATCCGTTCCGGCGGACCCCACGCCCCATGACGATGTGGGCGCTGTCGTTTGGATCCCGTTCCAGCAGCAGGTGGTGGCGGGCATCACCGATCTGATCGAGGAGATCGACGCGGTCATGCAGGTGCGAGGCCGGGCCGGTGACCATCAGGTGGACGGCGTGCGCCGTGCGCTGGGCCCGCCTACGGCGGCGCCACCCAGTTCTACGCCATGTGGGTGGTGGGAACCGACAAGCCGTAGGCCACTGCGGTGACCGCCTCGTCGTGTGCGATAGCGAGGCGAACTACCGCCGAGGTTTCCTGCCCACCAACTGCGGGCCGACCGGATCCGCTGATCGGTCGCCGTCATCACCCCGGGCATAAGTGTTCTCCCGCTCAGGCGAGGAACACCTATACCCTCACATGACCGTCGCCGAGCTTGATGCTGTAGCGGTACCGTGGCCCAGCGGACGACAAGATCTGGACTGCAGCGGAGTTGGAGCGGCCATGTGCTCCCGCTCGCAGGCCCGCTCAGGTGCGGATTGAGGCGAGCAGATCTGACGCGAGGATCGAGACCTGGCGTGCGACGGTTTCGGGCTCGCCGATTCCTGCCTCCGTGCGACCAGCCATCATCGATCCAGCCGCGTCCGGGCCTACAGCGAAGAGGTCTCGAATGAACGCAGTCGCCTCTTCGGTGGGGGAGCGGCTCAGGTCGTCTTCGAACAGTCGGTCGAAGCCTTGGGCGAGGACTGCCATTTCGGTACCGACCAGGATGCGATAAACGTCGTGGGCGTCCTTGTCCACTAGGCGGCCGGGACTGCTGTGAGCGCGTTCGCCGATCTTGTGCGCCTTGGCAACCACAAGCGCAGCGGCACCGGCAACACGGGCGCTGAAGGTGCGGTCGTCATGGGGGCCGAGCGCATGCACGATCATCTTGTCATTGTCGACGAGAACCGCCTCAAGGCCGCTGGCCCGACGTGTGGCGTGTTTGTGGTGCGGGGGGATGCGTGCGCCACGTGCGGACACCAATGACTACCACCGACTCGCGGTGCGCTTCCAAAGCTTCGAGCGCGTCAAGAAGGGCTCGGCGTGCCCGGACGAGGAGGTCAGCGCTTGATTCGCCAGGTTGGTTCATTTTGCTTCATCCATTCGAGGAGTTCCTCCGCTTCGCTTGGGTTGCGGCCAGGCCCCGTCATCAGATCGACCACCACCTGGGTGGGGGCTGCGATCTCAACACCACCTTGATTGGTCCACGAACGCTCGAAGACCACGTCTGTTGCTGGTTCGGCCAGCATCACGTTGGTGCCAGCATCGGCGGGGCGCAGCTCCCACGCCCCGGCTGCCTGAGCGGCATCGGCGACGTAGATCATCGCCGCGCGAGATGGGGCATAGGCGGCCCACTCGGCGGCTGCTTGGCTGCCGGATACCGCGTATTGGACCTGCTGCTCGACTGATCCGACCCGGTCGAGCAGCTGTTGCAGCCCACGCAGCTCGATCCACTGCGTGATCCGATTGTCGCGAACAAACTGGTAGTCGGAGCTCCAGGTTCGCAGGACCTCGCTCCAGTCCGGAACCGTCACGATGCCCTTCGCATCACGTTTGGCCAGACCTTCGTCTTCGAGATAGTCGACGACGCGGTACGTGGCGCCCGTGGATGTCTTGGCCACCTCCGCGAGTTCGCGCATCGTCCACGGGCCGACGAAGTCGGCGACCGCTCTCACGATCTTCGCTGCGGGTGCGCCCTTCAACGTGCCGCGTGGCCTGCCCGGTCCCCTCCACGGGTCGCTGTCGGCGCCACGGTCTGAGAGGAAAAGTCCGGGGTCTTGGAGGTCGACGCGCATGTTGCCGGTGGCGTCGAGATACGCAATCCCAGCATCGGTGAGCCCCATGCGCACCGGTGGGGAAAGGTAGCGAGCCATGACCATGCCATGGCCCCGAGGAATGCCGCCGACCGCTGTGTCGAGCCGTTCTCGAATCGATTCGACGTCGCGCCTGTTGACCAGCCGGTTCGCCTCGATCGCCAACACTGCAATTTGCCCGCCGGGCCCCAGTATTTCGATGAGGCCGTCGACGCGATGTCCAGCGTCAGGCTGGAAACTCGTTGACCAGCCTGACGGCACGCGCTCGGCAAGCATCGAGGCTCCGCGGCGCATGACCTCAAGTTTTGTCTCCGGTGCGTTGGGCTGGGACACGGCAGCTCCTGTGGTTGTTCGGGAAATAGACTACCTCCGCTGACAACGGAAATCAGTCGATTTGGATCCAGCGTTCGCGGAGAGGTGAGACAAGTTGCTCTCATGAGTACGACGCAGAAGGTCCGAGAGCGTGCCGCTGCTTCAGCTTGGCGTCCGCTGACAGGTGGCTGTTTCGAGGTCGCTGCTGCTAGGCCTACGTCATGGGCGACGAAACCAACTACACAGATGAAACCGGCGCCTACCGGCGTGACACCGACTACATCGCGACTCGCATCACCCGCGACGGCGCTGACGGTTGGCCGGTCGAGGCGGGGCGATATCGCCTGGCCGCGGCCCGGGCGTGTCCGTGGGCCAACCGGGCGCTGATCACCCGGCGGCTCTACGGCCTGGAGGACAGCATCTCGCTGGCGCTGGCCGGACCCACCCATGGTGAGGAGTCGTGGACGTTCGACCTCGACGAGGACGAACGAGACCCGGTGCTCGGCATCCATCTGCTACGCGACGCCTACGAGGCCCGAGGTGCCAACGTTGGCAGCGGGGTCACGGTGCCGGCGATGGTCGACATCCCCAGCGGCAAGGTGGCCACCAACGACTTCCACCAGATGACGCTGGACTTCGGCCAGGAGTGGCAGGGTCTGCACCGCCCGGGCGCTCACGATCTCTTCCCGGCGGCGCTCCGTGACGAGATCATGGCGATGGACGAAGCCAACTATCGCGACGTGAACAACGCCGTGTACGAGGCGGGATTCGCCTCGGACGCGAAGGCCTACGCCGAGGCCTACCACCGCTTGTTTGCACGGCTCGACGCGCTCGAGGATCACCTGAGCGCGCACAGGTTCCTCGTCGGCGACACCATCACCGAGGCCGACGTGCGGTTGTGGCCCAGCCTGGTGCGCTTCGATGCCGTCTATCACAACCACTTTCGGTGCAACCGCAACAAGCTCATGGAGATGCCCTCGCTGTGGGGGTACGCCCGCGAACTGTTCCAGACGCCGGGTTTCGGTGACACGATCGACTTCCCCCAAATCAAGGCCCACTACTACGGGGTGCACCGTCAGCTGAACCCGTTCGGGATCGTGCCGATCGGCCCCGATCCCGCCCCATGGGCGACGCCCCACGATCGTGAACGCCTCGGCGGTCGCCCGTTCGGCGACGGCACTCCTCCCGGCCCCGTTCCGGCCGGCGAGTTGCCGGACCCAGGGTCCAACCCCGTCTGGTCTGCCGGCACCGACTCCTCGGGGTAGACCTAGGGGTTCCATCAAACGACGGAGGAGCAGCCAATGAGCGACGCCAACTTGAACGACGAGGGACCAAACCCGTTCGTCACCAACATCGAGGCCGACACCTTGGCCAACGACAACTACCGCACCACGCGCTGGAGCGGCTCCAACATTCAGTTGACCTTGATGAGCATCGACCCGGGCCGCGACATCGGCCTGGAGGTGCACGAGCACGGGGACCAATTCCTGCGGGTTGAAGCCGGCAGGGCACGGGTGCAGATGGGCCCGACCGAGCACGACCTGTCGTTCGACCAGGAGGTCGGGGACGACTGGGCGATCTTCGTCCCGGCGGGGGCCTGGCACAACGTCACCAACGTCGGTGACGAGCCACTCAAGGTCTATGCGATCTACGGACCGCCGGAGCACGACCATGGCACCGTCCACGTCACCAAGGCCGAAGCCGACGCGGATGAGCACCACCACTGAACCCGAGCGACTGCAGCTTGCCGACACCCTGAGCGCCGACTGATCCATCGGCGGTTGGTCAGGGACCCCTCGGGGCTGACCGGCTGCGTGACGTTCCGAGGCTGGGCGCACCAGGCGTGTTGGGGCACGTAGGCGAGAAGCCGCAGCCACGATGTTCAAAGAGGCCCACCCGCACCCCCTCGAGGATGAGTTCCTCAGCAACGACATCCGTTCGGTTGTGGCCGTTGCACAGCGCAGGTAGCGAATCGCGGCGCGACGGATTGGCCGTTCCAACAGCGAGGCGGCTAGGTGCCGATACCGTTTCCGGTCGTGGCGCCCGTCGACTCATCCCCTGAGACGCCCGGCGGCTCGTCCGTCGCAGGTTCGCTGCTGAGAGTGCTGACCAGCCTTCCCATGAGGAGCGACAACCTGGTGGCGGTGGTCAACGGGCTGTTCGGCGATGCGCTGGACGACCGGGCGTCCGACTGGGCAACGCCGATGACGATCCGAGCGGGTGACACAGTGCTGCCGCTGGATCGTCGGGCGTTGCGCGACGCACTCACCAAATACGACGTCGGCCCGCGCATCTGCCTCCTCGTCCACGGGCTGATGTCCACGGAGTCGGTCTGGCGCTACTCGGGTGACGCCTCGACCACCTTCGGCACGCAGCTCGTCGAGGACCACGGCGTGACAGCGCTCTCCGTCCGCTACAACACCGGCCGCCACATCTCCGACAACGGCCGGGAGCTCGCCCAGTTGATCGGCCGCCTGGTGGCGGCGTGGCCCGTGCGGGTGCGCGAGATCAACCTGATCGGTCACAGCATGGGCGGACTGGTCATCCGTTCGGCGGGTCACTACGCACGCCGCCAGCGGTCGCGGGGTCGACGGCTCCCGGTCGGGCGGCGCTGGACCCGCAAGGTTCGCCGGGTGGTGCTGATCGGGGTGCCGAACACCGGCGCCGGTCTGGAGGCCGTCGTCCACTCCGCCAGTGCGGCCCTGTGGGCGGTGCCCATCCCAGCGACGCGCTTGGTCGGATTGGGGCTCGACCAACGCAGCGCGGGCATCAAGGACCTTCGCTTCGGGGCGGTCGTGGAGGAGGACTGGGCCGAGCGGGATCCCGGAGCCCGTCGACGCAGCTTCCGACACCTGCCGGATCGGCTGGATCGGGCCCGGTATCTGGTGATCGGCGGCACCGTCACCACCGACCCCGAACACCCGTTGGCCAGGCTGATCGGCGACATGCTCGTCACCTCGCCGAGCATGTCGGGTCGATCCACGGACGGTGAGCTGTTCCCCAGCGCGACGACGCTGACATACCCGAAGATCACCCACATCGCATTGGCCCACCATCCCGACGTGTACGAGGCGATCGCCGACTGGTGGTGATCGTGGGAGCGTGGCCGGCGGTCGGTCAGTTGGATCGTCAGATGAGTCGGGGTGGGCGGGTCCTTGACGAATGGTCTGGGCCGGGAAGGCGAGGGGCAGGCAATGCCGTGGCCAACTGTCATCATGGAGCAGGTGGATGAGCGCTTCCCCTTCCATGACTGGGTTCGGATGAGGCACGTCGCGGCGGGACAGGCGGCTCGGCCGGAGCGTGGGCGCAGGGAGTGGGTCCGGTGATCAGGCTCGGAGCAGAGCTGGGTCGCGGCTCGCGCGCCGTCGTGTACGAGTGCGAAGGGGGGCGGGTGGTGAAGGTGCCGGAAGCGGGCGTGCCCGAACGGTGGTTGCACGACGAGTACCGCTTCATCGTCGCCGCCCATTGGGGAGGCGCGGCGGCGCCGGCCGCCCCGGAAGTGGTGTGCCTCGAAGACGGCTCCCTGGCCCTCAGCCTGGAACGAGTCCAGGGCCCGACCATGGAACAGGAGCTACAGGCCGATCCATCGCGGGGTGCGGCCTTCGGGCGGCTACTGGCCGACCTTCAACTCGAGTTATGGTCCTGCCCCGCATCCTTCGCGCTGCCCTTGCAACAGCACCGACTGGCCGCCAAGTTGCGCATCGTCGCCGCTGAGCACGAGCTCGACGTCACGGAGATGCTTACGTGGCTCGATCGGAGCGGCCCGATCGGGCTCTGCCATGGGGATCTCCACCCCCACAACGTCGTTCTGGGTGCGCGGCACCCCGTGCTGGTGGATTGGTTCGACGCCAGCGTCGGCGAGCCGGCGGCCGAAACGGCGCGGACCCTGCTGCACGTTGGGCCGCGCTCCTGGCGGGCCGACGACAGAGCCCTTGACGGTCGTGCAGAACTCCACCGGGTGTACCTCGCGTCCATCACCAAGGCGGCCGGTCTGTCGGCTGAGGACCTCGAACGTTGGACCACCATCCAGCTGGTCGCTCGACTAGCCGAGGGCCGGGGGCATGACGATCTCCCGGAGATCCGCGGCCTCCTCACCAGCTGGTGATGCCCCCACCGCCCGCGTGCAGCACGAGCGAGCAGCGAGCCGGTTACGCGCTGGTTAACGCTGCTGGTGCATGGTGAATTGCATGGGACCACGTGAGCGAACCGTCGATTCGATCGCCCGGCAGGGTCTCGGCGTTCGGCTGAAATCGGCCTTGGCGGCGGCGGCGCTGTTGGTGGGGGTGATGGCGGGTCTGGCAGGCGCGACCGATGCTGGTGCGACACCGCCGACGCCGTTCGGCGCGACGGCGGACGTTGGGGTGGGCGCGGCCCACGCTTGTGCGGTGAGACCATTGGGTTCGGTGCGTTGCTGGGGAAACAACAACTACGTCACCACCAGCTCCGGTCGGTTGGGCGACGGCACGCTTGCCGATTCGCCGGCTCCGGTCGGTGTGGTTGGCATCTCGAATGCATCGGAGGTCAGCGGCGGGGAATTCGCAACCTGCGCCGTGGTCGACGGCGGCGGGGTGCGTTGTTGGGGAAGCAACTCCTATGGCGGGCTCGGCGACGGCACCACCAATCACTCGACCATGCCGGTCGCCGTGTCGGGCATTGGCAACGCCAAAGACGTGGTCGTGGGCCGCGATCATGCGTGCGCCCTCGTCAACGATCGCTCGGTCAGGTGCTGGGGCAGGAACTTCGCCGGCCAGCTCGGCAACGGCACCACGACCCATTCGTCGGTGCCGGTGACCGTGTCCGGCATCACAACAGCCGTGGCCATCACCGCACAGGGCTTCGGTGCGTGTGCGTTGCTGGCCGACGACACCGTGAAGTGCTGGGGCCAGAACTTCTACGGCCAGCTCGGTGATGGTACGACCGCCAACTCCTCCACTCCGGTGAACGTGGCGGGCCTCGCCGGCGTCGAGTCGATCGCCGGCGGCACGAACTTTGCCTGCGCCGCCACCAGCATCGACGTGCGTTGTTGGGGTCACAACAGCTCCGGCCAGCTCGGAAATGGCACCACCATCAGCTCCACCGCCCACGTGCCGGTGAGCGGGCTGGGCAACGTCCTCCAGATCACCGCCGCTACCGAACACGCGTGTGCACAACTCGCCGACGGCTCGGCGACGTGCTGGGGCGACAACTCCTACGGGCAGCTTGGCGATGGCACCACCACCGATTCGACCACGCCGGTGGCGGTCACCGGGCTTGGCACCGTTGGCGCCTTGTCCGCTGGCGGCCACGGGACGTGTGCCACCAACTTTGTGGACGGCGCCCTGCATTGCTGGGGCCGGAACACCTGGGGGCAGGTCGGCGATGGCACCACTACCGATCGGTCGACCCCGACGCCGGTTGTTGCCGGGTTGTGTGAGTCGGCGCCGGATCCGGGGTTCAACGACGTGTCCGCGTCGGCGTACTACGCCGATGCGGTGGCTTGGTTGGCGGCGATGGGGATTTCGACGGGTACTGGCCCCAACACGTATTCGCCGAATGCGGTGGTGAGCCGCAAGGACATGGCGGTGTTCCTGTGGCGGGCGTTTGATTCGCCCGCCCCGCAGGGCGCCAACCCGTTCTCCGATGTTCCCGATGGCACTTACTACACGGATGCGACGACGTGGCTGGCCGGGGCCGGCATCTCAACCGGCACCTCTCCGGGCGTGTTCTCTCCCAACGCGGCGGTCACCAGGCGGGATATGGCGGTGTTCTTGTGGCGGGCCACCAACAGCCTCGATGCACCGCCCCACAGCTTCGGGGACGTCCCCGGAGGCGTCTACTACGAGGATGCGGTGTCGTGGCTGGCCCACGTCGGGATCTCCGTCGGCACCGCCCCGGGGGCGTACTCGCCGAACGCCAACGTCACCCGCAAGGACATGGCCGTGTTCCTCAACCGCCGTGGCTGCGGAACCACCTGAACACCGCGCCCGTTACGCGCTGGTTAACGCTGCTGGTGCATGGTGGATTGCATGGGACTACGTGAGCGAACCTTCGATTCGATCGCCCGGCAGGGTCTCGGCGTTCGGCTGAAATCGGCCTTGGCGGCGGCGGCGCTGTTGGTGGGGATGATGGCGGGTCTGGCAGGCGCGACCGATGCTGGTGCGACACCGCCGACGCCGTTCGGTTCCGTGACCGACATTGAGGTCGGCGGCGACCACGCCTGCGCGGTGACCCCGACGGGTGCAGTGCAGTGTTGGGGGCAAAACCAAACCTTCCCGTCCAACCACGGCCGCTTGGGGGATGGCACGCTCGCCGATTCGTCGGTTCCTGTCGGTGTGGTCGGCATCTCCGATGCGACACGGGTCAACGGAGGGGAGTTTTCGACGTGTGCGGTGCTCGACGATGGTGGGGTGCGTTGTTGGGGATACAACACCTCTGGCGGGCTCGGCGACGGGACCACCGACGCTTCGACCATGCCGGTCGCGGTGTCGGACATCTCGAACGCAACCGACGTGGTCGTGGGGGCCTTCCATGCCTGCGCACTGCTCGACGACGGCACCATTCGTTGCTGGGGCCGCAACTCCAATGGACAACTCGGCAACGGCACAACCACCAACTCCTCGGTGCCAGTGATGGTGAACGGAGTATCCACAGCCATAGGGATCTCGGCGCAGGTCAACGGTGCTTGTGCGCTGCTCGCTGACGACACGGTGAAGTGCTGGGGTTGGAACCAGCACGGCCAGTTGGGCGACGGCAGTACCACGGACAGGTCCACTCCAGTGAGCGTGGCTGGCCTCACCGGCGTTGGATCGATCGTTGGCGGCC
Source organism: Microthrixaceae bacterium (assembly GCA_041394405.1). Taxonomy (GTDB): domain Bacteria; phylum Actinomycetota; class Acidimicrobiia; order Acidimicrobiales; family Microtrichaceae; genus Microthrix. The sequence goes on from JAWKIF010000006.1 coordinate 14,777, forward strand.
ACTCCTTCGCGTGCGCCGCCACCGGCAGCGATGTGCAGTGCTGGGGCAACAACAACTTTGGCCAGTTGGGCAACGGCGCCTACACCGACTCCAGCACCCCCAAGCAAGTCACCGGGCTCGGCGCTGCCACCCGGGTCGCCGCCGGGGGCGCTCACGCCTGCGCCCAGATGGCCGACGGCACGCCCAAGTGCTGGGGCCTCAACACCTACGGCCAACTCGGCGACGGCACCACCACCAGTTCGGCCACCCCGGTGACGGTCGCCGGGCTCGCTGCGGTGGGCACGATCTCCGCCGGAGGCTCCGGGGCATGCGCCACCAACGCAGCCGACCGCGCCCTGCACTGCTGGGGCAGAAACTCCTTCGGTCAGGTCGGCGACGGCACCACCACCCACCGGTCGACCCCGACACAGGTCATCGCCGGGTTGTGTGAGTCGGCGCCGGATCCCGGGTTCAACGACGTGTCTGCGTCGGCGTATTACGCCGATGCGGTTGCTTGGTTGGCGGCGATGGGCATTTCGACGGGAACCGGGCCCAACACGTATTCGCCGAATGCGGTGGTGAGCCGCAAGGACATGGCGGTGTTCCTGTGGCGGGCGTTTGATTCGCCCGAGCCGGACGGGGCGAATCCGTTCAGCGATGTTCCCGATGGTGCGTACTACACCGACGCCACCACCTGGCTGGCCGAGGCCGGGATCTCCACCGGTACGTCGCCGGGGATGTTCTCGCCCAATGCTCCTGTGACCAGGCGGGATATGGCGGTGTTTCTGTGGCGGGCCACCAACAGCCTCGATGCACCACCTCACAGCTTCGGGGACGTCCCCGGAGGCGTCTACTACGAGGATGCGGTGTCGTGGTTGGCCCACGTCGGGATCTCCGTCGGCACGGCCCCGGTGTCTATTCGCCCAACGCCAACGTCACCCGCAAGGACATGGCCGTGTTCCTCAACCGCCGGGGTTGTGGAACCACCTGAACGCCGTCCGTTACGCGCTGGTTAACGCCGTCGGTGCAACGTGGTTCCCATGGGACTACGTGAGCGAACCTTCGATTCGACCAGCCACCAGGGTCTCGGCGCTCGACTGAAATCGGCCTTGGCTGTCGTGGCGCTGTTGGTCGGGGTGATGTCCGGCCTAGCGGGCGCGACCGCGGCTGGGTCGACCCCGCCGACCCCGTTCGGAACCGTGATGGACGTTGGGGTCGGCGGCTACCACACATGTGCGGTGACGTCGACGGGAGCGGTTCGGTGCTGGGGGCAAAACCAATACAGCCTCGACGGCAACGACGGCCGCTTGGGTGACGGCACGCTCGCCAATTCGTCGGTTCCGGTCGGTGTGGTCGGCATTTCGGGCGCCTCGAAGGTGAGCGCAGGGACCACCTTCAGCTGCGCGGTCGATGGGGGAGCGGTGCGTTGTTGGGGGCCGAACGTCTCTGGCGGGCTGGGCAACGGCACTACCGACAACTCGTCCATGCCGGTTGCCGTGTCGGGTATCACCAATGCGAAAGACGTGGATGTCGGGGGGGATCATGCGTGTGCGCTGATCGACGACGGCACGATCAGATGTTGGGGATCGAATTTCTATGGGCAGCTCGGCAACGGCTCCACAACCGACTCGTCGGTGCCGGTGACTGTGAGCGGGGTTTCGGGGGCCAAGGCGATCACAGCGCAGAGCCGCGGTGGGTGTGCGCTGCTGGCTGACGAGACCGTGAAGTGCTGGGGTAGGAATCACTTCGGCCAACTGGGGGATGGCACGACCACCGACAGGTCCACCCCGGTGAGCGTGGCGGATCTGACCGGCGTCGTTTCGATCGCCGGCGGCAAGTACTTTGCCTGTGCCGCCACCTCCAGCGACGTGCAGTGCTGGGGTCAGAACAACACCGGCCAGCTCGGGGACGGCACCACCACCGACTCCAGCACCCCCAGCCAGGTCAGCGAGCTCGGCGCGGCTTCTCAGGTCACCGCCGGGTGGGCCCATTCTTGTGCCCGGCTTCTTGACGGTCCGGCGAAGTGCTGGGGCCAAAACACCGTCGGCCAGCTCGGTGATGGCACCACCACCAACTCGACGACCCCGGTGGCGATCAACGGGCTGGCCGCGGTGGGCACGATCGCGGCCGGGCTCTTCAGGACGTGTGCCACCAACGCCTCCGGCGGCGCCCTGCACTGCTGGGGATCCAACGGGGCCGGCCAGGTCGGCGATGGCACCACTACCGATCGGTCGACCCCGACGCCGGTTGTTGGGGGGTTGTGTGAGTCGGCGCCGGATCCGGGGTTCAACGACGTGTCCGCATCGGCGTACTACGCCGATGCGGTTGCTTGGTTGGCGGCGATGGGGATTTCGACGGGAACCGGGCCCGGCACGTATTCGCCGAATGCGGTGGTGAGCCGCAAGGACATGGCGGTGTTCTTGTGGCGGGCGTTTGATTCGCCCGAGCCGGACGGGGCGAATCCGTTCAGCGATGTTCCCGATGGTGTGTACTACACGGATGCGACGACGTGGCTGGCCGAGGCCGGCATCTCGACGGGTACGTCGCCCGGGGTGTTCTCGCCCAATGCTCCTGTGACCAGGCGGGATATGGCGGTGTTTCTGTGGCGGGCCACCAACAGTCTCGATGCACCACCTCACAGCTTCGGGGACGTCCCGGGAGGCGTCTACTACGAGGATGCGGTGTCGTGGCTGGCCCACGTGGGGATCTCGGTCGGCACCGCCCCCGGTGTCTATTCGCCCAACGCCAACGTCACCCGCAAGGACATGGCCGTGTTCCTCAACCGCCGAGGCTGCGGCACCACCTGAGCACCGCCCGTTACGCGCTGGTTAACGCCGTCGGTGCATGGTGGTTTCCATGGGACGACAGAAGAACGTCATGCGCTCGACAGGTCGTCATGATCCTGGTGGTCGTCTGAAGACTGCGCTGGCGGCGACCGGGATGCTGGTGGGCGTGGTGTTCGGTCTTGCGGGCGCAACCGGTGCCGGGGCGACGCCGGCTCCGTTCGGTAGGGCTGCCGAGATTGGCGTCGGCCGATGGCACGCGTGTGCGGTTGCTTCGTCTGGTGCACTGCGGTGCTGGGGGGTGAACCTGGGCCTCTTGGGTGATGGCAAGGTTGCTGAGTCGTCGGTGCCGGTTGGTGTGGTCGGCATCTCCGATGCCACGCAGGTCAGTGGGGGAGAGACTGCGACCTGTTCGGTTCTCGATGGTGGGGAGGTGAGATGCTGGGGTCGCAACTACTACGGGGGCCTCGGGGATGGGACCACGACTGACTCGGAGATGCCGGTTGCCGTGGTCGGCATCACCGACGCGACCGACGTGGTCGTGGGGGTCCACCATGCGTGTGCGCTGATCGACGACGGCACCATCGAATGCTGGGGCAGGAACTCAGGCGGCCAACTCGGCGACGGCACCTTCACCGACTCCTTGCTGCCGGTGCCGGTGAGCGGGATTTCCACCGCCGTGGAAATCTCGGATGGCTACAACGGGGCGTGTGCGCGGCTGGCCGATGGCACGGTGAAGTGTTGGGGCCAGAATCACTATGGCCAGCTGGGTGATGGCTCGACGACGAGCTCGTCTGCCCCGGTGACGGTGACCGGCCTGACCGGGGCGAAATCGATCACCAGAGGCCAGCAGTTTGCGTGCGCTACGACGAGCGAGAGTGTGTGGTGTTGGGGCAGAAACAACAACGGCCAGTTGGGCGACGGCACTACCAGCGATTCCCGTGTCCCGGTGAAGGTGAGCGAGCTTGAGGCAGCGACTCGGGTGACCGCTGGCACAAGTCACGCCTGTGCACAGCTTGCCGACGCGTCGGCGAGGTGCTGGGGCGCAAACTCGGCGGGTCAGCTGGGCGATGGCACCACCACCGGCACGACCAAACCGGTCCCAATCACGGGACTCCCAGGTGTCGGGGACATGGCAGCCGGAGGTTTGCAGACGTGCGCCAACGACTTGGCGTCCGGGACGCTGCATTGCTGGGGGCAGAACACGAACGGCCAGCTCGGCGACGGAACGACCGTCGACCGGTCGACCCCAACACCGGTGATCGGGGGGTTGTGCGAGTCGGCGCCGGATCCGGGGTTCAACGACGTGTCTGCGTCGGCGTACTACGCCGATGCGGTGGCCTGGCTGGCCGCCATGGGGATCTCGACCGGCACCGGCCCCAACACGTATTCGCCCAATGCGGTGGTGAGCCGCAAGGACATGGCGGTGTTCTTGTGGCGGGCGTTTGATTCGCCCGAGCCGGACGGGGCGAACCCGTTCAGCGATGTTCCCGATGGTGCGTACTACACCGATGCCACGACCTGGCTGGCCGAGGCCGGCATCTCGACGGGCACCTCGCCCGGGATGTTTTCCCCCAACGCGACGGTCACCCGAAGAGACATGGCGGTGTTTCTGTGGCGGGCCACCAACAGCCTCGATGCACCACCTCACAGCTTCGGGGACGTCCCCGGAGGCGTCTACTACGAGGATGCGGTGTCGTGGCTGGCCCATGTCGGCATCTCCGTCGGCACTGCCCCGGGTGTTTATTCGCCCAACGCCAACGTCACCCGCAAGGACATGGCCGTGTTCCTCAACCGACGGGGCTGCGGCACCACCTGAGCTCGCAAGGCGGCCATCGCGAACGGCACCGGACTAGCCGACGAGCGGTCGAAGCTGTTCGAACACCGCTGGTCCCGCGGCAAGCACCAGATCGGAGTTCTCGGGGCAGGGCAGCTCAACCTGCGCGTGCGCCTCGCGGGCGATGAGCGATCCGGCCGCGTAGTCCCACGGCTTGATGTCCCGCTCGACATACGCGTCGAGGCGGCCAGCGGCTACCCAGCACAGGTTCAGCGCCGCTGATCCGAACACCCGCACATCGCGCACCTTGCCCAGGAGGTGCGCAATCGTGCGACCGTGCGAGTTGCGCAGGTTGGCGTCGTAGGAAAACCCGGTGCCGACGAGCGTGAGGTCCAGCCGATCTGGAGCGGTGCACCCGATCGGGCGTTCGTCGAGGCGTGCGCCGCCCCCGGCATGAGCGCTGAATACCTCGCCGAGCCGAACGTCGACCACCGCGCCCGCTGCGGGCCGACCGTTGACGATGGCAGCGACGCTCACGGCCGATATCGGCACGCCGTAGGTGAAGTTGACAGTGCCATCAAGCGGGTCCACCACCCACTCAATGGCGTTGTTGGGGCCATCGCCGAGTACCCCGTTGCCACCCTCCTCCCCAAGCACTCGCGCTCCGGGCGTCGCCTCGGCGAGGAGGTCGCAGATGATGCGCTCCGCCGCCAGGTCGGCCTCGGTGACGACGTCGGTCGCCGTGCTTTTGGATGCAACCGGCGTTTGAGATTCGCTGGAGCGGATTCTCTTGGCAGCTGTCCGGCAGGCATCGATCGCCACCTCTTCCAGCTCGCCCATGGCGACCATGGTCACGACCCCGCGATCCGCACCTCAAGGCCGAGGTCGCGGAGCTGCTGGATCGCGTCAGGGTCGGCGCCGTCGTCGGTGATCAACATGTCGATTTCGTCGAAGCCTGCGTAGGGGTAGAGCTGCCCGCTGCCAAGCTTCGAATGGTCGACGAGGGCGATAACCCGGTTCGATGCCTCGATCATGGCCCGCTTGAGGACGTGCTCCTCCCGATACGGGGTCGTCAGGCCCCGGTCGAGCGACAAGCTGTCGCAGCTGATGAAGAGCACATCGACGAGCATGCCGCGAACCATGTCGGCGCTGACCCCGTCGACCATGGCCATGGTGTTCACCCGAACACCGCCACCCAGCACGGTGAGCTGGGTGACACCGCGGTGGATCAAGGTCACGGCGCCGACGATGGAGTTGGTGATCACGTGAGCGTTGCGTTCGGTGGGGAACACCTCCGCCAGGCGCAACAGGGTGGACCCCGAGTCGATGAGCACCGATCCGCCCTCGGGCACCTCGGCCGCCGCCAACTCGGCGATCCGCAGCTTCTCGGCGATGTTGTGTTTGTCTCGGGCGGTGAGCCGCGGCTCGTGCTCGGCTCGCTCGACGGGAACGGCGCCACCGTGGACGCGCCGCAACTCGCCCGCGGCCTGAAGGTCGGACAGGTCGCGCCGGATGGTCTCGGTGGTCACCCCCAGCCGGCTGGCCAGGTCGGTCACCTCAACGGAGCCTTGTGCGAGGGCCAGGCGATGGATGTCGCGCTGACGGTCGTGCTGGAGTTTGGCTGGCGGCTTCAAGTTCGACTCGGCCACGGGCTCAGCATGTCGCAGAGGAAGTGGTGGCGCCAGTTTCCGGTGCCAGTCGGCCCGCCGCCTCAAGAGCGCCGAGCTGACCGATGGTCTGGTGTGACGCGACAAAGGACTCGATGAAGCGAGGGTGCTCGGCAACCTCGCGCAATGCCGGGTTGCCGACGAGAAAGGCCGCGGGGTCTACGCGCGCGTTCTCCGCCAACGGTCGCACGATCTCGGCCGACGAGTCGTGGGCCTGGCGGTCTGGCGGCATCTCAGCGAGATAGTGGCACCAGCCGGCCACCGCCAGCGTGGCGCGGCCGATGGGGCCATCTCGGTGGAGTTGCTGGGCGATGGTGGGGACAAGAAACGTCTCAAGCTTGGCGGTGCCATCGATACACAAGCGAGCGATCTGGTCGCTCACGCCGGGGTTGGCGAACCGTTCGATGACGGCGTGGGCGTAGTCGGAGGCCGGGTAGCCCGGGATCTCTGCGAGCGTTGGACCCGCCTCGGTCACGAGCAGCCCGGTGAGGTACCCCCGGATTCGGTTGTCGGCAATCGCCCGATCGACCAGCGTCACGCCGCCGAGGGCGGCCAGGTAGGCGATGGACGAGTGGCCGGCGTTCAGCATGCGCAGCTTGTAGAGCTCCCAGGCCCGCACGTCTTCGGTGTAGATCGCACCCGCCTGGTCGAACTCGGGCCGGCCGGCCGCAAAGTCGTCCTCCAGGGTCCATTGCCAGAACGGTTCGCCCACAACGGGCCACCGATCGACCAGCCCGAACGCTCCCACCAGGTAGTCGCGGTCTTCGTCGGAGGTGACGGGCGTGATGCGGTCCACCATCGAGTTGGGGAAGGTGCACTCGCTCGCAACCCAGGCCTCGAGGTCGGGGGAGCGGCGCCTGGCCGCCTGGAGGGTGCAGTGACGGGCGACGGTGCCGTTGCCCGGAAGGTTGTCGCAGCTCATGATGGTGACCGCGCCGGCGCCGGTGCGTCGACGAACATCGAGCCCCTCGCAGATGATGTCGAAGGTCCGCCGGTGCCCCGGCGTGTCCGAGTAGCCCGCCTCGGTAATCGTCAGTGACACGATCGCAGTCTCCGGGTCGGCGATGGCGTGGACGGCGGGAGCCACCTCGTCGGCGGCGAGTACGAAGTCGATGATGGACCCAACCACCTCGACGTCGTGCTCCCCGAGCCCCTTGGCCGTGAAGGTATAGAGGTGGTCCTGCGCTTCGAGGGCCTCCTTCATGGCGCGATCGCCGGGCAGCAGCCCGATGCCTCGGATGCCCCAGTCGCTTCCCTCGCGTGCCAGGTGCTCGCAGTACACGGCCAGATGCGCCCGGTGGAATCCACCAACGCCGATGTGGACGATGCGGGGTCGCAGGCGGTTGCGGTCGTAGCTCGGGACGCTCAGACCTCGGCTTGCCAGCTCTGGCAAGGCTTCGGTGCTGAGGTTGATGGGCTCGACGGACACAACACGGACTGTAAACAACATGAAACAACTTCTCAAGTGGGTATGTATGCAAGATTCTCCTTTACATGGGTGGGAATCGACACGTAGGGTGTCTTCCGTCACGGGATCCACGTTCCCGTGTGACCAACCCAGGGGCGCCGCCCCGGTGACGAAGGAGACATACCCGATGGCACTCTCAACCCGGGGGAGGCTGACGCGGCTCGTGGCCGCGGTGGCGGCCTGCTCTTTGACCGCCGCAGCCTGCGGTGGTGACGAAAAGTCCAGTGGCGACGACAAGACGCTGAACGTCGCCGTCGTCGGCAACCCACAGATGGAGGACATCGCCGAGCTCACGCCGGACTTGTTCACGGCCGATAGCGGGATCGAGGTGAACTACTCGATCCTCGAGGAGGACCAGCTTCGAGAGATCACCACCCGTGACGCCGCCGCCGGAGGCGACCAGTTCGACGTCGTGATGATCGGGCTCTTTGAGGCGCCGCAGTTCGGCGAGAACGACTGGATCATGGATCTGGCCGACTACGCCGCCGACGACGAGACCTACGACGTTGATGACCTCGTTCCGACGGTTCGAGACGGCCTGTCGGTTGACGACGCCATGTACGCCTCGCCGTTCTACGCCGAGTCGTCGTTCCTCATGTATCGCGAGGACGTGCTCGCCGATGCCGGGCTCGAGATGCCCGAGGCCCCGACCTGGGACCAGGTCGCAGAGATCGCCAGGGAGATCGACACCGACGACATGGCAGGCATCTGCCTCCGCGGCAAGCCCGGCTGGGGTGACCTCGGTGCTGCGTTCACCACGGTGCTCAACACGTTCGGAGGCACCTGGTGGGCCGCCAACGACGACGGCACCATCGGCGAAGCGCAGGTCGATCAGCCCGAATTCAAGGAGGCCCTCGAGTTCTATGTGGGCCTGCTGGAGGACGCCGGTGAGCCCGACGCCTCCAACGCCTCCTACAACGAGTGCAGCCAGCAGTACCTCGATGGCCAGGTGGCCATGTGGTACGACGCCACCGTTGCCGCCGGCACGCTTGAGGCAGACGACAGCCCGGTGAAGGGCAAGAACGGCTATGCCCTCGCCCCGGTGAACGAGACGGACACCTCGGGCTGGTTGTGGGCCTGGTCGCTGGCCATTCCCACCACCGCCGCCAACCCGGACCTTGCCTGGGAGTACATCTCGTGGGCAACCGGCCCGGAGTACATCGCCCAGGCCGGTGAGGAGATTCCCGGCGGTTGGGCGGCGATCCCGCCCGGAACCCGGGCATCCACCTACGAGCTGCCCGAGTACCAGGAGGCCGCCTCAGCGTTTGCTGACAAGACCCTGGAGGCCATGGAGGCCGCGCCGATCAACGATCCCGGAACCACGCCTCGACCAGGCCTCCCGGGTGTTCAGTTCGTGGGCGTTCCCGAGTTCCAGGACATGGGCAACCAGTGCACGGAGCTGTTCTCCAGCGTGATCGCCGGAAGCCTCCCCATCGACGACGCGCTGTCGCAGTGCCAGGACATCGCCTCGTCCTTCAGCCAGTGAGGCTGATGGGCTGACCAGTCCACAGCCAGGCCCGGGTCGGACGAGACACCTCCCGCCCGTCCGACCCGGGCACCGGCTGCCACCGATGGACCTATCGAGTGAGTTGAGGGGAATGCCATGACCGACATCGACGAGCAACAGGCGGCCCCGACACCGCCGGATGGGCCCACCGAGGCCCCGCCGCCCAAGGCGCCTTCGGGCGACCCGGCGCTTCCCTCGCATGCAAGCGCCTGGCGTCGACGCATCCCGCTGCTGCCGGCGCTGATCTTCACCATCCTGCTGACGCAGGTGCCGTTCGTTCTCAGCCTGTGGTACAGCCTCACCAACTGGACGGTCAACCCTCCGCTGGACCGGGAGTTCATCGGCCTCGGCAACTACGCCGACCTCCCAGGAAACGATCAGTTCGTCGATGCGGCCATGGTCAGCATCAAGATCACGGTGGCCTCGGTGCTGCTCTCGGTCATCTTCGGAACCCTGATCGCCATCCTCCTCGACCGAAAGTTCTTCGGCCAGGGCTTTGTGCGGACCCTGATCATCACTCCGTTTCTGATCATGCCGGTGGTCGCCGGGCTGATCTGGAAGAACCAGATGTTCCACGCCCTCTATGGCGTGCTCAACTGGGTGCTCGAGACCCTCGGGTTCGAGTCGGTCGAGTTCGTATCGAAATATCCGCTGGCGTCCATCGTCATCGTGCTCGTGTGGCAGTGGACACCGTTCATGATGCTGATCATGCTCGCCGGCCTCCAAAGCCAGCCCTCCGACGTGCTGGAGGCGGCCCGAGTCGATGGGGCCAGCTCGTTCGGCATCTTTCGCCAGCTCACGCTGCCGCACCTGCGCCGCTACATCGAACTCGGGGTCCTGCTGGGGACCATCTACCTCATCCAGGTCTTCGATCACATCGCGGTGATCACGGGCGGCGGCCCCAAGTCGACCAACCTGCCGTTCTACGTCTATCGCCGATCCATCGGCGGCGGCTGGCTGTTCGGCGCAGCCTCGTCCTATTCGATTGTGGTGGTGGTGGCGTCGATCATCATCGCCACCTTTGCGCTTCGGGTGCTGTCGAGCCTGCTCAAAGGAGATGATGCAACGTGAGTGGTCACGAGACGCATGTCGTCGGGGAACGACGCTGGGTCGACGGAGTCCTTGGCGTGGTCGCCTGGCTCGTCGGTGCGCTGTACTTCTTCCCGATCCTGTGGATGCTGGTCAACAGCTTCAAGACCGAGCTCGAGGCCAATGGGCCACCGAGCATCGCCTTCAGTCCCACGGCGGAGCGATACTCGGAGGTGGTGGAATCGAGCAGCGGGGTGCTGTCGTTCACCGAGGCCTTCCGGAACTCCGGTCTCGTCACCGTGGCCAGCACGATCGTCGTGTTGCTGCTGGCCATCCCGGCCGCGTATGCGCTGACGATCTACCCGGTGAAGAAGTGGCGCGATGTGCTGTTCTTCTTCATCTCCACCAAGTTCCTGCCGCTGGTCGCATCCGTGCTCCCGCTGTGGATTCTCGCCCGCGAGCTCAACCTGCTGAACACGCGGCTCGTGCTGGTGATTCTGTACACGGCGATGAACCTGCCGCTCGCGGTCTGGATGCTCCGTTCCTTCTTTCAGGAGGTGCCGAAGGAGTTGATCGAGGCGGCGGAGATCGACGGTGCCTCGCTCCTCGGCCAGCTGCGTTCGGTGATCCTGCCGATCGCCTTGCCGGGCATTGCAGCCACCGCGTTGCTGTGCCTGATCTTCGCCTGGAACGAGTACTTCTTTGCGGTTCAGCTGAACGCGGCCGACGGCCAGACCGTTCCCATCTGGGTGGCGGCCAACGTCAGCACCCGCGGCAACTTCATCGCCAAGCTGTCGGCGGCATCGGTGCTGGCCAGCCTGCCCGTCGTGATTGCCGGATGGCTGGCACAGAAGCGGATGATCCGTGGCCTCGCCATGGGCGCCATCAAATAAGACGAGAAACGAGGAACGACGACATGGCAACAGTGACCTTCAACGGAGCAACCCGGTTCTACCCCAACACCGATCGCCCGGCGGTGGCAGGGCTCGATCTCGAGATCGCCGACGGCGAGCTGCTCGTTCTGGTGGGCCCATCCGGCTCCGGCAAGTCGACGGCCCTGCGGATGCTCGCCGGCCTCGAACCGTTGGACGGGGGCCAGATCTGCATCGGCGACCGCGACGTCAGCACCGTCCGGCCTCGGGATCGGGACATCGCGATGGTCTTCCAGAACTACGCCTTGTATCCCAACCTCACCGTCGCCGAGAACATGGGCTTTGCGCTGAAGCAGCAGAAGGTGCCCAAGGACGTTCGGCGGGAAAAGGTGGAGGAGGCGGCGGGCATTCTCGACCTCGTGCCGTTCCTGGACCGAAAGCCCAAGAACCTGTCGGGCGGTCAGCGCCAGCGGGTGGCCATGGGACGGGCGATCGTGCGCTCACCCCAGGTGTTCCTGATGGACGAACCGTTGTCGAACCTCGACGCCAAGCTTCGGGTGCAGACCCGCACCGAACTCGCCGAGTTGCAGGAACGACTTGGCGTGACCACCGTCTACGTGACCCACGATCAGGTGGAGGCGATGACCATGGGGCATCGCGTGGCCGTGCTGAAGGATGGAGTGCTGCAACAGTGCGACACTCCCCAGAACCTGTATCACCACCCCCAGAACGAGTTCGTGGCCGGGTTCATCGGTTCGCCTGCGATGAACCTCGTCGCCATCACGCCGGACGGAGCACCCGCCTTGGCCGGTGTGGAGCTCAACCTCGGCACCGCCGACGTCGACCAGACAGAGCCGATCACCGTGGGGTTCCGACCCGAGTCGGCCCGGATCGGTTCGACCGGCATTCCGGGTGTTGTCCGGACCGTCGAGGACCTGGGCTCGGAGGTGTTCGTGCACGTCGTGGTCGAACACCAGGGTGCATCGAAGCCGTTGGTGGTCAAGACGAAACCGCCCTTCGAAGCCAAGCTCGGCGACCAGGTGCACATCGACCTTGACGGCCCGATGCACGTCTTCGATGCCGCCGGAGCCCGAACGGCCACAACTGAGGCTGCGCTGCGCTAGCGCCCTCAACGAGGGCCACGGCCAGGTTGGCCGCCGCCCACGGGGCGGATGACTTCCGGCGTCCGCAGGGCCCGCGCGCTACTCGAGACCGACGACCCGCAGCGACATCGACATGTCGCCGGACCACGCGTTCCAGTTGTGAACCTCCACCGCAAGCGTGTTGTTGCCGGGCTGGAACGCCTGGGTGGGCAACTCGAAGCTCTGCGGGGTGCGTTCGGGTGAGCCCCACACGCCGTCCGATGCCGGCGTGGTGGGTGTCAGCGGACCCGCCGGCAGGTTGTCGCGCACCACCTCGGTGCCGTTGATGGAGATGGCCGCGCCGTCGTCTCGCACCAACTCGAGCCGGATGGCGTCGAACTGGCTGGGATCGGGGATGTTCAGCGTGGTGCGGAAGTAGGCGGTCATGGGGAAGGGCGCCGAGTTGCCGGTGTGGATCACCGTGGCCTCGTCGCCGTCACCGAAGCCCAGCTCGGCGGGCCCCTGCCCCCAGCCGTTGGGCACAAAGGCCGGCGCCTGCCAGCCGTTCGGTGCCTGGGCAGGGTCGGTGGTGACGTCCCAGGTGGCGCCGGTGGCCATCAGCTCGGTCTCCTGTGCCGGGGCCACGTACTCAACGGTGGAGGGCTGGGTGGAGGGGCCGATGTTCCCGGCCTGATCGATGGCGGCCACCGCGTACTGGTGGGTGCCGGTGGGGATGTTGTCGTCGACGAAGCTGCTGCCCCAGGACGACCCCACCACGTTGCCGTCGCGGAAGACGATGTAGCGGAGGTCGGCCGAGGGGTCGCTGGCCGCACCCCAGCTGATGGCAACGGTGCCGTCGTCGCGCACGTCCACGTTGTGACCGTTGGGCGCCGAGGGCATGGTTCGGTCCGACTCGGCGCAGTACTTGCTGAAGCCGCCGGCGAAGTCCTGGGAGGCATTGCCCGAGTAGCTGTCGCGCTTGACGTCGCCCCCCTCCCACATGCACTCGTTGGAGTCCATGGTGATGCGCCACGGCCCATCGCCGGTCTCGCTGCTGATCGAGGGCAGCCACCAATCCAGGTGCTGGCCGGTGGCCCCGTCGTAGAGGCCCACCTGCTGGAACCTGTCCGAGCGGGTTGCGCCGTTGTCCAGGGTGCGGTTGTTGCCGGTGTACTGGGTGCGGCCCTGCAGGTTCACGGCGTCGTTGCCGCTGCAGTGGCAGGCACCGAACATGTAGCCGAAGGCCGACTCGGCGTCCTGGAAGTCGCCACCCCGCACCGTCAGGTTGGCCTCGGTGCGTGCGCCGGTGTTGCGGTCGTAGGCCGAGAAGAAGTGCTCGCGGCCGCCGATCCACACCTGGTCGCCCACCTCGTGAACCGTCTGGGTGTAGGTGCCCGACGATCCGGCCCAGGTGCGCAGCCAGGCGAAGTTGGTGAGCGGTGCGCCGTCGGAGATGCGGGTGGCGTAGGGCTCGCCGCCGATGCCGTTGATCGTGGTGAACCAACCGGCGATGTACACCCGGTCGCCCCGATCGGAGGCATCGATGTCGAAGACCGTGCCGTTGGTCTGGGGGCGCCAGCCGCCCACCAGCCCCGTGATGGCGTTCACCTCGTAGGTGTTGGGCGCCGGCTTCACCGGGCCCCCGTTCATCTCCACGCCGTTGAACTGGCCGCCGAGGAACAGGCGGTCGCCCAGCAGGTCGATGGCCCGCACCATGCCGCGGCCGCCGTTCTTGGAGATGCGCACCCGAAAGCTGGTGTCCACCTGACAGTTGGACGGGTTGATCTTGGCCAGCCCGGAGGCCACCGGGTCGCCGTTCACCTGGGTGAAGTCGCCGGCGATGATGAGCTGGCCGTCGCTGGACTGCTCCATGTCCCACACCCGACCGTCAAGGCTGGGCGTACAGGAGCTGATCCAATCGCCGGTGTTCACGTCGAAGGCCGTGAGGAACTTGTGGTTGGTGGAGCCGCCGGCGTTGTTCACCACCCGGGTGAACGAGCCGCCGACGAACATGCGGCCGCCGGCTTCCTCCATGGCCAGCACGTAGGCCTTGGACGGGTCGGCGGTGGAGATGCGCCCCGTCCAATCCGCTGGGCCCTTCACCCCCCAGGCCAGGTCCTCGGCCTTGTCGCTGGGCACCCACTCCACCTGCTTGCCGGGGAACCCGGAAGCCGGCAACGGGGCGGCTTGGGAGTTGGCCAGCCGCGGCCGCACCCACACCTGGGTGAAGGGAATGGGGGAGTTGCCGTTGGGTGCATACCAATAGCCGCTGGTGGATGCCGAGATGTTGCCCATCGAGAAGCCGGCCCGGTTGCCCCGGGAGGGCTCTGGCCAGTTGCTGTGGGTGAAGACGCGGTTGGCGCCGTCCACGCCGGTGCCGGCCTGCGGCAGGTTGGTGACGGCGTCGTTGCCCTTGGTGTCGCGGGTGGTGCCGGCGGTGGGGTAGACGGTGCCGTCGATGCTCATCGATGCCAGTGGCTGACCCTTGGAGAAGTGCCACGAGAAGGGTGCGTCCTCGGCCATGAACCACCGCACCTCCTGCCAGGAGGTGCCGGCGGGGTTGGCGGCGCGTCGCAGCCGGATGCCGTCCTGGAGGGCGGAGACGGGGGCGCCGTCCAGGAGGCCGTTGACCTTGTCGGCCGACATGTGAACCGCCGACTTGGTGGCTTGCCCCTCCGGGTCGTTGCGGAGGCGGTACTTGTTGCCCTGCTCGGCGGGCGACCACTCCCAGCCCTCTCGGCCTCGGCCGACCAGCGCCCAACCGCCGCCATCGGTGGTCATGTCGCAGGTGATCTTGTGGGAGGCCACCAGGGTCGCCGTGCGAATCCAGTACTCACCGTCTTCCGACTGGGGGTGCTGCTGCTTGATGCCCCAGCAGGACGCTCCGGCCGTGCCGGAGGTGGTGCCGTCGCCGGGCTGGGCCGTCTGGTCCACGGCGTTGGCGCCGGACCAGTACATGATGGGGCTCACCACCCCCGCCACCATCAGGGCAGCGATGCCGGCCCGCTTCGGTGAGACGCTGCGAATCCGCTCGCCGATGCTTCGATCGTCTGCTGTGCGCACGCGTCGTGAGCGTCCGCCAAACTTGAGCCCGCCAAAGTTCATGTACCGCCGCCTTGCTTGGGACCTCCCCGGCCCGACCGCCGTCGAACGAGGGAGGGAGGTGTGGAGCGCCCGATCCGCCCGGGTCGTCTCCGATGACGTGGCCACGCTACGCGGTCGACGGCCGAACAACAAGGGGCCCAACGGCCCAGAGGCCGCAACGGGACGGGCCCCGAGGTAGGGCAATCTCACCTATTGGGCAGCCGGTGCCTGGGATCGCGCGCTCCGTGGCCGATGGGCACCTCGGTCCATCCACGGTGAGACTCGCCCGTCTTTCGGGGTGCGCGTACGCTGAGGCGCGATGGCCCAGGCGACACAGCAGTCGGAACCGGTGGCCGACCTCGCGCTCCCCGGGCAGCCAACGCCCCTGACCGAGCGTGCGGTGATGGCGCTGATGGTGGCGGGCGGGGCCTACGTGGCGGCCTCGCTGATGGCCAACGTCATGTCGGTTCGCATCGTCACGCTGGCGGGGTGGGCGGTGGACGCCGGCACCCTCACCTACCCGCTCACCTTCACGCTGCGCGATGTGGTGCACAAGGTGGGCGGCACGGCGGTGGCCCGCACCACCGTGGTGGCCACGGCGGGCTTCAACGTGCTGCTGGCGTTGGGCCTGTGGGCGGCCGCTGCGCTGCCGGGCGATCCGGCCACCAGCGGGCCGGGTCAGAGCGAGTTCGGCAACGTCCTGACCCCGGTGATGCGCATCACGGCGGCGTCGATCATCGCCCAGGTGATCGCCGAGCTGGTCGACACCGAGGTGTACCGGGCCTGGGTGGCCAGGTTCGGCGTGCGCCATCAATGGGGCAGGGTGCTCAGCTCCAACGCGGTGTCGGTGCCGCTGGACTCGGTGATCTTCGCCGTCCTGGCCTTCGCCGGCCGCCTGCCCGCGGGCGTGGTCTGGTCGATCATCGTGGCCAACATCCTCATCAAGGGCGCCACGGCCCTGGCCTCCAGCCCGCTGATCTACGCCGTGAAGGATCGCTGGGTGAGCTGAGGGCCGAGGCGAGCTCCGGAGCTCTCGTTCGCTCCGCATCGGCGCTCGCCCAGCGTCTAGGTTGTCGGCGTGTCAACCGTGAAGTTCGACCAGGTGTCCAAGCGGTTCGGGAAGACCACGGCCGTCGACTCGATGAGCCTCAATATCAACGAGGGCGAGTTCATGGTGCTGCTGGGCCCCTCGGGCTGCGGCAAGTCCACGGCGCTGCGCATGATCGCCGGGCTGGAGAGCATCTCCGATGGCACGCTGAGCATCGACGGCGAGGTCGTGAACCACGTCGATCCCCGTGAGCGGGGCATCGCCATGGTGTTCCAGAGCTACGCGCTCTACCCCAACCTGACGGTGCGCAGGAACATCGAGTCGCCCCTGAAGGCCAAGGACGTTCCGCCCGACGACGGCGGCCCACCTCGGCGGTTGAACGCCGAGGAGCGCAACGCTCGGGTGAACGAAGCGGCGGCCATGTTGGACTTGGAGCCGTACCTGGACCGCAAGCCGGGGGCCCTGTCGGGCGGCCAGCGCCAGCGGGTGGCGCTGGCCAGGGCCATCGTGGCCCGGGCCAGGGTGCTGCTGATGGACGAGCCGCTGTCCAACCTGGACGCCAAGCTTCGGGCCCAGACCCGAGCCGAGCTGATCGACCTGCACGAACGCCTGGGCGGCACCGTGGTGTACGTCACCCACGATCAGATCGAGGCCATGACCATGGCCGACCGCGTGGCCATCATGGCCGCCGGTGCGCTGCATCAGGTGGGTACCCCCGAGGACGTCTACGACCGCCCCGCCAACACGTTTGTGGCGGGGTTCATCGGCACCCCGCCCATGAACCTGATGGACGGCATTGCCACCTCTGGCGGGGTGAAGGTGGCCGGTGCCACCCTGACCGCCGCCCACGACTTGGCCGACGGCGCCAAGGTCACGGTTGGCCTGCGGCCCGAGCATCTCAGCGTGGCCGACGAGGGGCTGGCGCTGGCGGTTCGAGCCGTGGAGTGGCTGGGCTACGAGAGCCTCATCACCGCCGACATCGTGGAGGTCACCGATGGAGCGGCACAACCCTCGGCCCGCAACGCCGACGACGGCGAGGCGCCCACCTCGCTGGTTGGCGACGCGCCGATCGACACCAACGACCCCGAGGCAGTGGGTGCCACCCGACGGCGCGTGATCCTGCGGGCCGACGGTCGGGTCAGCGCCCGCAACGGCGAGGTGATCCGCGCAGCGGCCCAACCGTCGTCGGTTCACCTGTTCGATGCCGACACCGGGGTGCACCTGTGATGGTTGGCCCTCGGCAGTGCCAGCTGGGGGCGGCCGCGCCATGAGCGGTCTCCTGCCCGACGACGAGGACACCACGGCGAGCCCGGGCGGGCGCAAACAGCTGCGGTTGTTTGGCTACGACCTGCGCGAAACCGGCATGGCGGCCGCCTTCTTGGCGCCCTCGCTGGTGGTCTTCTCGGTGTTCTTCTACTTCCCGTTCGCCCGCTTGATCTCTTGGGGGTTCTACGAGAGCCGCCAGCGGGGCTCCTCGTATGAGAACGTCGGGTTTTCGCACTTCGGCGACGTCCTCACCTCCAGCGATTTCCTCGATGGCCTGTGGATCTCGGTGCAGTTCGTGCTGCTCACCGTGCCGGCCGGGCTCATCCTGGGCACGCTGCTGGCGGTCGCTGCGCACCGGCGCCTCAAGGGCATCAAGATCTACCAGACCATCTTCAGCTCCACCATCGCCACCTCGGTGGCGGTGGCTGCGGTGTTGTTCTTCGGCCTGATCAACCCGGCCGTGGGCGTGTTCAAGGTGGATTGGCTCTCCAATCCCAGCACGGCCTTGCCCGCCCTCGCGTTGGTGGCCATCTGGAAGAACCTGGGCCTCAGCTTCGTGATCGTGCTGGCCGGCCTGCAGGCCGTGCCCGACGAGCTCACCGAGGCGGCCACGATCGACGGCTACGGCGCGGTCGGGCGGTTCTTCAAGGTGACGCTTCCGTCCCTGAAGTCGGTGCTGACCTTCCTGGTCGTGGCGCTCACCATCTTCGGCATGCAGGAGTTCGCGCTGCCCGACATCATCACCGGCGGCTCGCCCGAGGGCAGCACCGAAACCCTCGTCTACAAGATCGCCGACAACCTCAACCCCACCAACATCACCACGGGGTCGGTCATGGTGGTGGGCCTGTTTCTGATCACCCTCGTGGTGGGGTTGACCCAGTTCACGCTGCTGGAACGGGGGATGCGCAATGACTGACACCACTCCCGCCGAGGCCCGCATCGACACGCCCGGACGTCCCGTCGCCCAGCAGTTCAAGGCGCTCGGGTGGTACGTGCTGTTGACGGTGCTGGCGTTGATCATCCTGTACCCGCTGTACATGTCGCTCATGCGGGCCCTGTCCGATCCGGCGGCCTACGCCCGGGCCGGCAACCCCCCATGGCCGGTGGAGGCCGAATGGGACGTGTTCTCCAAGGCGTGGAACGGCGGCAACCTGTCGGCGGCCACCTTCTGGAGCTTCGCCATGTCGGCGGTGATCACCATCACCCAGGTGGTCACGGCGGTGTTGTCGGCGTATGCCTTCGTGTTCCTGCGCTTTCCGTTCAAGCGGCTGCTGTTCGTGCTGTTCGTCGCCACGCTGATGCTGCCCCTCGAGGTCACCTTCGTGGCCAACTCGCTCACCATCCGCCAGCTGGATTGGATCGACACGCTTCAGGGCCTGACCGCACCGTTCCTGGCCTCGGCCCTTGGCACGTTCCTGCTGCGTCAGGGCTTCCTCGGTATTCCCAAGGAGCTTCGCGAGGCGGCGTTCCTTGATGGCTATGGGCACATCCGGTTCATGACCCGCATCGCCGTGCCGCTGACCGCACCGGTGGTGGCCTCGGTGGGCCTGCTGGCGTTCCTGTCGTCGTGGAATCAGTACCTGTGGCCGCGGGTGGTGACCGAGCAGGAGAACCACCAGACGCTGCAAATCGCGCTGCGGCGCCTCGGGGCCGCCAACGTGCAGCAGATCAACGTCGGAGTGGCCGGTGCCGTCCTGGCTGCGCTGCCCATCTTTGCCCTGCTGATTCTGTTCCAGCGGGCCATCGTGCGCGGTCTCACCGCCGGCGCGGTGAAAGGCTAGGGCCATGGTTTCACGGCGCAGTCGAACCCGTCCGTCACGAGCCGCCCGGCCGGGCGTAGGCGGACTGCTGGCGGTTGCCGTTGCAGCGACCGCGCTGTTGGCCGCGGCGTGCGGCCCGCCTCCCACCATCGAGGCCAGCGGCGCGGGCCCGGTGGAGGCGGACAACCTGCCCGAGTGCCCCATGGGTGCGCTGGATGCCGCCGACGGTGTGACCGAGATCGTCGTGTGGCATGCGCTGGGTGCCGAATCGCTGACCGCGCTGGAGGACATGACCAAGCGTTACAACGCCGGTCAGGACAAGGTGAAGGTGACCCTGCAGAGCCAGGGTGCCGACTACGAAGAGGTGCTGCGCAAGTACACGCAGGCGGCGTCCAGCGGCAAGGGTGCGCCGGCGGTGGTGTACCTGGAGGACACCACGATTCAGACCGTGATCGACACCGGCACGCTGTTTCCCGCCGAGGCCTGCGCCGAGGAGACGGGCTTCGACCTGGCGTCGATGAACGAGGCGGCCCGCAACTACTACACCGTCGACGACGTCTTCTATCCCGGCTACGTCAACGTGTCCGAGCCGGTGCTGTATTTCAACCGCACCCACTTCCGGAATGCCGGACTGGACAACGACAACCCGCCCGAGACGCTGGACGAGGTGCGCACCGCAGCCGAGGCGCTGAAGCAGTCGGGCATCGACAAGCCGCTGGCGCTCAAGCTGGAGCCCTGGTTCTTCACCTGTTGGGTGAACGGTGCAGGGGAGACCATCGTCAACCCCGACAACGGTCGGTCCGGGCCCGCCGAAGAGGCCAACCTGGTGAACCCGGCCTCCATCGAGGCGCTGCAGTGGATGCAGGACATGGTGGCCGACGGTCTGGCCGACCCCATCTCCGACACGCCCGGCCAGATCAACCAGTACCTCAACGTGGCCCAGGAGAAGTCCTCGATGCTCATCGAGACCTCAACCGCCGCCACCTCCATCAAGGCGTTCCTGGGTGGCGATCTGGACACCGGGGGCCAGGACGCCTCCAGCGTGGACACCGAGGGCCTCGACCCCGCCGCAACGCCGTTCCCCGGGCTCACTGAACCGGGGCAGGTGCGGGTCTCGGGCGGCTACTTCGGCATCTCCAACCGGGTACCCGAGGCACAGCAGGCCGCGGGCGCCGACTACCTGGCCTTCATGGCCGAGCCCGAACAGGTGGTGGAGTGGCACATCACCGGCTCCTACCTGCCGGTGCTCGGCGACGTCAGCGAGGATCCGCAGATTCAGAAGTTCTGGGAGGAAGACCGCGCCGGCCAGATGCTGAAGGTTGCCTACGAAACCCTGAGCCTGGTCGACCCCAGCCAGCCCGGTCCGCTCATTGGTCCATACCCCGAGTACGTGTCCGGCATGCAGAAGGCCATCGAGGCGTCGGCCCGGTCGGGCGAGGACCCCGAAGCGGCGCTGAAGAAGGCCAACGATCAGCTGAACAAGGACCTCGAGAACTACTACGGCTGAGATTGCCGCACCTGTCGGTGCAGGGAAACGCGCCGCCTGTGACTTGAATGGTCAGTGCATCCCTCTGACCGTGGACCGACATGGGCGACGCCGACGGCTTCGATGAGTTCTACGCCGCCTGCCGACCGAGGCTGGTGCGCGCCCTCACGGTCGCCTGCGGCGGGGACGTGGAAGCCGCAGCCGATGCCACCGACGAGGCGTTGGTGCGGGCGCTCGAACGCTGGAAGCGAGTCCGGGCCATGCCGTCGGCCGAGGCCTGGGTGTTTGCCGTCGGCCGCAACCACCTGCGTCGACGGTTCCGGCGACGCAGCACCGAGCGACGGCTGCTGCAGGCCCACCGTGTCCTGGATGCCGAGGCATCGTCCGCCGGGGTCGCCGAGGCGATGGAGCTCTGGGCGGCCGTTGCCGAACTGCCCACGCGGGATCGCGAGGTGGTGGCGTATCGCTACGTCCTCGGTCTCACCGAGGCCGAGGTGGCCGGAGCACTCGGGGTGGCCACCGGAACGGTGTCGGCGGCGCTCAGCCGTGCCCGCACCCGGTTGCGCTCCCAGTTGGCCGAGGAGGTGGCGCGATGAGTGAGGATCCGAGGCACGGCGACGGCCCCGGCGGCGACGTGGTGGGCAGCGACGACGACGCCCTCGCCGCTCGAATCCGTGCGGCGGCCGAGCTGATCGAGCCACCCACGGGGGCACCGGTACCAGTGCTTCGCCGGCGGGCACAACGGCGGGTTCGGCGACGACGGGGCCTGGCCGCAGCGGGTTCGGTGGCGGTGGTGCTGGCTGTTGCGGCGTCTGCGACGCTCCTCGTCGGGCCCAACCATGGGCGGGTGTCGGTGGCCGAACCTGTCGCCGTTGCGGATCGGGCGTTGGGCCGATCGCCGGGCGTCGCCGGGGAGTGGACCTGGCGGGACATGGAGGCGCTGAAGTCGCGGACTGGCAAGGCGAGCGGGTACGGCATACGGGAGGGCGCCGGGGACGATCTGCTCGTCTACCTCGACGAGTCCGGGGTCTGCCTCGATGGCGACTCGTGCCGAGCCTCCGCGGACGGCTTCGGGGCCAACGACCTGCGCCGGCGTTTCGTCGCTCGCAACGGGGGCCCGGCGGCCCCGCTCATTGGCCCCGGCGCTCCGTTTGCCGGCTGGGACGTGGCGGTGGTGCCGGGCATCACCGGAGACCTGCATTCCGGTCGTCAGTCCGGCGTCGACGTGCCGGGCGGACCGGCGGGGCAGCGTTTCGTTGGCTCCGAGAACCTGGATCTGGTGCTGGCATGGCTCGCCGAGGAGCGGCCGAACACCCAGCGGGTGGTGCTGGCCGGGTCGGGGAGCGGCGGGCTGGCGACGCTGTTGGCGACCCCGCAGGTGGAGCGTGTGGCGGGCGAGCGGCTGGTGGGCGTCATCGCCAACGGGGGAGCGGTGCCCGGGTCCGGCCAGATAGTGCCCAGCTGCGTCGTTCGCCACTGGAGCCTGCTGTGGGGGGTGGGCTACCCGGACGATTGGGGCGACCACGTGCCGGATCCTTCCACCAAGCGCCTCGCCGACCTCTACCCGTATCTTGCCGATCGTTTCCCCAACGTGGCCTTCGCCCAGCTGAGCGGCACGGACGACCCAACCATGCGGGCGCTGTTCCGCACCGGTACCGACCAGTGCGACCAGCAGCCCGCACCCGTGACCTCGGCCGGTTTCGGCGCCGGGGTTGCGTCGCTCGACCGCCGGCTCGCCAACCTCAAGGGGTGGGAGTTCTTCCTGGTCGACGAGACGACGTCGGCCCCATTGGCGCCGTCCGATGGAGCCGCAGCGGTCCCCGGATTCCTCAAGTGGGCCCAGACCCTGGTCGAACCATGAACACCGGCGCCGCCCCCCACCGCCCCCCACCGAGCGTTGCCACTGTCTGCCCCGAATCGAAACTGCGTGCCCCCGAGAGAAGAGGACCACTCCATGAGTGCTGAACCCATCGACACTGCGACGCCGCCGGTGGCCCAGGCGAGGCCCGAGGCGGCCGGGGGCCCCACGCGGCGCAGTGTGCTGCGCAGCCTCTGGGCACCTGCACTCGTTGCGTCCGCCGCGCTTGCGGCCACCAAGCTGACCGCCTGCGACGTGGCCTCGGGGCCCTATGTGCGCACCACCCACCTGCTCCGCCGCCTGACCTTTGGTCTCACGCCTGCCGACCGAAGCAGATTCGACGCCATGGGGGAGTCGGCGTGGCTGACCGAGCAGTTGGACCCCACCGGGCCCGACGTCTCGGCCCTCGACGCGCAACTCGACGCGTTGCCGGCCCTCGCCATGACCGCCGTGGAGCTCGACGCCGCCTATCCCGCGGGCAACTACAGCACCGCATCTGGCCAGTTGCAGCTGGCGTGGATCATCCGGGCGGTGCACAGCCCCGCCCAGCTGTACGAGCGGCTAGTGGAGTTCTTCTCCGACCACTTCAACGTGCCGCTCGACGGACGCAACCTGTCGCTGCTCAAGGTGGTCGAGGACCGCGAGGCCATCCGGCCCCATGCCCGAGGACGCTTCGCCGACCTGCTGGTTGCCTCCGCCCAGAGCCCCGCGATGCTGTTGTACCTCGACAACGCCACGTCGTTTGCGGGCAACATCAACGAGAACTACGCCCGTGAGCTGCTGGAACTGCACACGCTGGGCGTGGACGGCGGATACTCCGAGGAGGACGTGGTGGCCACCGCCCGGCTGCTCACCGGCTGGACGATCGACCGCAACACCTTCACGTTCCAGTTCCGCCAGGCCCGCCACGACACCGGAGCGGTCACCATCTTGGGTTGGCAGCGCCCAACCGACAACGACTACCTGGGTCACGGCGAGCAGTTCCTGACGTGGTTGGCCCGCCAGGAGGCGACGGCCCGCTTCGTGTGCACCAAGCTGGCCCGACGCTTTGTCGCCGACGTGCCGCCCGGCGGGCTGGTGGACGCCATGGTGGCTGCGTGGCACTCGAACGACACGGCCATAGCCCCGGTCGTGGAGGCCATGGTTGGGCATCCCGCATTCGAAGAAGCCCCGGGCACCAAGTTCAGCCGTCCGCTCGACTATCTGGCCTTCGGGCTCCGGGCCACGGGCACGACGGTGAACCCCACGATCAACCGGCAGGAGCTGGCCGCCGTCGGCCAGGCCCTCGGCGGGCTGGGCCAACTGCCGTTTCAGTGGGCGGCGCCCAACGGGTACCCCGATGTGGCCGGGGCGTGGCTCAACGGCGGTGCGCTGCTGGCCCGCTGGAACGCCATCGGCGATGCGCTGTCCAACGCCTCCCCGGTCCTGGGCGCAGACGTGGCTCCGCTGGGCGCTGGGCTGAAGGGCCGGGGGGACGCCGAGATCTACGACGCCCTGGCCATGCGGGTGTTGGGCGAACCGATCACCCCGATCGGCCGAGCCGTGCTGCGCCAGGCCACCGGCTGGCCCGAGGAGTCGGTGCCCTCCGCCGCCGCGTTCGACGACGGCCTCCTCCCCGCGGTGCTGGCGCTGCTGACCTCCCCAGACGCCCAGTACCGCTAGCACCGTGCCGACCTCGAACTCGCCATCCGTACTCGCCTCGTCTTCGATCGACCACCTGGAGCCATCATGAGCAGCCATATCAGACGCCGCAGCTTCCTCAAGGGTGGCGCCGCCACCGGGGGCGCAATCGTGGCCGCGTCGGCGTTCGACAGCGCCGGCGTCGGCGCCGCAGCGCTCGGCCCCGGGCGGTCGATCAACCGCAGCGCGGTCGGGCGGCGGCAGGGGTCGGGACGGTTGGTGGTGGTGTTCCTCCGAGGCGGTCAGGATCACCTGTCCACGGTGGTGCCCTACACCGACGCCGACTACTACGACGCCCGCAGCACCATTGCCATCCCCGACGACGTGGTGCTCGACCTGGACGGCAGCTTCGGCCTGCACCCCGCCATGGGTGGCCTGCACTCGCTGTACGGCCAGGACCGGCTGGGCGTGGTGGTGGCCACGGGCAATGCGGCCGGCGACCGCAGCCACTTCCTGGCCCAGGACCTCTGCGAATACGGCGACGTTGCCGTGCCGGCGGACGGGATTGGCTGGTTGGCTCGCTATCTCAACGGTTCGGGTGCGTCCGGCGCGTCGCCGTTTCGCGCCGTGTCCATCGGCAACAACGTGGCACCCAGCCTGCGGGGCTACCCGGCGTTGGGCCTGGCGTCCATCCAGAACTTCGGGTTGGGTGGGTTGACCGGCACCACCGAACCGATGCGCTCCACCCTCGACCTCGCCTACCTCGGCAACGGCGCGGCCGAGGCCTTCGGCCGACAGGCGCTGGAGGCCGTCGATGAGGTGGCGGCGTTGTCGGCCTCAACGGATTCCGACCCGGTGGCCCGCGGGTTCGCCGACCTGGCCGTACTCCTGGAGGCCGACCTGGGGGTGGAGGTGGCCACCGTCGACATCGGGCACTGGGACACCCATGCCGCGATGGGCACCCCCTCCAGCGGTGAGATGGCCGAGCTCCTGGCCGGCCTGGACGGGTATCTGGCCGGGTTTCAGGCCGATCTGGACGGTCGCCAGCTTGGTGATGTCACCACCGTCGTGATGACCGAGTTCGGAAGGCGGGTGGCACAGAACGGTTCCGGCGGCACCGATCATGGCTGGGGTTCGGCGGCGTTCGTCATGGGCGGGGCGGCGGCGGGCGGGGTCTTCGGCGACTGGGTGGGTCTCGCACCGGCGGACATCGGACCGCGGGGTGACGTGCCGGTGACCACCGACCATCGCGACGTGCTCGGAGACGTTGTCAGCAGCGTGTTGGGTGCCGACCCCGGCGCCGTTTTCCCGGGCCACACCTACCAGCCCGTCGGTGTGGCCTGACGTCGCCCGTCAGGGACTCCTCACGGCCGACGGCCGGGGGACAAACCGTCCGACCGAGGCCTCGTAGCGGGCGTAGGCCTCGCCGTGGAGCTTCCGAAGGTGTGGCTCCTCCACGTAGCGCACCTGCAGCTCGACGGCGGCCGCAAAGGCGACGACGCCCACGATGGACGCTGCGTTGGGGACCATCAGGGCCAGCCCGACCGCCGACAGCGCCATGGCACTGAAGATGGGGTTGCGGACGATCTGGAATGCCCCGTCGGTGACCAGCCCGGTGCGCTCGTCCGGGTCGACGCCGATGCGCCATTCGGAACCCATGCTGAGCTGGGCTGCGAAGGTGAGCGCAATGCCCGCCGCAGCCAGCGCGGTCCCGGCGCCCCGCACCCACACGCTGTCGGTCAAGGGCTCCACACCCGTCAGCTCCAGGATGGGTGCGACGAACGCCGCCACCAACGCCAGCACCAGGAGCCACGCGGCCAGCCACTCCACCGAGCCAAGGGCCGCCGTCAGCCCACCGGGCCGCAGGCCGCTGTCCCCCGTGGTGCGCCGCTGCACGACGGTGCGCAGCACGAAGATCACCAGGAACATGACGGCGAACATCGCCAACGCCAGTGCGGCCATCGTGGCACTCCCTCCAGATCGGCCGGGGGCGTCGCCCTCGGCCCCGTCGGCGGTTAGACGTTGCGGCCCAGGAACGCCGCCAACTTGGTGGCGTTGTTGGCGCCCTCGGGTGCCTGTTGTTCGGGGCCGAACAGCGAGCCGTCTTCGGTGCGGAAGGCGGGCTGCATCGACTGCCGCGATGCCTCCAGCACCTGAGCGGACAGCTCGGGTGCGAGGTCGTTGTCCTGTCCTGTGGCGGTCGCCAGATCCCAGGCGTGGGTGAGCGTGTCGGTCACGGCCATGCCCAGCAGCGCCGCCGCGGGCATGTCGCCGAATCCGGGGTTGACGGTGCGGTCCATGGCGCCCTCGGCGCTGAAGGCATCCTGTGCGTCTTGAGCGGCTGCGGCGAACGCCGCGTTGTAGTCCCCCTGTGACACGCCTTCGGCGTCCTCCATCTCCGAGCCCTGGACGCCGGCGGTGGCCCACTTCTGGGCGCCCACGAGGTGGTCGACCAGCTGCCCGACGTTCCAGTTGGCGCATGGGGTGGGCTGATCGAGCTGATCGGCCGAGACGTTGGCCAAGACGTTCGCCGCCACCTGCTGGGCCTGACCGAGGGTCTGCGGGTTCATGGTTGAGCTCCTCACGAGTTGTTCGGCCGACGCTCCGCCGACCCGTGTGGACCCTAACCCGCGCCGACCGACCCGGCCGTTACGCGCTGGTTAACGCCTGTGGTGCAGGGTGGCGCCATGGCACCTCTCGGGATTTCTCGTCAGATCGGAAGGCGGGCGCCTCGCCCATCGGGCAGCGTTCGGGGGGCGATGATGGTTGCGCTGATGCTGCTCGGCGGGGTCATGTCGGTGAATCCTGCGGCGGCGGGAGCGTTGCCGAACCCGGCGCCGCTGGGTGCGGTCGGCGATATCGGGGTTGGTACCGACCACACCTGCGCCGTGATGCCAGATGGGGCGTTGAGGTGCTGGGGCCACAACCGGTCCACCATCGCGGCAAGCGGCAAACTCGGGGACGGCACCCTCGCCGATTCGTTGGTGCCGGTCGGTGTGGTCGGCGTGTCGAATGCGGTGCGGGTCGATGGGGGTGTCTACTCCTCCTGCGCCGTGCTGGCGTCGGGCGACGCGCGCTGTTGGGGGCTGAACACCTACGGCGGCCTGGGCGACGGAACCACAAGCCCCTCCACCATGCCCGTGGCGGTCAGCGGCATCTCCGACGCGCTCGATGTCGCCGTGGGTGTCAACCACGCGTGTGCCCTGATCGACGATGGCACGGTGCAGTGCTGGGGCCGGAACTCCACGGGTCAGTTGGGCAACAACTCCACCGTTGACTCGTCGGTTCCGGTGATGGTCACCGGCATCAGCGACGCAAAGGCAATCACCGCGTTCTTCAACTCCAACTGTGCGTTGCTGTCCGATGAGACGGTGAAGTGCTGGGGACAGAACAACCACGGCCAATTGGGAAACGGCACCACGGCGAACGCACTAATGCCGACGCCTGTGGCCGGCCTCACTGGCGCCGGAGGGCTTGCCAGCGGCCAGTACTTCGCCTGCGCCGTCTCCGCCACGGGAGTGTGGTGCTGGGGAGAGAACGATCGGGGTCAACTCGGCGACGGCACCACCACCGATTCGTCGGTCCCTGTTGCGGTGAGTGCCCTGGGAGCGACCGCGGAGTTGGCGCTGGGCGAGAAACACGCCTGCGCACGACTGGCGGGCGGCACCATCAAGTGCTGGGGCGACAACCGCAGGGGCCAGCTTGGAGACGGCACGACCACGGACTCGCCTGTGCCGGTTGCTGTGGTCGGCCTTTCCGGGGTGAAGGCTCTCGCCGCGGGTGGGGAGAGCACCTGTGCCCAGGGCACCGCGTTGTCGTGCTGGGGCCTGAACTCCTACGGCCAGCTTGGCAGCGGCACGAGGATCAGTTCGTCCAGCCCGGTGGAGGTGGTCGCCGGGTTGTGTGAGGCGTCGCCGGATCCTGGGTTTGGTGATGTGTCGGCGTCTTCGTACTACGCGGACGCGGTTGCGTGGTTGGCGGCGATGGGGATCTCGACGGGTACGGCGCCGGGCGTGTACTCGCCGAATGCGGTGGTCAGCCGGAAGGACATGGCGGTGTTCATCTGGCGTGCGTTCGACTCGCCGGCCCCGCAGGGTGCCAACCCGTTCGGCGACGTTCCGGCCGGCCAGTACTACACCGACGCGATCGCGTGGCTGGCCGAGCAGGGCATTTCGACGGGTACGTCGCCAGGGATGTTCTCTCCGGATGCTCCGGTTGTCCGGCGTGACATGGCGGTGTTTCTGCATCGGGCCACCGGCAGCCTCGGGGCGCCGCTGCATTCGTTCGGCGATGTTGCGTCGGGCGTCTACTACGAGGCTGCGGTGTCCTGGTTGGCCGACGTCGGGATCTCAAAGGGAACGTCCCCCGGTGTGTACTCACCCAACGCGCAGGTCACCCGCAAGGACATGGCCGTGTTCCTCAACCGGCGGGGCTGCGGCGCCCCGGCCTAACGGCCGATCTCCCGGAACTGGGAGTGGTGCGTCGATCACGCCCGTTCACGGCCGCCGGGAGGCACACTGGTCGCTATGGGCCGGCCACATGACATAAGGCTTTCGTTCAACGAGGCTGCCGACACCTACGACCAGGTGCGGCCGTCGTACCCCCGGGCCCTGTTTGACCAGCTGTTCGAGTTGCTGCCGCCACATCCCGAGATCGTCGAGGTCGGACCCGGTACGGGCCAGGCGACCCGGGATCTCCTGGCTCGAGGAGCCTCTGTCCACGCCGTCGAGATCGGGCCGGCCATGGCCGCCAAGCTCCGAGGGAACCACGAATCGGAGCGCCTCCAGGTCACCGTCGGCGACTTCGAGGTCCTCAACCTCGAACCGGTTGGCGCCGACGCCGTGTTCTCGGCGTCCGCCTACCACTGGGTCTCCCAAGGTGCCCAGGCCAATGCGACGCGTCTTGGAGGCTGATCACCGGTTCGGCATCGTCGCGGTCCACCGCTACGACTGGAACCAGACCTACAGCGCCGCCGACTACCGAAGGCTGATGTTGTCCTATTCGGGGACGCAGATGATGGACGAGCCAGAGAAGTCAGGCCTCGTGAACGGCATAGCGTCCTTCATCCGAAGCGATTTCGGCGGCGCCATCACCAGGCCGCTCGTCGTCACCCTCACCACCGCATCGCTCAGGTGACCGCCACACGCGAGGAGAAGCCCCCAAGCTTCGAGGCTTCCTCCCCGACCTGGCCAATCGCCGGTTCGGCCGCCGCCGTTACGAGCATTCGGTTCCGCTGAGCGCAGCGATGACGTCGAGCGCGGCCGGGTTCTCCGAGGTGATCTCAAGAACCACAACGTCCCCGTCGAGCGTGGTGGTGATCTTCAGGAAGGCGCAGCAGGTGGTCTCGCGCGCGACAAGGTCAGCGATCCACGAAGCATGCTCGGCGGCGAAGGTCATTCGGGCCCCGGTCGCCAGCGGCACCGAGTGGATGGCGAGCCGCTGCAGGTCGACCCATTCCAGTGCCTGCGCCTCGGCATCTCGACGACCCAACGTGCAGACAACGGGTACCGGTGTTGAGGTCATGCGTCGCAGCGTAGGACCTCAAGCCAACTCGAGGGCAAGCGGTTCTTCGCCCAGCTGGGGGCGGCGTCAGGCAAACAGCGCGATGATGGCTGCGCGTTCGGGCGAGCCGTCTGCGCAGACCTCGGCCCACTTCGCCGGCGTGGCGTTCCATTCGTCGTCGACGGCGGTCGTTGAAGCCCCTCGGTCGAGGAGGTGTTTGACCATGGCCTTCTTGCCGAACTGGATGGCGAAGTGGAGGCTGGTGATGCCCCAGTACGGCGCCGTGTCGATCGGAACGCCACGGGCCAGCAGGTGGTCGACGGTTGCGAAGCGCTCGTTCGCTGCGGCGAAGGTGAGTGCCTCCCCGAGGATCTGGGCGGGATCGTCGGTCGGCGCAGGTGCGTCGGGTCGGCCGACGTGCGCCCAGATCGGACGGTAGCCGCCGGCGGGCTTGAGGAGCGTCCCGTCGTCCGAAACCCAAGCTGCGACGAGGTCGACCTGGCCGGTTGCCGCTGCGAGCCAGAGCGTCGGGCGATGAAGACCGTGCTCGACGAGAACGTCGGCTGCGGCGGTTGATCCGTGCATGGCCGCCGACTCGAGTGGGGTGATCGGGGAGATGTCACTCTCGTAGGACGTCGGATCGGCTCCGGCGTCGAGGAGCTGGGTGCAGAGCTCGTCGAGGTTCCAGCAGCCGGCGAGTCCCAGTGCCCGGTCGAGCGGTGCGCCCGACTCGATCAGCACCGCAATGCAGTCCCGGTCGATCGCGTGCGGGGGCTGCGTCGCCCATTCGAGGAGCGTGTTGCCGTTCCACGCTGCGGGGGCCAGGGCGGGATCGTTGGCCAGCGCGGTGCGCAGTCCGTCGGCATCGCTCGACAGCAGCGCGTGCAGGGCAAGCTGGATGCGTTCGTCGGAGACCGTCGTCATCGGTCGAGTCTGTCACTGCGGATCTGACGCCCTGGATCGGCGTTCGCGCACTACGCCCTGAGGTTCACCGACGTCGGGCTCATCCATCGAGTCCGACGACTTTGCGTGCTCGGGCATCAAACGCATCAAGGCGAAGGACTCGTTCTGCGGTGAGAGGAAGGCGAGCATCCTCGGCTTCCCCATGGATCTCCATCAGCTGTTGGGCGACGCCGAGCACCGCGGACCGATGAGCTCGCCTGGCGACCTCAAGCCACTCGTCGTCGCCCCCAGGATGCAGCCCGGCCGCCAGGTCGCCCGAGAATCGACAATCGCGGCTCGAAGCGCGCCACCGCCCGCTCGGCAACCGGCGTGATGTCCGGTTGGCTACTCGACATGCCGAGTTCGGGCTGACGGGGCCCATTGCAGCGCCCCGTCATACAACTTAGTCTATTTGTATGACAATGATCAGCTTCAGAGTTGACGACAACGAAGCAGACGCGGCGCAGCGATGGGCCGACGAACTGCGCATCGGCAAGTCCGAGCTGCTCCGCGACGCACTTCACCGTCACCTCAGCCGGCTCGCCTCGGAACATGACGCCGAAAAATGGTCGGAGACGCCGCTCACGGCCGACGAGTCAGCAATCGGCCAGGTCGCCGATTGGGGACCCGCCGAAGACTGGTCGGACTGGGCCGATGCAACACGGTGAGATTTGGTTCGCAGAAACGCCCGGCGGGCACCGCCCGGTGCTGGTACTCACCCGAGATCCAGTAGCCGATCGCATCGGCTCAGTCGTGGTAGCGGCCATCACGCGAACCATCCGCGGCCTGGTCTCAGAGCTCCACCTCAACACCGACGACGGCGTCCCAACCGACTGTGTCGTCAACTTCGACAACGTCCACACCGTTCCACGGTCCGCATTCCGGCGACAGATCACCCAGCTCCAGCCAACACGGCTGAGGCAGGCATGCCAAACGTTGCGCGACGCCACCGGGTGTTGACCCAGCCGATGGGCACCCGATATCCCGGTCCGGGGCACCTGACGCGCCGCCCGGGAACCCGCGCACTGCTCTGGGTCCGGTCAAGTTCGGGGCGCCCCCTCACCCCATCGCATGGGTAGCGATGCGGAAGATCCATTGCGCCGGTCAGTGTCAAGTCCAAGTTGCCTTGCCTGGCGCGGCACCAGACGATCACGTCCTCGCGATCACCCGCCAGGGACCCTGGTTCGGTCTGGAGCAGGACTGGGCTGAGCGCCTTGACGGCCCCGCCGATCTCGATCAACCGAACCCGAACAGCCTCGGAGGCTTCGCATTGTTGAGATCGCCTCGTCATGGGTGACTTCGGCTGTCTCGATGGCACACGACGCGGTGCCAGCGCCGGACCCGCTCCGCCTTGGCT
This sequence comes from Microthrixaceae bacterium, assembly GCA_041394405.1. Lineage (GTDB taxonomy): Bacteria > Actinomycetota > Acidimicrobiia > Acidimicrobiales > Microtrichaceae > Microthrix. Next base: position 46,864 of record JAWKIF010000006.1, read on the forward strand.
ACCCTCGGCCATGCCTCGAAACCTGTCGGGTCGGCCCGGATCGCGGGTTGCCCTCGGCCTGTTGGCGGCGGTGCTGGTTGGTTGTGGTTCGAGCCGTGACGGCGACACGGCTTCTCCCGTGGGCGACCGGATGCAGCAGGCGACCGAGGCGTTGTTTGCGCCGATCGACCCGGACGGCCCGGGCTGCAGCGGCGCGGTCAACGTGGACGGCGAGATCGTGTGGTCGAATGCCTACGGTCTGGCCTCGCTTGGCGATGGTGAGGCGTTCACCAGCGACGCGGTGGTCGACATCGGGTCGGCCTCCAAGCAGTTCACCGCCACGGCTATCGGCTTGCTGGTGGAGGAGGGAACGCTCGGCCTTGACGATTCCCTGAGCGAGCACGTGGGCGATCTCCCGCCGTGGGCGGGCGAGGTGACCATCGAGCAGCTGGTGCATCACACCAGCGGCATCCCCGGCTACATCGATCTGCTCGATGCCCAGGGTGTCGACCTGGCCGACCCATCCGACCAAGACGACGCACTCGCGGCCCTGACGGGGACCCAGCTGGAGTTCGAGCCGGGATCGAGGTTCAGCTACTCCAACAGCAACTACCTCCTGCTGGCCGAGGTGGTGCAGGGCGCCGGCGGAGTCGACCTGGCGACCTACCTCCAGCGCGAGGTGTTCGATCCGCTGGGCCTGGCGGCGCAGATGACGCCGGGGGTGGAGCTGGACGGCAAGGCCCAAAGCTACGAACGGGAGGACGGCGACTGGGTGACCGCCGACAGCCCCTGGACACAGATTGGCGACGGCGCGGTGCAGACCACCCCCGAGCAGCTGGCGTTGTGGGCAACCCAGTACTGGGACTCCGACCTGCCTCCCGGCCTGGACCGACTGAGGTTGGGGGGCGCCGCCGACATGGGCGACGGTGGGCGGTATGGGCTTGGGATCATGGAGTACCCGGAGGACGGTGTGGAAGGCGGAGCCGTGTTGACCCACTCGGGTGGGTGGTCGGGCTTCGATACCGGGTTCGTCGTCGATCCCGATCGGCGGACTGCGGTGGCCGTCACCTGCAATACACCCGACGGGCCGGTCACCAGCGACGTCGCAGACGACGTGCTCGACGCCTGGACGCGTTGATTCGGCGCGCTGGTGGCGCCGGAGCACCGGCTACGGCGAGGCGGGAAGGTCGCGAGAGGCGACCACGTTGGTCCCGGTGCCCAACGCGTCGTGCAACACGACGTCGCCCATGCCCACCGGGCAGGCCACGGTCACCTCTCGGAGTGCCTCGCAGACGGCTCCGACCAGGTGCTTGGGGACCGGCTCGACGGTGCGCACCGGAAGCCGTGGGTAGAGGCCGCCCTCCGCCGCCACCGTGGTGGTCACCATGCGCCTCGGGTCGGTGTGTTCCTGCACGGCGAACCGTTCGCCCTTCTTGCAGCTGAAGCCCCGGACCTCGACCACCTGGTGGTCGTCGGTCTCCTCCAGCTCCAGTCGGCAGCCCAGCGGACAGCCGATGCAGAGGTAGGCGGTGACGCTGTGTTCGGGTGCCACCTCGGGTTCGCCCCGTGCCTCGTCGCTCACCGAGCCTCCTCCTCCCTGGGGACGACGTCCACCCGAAGCGCCTCGTCGTGGAATCCCTCCAGGAACCGTGGACGGATCTTGAGCGACACCATCTCGGCGGGCACCACGTAGCGCAGTCGCTTCTCGTAGACGTCGCCCAGCCGCAACCAGCTTTTCTCCAGCGGTTGGCGCACCCGCAGGTAGACGGTGTGCTCGCGGTCGGTCGAGATGGTCTGGGGAACGCAAGAGGCGACGTTCTCGCCAGGGACCAACTTGACGTTGTCGGCCGGCGGGCGGTGGCCGGTGACGTAGTCGCCCGCCCCGCGGCCGGCCAGCGTCGCCTCCTGGGCCACGTAGTCGACGAGGTCGTGGATGTGGACCACGTTGCCCGCCGCAAACACGCCTGGCCGGGAGGTCTCCATGGTGGCGCCCACCACCGGGCCCCGCGTCACCGGATCGATGTGGGCGCCCAGCTTCCGGGCCAGCTCGCTCTCCGGGATGAGGCCGATGGACAGCAGGACCGTGTCACAGGGAACGGTCCAGGCCCGCCCCAGGTCCGGCTCGAAGTTCGCGGCAACCGGCGCCACGGTGACCCCATCCACACGGTCGCGGCCGTGGATCTCAACCACGGTGGTCGACAGGTGCAGCGGGATATCGAAGTCGTGGAGGCACTGCACGATGTTGTGGCTCAGCCCGTTGGCGTGCGCCAGCAGCTCGAACACGCCGACCACCTCCACGCCCTCGAGGGCGAGCCGCCGGGCCATGATCAACCCGATGTCGCCCGATCCCAGGATGACCACCCGGCGGCCTGGGAGCAGCCCGTGCATGTTGACGAAACGCTGGGCCAGTCCGGCGGTCATCACACCCGACGGCCGTGAGCCCGGGATGCGGATGGCGCCGCGGGTGCGTTCGCGTGCCCCATTGGCCAGTACGACGGCGCCCACGTCGACGGTGCGCACGCCGTGCCGGGCCGACATGATGCTGAGGCCGTCGTCCAGGTCGAGCGCGAACGACTCGGTGAGGACGTCGATGTCGCCACCGGCAAGCTGCCCCAGCGCGCGTTGGGCGAACTCGGGGCCCGTGAGTTCCGCGCCGAAGGTGTGCAGGCCAAACCCGGTATGGATGCACTGGTTGAGGATGCCGCCCGTTTCGGCCTCGCGGTCCAGCAGCAGCACCGGCCCGGCACCCCGATCCAGCGCACCCTGTGCCGCCGCCAACCCGGCCGGGCCGGCGCCGACCACGGCCACGTCGTAGCGCGCCCGGAGATGGTCGGGTCGGTCGCCGATCATGGGCCCGCTCGTTGGTCGCTGAGCTGGTCGTTGCGATCGATGACCACCCACGACCCTCCGCCCCGTTTGGTCACGGCGGTCATCGGCACGTCCAGCTTGGATGACAGCAACTGCATCACCCGCCAAGTGCAGAACCCGCCCTGGCATCGGCCCATGCCGGCCCGAGTTCGGAACTTCACGCCGTCCAAGGTGGTGGCGCCGCGATCGATGGCGTCGACGACCTCGCCCTCGGTCACCAGCTCGCACCGACAGACCACGCGCCCGTAGGTGGGATCGGCCTCCGCCAGCGCCCGCTGAGCGGCCCTGCCGGCGTCCCGCACCGGGGTGGGTCGCCGCTTGGGAGGAACCAGTGCCGTCTTGGGCGTGAGCGCAACGCCCTCGGCGGCCACCAGGTTGGCAATCGACTGTGCGATGGCCGGCGCCGCCGTCAGGCCGGGCGACTGGATGCCGGCGGCGTTGAGGAAGCCGGGCACCTCGGTCGGGCCGATGATGAAGTCGCCGCTGTCGGACGCGGCACGCACCCCGGCGAACTCGGCGATGCAGTCCCCGGGGGAGATGCCCGGCACCGAGCGCTGGACGGCCCGGAAGACGCGCTCGGCTCCGTCGCTGCTGGTGGTGGTGTCGTCGCGATCGTCCAGCTCGTCGGCGGTGGGCCCCACCATGAGGGTGCCGTCGTAGGTTGGGATCACCAGGATCCCCTTCGATGTCGGGGTCGGGCAGGGGAAGATGATGCGCGTCACCAGCCCCTCGAGGCGTTTGTCGAGGAGGTACTCCTCGCCTTTCCGGGCGGTCAGGGTGAAGGTGCTCAGGCCCACCAGGTGCTCGATCCGGTCGGCGCCGAGGCCTGCGGCATTCACGAGCACGCGGGCTACCACCGCACCGTGCGGCGTGCCGAGCTTCAGGCCATCGTCGACCACCTCGATGGAGGTGACCGGCGAGTTGAGCAGCAGCGAGAGCCCGTTGGCGACGGCGTCCTCTGCGAGGGCGAAGCAGGCCTCGTAGGGGTTGACCACGGCGGTTGACGGGCCGTGAAGCGCAGCCAGCGCCGCTGGGTTGACGTTGGGCTCATTGCGGCGCAGCCGCTCGGCATCCCACATCTCGACGCCGGACATGCCCCGCTCCCTGGCCTGGCCAAGCAGCTCCTCCAGCGTGGCGATCTCGTCGCTGGTGAAGGCCAGCGTCAGGTCGCCGACCCGATTGAAGCTGATGCCCAGTCCTTCCGCCAGTGGCCCCCACAGCTGGTTGCCGGCCCATTCGAGGCTGCCCTTCAGGGTGCCCGACGGTGAATGGTGACCCCCGTGGATGATGCCGCTGTTGGCCTTGGAGGTGCCGAAGCCAACCTCCGCCTCGCGTTCGACGAGCGCCACCCCCAGCTCGAAGCGGGTCAACCGCTGGGCGATGGCGCATCCGACGATGCCGCCGCCAACGATCGCCACGTCAACGTGTCGGGGGACCGGCGCTCCCCTCGATGCCGAGGCCATGGCGCCATCATCTCCCACAGGGGGCCGGCGAAGCGAGACCCAGACCGGCCCCTCAGCGTGGCCTGGCGCCTGCACCCTCAGCGGTCGTGGGGGAGGAGCTTCGAGCGGGCCAGCGCCGCATCCAGCTCGGCGGCCGCTGCATTGGGCCCCAGCAGCTGGGTGAGACCTTTCCGAACCTGGTCGATGTAGGGCTCGCATCGCTGCACCAGCACGTCGGTGGTCGAGGAGGTGACCGCCCACAACGGGCCGCCGGGATGAGCGAGCACCACCACCGTGTCGTACTGGCTGATCGCCCCGTGCACCGTTGCGGCGTGGTGGGTGGAGGGCTCGGGCGGGCCGTGGCTGGCGTGGGTGGCGAGCAGCGTGTCAACCGCCTGCTCGGCGGCCGGATTGTCGACGCCGGCCTCTCCGGCCACCACCGACACCAGCTGCGCATACGGCAGGGGCCAGGACCGGCCCATCAGGCGGGTGCTCGGGTCGGGCGTGATGACGGCTGGCGATCCCTGCCAGCGGGTGGAACGTCCCTGAAACCGGAGGTGCCAACCCGGCACCTCCGTCGCCTCGCCCACCGCCGTGACCTCGCCGACGTAGCGAGCCAGCCCGTCGCTGACCAGGTTCGACCCGTAGGCCAGGTAGCGGTGGGGGCGCCAGGCGGAGGACCCATCGACGGCGTCGGGCGGCATCGAGGAGCGGTGAATGCGATCCATCGGTTCCATGGTGTCAGAGGCGCTGAGGGTCTACGGTGAACCCATGGCGACGTATAGCACGCGGGCCTGGGGCAGGGGACGAGTGTGGGGGGTGCCGCTGGCGGCCCTGATGGCCGTGGCGGTGAGCTGCGGCAGCGAGGTGGTGCAGACGGCCCCGGCAACGGACCTGGCCGAAGCCGGCGTCCCCGTGCCGGCGGACCTGCCCAGCGAGTCACCGTTCGAGGACTGGACCCCCGAGGAGCCCGAAGCGGAGAGCGGCCGGATCGATGGCTCGTTCTCACGATGCGGCGATCCGACCGATCAGGCCTCGTTCGGCGATGCGGCCGTCCAGCCGGAGGAGAGCGTGATCTCGCCGGTCTTCGACGGCACGGCCAGCGGCGCCACCGCGATCTCCTTGGACGTGCGCGGGTCGTCGCTCGTGTTCGCCGACGCGGAGGCGGCTGCGGCTGCCTACGAGGCCCTCGACGCCGAGGCGTTTGCCCCGTGCATCACCGGTTCGGTCGACCCCGACGCCGATGCCCCCGACGTCGGATTCCGGGGAACCGGCGACGGCGAGCAAGGCAAGCGGCTGGACCTCTCCCTCGACGACTACCAGTACTTCGAGGGCAACGACAACCAGACCGATCTGCACCTGCGGGTCTTCAGGGTGGGGCGCGTGGTCGCCGTGGTGCAGTTCGTCTATTCCGGCCAGTATTTCGAGGACGTCGGATCCGACCTCGATCGCCTGGGGGACGACGTCACGTCGGCGGTCGCCGCACGCTTGGAGCAGGGCTGAGGGCTCGCGGCGCCAGCGTTGCGGCCGTGGCGCGATGATGGGGAGATGACGATCCTCAAGTCCCCGGTGGCGGCGGTCCTGGCCGGGGCGGCGGCGTGGACCGCCACCGAATACGGCCTGCACCGTTTTGCCATGCACGAGATGCGGGGCAAGGGCATGGCCTCGGTCGAGCACCTCAAGCACCATGCCGACGTCACCTACTTCGCGCCCGCATTGAAGAAGGCGGCCTCGGCCGCGGTGACGACGGCCGTGGCCTATCCATCGGCCGCAGCGGCGGTCGACCGCCGCTGGGCCGCCGCCTTCACCGGCGGGCTCATCGGCATGTACTACGGCTACGAGGTGGCCCACCGGCGCACCCACACCCATCCCCCGCGTGGCCGCTACGGCCGGTGGGCGCGCCGCAGCCACATGTACCACCACTTCGGTGCGCCCATGCGGAACTTCGGCGTCACCAGCCCGCTGTGGGATCGGGTGTTCCGCACCTACGACGAGCCCGGGGTGGTGACGGTGCCGCGACGCATGGCGCCTGCTTGGCTCCTTGACGAAGCGGGAGAGGTCAGGGCCGAGTACTGCGGCGACTATGCCGTGAAGGGTCCGCGCAGGCCAGATGCCGGCCAGGCCGAGGTTGACCGCACGGCCGCCTTCGCCAACATTGCACCGCTGGCCTGATCGCCCGTCGCTGGTGGCCGCAGGTCGGGCGACCTGTCGAGATCGGGACCTCCGACCCTAGCGAGCGGCGTGAACCGGTTGAAGGGTCGGAGGGGCTATGAGCGCGCCGCCACCCGCAGAGGTCTCCCGCGACCCGGAGTTCCTCAGCCGGATGCTCCCGGTGCTGGACCGCCTGCTGGCCTACTTCGACCCCGTGGTCCAGGGTTTCGAGCGGATCCCCGACGTCGGGCCGTTCATGGTGGTGGGCAACCACTCGGGCGGCGTGTACATGCCGGACTTCTGGGCGTTCCTGAGCGAATGGGTGCACCGACGGGGCCCGGAGGCCCCCCTCTACTCGATGGGGTTCGACTTCACCTTCTCGCTGCCCGGCATTGGCGACCTGGCCCGACGTATCGGTTCGGTGCCCGCTAGCCAGAAACGGGCCGGCGAGTTGCTGGATGCCGGGCACCCCATCCTGGTGTACCCGGGCGGGGACAGCGACGACTACCGGCCATGGACCGAACGGCACCGGGTGGATTTGCATGGCCACACCGGCTTCGTGCGGCTGGCCCTGCGCCACGGCGTGCCGGTGGTGCCGCTGGTGGCCCACGGCAGCCACGACGCCATCGTCGTGCTGACCCGGGGAGAGAACCTGGCCCGCTGGTTGCGCTTCGACCGCCTGCGCATCAACGTCATGCCCATCGTGGCCGGGCCGCCGTGGGGCATCGCCCCCGTCCAACTGCCCACCTGGCCGATGCCGGCAAAGGTCACCGCCCGGGTGTGCGACCCGCTCGACTGGAGCCATGTGGGACCGGAGGCAGCGGAGGACACCGAGCAGGTACAACGCTGCTACGAGGAGATCCGCGGCCTGATGCAGTCCAACCTGGACGAGCTGGTCGAGGAACTGCCCCATCCGGTGGCGGCCCGGCTCGCCACGGCCTGTGGTCTGGACCGCCTCACTCGTGGGTTGCGCCCCGGGTCGCCCAGCAGCGACGCTCGCAGGTGAAGCTCAGGGAGTGCCCCTCGGGGCCGATGGGGACCTGGTCGAGGGAGGTCGGGCAGCTGCGATGATGAGACGTTCGAACACCGTGCGGGACCCGGTTCTGGGCGACCTGGCACGATCGAGAAGGATGTGGCGAGGCAGCATCACCATCGACGGCGATGTGGCGCTGCCGTTGGCGATCATGGGCAGGCGCGGCGCGCCGGACCCCGACGCCGTCGCGCTGGCGCAGGGCATCCACGCTCGGTTCGGTCAGTGGCGTTCGGTGATCGAAGCGGCCCTCCTCGACGAGGCCCCCGATGCGGACGCTGCGGCGGGTGAGCCGCCGCTGCCCTGTTACGCCGCCGTCATCGCCATCGATGGGCGCCCGACGGTGGAGCTGGGCTACCGCGTGCCCTGGGATGACGAGCACACCCTCGGTGTGACCATGCGTGAGGATCAGGTGGTGGACATCAACGGTTCCGTACTGGAGCCATGACCGGCCGGCTACGGGCCGACGAAGATCCGAGACCAGTCGCTGCGCATGCTCACCGTGGTCCAGCCGAGTCGGGCGGCCGTGTCGGTGATGGGCTCGCTTGATTCGAAGGTGCCGGCGACGCTCTCGTAGGCGTATTCCCGATCGGCGTCGTCGTGGTCGACGAGCAGCGCCAGGGACGGGCCGTCGACCGCCATGGCGTACTCCAGCATCTCGGTGTCGCCCGCCGAGTTGCCGGCGGCCAGGATGGGCCTCCGACCGAGGATGCGCTGGATGCTGGTGATCTTGGTCTCCCCTTCGTTGGGGTCGCCGATCATCTCGTTGGTGCGGACGAGCCGGGGCCGGCCGTCCACCCGCGTGAGGTCGTAGGCCACCTGGGTGCCGACGACGCCCTCGGGGCGCACGCCGTAGAACGACTCGCTGACGGCGCGCACGAACTCGGTGCCGCCGCCGCTGACGACAAACACCCGAAACTCGTGCGTCCGGAGGGCGTCGACGAGCTCCAACATGGGTTGGTAGCGCATGGCCGGATAAGGCAGGCCGGTGTCGGGGTGGCGGGCCCGGGCGAAGAACCTCGCCACCCGTGCATCGAACTCCTCGGGGGTGATGCCTTCGCACAGCTCCAGCAGTGCGAAGGCGATGCGGGGCAGGCCCATCTCGGCCATCGCCTGCCGGTCCTGGGTGAGCACCGCCTGGTACTCGGGGCGCTGTGCCAGCTCTGGGTGGGCGGCCACGGCACGGACGAGCTCCCCGGCCAGGAAGTCGAGCTGTGGGTAGTTGGGCTTCTCACACCACAGGGTGCCGTCGTTGTCGAACACCGCCACCCGCTGGGTGGGCGCCAGTTCGTCGGCGGCCTCGATGAAGCCCAGGATGGCGCTGCGGGTTGCACCGGCGCGCCACGAGGGAAGCGGTTCGTCGATCATGTCGGCCTCACTGCTCCGGGTGCTCATGGCCTCGGCGCACGACGCGGAAGCCCACGTGGCTCATGCCGGTGTCGATCATCTGCGGGCGTCGGGCGGCGGGTCGGTAGCGCTGGCAGTAGTTGTCGGCGCAGAGAAACGACCCGCCCTTGATCACCCTGCGGGGGATGGGGAACTGGGGCTGAGCGGGATCGTAGCTGGCCTCGACCGTGGGGCCCCGGGGGTTGGTGGGCACGCAGCACGGCTTGTCGGGTTCGGCGGGATGCCGATCGGCGTAGAAGTCGGTGGTCCACTCCCACACGTTGCCCGCCATGTCGTGCAGGCCGTAGTCGTTGGGGGGGTAGGAGCCGACCGGTGCCGTTCCCTCGAACCCGTCGGCCGCCGAGTTGCGCCACGGGAAGTCCCCCTGCCAGAAATTGGCCAGATACTCGCCGCCGGGCACGGCCTCGTCTCCCCAGACGAAGGCCCGCCGTTCGTGCCCACCCCGGGCCGCCCGTTCCCACTCCGCCTCGGTGGGCAGGCTGGCTTCGGCCCAGGCTGCGTAGGCCTCGGCGTCCTCGAAGGCCACATGCACCACGGGGTGATCGGCCCGGTCGTCGACCGTGCTGGGCGGCCCCTCGGGGTGTCGCCAGGAGGCGCCGGGTGTCCAGGTCCACCATTGGCTGAGGTGGCGCAGGTCGACCGGGCCGGGGGTCATGGTGAACACCAACGAACCGGCCACCAGGTTCTCGGCCGGCGCGCCGGGGAAGTCGGCCGGGTCCAGCGGCCGCTCCGCCACCGTGACATAGCCGGTGGCATCGACGAACGCGGCGAACTGGCCGTTGGTCACCGTCGTGGCACCCATCTCGAACCCGTCGACGGTCACCGAGTGAACCGGCGCCTCCTCGGGGTAGTGGCGGTCGGATCCCATGGCAAAGGTCCCGCCGGGGATCGAGATCCACGCGGTGGTCACGAGCTGGGGATGCCTGCCTTGAGCTTGTCCAACATGGCGCTCACCGTGAAGCTCGCCGACTCTTGTCGTGGCGGGAACTCCACCAGTGTTTGGGCCATCTTGGCGACATAGGCCTGGGCGGGCACCAGCAGGAAGGCGCGGTCGATCAACCAGTCGTAGTAGGTGTTCGAGGTGATGTCGGCCCGTTCGTAGGGGTCGGTGCGCAGGTTGAAGATCTTCGGCACCCGCAGCTCGGTGAAGGGCTCGGCCCAGATCCGCAGGGTGCCCGGTGCCCGCTGCTCGAGGAACACGATCTTCCAGTTGGAGAAGCGCAGGGCCATCAGGTCGCCGTCGTCGGAGACGTAGAAGAAGTGCTGGCGTGCGCTGTGGTCGGACTCCCCGGTGAGGTACGGCAGCTGGTTGTAGCCATCCAGGTGCACCTTGTAGGCGGTGCCGGCCAGGTCGGTGCCGGCCTTCAGCTTGTCGGCGATGTCGGGCTCACCCGCTGCGGCGAGCAGGGTGGGGAACCAGTCGGCGTGGCTCATGATGTCGTTGAACACCGCCCCCGGTTCGATGTTTCCGGGCCAGCGGACCAGCGACGGCACCCGGAAGGCGCCCTCCCAACACGAGTTCTTTTCGCTGCGGAAGGGCGTCATGCCGGCGTCGGGCCAGGTGTTCATGTGCACGCCGTTGTCGGTGCTGTAGAGGACGATGGTGTCATCCGCGATGCCCAACTCGTCGAGGTGGTCCAGCATCTTGCCGATGCGCTTGTCGTGTTCGACCATGGCGTCGTGGTACTCGGATTGCCACTTGCCCGACTGGCCGCGTATCTCGTCGGCAATGTGGGTGCGGAAGTGCATGCCCGTGGTGTTGAACCACATGAAGAACGGCGTCTCGTCCTCGACGGCATCGTTGATGAACCGCTGGGCGGGTTCGATGATCTCGTCGTCGACGGTCTTCATCCGCTCCTTGGTGAGCGGGCCGGTGTCCTCGATGCGGCCGTCGGCCCAGCTGTGAATGACGCCGCGGGGCCCGAAGTTGTCCCGGAAGTCGGGGAACTGGTCGGGGTCGGGATAGTCGGGGCTCTCGGGTTCCTCCTCGGCGTTGAGGTGGTAGAGGTTGCCGAAGAACTCGTCGAAGCCGTGGTTGGTGGGCAGGAACTCGTCGCGGTCACCGAAGTGGTTCTTGCCGAACTGTCCGGTGGTGTAGCCCCGTTCCTTGAGCGCCGTGGCGATGGTGGGGTCCTCATCGCGCAGGCCCAGGTCGGCGCCGGGAAGGCCCACCTTGGTGAGGCCGGTTCGGTAGGGGTTCTGGCCCGTGATGAACGCTGCGCGCCCGGCGGTACAGGACTGCTCGCCGTAGTAGTCGGTGAAGCGGGCGCCCTCGTCGGCGATGCGGTCGATGTTCGGTGTGCGGTACCCCATCAGCCCGTCGGAATAGCAGCTGAGGTTGGTGATCCCGATGTCGTCACCCCACAACACGAGAATGTTCGGCCGGCCGTTTGGCATGTACTGATCCCCCTTGGGTTTGGTCGAGCGGCAGCCTAGATGAACGCGGCTGCAGCGGCGACGGTCCTCCCGGCAAGTTACCCCCGGTCTTGTTGCGCCCGGTGGTTGTCAGACCCGATCGTTACGGTTGCGGGCGAAACCCAATGCTCAGGCTCCGCAAGGATGCTCGGGCGCCGTCGTTGGCCTCGGACCTGGCCTTCCTCCATCACCCGACCACCGCCGCACCGGCCTCCGGCCGCTGTCGGCCAGGAGGCACGACCATGGCACCCGAACCTGCGCACCACCCGACACCGCGAGCGACACCCCTGCGGCACCTGAAGCTGGCGCCCGAGCCGGTGGTGGTGCCCGGCGGTGTCCGGCAGGTGGAGCAGCCGCTTGGCGAACGGTTGGTGGAGGTGGGCTGGCGGGCCTCGGACGATCATCACGAGGTGGTGCGCCTCGCCGCCGAGTTCGCCGGCACCGATCTGTGGAAGCTGGCCGGGGCGTCGTCGGCCGCGCAGTGGATCTCGGAGCACCTCGACATTGCGCTGCGCACGGCGAGGGAGTGGATCGCCGTCGGCAAGGCATTGGCCGAGCTGCCCCTCCTGGATGCCGCGCTGGGCTCGAGGCAGCTGTCGTATGCGAAGGTGCGGATATTGGTGCGGGCCGTCACCGCCGAGTCCGAGGCCGAGCTGATCGCCTTGGCGGGTTCGGTGCCGGCCGGGCAGTTGGGCAAGGCGGTGGCCGCATGGAGCTGTCGCCACGAACCGGACCACGAGCGGGAGGTACGGCATCGGGCGGCTCGAGGCCTGTCATGGCGCATCGAGCCGGACGGGCTCACCACCGGCACCCTGCGGCTGCCGTCGGCGCTGGCCGGTGCGGTGCGGGCGGTGATCGATGCGCAGGTGATGCGGGCCGAGCAGCGGGCGGACCAGGCCGAGGTCGCTGATGGCGCCGGTGCCCCGGACGTGCCCGGGGCCTCCCGGCCATCGCTTGCCCAGCAACGTGTCGATGCGCTGGTGGAGGTGCTCTGTGGCGGGGGCGGTGGGGTGTCGGCCGAGGTCGTGTTGCACGTTCGGGGTGACGGCGTCAGCCTGGACGATGGCACGCCGGTGAGTGACAGCGCCGTGCTTCAGGCGCTGCCTGAGGGGTTCCTACGGGCCCTGATCCACGATGCGGACGGCCGGCCGGTGAACGCCTCCGGTCGCCGACGGCACCCCACGGCCCGCCAGCGGCGGGTCGTGAAGGAGCGGGATCGATGCTGTGTGGACTGCGGGTCAGACGACCTGTTGGAGTTCGATCACGTGCCGGACTACAGGGTCAGCGGCCGAACCGTCACCGACGAGTTGGTGCTGCGCTGCGCCGCGTGCCATCGCGCCCGACATGCCAGGTCGGGCAATTCGGACGACGTCTCCCAGGTTGGATGCGGCCCAGCGGGGCCGTGAAGGCTCAGTTGCGCCCGAAGTTGGGCTTGCGCCCGTGGTTGGCCTTCTTCTTCCGGGCGTTCTTCTTCTTGCGCTGGGTCCGCTGCGACATGGTGCCAGGGTATCCCCCGGCGCTCATTCCCCCAAGATCGCCAACCGAGGGTGCTTCTCTGCACCCTCGGCATCGTGGAGTTGCCCCAAGGTGCAGAGAACGTCCACCGCAGCGCTGCCTGGCCAGGAGGCCGGGTAGGTTGGCCGGCGTGAACCGGGCGGAGCGCGACAAGGGGACGGCGGAATGCCGCTGATCGAGCCAGGCCCGCTTCGGGTGGCGCCGGACTGGTGGTATGACGTCGACCAGGTGGTTCGCGATGGCGACGAGGTCACCCAGATGAGCCTGGTACGCCCCGAGGACGTGGAGGAGATCCGCGGGGTGCTGTCGTCGGCATTCGGCGTGCCCCGGTTTGAGTCAGATGACTACCTGCGGTGGTTCTACACCGACTCGCCATTCGGCGAGGCCTACAGCGGGGTCACCCGCCGCCACGGCGAGGCCGTGAGCCATCTGGCGGGGGCGCCGCGACGGCTGCGCACGGTGGACGGAACCCTCGACCTGTGGCTGATCGCCAACGTGGGCTCGGTGCCCGGCGCTCGACGCGAGGGGGCGTTTCTGCGGCTGTGTCTGCAGGCGTGGATGATGATCGAGGGCTTCGACCAGGCTGGCATCTACGGCGTGATGAACGACCAGTCGCGCAAGGCCCTGGAGGCCTTCGGCGTGGTCACCGAGGCCGAGCTGCCCACCAAGGTGCTGGGGCCCACACCCTGGAAGCGCCGTCGGTTCACGCATCACACGGTCACCCGACAGCTCCTCCAGAGCGACGAGTTCGCCGAGCTGATCGCCGACACCGACCTGGGGCCGCGCCGCGGCGTCCGGTTGTGGTGGCACGCCGACGTGTTGCGCTGGCGCCTGGCGTCACCGCTGAGCACGTACACGCTGCACGTGGCCGACGATCTGGTGGCCATTTCGACCACCACCAACTTTCGTGGGGCCACGGTGGCCGTGTTGATGAAGGTGCTGGTGCGGGCCGGGCGCCGGGCGGCCGACGGCCTGGGCAAAGCCTGGTTCACCCCGTCGATGGTGGGGGAGCTGTGTGCGCATCACCGAACGCCGTTTGCCCTCTATGTGGGCATGAACTCCGACGTGCGCGTGTTCGGCACGCTCATTCCCCAGCGTTACCTTCCCTCCCCGCTGCACCTGTGCTTCAAAGCGGTGCCCGCTCGGGTGGCCACCAGCGACCTGCGCTTCGACTGCTTCGAGCTGCTCGACTTCGACGTGCTGTAGCGACTCGGGCCGCCGGCCGGCCGGTCGGTCACGGGGACCGGCGCCCATCGGGCCGTCCGACCTCAACCGGTAGGCTGCCGCACCTCATGGAACGCTTCGGATTCGTGGGACTGCCCAATGCGGGCAAGTCCTCCCTGTACAACGCCCTGGCGGGAGGCGGCGCGCTGGCCGCTCCCTACGCCTTCGCCACCGTCGACCCCAACGTGGGGGTGGCCAAGGTGCTCGACCCCCGGCTGGATGCACTGGCCGAGATGAGCCAGAGCAAGAACGTCATTCCTACGGCGGTCCAGTTCGTGGACATCGCCGGGTTGGTGAAGGGCGCCTCGCAGGGCGAGGGCCTGGGCAACCGCTTCCTGGCGCACATCCGCGAGGTGGATGCCGTGGTCTTCGTGCTGCGGGCCTTCGAGGACACCGACGTGCCCGGCTCCTCCGACCCCGCCGAGCAGTTGGAGATCCTGGAGCTGGAACTGATCACCGCCGACTTGGAGGCGCTGGAGAAACACATCGACAAGCGGCGCAAGGCCGCCCGGTCCAACCCGGCCCAGGCCCCCGAGGTGGCGGCCATGGAGGCCGCCATTGACGTGCTGGGCGGCGGCACGCCGGTGTGGCGGGCGGGACTGGACGCGGCCACGATGGCGCTGCTCAAGTCCGAACAGCTCCTCACCGCCAAGCCCGTGATCGTGCTGGTGAACCTGGGCGAGGACCAGCTGGAGGACCCCGAACCGCAACTGGCCGGGGTGCGGGAGCTGGTGGATGACACGGCGCCGGTGATCGGCCTGTCCATCCAGCTGGAGGCCGAGGCCGCCATGTTGGACCCCGAGGACCGTACCGAGATGCTCGATGCGCTGGGTTTGGGGGAGGGCGCGTTGCCCACCTTCCTGCACACCGCCTATCAGCTGCTGGGACTGCGCACGTTCTTCACCACCGGCGAGAAGGAGAGCCGGGCGTGGACGTTCCGAGACGGCGCAACCGCCCCACAGGCGGCCGGCGTGATCCACACCGATTTCGAGCGGGGCTTCATCCGGGCCGAGACCATTGCCTGGGATGTGTTGTTGGAGGCCGGGTCGTGGTCGAAGGCACGCGACGAGGGCACGCTGCGCATCGAGGGCAAGGACTACAAGGTGGTGGACGGTGATGTCATGGAGTTCCGCTTCAACGTGTGAGGCGGCCGCCGATGGCATCGCTCGCTGCCCCGGCGGTGAGCTGGCCCTGAGGCGAGCGGCCGGGCCCCGGGCCCGGGCCAGGGGGTTGGTGGGCGACGCTGCATGGCTGGACGCTTCGCTGCGCCCGCCGATGGGCCTCTGGTTGGGCCGCACCCCGCAGGTGCACACCTTTGGCATGGCTTCGGCTGTGGCCGTGCTGACGCTGACCGGCGGCCAGGAGACCGGGGCGGCAGGTTCGATGCGGGTGGAATCCACCTCGGTGTTGTCCCGGGGGCGCCTGGGCCGCTGGCGCTGGCGCTGGCCACCTACCCTGGAGCTGCGGCCCGAGCTGTTGGGCGAGCTGGGGCTGACTCCCGGGGCATCGCTGGACGTGTCCTGGGATGGTGGCCGCAATGGCTGATCGGCACCGCCCCGACGCAGGTCCGGATGCCCACGCAGTTGAACGGGTGGAGCAACCGACCGACACCCAACTGGCGCTGGCGGCGCTGGCCGGGTCTGGGCTGGACAGCAGCAGGTTCACCGTGTGGTTGGGTGGCCTGCCGCTTCCGGGTGGGTTGGACGGAACCGCCACGATGGTGGTGAAGGTGCGTCCTGAGGAGCTGTCGGAGGCGATCGGGGGCCTCGAGGCCGACCGTCGCGTGGCCTGGGTTCGGCGTCCCGAGCGACCCGAGTGGTTCCTGGGCTCGGCACAGGCTCTGGCAGAGGCGGTCGTTGACGCGCAGCCGGGCGTGTCGGCCGAAGCGACGGTCGAGGTGGGGTGGCTGGTGGTGGCGGGGGCGGCCGAGGTGGAGGCCAGCGATGCTCAGCTGGAGACCGTCATCGTCGCAGCCCTGGCGGAGGGCACCTCGCCGTCGCGGGTGGCCAAGGCGGTCGCCGCCCAGTTCGGCGTGCCGAAACGGCGTGTCTACGAGCTGGTGCTCACGCTGCGGGACCGGGGCACTCGTCGGCCACCGTCGTGAAGAAGCCGAGCAGCGTCTCCAGGTCGTTGGACGACCCACCCAGCAGTTCGTCGACGGCCGCCTCGTTGAAGGTGCCGCCGTTCTGGTTGACGGTGTTCTCGATGTTCTTCAGCGCGTTGCGGGCCTCGATCAACCTGGCGGCCGTGAGACCATTTGTCTGAGGTTGGGTGAGGTCGGCCAACCGTTGCCAGCGAGTGAAGTACTCGTTGATTTCGGCCTTGGATTGGGCCGGAAGATCGTTGAGATCGGGGAGCGAAGTGAGTGCGATCAGCCGCACACACCGGTCGTTGCTGGCCTCCGCCGCATCGAAGCGGTCGCGGACGGTGGACGGTGGGAGGTCGGTCTGCCAGGTCGCGAGGTCGGAGACCGATGGCTGACCGGCGGCGGCTCCCCCGGTGGTTGCGGCGCCGCCGGTGTCGCCGGCGCCGTCGGCAGCCCCAGTCGACGCCCCACCGGTGGTGCTGGCCCCGTCGGCGCCGCTCGTTGCCCCGGTGGTGACAGCGGGCTGGCCGGAATCGGCCGCAGCGGCGGTGGTACTCGACCCCCCATCCGGAGCTGACGTCGTGGTGTCCGCAGCGGCGCTGGAGGAGGGGTTGTCCTCAGCGGTGGTTGACGTTTCGTCCGTCGTGTCCGACGCGTTGACCTCGGCATCGTCGCCCCCTGAGAAGAGCACCAGGCCGCCGACGATCACCACAACCGCAGCGACCACAGCGGCAATCAATCGAGCTTCCTTGGACATCGTCGGTTCCTCCTCCGTCGCCGCACCGTGCGCGGTCGAGGGAATGCTATCCACCCGACGGTCGGCTGAGACTGCGCCACGGCCGCCTCGCCGCCCAGCGTCCCGCCGCAACCAGCCCGGTGGCGGCGAGCACGGCGATGGTGAGGTCGGCGCTGAGGCGATAGCGGGCCAGGCCGAACACGGCTGCGGTGACGAGCGCAACGTTGATGATCGGGCCCAGCAACGGAGCCAGTGGGCGACGGGCCCGCGCCAAAACGATCGTGCCGGCGATGGCACAGGGCAGTTGTAGCCACAGACCGAGGAAGCCAAACCGGGACGGGAACCAACCGTGGCTCTCCAAGACCTGGTCGCTCACCATGGTGTTGGACGTTTGATAGAGGCCGGTGATTCTCCCGAGCCGGGCGGCCATGACGCCGGGCAGCTCGCTGCGGTGGTCCGAGAGGTACTCCATGGTGGGCGGGGTCAGGGTCGCTGCGGTCAGCGGCTCGTCGGTCATCAGAAAATAGAAGTGGAAGCGGAAGCGCACCTCGTCACCCGGGCTCACCGGCGCGTCGGGGTCGGCCGTCGGCCGGCCGTTTAGCCAGATGCCCACGCCGAGCGATCCGTCCGGGAGCTGGCCGTAGTTGTCGATGAGTGACCGCCGAATATCGGACAGTTGTTCGTAGCCGTCAAAGAGCTGCACGGGGGGCGGCGTCTCGGTCAGGCCCAGCACACCCACATCCGGGTCGGTGAGCTGGTCGGCGTAGCCGGGGTGATCGACGATGCGGTCGACCACGTCGGCAACCCGTTCGTCCTCCGCAGTGGCCACGGCCGTCTGCGGGTTCGCCCAACACGGGTACCACAGGCCCTTGCCCTCGCCCGAGAACACCTGATCGCAGCTGCCGGCGTTCAGCACGTAGCCCACGACGGAAACGGGGCCCGGCGAGCCGCCGCCCAGGCGCAGCCGGTTCCAGCCCGTGTAGATGCCCAGGAGCACGACGACCGTGATGCCCAACGCGGCGGCACCGTGCAGTCGGGCGCGGCGGTTGTCGGTCGCTCGCCACCAGACGAAGGGCACCACCAGCAGACCCAGCCCGGCCAGCTCCACGCGGGTGAGCACCAACAACACCAAGGTCGTTCCGAGGGCCAACCAGTTCGCCGTCGTGGGGCGCTCCAAGGTGCGGTAGGTGGCAAGCAGGAACAACGGCATGACCACCACCAGCACGGTCTCGTTGTTGAGCATCGAGTCGCCCACCCAGATGGCGGGGTGGATGGCCACGACGAGCGCGGTGATGAGGCCGACGCGTTCACCCCAGCCGTTCGGGGCCGCCCGGCGCCCGACCGATGCCATCAACGGCACCGCCAGCGACCCCAGCAGCACCGAATACACCCGGGCCGAGGTCAGGGTGGTGCCCCCGAAGATGCGGAGCGCCAGGTAGAGCGCCACGCCGATCTCCGCGGTCAGCAGTGCCCGGGCCCGCCCGGCGTAGCGCTTCACCAGCACGTAGGCGGCGCCGATGAGCAGGGCCGAGACGATGGTCTGGCCCACCCACGGCGAGTCGCCCAACCAGCCGATCAAGGCCAGCCACGCCACCCCCAGGGGTGGCTTGGATGCTGTCGACACCAACCGGCCACCGGTCACGTTGTAGAGCAGCGGGTTCATGCCAACCTCGCCCAGCCTCACCAGGTGGGCGGCGCCAAAGAACCCGGCCGCATCGCCAGTGAGGTTGTAACACGAGTTGCCTTCGAAGATGTTGAACTCGCCGGGCACGCAGCCGGGGCGGTAGGCGAACACGTCCCACAGGCGGATGGCCAGGCCGATCGCCCAGACGGCGGCGATCTTCCGCTGCCACTTGGTCATCACCGTTGGCGGACCCGGAGAACGCTCGTCGGAAGGGTGGGCGTCGGTCCCATCCCGGCCGTCAATCGGCTGCTCCACGGTGCTCACTGCCCAACCCTACGGTCCGCGCGCCGAGCGGTGAGTGTCGCCGACACAGGCATTCCTATACTCCGGTCCATCACGTCGCCAACCACCGCTGAACGCCCCGAGCGCACTGCGCCGGGGGCTGAGACGTTCGCACGGGAGTCGCCTCCGAGCCTCGGAGCACCGCCCGAGGCTCCCCTGAGCGGCGGGTTCCGGCGCGGGCTTGGCTGGATCACCGCACTGGGGTCGGCGGTCGTGGTGCTGGACATCATGGTGTTCCGACCCTTGTGCCCCCCGGCCAAGGGTCAGACCGGGTGCTTCGCCGTCGGCGGCGACGCACTGGGTGTGTTTTCCATGGCGCGGCTGCTGGCCTGGGGCAAGGGGTTGATCAACCCCATCACCTACGAGCTGGCCGGCGGGCGCGAGGCCGCCTTCATCGGCAAGCCGCCCGCCTTGGTCAGCTACCTGGGGGGCGTGTTCTGGTTGGCCGAGCGGCCCCTGTTCGTGCGGCTGGCGATCTTCCTCGTCGTCGGAGCCGCAGTGGCCGCGTTGATGCGTCACAGCTGGAACCAGCCCGTGCGCCGGGTGACCGAGGTTGGGCTGCCCGTGCTGGTGGTGCTGTCGCTGCTGGCGGACAACCCCACGCTGCTGGCCCGGGTGGCCACGTCCACCGTGGCCCTCGGGGCCATTCCGATGGTCGGCCTGGTTGGCCGGCGGCTGGTGGACGAACGCACCGGGTTGGTGGCGGCATTGTTGGCGGCCCTGGTCCCGGCCATCTGGGTGAACTCGTCGATGATGAACGTCGAGACGCTGTACCTCCTTGCCCTGCCCTGGGTGTTGTTGGCCACGCTCCGGGCCGCCGATCGGCCCGAACCAGCGCGGTTCGTCCAGCTGGGAGGGGCGCTGCTGGTGTTGTCGTTCACCCGCCTCGAGGGAGCCGCGTTGGTGGTCTTGATCCTTGGCGGATTGGTTGTCACCCTTCGCACGCCGTCGTTGGCGAGGCGGCTGGGGTTGGCCGGGGTGGCGTTGGCCATGGTGGCCGTTCCGCTGGCGGGGTGGTCGGCGGTCAATGCGGCCAGGCTGGGCAAGAACGTGGGAGTCTCGGCCGGCGGGGGTGGCGTGCTGTGGAGCGGCGCCTGTGATGAGGTCACCTACGGCAGGTTCAAGGGCTTCTGGACGCTGTGCACGCCGGAGACCACCATCACCGCTCGGGTTCCGCTGACCGAGGCGGTCGACGATCTGGTGGCGGTCCCGGGTTACGCCGAGGCCGTTCTTGACCCCGACAATCCGGTGCTCGGCCGTGCCATGGACCGACCACCGCGCACCACCACCACGCCGCTGGCCAACGCCGAGTTGGCCCGCGCCGACTACGTGATCCTCTCGGGCACGCTCCCCGACGGAAAGCCCGGGGTGGGCATCTGGGTGGATGACCGGCCCGTCGTCGATCCCAACCTGGTGCTGCAGCCTGGCCAACGGCTTCGGGTGCACCCCAACCCGGTCTCCGGGTTCAGTGAGGTCGAACTGGACGCCGGCGCCACCACCCGGTCGCTCAACTACTACCGGGAGCGGATGGGCGATCTGCCCCTGCTGGGGGCGGCGCGGGTCGGCCGGGCGCTGGGGGTGTTCCGACCCTCCCAAACGGTGCAGCTGGAGTCGCTGGTGGAGGGCCGCGAGTCCTGGCAGGCATGGTCGGCGGTGGTGGCCTGGTGGGCATTGGCGCCGCTGGCGGTGCTGGGTGCGGTTCGGTTGCGCGGGCGACGCCCGCTGTGGCCCTTCGGCGTCGTGGCTGCGCTGGTGGTGGTCGTGGTGGCGGCATCGTTGGGCATTCCCCGTTACCGGGTGGGTCTGGATGTGGTGGTGTGCGTGCTGGCGGCGGTGCCGTTGGCGGCGTGGGTGCACGGGAGGTGGCCGTGGTTGTCCCAACGCCTGGCCCTGGCGGAACCGGAGCCGACGGCGGAGCCGGAATCGGAGCCTGAGCCCCCGGATTCCCCCTCTTCGGCGTCGGCGAGCGACGCCTGATGCCGGGGGTCGACGACCCGGATGGTGGCCACGATGCAACCGAGCCGTGGGATGCCAACGTGGCCAACATCGAGCGGGTCAACGAGCTGTTCGGTCGCCATCGGTTGTTGCGCTGGCTGACGGGGTTCCTGAACTGGGGGTACGTGCCCGGACCGCCGTTGGGACGGGTGCCCGCCCGCGAGAGCCCGTTTGGCGGCCGTTCCCGGGTGATCGGTTGGCCGATCCACCGCCGCCAGGTGGGTCTGTTGGCCACGTCGCTGTGGAGCATCCCCGTGCGCGGTCGCCGGGTGTTGGAGGTGGGGGCCGGGCGCGGCGGCAACTCACGCCTGCTGGCGCGCCATGGGCGGGCGGCCTCGGTGGTGGGGCTCGACCTGGTGACGGCCGGCCTGGCCGATGCCGCCGGCTTTCCGGGCGCGGGGGCGGTTGGCTGGACAACCGGAGATGCCCAGGCCCTGCCGCTGCGGTCGGCGTGCATGGACGTGGTGGTCACGGTGGAATCGCGCCATGGCTATCGGAGCCAGACCGCGTTCGTGGCCGAGGCGGCGCGGGTGCTGGCAGCGGGCGGTCACCTCGTCATGTCCGACGCGTTCGCAGCGGGTGAGGTGGCGCCGCTGGTGGACCTGGTGAAGCAGGCGGGGTTCGTGGAGCCATCGGTGCTGGACCTGAGCGACGGGGTGCTGCGCTCCAGGCGCCGCGGCCGCTCGCTGCAGTTGCGGCTGCGCCGCACCGAGATGTCGCCCGGTGCGGCCGACTTCAGCTGTGCGCCGGGTTCCCGGGTGTACCGGGCCATGCAGGCGGGCGAACTGCGGTTTCTGGCCATCCGGGCCCGTCGAGATCGGCGGCCGGTTGGTGATGACCTGCCCGAGCTCGCGGGCCCCGGCGACCTGCTGGCCCAGGTGGGCTCGGTCAGGTTCGGCCAGAGCTGAGGGCCCGATATCATCGGGCGATGGCACGCCGGGAACTCCCCGTACCCGCGGTAGTGGCCCACAGCGCCGGCGTGGCGGGCCGATTCGTTCCCTGGGCGCCGCTCAAGTTGCTGTCGCTGGCCACCCCCTGGTGGCCGCTGGTGGACCCGGCGCCGGTGTACGAGTGGTTCGCTCGGCGGGGCCCGGTGGTGCCGCTCCTTAGCGGCAAGTGGTTGATCACGCGGCACGAGGTTGGCCGCAGCCTGCTGTTGGACCTGGGCATGAGCTCCAACGTCCAACGCCAAGCCGACGGGTCGGAGGTGGGATCGCCCTACGACCGCCTCGTGCGCAGCTCGCTGGCGTATCTCGATCCGCCCGAACACGCCCGTCACCGCCGGCCGGCGTCCACCCACTTCGGTCGCCAGTCGGTGCAGCACTGGGCCGAGGTGGCCGGCACCTGGGTGGCGGAGCGCCTGGTGTCGCTGGGGCCTGATGGCCGTGGCGACCTGGTCGCCGAGGTGGCCGAACCCGTGGCCGACCTCGTGATGTGCGGCTTGTGCGGCCTCCCCCCGGGACGCCCCGACATCATCGACCGGCTCCAGGTGATGAGCCGGCGCTTCGAGAACTCGCCGGTCTCGTCGCGACGCATCCGTCGCCAGGCCGACGACGCCACCGTGGCCATGTTTGCCGATCCGGTGCTGCGAGACGACATCCCCGAGGGCTCGTTGCTGGCCACCCTCACCCGTGCGGCAGCGGAGGACCCGGAACTCGGCGAGCACTACGCCGCCACCAACACGCTCTTCATCTTCGGGGCCGGCCGCAACGCCCTGATCACCCTGATCACCTCAAGCCTCCTGTTGGGCGCAGCCCATCCCGACGCCTGGGAGGAAGCGGGCACGTCAACCGGCGCCGCGGAGCGGTTCGTCGACGAGGTGCTGCGCTGGGACCCCCCGGCTCGCTTCGGGTTCCGGGTGGCACCCAAGCAGCTGACCATCGAGGGCACGACCATCCCCGCGGGCTCCGACGTGGCGGTGTTGTTCGGCGCTGCCAACCGAGACCCGGCGGTGTTGGAGGATCCCAACGACTTCCGCCCCGACCGTCATCCCAATCCCCACCTGTCCTACGGCGGGGGCATCCACCACTGCATCGGGGGCCCGCTGGCCACCGCCATGGTGGCCGCCGTGGTGGGAGAGCTGGCTCGCACTCTCGGCCCGCTCGCGCTGGAGCGCCCCCGATATCTGTCGGGCACGCCGACGCGTCGGCCCATTCACCTCCCGGCCACCTGGTCGACGACCGGGCGACGCTCGCCATGAGGGCCACCATTGCGGTCGAGCCACCCAGCCCGAAGCTGATGGCCGAGCTGGCGCCTTTCCTCGGCTCCGTGCTCGAGGCCGCACGTTTCGACGACCCAACGTTCGTCAACGCCCTCTACCTGGACGCGCCGCGGGCACCGTTGCTGGCCCAGGCCCGCATCGACGGCCGGGTCGTGGGCCACCAGGCGCTGCTGTGGATGCAGATGCGCACCAGCAGCGGCACCACGCTGGCCGCCTCGCTGTCGGTCAACAGCGCAGCGGCCCGGGAGATCCGCGGGTCGGGGGTGTATCCCGACCTGGTGCTTACCCTGGCGGGCGCCGCGGTGGATGCGGGCACGCTCTGCTACTACGGGGTCACCAACGAGGGCTCCATGAAGGCCACCACCCGGTTGGGCGGCAAGGTCGTGGCCCAGTTGCCGATCCACGTCCTCGACAGCGCGGCCCGGCCACAGCGGGGTTGGCGGCATCGACCGGTGACCCAGGAGCTGCTCGACGGCGACGTGCCCGAACGGGTCGCGGAGGACGCCGACCGCCGGTCGCGTTTTGGTGTTCGCACCGGCTGGAACGCCGAGCTGCTCCGTTGGCGGCTCAGCATCCCCGGCACCCCCATGACGCTGCACGAACACCCTCGCTTCTGGGTGCTGACCGCCGTGCGGAAGGTGCGGGGCATTCCGGTGGTGGTGCTGGCGAAGGTCTGGGCCCGGGAGGAGCCGGAGGTGCCCGAGCGGTTCCCCGCCTCGGCGGTGGCAGCGATCGCGCGTCACCATCGAACCCCCGCAGTGATCCACGTCGGCCTCAACGCCGATGTCCGCTTCCTCGGCGTGCCGGTGCCCCGCCGATTCCGCCCGGCGCCCCTCTACCTGACCTACTTCGCCAACCCCGGGGTGGTGGCCACCCAAGAGGTCGACTTCGACTGCTTCGAACCCTTGGACTTCGACGCCCTATGAGCGTCCGCCCGCCCGAGATGCCCCTACCCGGGTGGGCATTGCGGCTTGGGGCCACCGCCGGGGGCAGGCTTCCGATGCCCGAGGGGCGGCTGCTGGCGTTGATGGCCGGCCCGACAGCGGCGGGCGATATCGATCGTGCGGTGCGTTACTGGCGTGCTCGCGGTACGGACGGCCTGGTGTCGTTGTCCCAGGGAACACAGCTGGTGGTCGGCCATTCGGCGGCCTTCCAGGTGCTTCGCCACCCCGACGCCGGAAACTCGCGTGACCTGGTGGACCCCACACCTCCGACGGGCGCCTACGACCGGCTGGGGCGCCACTCGATCGCCTACCTGGACGGCCCTGATCACCGGCGGCTCCGGCGCCTGGTCTCACCGCACCTCGATGCCGCAGCGGCCGCCGACCGCAGCGAGTCGATCCGTGCCACCGTCCGAGCCCGGCTGACGGAACTCGGCGACCCCGCGTCCGGCAGCTTCGACGTGATGGAGGAGATCGTCGTTCCCGTGGTGGCGTCGTTGGTGGGCGACCTGTGCGGCATCCCCGCGGGCGATCGCCGCCGGGTGTCGGAGTGGATGGCGCCGGCCGAGCGCCGGTGGCGCCGGACCCCGTTCGTGGGCCCGCGCCTCCGCCGCCGTTCCGACGCCGGGCTCGAGTCGTTCGGCGAGTGGCTGCCCCGGGTCGCCGCCCGGGGCGAGCTGGACGACGGGGTCTTCAAGACCCTGGCGGCCGAGCGCGAGGTGGGTCACGACGCCACCATCGGCACCGCCTTCTTTGTGTATGGCGCCGCACGCGTGACGGTCGAGCGATTCCTGGGGTCCGCCGTGCGCGCGCTGGCCGAGGCCGGCCCGAAGCTGGGGGAGTGGCCGCCGCGGGTGACGCCCGAGTTGATCGACGAGGTGCTGCGCTGGGACCCCCCAGCAGCGGTCGCAGCGCGGGTGACCAAGGCGGACCTGACCCTGGGATCCACCGAGATCCCAGCGGGGACGCAGCTCGTCGTGCTGATGCGGGTGGTCAACCGGGACCCGGCCACCTTCGACGACCCGGACACCTTTCGACCCGACCGTGACCCCAACCCGCACCTGGCCTTCTCTGCCGGCGCCCACTTCTGCCTGGGGGCTCCGTTGGCCCGGGTGGAGGGGTCGGTGGTGCCGGAGGAACTGCTGGGGTGGTTGGGTCCCGCTCGCGTTCGCCGTCGGCCCACTGAAGGAGTGGGGCTGCCTCACCGACCCCTGACCAGGCTGATGGTCAGCCGGCGGTAGGACACACGCCCCACAGCGACAGCACCTGGGTTTCGACCACCGGGCAGAAGCGGGCGTCGAAGGCGCGTTGGGCGGCGGGGTCCCCGGCGTCGGCGGAGCGGTTGGGTTCGGCGAGCTGCGGCCGTGGCGGCGAGACGAGCACCCAGTCGGCTTGGGTCAGCTCGTCGGGGAGCGACGAGCCGGGCACGTTGGTGAACCCCGGATCCATCTCGGAGTGGTAGGTGCCCACGGTGAGGTCGGGGAACAGCGTGTAGAGGGCCACGGGATTGTCGTAGGCCCGGGTGAGGTCGCTGGGCGCCACGATCAGCCGGTCGCCCGGTTGGGCGCGCCCCGCAAGGTCGTTGACCACCCGCTGCACCGGCGGCGCCAGGCTGCGGGCGACGGGCAGCGACCGGTCGCCGACGGTCACCTGCGAAGCGTCACGGGTGGACTGGCCGGTGAGGGCCCGCGTCCACGGCCCAAGCGTTGGGGCCGGAAACAGCACCAGCACCACGACCACCGGCAGCAGCGCCAGCACCCCCAACTCGGGTCTCAGTTGGTCCCCCTGGGTACCAACTGAGACCCGAGTTCGTTCGTTGTGGGAGAGCAGGGTGGCGATGGTCACCGGCAGGGCCGCCAGCGGGACGGCGGTGGTCAGTGCCAGGTGACCCAGGTCGGGGCGCTGCACCAGCTGCGGCAACAGCGCCAGCGCCAGCGCGGCCACCGGGACCAGCGCCGGTGTGGTGCGTCGAGCCCGGACCGCGGCGAGCACCAACATCAGCGTTGCCGCCACCGAGACCCAGAACCACAGCGCCACCTGGGCGGCAAGCGGCGGGGCCGGCAGTGGCCAGTCGGGGGCCAAGCGCAGGCTCCTGCTGAGGCCCTGGAGTTCGCCGAACGGGGGCGGGGGCAGGCTGCGATAGGGGCGCAGGGTGAACACCGGGCCCACCACCAGCACGCGCCACGCCCGGGCGGGGCCCAACACCAGCGTGTAGATCGCCAGCGGCATCAGCCCCGCGGCCAGGCCGCCCAGCACCGGTCGAACCAGCCGGCAACGCTCGTCGGCGTTGCGGCCCACCCACCACGCGGCGCCGCCGGCCAGCGCAACGGCGAGCGCGACGTCGGGGCGGAACCCGATGGCCAGGCCACTCAAGATCCCGGCGCCGGCCCACGCGGCGGGACGCTGCGGCCCCTCGATCCGGAGGAGCACCATGGCCCACAGCACCGCAGCAAACGCGAACCACCAGGCCACCGCCACCAGCGTGCCGGCGGAGTAGACCACCACCGACGTGACGACGGCGGCCACCGTGGCGGTGTTGCGGCCCCAAGGGCGCAGCAGCTGCCGAACGCCCAGCACGATGGCGACCAGCAGCAGCGCACCCACCACGCGCTGCGCGCCGATCGACGCCCCGAACACCCGAAACCAACCCGACATGAACCATGGTCCCAGCGGGCCGTACAACGCATGGAAGTCAACCCCCGGCGTCTGGCCGGCCTGCACCAGCTGGGCGTGCAGCACGGTGAAGCCCTCTTCGTACAGCGGGCCGGGCGCTCCCCGAAGCCCCCAGGCCGGGACCACGGCCGCCACGGCTGCGATCAGCCATCCGGCCTCGCGGGGCAGCTGCCACCGGACCGGGCCGTCGGGCACCTCAGCGGCGATCGCGGAACCCCCGCAGTGGCAGGGTGGGCCGTTGCAGCCAGTTGTCATCCGGGTAGCGGGCCGTGGGGTCGATGGCGTGCAGCGTGTAGGCCGCCCGGCGACGCTGCGAGCGGTTGGCGGCGCTGTAGTGGGGCAGCTTGCCGTCCAGCACCGCCAACGTGCCCGCCGGTGCCTCCAGGGGCGTGAAGGTCCGGGTCACCTCGGCTGCGGTTTCGGACGGCGCCCCGATGGTGTCCATGCGGGTGCCGCCGGCCGGGTGGCGGCGGAAGCGACGGTCGACGGGACGGCGGTGGCCGCCGGGCAGCGCCCACAGGCAGCCGTTGTCCAGGGTGGCGTCCTCCAGGGCGAACCAGAAGCCCACCACCGATGCCGGTTCGGTCCACAGGAAGGTGTGGTCCGTGTGGGCGCCCACCTCGCCGCCGATGCCGGGCTGCTTGTAGATGAGCATCGACTGGACGAGCCGGTGCCCGCCGACGCCCAGCTCGTCGGCCAGATCCGCCAGGGCGTCGGTGCGGCTGAAGCGATCGAAGACCGGGTCGAGGTCGTGCTGGGCGTGGCCGATCTTGTTGATGGCCCGATCGATCGGTACGGCGAGGGTGCCGTCGTCCGCGAAGGCCTCCTCCTCGAAGAAGCAGCTGATGCGATCGCCCGAGTCGAGGAAGTATGCATCGGAGGTGCGCACCTGATCGTCGGTGGTGAACACCGAACGGGCGGGCATGTCCGCTGCGAAGTCGGCCACGATGTCGGCGGCTCGCTCCAGCAGGGACGCCCCGGCCGCCGGGTCGAAGCATCCCTCCACCACCAGGTAGCCGTCGCGAGCGAAGCGCTCGGCGGCCGCGCTCATGGTTGACTCGGCGTGCGGCAGAGGGCGGCGGCAGCGCCGACCGCGGCGCCGATGGCGATGTCCTCGATGGCTTCGATGTGTTCCTGCTCGGGGGTCTCGGCGACGCCCCGGTTGGCCAACACACCCAACACGGCGCCGGAGCGCAGGCCCTGCGTCGCGCACATCGTGAACAGCGTGGCGGCCTCCATCTCGAAGCTGAGCACGCCGAGGCCCCGCCATTCCTCCAGCGAGCCCCGCAGACGGGTCGGCACGCGGCCCGAGTAGGTGTCGTAGCGCTCCTGGCCCGGATAGAAGGTGTCGGTGGAGGCACACACTCCCACGTGCACGGTGGCGCCCGTGGCCTCGGCTGCGTCGCGAAGCGCGATGGTGCACTCCAGGTCGGCGACCGCCGGATATGCCGCGGGCGCGAAGTCGTGGCTGGCGCCCTCCAGTCGGACTGCGGCCGTGGGCACGACCAGGTCGCCGGTGTGCACGTCGGGACCGATGCCCCCCGTGGTGCCAACCCGAATAAAGGTGCGCACCCCCAGCCGGGCCAGTTCCTCCACGGCGATCGACAGCGATGGGCCTCCGATGCCCGAGGAGCACACCACCACCGGACGGCTGCCGGCCATGCCCAGCCACGAGGTGAACTCCCGCTGGGCAGCAAGCGGTCGGGCGCCCTCCAACGCCGAAGCGATGCGCTGCACCCGCCCCGGGTCGCCGGGCACGATGGCCAGCTCGGCGCCCTGCAGATCATCGCTGGTCAGGCCCAGATGGAAGGTGCCGGTCATGGGCCGAAACTACCCGGGTTGGTCCGGACCGGTCTGCCTGCGCAGCCGCGCCACGTCTGCCTGCCCGAAGCCCTGGGGCAACAGCTCGGCCAGCGGATGCGGCCCGTCGGCCAGCAACACCACCAGGCCGTCGGAGAACTCGGACAACAGCTGGCGGCAGCGCCCGCAGGGGGGCAGCGGCACGCCGTCGGCCCCAACCGCAACGAGCCGGCGCAGCGCGCCGCCGCCGGTGCGGGCCAGGTCGGAGACCACGGCGCACTCCGCGCACAGCGACAGGCCGATCGAGGCGCACTCGGTGTTGGAGCCCACCAGCATCCGGCCGTCGTCGGCCAGGGCGGCGGCGCCGACGCACACCCCCGAATAGGGCGCGTGGCTGCGGGCCGTTGCCGAGTGGGCGGCCTCCACCAACGGCGCCCACCCGTCGGTTTGGTCGTCCCCGTTCAGATCGCCTCGCCTTTTCGGAACGGAATCCCCAACGCAGCGGGCATGCGCAGGCGGCGAAGCGCCGTCGCGGCAACCACCAGGGTGACGATGTGGGGCGTGTAGGGCAGGAACTCGCGGGGGAGGGTGTCGGTGGTGAGGTACCAGACGAGCAGCACCAGCGAGACCGTGGCCGAGATGGCGGCGCTGCGCCAGCGTCGCTGGTAGGCGGCCACCGCCGCAACGAGCGCCGTGGCGATGGCGCCCGCCAGCAGGAAGGCGTGCACGGCCACGCCGCTGGAGCCCCGAAGGCGGACGGCGTCGGAGTAGCCGAACAGCAAGGCCGCACCGGCGGCCGTCACCGGCCGCCAGTTGCCAAAGATCAGCGCCGCCAGGGCGATGTAGCCCCGACCGCCGGTCTGGCCTTCCGAGTAGGTGGAGGAGGTGACGGTGACGATGAAGACGCCGGCCATGCCGGCCAGCACCCCCGAGATGGTCACGGCCATGAACTTGGTGCGGAGTACCTTGACGCCCACCGATTCGGCCGACCACGGGTGTTCGCCCACCGAGCGGAGCCGCAGTCCGAAACGAGTGCGCCACAGCAGCCACCACACGAGCGGCACCAGCACGAGGGCGCCCAGGGTGAACAACGACAGCCCCGTGACCAGCCCTCGACCGATGCCGGCGAGGTCTGACACGAAGAACCACTGGTGGTCCTCGATTGACCCCAGCGCCTTGGACAGCGGCGTGATGGTGATGGTGGGGAAGTCCCCCTTCACCGGAGGGCTTTGGCGCACCCCGGCGCCCTGCCCGACGTCGGCATACACGGCCGCCGACAGGTAGCGCGCCAACCCTGGCGCCAGCAGGTTGATGGCGACGCCCGAGATGATGTGGTCCACCTTGAAGATGACGGTTGCCGTGGCATGGAGGGCGCCACCCAGGGCGCCGCCGAGGATTCCGAAGGCCAGGCCGCCCCAAACGCCCCATTGCCATCCGCCATAGGCCCCGAACCAGGTGCCCAGGATCATGATGCCCTCGAGGCCGATGTTGACCACGCCGGCCCGCTCCGAGAAGAGGCCCCCCATGGCGGCCAGGGCAAAGGGCACGGAGAGCCGCAGGGTTTCGGTGACCAGCCCGGACGACGTCAGGTCCGCAGCCCCGGAGATCACCCGGGTCATCGACAGGATGGCCACGCCCGTCACGGCGAACATGGCCCAGCGCAGCTCGGGGCTCAGGGCCGGCTTCTTCGGCGGTTCGGGCTCGGTGAGGTCCTCGGCGAGCACCCGAGGGGCTGCGGCGGCGGTCATGTGGCACCCACTGGCTCGCCCACCGCCGCAGCTTCGTGAGCCAACTCGCGCGCCGTGGCCCGCTGTAGCTGCACCTCACCCAGGCGGTTGGCCACCCCGTAGGCGATCACCGCCATGAGCAGCACCACGCCCTGCATGATGGTGACGATTTCCGGCGGCACGTCCACCAACTGCAAACCCTGCCCGGCTCGCTCCAGGAAGCCAAACAACAGCGCCCCGGCCGCCATGCCGGCCGGGTGATTGCGGCCCAGCAGGGCCACGGCGATACCGGTGAACCCCAGCCCGCTGGGGAAGTCCTGGGTGTAGCGGTGGAAGATGTTCTCCGATAGCAGAACCGGCAGACCGACGGTTCCGGCGATGGCCCCGGAGACGAGCATGGCCTTCACCGTCATCGCCTTGGGGCTCACGCCCGAGACCGCGGCCGCAGTGGGGTTGGCCCCCGACGAACGCAGGTCGTAGCCAAACCGGGTGCGCGACACCACCAACCACGCCGCCGCTCCCAAGCCGACTGCCACCAACGCGAACCCAGTCAGCTTCTCGGCGCCGGAGACTTGCGCCAGGTTGCCCACCCAGCCCGATTCGGGGATGGGTTTGGTCTTGATCAGCTGTGTCTCGGAGGCGTCGCGCCAGCGGTTCACCAGGAACGCCACCGTGCCCGCGGCGATGGCGTTCATCATGATCGTGGAGATCACCTCGGAGACGTTTCGGGTCACCTTCAGCGCTGCGGGCACGGCGGCCCACGCAGCCCCGGTCAGCATGGCCACCACGATGATGAAGGTGACGTGCAGCGGTGGGAACAGGTTCACCTCGGCCCCGGCGGCTGCGGCGACCACGATGGCCACCGAGTATTGGCCTTCGACGCCGATGTTGAACAGGCCCATCTTGAAGCCCACCGACACCGCCAGCGCGGACAGGTACAGCGGCACGGCCTTGTTGGCTGCCACCAGAAGCGAGCCCTCGGTCGTACCGAAGCGAAACATCTCGCCGTAGGCGGAGATGGGGTCGTGGCCCGAGATGGCCAGGATCACCCCGCAGAGCAGCGCGGACAGCGCCACGGCCACCAGCGGAGCGGCCACCGACGGCGCGGCCTGGCGGGCCCGGAGGCGCAGCGTTGCGCCGGTCATCGCGTGGCGCCGGTCATCGCGTGGCGCCGGTCATCGCGTGGCGCCGGTCATAGGGTCGCCTCCTGGCGCCGCCCGGCCATGTAGGAGCCAAGGTCCTCGGCGGTGATGTCGGTGGGATCGAGGTTGGCGGTGATGGCCCCCCGAAAGATGACCAGGAGCCGGTCGGAGAGGCCGATCAGCTCGTCCAGGTCGGCGGAGATCAACAGCACCGCCAGACCGTCGCGGCGGGCCTGGCGCAGCTGCTCCCAGATGGCGGCCTGAGCGCCGACGTCCACGCCGCGGGTGGGGTGAGCGGCGATCAGCATGGTGGGGTCTGCGGTCATCTCGCGCCCGACGATCAGCTTCTGCTGGTTGCCGCCCGACAGGGCCAGGGCCGGGATATCCACGCCGGGGGTGCGGACGTCGTAGTCGCTCACCACCCGCTCGGTGTCGGCCCGCGCCGCCCGGCGTCGAAGCCAGCCGTGTGTGCTGTATCGGGCGCCTTGATGGCCCAACATCTGGTTGGCCCACAGGGGCTCACCCAGCAGCAGTCCCTCCCGGTGCCGGTCGGTGGGGATGTAGCCCATGCCGGCGTCTCGTCGCTCCCGAGTGGAGGCGCCCTCCAGGTTGCGAGACCCCAGCTCGATGGTGCCGGAGTCGGCCGGGGTCAGGCCCAACAGCGCGTCGATCAGCTCCTGTTGCCCGTTGCCCTCCACGCCGGCGATGCCCACGATCTCGCTGCGGTGCACCTCGAGGTTGATGTCGTCCAGCAGCACCCGGCCCCCGTCGGCGACCAGCCGCAGGCCCGTGGTTCGCAGGGCCAAGTCGGTGCCGGGGGTGTGGGCCTCACCCGTCGGTGTCGGGAGCTCGGAGCCCACCATCAAGCGGCCCAGCTCCTGTGCGTCGACATTCGCCGGGTTCACCGTGGCCACGGTGGTGCCGGCCCGCATCACGGTGATGGCATCGGAGATCGCCATCACCTCGTCCAGCTTGTGGGAGATGAAGACGATGGTCACGCCTCCGGCCCGGAGCGCCTCCAGGTTGGTGAACAGCTCGGTCACCTCCTGGGGGATGAGCACCGCGGTGGGCTCGTCCAGGATGAGGATCCGGGCCCCTCGAAACAGCACCTTGAGGATTTCCAGGCGCTGACGCTCGCCCACGGTCAGGCTCTCCACCAAGCGGTGGGGATCGAGGGGCAGGCCGTGTCGCTCGCCCAGCTCGACGATGGCCTGATCGGCCGCGTGACGGTCCAACACGCCGAAGCTGGCCGGCTCGGCGCCCAGGACGATGTTCTCGGCCACGGTCAGTTGATCGGCCAGCATGAAGTGCTGGTGCACCATGCCGATGCCGGCCGCGATGGCATCGGCGGGCGTGCGGAATCGGCGCGGGGCCCCGTCCACCTCGATGGTGCCCTCGTCGGGCTGGTGCATGCCGTAGAGGGTCTTCATGAGGGTGGACTTGCCCGCCCCGTTCTCGCCGATCAACGCGTGGATCGATCCGGCGTCCACGCGGAGGTTGACGTCGCGATTGGCCACCACGCCCGGGAACCGCTTGGTGATGCCCGACAGGGCGATCGCCGGCTTGGTGTCGCCGGACGCGACCAGGGGACGCCCCGGGTCCAAGCCCGGCGCGTCCCCCTCGTCGTTGGTCACGGAGTCGACCCGCCGCCTGAGTGGCTCAGCCCTCGGGGGTGGTGGGAACCTCGATGTCACCGGAGATGATCTGGTCCTTCAGCTCATCCAGGTCGCCCTTGATGTCGTCGATGTAGCCACCGGAGGTGGAGTAGTCGACGCCGCCGGCCTCCAGGTCGAAGGAGGTGACGCCTCCCTCGGTGTTGCCGCTGTTGAACTCCTCAATGGCGCCGTAGACGGCCACGTCCACCTTCTTCAGCATGGAGGTGAGGATGACGGCCTGTTGGTCCTCGGGCACCAGGTCGTACTGGTCCGAGTCCACGCCGATGGCCCACTTGGTGGTCTCGCCGCCGTCGTTGGCCTCCACCGCAGCTTCGAAGAGCCCGCTGCCCGAACCGCCGGCTGCGTGATACACGATGTCGGCCCCGCCGTCGTACATCGACTTGGCAATGGTCTTGGCCTTGGCGGGATCGTTGAAGCCATCGAAGTCGGGCGGCTGGGTGATGTACTGGACATCAACGGTGATGTCGGGGTTCACCTTCTTGGCCCCGGCCACGTAGCCGGCCTCGAACTTCTTGATCAGGTCGGTCTCCACGCCACCGATGAAGCCCAGCTGGCCGCTCTCGGACTTCATGGCGGCCGCCGCACCCACCAGGTAGGAGCCCTGCTCCTCGGCGAAGACGAGCTGCTTGATGTTGCCCGTCTTGTCCTCGTCCTCGGGCGGATAGGCATTGTCCACGATGGCAAAGGTGGAGTCCGGATGCGCCTGCGCGGTCTCCAAGACCGAGTCGGCGAACAGGAAACCAACGCCGATCACCGGGTTGAAGCCGCCGGCGGCCAGGCTTTCCAGCAGCTCGGAGCGGTTCTGGCCGCCCTCGTCGGGCTCCAGTTCCTTGGTTTCATAACCGAAGTCGTCGGCCGCCTTGGCCAGCCCGGACGACGCAGCGTCGTTGAACGACTTGTCGCCCTTGCCGCCAATATCGAAGACCAAGCCGATCTGGCCGGCGTCTCCGCCGCTGCCGCCCGATGCGCCGTCGTCGCCGTCGTCGCCGCAGGAGGCCAACACCAGCGTGGGAACGCTGATCAGGGCCGCGGCAGCCAGAACTCTCCGTCGTTGAACCACTGTCATCTCCGTTCGACCGCCGGGGCGATCCGTTGTCCCTCGTCCGGCCGTGTTCGGCCTTGGTGTGACGATAGGCGCTCCCACGCGTTGCGTGCACGAGATCACCGGTCGTGTCGTGGGAATCCGGGGGCCCGTCCCATGACGGGTACCATGGCTGGCCGCCGCCCCCTCCCCAACGGCGCTGGAGTCTCGATGAGTTCGCAAGTCCCCCCGCCCGCGTCCGTCGACGTCGCCGGCATCGGCAACGCATTGGTGGACGTGTTGGCCACGGCCCCCGAGGAGCTCATCGACGAGCTCGGGCTCGTGAAGGGTTCGATGGGATTGGTCGACGCCGAACGCTCGGCGGAGATCTACGACCACATGGGCCCCGGCACCGAGATCTCCGGTGGTTCGGTGGCCAATTCGATGGTGGGCGTGGCCTCCTTCGGCGGTCGTTCGCACTACCTGGGCAAGGTGCGCGACGACCAGTTGGGCGAGGTGTTCGCCCACGACATCCGCGCCAACGGCGTCGGCTTCACCACGCCGCTGGCCCCCGACGGCCCCCCCACCGGCTCGTGCCTCATCCTGGTCACCCCGGATGCCCAGCGCACCATGAACACACACCTCGGGGCGTCGGTGCACTTTGGTCCGGCGGACGTGGACCCGGCAGTGGTCACCTCCGCCGGGGTGCTGTTCCTCGAGGGCTACCTGTTCGACCCGCCCGAGGCCCAGGAGGCCTTCAAGGTGGCGGCCAGGTTGGCCCGCGACGCCGGCCGGAAGGTGGCGATCACCCTGTCGGACCCGTTCTGCGTGGAGCGGCACCGAGCGGCGTTCGTCGACCTGGTGGACCACCACGTGGACGTTGTGGTGGCCAACCGGGACGAGCTGTGCTCGCTCTATGAGACCGACGACATCGAGGCGGCGCACAGGATCGTGGCCGAACGCTGCCCGCTGGCGGTAGTCACCCACGGGCCCGACGGCTCCTATGTCATCACCTCCGACGAGGTGGTGCGCGTCGCGGCCGAACCGGTGGCCGAGGTGGTCGACACCACCGGTGCGGGCGACCAGTACGCCGCCGGGTTCTTCTACGGCCTGGCCACCGGGAGGGACCTGGAGACCTGCGGACGCTTGGGCTCGATCGCGGCCGCCGAGGTCATCAGCCACCTCGGCGCCCGCCCCCTGGTCTCCCTCGCCGAATTGGCCGCACCGGTTCTGGACTGACCCGTCTGGCAGGACGTGCTCGCCTGAGGGGGCCTGCTCCTACGGGCTGGTGAGCGTCCAGACCGGAGTTGGGGTGAGGCGGCCGGTTTTGGTGCCGTCGCCGAGCTGGGCGCTGAGGTTCTTGCCCCAGCAGCGGGCGGTGCCGTCGGTGGTGAGGGCGCAGGTGTGGTATTGGCCAGCGGCGATGCTGGTCGCGCTGGTGAGCCCGGGAACAGCGTTGGGCGTGAGCTGGTCGGTCGACGTGCCGTCGCCGAGTTGGCCGTTGACGTTGCCGCCCCAGCAGTCGACGGTGCGGTCGGCGGTGAGTGCACAGGTGTGGAGGTCGCCGGCGGTGATGGCGGTCACGCCGGTGAGGCCGGTGACGGGTGTGGGGGTGAGACGGGTGGTGGTGGTGTTGTCGCCGAGCTGTCCGTCGCTGTTGTTGCCCCAGCAGTCCGCGGTGCCGTCGGTGGTGAGGGCGCATGTGTGGTTGGCGCCGGCGGTGATGGCGGTGGCGTTGGTGAGTCCGGTGACGGGGGTGGGGGTGGTGCGGTCGGTGGTGGTCCCGTCGCCGAGTCGCCCCTGGCTGTTGCGGCCCCAGCAGTGGGCGGTGCCGTCGGTGGTGAGGGCGCAGGTGTGGTTGGCGCCGGCGGTGATGGCGGTGGCGTTGGTGAGTCCGGTGACGGGGGTGGGTGTGGTGCGTTGGGTGGTGGTGTTGTCGCCGAGCTGTCCGTCGAAGTTGCCACCCCAGCAGGCGACGGTGCCGTCGTCGATGAGGGCGCAGGTGTGGGCTTCGCCGGTGGTGATGGCGGTGACACCGGTGGTCCCGCTCACGGGGCTTGGCGTGGTGCGGTCGGTGGTCGTGTTGTCGCCGAGCTGTCCGTCGATGTTGAGTCCCCAGCAGGCGACGGTGCCGTCGTCGATGAGCGCACAGGTATGGCCGCGGCCGCTGCTGATGGCGGTGGCATTGGAGAGTCCGGTCACCGGGGTGGGGGTGGTGCTGGTTGCGGAGTTGACGCCGAGCTGCCCGAAGCTGTTGCTGCCCCAGCAGTTGGCGGCGCCGTCGTCGATGAGGGCGCAGGTGTGCGATTCGCCGGTGGTGATGGCGGTCAGGGCTCCGAGCTTGGCGACGGGGGTAGGTGTGGTGCGGTCGACGGTGGTGTTGTCACCGAGTTGCCCGAAGCTGTTGTTGCCCCAGCAGTCGATGCCGTCGGTGGTGAGGGCGCAGGTGTGGCGGTCGCCGGCGACGATGGCGGTGACGTTGGTGAGGCTGGTCACCGGGGTGGGTGTGGTGCGGTTGGTGGTGGTGGTGTCGCCGAGTTGGCCTGAGGAGTTGTTGCCCCAGCAGTCGACGGTGCCGTCGTCGGTGAGCGCGCAGGTGTGGAGGTCGCCGGCGGCGATGGCGGTGACCCCGGAGAGCCCGCCGACAGGAGTGGGTGTCGTGCGGGCGGTGGTGGTGTTGTCGCCGAGTTGCCCGGACGAGTTGTCGCCCCAGCAGGCGACCGTGGAGTTGGGCTTGATCGCGCAGGTGTGGTCGCCCCCCGCTGCCAGGCTGATGTCGGGGGGTGTGCAGTTGTTGCGGTAGAGGAACACGGCCATTTGTCCGCGGGTGACCTTGGCGTTGGGTGAGTAGACGTCGGGTGCGGTGCCGGAGGTGATGCCGGCTTCGACGAGCCAGGCGACCGCGGTGTTGTAGAACGAGCCTGAGGTGACATCGGAGAAACTGTGGGGGCCCGATGGGGCCGGTTCGCCCGCGTTGCGGTGGAGGAACACGGCCATTTGTCCGCGGGTGACGTTGGCGTTGGGTGAGTAGATGCCGGGTGCGGTGCCGGAGGTGATGCCGGCCTCAACCAGCCAGGCGACCGCCAGGTTGTAGAACGCGCCGGGCGAAACATCGGAGAACCCGTGCGGCGCAGGCCCGAAACAAGAGGCATCCCCAACACCTTGTTGCGCCGTCGGGGCCGCAGGTGCCGCGCCTGCGGGTTGGCTCAAGAGCGCCACAGAGCCGGTGCTCAGCAACAGCGTCAGGGTGAGTACCAGTTTGATCGAACGGTTTTGGATGGGTTGCTCCAGACGGTTGTTGCTGGGTGCGGCGAGTCAGTGGGTGGTTGTGGGCCAGAAGCCCTCAGGGCGAATGGGCAGAGGTGGGTCGGTCCCCGGGGTTACGGGCTGGTCAGGGTCCACACCGGGGTGGGGGAGGTGCGGTGGGTGGTGGTGCCGTCGCCGAGGTGCCCGTAACCGTTCCAGCCCCAGCACTGGGCCGTGCCCTCGGCGGTGAGGGCGCACGTGTGGGTCACCCCGCTGCTGATGCCGGTCACGCCGGTGAGCCCGGCAATCGAGGCGGGGGTGGCTCGGTTCGTGGTGGTGCCGTCGCCGAGCTGCCCGTCGTCGTTGTCGCCCCAGCAATGAGCGATGTGGTCGCTCGTGAGCGCACACGTGTGCGCCCACCCGGTGGAGATGGCGATGATCTCGGCAAGGTCTGGGACGGGGGTGGGGATGCTGCTGCCAGTTCCGGAGTATCCGAGTTGCCCGGAGGTGTTCGCTCCCCAGCAGTCGGCGGTGCCGTCTGCGGTGACAGCGCAGGTGTGAAGTCCGCCGGCGGCGATCGTCGTAACGCTCGTCAGTTCGAAGACTGGAGTGGGGGTGTGGCGGTCTGTGGTTGTGCCGTCGCCGAGTCTCCCAAAGGTGTTGTCTCCCCAGCAGTCGGCGGTGTCGCCCGTGGTGATTGCGCAGGTGTGGCGTCCGCCGGCGGCGATCGCCGTAGCGCTCGTGAGCCCGCTCACCTCGGTTGGAGTGTTGCGGTTGGTGGTGGTGCCGTCGCCGAGTTGCCCATAAAAGTTAGCGCCCCAGCAGTCGGCAGTGCCGTCTGTGGTGATTGCGCAGGTGTGGCCATCTCCGGCG
The DNA here is from genome assembly GCA_041394405.1 of Microthrixaceae bacterium. GTDB lineage: Bacteria > Actinomycetota > Acidimicrobiia > Acidimicrobiales > Microtrichaceae > Microthrix. The sequence continues at coordinate 84,998 of JAWKIF010000006.1, forward strand.
GCGATCGCCGTGACGCCCGTGAGCCCGCTCACCTGGGTTGGAGTGTTGCGGTCGGTAGTGGTGCCGTCGCCCAGTTGGCCGACTGAGTTCAATCCCCAGCAGTGGACGGTGCCGCCTACGGTCACCGCGCAGATGTGGCCGCCGCCGGCGGCGATGGCGGTGACGTCGGTGAGCCCCGGCACCGGGGTGGGCGTGCGTCGGTCCGTGGTTGTGCCGTCACCGAGTTGGCCCCATAAGTTGTATCCCCAGCAATCGACGGTGCCGTCCGTGGTGAGGGCGCAGCTGTAGTTGCTGCCAGCGGCCACCTCGGTGACGCTGTTCAGTCCAGTGACGGGGGTTGGCGTGGTGCGTTGGGTGGTGGTTCCGTCGCCGAGTTGACCCTGACCGTTGTTGCCCCAACAGTCGATCGGGCCATCGACGGTGAGCGCACAGGTGTGGTCGTTGCCTCCGGAGATGGCGGTGATATCGGTGAGCCCGGTGACGGGGGTGGGGGTGGTTCGGTTGGTGGTGGTGTTATCGCCGAGTTGCCCGAGGAGGTTGTATCCCCAGCACTCGGCGATGCCGGTCGTGACGATGGCGCAGGTGTGAAACCGGCCGGATGCGATCGTGGAGACGTTGGTGAGGCCGTCCACCTCGGTTGGAGTGTTGCGTTGGGTGGTGGTGCCGTCGCCGAGCTGACCGAGGCTGTTGGAGCCCCAGCAGTCGGCGGTGTTGTCGGTGGTGAGTGCGCAGGTGTGAAAGCTGCCGGCGCTGATCTCGGTGACGCTGTTCAGTCCGGTCACGGGGGTTGGGACGAGGCTGTCTGTGGTCGTTCCGTTTCCAAGTTGCCCGAAGTTGTTGTCCCCCCAACACTCGACGTTCCCGCCGGTTGTGAGGGCGCACGTGTGGAAGTTGGCAGCGGCAATGGCGGCGATACCCGTGAGCCCGTCAACCTGGGTGGGCGTGTGTCGCTGGAAGGTGGTGCCGTCGCCGAGTTGCCCGTTGCTGTTCGTTCCCCAGCAGTGGACGGTGCCGTCGCTCTTCAGCGCGCAGGTGTGTGAAACACCCGCGGTCAGCGCGGTCACTCCGCTGAGTCCGTCGACCTCGGCGGGGCTCTTTCGGTCGGTGGTGGTGGTGTCGCCGAGTTGCCCGTTGTTGTTGCGTCCCCAGCAGTCGACGGTGGTGTCGATGCTGAGGGCACAGCTGTGCCAACCGCCGGAAACGATCGCGCTGACGTCGGTGAGGTCGAAGGCGGGTGCCGGGGCCTTGTGCTCGTCGTTGGTGTTGTCGCCGAGCTGCCCATAGGTGTTGTCGCCCCAGCAGGCGACGGTGCTGTTGGCCTTGCGTGCACAGGTATGGCTTTGTCCGGCGGCGAGTTCGATGTCGGGTGGTGTGCAGTTGTTGCGGTGGAGGAACACGGCCATTTGGGCGCGGGTGACGTTTGCGTTGGGTGAGTAGATGCCGGGTGCGGTGCCGGTGGTGATGCCTGCTTCGACGAGCCATGCAACCGCGGTGTCGTAGAAGCTGTTGGTGGGGACGTCGGTGAAGTTGTGGGGGCCGGCGGGTGTGGGTTCGCCGGCGTTGCGCCATAAGAACACGGCCATTTGGGCGCGGGTGACGTTGTTGTTGGGTGAGTAGACGCCTGGGCCGGTGCCGGTGGTGATGCCAGCTTCGACGAGCCAGGCGACGGCGGTGTTGTAGTAGCTGCCGGTCGGGACGTCGGTGAAGTTGTGGGGGCCGGCGGGTGCGGGTTCGCCGGCGTTGCGCCACAAGAACACCGCCATTTGGGCGCGGGTGACGTTTGCGTTGGGTGAGTAGACGCCTGGGCCGGTGCCGGAGGTGATGCCGGCTTCGACCAGCCAGGCCACCGCGGTGTTGTAGAACGCGCCCGACAACACATCAGAGAACCCGTGCGGCGCGGGCCCGAAACACGACGCATCCCCAACACCTTGCGGCGCTGCTGGTGAGGCCAGGCTGGCTCCAGCGGGGCCGCCAGCCCCAACTACCCCGACGCCGACGAGTAGGAACACGGACATCAGAACGCGAACTCGGTGGGTTCCCATGGTGGCCAAGACGGTCAACCACTCCGCACGGTTACAGGTGTGTCGCTGGTCTACGGGCTGGTCAGCGTCCACACCGGTGTCGGAGTGTTGCGGTGGGTGGTGGTGCCGTCGCCGAGCTTGCCCACGAAGTTGCTGCCCCAGCAGTGGGCGGTTCCATCGGTAGAGGCTGCGCAGGTGCTGCTCACGCCGGCGGCGATGGCGGTGTAGGTGACAGGCCCACTGACGGGCGCTGGCGTGAGCTGGTCGAGGTTGGATCCGTCGCCGAGCTCTCCGGAGAAGTTGCGGCCCCAACAGTGGGCGGTGCCGTCGGTGATGAGCGCGCAGTTGTAGTAGCTGCCTCCAGTGAGGTTGGTGACGTTGGCGAGGCCGGTGATTGGGGTCGGGGTGTGCCGATCGGTAGTGGTGCCGTCGCCGAGTTGCCCGAAGTTGTTGCGGCCCCAGCAATGGACTGAGCCGTCGGACTTCATGGCGCAGGTGTGGTTCAAGCCGGCAGTGATGGCGGTGACACCGGTGAGCCCGTCCACTTGGATGGGGGTGTTGCGTTGCGTGGTGGTGCCGTCGCCGAGTTGCCCGTTGGAGTTCCGGCCCCAGCAACTGACGGTGCCGCTGGTGGTGAGGGCGCACGTGTGGGCCTCACCGGCGGTGATGGCGGTCGCATTGGTGAGTCCGACGACGGGGGTTGGGGAGTGTTCGTTGGTGGTGGTGTTGTTGCCGAGTTGCCCGTTGGCGTTGTATCCCCAGCAGTATGCCGAGTTGTCGGCGATGACTGCACAGGTGTGGCTTGAACCAGCGAACATGGTGCTGACGTCGGTCAGATTGGCGACTTGCGTGGGGGTGTTGCGGTCGGTCGTGCTGCTGTCCCCGAGCTGACCGAAGTGATTGTTGCCCCAGCAGTGGGTGGTGCCGTCGTCGGCGAGCGCGCAGCTGTGGCTGTTGCCGGCGGAGATGGTGGCGACGTTGGTGAGTCCGGTGACGGGTGTGGCGGTGGGACGGTTGGTGTTGGTTCCGTCTCCGAGCCTCCCGTTGTTGTTGTCCCCCCAGCAGCCGACGGTGCCGGTCGTTGTGAGCGCGCAGGCATGGCCGAATCCGACCGTCAGGAGCGAGGAGTTGGTGAGCTGGGTGACGGGGGTTGGGGTGTCGCGTTGGGCGGTGGTGCCGTCGCCGAGTTGGCCGTTGGTGTTGTTGCCCCAGCAGTCGATCGGGCCGTCGACGGTGAGGGCGCAGGTGTGGTCGGAGCCGGCGCGGATGGCGGTGGCGTTGTTGATTCCGGTGACGGGGGTTGGCGTGTTGTGGCCGCTGCTGTTGTCGCCGAGTTGTCCGTTCTGGTTGGAGCCCCAGCAGTGGTTGTTGCCGTTGGTGGTGAGGGCGCAGGTGTGGTTGGCGCCGGCGGTGATCGCGGTGGTGTCGGTGAGGTTGGTGACGGGGGTGGGCGTGTTGGTGCCGGTGGTGGTGTTGTTGCCGAGTTGTCCAGAGAAGTTGAGGCCCCAGCAGTGGGCGGTGCCGTTGGTGGTGAGCGCGCAGGTGTGGAAATCGCCGGCGGTGATCGCGGTGACGTTGGTGAGGTTGGTGACGAGCGTGGGGGTGGTTTGGTCGGTGGTGGTGTTGTTGCCGAGTTGTCCCGCCCAGTTGGATCCCCAGCAGTGGGCGGTGCCGTTGGTGGTGAGCGCGCAGGTGTGATCGCGGCCGCCGGAGATGGCGGTGACGTTGGTGAGGTTGGCGACGTCGGTGGGGACGTTGCTCGTGGTGGTGGTGTTGTTGCCGAGTTGGCCGGAGAGGTTGCGCCCCCAACAGTCGATGGTGCCGTCGGTGGTGAGCGCGCAGGTGTGGGAGCCTCCAGCGGTGATCGCGGTGACTCCGGCGAGCCCGTCGACCTCGGTGGGAGTGTCGCGGTCGGCGTTGGTGCTGTCGCCGAGTTGGCCGTCGTTGTTGTGTCCCCAGCACTCCACCAGGCCATCAACGAGCAGGGCGCAGGAGTGGCCGAGTCCCGCGGTGATCGCGGTGACGTTGGTGAGGTCGGTGACGGGGGCTGGGGCCTTGTGTTCGTCGTTGGTGCCGTCGCCGAGCTGCCCGTAGGTGTTGTCGCCCCAGCAGGCGACGGTGTTGTTGGCCTTGCGTGCGCAGGTGTGCTTCTGGCCCGCGGCGAGTTCGATGTCGGGGGGTGTGCAGTTGTTGCGGTGAAGGAACACCGCCATTTGGGCGCGGGTGACGTTGTTGTTGGGGGAGTAGACGCCTGGGCCGGTGCCGGAGGTGATGCCGGCTTCGACCAGCCAGGCCACCGCGGTGTTGTAGAACGCGCCCGACGACACGTCAGAGAACCCGTGCGGTGCAGGCCCGAAACACGACGCCTCCCCCACCCCCAGCGGCGCCGCCGGTGCCGCAGTCGAAGTAGGAGTCGCTCCGGCGCCTACGGGCGCTGCGACGGTCACCAGCCCAGCGAGCATCAGAACGACGGCCACGAGACAGATTCGGCGGTTCCCCGGCATGGGGGTCCAGACGACCCGGGCGCTACCGGGTTACAGCACTCCCACGGCTCCTGCTCGGTCAGCGAGTGCCGAGCGCCACCGCCTTACCCAGGTTGGGGGCCATCGCGAACCGTGGGTGATCGAGGGGCGGATCGGCCACCTCGTGGGCCCACTCGTTGGCCGACGGAACCCAAATGGCCCATCCGCCCAACTCAAGCACCGGCAGGATGTCGCTGCGAACCGAGTTGCCGATCATCACGAAGTGGTCCGCTGGCACCTCCCAGCGCCTCAGCACGGCGTCGTAGTGCGCAGCGTCCTTCTCTGGCAGGATCTCGACCCCATCGACCGAGTCCGCCAACCCGCTGGCGGCCACCTTCGACTCCTGCTCGAACAGGTCGCCCTTGGTGATGATGGCGCTCTGCACCGGATGGGCGGCCAAGGCCGCCAGCGCCTCCACCACGCCCTGGTAGGGCTCCAGAGCGTCTCCCAGCAGCTCGCGCGACCAGCCGAGGATGTGGGCGATGTCGTCCCCGGTAACCGCTCCGTCGGACAACATGATGGCCGTCTCGATCATTGACAGGGTGAACCCCTTGACCCCGTAGCCGAACACCGCCAGGTTGCGCCGTTCCACCGCCTCGAGGTGCTGGGCGGCCAGGGCATCGCCGCGCAGATACGGCGACATGAGCGTCTCGAACCGGGCCTGGATGCCCTGGAAGTTGCCTTCGGTCTCCCACAGGGTGTCGTCGGCGTCCAAACCCACCAGCTGGAGACGATCTGGTGGTTCGGCAAACGAACAGACAGACACTTCGGCGCTCACGGCGGGCAGTCTCGCAGCTACCGTGGGCTATGGACCGCCCGACGCTCACCGGACCGCCCTCTGAGGTGGATCGCGATCTGCTGTTGCGCAGCGCCCGTTGCCTGGACGACGCCCCGCCAGGCCCCGCCGCCGTGGCGGCCGCCCCCAAGGTGCTGCTGCACGATCACCTCGACGGGGGTGCCCGGCCAGGCACCTTGATCGAATTGGCCGACGACGTCGGCTACCGGCTGCCCAGCACCGACGCCGACGAGCTGGCGAACTGGTTCCACCGGGGAGCCGATCGCCGCGACCTGGCCCTGTACCTGGAGACGTTCGGGCACGTGGTGGCGCTGATGCAGCGGCGGGACGCCATCGTGCGCATCGCCCGGGAGTGTGCCGAGGATCTGGCCGCCGATGGAGTGGTGTACGCCGAGGTCCGCATGGCGCCGGAGCTGTGTGTTGAGGGCGGGCTGTCGATGGACGAGGCGACCGACGCCGTGTTGGAGGGGCTGGCCGAGGGCTCGGCCGGCACCGGGTTGACCGTGCGGCTGCTGTGCACGGCGATGCGCACGGCGGCGCTCTCCACCGACGTGGTGGGGGTGGCGCTGGCCCACCGGGACGATGGGGTGGTGGGCTTCGACATTGCCGGCAAGGAGGCGGGGTTCCCGCCCAGCCGGCATCTCGATGCGTTCCAGCTGGCCATGCGGGACAACTTTCACATCACCATCCACGCCGGCGAGGCCTTCGGCCTGCCCTCCATCGCCGAGGCCCTGCACCACTGCGGGGCCGAACGACTCGGCCATGGGGTGCGCATCGTGGATGATCTGGAGCTCACCGGCTCGGAGGAACGCGGACCGGGCATGGCGCCGGGCATCACCGAACTCACCGAGGTGCGCCTCGGTCGGTTGGCCGCGTTCGTTCGCGACACCCGGGTGTGTTTGGAGATGTGTCCGTCGTCCAACGTGCACACCGGCGCCGCGCCGTCCGTGGCCGAACACCCCATCGGATTGCTGACCGACCTGCGCTTTCGGGTCACCGTGAACACCGACAACCGGCTGATGTCGGACACCACCATGACCAAGGAGTTCTTGCTGTTGGTGAGCGAGCTGGGCTTCGACCTGGGCGGCCTGGAATGGCTCACGGTCAACGCCATGAAGTCGGCATTCCTTCCGTTCGACCAGCGCCTGGCGCTGATCAACGACGTCATCAAGCCGCGCTACGCCGAGCTTCGGGGGCCTCAACCGGTGTAGGTGGCGCGGGCCGACACGGGCTCGGCAACGTCGGATGCGGTTGCGGTCAACGGCACCTCCAAGCCGACGGGCAGCTCCATCGAGCCCACGTCGCAGCTCTGATCCGGCTCGCGGGCCCGGCCCTGCCCGTCGTAGGTCGTGATCTCCAGGCAGGTTGGTGGCGGAATGCGATCCACCAGCACACTCCCCGGCACCGGCGGCCTCCCGGGTAGCGCTTCGCCGTACAGGCCCAGCAGGCCGACGGCGTCCCTGGGCCCATCCGCCAGGTCGCCGACGCCGCTGCCGAACCCGCAGCTGGGATCGTCACCCACGTTGTAGCCCTTGCTGTTTGCGCGGTCGACCGAGCAGGCGTCGGGGGCGCCGGCGCCGCCCGCCACATAGCTGCCGAACGAGGTGAGGTTCACCGCGCCCAGCTGGCGGCCTTCGGCGCTGTCGGTGGCTGAATTGTCCACCACCGTCGCGAAACTCAGGCTGGCGTCGGTGGCCACCGCACCGCCATTGCTGGCGGCGAGGTTGTCGGTGAGCGTCGAGTTGATGGCCGTGAGCTCTCCCAACACCCATACCCCACCGCCAGCAGAACCGGCCGAGTTGCCCGAGACGACGGCTTGATCCAGCGTCAGGCTTCCCGGCCTCCCGGACACGGCCACGGCCCCGCCCGAGTCCTGGGCCGAGTTCGAGGTCAGCAGCGAGTTCGCGATGGTGACGTCGGCCCCGCCCTCTGAGAGCAGCCCGCCGCCCGAGCCGTGGCCCCGGGGCGAGGTGGCGCGGCCGCCCGCCAGGGTGATGCCGGCCAGCGAGACGCGGTCCGACCCGTGCGCGTGGAACGCCCGCTGGTTCGGACACTCCTGGACGATGGTGGCGCCGTTGCCCTCCACGCGGAGCCCGCCGCCGCCGGCGGCGAGGTCGAGGTCGCCGGAGTCGTTGCCGCTGGGGTCGTCGCCCTCCGCGGGTGGGGCGCCCAACCCCTCCCCGGGTTCCGCAGCGCCACATCGATGTGTGAGCCGGTAGGTGGCGCCCGCTTGCAGCTCGACCACGCTGTCGGTGCCGGTGGCGTTCGCTCGAGAAATCGCGTCGCGAAGCGAGCCGTCCTGCCCATCGGCCGTGGTGGTCACGGCGAGGCGCTCCGAACCCGCCCAGCCTTCCGCGACGGGCCCTCTGCCGGAGCGGTCGTTGAACGTGCTGAGCGCGATGGCTCCTGCGGGCACCACGATGAGCACGACCAACGCCACCAAGCCCAGCGCCGTTAGCAGCGGCCAGTCCGTGTCGTCGTCCGGGTCGGCCCGGCCGTCGCCGTCATCCTGGCCGGACTTGCCGTCGCCGAAGGGCGGGTCGGGCGGCGGCACAACCGGGGACTCCAACGTGGCCGCCGGGTCCTCAGCGCCGGCCCCGAACCCGCCGAGGTCCTCGTCGAGGTTGCCCATCGGGGCGTCGAGATCGTCGGCGGACGATGGGCTCGTGCCCAGCGGAAGCTCGTGGGGATCTGGATCGTCGAACACCTCGGTTGGCTCGCCGAGCTCGCTGCCCACCTCGCCGAGCTCGCTGCCCACCTCGCTGGCCTCATCATCGGCGTCGGGGGCGCTGTTGCGCCGTTCCACCAGCCGGGCCTGCGCCCGGTCACGCAGTCGGGCGGCTTCCCCGCTCGCGCGTCGGCGGATGTCGCCAAGCCGACTCATTGCGGAGCAGACCCCCCGGCGAGCGCCGTCCGCACCTCGTGCTCCATCCACTCCAGGCGAGTGCCCGCCCGGCGTTTGGCCGCCCGCAGCACGGAGTCGCCGCTGCGAGGCCCACCGGCCACCGGCTCCACCACCTCCAGGTACGCCTTGAACTTCGGTTCAGTCCCAGATGGCCTGAATGACACTCGGTCGCCCCCCACCAGGAAGAGGCGAACGAGCTCTGGTGTCGGGCGGTCCACGGCCTCCACCCTGCGGCCCCCGAGCGCTGCCGGCGGGTCGTGTTCCAGCCGTTCCACCAACGCTTCGCTCCGCTGGGGCCATCCGCCCGGATCGAAGCGCACCGACACCTGGGAGGTCGTGTGTACGCCGTGCGTCAGGGCGAGCCGGTCGAGCACCGCAAGCGGGTCGGCGCCCTGGCGCATCAGGCGAGTGCACAGATCGCAGAACGCCAGCGCAGCCAGCAGGCCATCCTTGTCGCGTGTGGTCGGGCCCACGGCGTAGCCCAGCGCCTCCTCGTAGGCCAGCAGCTGGAACCAGTGGGGATGGGCCATCGCCGGGCGGCACAGCCACTTGAAACCGGTGAGGGTCTCGGCGTAGTGAACCCCGGCGGTGGCCGCCATCTTCTCCAAGAGCTGAGAGGAGACCATGGTGGTCACCAGCAGCCGATCGGGCATGCCCTGGCTGCGCTGCAGTGCCCACCAGGCCAACAGCGCGCCCACCTCGTTGCCGGTCAAGGCATGCCAGTTGTTGCCGGCGTCGGGGACCGCCACCGCCAGCCGGTCGGCGTCGGGGTCGTTGGCCACGATGACGTCGGCGCCCACGTCGGTGGCCAGGTCGATCGCCGCATCGAGGGCACCCGGTTCTTCGGGGTTGGGGAACGCCACGGTGGGGAAGTCGGGGTCGGGTTGCTGCTGGGAGGGCACCGCGTTGACGTTGCCGTAGCCGGCGGAGGCCAGCAGCCGCAGTAGTGGCTCGCCGCCCACGCCGTGCAGCGCCGTGGTGACGATGCTCAGCGTGTCATCGCCGCCGGGCCCGACCTGATCCAAGGTGTGCTCCAGATAGCGGTCGACCAGGAGGCGGCGGGTGTTGATGGCTCCACTGCCCGGCTGTGGCGTGATGCGCCGGTCCTGGGCAGCGAGGTCGATGGCGGTCGCAATGCGGGCGTCGATGGGCGAGATGATCTGGGCGCCATCGCTCCAATACACCTTCATGCCGTTGTCGGCGGCCGGGTTGTGGCTGGCCGTGATCATCACCCCGGCACCCAACGAATGGTGGCCCACCGCCCACGGCACCACCGGCGTGGGCACGGGCCCTGCGGGCACCGTCACGCTCAGGCCGTGGCTTTCCAGAACCTCGGCCACGTCGGTTGCGAATTCGGCCGACAGGTGGCGGGCGTCGTGGCCGACGATGGCGCTGCGGGGCACGCCCTCGTCCAGCATCACCCGCGCCAGGCCGGCGGCGCTCTGGCGCACCAGCAGCCGGTTCATTCGGTTGGGGCCCGGCCCCATCGGCCCCCGCAGCCCGGCGGTTCCGAACGCAAGCCGGGTGCCGAAGTGCGCCGCCAGCTTGGCCTCGTCACCCTCGCGCAGCAGTGCGTTGGCGGCCTCCCTGGTGTCGGGATCGGGGTCCAGCGCCATCCAGGTTCGGGCCCGGGCTCGCAGCCCGGCCATATCCATCGGTTGCTCAGGGGCGGCCATTGGCTCCGACGGTACTCACCCGGCGCGCCGGCCGGGTGACTCGCCGGCTCGGAATGTCACCACCGCGTCAGCTGCACGTGTCCGGCGAGTCCGAGCCGTGGTGGCGGCGGGCCGGCACGAATGGCAACGTGTGCCATGGCCTTCTTCGACCACCACTGCCACCTCTCCGGTCTGCCCGAGGGCCAGGAACTGCTGGATGGCGCCCGCTCGGCCGGGGTGGTTCGGGTGATCGACGTGGGCACCACGGTGGAGGACTCCCGCCGGGCCGCCGCTTGGGCGGCCGACCGCGACAACGTGTGGGCCACGGCCGGCGTGCACCCCCACGACGCGGCGGGCGGCATCGACGGCTTGGCCGAGTTGCTGAGCGACGCCGTTGCGGTGGGGGAATGCGGCCTGGACTACCACTACGACCATTCGCCCCGCAACGCCCAGCGCGACGTGTTTGCCGAACAGATTCGTCTGGCCCACCAGCACGACCTGCCCCTGGTCATCCATACCCGTGAAGCGTGGCCGGACACCTTTGCCCTCCTGGACGCCGAGCGCTGGCCCGCCCGCACGGTGCTGCACTGCTTCACCGGCGGGCCCGAGGAGGCCGAGCGCTGCCTGGCCAACGGTGCCTGGCTGTCGTTCTCGGGAATCGTGACCTTCCCCGGCGCCGTCGAGGTGCGGGAGGCGGCCCGGCTGGTGCCCGCGGGCCGCTATCTGGTGGAGACCGATACCCCGTACCTGGCGCCCGTACCTCATCGCGGCAAGCGCAACCGCCCGGCCTGGGTGACCGACGTGGCCCGGGGCCTGGCCGAGGTGCGCGCCGACGACCCCGCCGAGGTGGAGGCGGCCGCCTTCGCGGCCACGCACGCCGCCTATGGCCTGGAGCCGCCCACCGGTTAGTTCTTCCGCCGTCGCGACTGGGCGCAGCGGCGCTCAGCCCTCGGGTTGGTCGTCGACGGCGATGTCGAAGCGCACGTCCGAGCCGTCCACCTCGGTGACGTTCACCGACACCCCGTAGCTCTGGTCGCCGTCGCTGAGCGTGCAGCGGACTTCGGCGCCGACCTCGGCATCGAGGTCGTCCGGGCAGTCGACGGATTCGGGTGCCTGGCCAAACTGGTTTTCCAGCTCGGAGGAGACCTGCTCCTCCAAGTCGCTGGCACTCACCGAGGTCGAGCAACCCGAGGTCAAGCCAAGGATGAGCGCGAGCGCAGCGGTGACCAACGCCAGCGTGAAGCGACGGCTCGAGGCAATGCGGTTCTTCGCCATGGCACTCCAGAAGGTCGTGGGTGGCACGACACCGATGTGGCCCACCAGCGCCGCCACCGTTCGACCGTAACAAATCACTCGGTGAGAATCCACGGATTCCTGGCAGGGGGTGTGGAGGCGGAGCGGTCGCGGTCAGTCCTCGCTGTGCTCGGCGGTAGCCTCACGCAACCATGGCCGGCCGTGACGCTCCCACCCGCTACAAGATCGCAGCGGTGCTGTCGGTGCTGGTCGTGTGCGCGTTCGTCCTCCGACTGGTGCTGACATCCTCCGGTGGCGGCGAGGACGCCTCGTCATCCACCGCGACGGCGTCAACCACCACCGGTGTGCCGCTGCCGCCGCCCCTCTATGAGCGGGACCCATCCTGGAACATCCGTGGGCACTCCCGCTTCGCCGATGCCGAGCGCACCAAGTCCCGACCCGGCGGCCCGGGCCCGCTGGTCGAAGGCGTGGAGAACGTTCCCCCGACCATGGGCGATGGCACCACCTCCACCGTGAAACAGCGGGTGATCTCCCTGGAGGAGGCGGGGGTGGCGACTTCGTCGCGTGCCACCTCGACCACCGGCCGCACCACCTCCGGCACGTCGGTGTCGAGCATCGGAACCACCCCATCGGCCGGGGTCACCGGCGACGCAACCGGGTGAGTGAACCCCCTGCAACGTCCGGCCGGTTGCTGACAGGCGCCGACATCGCCGGCCTGCTGGCCCGCTACAGCCATCTGCCGCGAAAGACCCTGGGTCAGAACTTCGTCGCCGACCCCAACACCATCCGGCGCATCGTGGCCTTGGCGGACCTGGACGCTCGTTCGTCCGTGGTCGAGATCGGCCCGGGCCTGGGCTCGCTCACCCTGGGATTGGCCCAGGTGGCCGGCCGCGTCGTGGCGGTGGAGGCCGACCCAGTGCTGCTCGAGCCGCTGGCAGAGACGCTGTCCGGGGCGGCGGCCGACACCAGCATCCAGGTGGTCTCGGCCGATGCGCTCGAGCTGGATTGGCAGGCCACGCTGGGCACCGCCCAGACCCGCCCTGGTGTGCGCAGCGAGTGGGACCTGGTGGCCAACCTGCCGTACTCCGTCGCCACCGCGCTGTTGCTGGGAGTTGCCGAGCATGCGCCCATGGTGAGGCGGGGGCTGGTGATGGTGCAGCGTGAGGTGGGGGAACGGTGGTCGGCCCCGCCCGGATCTCGCACCTACGGCATCCCCACGGTGATGCTGGCCCGTTGGGGCACCGCCCGCATCGTGGCGGACGTGCCCCGGGCCGTCTTTGTGCCCCGGCCCCGGGTGGATTCGGTGTTGGTGCGCTTCCAGCGACACGACGCGTCGCCGATCCCGGTCGATGGGGTCGACGACGATCGGTTGGACACGGTGGTGCGCACGGCGTTCGGCGGTCGCCGCAAGATGCTGCGTCGCTCCCTGGCGGACCTCATGGGAGCGGAGGCGATCGAGGCGGCGGGGGTGGACCCCACCGCCAGACCCGAGCAGTTGGCCCTGGCCGACTTCTGCCGCCTGGCTGCGCAGCTGAACCGTCCGGCCGCTTGAGGTCGGGGTGAGCCCTCGAGGGCGTCGATAGCGTGACATCAATGTCGCCCACCCCCAACGAATCCCTCGCCGAGAACGGCCCGGTGATCCTGACCGCCCCGGCCAAGCTCACGGTGAGCCTTCACATCACCGGGGTTCGCCCCGATGGTCTGCACACGCTGGATGCCGAGATGGTCTCGCTCTCGCTCGCCGACACCATCGAGTTGGCGCCGGGCGGCGACGAGTTCGTCGTGGAGGGTGTCACCGGTCGGGTCGGCGCCGCTGCCGACAACCTGGTCAGCCGTGCCCTGGCGCTGGTGGGTCGCCGGGCCGGGGTGCGCCTGCTCAAGGAGATCCCGGCGGGTGCGGGCCTGGGCGGTGGTTCCTCCGATGCCGCTGCGGTGCTGCGGTGGGCCGGCTTCAACGACGTGGAGGCTGCCGCCCGGCTGGGTGCCGACGTGCCCTTCTGCGTTGCCGGTGGCCGTGCCCGGGTGCGCGGCATCGGCGAATTGATCGACCCGCTGCCCTTCGAGCTTCGTCGGCTGACGCTGTTGACTCCGCCGATTGGCGCATCAACGCCGGCGGTGTATGCCCGGTGGGACGCCATGGGCGGCCCCGTTGGCGAGAACGGCAACGATCTCGAACCGGCGGCCCTGGCCGAGGTTCCAGAGCTGGCCCGATACCGCGACGTGCTGGGCGACGCCAGCGGCCAGACCCCACGGCTGGCGGGTAGCGGGTCGACCTGGTTCGTGGACGGTCACGTCGCTGGCGACGGGCACCGGTGGGTCACCACGGTTCCCGCGCAGCTCTAGCCGGGACCGCTACTTGTTGCGGCGCTGGTGACGCGTCTTGCGGAGCAACTTCTTGTGCTTCTTCTTGCGCATGCGCTTGCGGCGCTTCTTAATCAGAGATCCCATGAGGTGGGGCATCGTATCGGTCCCCCCGGAATGGAACCAAGGCGGCGCGCCGCCACGCGGGCCGGTAGCGTGGGGCCCGTACCCTTGGCGGGTAGTTCAATCGGCAGAACGCCTGACTTTGGATCAGGAGGTTGCAGGTTCGATCCCTGCCCCGCCAGCAAGTTCGGTCCGCCCGAACCCGAATTCTGACAACCAATCGGACACACGATGTCGGCCCCCGGGTCGGAGGGAGCACACTGCGGTGGAGCTGGTCACCAAGAAGAAGCTGTTGCTAGTGGCCGGCCGGGTGCACCCCGAGCTGGCCAACGAGATCTCCGAACGGCTGGGGGTGCCCCTCGGCGATGTCGAGCTGGCGAACTTCCCCAACGGCGAGCGGCATTGCCGCTACGGCGAGTCCATTCGGGGCGCCGACCTGTTCATCCTCCAGACCCACGACAGCGTCGAGGGTTGCACCATCAACGACGCCATCATGGAGCAGCTCATCATGGTGGATGCGGCCCGCCGGGCCTCCGCCAAGCGCATCACCGTGGTGGCGCCCTTCTTTGGGTACGCCCGCCAGGACCGCAAGGCCACCGGGCGCGAGCCCATCACCGCCAAACTGCTGGCCAACCTGCTGGCCACGGCCGGCGCGAAGCGGCTGGTGTCGATCGACCTCCATTCGGGGCAGATCCAGGGTTTCTTCGATGGCCCCGTGGATCACCTCACCGCCATGCCGGTGCTGGTTGAGTGGATGAAGGCCAACCTGCCCTCCAACGTTGTGGTGGTCAGCCCCGACTCCGGCCGGGTGCGGGTTGCCGAGCGCTACGGCAACCACCTCGACACCGACATCGCCATGGTGCACAAGCGCCGGGTGAAGGTGGAGGGCGCCGGCGCCGACGGTGAGCAGAGCGTGGTGGAGGCCAAGGGCGTTGTCGGCTCGGTGGAGGGCCGCCCCTGCGTGATCATCGACGACATGATCGACACCGCTGGCACCATCTGCGCAGCCGCCGAGCAGCTCAAGGCAGAAGGTGCCACCGAGGTGTACGCAGCCGCCACCCACGGTGTTCTGTCGGGCCCGGCGGTCGACCGCCTGAAGAACGCCCCCATCGAGCAGGTGGTCATCACCAACACGCTTCCCGTGAGCCCGGAGAAGGCGTTCGACAAGTTGGTCGTCCTGTCGGTGGCCGAGATCATCGCCGATGCCTTGGATGCCGTGTTCGAGGACACGTCCGTGTCCGAGATCTTCGCCGGCCAAAACCACAGCTGACCCGCCGCCCCGTGCACGATCCTCACGTGAGGATTCGGTGCCGGTCCTCACGCGAAAGCCTCACGTGAGGACTCCTCCGGTAGCGGTTGCACCCAGCGGCCGTGGTAGTCGGCGTGGGCCAGCAAGGTTCCCGACCCGCCGGGCCAACGCCGAGCCTGGAGCGCCACCCGATCGCGCCGGAACTCGTCGGGCTCGAAGCTCACCCGCATGAGCGGAGCGGCATCCGTGGCCCGCTCGCCGGCCTCCTCGATCGCCCGGGTGATGGCCCACCGGGCATCGGTGGGCACGTACTGCCACATGATCGACTGGAACACCATCGTGGGCACGCGGCCCGCCCGGTCGCCCAGCACGTCGGCAAGCGTCGCGGCGGTGTCGTCGGTGGCGATCAGCCGCGCGGGAACGACGCCGGCCAACTCGATGGCGCCATCCAGCCGCGCCCTGCGGGCTGCCTGGTCGGGCCACAGGTAGCTGCGCAGCCGCAGCGCCACCGCCGGATCGGAGGGGTCGGCCGGGTGCGGGTCCAGGCCCAGGCGATCGTCCACCCGCCAGGGGTGCAGGGCCGGCGGGCCGCCGACCCATTCCGGCGCCAACCGTACCGGCGAGGTCGGGTCACCCCCCAGCACCCGCCCCCCGTCGAGGTACGCAAAGCGGTCGAGACGTAGGTTGAGGCCGGCCGAGGTGCCCACCTCGACCGTCGACGCGGGGCCCTTGGCTACCCGAGCCAGCGCCGACAGCCCCAGCACCAGGGCGGCGGCGCGGCCGGGCTCGTTGGTCTGCACGGCCCGATGGAGATAGTCGGCGGTGTGCTCGACATGGGCCTGTGCGGACAGGAGTACGGCCTCGGCCAGGGCCTTGGCCGGGATGGGCTCGGGCACGGATCCGCCACACGACGGAAACGCTGTGGCCAGCGCAGGTGCCCGGCCGGAGAGCGCCAGAGCGTGCGCGGCGCCCATGAGCCGCAACGGCAACCCGTCGCCGAAGCGCCACCGATCGAGCGGCTCTAGCACCTCGTCGTAGGCCCCCGAAGCGACGTCAGCGGCCACCTCGGGCATGAGTGCCGCATACAGGGGCGACCCCAGGCCGGCACACGACGACGCCTGGGCGTGGAACCAACCCGCCACCAGCCGGTGGACAGGGTCGGACGGGTGGGTGACGGTCATGGTTCCCAAGGGCCGGGTTGGGTCGAGCTCGGCCGCTGCGTCCCATCCTCGCAGACGTCACGGCGATGGTGGCCCCGAGTCTGCCCGGCACTAGCCTGACCGGCGGCCCGAGGACGCTCGGGAGCCCCGGAACCCCCCGGGGATCGATCAGGAAGCGACGTACTCCCCATGTCACAGCAAGATGAAACCATCGCCATCGAGGTCCAGGTGGGCCGCGAAACCGGCTCCGGCGCGGCCATCCGCGAACGGGCCGAGGGTCGGATCCCCGGCATTCTCTATGGCCTCGGTCTTGACCCGACGCCTATCAGCGTGGAGCGGGCATCCCTGCGCCACGCCCTGTCGACCGAGCGGGGCCAAAACGCCCTGCTGACGGTGACCGCCGGCGACGAGACGACGCCCGCCATCGTGAAGGACCTGCAGCGCCACCCGGTGCGTCGCAGCGTGACCCACTTCGACCTCCAGCGGGTCGCCGCAGATCAGCAGATCACCGTGGTGGTTCCGGTGTACCTGGTGGGCACCGCCAAGGAGGTGGCCGCCCAGGGCGGCATGGTGGAGCGGAAGCTGTCCAACATCAAGGTGCGCGTGCGGGCCGACTCCATCCCCGAGCGCATCGAGGCGGACATCTCCGGGCTCTCCGTCGGCCGCTCGCTGCAGGTGAAGGACCTCACCCTCGACGACGGCATCAAGGTGCTCACTGACGGCCTCAAGTCGGTCGCCTCCGCCGAGCTCACCCGCGCAGCGGTGGTGGCCCAGAACGTTGTCGAGGCCGATGGCGCCGAGGGCGACGCCGAGGGCGAGGCGGCCGAGGAGTCGGCCTGAGCCCTCGCAGCTCCGGCGCCGATCGGGCCCCACGCCGGGGGACCCCGGCGGAGCTGGTCGTCGTCGGCCTGGGCAACCCGGGCACCAAGTACGAGGGAACGCGTCACAACGTGGGGGCCGCGGCCGTGGCGCTGCTCGCCCAGCGGGTCGGCGAACGCCTGCGCCCCTCCAAGGAGGAGGCGCTCCTCAGCGAGGCCCGGTTGGATGGTCACCGGGTGCTGCTGGCGTTTCCCACGACCTACATGAACGACTCCGGCCGGGCCGTGGTGCGCCTGTGGCGCCGGGGCGGCCAGGAGGACCTGTCGCGCCTGGTGGTGCTGCACGATGAGCTGGACCTGCCGCCCGGTCGGGTGAAGCTGAAGCTGGGCGGTGGGCTGGCGGGCCACAACGGCCTGCGTTCCATCGAGGCGCACCTGCACAGCCGCGAGTTCGCCCGGGTTCGCATCGGCGTCGGCAAGCCGCCCGGTGGCAAGGATCACGGCGTGGGCCATGTGCTGTCCAAGGTGGGCGGTGCCTCCCGGGAGTTGCTGGGGGCGGCGGTGGTCGAGGCGGCCGACGCCGTGGAGGCCATCGCGTCCGAGGGCATGGACGCCGCGATGGCCCGTTTCAACGCTCGCCCCCCCGGGTGAGGCCCTCGGGGTGCGCCATGGTTGCGCTGGCGGTCCCATGAGCCGCCGCGCCTACGGCACGGTGGTGGCGGTGGCGGCGGCGCTCACCATCGCCGTGGTGACCCTTGCCGTGCTCCGTGCCGCCGATGACGTGGCTGGCGCCGACCGGTGGGGCACCGAGCGCCTCATCGACGCGCCCGACACGCCGATGGTGCGCGACGGCCAGCTGTCGGCGGCGGCCAACAACGCCGAGGTGCGGCGGCGGCGGCTGAATGCCCTGCCTGCCGTGGGCGCGGAACCGGTGGATGGCGGGTTTCGGTTGGGCTGGGAGGAACCGGCCGACTGCCGGGCACGGCGGGTGGTGGTGAACGAGACACCCGACGAGGTGCTGGTCGAGGTGGAGTCCGTCGCGGCCTTCGCCAACGACCAGGGCACCGGCTGCGCGCAGCTTGGGCCGAGGGGCGACGAGGTGGCCAGCACCCTGCCGGTTCATGTGGCGACGGTGGTGTTGGACGAGCCATTGGGCGACCGCCCGGTGCGCGATGCGGCCCGCGCCCGCCGCGTGGAACGCGTCGTTCGGTAACGCCCGTCCGCCAGGCGGGGTGAGGCACGGCGCGTCGTCGGGGCCCTGCTGAGGGAGCGGGTGCCGACTGAGGAGTCGCTGCTGGCGACACGTAGGCTCTCCCGGTGCCCCTCCCAGCACTGGCTTCGCTCTTCCGTGACGACCCCGTGCTTCGCAACAGCCTGGGTCGAGCCAACGCCGCGGTGGCCGTTCCCGAAGCCGCCCGGGCGGCCTATGTGGCGGCCGTCGCCGAGGTGGCCGACGGCTTCCCGCTGGTCGTGGCGGTGCCGACCGTGGCCGAGGCCGAGGTGCTGGCCGACGACCTGGGCACGTGGTTGGGGGCCGAAGCCGTCGAGTGGTTCCCGGCCTGGGAGACGTTGCCCTTCGAGCGGATCAGCCCGTCCACCGAAACCATGGGGCGGCGCATGCGGGTCATGTGGCGCCTGTCCGACCCGGCCCGCAGCCCCCGGGTGATCGTCGCCCCAGTGCGGGCGCTGCTGCAACGCCTCGGCCCGCATGTGGAGGACACCGAACCGGTCATCGTCGGGGTGGGCGACCAGATTGACTCCACCCAGTTGGTGGACACCCTGGTGGGCTGGGGATACCGCCGCGAGTACCAGGTGGAACACCGGGGGGAGGTGGCGGTCCGGGGCTCCATCGTCGACGTGTTTCCGGCCACCGCTGCGGCGCCGGTGCGCATCGACCTGTGGGGCGATGAGGTGGAACGCCTGACCGAGTTCTCGGTGAACGATCAGCGTTCGATGGCCTCCATCGCCGAGGTGGAGGTTCATCCGGCACGCGAGCTGCTCCCCACCGCGGAGGTGGCGGCGCGTGCCCAGCAGCTGTTGAGTGCCGAACCCTGGGGCGCCCAGCAGTGGCAGGCCTTGGTCGACGGCGAGACCTTCGACGGCATGGAGTCCACCCTGCCGTGGCTGACCGACGCCGAGCGGGTGCTCTTCGACCTGTTGGGCCCCGACGCGTTGGTGCTGCTCACCGAACCGACGCGCCTGCGGGATCGTGCGGTCGATCTGCTGGCCGAGGAGGCCGACCTGGCCGGCAGCCTGGCCCGAACCTGGGGCACCGATGGCGCGGCGCTGCGGCGCCTGCACCTGGACTTCGACCGGTTGCTCGCCCATACGGCGGCGCCGGTGTGGTCGCTGACCAACGCGGCGCCCACCCCCAACGTGCCGGTGCTGGAAAGCCATCGATGGCCCGAGGTGGTGGGGAACGGTGACGCGTTGATCGCCCGTGCCCGGGGGTTGTTGGGCGATGGCTACCGGTTGGTGGTGGCGGCCAACAATGCGGCATCGCTGGAGCGGGTGGCGCGGCTGCTGGACGAGGGAGGGCTCACGTTGCGGGTTCACGACCCGGCCCAGGATCCGTCGGGCGAGACCCTCGTTGCGCCGGGCGGCCACCTGACGGTGGCGCCGCTGCACCACGGCTTCATCGCCCCGTCGCTGCGCCTGGCGGTGCTCACGGAGAACGACCTGACGGGTCGTCGTCGCACGCATCGCAAGCCGCGCAAGGCCCGGCCCTCGCGCGACGCCCAGGTCTTCTTCGCCGATCTGGCGCCGGGCGACTTCGTCGTGCACCACCACCACGGGGTGGCGCGATACGGCGGCATGGTCACCCGCACGCTGCCCGCCCCCGGAGGCAGCTCCACCGAACGCGACTACCTGCTCTTGGAGTACCGGGGCGGCGACAAGCTGTACGTGCCGTCGGATCAGATCGACGCGGTGCGCCAGTACTCCGGCGGTTCCACTCCCACCCTGTCGCGGATGGGCGGCGCGGACTTCGCCCGGGCGAAGGCCAAGGTTCGCTCGCAGGTGGCCGAGGTGGCCCAGGAACTGGTGGTGCTCTACCAGAAGCGCCTCCAGAGCGAGGGCCATGCGTATCCGCCCGACTCGCCCTGGCAGGCCGAAATGGAGGAGGGCTTCGAGTTCACCGAGACACCCGACCAGGCCCGCGCCATCGAGGAGGTGAAGGCCGACATGGAGTCCGAGCGGCCGATGGACCGCCTGGTGTGCGGCGACGTCGGGTTCGGTAAGACCGAGGTGGCGCTGCGCGCCGTGTTCAAGGCGGTCATGGACGGCCGCCAGGCGGCCGTGCTGGTGCCCACCACGCTGCTCGCCTCGCAGCACTTCGCCACCTTCAGCGAGCGCTTCGCCCCGTTTCCCATCCGGGTGGAGGTGCTCAGCCGGTTCCTGACCGCCGGGCAGGCCAAGGCGGTGCTGGCGGGGCTGGCCGCCGGCGAGGTGGACGTGGTGATCGGAACGCACCGGCTGTTGGGCGCCGACGTCTCCATCCCCAAGCTGGGCCTGCTGGTGGTGGATGAGGAGCAGCGCTTCGGCGTCTCGCACAAGGAACGGATCAAGGAGATGTCGGTGGGCGTGGACGTGGTGACGCTGTCGGCCACCCCCATCCCCCGGACCCTGGAAATGAGCCTCACGGGCATCCGCGACCTCTCGCTGCTGCACACCGGCCCGGCCGACCGCCAGCCCATCCTCACCTACGTCGGTGCGTTTGATGACGCCCCGGTGGCCGAAGCCATTCGTCGCGAGCTGCTGCGGGAGGGGCAAGTGTTCTACGTGCACAACCGGGTGGAGGACATCGACCGTCGCGCCTCCCAGCTGGGCGAGCTGGTTCCCGAGGCCCGCATCGCCGTGGCCCACGGTCAGATGGACGAAGGCACCCTGGAGCAGGTGATGCTCGACTTCTGGGAGGGCCGCTACGACGTGCTGGTGTGCACCACCATCATCGAGTCGGGCATCGACATGCCCATGGTGAACACCCTCGTGGTGGAGCGTGCCGACCTGCTGGGGTTGGGCCAACTCCACCAGATCCGGGGTCGGGTGGGACGATCCGGCCAGCGGGCCTACGCCTACCTGTTCTATCCCCCCAACCGCGAACTCACCGAGGAGGCCTACGAACGCCTGAAGACCATCGGGGAGAGCACCGAGCTGGGGTCCGGCTTCCGCATCGCCATGCGCGACCTGGAGATCCGCGGGGCCGGCAACCTGCTGGGCACCGGCCAGTCGGGCCACATCGCCGCCGTTGGATACGACCTCTACGTCGAGATGGTCACCGAGGCCATCGCCAAGCTGTCGGGGGAGGAGGTGCGCCCTCCCGCCGAGATCAAGCTGGACCTGCCGGTCGATGCCCACCTGGACGAGGCCTACATCGCCGCCGAGGACCTGCGCATCGAGGCCTACCGCCGCCTGGCGACGGTGACCACCCTGGCCGAGGTGGACGACATCGCCGCCGAGTGGGCCGACCGGTTTGGTCCCGCGCCCGAGGCGGCCCAGGCGCTGTTGGCGGTGGCCCGGGTGCGGGCCGAGTGCGCTCGGGTAGGAGTCACCGAATGCACCGCCGTGCGCAATCCGGGCTTTGGCGGGCCCCCGCTTCGGGCCGTGTTGGCGCCCGTGGAGCTCTCGGCGTCGGCCGAGATGCGGCTGAACCGCGTGTTCCCGGGGGCCGTCTTCAAGGACGTGTTGCCCGCAGCGGTGGCGCCGGGTACCTCGGGCGGACAACTGCAGGTGCCGGTGCGCGCCGGCGCGGAGCTGGCCGAGGACCTGCAGACACTGTTCTCCCAGCTGTGGCCCGAGGGTGATCTCGAACCGGCGCCGCTGCCGCCCCGCTCCGGTCGGGCCCGTCCCACCGGCAGCATCATCGGATCATCGAGCACGCCCCCCCGACCGGCCCCCGATCCGCAGGACCCGGCGGCCATCGCGGCGGCGGAGGCCCGCGCCGCTCGGGTTGCCGAGCGCCGGGCCCGGCGCTCCAACCGGTAGCAGCGCAGCGTGGGCCCGCCCGCCCCCATTGCCCGTTGAGGGTGGGACTATCATCGCATCGCCCCGCCCCTCCCCCGCAGCATCGGAACCGCATCAGCCATGCCTCTCAGTTCGCCTTTGATTCAGCCCCGCCGCGTTCGTTGCCTGGTTGCCGTCGCTGCGTTGGCGGCGCTTGCGCTCAATGGGTGTGGGGTGGCGGCCGAGACCACTGCGGCCACGGTGGATGGCGAGACCATCACCGAGGCTCAGGTGGAACAGGCCGCTCGCATCAAGTTGATCGGCAATGTTGCCCTGGAGGAGGACCAGCCGGTGCCCATCGAGGTGCGTCGCCGGGCCCTGAGCTTCCTGATCGGCGCCCGCCTCTTTCAGGTGGAGCAGGCCCGGCTGAACGTGGACGCACCCGAGGGTCTGGCCGACGAGGTGGGCCGGCAACTCGAGCAGGATCCGGCTTTTGCGAAGCTGAGCGATGGGGACCAGTTCGACCTGGTCTCCGCGGCCGTGGTGTTGAGCAGCCCGCCCGCCGCAGCCGACGGATCTGTCTCGCCCGGCGTGCCCGAGGACCTTCAGCAGGTGTTGGTGAGCGACCCGGCCGCCCGCGCCAAGTTCCGTCGGGCGCACCCGCAGCTGTTCCGCGAGATCTGCGCCGACGTTGCTCAGGCGACACCCGAGGATGCCCCCAAGGTCGAGGCCGCCATGAAGCGCGACGCCGATGCCGCCTTCGAGGAGTTCGGCAGCGTCAACCAGTGCCAGGCAAGCGTGGGAGGCAACCTGGTGGCTCGGTCCTCTCCCCAGTGGGCCATTGTGCAGGCGGTCAACACCACCCCGGTGGGCGACTTGGCCGGGCCGATCACCACCCCGGTGGCAAACCCCGACCCGGCCGACGGCGGCGAGACGGTCGATATTTCCACCTGGGTGCGCCCGGTGGGTGTGCGCAACCTCACCGAGGAGGAGGGCGCCGAGCTCGCCCAGTCGCTGGATGGCTCCACGATGCTGAGCTACCTGGCCCTCGACAGTGGCTACGTGAAGATCGACCCTCGCTACGGCGACATCTTTGCCGTGGGCCCGCCCGATGGCCTGCAGGTACTGCGCATCCATCCCAACGGTTCGGGTGCGGCCACTCCCCAGGATCCAACCGCCCAGGATCCAACCGCACCGGCGGGCGTCTGAGCCCGTGACGGCCCCGCCCACCGTGGTGGTGGCCGGGCTCGGCCCAGCCGGCGTCGACCTCATCCCCGTCGGCGTCGCCGAGCGCTTGGCGGCCGGCTCGTGGTGGTTGCGCACGGTGCATCACCCGGCGGCCGTCGCCGTGCCCGCCGTCGGTTCCTTCGATCACCTCTACGACGACGGCGACACCTTCGGCGAGGTGTACGAGGCCATCGTCGAAGCCCTGGTGGCGGAGGCGTCGGCCTCGGGCACCGTTGGCTACGCAGTGCCGGGTTCGCCCTGGGTTCTGGAGCGCACCGTCGAACTCCTGGCCGAACGGGCTGCTGACGGCCAGATGCGCCTGGAGGTGCTGCCGGCCATGTCGTTTCTGGACCTCGCCTGGGCGGCCATGGGCGTCGATCCGGTGAGCGCCGGGGTGCGCCTGGTGGATGGGCATCGATTTGCCACCGATTCCGCCGGTCAGCGGGGCCCGTTGCTCGTCGCCCACGCCCATTCCCGCCAGGTCCTCTCCGACATCAAGCTGGCGGTGCTGGACGAGCCCGGGGCCGACCCGGAGGGCGAGGTGTGGGTGCTGTCGCATCTGGGTCTGCCCGAGCAGACGACGACGGCAACCACCTGGGCCGAGTTGGACCGAGGGGCCGAGCCGGACCACCTGTGCTGTTTGTGGGTGCCCCACTTGGCGGCTCCGGTTGGTGCAGCTGTGCAGGCGTTGGTGGAGGAGGTGGCGGCCAACGACCCGGGATTCGAGCGGCCCGGCGGGGCTGGCGGTGCCGGCCTGTCCGCTGCCGCCCAGCTGGCCGACGCGGCCGTGGCCCGGTTCGGTCCGGAGGGCGGGGAGGGAGCTGAGGAGGCGACCCTCGCGTTGGGTGGGGTCTTGGGTGGCGTGGCCCGCGCCGCCCGACGCGGTGAGTGCTCCGGCTGGTTCACCCTGGCCGACGTCGCCGACGCGGCGCGCCGATCTGAGCCAGAATCGTGACATGACCGCCACCGACACCACCCCTCCCGCAACCAACGGCGACATCAGCCTCGACTATGTGACCATCGGCAACCCGGCCGACCCGCCGGTGCTCATGGTGATGGGTCTTGGCGCCCAACGGGTCAGCTGGGACGATCGCTTCCTGGAGCAGCTGGTGGATCGCGGTCGCTACGTGATCACCTTCGACAACCGTGACGCCGGCGAGTCCACCCACCTGCACGAGGCCGAGGTGGATCTGGGCGAGCTGGTCACTGCCATCCTTGGCGGCGGCGAGCTGACCAATCCGCCCTACTCGTTGTCCGACATGGCCGCGGACGCCGTGGCCGTTCTGGACGCGGCGGGAGTGGACCGGGCCCACGTGATCGGTGCGTCGATGGGCGGGATGATCGCCCAGGTGATCGCCATCGAGTATCCCGAGCGGGTGCTCAGCCTGACGTCGGTCTTCTCTACCACTGGCGAGCCCGACGTCGGTCGCCCCACGGACGAGGCGGCGGCCGCGCTGGTCACCCCGGTGCCCGTGGAGCGCGAGGCCTATATCTCCACCTCTATGGAACGTTGGAAGATCTGGTCGGTGGCCGAACACTGGAGCGACGAGGCCGTGCGGGGCCGTCTTGAGCGCGAGTACGACCGCAGCTTCGACCCACCCGCCACGCCCCGCCAGCTTGCCGCCATTATCTCGTCGGGTTCGCGCGCCGAGGGCCTGGCCAACCTGGACGTTCCCACCTTGGTCATTCATGGCCTCGCCGACACCTTGGTGCAACCCGATGGTGGCCGCCGCACCGCGGAGCTGATTCCTAGCGCCGAGCTGCTGGAGATCGCCGACATGGGCCACGAGCTGCCGGAGGCGCATTGGGCCCGGGTGCTCGACGCGGTCGAGGCCCACACCCGCGCCTGAGCGCCGTCGCCGGGCGAGCGGGCTGAGGCGAAGTATCGGGTGCTGCTTACTCCAGCTGCGACCCATCGGGACGGGTGGTGTGCCAGCTGCCGTCGGGCAGTCGGCGGATGGCGTAGCCCTTCTGCTTCCACCGGTTGTGACGGCCGCAGAGCGGCGCCGCGTTGGCCGGGTTGGTGGGGCCGTTGCGGGAGTGCTCGGTGAGATGGTCGACGTCGCAGCGGCCGGCTGGGGCGTGGCATCCGGGCCAGATGCAGTGGGTGTGGGTGGCCGTGGCGGCGGCGCGGGCCGAACCGGTGAACCTGCGTGCGCGGCCGAGGTCGATGACGACACCGGCGGCGTTGACCACGATGCGACGGAACTGGCTGAACAACGAGGTGGCGGCGGCTTCGGTTGGGTCGAGGTCGTGGCCGTCGTCGGTGCGGCACATGAACGTGTCGGGGTGGAGCCTTGGGGGTCGGTCGGCGTCCATCGCCGCGAGCATCTCCTCGAAGGCGGTGGCGGACCAGTGGATGTTGTGCACGAACCCTGGCGGGACTGCTCCGTCGGGGGCGGTGGCCGCGTCTTGGAAGATGCGATACAACGCATCGGCACGGCGCTGGGCGTCGGTGCGGTCCAGGTCGGCTCTGGTGATGTCGCCGTTGCCGCCGACGGCCATGTCCGCCGCTTTGGCCGAGGCGCAGTCGGCCCGAAACTCGGCGTCGATGTAGCGGTCGAGAATCTCGCGCATTTGTGCGCCCTGGACGGATCCGAAGAATCCGGTGAGGTCCCACGACAGCTCGAACGGGTTGGGGCGCAGCTTGGCGTCACGGTTCTTGTGGTTGCGCTCGTTTGCGGGCTCGGGGCCGTCCTCATCGATGAGCCGTTCCCAGCGGTGAACCTTGTTGGCGAACGACTTCGATGACATGGATGTGGCGTCGTCAATGAACTCGTCCTGACGGGCTTCCATCGCAGCGGCGACGTTCGTTGGCGTGGATGCGTCCCAGCACCCGCACCGCGCACGTGGACACCTCGCCGGCCTTCCAGGCGGCGGCCACCTTGGGCAGCCGGGCGGCTGCGGTGGCGGTCTTGGCGCGTGCGTTGGCCTCGGCCTCCGACAGCCTGGCGACGTGGCGGACCATGATCTTGGCCGAACCGTGCCCGTCGGGCCGGTGCAGCGCCCGCCGCTGAATCTCGCCGACCAACGCCGACTTCGCCGCGTCAACCCGACGGCCGAGATGCTCCAGGTTGGTGATCCACTCCACCGCGTCGCGCGGGCTGTTCGGGCTGACACCCGCAGCGAACAGTTCGTCCATGGCCGCCTCGGCGTCGTGCAGCGCCGCCGCTGCCCCAGGATCGGCCACCCCGGAGGCGGCGCCCCCGACAGGGCCGCCTCCAACGATGCGATCTCGTCACGGCGAAGCCGCTCGCGCAGCGCCGCCAACGCTGCGCCCGCGCCCCGGGGTTCGGCCCCGGGTCGCTCGCATGTCGCCGTCGATCTCATAGGCCCAGTATGCCGATGGGGTGTGACAATGTGGCCGCTTCGCTGTGACCGTTCACGCCACGGAGGCTCGTGGCCGCTTCGCTGTAACCGTTCACGCCACGGAGGCTCGTGGCTCGGGGCGACTCGGCGGCGGTCAGTACCTCAGCGTCGGCTCCGTGCCGTCAGGCAGGTTGATCGTCTTGGCCTCGAGGTAGGCGGCAAGGCCCTCGGGGCCGAGTTCTCGCCCGATGCCGGAGTTCTTGAAGCCGCCGAAGGGCGCGCCCCACTCCATGGCGAAACCGTTCACGGTGTAGGTGCCGGTGCGAACCTTGCGGGCGATGTCGAGCCCAGCCTCGACGTCGGCGGTCCACACGGTGCCCGACAGGCCGTAGTCGCTGTCGTTGGCCACCCGAACGGCATCGTCGGCGTCGTCGACGGGGATCACGGCCAACACCGGACCGAAGATCTCCTCCTGGGCGATGCGCATCGAGTTGTCGACGTCCGCGAAGACCGTGGGCTCGACGAACCAGCCGCGATCCATCCCGGCGGGACGGCCGCCGCCCGTGGTGGCGCGGGCGCCCTCGTCCTTGCCGATCTGGAGATAGCCCTCAACCCGCTC
Organism: Microthrixaceae bacterium; assembly: GCA_041394405.1. Classification (GTDB taxonomy): domain Bacteria; phylum Actinomycetota; class Acidimicrobiia; order Acidimicrobiales; family Microtrichaceae; genus Microthrix. The sequence goes on from JAWKIF010000006.1 coordinate 111,898, forward strand.
CCGCTGGCGTTCGGCGATGAGCGGCCCGCAGCCCGTCTCCATGTCGGCCGGATCGCCCACGGGGATGGCGGCCACCGCCTCGGTGAGGGCATCGACCACCTCCTCGTAGCGGTTGCGGGTGGCCAGGATGCGGGTTTGGGCAACGCAGGCCTGCCCGTTGTTCATGGTGGAGCTGGCGATCAGCTCGGGCATGATGGCGTCCAGGTCGGCGTCGTCGCACACGATGGCGGCGGACTTGCCGCCCAGTTCCAGCGTGACCCGTCGAAGCAGCTCGCCGCAGGCGGCGCCGATCTTTCGGCCCGCGGCGGTGGAGCCGGTGAAGCTCACCTTGTCGACGTCGGGATGCGTCACCAGGTGCTGGCCGGTCTCCCGACCCGCCGGAATGATGTTGACCACCCCGGGCGGAACCCCCGCATCGGCGCACATCTCGCCCAGGGCGTAGGCCGACAGCGGCGTCTCGGGGGCCGGCTTGAGCACGATGCTTGAGCCACTGGCCAGGGCAGGTGCCAGCTTCAACATGGCGGTGAACAGCGGAACGTTCCAGGGCACGATCCCGGCGCAGACGCCGACTGGTTCGTGGCGCACTAGTGCGGGGCCCAGCATGCCGGGTCGCACCTCCTCGAAGGGAAACGTTCGAGTGAGCTGGACGAAGTAGTCCAGCACCATGCCGGTGGCGCCCACCTGGCCGAAGTGGCTGAACAGCAGCGGGCTGCCCACCTCCGCCGTGATGAGGTTGGCCAGTTCGTCGGATCGCTCCAAGAACAGTGCGTGGAATCGCGCCATCACGTCGGCCCGTTCGGTGGCACTCGCAGCGCCCCAGTCGCCCGACAGGGCGCTCCGAGCCGCAGCGACTGCTGCGTCGACGTCGGCCGGCGCGCCATCTGGGGTCGAGCCCAGGACTTCCTCGGTGAACGGGGAGATCACCGTGATGCGGGCATCGGTGGCAGGGGGCACCCACTCTCCGCCAATGAAGAGCCGGTCGTGGTGCATGCTGTCGCTCTGGGCGGTTGTCAACTGGGTCCCCTGGGTTCGGTTGTGCGATTGGGTCGAGTTCTGGCCAGCACAGCGTAGTGATCGAGCGTCCGGTTGCGTTCCCGCAACGCGGCACCTCAGCGATCGACAGCGGCGAGGAAGGCCTGGGTGCGTGGGTCGGCCGGCGCGCCGGTGCGGGCCACCGCCACGAGCGGGCGGCGGACCAGCTCGTGGCCGATCACCACACCTCCGGTCCGGCCGGGTCGGGCACCACCCTCCGCCTTCATGTGGGCCGGGAGTGCCGCCCAGCCCAGGCCCAGGGCCACCATCGACAACAACACGGTGGGGTTGGAGCTCTCCAGCGTGGTGGCAGGGTTGGCGCCTCGGGTTCGGAGGGCCTCGTCGATCAGGATGCGGGTGGTGGACCCTTCGGGGGGCATGACCCACGGACCCCATCGGCCGGGGTCGGCCGCGACCTCGGGATTGACGCTGCCGGGCGTCACCACCACCAGCGACTCCTCGGCGATGAGCGTGCTCGTCACGGAGGACTCGGCGGCCCGCCCCGAGCCGCCGCTGCGGAGCGCGGCGTTGGCGCCGACCACGATCGCCAGGTCCAGTTCGCCCCGTTGGACCGCCTGGGTGAGCGGCACCGAGGTGTCCACGATGACGTGCAACGAGTCACCGGCCAACTCGCGCGCCGCAGCGAGGGCGGGCCGGCAGGTCGCCACCGCTGCCGAGTCGATGAGGCCCAGGCGGTAAGTGCCCCGTGTGCCGTGCCGCAGCTGGTCGGCCACCCGCCCAAGGTCGGCGGCCTGGGCCAGCACCCCGTCGGCCATGGTGAGCACCTCCTGGCCGGCAGGCGACAACACACGCCGCCGCCCGCGGCGCTCGAAGAGCTCCAGCCCCAGGCGACGCTCCAACTCGGCAATGCCCTGGCTGAGCGCTGACTGCGTGACGCCCAGCTCGGCGGCGGCATCGGTCCAGGTGGCTGCCCGTGCGGCGGCCCGCAGGTACAAGAGCTGCTGCGTGGACAGCGCAGGGACGTCCGCGGCATTCATAAGCAATACAGATGGGTCATCGCATTGACTATAGGGAAACTGTCAACAACACTCTGCCTTCCGAGTACGCAGCCTTCCCGAGCCATCCGCTCCTCCAGCCAAGGAACCATTCATGAATCAGCCAACCGACGCAGCCGGCACGCCGCAGGCACTCGACATTGCGCCCGCCACGGGGCGCCTCGGCCTGCTCACCCCGGGCATGGGCGCGGTGGCGACGACGGCCTACGCGGGCATCATCGCCGCCCGCCAGGGCCTGGCCGTTCCCATCGGCAGCCTGGCCCAGATGGCCCACATCCGCCTCGGACGACGGGATGAGGGCCGCAACCCGCTCATTCGTGACTTCGCACCCCTGGCGTCGTTGGATGACCTCGCCTTCGGCGGGTGGGACCCCATTTCGGCCAATGCGCTGGAGGCGGCGCACACCGCCGGGGTGCTGCAGGACTCGGACCTGTCGCCCATTTCCGGGGAGATGGAGGGGGTGGCCTCGATGCCTGCGGTCTTCGACCAGCGTTGGGTGTCCAAGCTGGACGGCATCCGGGTGAAGGAGGGCGCCTCCAAGTGGGACCTGGCCCAACAGCTGGTGGAGGACATCGCCCGGTTCAAGGAGGAGGAGAACTGCGACCGCCTGGTGATGGTCTGGACCGGGTCGACCGAGGCGTACCAGGTTGCCTCCGACGTGCACGCCGACCCGGACACCTTCGAGGCCGGCATGAAGGCCAACGACGAGAACATCTCTCCGTCGCAGCTCTACGCCTGGGCGGCACTCAGCTCGGGCGTGCCGTTCGCCAACGGTGCCCCCAACCTGGCCGTGGACACCCCGTGGGCCGCCATCCTCGCCGCCGAACGGGGCGTGCCCCTGGCCGGCAAGGACTTCAAGACCGGCCAAACGCTCATGAAGACCATCCTGGCCCCGGGGTTCAAGGCCCGCATGCTGGGCCTTCGCGGTTGGTACTCCACCAACATCCTGGGCAACCGCGATGGCGAGGTGCTGGATGACCCCGAGAACTTCAAGACCAAGGAGATGTCCAAGCTGGGGGTGCTGGACACCATCCTCCAGCCCGAGGTCTACCCCGAGCTGTACGGCAACATCGATCACGTCGTGCGCATCAACTACTACCCGCCGCGGGGCGACAACAAGGAGGGCTGGGATGCCATCGACATCTTCGGCTGGATGGGCTACCCGATGCAGATCAAGGTGGACTTCTTGTGCCGCGACTCCATCCTGGCGGCGCCCATCGTGTTGGACCTTGCGCTGTTCCTCGATCTGGCCCAACGGGCCGGGCAGTCAGGGCTTCAGGAGTGGCTGAGCTTCTACTGGAAGGCCCCCGATTCGCTCGGGGGCGTGCCTCCGGAGCATGACATCTTCATCCAGCAGACCAAGCTGAAGAACACGCTGCGCACATGGATGGGCGAGGACCCGGTGACCCACGCCGAGGAAGACTGAGGCGCCGCTGGTGCCTCAGCGGACGGCCAACTGCAGCTTCGAGTCGGTGAGGTTGGCCTCCACCGTTGTCTCACCGCTGCCGGGAGTGGCGAGCTCGATGTCGGCTCGAAGCCGTCGGCCCACCACCTCGACGTCGAGTTGGGCGGTGTCCGTCCCAACCGGCACCTCGCCCAGGATGGTGCCGCCGACTCCCCCGGGAAGCGTGGTGACCCCGCACCGTCGGCCCACCTCGATGCCGCCGATCCGCACGACGACGGTGTCGCGGGCGAACCCGCGACCCAGCACCACGCGCACGCGCCCGTGCATCTCGGGCCGGATGGAACCACCGATGCGCGATTCGCTTGACCAGCCAGGCGCGAGCGGGCCGGAAGCGCCGGATGCCGTGTGCGAGGAGGACTCGAGAACCGGGTTGTCGAACATGCGCTGGGTCTTCTGTTGTGGGCGGGTGCGCCCGGGCGGAGTGTGCGTGCCGTCCATGGTGGCGAGGTGCACTCAAGGTCGTTGAGATCCCGCTCATCTCGCGCTCAATCGCCAATCAATGCCCACGCTTCGCGGTTGCGGCGATCGTCTGCGCATTGAATGGTGGGCCCCATCAGCCAGCCACCCCCCAGCCAACCACCCCCGACGAGCACGGGACGTGCCATCTGGAGCGCCGCTACGACGTCGTCGTCGTCGGCAGCGGCCCCGCGGGCTCGGTGGTGGCGTGCCGGTTGGCCCAGTCCGGTCGCCGGGTGGCGGTGCTGGAACGGGGCGGGGTGCACCAGCCCGGATCGTTTCCGGAGTGTCCCGCCGACCTGCTGAAGGGCACCCAGCTCTGGCGCAACGGCCGCCGCATCGGCCGCGCCGACGCCTTGTTCGATCTGCGGGTATTCGACGACGTCATGGTGCTGACCGGCTGCGGTGTGGGGGGCACGTCGCTGATCAACGCCGGCGTCTCCGTCCTGCCCACCCCCGAGGTGCTGGCGGATCGGCGCTGGCCGGCCGAGCTGCGCAACGACCCCGAATGGCCCCAAGACGTCGAGCGCGTCGGCGACACGGTGGGCACGGCCACGCTGCCCGATGGCCGCACCCCCAACAAGCTGACGGCGCTCGAATCCATGGGGCCGACGCCGGGCATCGACGGCCAGGTCAGCCGGGCCCCGTTGAACGTGGCCTTCTGCGACGGACCCAACGCGGCCAACGAACCGATGGTGGCCTGCAACGGCTGCGGCAACTGCATGACCGGCTGCAACGTGGGGGCGAAGGAGACCTACGACCGCAACTACCTGAGCCTGGCCAGGACGAACGGAGCGCACGTGTTCTCGTCGTGTTCCGTGAAGCGGGTTGAGGCGACGGCACACGGGTGGGCACTGGTGGTGTGCGACACCCGCCGCCCGGGGTCGTGCCGTCGCGTCGAGGCCGATCGGGTGGTGCTGGCGGCCGGTGCCTTGGGCTCCACCGAGATCCTGCTGCGGTCCCGGGCCGAGGGGCTGGACCTCTCGGACATGGTGGGGCACCGATTCTCGGGCAATGGCGATCTCATCGCCTGGGGATTCGACACCGATGCGGACGCCGATGGCGTCGGGCTGGACAGCAGCGGCAGCGGCTGGTTGGGGGTGGGCCCCACCATCACCGGGGTGCTGTCGCCAACTCCGGCAGGTGACAGCCCTGACGTCGCAGGTGCGAGCAGCGCTGATGACCGCGGCTCGAACGAGGGTGGCGGCGATCCGGCCACCGATGCCTGGCTGATGGAGGATGGGACGGTGCCGCGCGCGTTCGCGGCGCTCACCCCCGTGTTGTTGGCCCTGTCGGCGCTGCTGGACCGGTTGCCCGTGGGGGCGGGCCTGGAAGGCGCCCTCGGCTGGATGAGGTCGATCTTCGATGGGCCGTATCGGGGGCGGTACGGCGAACCACGACGACGCTCTACATGTCCGCCGACGACAGCGAGGGTGAGGTGCGGCTCTCGGGCGAAGGGGTGGAGGTGCGGTGGCCCGGGGCAGGCGACCAACGAAGCCTCGCCGAGGGTGCCCAGAGGTTGGCCGACGCTGCCCGAGAGCTGGGTGGGTTGCCGGTCGGCAATCCTGGGCACCGCGGCCACCTGGGCAACCGCCCGGTGTCGGTCCACCCGCTCGGCGGCGCCGTCATGGGAAGCGACGCGGCCGACGGCGTCGTGAACCATCGGGGCGAGGTGTTTGCCGGGCAATGCGGTCATGCAACTCACGCCGGCCTGTACGTCACCGACGGCTCCGTCATCCCGCGATCGCTGGGGGCGAATCCGTCGTTGACCATCGCCGCGTTGGCCGAGCGCACCGCACGGCTGATGGTGGCCGAGATGAATGCGCTCGATGGCGGCGCCAGCGGTGACGCTGCGGACGGCGACCTGCTGCCCGCCCCGGCGGTGGTGGGCCCCGAGGTGCGCTTCCGGGAGAAGCTGGGTGGGCACCTCATGGTGGAAGGTCAAGCCACCCCCATCACCCTGACCTTGAAGGTGGCGATCGAGGACGCTGCCGCCGTCCGCAACGATCCGTCGGGCACCGAACTGCGGGTGACCGGCACAGTGGAGGCCCCGCTGTTGCATCCCGCCCCCATGACGGTCACCTGGGGCACCCTGCGGCTGGCCGTCGAGGATGCCGACCACGCCGTGGGCCACCGCATGGAATACCGCCTGGGCCTGCGCGATGCGGACGGGGTTCGCTACCGCCTCGAGGCCGACAAGCTCATCCTCGACCAGCCCGGTCTGGACTGGCTGTGGGACGCCACCGAAGTTGCCTTGGTGATCTACCCGGACGCGTCGGGCGCGCCGCCGGCCACGCCCGAAGCGTCCGGCAGGGGTGAGATCCACGCCTACGGCATGGCCAGGCTGGCGCCCTTTGACGCCGTGCGCCTGGGGTTGTCCCTGAGGGGCTCCAAGGGCGCTCCGCCAGCCCAACAGGTGCGTTCGGTGGCTTCGTTCCTCCACGGCTTCGGCCGCCCCATGGCCCGAACATTCGGGAAGAGCGCAGTGCAGGGCCTCGAGCTGCGTCAGGCCGCAGCCGCCCCGCCGCGCCGACGTGCCTTGTCGTTGCCGGAGCCGGAGCGGCACTGGCTGGGTCGGTCCGGCGGCTGGGCGACCGAGGAGCCCGACGACCCGGTGGTGCTGTTGCGCCGGTACGCCGGAGGCGGCGCAGGCCCGGTTCTGCTGGCGCCCGGATTCGGCATGTCGGCCGATCACTACCTGCTTGACGCGGATCCGCCGAACCTCACCGAGTTCCTGGTGGACGCCGGCCACGACGTGTGGCTCTTCGACTATCGCTCGTCCATCCTCTTTCCCGGTGCGGGCGAGCAGCTGAACCTCGACGAGATCGCCACCCTCGACTGGCCGGCGGCAGTCGATCGAGTGCGGACAGTGGCCGGTGCCGAGACCGTTCAGGTGGTGGCCCATTGCGTGGGCTCTGCCACGGTGCTGATGGCGTTGCTGGCCGGCATGGATGGTGTCGGCGCCGTGGTGTGCTCGCAGATGTCGGCGCACTTCGACGTGCCGTCGTTCACCCGGTTTCGCGCCAAGCTGCGGCCCGGTCCCAAGCTGACCAGGATGGGGTTCCGGTCGGTCGTGCCTCCGGACGACGACGGGCTGACGGCGCGTGGGATGGACCTGGCGGTGCGGGCAAACCCGCTGGGGCATGGGCAGCGTTGCGATTCGCCCATCTGCCGGTGGGTGTTCTTCTTCTATGGGCCGACCCATCACCACGCCAACCTCGATCGCCACACCCACGACCGAATCGCGGAGTTGTTCGGCGAGGGGTCCCTGTGGGGAATGGACCACGTTGGGTCGATGTTCAACAAGGGTCGCCTCGTCGACGCGCAGGGTGGAGACGTGTACCTGCCGAAGGTGGCCAGTCTGGATCTGCCGATCCTCTTCCTGGCCGGTACCCGCAACCGACTGGTGTTGCCATCGAGTTCGGCCCGCACGCTGGCATGGCTTCGCAGCCATCACGGGCCCGGGCTGCACCGGCGGGTGGAGCTACCCGGGTATGCGCACCTCGACGGCCTGCTCGGCCGCCGGGCCCACCAGGACGTGTTCCCCCACATCCTGTCGTTCCTCAACGAGCACTGACTGGCCCTCGGGAAGCCTGGTCGTCGGGAAACCTGGTCGTCGGGAAACGTGGCCGTCGCGAAACTCGGCGCGTCTACGCTCGACGGGTGGCCGAACGCACCTTTCCCATCACCGGAGACCCCGCCGACGACTCGCTGTTGTTGACCGACCCCTTCGCCCTGTTGCTGGGCATGTTGTTGGACCAGCAGGTCCCGATGGAGTGGGCGTTCCGCTCGCCCGCCAGGCTGCGCGAACGGATGGAGGCGTCGCAGCCCGGCTCGTTCTCGCCTGCCGGGTTGGCGGCGTTGGACGAGGACGCTGCGGTCGCCCTGTTCACCGACAAGCCCGCGCTCCACAGGTACCCCGCCTCGATGGGCAAGCGGGCCCATGCCGTTGCCCGGGCCCTCGTCGAGGACTACGGCGGCGATGCGGCCTCGCTGTGGACCACTGCAGCCGATGGCGCCGAGCTGTTCCGCCGCCTGCGCGCACTTCCCGGCTACGGGGAGGAGAAGTCCCGAATCTTCGTGGCGCTGTTGGCCAAGCGCTTGGGTGTTCGGCCCGATGGGTGGGAGCGGGCCGCCGGGCCGTTCGCCGACGACGTGCCCCGCTCGGCGGCCGACGTGGGGAGCGCGGAGGAACTCACGGCGGTGCGGCAGTGGAAGCAGGCGCAGAAGAAGCGGGGCAAGACCAAGGCCGAGTAGTCGGAGGGCCGCCCATGGGCGGCGGCCGGGCGCCGGTCAGGACAGCGCCCTGGCCTCCGTCGCCAGCCAGGTACACCCCAGGGCTTCGGCGCGATCGGCGATGGAGGCAGGGTCGGGCCGGGCCTCGTCGACCCCCGCGCCGAGTCGGGCAAGCTCGAGCTCGGCGAACAAGGCCCAGGGCTTGGCCTCGATCCGGGTGGAGGCGTCGAGGGCGGCGCCCAGGGAGTCGATGGCGGCGTGGCGACCCTCGGCACTGCCGTCGAGCGCCTCGGCGAGGGCCAGGTAGTGCCAGCCGAACCCGAGGAACACCGTCTGACCGAGGTGCACCGCCACGTTGGCATGGTGTGCCAGGTAGTCGGTCAGGGGCTTGGCCCAGTTGGTCAGCTGCAGTCGCTGGGCCAGCAGGGTGGTGGTTGCCGCCACGACCCACCGATCCTGACGCATTCCATCGTTGAGGTCGATGGCCGGGTCGAACCTCAGGGCCAACTCGCGAGCACCTTCTTCATCACCGTCCAACACGCGGAACCAGGCATGCAGCAGTTGCCACATTTGCAGCTCCGGTGCCAGCTCCATGGCCACGCCGGTGAACTCCAACACCTCCTCGTGTTGGCAGGTGAGCCAGCGCCACGGCAGGCGTACCAGCTGGTCGACCACCCCGGCGTGGAACTCCCGGCCGGTGGAGGCGAGCAGTTCGGACGATCTGCCCGCAAGGTCGTCGGCCGCCGTCAGGTCGCCCCGTGAGCCGGCGCGCAACGCCCCATAGAGGTGTCCGAGCCGCACCAGGTCGGGGCTGCCCAGCTCGTTCGCCGCGTCGGCAAACCGGGCCGCCAGTGAATCGGCGGCCTCGACGTCGCCCGAGTCCAGCGACGTGAAGAGACGGCACTTGGTGACCTGCAGCGCCAGAAGCTTGTCTCCCGACCGCTCTGCCAACGAGCTGAGGTGGCCGATGAGGTCCCATGCGGTCGCGAGATCCTGGTCGATGGCGCAGGCCCAGTAGCGGTTGATGCCGACGCGCAGGGCAACGTCGGGGTGCGCTCGGCGCGGCCCCGTCGGCCCCGCTACACAAGCGGTCGGCCTCGGCGCAGAGAGCGAGCCGGTCATCCAAGGAGGAATCCCAATACCGAAGTTGCGCCAGCCGGGCGGTCAGCTCGGCCAGGAGATGCGGCGTGTCATTTCCTAGCCCGGCCAGGGCCCCGCCAATGAGTTCTTCGGCGATGGGGTCTGGGGCTTCGCCGGCGGGAAGCACTCCGCCCACCTGCAGCGCGGCTCGGGCTACGAGGTCAACCCGACCGGCCCGGCGGGCCCGCCCGATGGCCTCGATCAGCACCGCACGACCGTCGCCCTCGTGGACGTAGGTCGACGTGATGGTGCCCAACTGGGTCAGCAACTCGGCTGCCAACTCGTCGTCCTCGGAGCTGTCCGAGACCAACGAGAGCGCATGTCGCAGCTCTGCCATGGCCCGGTCATAGGCAGAGTCGCCGACCGACGAGTCGGCCGAGCGGACCAGCCAGTCGATGGCGGGCCCTCGACCCGCCAGCGGGGCGGCCTTGAGGAACTGGGCTGCGATGGCGCCTGACGCGATCGCGTTGCCCGCCTCACGCCGCGCCACCATGAGCTCTGCGGCGCGCCGATGCTGAGCCTGGCAGAGGGCGGGGCCGATCTCCTCCAGCAGCGAGCGCTGCAACAGCCCGTGGGTGAACCAGTAGCGGTCGTTGGCGCCGGGCTCGTCCTCGGAGTCCGGGGTGGTCGGCAACAACAGGCCGTCCTGGAGCACCTCGGCCAGGGCGGCGGCAGCAACGTCGTGGTCCAGCCCCGACAGCTCGACCATGAGCCATCCCTGAGGCCGGAGGCCGTCGATGGCGGCCGCCCGCAGCAGCGCGATGGCCTCCTTGCTGCGGCGGGCAATGCGGCGCCAGGCCACCCTGCTGAGCTGCGGTGTTGTCTCGTCCCCGACGGTCTCGGCGAGGAGATGGGTGAGGAACAGCGGGTTGCCGCCGCTGCGGGCCAGTAGGTCGTCGCAGTCGAGGTTGCAGGGAACGTTGTCGCCAGGAACGCAGTCGCCGTTTGGGGTGAGGGCCGCCGCCAGCTCGCAGACCTGTTCGCTGGTGAGGGGTCCGAGGGCGATGTCCTCAACGACGACCTCGTTGGGCAGCGCCCGCAGCCAGCGGGCCAGCGGGGCATCAGCGGTCAGCCCGGCGGGCTGGGTGATGCCGACGACACACACCTTGACGCCGGACATGGGGCCCACCAGCCGTCCCAGGACGTCCAGGGTGTCGGGGTCGGCGTCCTGGAGCTGATCCACGATCAGCATGGGTGGGAGGTCGGCCGTCGCTGCCCTCAGCAGCGCAGCCAGGGCGGCAACCAAGGCGCTCCGGGAGCTGTGTGTCTCGTCGGCGGGGGCGACCTCGGTCAATCGGCGAAGCGCATCCACCGAGGCTCGGGACTCCAGGCCGTCGATCAGCCCGGGGTTGTGTTGCTCGGCGTGCTCCACGATGTCGGCGATGGGCGGAAACGAACGACCGAGCGATCGGTCGCAGGTCCCGTAGAACACGCTGCGTTGGGCGGCCTCGGTGGCCAGCTCACGGGCCAGCCGCGACTTGCCGATGCCCGACTCGCCGCTGATGAGCACCAGGTCGGTGCCCCCATCCACTGCGGCCCGCAGCCGGGCCACCTCGCGATCGCGGCCGACCAGTGGCGACGCCAGCCCCTGCGTCCAGCACTGACAGGAGTTGAGCGAACCCTGAGGCAGCTCCTCGATTCCCCGCATCAACTCGGGAGCCTGGGTGAGGATCTGGCGCTCCAGCTCGACCAGAGCCGGGCCGGGTTGCAGCCCAAAGCGGTCGCGGAGCCGGCGTCGGGCGCTCTGGAAGGCCCGCAGCGCCTCCTCCTGGCGACCCGCCCGATACAGGGCGGTCATGAGGAATGCCCAATACCGCTCGTTTTCGGACTGTTGGTCGGTCAGCACCCTCAACTCGGCGATCAGCGAGTCGTCGCCCTCCTGGAGGCGAAGCTGGTAGTCGAGGATGCGCAGGCTTTCGTGGAGCTGGTCCAGTTGGGCGGCATCGGCCCGGGCCCAGTCGGCGCTGGCGAACTCCGCCAGTGGCGGGCCCCGGAATCGGTCCAGCACCTCCTTCACCCGCTCGCGGGACGCCGTGGGATCCAGCTCGGCCAGGCGGCGGGCGGCGTGGTAGCCGTCGTCGGCCACCACGGAGTCCCGCTCGGTGCCCTCTCGTCGCAGGCGGTAGGACGACCCGACCAGCTCGATGCGGTCCTGCCCCAGCGCTGCCCGCAGGTTGTACACCTGTTGTTGCAGGTTCCGGCGGGCTCGCAACCGATCTCGACCCGGCCACAGATCGGAGATGAGGGTGTCGAAGGACACCGACTCGCCGTTGGCCAGGGCGAGGCGGAGGAACACCTCCTTGAGCTTCGGGCCGGGCAGCGCAGCCTCGACCCCATCCACTCGCACCACGAGGGGCCCGAGATCGGCGATATGCAGGGTGGGGAGGCTCGGAGCCGTGTGGTCCGACACGCGCCCACGGTATTGGTCGGCGGCCCGTTTCACCAAGAAGCGGACACCACTCGCTACTGGGAAGGCCGGGGCCCCGTCCGCCAGCCCGGTGGCGTCGAGGACTAGCGTCGGGAGCCCCTCCGACACGTGAAAGGCACCACGAACCCGTGACCCTCATCGATGACGTCTTCGCCCGGCAGATCCTGGACTCCAGGGGCAATCCCACCGTTGAGGTGGAGGTTGGTCTGATCGATGGTTCGGTGGGCCGGGCAGCGGTGCCCTCCGGGGCATCAACCGGGGCCTTTGAGGCCGTAGAGCGGCGCGATGGCGACGACGCGTATCTCGGCAAGGGCGTGCTGGGCGCGGTCGGCGCCGTGAACGGGGAGATCGCCGAGGAGGTGTGCGGGCTGGACGCCGTGGGCCAGCGCGACCTGGACAGCGCCATGCGCCGCCTGGATGGCACCGACAACCTGGAGCGATTGGGGGCCAACGCGGTGCTGGGCGTGTCGCTGGCCGCCGCCAAGGCGGCGGCCGCCAGCCTGGAACTGCCGCTGTATCGCTACGTGGGCGGGGTGTCGGCGTGCGTCGTGCCGCTGCCCATGATGAACGTGATCAACGGTGGGGAACACGCCGACAACAACGTCGACCTGCAGGAGTTCATGCTGGTTCCGGTGGGTGCGGCCTCGTTCTCGGAGGCGTTGCGCTGGGGCACGGAGTGCTACCACACGCTCAAATCGGTCGTCGCCAAGCGAGGCCTGTCCACGGCCATCGGCGACGAGGGCGGGTTTGCCCCCAACCTGGGTTCCAACGAGGAGGCACTGGCGCTGCTGGTCGAGGCCATCGAGGCGGCGGGTCGCACTCCGGGAGACGAGATCGCCCTGGCGCTGGACACCGCGTCCACCGAGTTCTACGTCGATGGCGGCTACCGCCTGGCGGGGGAGGATCGAACCCTCGATTCGACGGAGTTTGTGGCCTACCTCACGGACCTGTGCGATCGATACCCCATCGTATCCATCGAGGACGGCATGGCCGAGGAGGACTGGGACGGCTGGGCGCAGCTGACCGCCTCGTTGGGTGGCCGAATCCAGTTGGTGGGGGACGATCTGTTTGTCACCAACGCCCAGCGCCTGGCCCGCGGCATCGACGAGGGTGTCGCCAACTCGATTCTGGTGAAGGTGAACCAGATCGGCACGCTCACCGACACGCTCGAGGCCGTGCAGCTGGCCACCCGCAACGCCTACACGTCGGTGATGAGTCACCGCTCGGGTGAGACCGAGGATGCAACCATCGCCGACCTGGCGGTGGCCACCAACTGCGCCCAGATCAAAACCGGGGCCCCCGCCCGTTCCGACCGGGTGGCCAAGTACAACCAGCTGTTGCGCATCGAGGAGCAACTGGGCGAGGCCGCCGTCTTTGAAGGAGGGGCAGCCTTGGCGCCCCGCCCGGTGAACCGTCGTGGTCGCCCGGCCTAGCCGCTCGAGGGCACCGGCCCCCTCAACGCGTGACGACGCTCGCCGCGCCGACCGCCCCTCGTTGGGCGCACGCCTGCGCGGCCGCCACCGCTTCTGGGTGGTCGCATCCATGGTCGTGGTGCTGTTCCTCGCCATGCTGGCCCTGCCCGTGCGCAACCTCTTCAGCCAGTCGGCGGAGCTGAGCCGGGCCGAGGACGAACTGGAGCAGCTGAAGGACGAGAACGTGAAGCTGGAGCGTCGCCAGGCCGAGTTGGAGGACCCGGAGCAGGTGGAGCAGCTGGCCCGCCGCAACCACGGCATGGTGTTCCCGGGCGAGGAGAGCTACGTGGTGCTGCCCCCGACGGAGGGCGGTGAGGTGCCTCCGTGGGTGGCCAAAGGCTGGGGGTTCGATCCCGAGGCCGAGCCGGAAGCGGCTCCCTAGGTTTGCTGCAACCCGGCGCCGTCGGTTGGTTCAGAGTTGGACCACACTCGACCACGGAAGGGCGAGCGGTAGCCTGCGTGGAGGCCCCAACGCGATGGGCCGCGAGGGAGGATCTGAGATGGTCGCTGACCTGAATACACGGCGCATTGGCGGAAGCGGAGGAGGTCCGGCCGACCGTCGCTGGCGCCTGCGGCGTCGCGGTATCGCCTTGGTGGTGGCCGGAATGGTCGCCGCATCGTGTGGTGGCGGGGGAGGAAGCGACGAGAGCGGGGGCGGCCCTGGCGACGAGGGGGAACCACAGCGCGGCGGCAGGGTGGTCTACGCGCTGGAGGCCGAGACCAACGGCGGCTACTGCCTGCCCGAGGCCCAGCTGGCCATCTCCGGCATTCAGGTGGCTCGTTCCATCTACGACACCCTCACCGCGCCCGACGAGAACGGCGACATGCAGCCGCTGCTGGCCGAATCGGTGGAACCCAACGACACCTTCGACGAGTGGACCATCACCCTCCGGGAAGGCGTGAAGTTCCACGACGGCACCGACCTGAACGCCGAGGTGGTCAAGAACAACCTGGACGCCTACCGGGGGCAGTACGAAGCTCGCAGCTCGTTGCTGTTCACCTTCGTGCTGGACAACATCGACACTGTCGAGGCAACCGATGACCTCACCGTTACGGTCACCACCGCCACCCCCTGGCCGGCATTCCCGGCGTTTCTCTACAACGATGCGCGGCTGGGCATCATGGGTCAGGCGCAGCTGGACAATCCGGACCAGTGCGACAAGGAGCTGGTGGGCACGGGGCCATTCCAGCTGAAGGAGTGGAAGCCCAACGATTCGTTTGTGGCCGAGAAGAACCCCGACTACTGGCAGGAGGGGGCCGACGGCGAGCCGTTGCCGTATCTCGACGAGATCGAGTTTCAGGCCCAACCGGAGCTCAGCCAGCGCATTGAGGGGCTTCAGACCGGCGCGTACGACGTCGCGCACATGCAGGGTGGCGAGGCGGAGAGCCTGGCGCAGTCGGCCATTGAGGGCGGGCAGATCGAGTTGGTCATCAACTCCGACTTCGCCGAGGTGAGCTACCTGTTGTTCAACACCTCCGAACCGCCCTTTGACGACAAGGACGCGCGCCTTGCGGTGACCCAGGCGCTCGACGTGGAGGAGATCACTCAGCTCCGAACCGAAGGCCGACAGGAGGTTGCGACCGGCCCCTTTGGCCCCGGGTCGATTGGCTACCTCGAGGACGCCGGGCAAGCGCCGTTTGATCTTGAGGCCGCCAAGGAGCACGCCGCCGCCTACAAGGAGAAGACCGGCGATGACATCAGCTTTGCCGTGCCCTACGCCGGCAATGCGGAGGCCCAGGCCAGCGCCGAGCTGTATCAGTCGCAGCTGGCCGAGGCCGGCATCGAGATGAAGCTGCAGCCCATCGACCAGGCCGCCGAAATCGACCGTGCCATCGCAGGCGACTTCCAGGGGCTGATGTGGCGCAACCACCCTGGGGGGGATCCCGACCAGCAGTACGTGTGGTGGCATACCGGCTCGCCGGTGAACTTCGGGCGGCTTGACGATCCCGAGATCGATCGTCTGCTGGAAGCGGGCCGGGTCGAGTCCGATCCAGAGGCGCGCACGGAGATCTACCAGGACCTCAACCGCCAATTCAGCGAGGGGGCGTACAACGTGTGGGTGTACTGGACCAAGTGGGGGGTGGCTTCGGTGCCCGGCGTGGGCGGGGTGCTGGGGCCCGACGTCAACGGCGCTCCGCCGTTCACCGGGTTGGCCACCGGACATCCCGTTTCGGGCATGTGGATCGCGCCATGACCGCAGCATCCCGCTGAATTCCATATGTGATTCGACCATGCGGGGGTCGAGCGAGGGCTAGTCTCCTGCGCCGAGGGGCCACGCAAGGTGGCTGGGAGCCGGCACGTGGCCGGCGCACAATTCAATCTGGGGGTTCTGATATGTCGTGGACGCGAACTGGGCGACCGGTGAGGCACACACTCAAACGAGCCGCAGTGGCGGCCGTTGCGGTCGGCATGGTGGCCAGCTCGTGCGGCGGAGGGGGTGGCTCCGGCGACGACACAAGCGGCGGCCCCGTTGACGAGGGCACCCCGGTGTCGGGCGGCCGCGTCGTGTACGGGCTGGAGGCCGAGACCAACGGCGGCTGGTGCCTGCCCGAAGCCCAGCTGGCGATTGCGGGCATCCAGGTGGCCAAGACCATCTACGACACGCTGGTGGCGCCCGACGAGACGGGCAAGATGCAGCCGCTGTTGGCCGAGTCGGTGGAGCCCAACGACGCATTCGACGAGTGGACCATCACGCTTCGGGAAGGCGTGAAGTTCCACGACGGCACCGACCTGACCGCCGAGGTGGTCAAGAACAATCTGGACGCATTCCGCGGCCAATACGAGGGCCGCAGCTCGCTGTTGTTCACGTTTGTGCTGCAGGACATCGACTCCATCGAGGCCCCCGACGACCTGACCGTCACGGTGAAGCTGAAGCGCCCGTGGGTGGCCTTTGACAGCTTCCTCTACTCCAGCGGCCGCTTCGGCATGATGGCCCAGGCGCAACTGGACGATCCCGACAACTGCGACAAGAACCTCATCGGTACCGGGCCCTTCAAGCTGAAGGAGTGGAAGCCCAACGACAGCTTCGTGGCCGAGAAGAACCCGGACTACTGGCAGACCGACGCTGATGGCAACCAGCTGCCGTACCTGGACGAGATCGAGTACCGGCCGCTGGCCGACACCGACCGCCGGATCGAGGGCCTCACCACGGGTCAGTTCGACATGATCCACACGCAGGGAGGCGAGGCAAACGGCCAGCTGCAGCCGGAGGCCGATGCGGGCACCATCGAGGTGACCGCCAACTCCGATTGGGCCGAGGTCACGTACTTCATGTTCAACGAGTCCAAGCCGCCCTTCGACAACAAGGACGCCCGCCTGGCGGTGGCCCATGCCATCGACCGGGAGGAGTTCAAGAAGCTGCGCACCTCGGACCTCCAGCAGGTTGCCTCGGGCCCCTTCGCCCCAGACACCATCGGGTACGTCGAGGATGCCGGGATGCCCGAGTTCGACGTGGCCAAGGCCAAGGAGCACGCCGCCGCCTACAAGGAGGCCACCGGCGAGGACCTCAGCTTCACCTTCACCTACGGCAGCGACCCCTCCACGCTGACCAGCGTCGAGCTGATCCAGAGCCAGCTGGCTGAAGCCGACATCAACCTCCAGATCGCCACCACCGACCAGGCGGCGCTCATCGACCGGGCCATCGGCGGCGACTTCGAGTTGCTGTACTGGCGCAACCATCCGGGCGGCGACCCGGACGGCCAGTACGTGTGGTGGCAGAGCGGCTCCCTGGTGAACTTCGGCAAGATCGACGACCCCGAGATCGACAAGCTGCTGGAGGCCGGCCGCGAGGAAACCGACGCGGAGGCCCGGGCCGCGATCTACGAGGACCTCAACAAGCGCTTCGGCTCGGAGGTTCACAACATGTGGATGACGTGGAGCCTGTGGTCCATCGCCAGCAAGCCCGAGGTCAACGGAGTGTTGGGGCCGCCCGTCAACGGTGAGCCGCCCTTCACCGGCCTGGCGTCGGGTACCCCGGTGACCGGCCTCTGGGTGGATGGCGGAGGCGAGTGAGCTCGCTGCTTCCTCGGCTGGGGCGCCTGGTGGTGGTGCTGTTCCTGGTCACGATGTTCGCCGCGTTGTTGGTGAGCTTCCTGCCGGGCGATCCCGTGCGGGTGGTGGCGCCCTTCGCCAGCGAGCAGCAGCGGGACGAGATCGCCGCCGACCTGGGCGTCGACGATCCCCTGCCCGTCCGCTACGTCAACTGGCTGGGGGACTTCGTCTCGGGCGACCTGGGCAAGACCTACTCGGGGCCCACGTCCTCCACCGAGGTCTCCAGCCAGGTTGCCGACGCGTTGCCGGTCAGCCTCACCCTCATGGTGTATGCCCAGATCATCGCGCTGGTCCTCGCCATTCCCTTGGGGGTCATCGCGGCGTATCGGGCGGGGGGGTGGCTGGACCGCATCATCTCGTCCAGTTCCTTCGCCTTCCTGGCCCTTCCCGCCTTCGTGTTGGGCTTCCTGCTCTCCTACTACCTGCGCCTCAAGCTGGGTCTGTTCCGAGTGAAGGGGGGCTACACGCCGGTGTGGGAGGACCCGGTCAACAACATCAAGTTCCTGGCCCTGCCAGCGTTGGCGCTGGCACTGGGTCAGGTGGCCGTGTACGCCAGGCTGCTGCGCAGCGACATGATCGCCACGCTCCAGCAGGACTTCATCACCATGGCCAGAGCCAAGGGGCTCAGCACCAAGCGCATCTTGTGGCGCCATGCCCTGCGACCCAGTTCCATCACCCTGTTGACCGCGGCGGGCCTGAACATCGGCACCCTGATCGGTGGTGCGCTGGTGATTGAGGTGGTCTTTCAGGTTCCGGGCATGGGCCTGCTGGCCGGTCAGGCCATGGGCGGGCGCCAGCTGGTGGCTGTCCAGTCCATCGTGGCCATCTTCGCCCTCATCTACGTGGCGGTGAACGTCTTTGTGGACATGGCCTACACCGTCGTCGACCCGAGGATCCGCCGTGGCTGAGCCGACCCCAGAATCCGAATCGGCCGGCAACGACATCGAGTCGTTGGCGGCGCCGACGGATGGGGCGCCGTCGCTGGCCGACGTGGTCGCGGCGCCCATGGCCGGCTTTCCCGCCGAACCCGAGGCCCCGGATGAACCGGCAAGGAAACGCAAGCTGGGCCCCGCCGCCATCCTGGCGATCATGTGGATGGTCTTCGTCGTTGGTGCGGCGCTGCTGGCACCCCTGCTGCTGCCGTCGACCACCGAGACCATCGACGGTTTGGCGCAGCAGCCTCCGAGCCTGCAACACCCCTTCGGCGGCGACAAGATCGGCAAGGACGTGTTCAGCCTGACCGTCAACGGAGGACGCGTCTCGCTGTTGGTGGGCTTCGTCGCCGTCGGCGTTGGCCTGCTGGTGGGCGGGTCGCTCGGCATCATGGCCGGGTACTTCCGGGGCAAGACCGACGCCGTGCTGTCGGTGCTCTTCGACACCTTTCTCGCCATCCCGGCGGTGTTGTTGGCCCTGGCCCTGGTGGCGGCCTTCGACCCGGCAGACCCCAACCAGATCGATCCGCAACGGCGCATGTGGGTGTTGGCTTTTGCGTTGGGGGTGGTGTCCATCCCCATCTTGGGCCGCATTGCTCGCGCCTCCACCTTGGCGGTGGCCGATCGCGAGTTTGTGCTGGCGGCCAAGGCCATGGGTGCCAAGCCCGTTCGCATCATGTGGCGAGAGGTGCTGCCCAACGTGTTGCCGGCCATGTTGTCCATCGGCCTGCTGGGCATGGGCGTGGCCATCGTGGCCGAGGGAGGCCTGGCCCTCCTGGGGGCCAGCGTCTCGTCGCCCTCGACGTCGTGGGGTGCGATCATCGCCGCCAACCGGGGCGAGATCAACGCCGACCGCCCGTGGGTGATCTTCGGGCCCTCGTTGTTCATCTTCCTCACGGTCCTCACCCTGAACTACCTGGGCGACGTCATCCGTCGTCGCTTTGACGTGCGCGAGTCGGTGTTGTGAGCGTCGGGCGACTTCCAACGCAGGGAGTGCCGAAAGTCTCACTCATTGTTCACTTCGGGTTCCGCCCGGTTTAGAGTGAGTCGGAACACACCACGGGGAGACACCATGAAGTTGAGGAACCACCGCTGGCTGCGCGCCGCCGCCGCATCGCTCGCTCTCATCACCGTTGCGGCCGCGTGTGGGGCCGCACCCACGCCCGGCACCGGCCCCGGCAAGCTCGTCGCACTCGGCGACTCGTTCACCTCCAACTCGTTTCTCACGCCAACCACCTCGACCAACGGCTGCACCCAATCCAAGGGCAACCAGCCCCGGGTGGTGGCCTCCCGCCTAGGCATCGCCGACGTCACCGATGCCAGCTGCGACGGTGCCAAGACGACCGACATCATGGGCGGCTCGGCACCCCAGATCAACAAGGTGAGCGCCTCGGCCACCATCGTCATGGTCAGCATCGGAGGCAACGACCTGGGCTTCTCCGACATCGCAGTGCAGTGTTCGAAGAAGGCCCTGACCTTCCGCACCTGCAAGGGCGACTACGTGAAGGGCGGCGTCGACTCCCTGTCGACCAAGATCACCACCATCCGACCCAAGATCGACCAGGTGCTGGCGGCGGCCAAGGCCCGTGCGCCTCAGGCCCGCGTGGTGCTGTACGGCTATCCCACCCTGTTGCCGATGTCCGGCTCGTCGACCTGCGCGGGGATGACCTTCTCGTCCTCGGACGTGCCCTACCTGCGCAGCAAGCAGGCCGAGCTGAACACGATGCTCAAGGCCGCCGCCTCCTCGGCCAAGGTCACCTACGTCGACGTCTACGGCCCAAGCGCCGGCCACGACCCGTGCTCCTCGAGTGCCTGGGTCAACCGGGTGATCGACCTGCCGCCGCTGCACCCCACCAAGGCAGGGCAGACCGCCACCGGCAACCTCATCGCCAACGCCCTGGACTGAGTCGAGCCCAACACCGTCGGAGGACGGCAGTGGCTGGCACGGTGCAGCCGGTTCGGTAGTGTCGGGGCCCCTCGCCTTGGAGACGCCGTGCCAGCAGTGACCCACCATCAGACGACGCCGCCGCAACCGGATGGGCCGTCGTTGGCCCGACGCGTGTTGGCAACTGCGGGGATCCTGGGCCTGGTGGTGGCGCTGGCGGTTGCCTTCGCCCGGCGCCGGGAGTTGAGCTGAGCCCCGTGGTCGCCACCGAGGACACAGGTGCCCTCGACTCGGTGAGATCTGACGAAATGGTGTCCGCCGCCGACCTCGTCGCCGTGGAGACGCTGCTGGGGCGTCGCCCGGAGGGCGCCTTCCGGGTGGTGGTGCGCAACGCCAACGGTGCGCCGGCGGTCATCCAGAACGAGCCGGTGCTTCCCGACGGCCGCCCCATGCCCACCCGCTGGTGGCTGGTTGACCCGGAGCTGCGCCGCCGCGGGCACGCTGGAGGCCGAGGGCGGCGTCCGCCGGGCCGAGGAGGCCGTTGGGGCCGAGGCCATGGCCGAGGCGCACCGGCGCTACGAGGCGCTTCGGAACCAAGCCATGCCCGTCGACCACCAGGGCCCTCGCCCAACCGGTGGCGTGGGTGGCACCAGGCGCGGTGGCAAGTGCCTACATGCCCACCTGGCCTGGTGGTTGGCCGGGGGTGCCGACCCGACGGGCGAGTGGGTTGCGGCCCGGCTGGCGGAACGAGATGAGCTGCCGGAGATGGTGGGCGTCGATGGGCCCGTCCGCTGGCCCGCCGGCCACGCTGTCGACGAGGACGAGGCCCCATGAGCGTCACCCCCAGCGGTGGTCGCCGGGTGATGGCGGTGGACATCGGCACCAACACCGTGAACACGGCCCTGAGCACCGAGCACGGGCGGCCGGTGCATCGCACCTACTACACCCGGCTCGGCGAAGGCCTCGATCGAACCGGCAAGCTGTCCGAGGCGGCCATGGGCAGGGCGCTTGCCGTGCTGGAGGAGGTGGCGGCAGACGCTGCCTCCTCCGGAGCGGTGGAGGTGGTGGCCGCGGCCACGGCGGCCAGCAGAGAGGCAGCAAACGGCGGCGAGTTTCTGGCACGAGCCGGGCGCACCCTGGGCGTGGTGCCCGCCGTGATCGACGGCGACGAGGAGGCCCGGCTGACCTACCGCGGCGCACTCGGAGCGCTGGCCGGCCCGGAGGCGGCGCCGGCTTCCGGGCACAACGCGCTGGTGGTGGATATCGGCGGGGGTTCCACCGAGCTGGCGGTGGGATCGGTGGGGGTCAATGGCCCCAGCCTGTTGGCCTCCCGCTCGTTGGCCATGGGTTCGGTTCGCTACACGGAGCGCTATCTGGCATCCGATCCTCCGCTGCCCGAAGAACTGCTCGACTGCCTCTCGGTGGCCGAGGCCACACTGGACGAGGCGCTCGTCGCCGAGCATCTGCTGGGCCAGGCGGACAGGCTCATCGTCGTGGCGGGCACGGCGGAAACCATCGGTGCGGTCGAACTCGGCCTGGCCGAGTGGGACGAGAACGTCCTCAACGGCTTGGTGCTGAGCAAGGCCCAGGTGGAGGACGTGTTCCGCACGTTGGCCACCGAGGCCGAAGCCGATCGGCGCCACAACCCCGGGCTGCCGCCGGAACGGGTGCCCTACATCGTGGCCGGGTGTTGTGTGCTGGTGACCATCATGCGTCGCATGGGCTTTGCCGAATGCACGGTCTCGGTGGGGTCGGTGCGCGACGGGTTGTTGGCCCGAACGCTGGACGGCTGAGCATGGCGCGCTGGGGTGCGCAGAAGCGGCGCGAGACCTCGGTGCTGGTGGGGCGACGCGTCACGCTGCGCGTGCTGACCAGCCACGACTTTCATGCCTGGCGAGAGGTTCGGCGCCGGTCGGCGGCGTGGCTGGAGCCTTGGGAGCCCATGCGCCCCCCGGGCACGCCGGACCCGGTGGAGGATCGGGGTGCGTTCGCCGCCCGCTGTGCCGCCCGCATGCGGGAGATCGAGACCGGTACCGGCTACGGCTTCGGGCTCTTCTGCCAGGATGGGTTTGTCGGTGAGGTGAACCTGTCGAACATCCGGCGGGGCCCGTCCCAGGCCGCACTGCTGGGCTACTGGGTCGACCACGGTTTCGCCGGCAGGGGACTGGTGCCCGAAGGTGTCGTCCTGGCGCTTCGCTTCAGTTTCGAGGAGCTGGGCCTGCACCGGGTGGAGGCCGGCGTCATCCCCCGCAACGACGCCAGCATGCGGGTCATGACCAAGCTGGGGCTGACGCCGGAGGGCATCTCCCGGGACATGTTGGAGATCAACGGCACGTGGGAGGACCATCAGCGCTTCGCCATGGTGGCCGGGGACTGGGTGGCACGCCGCGAGGAGCTGTTGAGCGCCTGGGTGTGGTAGCGGCCGCGGGCTAGGGATCGGCGCGGACGCTGCGGGAGAGCGCAGCCAACCGCTCGGCAAAGTCCGGTTGGTCCATGGACCACAGCTGGGTGATCAGCTCGCGCTCGACCGCCTCGTCGTGGTCGGCGCATGTCTCGACGCTTCGCAGCGTGGCGGTGGCCCGCATCAGCAGCTCCCGGGGCGCCTGGGAGGCGCCGGCGGCCAGCTCGACGGCGGTGGGGATGAGGGCGTCGGCGCCAACGCAGCGCTGCGCCAGGCCGCGACGTTGAGCCTCGGGGCCGTCCACCACCTCGCCGAAGAGCATCATGGCAGCGGCCTCGGCATGGCCCACCGCCCGGCGCAGCATCCAGCTGTGCCCGCCCCCGGGGTGAATGCCCAGCGCGAGGAAGCGCGTGTCGAAGCGGGCGTTCACCGAGGCAACGCGCACGTCGGTGGCCAACGCCAGGTTCATGCCGGCACCCACGGCCGCCCCGCCGACGGCTGCGACGGTTGGCAGGGAACAGCGCGCGATGCGCAGGAACCCGTCGTAGATGGCCCGCAGCCCCTCGTTCCGCGAGGCCCCGAGCGACGACAGATCGGCGCCGGCGCAGAAGTACTTGCCGGCGCCGGTCACCACGAGGGAGCAGAGCGAGGGGTCGGCCTCCACCTCGTCGACGGCTGCGCCGATCTGGGCACACATCTCCAGCGTGAATGCGTTGGCCCGGCGTGGGTCGTCCAAGCTCAGCAGGGCCACGCCGCCGTCGTGGCGTTCCAGGTGAACCAGCGGCGGTTCAGTCATCGGCCGGAGCCACATCGCCGACCAGCCCGCCGGGCCGATTGCGCAGCACGGCGGGGGAGTGGCGGAAGAACTGCTCGACGTCTCGCTCGTAGTGGTACTGGGGTCGATGGCGGCCGATGGTGCGGCGAAGGCGCAGGGCCCGTACGAAGCTGTCGACCGCCTGGGCCGAGCTGTACTCGCAGCTGAACCCGGCGGCCTTCAGCTTGGAGGTGTCGATGCCGCGTCCATAGCGCAGCAGCGCCAGGTATTCCGGCGGCAGATCCAGTAGGCCGGAGCGCCGCAGCGGCCAGGTGGCGATGTCGGCGCCGATCGCCGGCAGATACAGCGGCTGTTTCCCCACCATGGAGATCACCTCGCTCCAGGGCACCAACCCGTCGCCGGCCACGTTGTAGGTGCCGGCCAGGCGGTGGTTCATGGCGAACAAGATGGAGGCCACCACGTCGTCCTCGTGAACGAACTGCAGGCGGGGATCGAAGCCGAACACCGCCGGCACCAGCGGCATCTCCAAGGCGCGGGTCAGCGGAGTGCGGATGTCGGCGCCCAGCACGTTGGCAAAACGCAGCATGGACACGGCCACGCTGGGGTTGTCCAAGTTGAAGTCGCGAACGTAGGCCTCGACCTGGGCCACGGATCGCTCCACGTTCGATCGGGGGCTTCGGCTGCGGTGCGTGTCCTCCCGAAACCAGGTCGGGTCCTGGGCGGAGGTGCCGTAGGCCATGGCGGAGCTCTTGACGACCACGGTTCGCACGGTGGAGTTGGGCGCGCTCGCCGCAGCAAACAGGTTCATGGTGCCGATGACGTTGATCTCGTGCATCTGACGGGCGGTGGCCCTGGTGGGATCCACCACCAGGAACGTGTGGAGGATCGTGTCGATGCCGCATTCGGCCACGATGCGGGACAGGATCGAGTAGTTCTGATCGGTGCGCACGTACTCGGTGCGCTCCAGCTCGATGGTTGGCTCCTTGACGTCCAGGCCGACGATGTAGTCCACCGACTCGTCGGACTCCAGCGCCTTGGCGACGCGTGCGCCCCAAAAGGTGCCGACGCCCGTGATCAAGACATTGGATGGTCCCGTGCGCTTCGCCACGTCAGCCACTCCACCAGTGGCGACGCTCCGCCACCATCTCGTAGAGCGCCTCCTGGATCTGGGCCCGGATCTCCTGGGCGGCGTCCATCACCCGAGTACGGGAATACCGGTGCTGTGAGGGCGGCACGTCGAAGGTGATGGGGTCCAGCACCCGCAGGCGGAACTTGGCCGGCAGCGGCACCACCGTGCCCAACGGCCCCAGCATCAGGCTCTGCGGAGTGATCGGCAGGTAGGGCACGCCCAATGCCCGGGCGCCCGGCAGCCTGGCCAGTACCGGGTTGGCCTCCTCGTTGCCGATGACGGCGATGGGGATGATGGGCACGCCGGCGCGCATGGCGATTTCGACGAACCCCCCTCGCCCGAAGCGGGCCAGCTTGTAGCGGTTGCCAATGGTCTTGGAGGTTCCCTTCACCCCCTCGGGAAACACCAGCACGAGCTGCTTCTGATCGTGCAACAAGCGGTAGGCGTTGTCGGGGTGGGCGGGCAGACCGCCGAGGCGAGACCACAGCGTGCCCACCACCGGCACCTTACGGAAGAAGTTGTCGGCCAACCCATACACCGGCCGCTCCAGTTCGGTCTCGATGCCGTGCATGATCACCGGAGCGTCGGACGGAACGGCCCCGGCGTGGTTGGCCACCAGCAGGGCGCCCCCCGAGGTGGGTAGCCGCTCCAGACCCTCCCACTCGGCCCGAAAGTAGTGGCGATAGACCGGATCGTAGAAGCGACGCGCCAACTGCCGAATGTTCTCGGAGCGGCCCCATTCGTCGACGTCACCCACCCTCGGGTCATCGTGCGGTGCCATGGCGGTGTCGGTGGTGGGAACGTGAACCAGCTCGCGACTCTGAACGGACAGATGGTCCGGGTGTTCGGACTGTTCGGCCTTCAACGGCACGACCACGCGGTCATCGCCGGGCGAGCGCCCGGCGTCGGCGCCGTTCTCGGTGCTCATCTGAGGACGGTGGCCCGCGCTCGGTCCGGGAGGATCATGGCCTCCAGCATAGGAGTGGCCCGGCCGGTTCGTTGACGTCGCAGGTCATGGCGCTGCGTCGGTGGTGGGCATGGGGTTGGGGACGGCGGCCCCGGTGGAGAAGTCCGAGCGCAGGCAGGGACGCTCCGCGATGCCAAACCCGCTGACG
This sequence comes from Microthrixaceae bacterium, assembly GCA_041394405.1. GTDB lineage: Bacteria > Actinomycetota > Acidimicrobiia > Acidimicrobiales > Microtrichaceae > Microthrix. The sequence continues at coordinate 137,431 of JAWKIF010000006.1, forward strand.
CGGTCGGGGTCGGAACCGTCGGTGGGCCCCTCGGCCACGATGGAAACTGCGGAGCCCTCAGCGGCGGGCCGAAGTGCCGCCCAGCCGCCCCCGAATCCGGCAACCATCAAGCCCTGCGGCGGTGCGTTGGGGTTGAGCCCGACGTTGACCGCCAGGGGCTCGACGGACGGGGTGCCGGCCAGGGCCAACGGAATGCGGCGCTGGTCGGTGCGCAACTCGGCGTCGGTCACCCAGACTGCCTCCAACACGCCCCGGCGCAACCCGAAGTAGATGGGGCCCACAGCGAGCACCCGGTTTGCCGAGCCGAAGCAGGGCGGGGGTGGCGGGAACTCCACCCGGGAGACCACCAGGCCAAGGGCCTGGGTCAGCTGCTCCTCGGTGGCGCCCAGTCGCAGGGGCCCCAACCCTGCGCCGTCCAGTTCCAGGCGCTCGGGGAAGGCGTCGATGGGCAGCGAGTCCACGCCATCGGAGACGGCGGGCGGCCCGTCCGAGGCCACGCGGATGCGGCCGTGGTCGATCACCCCAACGATCTGGCGCACCACCTGCCGGCCCGGCGGCAGCTGGTTGGGGTTCAGCCGCACGGGCTGGGGAGCGGTCGCCGCCGTCTCGGCCTCCAGGCCGGCCACCGCGGGCGCCGGGAGCGGGCTCCCGGCGGCGCCGGTGGTGGTCGTCGTGATGGCCGGGCGGAGGCCGGCTGGGGCCAGCACCGTGACGCCTACCCGGCCATCCCCGGGCGCGTCGGGCAGCACCACCGTCCAGTCGTCCTCGATGGGTGCCACCGACACCGCCGAACGGCGGGGCCCCTGGGGCGTGGCGCGCCACAGGCTGACCGAGAGCGCCACGCTTTGGCCTGGGTTGGCGCAGGTGTAGACGGCGGCCAGGTCGTCGAGTCCGTCGCCGTCCAGGTCGTCCAGCAACGGACGGCCGGTCAGCGTCACACGCTCGTCGTTGGGGCCCGTCGCAGTTCCGCCGGAGACGCTCAGCCGTGTGGCCCCTCCGCCGCAGTCCACCGCCGCGGGTCCATCGGTAGCGGCCGACGGTTGCAGCCGGGCGTCGGGCGAGGTGGTGGTCGATGGGGCCGGGCGCACACTGGGCGCCTTGTCGATGCTGCTCGGGGTGGACACGACCGTGCTGTCCACCACCCTGCCGCTGGCGTCCAGTTGCACCTCGCGCTGGGCCCCATCGACGGTCAGCTCACGCGTGGAACAGCCGAAGGTGACGGCGAGCGCGGCGGTCGCGATCAGCAGGCGTGCGCATCGCCCCGACCAGCACCGGTGATGTGAGCCGTTCAACATTGGTGCGGGTTCCCTCCGGTGTTCAGCCGTCGCGTTCGAGTCTCGTGACGATGGCCTCCAACTCCCCAATCTCAATGCCCTGGTTGCGGGCCATGATTTCGGCCTGGCGGCGCACCCGGGCATCCTCGCCCCGGGCGGCCGCGTAGTCGCCCATGTGTACCCCGCCGCGGTGGTGGTCGGTCATCATCTCCAAGAACAGGATGTCCTTGGCAGGGCCGGTGGTCTCGCGAAGCTCCGCCATCTTCTCCGGGCTCTGCAGCCCATCCATTCGGTCAACGGGCTTGGGCGTGCCCATCCACGCCATGGCCGTGCGATCCTGCTCGCCGAGGTCGTAGCCCCAGTCGCCCAGCCAGGCCGACATCACCCCTTGCTCGAAGCGCTGCTGCACCACCACCTCTTGGGCAACGCTCTTCACCACCGGGTCGGTGGCGTCGCTGGCCATGATGATGCCCATCTCGACGGCTTGATCGTGATGGGTGTACATGTCCTGGAGGAATCCGACATCCACGGAGTCGGCGGCAGGCTGCGGGCCGGTTCCCACCCGATGGCCGATCACCCAGGCGAAGACCCCAACCACGAGCACGGCGGCCAGGGCGAGGCCGTGGCGGTTGACCCAATCGAATGCCCGCGCGGCGGCTTGCTCGCCCCGCCCGGCCTCCATCGGCGTCTCCACGGCCCCGTCGGTTGCCCCCGCCGTGTCGCCGTCGTCGGTCCCGGCGCCGGCGTCAGGGGCCCCGTCGGTATCTGGGAGCGCGACGTCGGGTGGGTCTGCGGGAACCATGGGCTCCAACCTACCGGTGGGGCGCCGTGCCAACGCCGCGATCGGTCGGCGGCCCCCCAAGCTCTCAGCCGAAGACGTCGGAGATCATCGCGGCGTTGGCCTCGATGATGCGATCTCGCCCCTCGGCCTTTGCCTTGTAGAGCCCCGCGTCGGCCACCCGCAGGAGCGTTTCCAGGTCGGCAGCCTGGGTCGAGCGTGCCACACCGAAGCTGGCGGTGGTGTTGGGCAGCTCGTGGATGGACAGGGTGGTGGCCATGGCCATGCGGACCCGATCGAGGGTGACCAGCGCATCGGTGATGGAGGTTCCGGGCAGCAACACCAGGAACTCCTCCCCGCCGTAGCGGGCCGCCAGATCGGATCGGCGGACGTTCTCCCGCAACACCCGGGCGAACACCTTGAGCACCTGGTCGCCCACGTCGTGGCCGTGGGTGTCGTTCAGCATCTTGAAGTGATCCAGGTCGGCCATCACCAGGATGAACTCCTGGCGGCTGGCGATCAGCTGCTGGGCACGTTCCTCAAAGGCCCGGCGGTTGGCCAGGCCGGTGAGCTGATCGGTCGTGGCCCGTCGCACGGACTGCTCCATCGAGCTGAGCGTGGTCAGCCGATTGGCGCTCAGCTCGGCCAGCGTCTCCAGGTCTCGCACGGTGGCGGAGCCGAGGTCCTCGGCCCGATTGGAGGTGGCGTGGATGACGCCGGTTGGGCCGCCCGGGCCGGCGAGCGGAACGCACACCGCGCTTCCCAGGTGCCCGCGGGCCCGCAGATGATGACAGGCCGACTCGGACCGGGCGTCGTCCCACGTCAGCGCCGTTCCGGCCTCCATGGCCGGGCAGCTGCGGCCATCACCCACCGGGCAGTCGGGCGAGCCGGCCTCGGGGCTGGAGGCGACCCGAAGCAGCCGGGTGCCGTTGGCCCCGGTCACCATCAGCTCCATGGGGAGGTTTGGGTCGATGGTCGTGAACGACTCGGCGACGGCGGCCGACATGTCGGTGCGGCTCTCGACGCCCTCGAAGCTCTCACCCAGGCGCAGTTCCACGTCGCTGCGCCGGGCCCAGGCGGACATGCGTTCCAGCTGGGCGCGGATTGCCGTGGCCGCAAGCCCAAACGGGACGTTCAGCACGGAGTGGAGGGGGCCCAGCCGAGTGTCGAGTTCCTCGGGCATGGCGCCCTCCGCCGCCAGGTTGAGCGTGAGCGCCAGAGCGGTCGCCTCGCGCCGGTTTCGGCGGTTCAGCGTTGCGATCGCCCACGACCCGGCGGCGAGTGCGGACAACACCAACAAGATGACGCGGGCGCCGATGGCGTCGTGAGCCAGGCTGAGGCGCCTGGTGCTGGCGGCGTTGCGGGTGATGGCATCTTCCCGCAGTGCGGCGACGGCATCCTCGGCGAGTGCCAGTCGGCGCCCGACGTCGGCGGCCGTGGGGTCGGTTCCCCCAACCTCCAACAACGCCAGCGCTCCGTTCAACGCGTCCATCGTGGCGGTGCGCGCCCGCTCGGTTGGCAGCGATGGTGCGCCCAGATCGTCCAGCCTGGAGAAGCTGTCGCTCATGCGTTCGGACGCGTCGGTGAGGATGGATGCCACGAACTGCTGGTTGGCCTCGGGCGGAGCCTGGCCGCCCGAGCCCGAGGTGAGGCTGGAGATGAACTCCTCCACTCGGGCCGTCTCGTCCAGGATGGCGGTGTCGCGTTGCGAACGCAGCACCGCATCGCGAGCATCCCCAACGGCCCCGAGCGTGTGCCAGCCGAGCCCCAGGACCACGACGACGGGCAGCAGCGCCAGCGCCATGATCTCTTTGGGTGTGGCCCGCATCCACGAGCGCGCCGTCGGCACGTCGCCGACTCGGGACCGTCGAAGATACGGGTGCGAAGGCTCTGGCATGGCTCGTGGCTCGTTGAGGGGGCAGGAGGGATCTTGAGCTTCCATCGGCGCACCCGGACGCATCGGAAGGGTCGACGGGCTCATTGGCGTGCGCTCTCTCCGACCCATTGCGCCTGGGTCGGAGGGCGCCGAGGACCGTTGGGGCTCCACTGTCACTGGCCGGCGTCATGATCGGAGACGTGAACGTGACCTCGCTCGACTTCGCCCGAACCAGCCGCCGGGTGGCGGCGGCCGCCCGCCAGGGTGGCCTGGCCGTCCCCGTCTTCCGCAGCCCCCCCGCCACCGCCGGGCTGGATCGCACCCTCAAGCGCCGGGCCGACGGCAGCCCGGTGGTGGCGATCCGCCTGGGCGGGCGCCCCGAGGCGGCGGTTTGTGCCGACCTGGTCGACGGCGTGCTGGCAGTCAACACCCTCGATGCTCGTTCGGCGGCCCGCTGGCGCCGGGCCCTCTGGGCGGCCGCCCTAGGCGCCGAGCACGACCGTGCGGCCGCCTAACCCGCGGGCGCGGACGATACGGTGACCTTCCCAGCCCGGGTGGCGAAACTGGCAGACGCAGGGGGCTTAAACCCCCTGGGAGTTCACGCTCCGTGCGGGTTCGAATCCCGCCCCGGGCACACCACGAGCCGAAAGATGGTGGAGGTCGAGGTCGAGGTCGACACGGCAGGCCTGGCGTCGACGATTGCACCGGCCTGCCCGAGCGATTCCGGTTGGGCGCGAACGGTGGTCAGGGTGCGCGGCCCCACGAACGAACGCGGTGTTCGCTCCAGTCCACGGGGAACCCGGCGTTGTCGAGCGCGCTGAGGATGCGCGATACGTCGGAGTTGAAGAAGTAGATGGCGGGACGGCCCCTCGGAAGGAGCGCGACTTCTCGTACTCCCCGGCGGGTTACCGGCACGATCAGCTCGAAGTCGCCGGGGCCCAGGGTGGTTGGGCGGTAGCCGAACGCCAGTCCCAAGAGGGAGGGGCGGATGCGCACCTCGACGCCATCCTCGTTGATCGAAAGCGCAGCGAGCGGGATTGAAGCGTTCTTGCCACCGAGGGCCGTGGGCACCAGCGCGGCCCCGGACCACGTGCGTCGTGACGGCGCGAATGACGTTGTGGTTGGGTCGACGGGTGGCGGTGGCATGACCAGCGTCCCGGTGGGCGTGGCACGTGCGGAGAACGGTTGCGCCAGGCGGCGCCGGCCGAGCACAACGAAGATCCCGTTCAGGACGAGCGCGGCCATCCAGAGAAGGAGAACCCAGGGCCCGGCCTCCAACACCGCCACGGTCAAGAAGGCGGCGTTCGATCCAACCAAGAAGATCGCCGTTGCTTTCGGCAGCGCCGGAAGCTCCACCTCATTCACCGACACGGCTCCTTTCTGCCCGGGGCCTGCGGCGAGCGCCTCGGATCGTTCGGCCCCCAAACCTAGCGGAGGCCGAACGATCCTCAGCGTGGTGTCGTGCCTAGTGTGGCGCTCGTGTCGAAGCCCAGTGACGAGGTACGGCTGATCAGGGCGCTTCGGTTGCGCGGCCAGGGACTGGTTCCCGGCGTGCAGAGCTGGGAGTCGCCGCCTGAGGTGGCCCGGGGCATGGTGGCCATGCAGGCCCAGGACCCGAAGGGCGTGTTGTGGGCGCTCTCGGTCAGGTCGGCTGGGCGGCCCGACGAGGCGGCGGTCACGGGCGACCTGGCCGCGGGCGCAGTGGTGCGCAATCGTCCGTCGCGCGGAACGCTGCAGGTGACGGCCCCCGAGGACCTGCACTGGCTGACCGGGCTGCTCGCGGCCCGCTCCAATGCGGCGGCGGTGAAGCGGCGGGACCAGCTGGGCGTCACCCAGAGCACGGTGGATGCCGTGGGCGAGGTGCTGCGCAACGAGCTGGCCGGCGGACGGACGCGCACCCGGCCCGAGTTGGTGGCGGCGTGCGCTGCGGCCGGAGTTCCGCTGGATGGCAGCCAGGCCGGGCACATCCTCCGCCACCACACCGAGACGATGACCGTCGTGTTCGCGGCGCCTCAAGGCCGATCGGACACCTTCGCCCTGGCGGACGAGTGGATCGGAACCCGCCGGGAACTGGATCGCGACGGGGCGCTGGCCGAACTCGCCCTCCGCTACTTCACCTCCCGCGGCGCGGCCACGGCCCAGTGTTTGTCCTGGTGGGGCAACCTCACCATGGGGGACGTGAGATCGGCCATCGCCGGCGCGGGATCGGCGCTGGAGGAGGTTGAGCTGGCCGGCGAGACCTTCGTGGTTGACGGCGCCACCGCCAACCTCACACCCGCCGAGGTCGATGCTGCGTTGGCCGAACCTCACCTGCTGGCCCCGTTCGACGAGTACCTCCTCGGCTACCGCAGCCGCGATGCGGTGATCACCGCCGAGCGCCTCGACGCGGTGGTGCCCGGCCGCAACGGCATGTTCAAGCCCATCGTGGTGGTGGACGGCGAGGTGGTGGGCCTGTGGTCGCGCAAGGCCACGACCAAGTCGGTCACCGTCACCGTTGAGCCGTTTTCGAAGCTGCCTGCCTCGGCAGCCGACGCTCTGGCGCAGCGCGCCGACTGCTATGGCGCTTTTCTGGGGCGTCGGGCGACGTTGGAGATGGGCGTCCCAACCGGCTGAGCCCGCTGCGGTGGGGGCCGCTCAGCGCCCGCCGGGGTCCTGGGCGGCGCCCTCCCGCCACCAGGACTCGCGCAGCGGCTGCTTCAGCAGCTTCCCGGCCGCCGATCGGGGCAGCTCGTCGTGCACCTCGAAGCCTCGCGGGCACTTGTAGCCGGCCAGATGCTCTCGGCACCACGCCGTGATGTCGGCCTCCACGTCGGGCGTCCAGTCGACTCCGTCGGTCAGCGCCAGCGCGGCCTGCACCGACTCGCCCATTTCCTCGTGCGGGATGGCAAACACCGCCACATCGGCCACGACGGGATGGTCGGCCAACACCGCCTCGATCTCGGCCGGGTAGATGTTCACCCCGCCCGAGATGACCATGTCGATGACCCGGCCGGACAGGTGCAGGAAGCCGTCGGACAGGTAGCCCAAGTCCCCGAGGGTGCCGAAGCCCTCGACCCGGTGGGCGGCTGCGGTCTTGTCGGGCGCATTGTGGTACTCGAAGTCGCTGCCCATCAGGTTGCGGAACCACACCTGGCCCGGTGTGCCCTCGGGCACCGGCTCGCCCTCGTCATCGAGGATGCGCACCTCGATGATGGGCAGGGGTTTGCCCACGCTGGCGGGCCGCTCCAGCCAGTCCTGCGCGGAGATCGCCGAGATGAACCCACCCTCGGTGCCGCCGTAGTACTCGGTGACGATGGGCCCCAGCCAGTCGATGAGGTCGCGCTTCACCTGGGGCGGACAAGGCGCCGCGCCGTGGATGACCGCCCTCAGGCTGGCGCCGGAGAACGCCGCCCGGCGCGCCTCGGGCAGCTCGAGCAGCCGCATCATCTGGGTGGGCACCAGGTGCACGTTGGTCACCCCGTGCCGGTCGATCAGCGTGAGCAGTTCGTCGGCGTCGAAGCGGTGCTGGAGCACCAACGCGTTGCCGCACACCAGGGCGAAGTGGGCGAACACCCACTGGGCCGAGTGGTAGATGGGCCCGCAGATGGCCTGGACGGCGCCGCCCGTGGTGGGCAGCTCGATGGTGGGGGCCAGGCTGTGTGCCATCAGCGTGAGCACCTCGGGCGGCCCGCCCACGGCGCCCAGCATGGACCGCACGCCCTTTGGCCGTCCGGTGGTGCCCGAGGTGTAGAACATCGGCCCGCCTCGCTCGGCGTCGACGATCTCGCCGGAGTGGCTGCCCGCCAGCACCGTCTCGTAGGCCTCGAAGCCGTCAGCCTCGCCGCCGACCACGAGGCGAACCGGCGGGGTCGCGGCGTCCCCCGACGTCGCCGACGCCATGGCCTCGGTCACGACGCCGGTCCAGCGACCGTCGACGACGACCGCCGCCGCATCGGTGTCAGCCATCACGTAGGCCACCTCGTCGGCCACCCAGTGCCAGTTCACCGGCACCAGCAACCAGCCGCCGTGGGCGCACGCCAGCGACACCTCCACCGCCTCGGTCTGGTTGCCCAGCATGGCCACCACCGTGTCGCCCGAGCTCAGCCCTCGCTGGCGCAGGGCATGGACGAGCCGCACGACGCGGTCGTTGAGCCCTGCCCACGTGGTGGTTCCCCGTGCGTCGGTGACCGCCGGTTCGTCGGCCCGCGCCCCAACGGCGTCGGCCAGCAGCACGGCCATCAGCGAACCCAGGCGGGGCAAACGGTGCCGCCGGCGGGCCCGGGCCCGCCGGGTGACGAGCGGGTGGTCGGCGGTCTGCGCGAGGTGCGGCTCATGACCCGGACGGTACACCCGAGGTTCAGGTGGCGGCTGCCTTGCGGGCGCGGTGTTCGGCGGTGTGGGTGCGGCTGGCGCAACGCGGGTCGGCGCAGAACCGGCGCGACCGGTTGCGGGTGCCGTCGTAGAACAGGGCCTCGCAGTCCGATGCCTCGCAGCGCCCGAAGCGTTCGGTGCCGTGATCACACAACTCCTTGGCCAAGGCCATGAGGATGTCGGTGATCACCTGATCGTCGAACTTGCCCGTTTCGGGGGTCCAGTGAATGTGGGCCGGGCCGCCGTCGTGCTCGACGATGGACGGCGAGATGGGCAGTTCCGTGAGCTCCTCGTTGACGAGGGCGGATGCGGTGGTCGGATCGAGACGATGCAGTTCCTCCAGCAGCGGCAGCAGCGCCTCCAGGCGGGCCGTCAGCCGCGTGAGCGAGGCGGCGGACGCCTGGTTCGAACGGGTGAACCCCGCCTTGGTGAGGGTCCGCCGTGCGTCGAGCGTGTCGTTCCTAAGGTCGTTGGCCAGCTCGAAGGTGGTCTCCAGGGTCACGCGGATTTCGGACTGGCTGGCGGTGCCGACGTGCATGCCCCGATGATAGCGGCCACAGCTCGACGTGATGGGCTAACTCGTGATAGACCCTCACCTCCTCAGAGCTAACAACATCTAGACCCTTACGTCCTCCCGGAGGTGACCATGCCAGCGATCGTGTTGACGGCCATGTTGGTGGTGGCCAACGTCATGGGGGCAGGCATGATCGTGCCCCAGGTGGTGCGGCTGCACCGTCTGAAGACCAGCGACGGTGTCTCGGCGGCCTGGATCGGGGTGGGTCTGGCCATGAACCTGTGGTGGGTCGCCTACGGCTGGGCCACCGGGCTGTGGGGCATCCTGCCCGTCTCTGCAGGTGCCTTCGGGCTCTACGGCATCATCGCCGCCCAGTACGCGAGGCTGAACGGCCGCGCCGCGCTCGTTCGCTGCGGCGCCGGGGTGGCGACGGTGGGCCTGGCGCCACTTCCCGCCCTGGCCGTTGGCGGTTGGCCGGCGGCCGGGGTGGCGGCCGGGCTCTGCTACGCCATCCAGTTTGCGCCTGCGGCCATCGCCACAGTGCGCTCCGATCGCCTGCACGGGGTGTCGCCGACCACCTGGGCGATGGCAGGCACCGAGGCGGCGGTGTGGGTGGTCTACGGCCTCATCCAGGGCGACCCGGCGTTGATGATCGGCGGCGGTGGCGGCCTGTTTGCCTCGGTGGTCATCCTGTTCCGGCTGTCCCAACACGGCCTCGCGCGGCGAGCCGAGGTGATGCTCGCCCAGTAGGCGTTGGCTCGAGGCTCAGGCGGAGGCCGGTTCGAAGGTGATGGCGTCGGCCTCCCAGTACGCCCGCAGGGCCGTGAGCTGTCCGGCCTCGTTCACCCGGTAGGTGTAGACGCCCTCGACGACGGCCCGGCTGCCGTCCGGCAGGGTGGTGGTGATGGTGCCGACGTTGGCCACCTCCCCACCGCAGGCGTAGCTCGCTCGGATGTCGAAGGCCACCCGGTTGGGCCCGATGACGGTGTCGAAGAACGCGCCGATGGCGTCGCGGCCGCGATGGCCGAGGCCGTCGGGGTCGAACATGGACGGGCCGATCGGGTCCTCCACCACGGCGTCGTCGGCGAACAGGGCCAGCCAGGCGGCCCGATCTCCCGCTGCGACAGCGGCCATGGAGCGCTGCGAGGCGGCCCGGGCCGGGTGTTCTGAGTGCGTGGGGTCGGTCATCGTTGTCTTCTCCGGGGGCGGTGGTGCGAGGTTCGGGTTGGGCAGCTCAGGGCAGGTTGGCGATGACCTCGGCCCCGAAGCGGGCCACCGCGTCGTCCTGGGCGGCCGGATCCGCGGGGTTGTCGCCGTAGAAGTACCAGGGCACGGTGATCACCTCCGTGACGCCGAGGGTCTCCAGTTCGGCCATGGCCTCGGCCGTCGGGGCCACGATGGGCGTCAGCTTCACCTCGAAGCGGTCGGCGGCCACGCGGACGTCGTCACCCAGTTCCTCCCGCAGCCGGTTGAGTCGCGAGGTGACCTCGACCACGTCCTCCAGCGAGCACTGGGCGCCGATCCAGCCGTCGCCCCGGCGCAGCGCCCGCCGCAACCCCGCATCGGAATGTCCGCCCACACAGATGGGCACCGGCAGGGTCGGGGCTGGGTCCATGCGCAGGCGGTCGAAGTCGTAGAAGCGGCCGTGGTGTTCCACCCACCCGCCCGCCAACACGGTGCGCAGCACGTCGATCTGCTCGTCGAGGCGGGCGCCGCGAGTGGACATGTCCTGGCCCAGCCAGGCGAACTCTTCCGGGATCCAGCTGAGGCCGACCCCGAACTCGATGCGGCCGGGGAACATCGCGGCGCTCGACCCAACCGTCTTGGCCATCAGCAAGGGGTGGCGCAGCGCCAGCTTGGTCACGTTGGTGCCCATGATGAGGCGTTCGGTGGCGGTGGCCATGGCCGGAATGGCCACCCACGGGTCGACCCAGGGTGCATCCGCGGCCCAGAAGCGTTCGCCGTCGGAGGTGTAGGGATACTTGGCGCTCACCTGATCCGGGTAGAACACCGACTCGGGCATGGTGACGCCGGTCCAGCCGGCGGCCTCGGCCGCTCGGGCAAGCGGTACCAGCCGGTCGGCTGGCAACATGGGCAGGGCCAGGCTGAAACGCACCCCTGCAGTCTGCCTGATGCCGCTACGCGGTGGCTCGCCTTCGGGCGAGAAATCGTTCCAGACGCTGGAGCGCGTCGGTGAGGGTATCGGTGCGCGGCAGCGTGACAATGCGGAAGTGGTCCTGGGTGGACAGGTTGAACCCGGTGCCGTGCACCAGCAGCACCCGCTCTTCGCGCAGGAAATCCAAGACGAACTGTTCGTCGGAGTCGATGCGGTACATCTCGGTGTCGATGCGGGGGAACAGGTAGAGCGCTCCCTGGGCCTTGGTGCAGCTGATGCCGGGGATGGAGGTGAGCAGCTCGTGGGCCACGTCGCGCTGCTGCGCCAGCCGGCCGCCGGGCGCCACCAGCTCGGCGATGCTCTGGCGGCCGCCGAGTGCCGTCTGGATGACGTGCTGGGCGGGAACGTTGGGGCACAGCCGCATGTTGGCCAGCATGTCGATGCCCGACAGGTAGTCGCGGGCCTCGCTCACCGGTCCGGAGATGGCCATCCAGCCCGCCCGGTATCCGGCCACCCGGTAGGCCTTGGACAGCCCGTTGAAGGTCAGGCACAACACGTCGGGGGCGAGAGATGCGGCCATGGTGTGGGTGGCGTCGTCGTAGAGCACCTTGTCGTAGATCTCATCGGCGCACAGCATGAGGCCGTGACGTCGGGCGATGTCGGCCAGCCCCCGCACCACCTCTGCGGGATACACCGCACCCGTGGGGTTGTTGGGGTTGATGACCACCAGCGCCACCGTCGACGACGTGATCTTGGACTCGATGTCGGCCAGGTCCGGCGCCCAGTCGGCACCTTCGTCGCAGACGTAGTGCACCGGTCGGCCGCCCGACAGGCTGACCGCCGCAGTCCACAGCGGATAGTCCGGGGCGGGAATCAGCACCTCGTCCCCGTCGTTCAACAGCGCCGACATGGCCATGACGATCAGCTCGGACACCCCGTTGCCCAGGTACACGCGGTCCACGTCGAAGTCGGTGAAGCCCCGCTCCTCGTAGTGCTGCACGATGGCCCGGCGGGCCGACAGGATGCCCTTGGAGTCCGAGTACCCCTGCGCGTGGGGCAGCTCGTGGATCATGTCCTGTTGGATGTTCTCCGGTGCCGGGAACCCGAACGGTGCCGGGTTGCCGATGTTCAGCTTGAGGATGTTGTGGCCCTCGTCCTCCATCCGCTGGGCCTCGACCAGCACGGGGCCCCGAATGTCGTAGAGCACGTCGGCCAGCTTGTTGGACTTCTTCCAGCGGGATGGGGCGGGGGCCATGGCCACCATGGTGATACGTGGGGCCCCCGCGCGCACACCCGGTTTCTCAGGCGGCCCCGGAATGCTGGGGTGGCCGTCAGCCGGCGAGGCGGTAGAGCGCAATCGCCGTGGCGGTGGCCACGTTCAGCGAATCGGTTCCGGGGCGCACCGGGATGCTCACCAGTTCATCGCAGCCCGCCCGCATCTGCGGCCCCAGGCCGGCGCCCTCGGTCCCCACCACCACGACCGTGCGGGCGGTAGCCCGGGCGGCGAACTCCTCCAGGGTGACGTCGCCGTCCGGAGACAGCGCCACCCGGTGCCACGCACCCGGTTCTCCCTCGCCCAGGCGGCTGAGCGCAGCGCCGTCGCGGTCGCGCGTCCAGGGAAGCAGCGCCGAGGCGCCCATCGACACCCGAACACAGCGGCGATACAGCGGATCGGCCGCCGTGGGCCCCACGATCAGTCCGTCGACGCCCAGTGCGGCGGCGCTGCGGAAGATCGAGCCCACGTTCTCGGTGTCGGTCAGGGCATCGAGGTACACCAGCAGCCGGGCCCCGGCGGCGAGCTCGTCCAGCTCCCGCGGGCGTGGGCGGGCCACGGTGGCCAGCACCCCCCGGTGCACCGGATAGCCGGCGACCGCCTCGGCCGTCTCCTCGCTCACGACGAACACCGGGCCGTCGAAGCCGGCCAACCAGCCGCGGGCGCGCTCCACCCGCCGCTCGGTGAGCAGCACCGAGAGCACGGGCGACCCTGTGGCCAGGAGCCGCTCCACCACGTAGCGGCTCTCGGCCAGAAACCGTCCGTGCGGGGCGTCGGGGCCGGGTGAGTCGCGCAACGTCCGATCGGTCAGGACCCGGTAGGGGGCCAGGCGGTCGTCGTCGGGCTCGGTGACGAAGCGTTCGCTCACGTCGGAGGAGGGCGAGGTGGCCCGGTCACACCCCGGCCGGTGCCCGGTCGGCGTGGGCATCGGTTGGCGGGTGGGTGGCCTCCGAGTTTGCCTCGGCCTCGTCGGCACCGGCCGCCTCGTCGGCATCCGGGCTGGGCTCGGGGTCGACCGCAGCGGTCAGGTTGCGGAGCGCCGCAGCCAGGCTCTGGGCCGACAGCTCGGGGAGGGTCAGAAAGGTCGCACCCATGCGGAGCGACAGGTTGCGCATGGGCTGGAGGTTCTCGTCATCGCCGGTGTACACCAGCACCGCCTCGACGGAACGGCGGGCCACGCGCTCGGCCACCGCCTGCGCTTGCGCGAAGGGGGAGGCTGCCCCGTCCAGATCGAAGTCGGTCGCTGCGTCGGTCGCGTCCTCCTCACGCACCACGGTGGTGGGCGAGCTGGTCGATTCGTCAGGGGTCGGCGCCTCCTGTGCGGCGGGTTCGGGCTCCGAGGTGGCCGCTGGCTCGTCGTCGGGGCCGCCGGATGCCCCGGCCGCTCCCGCACCGTCTACCTCGTCCACCTCGCCGGCCTCCTCGGCCACGGACGTGGCCGTCTGGCGGGCGAAGGGCGTGTCCTCCGGAGGCAGGGCAACGTCGGCCCGCCCGTCCGTGACCAGGACCAGTAGCGATCGGCCGTCCGGGCGGCCCGCCGAGTGCAGGGTGGCCACCGACAGCGCAGTCTGAATGCCGGTGGCCAGGGGGGAACCGCCGCCGACGGTCACCTCGACCAACTTGGAACGCGCCACCTTCATCGACGAGGTGGGGCTGAGCACGACGTGCGCCGTGTCGCCGCCGAAGGTGACCAGGGCCACCTCCATGGCGTGGTTCGGCGCCGCAGCCAGGGTTCTCAGCAGGGCGCCCGACGCGGCCAGGACGCGGTCTTCCGAGCCGGTCGAGCTGGATGCGTCGACGCAGAGGACGACCAGGTCGGTGGCGCTGCGCCCTGCGCTGGCCAACGATGGCGGCTCCCGATCGTCGGTCAGCCCGGGTTCCGTCGGGGTCGCGCCGCCCCAGGGCGCCCGGGAGAACAGCGCCGAATCGCCCTCGGACCACGTGGCGGCTCGGTCGCCGGCACTGCCCGAGACGACTGCGTTGTCGGTGGAGGTCGCTGGGCTTGGGTCTGCCGGGGTGGAGCTGCCGGCGTCGTCGGCCGAGCTGGCGCGCTCGGGGGCGTCGTCGCGGACCCACCGGGGAGCCTCCGGCTTGTCAGGCGAGCCGATCGTCGCTTCCAGAGAGCCACCCGAGGACGTGAACCTGCCGATGGCCTGGGCCAGGTCACCGGCATCGGGCCCGTCGGGGCGGCCATGCACTGCCTGGTGGCGCAACACCATGGGCGCCACGGCCGCCAGGTCGGACTCGGTGGCCACTCGGCGGCCCTCCCACCCGGCGAGCGCAGCCGCACCTCGGGCTAGCGCAACATCGCCGGCCAGGCCCACCACGCCCACCTCGGCGGTCAGCCACCCGATTGGGGTGAGGAGTTGGTCGGGAACGTCTGCCGGGCGGGCCAGGTCCAACCGGCGCCTCAGGTCGCGCTGGCGGGGCTCCCACTCGGCCAGGAACGAGGTGGGATCGGCCTCGAAATGCAGCTGTCGACGCGCGGCCTCCACCCGGTGCTCGGCCCGGTGTAGCCCCATGGCATCAACCGAGAGGCCGAAGTGGGCTGCCCAACGCGGCCGAATGGGCCCATCCGAGGTGGCGACCAGCACGAATCGGCTGGCGTGGGTTTCCGACCTGCCGTCGCGTTCCACCCGGTTGTACCCCAGGTAGTGGGCATCCAGGATCACCTCCACCAACTCGGCCGGAAACTGGTCGATCGCGTCGAGGAACAGCACGCCGCCGTCGACTCGGGTGAGGAGCCCGCTGGTTGAGCCGTTGTGCTGGGGAGAGATGCCGACGAGCCGATCGACATCGGCCGAGCGGGGCACCTCGATGAAGGGCGCCCCAGGCGGCAGCATGGCGGCAAAGGCCCGGGCGGTGACGGCCGGGGTGGTGCCGGGTTCTCCGGTGATCAGCACCCCGCCCAGGTAGGGCTGGACACCTGCGAGGAGAAGCGCCAGCTTCAGCTCGGCCTGACCGGCGATGGCGGCGAAGGGCTGGTTGGGCGCCGGAAGGTCGGGCAGGGCGGCACGCTCGGGATGGCGCTCCTCATGATCCCGCTGCGTTCCCACGAATGACCTCGACTCCCCTTTTGGGCGCGCACACCCACCGCCGCCGGGGATTCTATCGGGTCGGGGAAGGGGTCGTCGTCGTCAGTTGGCTGCGACGTCTGCCGGTGCTCCCGTGGCCAGCTCGCCGGCCGGATTGTCGTCCACCATCACCGCCCGGTTGTCGGCGCCGACGTGCACCACCGTGGCGTGGTAGTGCTCGAGCTCGGCCGGCTCGTACTCGCCGTAGCTCATGACGATCACCTTGTCGCCCGGCTGCACCAGGCGAGCCGCAGCTCCGTTGAGACAGATGGTGCCCGAGCCGGGCTCGCCCTCGATGACGTAGGTCTCCAGACGGGCGCCGTTGTCGATGTCCACAATGGCCACCTGCTCGCCGGTCAACAGATCGGCCAGCTCCATCAGTTCGGCGTCGATGGTGACCGACCCCACGTAGTGCAGGTTGGCATCGGTCACGGTGGCGCGATGGATCTTGGACTTCAGCATGCGTCGGCGCATCGGTGCTCTCCTGTTGGTGGTGGACGCCCAACTGGGTCGCCCCCGGCGATGGACCTAGGTTAGTGCCCCGGGGGAGTTACTCGACGCCGGGGCATCCAATTGCGCCCGACGGCCGGGCTCACCACGCTGTGGGGATGGCCGACCGCAGCGATGGTGATCCGACGGTCGGCCTGGGGCCGCACCCCAAGCCTTGGCCCGACGACCCGCGGCTCGACCCCGAACTGCTGGCCGAGGGCGACCGGCGCAACGTGGTTGACCGCTACCGCTACTGGCGCACCGAGGCGGTGCGCAACGATCTGGACGGCCACCGCCACCCGTTCCACGTGGCCATCGAGAACTGGCAACACGACGCCAACATCGGCTCCATCGTGCGAACCGCGAACGCCTTCCAGGCCGCCAAGGTGCACATTGTGGGCCGGCGTCGCTGGAACAAGCGGGGCGCCATGGTGACGGATCGCTACCAGCACATCGCGCATCACGCCGACGTCGATGCGCTGGCGGCCGAGGCCCGCCGCCTCGATCTGGTGGTGGTGGCCATCGACAACACGCCGGGCGCCGAGCCGCTGGAGCGGGCGCAGCTGCCCAGGCAGGCGATGTTGGTGTTCGGGCAGGAGGGCCCCGGGCTGAGCGAGGCGGCGGTGCAGGCGGCGGAGCGCACCTACTCCATCGCCCAGTACGGCTCGACGCGGTCCATCAACGCGGCGGTGGCGGCGGGCATTGCCATGCACGCCTGGATCCGCGACCACGCCGATCCACCCGCTGATTGACGTCGCGGGTTGAGTTCGCTCAGTCATCGACGAACGACGATCCGCGAATGGACGCAGGTGTGGGTTCGTGCCAGCGGGCCTGGATCGTCGCCTCATGCCGCAGCAAGTCACGGCGGGGGTGATCGTCGGGGTACGGCTTGGGCACTCGCTTGAGGTCGGCGCCAGCGATGTCCAGGGCAGGTTGCGCCTCGGCGAGCCGGTTCAAAGATGTTGGCGAGCGATGCGCCGGTGCCGTCTGCGTCGACCAGCGCGCGCAACCGAGCAGCTGACGCAATGGCCGCACCGGAGGCGAAACCTATTTCGCCGAGGGCCACGACGAATGCCTTGGTCGGGGCCACGACCGACTCGGCGTAGATGCTGCGGTGACGGTCGAACCACGTCTTGTCGCTGCGGCCGAGTTCGTCGAGGAACTCGAGCCCCGCAGCGGGGAATCCGGTGAATGGTTCGGCCATCGTGCGATCCTTGTGCGTCGGCGGATTCTCTTGGGGGAACCCTCCCAGGTTCGCACCCGGTTGAGCGGCGACGACCCGTATTCGGTTCAGGGCCCCCGGCGGCCATCCCCACTGACATCCCCCCGGTACTGTCGCACGCGTGGACAACGACGCGGACCAGATCGACAACATGGTGGCCTGTCAGGACCGGCAACCATGACCACCGTCGACGATGCACTGTTCTGGGACGTCGCCGAGCAGTTCCTGGCGGCGGGCGCCGACCGGTCCACGATGATGGGCTTCCCTTGCCTCCGCATCAACGGTTCGTTCTTTGCCAGCCTGGACCATCGCACGGGCGACTTGATCGTCAAACTCCCCAAAGAACGCGTCGATCAACTCATCGGTGACGGGATTGGTCAGCCGTTTGCGCCAGCCGGTCGCCGGTTTAAGGAATGGGTGACGATCCCGGACCGTGACGAAGACTTGTGGCAGCACCTCGCCGGGGAAGCGCTCGACTTCGCAACCGCGTAGGGCCACCGAGGCGGTGGCCCCCCGGTGGCAGTGACCGGAGTGCGTATGCGTGAGACCTGCTCGTGCCACCGGTGCATCACCTCGAGGCGCCGTCCGCTTTCGGGTGGTTCTGCGCATCAGCAAGCGCGCGGAGGGCGAAGGCTACGAGGCCCCCTACGCCGGCTGCTGCTAGTGGTGCGGTTGGCAGGACGAATGGGGGGAAGTCGCTACCTTCGTTTGCCAGGCCAAACGCCCAGGTTGCAAAGGCAAAGGAGAGCGCAATCAATGCGGGGGCTAGAAGTGCAGCAACCCCACTTCGTGGAACGTCCAGCTTGCGTCCCAGCAAGCGAGCAGCCAGCCAATAGGTCGCCACTCCTATTGATGAAACCCCTGCCAGTAAGAGTAGGCCAAGAACGCCGAATGCAAACCCCAAGAAGAGCAGGTACAGCAGACCTGTCGGGGTCATATCTCCTCAGTCCGGTGATCTATGCGACCGCGGGCGGCGGCGACCCGCTCGCGCTCGCCGTCTCTCGCCAGGTCGCAATGGACGGCGCTCGATGTCGTCGCCACCATACCTCGGCTTGGACGGGCAGGCGGGCGGGATTGCGTGTCATTGAGCGAACGCTCTGAGTAGCGTGGCGAGATGGGTCGCATCGCCAACACCGTTTCGCTCGCCAAGTCCTCGTGGGGCGTGCTGCGCTCCGACCCCGAACTGCTGGTGTTGCCGGTGTTGTCGGGAGTTGCGTCGCTGGCCGTGTCGGCGAGCTTCCTCGTGCCCATCTGGTTCAGCACGGGTGGCGTCGATCAGCTGGAGAGCGGCGAGATGGCGTTGGGCCCCGCCCAGTACGGACTGCTGTTCGCGATGTACCTCGTGTTGTCGTTCATCACGGTGTTCTTCAACGCTGCGCTCATCAGCGGGGCACACGAGCGGATGTCCGGCGGCAACCCGACGTTGGGGTCCGCACTGGCCGGGGCAACCAAACACCTCGGCGCGATTGCCGCCTGGTCGGTGGTGGCGGCGGTGGTGTCCACGGTGCTCCGCAGCATCGAGCAGCGTTCCGGGCTGATCGGTCGGCTGGTGGTTTCCGTGGTGGGCCTGGCCTGGGCGCTGGTGACCTTCCTGGTGTTGCCGGCCATCGTCATCGAGGGCGTTGGGGTGCGCGAGGCGTTCACGCGGTCGACCACGCTCTTCAAGGGCACGTGGGGCGAGCGCATGGCCGCCAACGTGGGCTTCGGCCTGCTGTGGCTGGCGGCGGTGCTGCTGGCTGTGCCGTTCGTGGCGGCTGCGTTCGCCACGGGAAGCGCAGCGGCCCTTGGCGCGATGATCGGCATCGCCGTGCTGTGGCTGATCGGGGTCGGCGTCGTGATCGCGGGCATGTCGGGGGTATTCCAGACGGCGCTGTATCACTACGCCAGCACGGGCGAGGCACCGCAGGGTGGGTTCGATTCGGCAACGCTTGCGGCCAGCTTTCGCCCACGCGGGTAGGCCCGTTGCCGTTGATGCCGCAGGACCTGCTGCCGCTGACCTACGACGAGTGTCGGGCGCAGTTCAGGATGGCTGCGCATGCGGCGGGGGTTGCGTGTGAGGCACACGCGATTTCGGCCCGAGGGCCCCAAGGCCAGGAACTCACGATCGACGTTGCGAGCCTTGGCCCACAGGATGCCTCGCGGGCATTGATCGTCCTGTCGGGTGTTCACGGGGTTGAAGCGCCCCTCCCGTCCCGGCTCCAGTGCGACCTGTTGGACAGAAGCGCCCAGCTGCGGCTGCCGGGTGATCTTCGGGTGGTGCTGGTGCACGGCGTGAACCCGTGGGGCATGGCGTGGTGGCGCCGTGCCAACGAGAACAACGTCGACCTCAACCGCAACTGGAACCGGGACAACATCGAGGCGCCCGGCAATCCGGGCTACGAGGTCATGCACGAGCATCTGTGCCCGTCGACGCCCACCGTTCCCGGGCTGGACACCTTCGTCGGGCCGATGCGGAAGTTGCGGGCCGAGCACGGCCCGACCTGGATGCGCGACGTCGCGAGCTTCGGTCAGTTCACCCATCCGGACGGCTTCTACTTCGGCGGAGACCGCACCGAGCATTCGACGCGCCTGTTGGCCGACATCGTGGCCACTCAAGCGGGCGCCGCCACCGAGTCGCTCAGCGTGGATCTCCACACCGGCCACGGCCCCCTTGGCACGTTCTCGTTGCTCACCGGTTCGAATGTGGGTTCGCCCAACCACCGCTGGATCTGCGAACGCTTCGACGCCCAGCAGACCTCCGGACGAGCGGCGGGAACCCCGGAGCGGCACCGCGGGCACCTGGGCGCGGGCCTTGCCGATGTACTTCCGACGAGCGACCACCATTGGGTGGTGGCCGAGTTTGGCACGCGCACGGACGAGCGTCGCGTGGTGCTCAACCGGCTGGAGAACTGGGTGCACCACCATGGAGATCGCGAGTCCTCCGAGGGCATCGACATCATTGCTACGAACCGCCGCTACTACAGCCCCGACGATCCGGCCTGGGCCAGGACGGCACTTGAGCATGGCCGAGGAGTGCTTGCCGATGCGCTGACGGCGATGCACCGCTGATCGGGGCCCGCCTCCGCGGTGCAGATAGGCCAAACGACCCGTTGCTCGGGGGCCAACTCAGACGGTGTCTCGGGTCGCCGATAGGCAGGTGCGCACATGCGCCGATAGTTGCCGAGCCGCCACAAGCTGGCCGCTCCTGTCCAGCCGCGAGGTCCCCCCATGCGACGTGTTTCCCGCCCATTGCCTGCGCACGGTGCGCGTGCGCACCCGAAGATCTCGCGGCGCGGCTTCCTGGCCGGCACCGGCCTGACCATGGGTGGATTGGCCATGGCCGGCACCCTCGGGGCGTGCTCCAAGGAGCCCGAGGGGCAGCAGGTGCTGCGCATCGCCAACTGGACCGACTACATCGATCCGGGCCCCGACGGCACCGTGGCCCGCTTCGAGCAGGCGACGGGCATCAAGGTGGAGTACTCCGAGACGATCGAGGACAACTACAGCTACTTCAACAAGATGGTCCCCACGATGGCGGCCGGCAAGGCCATGGACGCCGACCTGATCATGCCGACCAGCGATATGGCCGCCCGGCTGATCGGCTTGGGCTGGGCCGAGCCCATCCCGACAGAGCTGGTGCCCAACGCCGAAAACCTGGTGCCTGAGCTGACCAACCGACCCACCGATCCGCTCGGTCGGTACACGCTTCCCTGGGCATCGGGCACCACGGTCATCGCCTACAACCGCGCGGCAACGGGATTCGACGTGGCGACCATCGACGACCTGTTCGACGAGCGGCTGAAGGGCCGGGTGTACATGCTGAGCGAGTTCTCCGATCCGCTCGGCATGGTTGGGCTGGCCGAGGGAGTGGACATCACGACACCTCGGCTGGCGAAGTTCACCTCCACCTTCGAACGCCTCGAGGAGGCCACCCGATCCGGCCAGATTGCCGCCTACGTCGATGAGTACCTCGACGAGCTGGAAAGCGAGGAGTTTGCTGCTGGGCTGGGCTGGGGTGGTGACGTGGCGTTGCGCATGGCCGACAACCCCGACCTCCAGATGGTGATTCCCGAGTCCGGCGGCATCGCGTACACGGAGGTCATGTTGATCCCGAAGGGTTCGCCCAACGTCGAGGCGGCGGCGGCCTTCATGAACTTCGTCTACGAGCCGGAGAACGCGGCGAAGTTGACCGCGTATGTGCAGTACAAGTCGCCCGTCCAGGGCGTGCCGGATCTGCTGCGGGCCATGGGGCCCGAGGAAGCGGCCGTGGCCGACGACCCCATGGTGTTTCCCGACGAGAAGACCCAGGAGCGCCTCTACCCATTCGGCGTGGTGTCACCCAACGAGCAGACCGACTTTGAGGATCGGTTCAACGAGCTCGTGGCGTTGACCGTCTGAGTCCGATGGCCAACTGCGGGCCCGGGCCGCTGAGCAGGCGCCGGTTTCTCTGTGGCGTCGGCGCAGCGGTTGGGGGAGCGGTGGCCATCGGAGCGACGGCTGGCTGCGGCAGCGTGGCCCAGGTCGGCCCGTCGCTGCGCATCGCCAACTGGCCCGACTACATCGATGGCGGGGACGAGGGCACGGTGAAGCGCTTCCAGCGTCGGACCGGCATCGTCACCTCCTACTCCGAGGAGATCTCCGACAACGAGCGGTACTTCTCCGAGATGGCGCCGCAGCTGTCTGCCGGCCAACGCATCGGCCCGGACCTGGTGGTGCTGACGGGGTGGATGGCGGGACGGATGATCGGGCTGGGATGGGCCGAGCCGCTTCCCTTGGCGTCCATCCCCAACGCCGTCAACCTGTCGCCCGAACTGGAGAGTCCCCCGTGGGACCCGCTCGGACGCTTCACCTTGCCGTGGCAATCGGGCATGGTCGTCATCGCCTACAACGCCGAGGCCACGGGCTTCGAGCTGGCCGGGGTGGATGACCTCTTTGACGAGCGGCTGGCCGGCCGGGTGGGGATGCTGAAGGACTACCGCGACACCCTCGGGATCCTGGGCATCTCGGCGGGCATCGACCTGAGCAACCCTCGGGTGAGCGCCTTCGATTCGGTGCTGGCACGGCTGGAGGACGCCACCCGGTCGGGCCACATCCGGACCTACACCGGCAACAAGAACGTCGAGCGGCTGGCCTTCGGCGAGCTGGACGCGTGCCTGGCGCGCTCGGGCGACGTGGCCCAGTTGGCTGCCGATCGACCGGAACTGAAGGTGGCGATGCCCGATGCCGGCACCGCAGCGATCTCCGACGTCATGGTGGTGCCCAAGGGGTCGCCCAACATCGATTCGGCGGCGCAGTGGATGGACTTTGTCTATAACCCCTCCAACGCCGCACGCGTGACCGAGTCGGTCCGATGCATCTCGCCGGTCTCGGGCGTGGCGGACCGCCTCCGAGCCATGGGGCCGGACGCTGCGAAGGTGGCGGACAACCCGATGGTGGTGCCACAGGTCGGTTCGCGCAGCGGGCTCCAGACGTTCGGGGCCATGCCCAACGCCGAAGAGGTCCGCTTCGAGGAGCGCTTCGCAGCCGTGGTAGCGCTGGCCGAGGGGTCGTCCCGCGCTGGGGGCTGAGCGTGCCATCAGCGCCCCGAGGTGACGCTGAGGGGAACGTCGCCGCCATCCCTAGGATGAACCCGAGCTATGAGCGACGCGACCCCACCCCATCCCCAAGGCCCGCCGGCGGGCGACCTCCCCCCGTTGGGTGGATGGGCCGGCGGCCCGCCTCCCGGTGCGCTTCCGGCGTCTCCCCCCGTTGCCTCCACCCCTCAGCCGCCCACCGAGGTACCCCCCGCCTGGACCCCTCCGCCCGCCGAGGACGCGTCGGGAGGCCCGGGGAAGGGCGCGCTGATCGCGGCGATCGCCGCCGTGATCGCCGTCATCCTGCTGGCCGGCGGCCTGGCGATCGTGTTGGCGGACAGCCGCGACCAGCCTCGGGTGCAGGCGACGCCGGCCTCAACCACCGCTGCGCCCGCCACCACAGCGCCCGACGGCCTGGGCGACATCATCGGCGAGGACCCAGCGCCGGGCCCGTCAACGTCGGCGCCCTCCAGCACCGCACCTGCCGACCCGGACACCCAAACGGCCGACACCGAGGCCACCGTCGACGACATCGTGGCGTTCATCGAGACCACCCGGGGAGCGAAGTTCACGACCCGGCCCGAGGTGCGCTTCGAGGACGACGCGAAGTTCGAAGAGGATCTGCTGGCCGACTTCGATGAGCAGCTCGACGAACTCGAACAGGACGAGGTGCTCTATCACGCACTCGGCCTGCTGCCTGCCGACACCAGCCTCGCCGACACCCTGAAGTCCGCCCTGGGCTTGGGTGTCGTGGGCTTCTACGACCCCGAGACCGACGAGATGGTCGTGCGGGGCACCACGCTGACCCCGTACGTGCGCACGGTGTTGGCCCACGAGCTGACCCACGCCTTCGACGACCAGCTGTTCAACCTGGACCGCCCCGAGCTGGACGACGCCGCCGACGAAACCGGCTACGGGTTCACGGTGCTCACCGAAGGCTCCGCCAGCTTCGTCGAGCGCGCCTATCGCGACCAGATGAGCCCGTCGGACCAGGCGAAGGCCTCGGCCGAGGAGCTGCAGGCGGGTTCGGACCCGGCCATCTTCGACATCCCGCTGGTCATCTTGACGTTGTTGACCGCGCCGTACAGCCAGGGGCTGGAGCTGGTGAAGTCGGTCGTGGACGACGGGGGAGTGAAGGCCATCCCCGACGCTTTTGGCACGCCCCCCACCACCTCCGAGGAGGCGATGTCCCCGGAGAAGTACGCCAGCGGCGAGGGCTCGGTGAAGGTGCCCAAGCCCAAGACCGACGGCGGCGCCGAGGAGGTTGATTCGGGCGTGTTCGGCCAGATTGGCTTCACGGCGCTGCTCACCAACGGGCTGGAGCTGGACGATCCGGCCGCGGGCACCGAAGGCTGGGCGGGTGACAGCTACACCACCTGGACCGACGAGAACGATCGGGCATGCGTGGCCATCGACACCAAGCTGGACAGCGCCGCCGATGCGGGCGACCTGGCCGAGGAGCTGGACAACTGGGCAGCGGGGGCGCCGGTGGAGGCCACCGTCACGACCAAGGGCGACACGGTGAACCTCAACAGCTGCGCCACCGAGGCCAGCTCCGGGGGCGCAGCCTCCGGCGTGTGAGGTGATGATCGCTGGGTCGAACGAGCGCGCTGGTATCGTGTCGCCTCAATGACATCGACGAAGCCGGCCGTGCGTGAAACGGCCGAGCCCCTGGGCCCGGAACACGTGACGGCCGAGGGAACGGGCAAGCGGCGGTTGTTGCCGCGGGCAGAACGGCGGGCACAAATCCTGTCGGCGGCGGCCTCGGCGTTCGCCGAGCGGGGCTACTCCGACACCTCGATGGACGAGGTCGCCAATCGGGCGGGGATCACCAAGCTGATCGTCTACCGCCACTTCGGTTCCAAGGCCGAGCTGTACCAAGCGGTGCTGGAGTCGGTGTTCGGCCGCCTGGCCGAGGTGCTCATCGACCGTATCCCCGACATGGTGGGCCAGGGCGCAGTCCCCGGTGCGCTGATGTCGGTGGCCCGCGAGCAGCCCGATGCCATGCGCCTGCTGATGGTGCATTCCGCCCGAGAGCCCGAGTTCAGCGAGCTGTATCGCCGCTATGAGGCGGTCGCACAGTCGATCTCGGCCCTGGTGCTGAGCGACACCGGCGCCCGTGAGCTGGATCGGTGGCAGGCCCGCATGCTGGCCGAGTTCGTCACCGGTGGCATCTTGAACTGGGTGGACGACGGCGACCCGGCCCGCGACGAAGAGGTCGTCAAGCGCTTGTCGCAGGGCGCCCGAGGCATGGCGTCGGCCTGGCGGGAACTGCCGCCCGAGCCCGCCGCCACATCCGATGAGTCCTGA
The DNA here is from genome assembly GCA_041394405.1 of Microthrixaceae bacterium. Lineage (GTDB taxonomy): Bacteria > Actinomycetota > Acidimicrobiia > Acidimicrobiales > Microtrichaceae > Microthrix. The sequence goes on from JAWKIF010000006.1 coordinate 162,259, forward strand.
CGCTCCGGAGGTGCGCTCCCCGCAGCGGCTGTTCGACCTGAGCGGCCGGGTGGTGGTGCTCACCGGCGCCTCGGCCGGATTGGGGCGGCGGTTCGCCGAGGTGGTGCATGCTGCCGGGGCATCCGTGGTGCTCGGTGCGCGCCGGACCGACCGCCTGGACGCACTGGCGGAGCGGCTCAACGGTGATGATGAGGGTCGGGTCGTGGCGCAGGCCTGCGACGTCACCGACGAGGCGTCCACCCAGGCGCTGATCGACCGTGCCGTCGCCGAGTTCGGCACCGTGGACGTGTTGGTGAACAACGCCGGCGTGGGTTCGCCCGAGCGGGCCATTCACGACACAAACGCTCACGTCCGCTCCACGCTGGAGGTGAACCTGGTGGGGCTCTACACGCTGTCCCGCCAGGCCGCCGAGGTGATGCTGGCGGCGGGCTCGGGCAGCATCGTCAACGTGGCCTCGGTGCTGGGTCTGGTGGCCTCGGCGCCCATCCAGCAGGCGGCCTACTGCGCATCCAAGGGCGGCGTGGTCAACCTCACCCGCCAGCTGGGCTGCGAATGGGGGCGCAAGGGGGTGCGCGTGAATGCCATCGCCCCCGGGTGGTTCCACAGCGAGATGACCGCCGAGTCCATGTTCGAGGATCCCGCCGCCGCCGAGTTCCTGCAGCGCGAGACACCCATGGGCCGAACCGGCGAGCCCGACGAGTTGGATGGGGCGCTGCTGTTCCTCGCCTCCGACGCCTCCCGCTTCGTCACCGGCATCACCCTGCCGGTCGACGGCGGCTGGACGGCCAGGTAGCGGTACGGGACCTTGGGAACGATCTGCGGGTCGGCGGCGGGCGGAGCGGTGGTGTTGGTGTCAACTGTTCTGATTGCTGGCTGATGATCCCCCTTGCCGTTATGCAAGCCCAGGCGAGTTCGCCGTGGGCTCCGACACCTGAGGAGGACCGCACCATCGAGGCGGAGGTCTTGTTGATTGAACCTGCTCCTGACACTCTCCTCGTGCACCGGCTGGTGGCCGAGCTGAGCCAGGCGAAGCGCCAACCCCCGAGCACGTGACGTCATCCGACCCGAACGGCAACGTGCGGAAGGGTGCTCTTCCGGCGCCCTGGAAGCGGTCTTTGCTTGCGGCACTCGTTGCCATGGCGGTGGCAGGGTCGGTCCTGATGCTCGGTCGCGAGTCGGGTACGCCTCGCTTGTCCGCGACTGCCCCCTTGTCGACGACTGCTCTTCCGGTAACTACCGCTCCTGCGTCGACAACTGCTGGGGGTTTGGGGGCGTCCACGAACCGGCAACGGGGCTCATCTCAGCCCGCGAGGCCTCTTGAGGTCGAGTCGACCCCGGTGGCGGATCTGCCGACCTCCACCTCGGCAGCGCCCATGTCGCATGCGCTCGTCGAGTGGTCGCCGAATGGGCTTGCGTCGCTGCCATTCGGAACGCAGAAGAACGATGCGATTGATGTCATGAGTGGCGAAATTGGGACCGCTCCGGATGCGTTCGAGAGCGCGGCTGATATCGGAAGGGCCACGGGTGCAAACTGTTCTCGTGCTTCCCGTGTTCGTTGGCGAGCCGCAGGTGTGGATCTAGAATTCGACGAGTCGGGGAGGCTGGCGGCCGTCACTGTTTCCCCTGCGCTCGGATCTACCGCTGCGGGTACTCCAAGCAATACCTTGGGCGACCTTCGGAGCGCGTTTGGGCAGGTGTCCCTGGAGTACTTCCCACCTGAAGAACCATCGGAGGGGGCCGAGGGTTCCTACCGGTGGACGATCCGGGGGGTTGACGCCACGGCATCGGGTTTCGTCGCCGGCGATGGCGATGAGGCGCGACTCGAGTCGATTTGGTTGGGATCCGAACTGTTCGAAGGCGTGGAGTGCTACGAATGAACCGGGTGTGCCGCACGATTCACCCAAAGCCAGGCGACATCTCAGCCAAGATGGGCCTTGGGTCTCGGCGACGTCACATGAGTGCTCCCGGCAGGATTCGAACCTGCGCACATGGCTCCGGAGGCCAATGCTCTATCCCCTGAGCTACGGGAGCGGGGTGCTGGGCCGGGGCCCGAGCGGAGCGTCACTCTAGTCCAGTAGACACGGCGTTCCGGCAACGATTGGGGCGGTTGGGTTTCGTGATTCCCGCCAAGGCTCACGCGCCGGGGAGCTAAGTTTCGGAACATGGTCGACGCCAGTGGAGGGGTGCTCCCGCCAGCCTCAGACTTCGTGCCAACAGCGACGCCCCGTCGTCTGGTGGCCGAAACGCTCCCACCGTCGCAACCATGACGATGATCGGTGATCACCCAACGAATCCCGCTGACTCAGGGATCGAATCGACGTCGGTTGGGTCGCCCGCTGGCCCGGTGGCCCAGCGGGGGACTTGGGTGCTCCTGACGGCGTAGCACAGGGTCCCAAGGAGTTGACGGTCCCCTTTGCGTGGTCGGCCGATGGCTTCGAACTGCTGCCGTTCGGATCGCGGCAGGACGAGGTTATCGGCGCGGTGTCAGAGGCCTTGGGAATACCACCTGACGAGGTGGAGGCGGTGACCATGTCGGAGTGTACGCCGGGAACCAATGCTCGGTGGCAAGAACCAGACGTCTGGTTGAGTTTCGACACGTCCGGCCGGTTCGCCGCGGCGACGTTTCCGGCCGAGGCCGGAACGACGGCCGATGGCGCGGTCAAAACCCTGGGGGACCTTCAGTCGGCGTTCCCAGGTCTATCCGTCGAGTATGTGCCCCCGAATCCAGACTGGGGGTACTACGAGGCCTCCTACAACTGGTCGGTTGACGGAACGGAAGCCTCAGCGGCCGGCACGATCGAGCGCGATGGCCCCGACGCTCCGGTCGGACCCGTGAGGCTCAGTTCGAAACGGTTCGACGGGGTTGAGTGCTTCGAATAGCACGGCGTTCCGGGAACAACTTCGGGCGGGCCACCGCCCGTCGGCCAGACTTGCGCCGTGTCCCCCAGCCCCACTTCGGCCGACCGTGCCCGACCCCTGCCCTGGCATCTGCTGCCCGACAACTCGACCGTCGATGGGGACGGGTCGTTGCTGATCGGTGGCTGCCGGCTGACCGACCTGGTCGAGCAGTTCGGCACCCCACTGTTCGTCTACGACGAGGACCACCTCCGCGCCCGGTTGCGCGAGGCCATGGAGGCCTTCGGCGGCCGGGTGGCCTATGCCACCAAGGCGTTCCTGTGCCGGGCCATGGCCCGCATTGCGCACGAGGAGGGGCTGATCCTGGACGTGGCCACCGGCGGTGAGTACGCGATCGCCCGCGCCGCCGGGGTGCCGGCGGAGTCGCTCGTGTTCCACGGCAACAACAAGTCGATCGGGGAGCTGGACGATGCGCTGCGTGACCGCGTCGGGCGGGTGGTGGTGGACAGCTTCGACGAGTTGGACCGCATCGAGGCGCTGGTCGGCCGCGGCGCCCCGGCGCCGCGGGTGCTCATCCGCATCAACCCCGGCATCGAGGTGCATACCCTCGACGAGGTGGCCACAGGCGTGCCCGATTCCAAGTTCGGCTTCCCGCTGGGCGCGGGGGACGCGGCCCGGGCGTTGGAGCGGGCGGGCGCCAGCGCTGCGATGGAGTTGGTGGGCACCCACGTGCATATCGGTAGCCAGGTGTTCTCGGCCGAGAACTTCGCCGATGCGCTGGTAACCCTGGGCCCCACGGTGCGCCAGTGGGGCTTGCCCGAGTTCGTGGTGGGCGGCGGCCTGGGGGTGCCGTACGTGGCGGGCGAGGAGGCACCCACCATTGCCCAATGGGCCGCCGGCATCCGGCGGGCATGTTCCGAGGTGGGCATCGAGGCGGCGGTGTCGGCCGAGCCGGGCCGTTCGATCGTGGCCGGAGCGGCCGTGACGGCGTACCGGGTGGGCACGGTGAAGGACATCCCGGGCGTGCGCACCTACGTGGCGGTCGACGGTGGCATGTCGGACAATCCGCGCCCGGTGCTCTACGGCTCGGGGTACGAGACCTTCCTGCCCCGGGCGGTGACGGCCCCGAGGCCCCGCACCATCACCCTGGTGGGCAAGCACTGCGAATCCGGCGATCGCCTGGTGGTCGACGGCTCGGCGCCCGCGGATCTTGCCGTGGGCGACATCATCGCCACCCCGGTGACGGGGGCCTATGGGCACTCGATGGGCTCCAACTACAACAAGGTGTTTCGACCGCCGGTGGTGTTTGTGGCCGACGGCGAAGCCCGGTTGGTGGTGCGCCGGGAAACGGTGGAGGACCTGCTGGCCACCGACCTGGGCTGACCGCCGCCGAGCAGGCGGCCCAAAGCCACTGTGGGCCCACCCCGGCCGCCCGGTAGCGTTAAACCTCGTGACACCTACCCCCATCTCACTTGGCGTCCTCGGCGCCGGCAACGTCGGAGCCGCGCTGATCGGGCTCATCGACGAGCATGGCGACGACATCGAGGCCCGGACCGGGCTGCGCCTGTCGGTGGGCAGGGTGGCCGTGCGCTCTACTGCCAAGGACCGCGGCGTGGAGATCGACCCGGCGATCATCACCACGGATGCCGCAGCGGTGGTGACGAGCGACGAGGTGGACGTGGTGGTGGAGCTGATCGGGGGCATCGAGCCGGCCCGCGAGCTGATCGCCGCCGCCCTGACGGCGGGCAAGCCGGTGGTGACCGCCAACAAGGAACTGCTGGCCAACGTGGGGAGCGACCTGGCCGATGTCGCCGATGAGGCCGGCGTGGATCTGCTGTACGAGGCGGCCGTTGCCGGCGGCATCCCGTTTGTCCGCCCGCTTCGGGAGTCGCTCGTCGGTGAGCCGATCAGCCGCATCATGGGCATCGTCAACGGCACCACCAACTACATCCTCTCCCAGATGGAGAGCGAGGGCGTCAGCTACGGCGACGCGCTCGCCACCGCCCAAAGCCTGGGATACGCCGAGCGCGACCCGACCGCAGACGTCGAGGGATTCGACGCTGCGGCCAAGGCGGCCATCATCGCCTCGATTGCGTTTGGCGCCCGCGTGGTTGCCGGCGACGTGGCCAGCGAGGGCATCTCGGCAGTGACCGCCACCGACATCGACTTCGCCCGTCGTTTGGGCTACTCCATCAAGCTGCTGGCCATCTGCGAGCGATTCGAGGACGGCACCATCGCCGCCCGCGTACACCCGGCCATGGTGCCGGTCGACCATCCCCTGGCCGGGGTGCGAGACAGCTACAACGCCGTCTTTGTGGAGGGCGACGTGGTGGGCAACCTCATGTTCTACGGGCGGGGTGCGGGTGGTGCGCCAACCGCCAGCGCCGTGCTGGGCGACGTCATCGACGCCGCCGCCAACCTCTCCCGAGGCAGCCACGCCTCGGTCGGTCACCTGGCCAAGGCCCGCCTGCGCAACGTCGACGATCTGTCCAGCCCGTATTACATCAACGTCGAGGTGCGAGATCAGCCGGGTGTGCTGGCTTCGGTGGCCAGCGTGTTCGGCGATCACGGCGTCTCGATTCGTTCGATGGAGCAGGAGGGGCTTGGCGAGGACGCACGCATCATCTTCATCACCCACGATGCCACCGAACGCGACGTGCAGGAGTGCCTAAGCGACCTGCGTCGCCTCGATCCGGTGGGTCGGGTGGCGTCGGTGCTGCGGGTGATTGGGTCGGACTAAGTGCGCTACGTGTCCACCCGCGGGGGCGGCGAGCCGCTGGGGTTCTTCGACGTGTTGTTGGGCGGCTTGGCCCCGGACGGGGGCCTGTATCTGCCCGAGACGTGGCCGCAGCTGCCGCCCCTGGAGGAGCTGCGCGGTCGCCCGTATGCCGAGGTGGCCGCCGAGGTGATGTGGCCCTTCGTGGCCGACGACCTGACACGCGAACGATTCGACGCGCTGGTCGCGGACACCTACGGCGCCTTCGAGCACCCCGACGTGTGTCCCACGCGCAACCTCGGTGACGGGCTGTGGCTGACCGAGCTGTTCTGGGGCCCCACGCTGGCCTTCAAGGACGTGGCCCTTCAGCTGGTAGGGCGCCTGTTTCACGAGGCGTTGGAGGCTCGCGATGAGCGGCTCACCATCTTGGGCGCCACCTCGGGCGACACGGGCTCGGCGGCCATGGAGGGCTGTCGCCACACCGACCGGGTGGAGGTGTTCATCCTCTTCCCCGACGGGCGGGTGTCGGCGGTGCAGCGCCGCCAGATGACCACGCTGAACGACCCCCGGCTGCACCCCGTGGCCGTTGCGGGCGATTTCGACGACTGCCAGCGGCTGGTGAAGGCCGCGTTCGCCGATGAGGCGTTCCGCAAGGAGATGAGCCTGGGCGCCGTGAACTCCATCAACTGGGCCCGTGTGATGGCCCAGGTCGTCTACTACGTCACCTCGCACCTGGTGGCGTCGCCGGACGGCTCGCCCGTGAGCTTCGCCGTGCCCACCGGCAACTTCGGCAACGTGTTTGCCGGCTGGGTGGCCCAGGCCATGGGGCTGCCCATCGATCGCCTGGTGGTGGCGTCCAACCGCAACGACATCCTGGTGCGCTTCCTGGAACGAGGCGCCATGGAGGCCGCCGAGGTGGTGCCCACCACCAGCCCGTCCATGGATATCGGCGTGTCGTCCAACTTCGAGCGGCTGCTCTTCGAGGTGACGGGCCGCAACGGGGCGTTGTGCGCCGAGATGATGGCCGAGTTCGCAAGTCGCGGTCGGTATCGGGTCGGCACGCCCGTGCACCGGGCCATCGTCGACCGCTTCGACGGGGTGCGGGTGGGCGAGGAGGAGGTGGCCGCAACGATCGGCGAGTGGCACCGCCTGGGCGTCGGCGTCGACCCACACACCGCCGTGGGGCTGGTGGCGGCGCGTGCGACCCAGCGCGACGGCGTGCCCATGGTGGCGATGGCCACGGCCCACCCCGCCAAGTTCCCCGACGCCGTCGAGGCGGCAACCGGTGTTCGTCCGCCGCTCCCCGAGGCGCTCGCCGATCTGTTGGATCGCCCGGAGCACGCAGACTCGGTCGGCGCCGACCTGGCCCAGGTTCAGGACCTGATGCGGACTTCGATGGCAGATGGGCGATGATGGACGCGTGGAACACCGAAGGACAGTGACCCCATGAAGTACGTGCTCTGTGTTCCCGACGGATGCAGCGACCTCCCCGTGGACGAGCTGGGCGGGCTGACGCCGCTGCAGGCCGCATCCACCCCCAACCTGGATGCGTTGGCGGCCCGTGGTCGCGTGGGCCGGGCAGCCGTGATCCCGGAGGGCATGCCCCCGGGCAGCGACGTGGGCAACATGTCGCTGCTGGGCTACGACCCGCGGCAGTTCCACACCGGCCGGGCGCCCATCGAGGCGGCGGCCCTTGGGTTGCGGCTCCCCGAGGGGACGATCGCCTTCCGGGCCAACCTGGTGGTGCTGGGCGGCGCGGACGAGACCACCGCCGGGGCTCCCGGCGAGATGGTGGACTTTGCCGGCGGGCACCCCGACTCGGACCTGGCGGCACGAGCCATGCGGGCACTGGATGAGGCGCTGGGCGGCGACGGAGTGGCGTTCCACCCGGGCGTTCAGTACCGCCACATCATGTGTGCGCCCATCGACTGGCTCGATGCCGAGTGCGTGCCGCCCCACGACCTGTCCGGCAAGGCGCTGGAGTGGCCCAAGGGGCCCGGGTCCGACGAGTTGCGGCGCATCATGGATGCCTCGGCCGAGGTACTGGCCGGCTTCCCGCAGCTTGCGGCGACGCACGTCTGGCTGTGGGGGCAGGGCACGCAGCCTGCGCTGGACGACTTCGCCGGCCGCTGGGGGGTGCGGGCCGGCATGGTGACCGCCGTCGACCTGGTGCGCGGCCTGGGCGTGCTGTCCGGCATGGACGTGGTGGAGGTGGAGGGTGCCACCGGCTGGTACGACACCAACTACGAGGGCAAGCGCGATGCAGCGTTGGCCAAGCTGGCCGCCGACCGCGACCTGTTCGTCATCCACGTGGAGGCCACCGACGAAGCCGGCCACGCTGGCGACGCGGGGGCCAAGGTGGAGGCGTTGGAGAACTGGGATCGGCGCATCCTGGGCGACCTGGTGGACGGCTTGAATGCACAGGGGCCGTGGCGCCTGCTGCTGTCGCCCGACCACGCGACCCCAGTGGCGTTGAAGACCCACACCACCGAGCCCGTGCCCTACCTGCTGGTGGATTCCGAGGTCGATGGGCCCGGCGGCGTCTATACCGAGGAAGGCGTGGCCGACGCTCCGGTGCTGCCGGGGCACCGCCTGATGGCCGAACTGCTGCAGCGCGAACCGGGCGAGGCGGCGCCATGAGCCCGAAGCGACGCGACCAGGTGGAGGACTTCTCCGGGGACGGACCGGGCGATCTCGCCGACCTGTCCGAACCGGACGTCGACAGTGCTGCGTCCGATGACTCGCTCGACGATGGCTTCATGGACGATGACTGGGAGCCCGACTTCGCCGACGACGCCGACAGCCACGAGGCCGCAGCGCTGCCCACCAGGTCGCGCAAGGGGGCCGTTTCGGTGGCCTTCCTCAACGCTGGCCTGGCACTGGAGGAAATCGTCTACGGACGGGAGCGGTCCAAACCCCCGGTGGTTCAGGAGGCCCGCGAGGGCGACGACGATGGCCCGATCCGGGTGCACCTCGATCCCGAGGAACCCAAGAACTCCTGGGTGTCGCTGCACCCGGAGGAAGCGCAGGCGGAGGGCGGCGCCGACGCCTCCACCGCAGGGTCCGAACCCGAGGCGTGAGCTGGGCGGTAGGGATTGTTGCCCGCCGGGCTGGCTTCGCTACCATCCTCGCCTGAGCCGTAGTTGAGCGACGACCGCTTCACTTCTGTTGCCCGTGGCGTCGCCACGGCGTACGCCCCCAGCTGCGGCCAGCACGAACCCCGATAGCGGTGGTCCCTCCGGACACGCCGCCGCGCCGATCGCCTCACCGGCAGGTGCCCCGAACCAAGGAACCATCCCCATGGCGGACGACTCCATCGACCTGGAACGCTCGAAGCTGGAAGGCAAGGACCGAGCGCAACTGGTCACCATCGCCACGGCGCTGGGATCCAAGCCACCGGCACGAGCCAAGAAGGCCGACATCATCGACCTCATCCTTCGCCTGGCCGGCGTGGAGGAGGCCGGGGCAGCCGAAGCCACGCCCGACCAGGCCACGAAGGCGGGCCGGCCCGCACAGCGCGGCGCCGGTGCTGCCGACAGCGATCCGGGCAACGGGTCGAGCGCTGGCGCCGACCATCCCACGTCCGGCGATCAGGATGGCGGCCAACACGACGGGCAGGGCCCCAACGGCAAGAGTGAGGCCTCCGACGGTGACGGCCAGGATGGCGGCCAGGTTGGTTCCGCTCGCAACGGCGAGGCCGAAGGCGAGGGCGAGGAGGACGAGGGAAACCGACGCCGGCGGGGCAGGCGCCGGGGACGCAACCGCGACGACGATGACAGCCAGTGGGAAGGCGAGCCCGTCGAGGTCGCCGGATTTCTGGATCTGCGCGACGAGGGCTACGGCTTTCTGCGGGTGAAGGGCTACTTGCCGTCCCGGGAGGACGTGTACATCTCGGCCAAGATGGTGCGCCAGAACGGCCTCCGCAAGGGCGACCACGTCACCGGTGCCTACCGGCCGGCGGGGGGTCGGGAGAAGAATCCGGCGCTGCTGCGGGTGGACAAGGTGATGGACCTCGATCCCGAGCAGGCGCGTCAGCGGCCGCGTTTTGACGAATTGGTGCCCGTCCACCCCCACGAGCGCATCAACCTCACGGAGGCAGCTCCGGAGGACGCCACCGTTCGGGCCATCGATGTGCTCGCCCCCATCGGGCTGGGCCAGCGAGGGCTGATCGTCGCGCCCGCCCGAACCGGCGCCACCACGGTGCTGTCCCGCCTCGCTCAGGCCATCGAGGCGGCAAGGCCCGAGGCGCACGTCATCTTGTTGCTCATCGACGAGCGGCCCGAGGAGGTCACCGGCCTGGGTGAGCTGACCAACGGCGAGGTGATCGCCTCCGGATTCGACCGACCGCCCGACGAGCACACACACGTGGTGGAGCTCACCCTGGAGCGGGCCAAGCGCTTGGTGGAGCTTGGCAAGGACGTCGTGATCCTGCTGGACGGCGTCACGCGGCTGGTGCGTGCCTATTCGGCGGCCGGTCAGCCCACCGGCCGGACCCTGCCAGGCGGCATCGACGCCACTGCGCTGTTCCCGCCCAAGCGGTTCTTGGGAGCGGCTCGCAGCCTCCGCGACAACGGTTCGTTGACCATCCTGGCCACCCTCCGCTCCGACACCGCCTCGCCGGCCGACGAGCTGGTCTGGGCGGAGTTTGCCGGCACCGCCAACATGGAGGTGCACCTGAACCGTCTGGCGGCCCAGTGGCAGGTCTTCCCCGCCCTCGACGTGGAGCACACGGCCACCCGCCACGAGGACCTGCTGGTGGACGATGACACGGCTGAGGCCATGGTGGCGTTGCGCCGTCATCTCACCTCGCTGAACGAAGGCGGCTCCTCGCTGGCCGGCCTCGAGTGGCTGGTTGAGCAGGTGGCGGCCACCCCCGACAACGCTGCGCTGTTGGCCCGGGTCGCCAAGGGCTGACCGGGCCGCTAGCGTTGCCGGGCCCGCAGTGCCCGCAGCGCTCGTCCAGAGAACCCGAACCCGCCGGCGGGCCCTTCCCCTCACGGCCGAATCGACCAGGAACCATTCATGAAGCCAGACATCCATCCCACGTACCGCCCCGTTGTGTTTCACGACAACTCCTCCGGCGAGCGGTGGTTGACGCAGTCCACGATCGACACGACCGAGACCGTCACCTTCACGGACGGCAACGAGTACCCGCTGGCCAAGGTGGAGATCTCCTCCTACTCGCACCCGTTCTTCACCGGTCAGATGAAGATCGTCGATACCGCCGGCCGCGTGGAGCGCTTCGAGCGCCGCTACGGACGACGCAGTCGTTCGGGCGATGCCGCGGGTTCCGAGGACGCCAAGTCCTGAACCCCGACCGCTTGGCCGCCCTTCGGGTGGCCAAGCTGCGCTCGCTCGCCCGAGACCCGTTGGGGATGGGCGAGGTCGGCCCCACGAGCGGGTCGGCGCTCCCCACCGGCGCCGCCCTCATGGTTGGCGATCGCGCCGCCATGCTCGTCGGGCGACCCACCCGTCGAAGCTTGGGGCCTGCGCTGCTGTGGGCCACCATGAACGTCGGGCACCACGGGGCTCGGCCCGGTGGCCTTGCCCGGTTGGACGTGGTGCTGGACCCGTCTGCGGCGCTGGAACCGGCCGACGCCGAACCGGGTGACGCCGAAGCGGCGAGGTTGGCCGGCGCAGACGTGGACGACCCGTTGGCCACGGCAGGGCAGCTGGCCCGCCTCGGCGGGCTGTTCACCCCCGATATCCGGGTGTGGGTTGTGGATGGGAGCAACGCAGCCCAGGTGCACGCCGCAGCGCCGCCGCCGGTCGTTGCGCCTCCCACCGACGAGGCCGCCGACCTGATCGAGCTGCTCAGGGACGTGGGCCTGGACGTGGTTGCCGAGCCCGGCATGATCCTGGGGGAGGTGGCCGGCCTGGAGGTGGCCCGAGTCACCGTCGAGAGGGGCGAGGCGCACCTGGCCATCGGCGTCGGCCGCTTCGACCAGGAGCTCTCTGCGGTTGCCCAGGCCGAACTGCCCCGACGCGACGCGCTGATTCGGGCGGCCGACCTTGTGCGGCTCGCCCGCACCATGGGAAACGCATCGCACCCCATGACCCGCCTGGCTCGCGAGCGCTGGCTGCGAGCCGAGCTCCTTCGCAACCCGGCGAAGGTGGGTGCCAGGCGTCTGGAGGCCCTGCCGGGCCTGTGGCTGCGGCAGGGCCTGCGGGAGCCGGCGCCGGCAGCGGCGTTGGGCGAGGACGACGCAGGTGAGCCGCTGGTGGTGGTGGCCTCGTCGGGAGTGGACCCCGACCTGGTGCCCACGGCGCTGGATCAGGCCCGTGCCGCTGACCCTGCGGCACGGGTGGTGCTGGCGTTGCCCCCAGCGGACCGCCTGCCCGCCACCGAACGGGTGGCCGCCCTGGCGCACACGCCGGTGGATCTGGTGTCGGTCACGCCTCCGTGGGAGCCCCTGCGACCCGGCCGGTAGCCTCCGGGCGTGTCACAGCTCAGCCGCGATCGTTTGGACGAACTGGCTCGAGAGTTCGTCGACGTCGGCCTGCGGTTGGGCGACCCTGAGGTCTACGCCGACCGGGAGCGCCAGATCACCCTGGCCAAGCGCCACGCAGAGCTGGAACCCATCGTGGCGGCCATCGACGTGTGGAATGAGGCCACCGGCGAGCTGGAGGCGGCCCGCCAGCTGCAGGAGGAGGGCGGAGGCGACCCCGAGCTGGCCGAGATGGCCCGCGACGCCGAGCAGGCGGTGGCGGCCGCCGAGGACGCCCTCCGAAGCCAGCTGATCCCCAAGGACCCCGACGCCGGTCGGCCGGTGCTGCTGGAGGTACGAGGGGCCGAGGGGGGCGAGGAGGCCAACCTGTTCGCACGCGAGCTGCTGGACATGTATCGGGCGTGGGCGGAGCGCCACGGGTGGCGCTTCGAGGTGCTCAGCGCCGACGCCTCGGACATGGGCGGCATCACCGGCGCGTTGGTGCGGGTGAGCGGCGATGAGGCCTGGAGCCGGCTCCAGTTTGAGGCCGGTCCGCACCGGGTGCAGCGGGTGCCGGTGACCGAGGCACAGGGCCGGGTGCACACCTCATCTGCGGTGGTGACCGCCCTGGTCGAGGCCGACAAGGTGGAGGTGGACATCGACCCGACCGAGTTGCGGGTGGACACCTACCGGGCCTCCGGGGCCGGCGGCCAGCACGTGAACAAGACCGAATCCGCCGTGCGCATCACCCACGAGCCCACCGGTGTGGTGGTGGCCATGCAGGACGAGAAGAGCCAGACCCAGAACCGCGAGCGGGCCATGGTGGTGCTGCGCAGCCGGCTGCTGGCCCTGCGCAGGGCGGAACAGGCGGCCGAGGTTGCGGGCGCCAAGCGGGCACAGGGGGGAGGCGGGGGCCGATCGGAAAAGATCCGCACTTACAACTACAAGGAGAACCGGGTGACCGACCACCGCATCGGTCTGACGGTGTATTCCCTCGACAAGGTGCTGGCGGGCGACGTGGACATCGTGTCCGATCCGCTCCTTGCCGACGAACGGGCCCGCTTGCTCACCGAGGCGACGTGACCGGACCTGTGACGTGACCGGACCTGCGACGTGAGCGGACCGGCAAGGTGATGGCGCCACACGGCAGCGCACCAGCGGGGGCGCCCCCGCCCGAGGGCGACACGGTGTCATTGGAGCAGCTGCTGGCCGAGACCAGGGGCCGGTTGGCCGGCATGGCGGTGGAGAACGCAGCGGCCGAGGCGGCCTGGATCCTCGCCGAGGTGACGGGCCTTCCGGTGGCCGAGCTGGCACTGGCCCAGGACAAGCCGGCGACGGTGCGTCAGGTGGCCCGCCTGGACTCGTTGGTCGCCCGCAGGTTGGCCGGGGAGCCGCTGCAGTATGTGCTGGGGAGCTGGGGGTTTCGTGGCCTCGACCTGGCGGTCGACGCTCGTGCGCTGATCCCCCGGCCGGAAACCGAGGCCGTGGTGGAGGTGGCGCTCGGCGAGCTGGACCGGCTCGTGGACGAGGGTCGGCGCGAGCCGCTGGCGGTGGACCTGGGGACGGGCACCGGGGCGATCGGCCTGTCGCTGGCCGCCGAGCGGCCACGGGTTCGGGTGATCGCCACCGATGTGTCTGCCGATGCCCTGGCCCTGGCCAGGGCCAACCTGGCCGGGCTCGGTCAGGGCGCCCAGCGCGTTCGTCTGGTCCATGGCCGTTGGTGGCAGGCCCTCGATCCATCGCTGGCCGGCTCGATCGACCTCGTCGTGTCGAACCCGCCATACGTCCCGGACGGGGCGCCGTTGCCCGAGCAGGTGGCTGCGTGGGAGCCGGAGGGGGCCCTCAGGGCCGGGCCGGATGGGCTGGCGGACCTTCGGGTGATCGTGTCGGGTGCGCACCGCTGGCTGGCCCCTCGCGGTGCACTCGTGGTGGAGATGGGGGAGGAGCAGGGTGCCGCGCTGATGGCAATGGCCGACGAGGCCGGGCTGGTGGACGCAGCGGTGCGCCCCGATCTTGCTGGACGTCCACGAGCCATGGTGGCCCGGCAGCCCTGACGGGCCGAAGCGCCATCGCTCGACAGTGCGTGACGGATGTCATAGGCGCGCGTCCGGTTCCGGCTTGCAGGCCGACCCGACCAGGCGTACACTCGAACATACGTTCGCTCATCGGGGGAAGCGGGGCGGATGGCTTGCGAAGCGGGCGGTTTGCGAAGCGGGCGGTAGGGATGGTCGACACCGGCGGGAGGTGATGATGACCGGTCAGTGTGAACACAACGACAACGGCAATAACGGCAATAGCGGCAATAGCGGCGGCGGTGGTGGGGTGTTGGGTGGGTTGGGCCGGTTGGGTGAGTCGGTGGGGGTGTTGGCGGCCGTCGATCCGCGTCGGTTGGGTGATGAGGAGTTGTTGGACGCTGCGGTGGGGTTGGCGGCGGTGCAGCGGCGGTTGGATGCTGCTGAGGCGCATTTGTTGGGCGAGTTGGAGGCCCGCGATGTTCCTGATCGTGTTCATGGTCATCGGACGTCGGGCTGGTTGGCTGCGGCCACCGGCCTGCCGGCCGCTCACACCAAATCGAGGGTGCGGACGGCGAACGCGCTCAGGCAGCATTTCGGGTTGTTTGCTGAGGCGTTGGGTGAGGGGCGGGTTGGGTGGGCGTATTGCCGGGCGTTACAGAACGCGTCGAACGATCGGATCCTGCCCGGTCTGGTTGAGTTGCAGGAGTATCTGTTGTCTCGTGTGCCGGGGAGAAGGTTTGAGCGGTGGGCCGCGGAGTTGCGGGCGTTGTGTGCGGAGTTGGATGAGGACGGCCCCGAACCCGACGATGGGGAGCGCGACAGTCTGGTGATTTCGGAGACCGGTGGGGTCACCGTGATCTCGGGGTGTGTGCACGGCAGCGAGGGCGAAGAGTTGTCCCAGGCGATCGAGGCCGAAACGGAGCGTCTCTACCGGCGGGCTCAGGCTGACGCGAAGGCGTGTCCGGATCTGGTGGTGCCCGGATGGATGACGTTGCGTGCGAAAGCGTTGTTGGAGTTGATCCGCCGCGCCCAGCACACGTGCACCACCAACGGCCGACAGGCCGGGGCGGATATCACCCTGATCGTCCACGCCGAACAAACCCAACCCACCGACACCGACGACACGGAGCCCACCCAGCAGGCAAGCAGCGCCGGACCCGGTGCCGGCCCGGCCAGCACGAACGGCCAGGGCGGAACGGCCGGCAGCGGGCCGGCGAGCAAGGAGCAGACCGACGAGTCGGCCGTTCCGCCCGGCGGACACGACAACGCCTGGATGGGTCCGGTCTTTCGTCCTGACGGCACCCCGCTGGCCCACACTCCGGGCACCGTCGATGCCAACCTCTGGCGACTGTGCTGCACAGCGAACATCCGGTCGTTTGTGGTGGACGGCGACGACCTGCCGATCCGGGCGACACTCAACCAACGCCTGGCCAGCCCACTCCAACGACGGATGGTGCTGGTCCGCGACGGCGGATGCGTGTTCCCGGGATGCGACGCACCCCTGGCGTGGATCCAGATCCACCACGTCATCCCAGCAGCAGCGGGAGGCCCGACCGAGCCCACCAACCTTGCCGCCCTGTGTGCGCACCATCACGGGGTCACCCACCGCACCGGCTGGCACATGACCGCCAACACCGGGCCCACCGGGCTGCCCAACGGACGCTTCACCTGGACCACCCCCACCGGACACACCATCGACTCACAACGCCACCAAGCCTGGCAACCACCCGAACAACAGCCCGACCACCAAGACGACGAACAACCGGCAGACAAGCAACCCGTCCCGCCAACACCCATCAGAACCCGCCGGGCCCGGCCCCCCAACCGACCGCCCAGCTACCCCGACACGGGTTAGGGAGTCGGGGTCAGCTGCACGCCCGCAACGAGGCGCTCTGGCAGGCCGGGCACCGGGCTGCGCTCGTTCAGCGTCACGGCCAGCACCACCAGATCGCCGTCGGCGAGCAATGTTGCGTTCACGCCGGAGGTTCGACCGGGGTCGGGATACTCGGCCATGGTGCCGGTGACGTCCACTCTCGACCAGCCCTCGGCCGTGGTCTCGCTCGGTCGGACGTTCACCTCGGAGAGTGCATTGGGGGCCAGCAGGCTTCGAACCCGTTCACCAGCGGCGGCCTCCGGCGTCTGGCCGCCGAGGTCGCCCTTGGCCAGGATCAGCGTGGCCCGGCGGGAGTTCTTGGCCTCCAACAGTGCGTTGGGGCTCGGCGGAGATCCGTCCAGTACCGCCTCGCCGTGGTCGTCCACGACAACTCGAGCGGTGCTCATGCCCCCGGCGGTGCCCATGTCCGGTGTGCCCGGGAGCTCGGCGACGACTTCGGGCTGGAACTCGGCCACGGACTTCCAGGAGCCCCCGAGGTCGACCTGGCGGTGGGCCCAATCCGGGCCGTAGCCCAGGACGAAGAAGTTCAGGAGGCCGGCGCCGAGAATGACCAGCAGGATCACACCGGGCACGCGCGAGCCCGAGCGACTCATCGTGTCCGACACCGCAGTCCGGTACAGGCGCTGCGACCACAAGGTGTCCTGGGTCGGGCCCTCGTGATGCAGGGGTGCGGTGCAGATGCGACACCGGTCACGACTGATCGGGTTGGATGCCCGACACGCGTCGCATTTGATCTTGTTGCGGTTCAACAGGCCGAGCACGGTCGCCTCCTCACCAGACGAGTCGGCCCCGCCAGCGAGGAGTTGAGTGGTTGCCCGTCTGCCGATCACTCCGGCCTACCTTGGGGTGATGGAGGTTGCGGCGTTATCGGCCAGGGAACTCGGAACCGTGGCGAAGCGCACGGCCGCATCGTTGCGCGCCGGCGCCGTGGTGTTGATTCCCACCGACACCGTGTACGGGTTGGCGGTGGCCGTCGACGTTGGCGGTGAGGCGTTGGCCCGGGTAAAACGCCGCGACCCCGACAAGCCCATCGCCGTGCTGGTGGCAGAGCCGCCGGACGGCCTGGCGATGTTCGAGGCCGCCTCGGCTGCCGTGTCGAACCTGGCCCAAGCCGGGTGGCCCGGGCCCCTCACCCTGGTGGGTCGCGCCGGGCCAGACGCGCCGCAAGCGGCGGTCACGCCGCACGGAACGATCGGCGTCCGCTGCCCGGCCGATGCGTTTGTGCATCAACTGGCCACGTTGGTGGGTCCGTTGTCGGTGACGTCGGCCAACCTGGCCGGGAACCAACCGATGTGCTCGCTCGCCGGCCTGGACGAGGCCAACCTGGCCAACCGATGGCCCGAGCTGAGCAACGTGGCACTGGCGGTGGATGGCGGCGAGCTGCCTGGTGCACCGTCCACCGTGGTGGACGTCACCGGCGACCAGCCGCGGATCGTTCGGGCGGGGCCGGTGGACGAGGCCACGCTGCGCGAGTGGTGGGGGTAGAGTCGGCTCGCCTTGGGAGGGGATTCATGAGTCTTTGGAAGAAGCCAGCTGAGAGTGCCGACTACCTGTCCGGCGTATCGTTTTTTGAGGGGTTCAGTTCGGAGGACCTGCAGCGCGTGGCCGCCCTCTCGGGTGAGCTGAAGGTGGGTGAGGGCGCGGTGGTCATGGACCAGGGCGACACCGGCGTGGACTGCTACGTGATCGTTGATGGCTCCGCATCGGTGCGGGTACGCGACGAGGAGGTGGCCACGTTGGGTGCCGGCGACATGGTGGGCGAGATGGCCCTCATCGACCATCGGCCGCGCACCGCTTCGGTGGTTGCCACCAGCGATATGACCATGCTGCGGTTCAACTCCCGCCAGTTCCGTCAGCTCCTGACCGAGATGCCCAAGGCCGAGGAGCGGGTCATGACCATGCTCACCGAGCGTCTCCGAGCCGACGAAGGGCTGTAGCGACCCCAGCGACCCGGCGTCAGTCGCTCAGGTGCAGCGCGCTGCCGTCGACGACGGCGCTGCGCCCGACACCTTCGACGGACATCAGCTCCACCATCGTGTCGGCGTCGTCGCTGAGCGCCCAGGCCCGACTGCCGTCGGGCAGACGGACCGCGGCGTGCGCCCGCTCGGGGGTGTTGTTGCGGTCGTGCATCACGGCATAGCCTTCGATGGTGGCCGCCCCGCTGGGCTGCAGGTTGGGCACTACGGCGGGCTCCGCTGCGTCCACTTCGGCCTGGGGCGACTCCCAGGCGAAGCCGGCGTCGTTCGGCTCGGTGCCCAGCACACAGAAGCTGTGCTTGTGCACGATGCCGCCGTTGGCGGTCACCAGCGCCCGGCCCTCGCCCCGGTTCCTCAGCGCATCCACGGTCGCGGCGAGCGCATGGGTGACCGGGTTGTTCCAGGGACCCCCGGCGAAGCACAGCCCGCCCCACGTGGTCAGCGGGCGGTCCTGGCCGATGCCCAGCTCGGCGGCGGCCAACTGCACCGCCGAGGGGAAACACGAGTACAGGTCCACCAGGTCCAGCTCGTCGGGGCCCACGTCGGCTAGCGCCATGGCCCGGCGCCCGGCCACCCGCATGGCCGGCGAGGTGGTGAACGAGCCGCGCTCGGAGGCCAGCCGGTCGACGGCGTCGGTGCCGGCCTGGATGAAGACCCAGCGGTCCCGGGGCACCCCTGCGTCGGCTGCCGCCTGGGCCGAGGCGATCACCACCGACGCGCCCATGTCCACCTTCGGGTTCGATACCAGGTGGCGGTTGTAGGGCCAGCCCACCCAACGATTCTCCGGCCCCGAGGCGACGATCTCCTCGGGGCTGTAGGCCGTGCGATCCCAGGCGTTGGGGTTCTCCGCCGCGAGCGCCGAGAACCCGGCCCACAGGCGCCCCAGGTGTGCCTGGTGCTCGCCGATGCTGGAGCCGGCCCGGGCGCGTAGTGCGGTTTCGAATACGGGATACATCTGCGTGGGCAGGTACAGGCCATGGGCGGTCTCGGCGGGGTGGGCCATCTCGGACTCGGTGGCGCCCACCACCTCGTCGGGGGCCATCTCGGGCGCTTGGGTGCCCCACTCGGGCTGGATGCCGCTGCTGCGGTGTCCCGCCCGGGCACGACCGGACTCGCCGCCGGTGACGGCGGCGATGTCGAGATCGCCCGAGGCGATGGCTCGGGCGGCAGCGCCCAGCAGGTAGTTGGGGGAGTGGCCGCCCATGGCGCAGGTGGCGGTGGTGGCCTGCGGTGCGCCGATGGCTTCGGCCACGGGGCGCGCCGCATCCTGATACCTCCAGGTGAGCGCGGGCACCGATGCGATCCATTCCAGCGACCGGCCGAGCTTCACCGGATCGCTCGCCCGAGTGTCGGACAGCGCAGTGCGCAGCGACTCCGTCATCAGCCCGACGGGCGACAGCTCGGGCTGGGTGGTGTCCCGGCGAACGTGTTGGCCGACGCCGATGAGTACCGGCGTGTGGGGGTCGAGTCCGAGAGGTCGGGAGCTGCTCACGCTCGTAGCGTTGCCCACCGGAGAGACGGCACACAACCGGGCCGGACGTATTCGGCCCCTCCACTCGCCCGAGGCGCTCGATAACCCGTACGATGCCGACATGCGCATCGCCGTAGGCGCCGATCACGCCGGGTTCGAGTTGAAGGAGGGCCTGGCCGAGTTCTTGGCCGGCCTGGGTCACGAGGTGACCGATGTGGGCACCTACTCGGAGGAACGCTGCGACTACCCCGACTTTGGGGCGGCCGTGGGCAGGGCCGTGGCCGCCGGCGACGCCGAGCTGGGTGTGGCCGTCTGCGGTTCGGGCATTGGCATCGCCATGGCGGCCAACAAGATCCCGGGCGTTCGGGCGGCCACCGCCCACGACGTCACCTCGGCGCGCCTGGCCCGCGAGCACAACGACGCCAACGTGTTGTGCGTGGGCTCGCGGTTCATCGGCCACCAGGTGGCCATCGACGCGCTGGAGGCCTTTCTGGCCGCCGAGTTTCAAGGCGGCCGCCACGGCCCCCGAGTGGCCAAGCTGGACGCGCTCCTCGACTGAGGCTCGCCAACCGCTGCCGCAATATCAACCGCCCCACCCCGGGGCCCAAACGAACGAGGAGCCCGCAATCGTGGGATGGCCGCAGAGCACCGACACCGAAGTCAACACACTGCTGGAGGCCGAGCTGGCCCGGCAGCAGCGGGGCCTGCAGCTGATCGCGTCGGAGAACTTCGCCTCCCCGGCGGTCATGGCGGCCACCGGCACGGTGCTGACCAACAAGTACTCCGAGGGCTACCCCGGCAAGCGGTACTACGGCGGCAACGCCGTGGTTGACGACATCGAGGAGCTGGCTCGCCGGCGGGTGTGTGAGCTTTTCGGCGCCGACCACGCCAACGTGCAGCCCCACTCGGGCGCCAACGCCAACCTGGGCGTGTACCTCGCGCTGCTGGAGCCGGGCGACACCGTGCTGGGTATGAGCCTGGACCACGGCGGCCACCTCACCCATGGCAGCCCCGTGAACATCTCGGGGCGCTACTACAACTTCGTGGGCTACGGGCTGACCGACAGCGACGAGCGCATCGACTTCGACGCGGTGCGGGCCCTGGCCATCGAGCACCAACCCAAGCTGATCGTCGCCGGCGCCACCGCCTACCCCCGCCAGATCGACCCACAGGCGTTCCGGGCCATCGCCGATGAAGTGGGTGCGCTGTTCATGTTCGACGCGGCCCACATCGCCGGGCTGATCGCCGGTGGGGCCCACCCCAACCCGGTGGGTGTGGCCGACGTGGTCACCTTCACCACCCACAAGACGCTTCGTGGGCCCCGGGGCGGCGCCATCCTCTGCAACGCCGAGCATGCAAAGGCCATCGACAAGGCCATCTTCCCCGGCCTCCAAGGTGGCCCGTTGGAGCACGCGATCGCCGCCAAGGCCGTGGCCTTCCGCGAGGCCGCCGACCCCTCCTTCCGGCAGTACGCCGCGGACATCGTCACCAATGCCCAGGCCCTGGCCGAGGCGTTGGCGGGCCGTGGATTCCGGCTGGTCTCCGGCGGAACCGACAACCACCTGCTGCTGGTGGACCTTCGCCCCTTCGACGCCGAGCTCACCGGCAAGGTGGCCCAGGCCGCACTTGACGCCGCAGGCATCACGCTCAACAAGAACACCGTGCCCGATGACCCGCGTTCGCCCTTTGTCACCAGCGGTGTGCGCATCGGCACCCCGGCGGTGACCACCCAGGGCATGGGGCCCGCCGAGATGTCCGAGGTGGCCGAGCTGATCGCCACCGTGCTGGCGGCGCCCGAGGACGAAGGCGTTCGGGCCGACGTGGCCGCCCGAACCGAGGCGCTGTGCAGGCGCTTCCCGGTGTACCCGGACGGCGTCTCCGGGTGAGACGAGCACCGGGCGCCACCTGATGGCGTCCTACTTCCTCGTCCTGGTCGTGGCCTTCGGGGTCACGGCGGCCACCGTGCCGCTGGTGCGCCGGTTCTGCATACGCACCGGCCTGGTGTACGAGCCCTCCGAACGAACGGTGCACGTCGAGCCCATGCCGGCGTTGGGCGGCCTGGCCATGTTCGTCGGGTTCGCCGTGGCGTTGGGAGTGGCCGCGCTGCTGGGTCGATTCAAGCCGATGCTGACCGGCACCGAAATGGCCGGTGCCGCCCTGTGCTGTGCGGTGGCGTTCGGCACCGGGTTGGCCGACGACATCCGCCACCTGTCAGC
Organism: Microthrixaceae bacterium; assembly: GCA_041394405.1. Taxonomy (GTDB): domain Bacteria; phylum Actinomycetota; class Acidimicrobiia; order Acidimicrobiales; family Microtrichaceae; genus Microthrix. The sequence goes on from JAWKIF010000006.1 coordinate 183,831, forward strand.
CCCCGCCAAGGTGGCCGGGCTGGTGCTGGCCGGCTCGATCCTGTCGCTGTCCGGCCTGAGCCTGCTGTTCTTTCGGGTGCCCTTCTTCGACCTGCTGGTGCTGTCCCCCGACCTGTCGGCGCTGCTGACGGTGCTGTGGGTGGTGGGCATGGCCAACGCCATCAACCTGATCGATGGGCTCGATGGGCTGGCTGCGGGCATCACGGGTATCGCCGCGGCGGCATTCCTGGCCTACTCCCTGGCCCTGTCGCGCAACGGCGTGTTGGACCCCGGCAACCTGGGGCCGCTCATCGCGGTGATCGTGCTAGGCGTGTGCCTGGGCTTTCTGCCCTACAACGTGCATCCGGCCAAGATCATCATGGGCGATGGTGGGGCGCTGTTCCTGGGCGCGGCCATGGCCACCGCCACCATCGCCGTCGGTGGCAACTCCGATGATCCGTTTTCCGGGCAGGCCTGGTTCTTCTTCGCCCCGCTCCTCGTGCCGTTGTTCATCCTGGGCGTGCCCATCCTGGACACGCTGTTCTCCATCGTGCGCCGCACCGTGGGCCGCAGCGGGGTGTCGGTGGCAGACCGCAAGCACCTGCACCACCGCCTGGTGGATCTGGGTCACGGGCACCGCCGGGCGGTCGTCATTCTGTGGGCATGGACGGCCCTGTTGTCGGGCTTCGTGCTGATCCCGGTGTTCACGGGCAGGGGCGACGGCATCGTGCCCATCGGCCTCGCCGCCCTCATGCTGGCCCTCTTCACCGTGCTCGGACCGACGGCCTCGCTGCACCTGGCCCGCCGCCGGGCTGCGTCCGAACCGACCACCGAAACGCCGGCGGTCGGCGCGGCCGAACCGGCCCCCGAACCGTCGGGCGATGCGACCGGCTACGGGGCGTCCAGCTCGCCCTGAAGGGCGCCGGCGACGGTTCGGTTCACCTCCTGGGCGGCCATCAGCGTGGCCCGGGTGATGCCGATGTTGTAGAAGCCGTGGATCAGGTCGTCGAAACATCGATCGACGGTCGGCACCCCGGCCTCGGCCAGCCGGGCGGCATAGGCCCGCCCCTCGTCGCGGAGGGGATCGAACCCGGCGGTGAACACCAACGCCGGGGCGACGCCGGTGGGATCCGCGAACAGCGGCGAGGCAGCCGGGTCGCGCCGCATCGACTCGTCGGGCAGGTAGTGGCTACGGAACCAGAGCATCGACTCCCGGGTCAGCATGAAGCCCTCGGCGAAGGTGTCGATCGACGGCAGGCTCATCGTGAGGTCGCAGCCCGGGTAGACGAGCACCTGCAACGCCGGGGCGGGGGCGGCCCCGTCGCGGGCGGCCAGGGCCACGAGCGCGGCGAGGTTGCCGCCCGCCGAGTCGCCCATGACCGCGAGGCGGGTGGCGTCGACGCCCAGTTCGCCGGCGTGGTCGCTGAGCCACACGTAGGCGGCAAGGCAATCCTCGACCGCGGCCGGGAAGCGCGCCTCCGGCGCCAGCCGGTAGTCCACCGCCATGACCACGGCACCGGTCTGCTGCGCCAGGGCCCGGCAGGGCGGGTCGTGGCTGTCCAGGTCGCCCACCACCCAACCGCCGCCATGGAAGAAGCAGATGGCCGGTACGCCCGGCTTCGTGTCGGCGTCGCGGTAGAAGCGCACCCGAAGGTCGCCGGCCGGGCCCGGGATCGTGCGCTCCCACGCGTGCACGCTGCGCGGCACCGGTGGGCCAAACACCACCGAACGTCGAATGTCGGCCCGGGACCGGTCGACCTCCCGGGCGTCGGTGGGGGCCACCCGCTCGGCGAGCGTCAGCAGGGCTCGGACCTGGGGGTCCAGCCGACGGCCGTCGAGCACGATCTCATCGCCGCGACGGGCGAGCAGCGAGATGAGCGAGGCAGTGGCTGCCCCGACGGGGTGGAGACGAGGGCGTGACATCCACCCAGTCTGGCTTACAGCGGATCGGCGCGAGGATCGGCGCAAGTCCGGACCACCGGTCGGGCCAGGACGGTCGTAGGGTCACAGCGTGACCGATTTTCCACCGCCGACGTCGCCCAATGCAGTTGTGTTGGCCAACCGCAAACGGCGGGTCGTGCTTGGGATACTCAGACTCTTGGCATGGGGTGTCAGTCTCCTGTTGCGATGTATATCGGTTCGATGACAGTTGCACTGGCGACGACCGATGGGGTCATTCCGGCTTCGTGCCGCGAACCGAGTGGAATCGACTCCTCCAGGGTCGGATCAGCCGACTACGGCCCCTACTCCGTGAAGCTCAAGTCGTGGACGCACCTTCCATGGGGCACGTCGAGCGCGGCAATCGTTGGTCACGATCAGACGCCCGATTCGCTCGAGGACTACGGGGTCACTGTGGGAATGGAATCGACAGACATCGGCGCGTTCACGTGCGTCTGGACGAACGAGGGTGTGACGATCGTCGAACCCCGTCCCGATTCAGGGGCGCCGGGCGTCGAACACTTCGTCCCAGCCGCGAGGTTCCTCGGGGGGCGATGAGCGGTTCAGGGAGGGATGGGGGCATCCTCGTCTTGGGGTAGGAATCCACCTACCGTCGGTTTCGGGTTCGTCGGCCCGCTCGATTCCTTGGTCGCTGACCCGCGGTCCCAGCTCCAGCCGGTCCCTCCTAGGCGAGCACCGGCGTGTGGGTGTCGCGGCCCGACCGCATGAGGGTGCCGGGGGTTTGGCCGGTGGCCTGGCCGTCGACGACGGTGGAGGTGCCGTTCACCCAGACCTCGGCGATGCCCACCGAGTCGGCCGTGAGGCGGTCGGTGCCGCCGGGCAGGTCGGACACGAAGTGCACGGGGCCCGAGTCGACGGTGTCGGGGTCGAAGAGCACCAGGTCGGCGTGGTTGCCCACCTCGATGGTGCCCCGGTCGGTCAGGCCAAACAGGCGGGCGGGCACCTGGGTCATCATCTGCACGGCCCGCTCCAGGCTGACCAGCCGCCGGCCACGCAGCGTGTCACCCAGGAACTTGGTGGGGTAGTTGGAGCCCAGCATGCGGTCGAGGTGGGCTCCGGCGTCGGACCCGCCGAGCATGGCCAGGCTGCCGTCCCACACCTGGCGGCGCAGCTCCCAGCTGGCGTCGTCGTCGTCGGTGGGCAGCGGCCACAGGATGGTGCGGAAATCGTCGTTGGCCACGATGTCCACCAGCGTGTCGAAGGCTCGTTGGTTGCGCTCGGCGGCGATGTCCTCCACCACCCGGCCGGTCAGGCCCTCGTTGGCCTCGGAGAAGGTCTCACCGATCTCGTAGCGGTCCCAGGCGGTGAGGCGGGACAGCGCGCCCGTTTCGGCGGCCGCCAGCTCGGCCAGGATGTGGCGCACGCCGCTTTGGGCCAGGTACTCCTGCTTCTGCGCCAGCGGCAGGCCCATGATGTGGCGCCAGCCCGGCAGCAGCCAGAGCCCGCAGTGGGTGCCGAAGCTCTGGGTCATGCCGGGCAGCGTGGGCATGGTGAGGGCCACGACGGCCAGGCCCTCCTCGGCCGCTCTGGCGCCCACCTCCAGTTGGCGGCGGTAGTCGTCGGGTTTGCGGCTGTCGATGGTGAGCACGTTCCAGTTCATGGGCCGCTGCCCGGCCCGCACCATGTCCAGGATGTAGGCGTCCTCCTCCTCGGAGAACCCGTTGAGGCAGCCATCCATGACGAACTCCAGCGACGTGCCGTCAAACTCCGACACCACCCCGCACAGCGCAAGGACCTCCTCGCGGTTGGCGAAGCGGGAGGTCACCGGCACGCCGTCGCCGTCGGAGTGGGTGAAGGCCAGCGAGGTGGAGAAGCCCAGGCCCCCGGCCTCGATGGAGCGCCGGAGCTCGTCGGACATGGCCTCGATCTCCTCGGCGGTGGCCTCCCGCTGGCCGTCATCGCCCACGACGTAGCGACGTATGGCGGAGTGGCCCACCAGGAACCCGGCGTTCACGGCCGTCCTGCCATCGAGACGGTCGAGGTACTCGCCAAAGCTCTCCCAGCCCCAGTCGACCCCCTCGGCAAGCGCGGGCAGCGGCATGCCCTCGACCTTGGCCATCATCCGGGCCACGTAGTCGCCGTCGCCTGGGCGAAGCGGCGCCAGGGTGAACCCGCAGTTGCCCGCCATCACGGTGGTGACGCCGTGAACGTTGGAGGGCGACGCCGTGGGATCCCAGTGCAGCTGAGCGTCGTAGTGGGTGTGGGGGTCGACGAACCCGGGAGCCAGCACCTTGCCGGTGCCGTCCACCTCGCGCGTGCCGGTTTCGGCCACCTCGCCCACGGCCGTGATGCGTCCGTCGGTGACGGCCACGTCGGCCGTTCGGGACTGCTTACCGGTGCCGTCCACCACCCGGGCTCCTCGAATCACCAGATCTGCCATGGGGTTGTGACCTCCAGTTGGGGGGCGGAAGCAGGGGCTTCGCCGAGCGATTTCTGACGCGCCGTCAGATTCTGACACAGTGTCAGATCGGCAGCGGGGGTTGCGTCGGCATCGCCGAAAGGCGTGGCGCCGTGGGCGGCACGCCAACCACGCTGCGTGACGGTTTGCGCGCGGCCTACGCTGCTGGTGCACTGTGTGTCGGGGGTCACCGGATCCCGATGGTTGAGGAGATTTGATGAAGCAAGTTCGCACGACGTCGATGGTGGCACTGGTTGCCCTGATGTTGGTGGCCGCAGCGTGCGGCGCAAAGGGGTCCTCCGGGAGCGAGGAGGGCAACGGCGACGCGCCGGCCACCACCGAGGTGACCGCCGACGACGCTGCGAACTTCGGCGACATCGAGGCGCCGTGCGGCCCGGGTGAGGCCACCATCGAGGAGAGCGAGGCCGGTACCGGCACCGACAAGCTCTACATCGGAGTGAACTCCGACAAGGGCTCCCAGGTCCGTCCCGGCCTGCTGCGGGAACTGTGGGACGCCTCCAACGCCTACGTGGACTGGTGCAACGAGCAGGGTGGCATCGCCGGGTTGCAGATCGAGGTCGTCGACCTGGACGGCAAGCTCACCGAGGTGCCCCAGTACCTGCCCAAGGCGTGCAACGACGTGTTTGCCATGGTGGGCGGCGGCACCACGCTGGACAGCCTGCAGCTGGAGGGCCCGACCAACCTGAAGGACTGCGGCCAGCTGGACATGCCGGGTTTCACCGTGACCAAGGAGAAGGCCGAAGCCACCGACACCTACCTTGCGGCTCTGCCCAACCCCGCCTCCGTGCGGCCGGCATCGTTGTTCGAGTACCTGGCCCAGACCTACCCCGAGGAATCGGGCGACATTGCCACCGCGTACGGCGACCTGGACAGCATCGCCTTTGTGCGTGATCAGACCAACGCGGTGCTGGAGAAGATGGGCCCCCCGCTGGGCGTTGGCGATCAGATCGCCTACGCCGTGGTGGGCCAGGACTTCAAGCTGATCTCCCAACGGCTGAAGGGCTCCGGGGCCACCATGGGCACCTACGTCGGCGAGCCGGCCAACTTCGGCCTGTTGCTGAAGTCGATGAAGGAGGACGGGGTGGACATCCCCATGTTCGGCGAGGCCAACCTGTACGACCCCCTGACCTTGGAGGCGGGCAGCGACCCGCTGGGCGACGTGCTGGTGCGCATCCCGCACCCGCCCTTCGAGGAGGCCGAGGACTACCCCGCCATCACCAAGTTCCTGGAGCTCATGGACGCCCGCGAAGCCGAGGACCCCGAGGCCAAGACCGCAGCCCTGGGCATTCAGTCGATGTCGTCCTGGTTGCTGTTCAGCGAGGCGGCCACCGCGTGCGGCAGCACCGGCGACAAGGTGATCAGCCGCGACTGCATCCGCGACGAGGTCACCAAGATCGGCGAGTGGGACGGTGGCGGGCTGCACGCTCCCACCAACCCGGGCGAGTCCTTGCCGGCGGGGTGCATCATCGTGATGACCGTGGAGGGCGACGCGTTCACCCGCAAATTCCCCGAGGTGGGAAGCGACGATGCCACCGATGACGGCTACTACTGCCCCGAGGAGAACGATGTCGTCGAGATCGACCTGGGCTGAGACGTGATCGCAGCCGTGCTCGCCCAGGCGGGCGGCACCCCCAACCTGTGGAACCAGTTCCTGACCGCCACGGTGGCCGGGTTGGTGACGGCCGCCCTGTACGCCATCGCTGCCTCGGGCCTGGTGGTCACCTACACCACCTCCGGGGTGTTCAACTTCGCCCACGGGGCGTTCGGCATGATGGCCGCCTTCACCTATTGGCAATTCACCGAGGACTGGGGCCTGCATCCGTTGCTGGGCCTGGCGCTGGTGGTGTTCGTGGTGGCACCCCTGTTTGGGGCGGTGGTGGAACGGGTGCTGATGCGCAACCTGGAGGGCACCTCCGAGCTGATCAAGCTGGTGGTCACCGTCAGCCTGCTGCTGGCCCTCATCGGCCTGGCGCCGGTCATTTGGGACAGCTCGGTGGCCCGCTCGGTGCCGGAGTTCTTCGAGCGCTCCGACCCCATCACCGTCGCCGGGGTGGGCGTCAGCGTCCACCGCATCGTCATCTTCGCCACGGCCCTGGCGGTGGCGCTGGGACTGCGGGTGTTGCTGTACAGCACGCGCATCGGGGTGGCCATGCGGGCCGTGGTGGACGACCGGTCGCTGGCCCAGCTGAACGGCGCGCGCCCCGGCCTGACGTCCATGGCCAGCTGGGGGCTGGGCGCCGGCCTGGCGGCACTGGCCGGCATCCTCGGGGCGCCCATCTCCACGCTGGAGGCCATCACCCTCACGCTGCTGGTGTTCAACGCCTATGCCGCCCCCGTCATCGGGCGGCTGAAGTCGGTGCCGCTGACCTTTGTCGGCGCGATCATCCTCGGGCTCGCCCAGAGCTACGTGTCCAGCTTCGTGAAGGCCGGCGACACCAACGGGCTGGAGCGGGCGCTGACCAACTTCGAGCGCGACTCCGGGTGGACCCTGGCCAACCTGCAATCCGCCATGCCCGCGATCGTGCTGTTCGTCGTGATGTTGTTCATCCGCCCCGACAAGCAGCGCAGCCACAGCCTTAGTTCGGTTCGTGACCGCTTCCGGGTGCCCACCTGGCGGGTGGCGTTCATCGGCGCGGTGCTGTTCCCGGTTGCCACCGCCATGGCCACGGTGCTGGTGCCCGAGCCGTTCCGCATCTCGCTGGCCGGCGGCTACGGCCTGGCTCTCGTTGCTCTGTCGCTGGTTCCGCTCGCCGGCTACTCGGGACAGATCTCCCTGGCCCAGATGAGCTTCGCCGGCATCGGAGCGGCCGTCATGGGCAACCTGGGCACGAACATGAACCCGGCGCTGGCCCTGGTGGCCGCCGTCGTGGTGGCCGCCGCGGTGGGGGCGCTGGTGTCGCTCCCCGCCCTGCGGCTCTCCGGCATATACCTGGCGCTGCTGACCGCTGCGTTCGCCCTCATGTTGACCAAGCTGGTCCTGACGCAACAGAAGGTGATGCCCCAGGGGAACATTCAGGTGCCACCGCTGGTGGGCGGATGGAACACCTCATCGGCCCGCATGATCGTGGCGTCGGTGGCCTTCACGCTGGTGGGCCTGCTGGTGGTGGCGGTGCGTCGATCGGCGTTTGGCCGCCGGCTCGTGGCCATGAAGGACTCCCCGGATGCCTGTGCCACCCTGGGCCTCAACCTCACCCGCACCAACGTGTACGTCTTTGCGCTGTCCTCGGGCATCGCCGGTCTGGGCGGGGCGCTGCTGGCCAGCACCGTGCAGGCCGACCAGTTCAGCTTTGAGAACAGCCTGGCCGTCACCATGCTGGCCGTGGTGGGCGGCATCGGCCTGGTGGGCGGCGCGTTCTTCGGCGGACTGTTGCTGGGCGCCTTCCAGTCGATCCTCGGCCCGCTGTTCTCGGGCAACTCCATCGGGTACTTCGGAGCGCCCTCGGGTGCGGCCATCTTCACCCTCGGTGTGGAACAGGTCACCAAGTTCGCGCCCGGGTTGATGGGCATCAGCCTGGGCCGCAACCCCAGCGGGGCCATGTCCGAGGTTGGGGCCGGATTCCGGGCGGTGGGGGAGCGCCTCGAGGCCCTGACCATCTCGGTGGCCGGTGTGGTCGCACTGTGGGCCTTGGCCGCGGCCGATGTGGTGTCGGGCTGGCAATTCACCTCGGCCACGCTGGTGTGGGTCGTTGCCGTGGCACCGCTGACACCTTTGCTGTTCGCCGGGCCCCACCCGGAGCGACGGCTGGGCGTGGCCGCCGTGGGCGTCGGGGCGACGCTGGTGGCCCTGGCCATCGATGTCGCGCAGCTGACCGACTCGAACGGCTGGCGGGTGGTGGCCATGGTGGTGTTCGCTGCCCTGGTGGGTGTGGTGCTGACCCGGCTGTACGGGCCGCTGGAGGAGGTCGATGCGCCGGCCCCAGCGCCCTCGCCCGACCTGATCGGGGTGGAGAGCCCGCTGACGCGTGGCGACCGCATCGAGGCCGACGGCGTGATCGGCCTGACCGATGCCGACCTGGTGGAGGCCGACATGGTGGGGGGGCGCAGATGAGCCTGCTGGAGGCCAGCAACATCACCGTTCGTTTCGGCGGCAACCTGGCGGTGTCCGACGTGGACCTCGCCGTCGACGCCGGCCAGATCGTGGGGCTCATCGGCCCCAACGGCGCCGGCAAGACCACCACCTTCAACGCGCTCACCGGCATGCTCACGCCCACGTCGGGCAAGGTGCACCTGGACGGCCACAACGTGACCGGCTGGCCCACCCACCGCCGGGCCAGGGCCGGGCTGGGCCGCACCTTCCAGCGGCTTGAGGTGTTCACCTCGCTCAGCGTGCGAGAGAACGTCCAGATGGCTGCGGAGCTGCACGGCGGACGCTCGGCACCCTCCGTCGACGGCATCCTGGATCGGGTGGGGTTGGGCGGCGTTGCCGACGAATCGGCGGCAGCCGTGTCCACCGGCATGGCCCGGTTGTTGGAGGTGGCCCGGGCGCTGGCGGCCAAGCCCAAGGTGCTGCTGCTGGACGAGCCCGCCTCCGGGCAGGATGAGGCCGAGACGGGTCGCTTCGGCGACCTGCTCCGCGAGTTGGCCGACGAGGGCCTGGCGATCCTCATGGTGGAACACGACGTTCCCCTGGTGATGCGGGTCTGCCATCGAGTGGTGGTGCTGGACTTCGGCCAGGTGATCGCCAGCGGCACCGCCGAGGAGATCCAGGCCAACCAGGCCGTCCTCGATGCCTACCTGGGCACTGCTGCGGAGGCATCATGAACCCGTCCCCCTCGACTCAGCAGCCGGCACCCATGCTGGAGCTGCAAGGCGTGCGCGCCGCCTACGGCAGCATCGAGGTGTTGCACAGCGTGGACCTGGCCGTGAGGCCCGGAGAGGTCTTTGCGTTGCTCGGCCCCAACGGCGCCGGCAAGACCACCACCCTGAAGGTGATCAGCGGTCTGATGGCCCCCACCAGCGGCAAGGTGCTGATCGCTGGGCGCGACGTCACCGGGGTTCGGGCCGAGGACCTTGCCCGAGCCGGCCTGGCGATGATTCCCGAGGGCCGGGGCATCTTTCCCAACCTCACGGTGAGGGAGAACCTCCGTATGGCCACCTTCACCGGCAAGCCGCTGGCACAGCTGGAAGAGGCCGCCTACGGGCGCTTCGCCCGCCTGGGCGAGCGGCGCAACCAGGTGGCCGGCACCATGTCGGGCGGCGAGCAGCAGATGCTGGCCATGGCCAGGGGGCTGGCCACCGACCCCGCCGTGCTGATCCTTGATGAGCTGTCCATGGGTCTGGCGCCGCTGATCGTGGAGGAGCTCTACGGGGTGGTGGCCCAGATTGCACGCAACGGCGTGACCATCCTGGTGGTCGAGCAGTTCGCCCACGCCGTGCTGGGCGTGTCCACGAAGGCGGCCATCATGGTGCACGGCCAGGTCCGGGCCGTCGGCGATCCGGCGTCCATCGAAGCACAGTTGTCCAGCGCCTACCTCGGTGGGCAGTAGCCGAATGAGGAGACGGTGACCATGAATGAACCGAACACCGGAGCGTCGAATATGGCGGAGCCTGCGAGCCCACCCCCCGACGGTCCACCCACTGACGGTCCACCCACTGACGGCCCACCCGCGGACAGTGCCGCGGGGCCCATGGGTGCCAGGGCCGAGGAGTTCACCGCCGAGATCTCCCAGCTGAAGCTGGGCGGTTCCTCGGCGCAGAACGAGGCCCGGGCGCTGCAGTTGGGGATCGTGGGCCTGGTGGTGCCGGTAGTGCTTGCCGTCGTCGGCATCCTCATGGTGATGTCCACCTCCGATGCGGCCGACCAGCGGGCGTTCGCCTCGCAGACGTTCTGGCTGGGCAACATCATCGTGGTGGTGGGCGCAGCCCTGTTCCTGCGCTACTCGTTGGGCCGCTATCTGCGTTTCTGGATGATCCGCCTCATCCACGAGCAGCGCGCCCAAACCGACCGCGTGGTCGATGCCATCGAACGAGCCTCGGCACCCCTGGACTGAGTCAACTTGTGCCCCCCCAGGGCAAGTTCGTAGAGTTCGTGCACGAATTCACGAGCCGAATTCCCAGGGTTTTCCGGCCGCATGTGCGGTCCGAGCCCGACCCCCCTTCCGTATCCCGCACCGCCGGCGTGCCCGCCTCCGATGACAGGTGAGAGAACCTCAGTGCCCACCGCCAAGGTCACCCCCAAGCTGTCGCTGCGCAGCGCAGGCGGAGTAGCTCCCCCGCCGCGTCTCAGCGAGCAGATTGACCGGGGTCACGGGGGCTACCTGCTGGCCATCGCTCCGGCGCTGTTCGGGCTGGTGGGTTGGTGGCTCGACTCGCTCCTGGGCTGGGCGCCGGTGCTCACCATCCTCGGTGCCACCTACGGCCTCGTCGGCGCGCTGGTGAAGGTGATCATGAGCTATCGGGCCGAGATGGCGCTGCAGGGCGATGCCCGGCGTACCGTCCGAAATACCGCTGAGGGCTCACATCGCGCTGCGGCGGCCGTCGAATCCGATCAGGCGGCCACATGACCCAGCCGACCAACCCCATGCTGGCCCGGATCGAGGGCCCGTCACCCGCCATGGAGGTGGCCCTCGACCTGCTGCGTCGCGGTCTGGTGTGGGCGCCCATCGCCGTGCTGGGCGCCGCCGCCATCTGGGGCACCGCGGGCGCCGCCTCGGCCGCCTACGCCCTGGCCATCGTGGTGGCCAACTTCCTCCTGTCGGCGTGGCTGCTTCAGGTCGGTGGCCGCATCTCGCTGGCCGCCATGGCCGGCGCAGCCTTCTTCGGCTACGTCCTGCGCTTGGGCCTCATCCTGGCCGCCGTACTGCTCGTGAAGGACGCCACCTGGCTCGATCCGGTCGCACTCGGCGTGGTGTTGATCGTCAGCCACCTCGGTCTGCTCTTCTGGGAGCTTCGCTACGTGTCGGGTTCCATGGCGTTCCCCGGCCTGAAGCCCCGCCCCGGTTCCACCCCCAAGCCCGCCACCTCCGTCGTCGAGACGCCCCTCAGTCAAGGAGCCCCCTGACGTGTTTGCCCTGGAATTCCCCTCGATCAACGACATCGTCGAATGGCCGGCGCTGTTTGGCGACGGCGAGTTCTTCGCCTTCAACAAGATCGCCCTCATCTCGCTGATCGCCGTGGTCGTCCCCACCATCCTGTTCCTGCTTGCAGCGAAGAAGGGCAAGGAGAACCCGGTGCCCCGCGGCGTCCAGAACGTGGTGGAGGCCTCGGTGGAGTTCATGGAGAAGCAGGTGGTGATGCCCACCATCGGCCCCGACGGCATGCGCTATCTGCCCATGTTGACCGCCATGTTCTTCTTCATCTTCATCGGCAACCTGTTCGAGATCATCCCCACCTCCCACATGCCGGCCAACGCCCGCATGGCCAACCCGCTGCTGTTGGCGCTCGTCACCTGGGTGATGTTCATCGGGGTCGGCCTCAAGCACAACGGCATCAGCTACCTGAAGGAGGCGCTGTTTCCGCCGGGCGTGCCCAAGGCGCTGTACATCCTGGTCACCCCCATCGAGTTCATCTCCACCTTCCTGGTGCGGCCCTTCTCGCTGGCGGTGCGGCTCTTCGCCAACATGCTCGCCGGCCACATCCTGCTGGTGACCTTCTCGGTGCTCACCCTGGGCCTGCTGCTTGCCGAGACCTCGCAGGTCTTCCTGGTGCCGCTGTCCATTGCGCCGTTCGTCGGGCTCATCGCGTTCACCGCCTTCGAGTTGATGGTCGCCTTCCTTCAGGCCTACATCTTCAGCCTCCTGGCCGGCGTGTACATCGGCGGCGCCCTGCACCCCGCCCACTGAGCCCCGCCGACTCCGGCACCGACTCGTCCATCCACCCACCAGTAATCGTCCACACAACCAAGGAGAGCACTCCACATGAGCGTTCTGTCCCAAGCAGCACACCACGCCATCGAGGTCGCCCAGCAGGCCGACGGGCTCAGCGCCGATGACGCCAAGTCCGTCGCCGGCGCCCAGGGCGCGGGCCAGGCCTACGGCCTCGCCGCCATCGGCCCGGGCATCGGCATCGGCTACCTGGTGGGCCAGGCCGTGCAGGCCATCGCCCGTCAGCCCGAGGCCGCCGGTCAGGTGCAGACCACCATGTTCCTGGGCATCGCCTTCACCGAGGCCTTGGCCCTCATCGGCTTCGTGGTGTTCATTCTGCTGAAGTTCGTCTGAGGGGTTGGCCATGTTGGCAACCGTCCTGACCCTCCTGGAGGAGGGCGAAAAGGCAGTGGAACCGGTCAACCCGGTGCTGCCCACCACGCCCGAGCTTTTCTGGGGTGCCATCCTCTTTGCGTCGCTGTGGGCGCTCATGCGCTACGTGTTGTTGCCGCCGGTGCGCGCCATCATGCGCCAGCGCGACGAGCAGCGCCTGGCGGACGAAGAGGGCGCTGAGCGAGCCAAGGTGGAGGCCGAGAAGGTGCGGCGCGACTACGACGCCACGCTGGCCGAGGCACGCGCCGAGGCGTCGGCCAAGGTGGACGAGGCACGGGCGCGGGGCGAGGCCCGGCGCGCCGAGCTGACCGCCGCCGCGGAGGCAGACGCCGCGGAGATCCGCAGCGCCGCCCTGGCCGAGCTGGAGGCCGAGCGTGCCGAGGCGCTCGCCGGAGCCCGCAGCCAGGTGGCCGAGCTGGCCGGCACCGCCGCCGGCAAGGTGCTGGGACGCACCGTTGACCCGGCCGTGGCCCAGCGCATCGCCGAGACCTACCTCGAACCCTCGAAGAACTGAGAGCCCCTATGACTCACGCACTGGCAATTCTTGCCGCCGGCGAAGGCGGCAACGGTTTCTGGATCCCTCACGACGTCAACGAGGTGTTCGTCGGGTCCGCGGCGTTCTTCATCGTCATCGGGCTGCTGTATTGGAAGGCCGGCCCCGCCATCAAGGCGGCCATGGCCAAGCGAGGCGACGACATCGCCGCCGACCTCGATGAGGCCGCCCAAGCCAAGGCCGACGCCGAGGGGGAGCGCGACGCCATTGCCACCCAGCTGGCCGACCGCGAAACCGAGGTGGCCCGCATCCATGCCGATGCCGAGGCCACTGCGGCCAAGGTGGAGGCCGACCTGATCGCCAAGGGCGAGGCCGAGGCCAAGGCCATCCGACTGCGCGGCGGCTCCGATGTTGAGGTGGCCCGTCGCCAGGCCCGCGCCGACCTGCAGGCCGAGTTGGCCCGGCTGTCGCTGGGTGCGGCCGAGGCCGTGGTCGCCGAGTCGCTCGACGACTCCACCCAAGCCGACTTGATCGACCAGTACATCGCCCAACTGGGCGCACGGTCCTGAGGAGCACCACGTGAGCGAAGCTCGTACCGAAACCTACGCCGAGGCCCTGCTGGGCCTGGCACGCGCCGAGGGCGCCGAGGCTGCCGTCGCCGACGAGCTGTACCGGGTGGCCCGGGAGATCGACGGCAACGCCGAGCTGCGCTCGACGCTGACCGACGCCTCCCTGCCCGCCGATCGCCGCACGAAGGTGGTCACCGACGTGCTGGGCGGCAAGGTCGCCCCGGCCACCCTGGCGGCGCTGTCCGCGGTGGTGGCCTCGGGACGGGCCGACGAGCTGGGCGCCATTGCCGACGCACTGGCCGCCAGTTCGGCCGGCTCGGCCGGCAAGGCCCTCACCACGGTGCGCACCGCGGTGGCCCTGAGCGACGACCAGCAGCAGCGCCTCGCCACCGCCCTGGAGGCGGCCGCCGGGCGTCCCATCGAACCCCGGTTCGTCGTCGACCCCGAGGTGGTGGGCGGTGTCCACGCCGAGATCGGCGATCAGGTCATCGACGGCTCCGTTCGCTCCCGACTCATCCAGCTGCGCGAGCTGTTCTAAGCCCGCACCAGCCATCTCTCACATCGCACCCGCACAGGAGACCCAGACGTGACCCAGCTCATTGATCCAGCCGAGATCACCGCAGCAATCCGCGACAACCTCGAAGGCTTCACCCCCGACCTCAGCCAGAGCCAGGTGGGCCGGGTGATCGAGGTGGGCGACGGCATTGCCCGGATCGCCGGCCTGCCCAACTGCCCAGTGAACGCCCTGCTGGAGTTCGAGGGTGGCGTCCGAGGCTTGGCGCTGAACCTGGACGAGGACTCCATCGGCGCCGTGGTGTTGGGCGAGGCCGACGAGGTGGCGGAGGGCGACAGCGTCCGGGCCTCGGGCGAGATCCTGTCCGTGCCGGTGGGCGACGGCATGCTGGGCCGCGTCGTCAACGCACTGGGCGACCCCATCGACGGCAAGGGACCGCTCACGGACGTCGAGCAGCGCCGCATGGAGATTCAGGCGCCCGGCATCACCGGCCGCCAGCCGGTGGGCGAGCCGCTGCAGACCGGCATCAAGTCGATCGACTCGCTCATCCCCATCGGCCGTGGCCAGCGCGAGCTGATCATCGGCGACCGCAAGACCGGCAAGACCACGGTCGCCATCGACACCATCCTCAATCAGGCCGGCCTGGGTGTGAACTGCATCTACGTGGCCATCGGCCAGAAGGCCTCCACCGTCGCCCAGACCGTGGCCCGCCTCGAGGCCGCCGGCGCCATGGAGTACACGGTGGTCGTCGTGGCCCCCGCCTCCGACCAGGCGCCGTTCAAGTACCTCGCCCCCTACGCCGGCTGCGCCATGGGCCAGCACTGGATGGACACCGGCGGCCACGCCCTGGTCATCTACGACGACCTCTCCAAGCAGGCCGAGGCCTACCGCCAGATGGCGCTGCTGCTGCGGCGGCCGCCCGGTCGTGAGGCCTATCCCGGCGACGTGTTCTACCTGCACAGCCGCCTGCTGGAGCGGGCCGCCAAGCTGTCCGACGAGCGCGGTGCGGGCAGCCTCACCGCCCTGCCGGTGATCGAGACCAAGGCCGGCGACGTCTCCGCCTACATCCCCACCAACGTGATCTCCATCACCGACGGTCAGATCTTCCTGCAGGAGGACCTGTTCCGCTCGGGCGTGCGTCCCGCCATCGACGTGGGCATCTCGGTGTCACGCGTGGGTTCGGCCGCCCAGATCAAGGCCATGAAGACCGCCGTCGGCACGCTGAAGTCCGACCTGCAGCAGTTCCGCGAGCTGGAGAGCTTCGCCGCCTTCGGCTCCGACCTGGACACCGTGTCGAAGAACCAGCTGGAGCGGGGCTATCGCCTCACCGAGCTGCTCAAGCAGGGCGTGGGCGAGCCCATGGCGGTGGAGGAGCAGGTGGTGGTGCTCTACGCCGGCACCCGCGGTCACCTCGACAACGTCGCCACCGAGGCCGTGCAGCGCTTCTCCGAGGAGCTGTTGGAGTACTTCCGTGCACGCCACGCCGACCTGCTGGAGGAGATTCGCGAGAGCGGCAAGATCCCCGACGAGGATGCGCTGGAGGCGGGCATCGCCCGCTTCTGCGACGAATTCGATCCGGGCCTCGAGGGCACCCACGAGCCCGACGCGGAGGCGCAGGGCGAGGAGCACGCCACCCTGGTGGACTCCGACGTCACCCTGCCGGAGGAAAGCCTCGATCGGGACGACGACGACACCCCCCAGGCCTCGAAGCGGAGCTGATCCATGCCAGGCGCACAGGAACGAGTGCTGCGACGCCGCATCGGCACCGTCGGCAACACCAAGAAGATCACCCGGGCCATGGAGCTCATCTCGGCCACCCGCGTGACCAAGGCCCAAAACCGGGCCCGCGAGGCGCGTCCCTATGCCGCCGAGATCACCAAGGTGATTCAGGACCTCTCCGCCCAAGGCACCTCGGTGGACCATCCGTTGCTGCGCCAGGTGGATGAGCCGCTGGTGGTCGGCGTGGTCGTGTTGGCCTCGGACCGCGGCCTGGCCGGCGCCTACAACGCGTCGGTCATTCGGGCCGCCGAACGTGAGATCCAGGCCGCCCGCAGCGAAGGCCGCGACTACCGGCTGGTGTGCGTGGGCAAGAAGGCCACGGCTTATTTCCGGTTCCGCGGCTACAACATCCACGCCGAGTACGAGGGCATCTCCGATACGCCCACCTATCACGGCGCCCGCGAGGTGGCCCGCACGGTCTCGACGATGTTCCTCGACGAGGGCGTCGAGCGCATCCTGTTGGCATACACCGAGTTTGTCTCCCTGGGCACCCAGCGGGTGCAGGTGCGGCGGTTCCTCCCGTTGCAGGCCGCCGAGGACATCGCCGCCGCCGGTGACGCCAAGGCGCGGGCCGGCTTCGAGTTCGAGCCCGACCCCGCCGGGGTGCTGGAGGCGCTGCTTCCCCGCTATGTCGAGAGCCGCCTGTTCTCCGCCCTGCTCGACTCGGCGGCCTCCGAGCACGCCAGCCGCCAGCGGGCCATGAAGTCGGCCACCGACAACGCCCAGGACATGATCCTGCGGCTCACCCGCAAGATGAACCAGGTGCGCCAGGACGCCATCACCACCGAGATCTCCGAGATCATCAGCGGTGCCGAGGCGCTGGGCGACGACCAGGCCGACGAGGGCGACACGGCCCATCACCTGACCGCCCAGCACCTGGCCTTCGAGCACGTGGCCCACGAACACCTGGCCCATCGCCTCCATACCTGATCCGCCGGCCCACCGATCTCACCCACTCGTTTCCACCTTCTCCCACACGAACACCCAGGAGCCCACGATGACCGCAACCGAGCCCCTTGAAGCAACCACCGAGCACGCGTCGGGCAAGATCGTCGCCATCGCCGGACCGGTGGTCGACGTGGAGTTCCCCGCCGGGGCGATTCCCGAGATCAACACCGCGCTGGAGTTCGACCTGACGGTCGATGAGGGCGAGATCACCGTGGTGGCCGAGGTCGCCCAGCAGATCGGCGAGGGCCGGGTGCGAGCGGTCGCCATGAAGCCCACCGACGGTCTCACCCGGGGCACCGAGGTGCGCAACACCGGCGGCCCCATCACCGTGCCCGTGGGCGATGCGGTGTTGGGCCACGTGTTCAACGTCATCGGCGAACCGCTGGACGTCGAGTCGGTGGACGCCGCCGATCGTTGGCCCATCCACCGCCAGCCGCCGGCGTTCGACACGCTGGAGCCCAAGGCGCAGATGTTCGAGACCGGCATCAAGGTGCTGGACCTGCTCACCCCGTACCTGCAGGGCGGCAAGATCGGCCTGTTCGGCGGTGCCGGGGTGGGCAAGACCGTGTTGATCACCGAGATGATCAACCGCGTGGCCTCCAACCACGGCGGCGTGTCGGTGTTCGCCGGGGTGGGCGAGCGCACCCGTGAGGGCACCGACCTGCTCATCGAGATGGGCGAGACCATGCTGGGCGGCACCGACCAGTCGGTGCTGACCAAGGCCGCCCTCTGCTTCGGTCAGATGGACGAGCCGCCGGGCGTGCGCCTGCGGGTGGCCTTGTCGGCCCTCACCATGGCCGAGTACTTCCGCGACGTGCAGGGCCAGGACGTGCTGCTGTTCGTCGACAACATCTTCCGCTTCACCCAGGCCGGCATGGAGGTGTCCACGCTGCTGGGCCGCATGCCCTCGGCGGTGGGCTACCAGCCCACACTGGCCGACGAGATGGGCGCCCTCCAG
Organism: Microthrixaceae bacterium; assembly: GCA_041394405.1. Classification (GTDB taxonomy): domain Bacteria; phylum Actinomycetota; class Acidimicrobiia; order Acidimicrobiales; family Microtrichaceae; genus Microthrix. The sequence goes on from JAWKIF010000006.1 coordinate 201,644, forward strand.
GAGCGCATCACCTCCACCGGCGGCAAGTCCATCACCTCGCTGCAGGCCGTGTACGTGCCGGCGGACGACTACACCGACCCGGCGCCGTTCACCTCGTTCACCCACTTCGACGGCACCACCGAGCTAAACCGCGACATCGCGGCCAAGGGCATCTACCCGGCGGTCGACCCGCTGGCGTCCACCTCGACCATCCTTGACCCCCAGGTGGTCGGCGACCGCCACTACAACGTGGCCCGTCGGGTGCAGGAGTCGCTGCAGCGCTACAACGAGCTGCAGGACATCATCGCCATTCTCGGCCTGGATGAACTGTCCGAGGAAGACCGCGTGACGGTGGACCGGGCCCGCAAGATCGAGAAGTTCCTCTCCCAGCCCATGTTCGTGGCCGAGGTGTTCACCGGCCTGCCCGGCATCTTCACGCCGGTTGAGGAGACCATCGAGAGCTTCGAGATGCTGGTGAACGGCGACCTCGACCACCTGCCCGAGCAGGCCTTCCTGAACGTGGGTGGCGCCGAGGATGCCATGAAGAAGGCCGACGACCTCAAGAAGAACGGCTGATCATGGCGCTGCAGGTCGAGCTGGTCTCACCGGAGGCCATCGTCTGGTCTGGCGAGGCCAACATGGTCATCGCCCGCACCCTCGAGGGCGACGCCGCCTACATGGAGGGGCACATCCCTACCATCGCTGCGCTGGCCACCGGTGTGGTGCGGGTGCTCGCAGACGACGCACCCGAACGCCAACTGGCCGTGCACTCCGGCTTCATCGAGGTGGCACCGGGCGGCACCGGCACCAAGGTGGCCGTGCTGTCGGACATGGCGGAGCTGGCCGAGGACATCGACGTGGCCCGCGCGGAGGCCGCCAAGGCCCGCGCCGAGGAGGCCCTCCGGGCCGACGACGAGGACGCCGAGGCCAAGGCCGCGCTGCGCCGCGCCGAGACCCGCATCGCCGCTGCCGCCTCCCTCAGCGCCACCCGCTAGACCGGGCGGCCGTGAGGCGCCGCTACCGTGGCCCCATGGCGATCGAACTGATCACGACCGACGGCATCTTCGCGCTCGACGGCGGGGAGTGGGAGGTCACCAACAACATCTGGTTGGTGGGCGACGACCGCGAAGTGCTCATCTTCGATGCCGCCCACGATCACGTGCCCATCGTGGAGGCCGTCAACGGCCGCCAGGTGGCGGGCGTCGTGTTGACCCACGGCCACAACGACCACATCAACGCTGCGATTCCGCTGCGCGACGCCGTGGATGCGCCCATCTGGCTGCACGACGGCGACCGCATGCTGTGGGATGCGGTGTGGCCGGGGGAGTCGCCAGACCGGCAGCTGGACGAGGGCGGGTCGTTCGCCGTGGCGGGGCACGAACTGGCGGTCATGCACACACCCGGCCATTCTCCGGGATGCTGCTGCTTCCACGATGCGGGAAGCGGCACCGTCTTCACGGGCGACACCCTGTTCTGTGGGGGCCCCGGCGCCACGGGTCGCAGCTACAGCGATGAGCCCACCATCGTGGCGTCCATCCGCAACCGCTTGCTGGCCCTGCCCGACGAGACCATTGTGCACACCGGCCACGGCGACTCCACCACCATCGGCGCCGAACGCCCCGGCATCGAGGCCAAAGCCGCCGATCTGGGACTGTAGCGAACCGGTGGTGGGGTCCGGCCGGATGCCCGCAGGCGGACGGAACTCGCCGGCGCGACGGTGGGCCGGGGTGTGGGGCCCTGGTGCGTTCGTGTCGGCATCGCTGTGGGGTGCCCGCCGTCAGCCCCACTCTTCGGCCCGGAGCAACCACGTCAGCGGGTTGGCGGCAACCGGGACCCGCTCGGCGGTGGTGATGGTTCATGCTCTGGACGATGTTGCCGTTCGTCAGCGCCCGCGATGAGGACGACGATGTGGAACGGCGTCGCCAGGCCGCACTCGGAGTGGCCACCACGGTGGCCTGCTGCGCCGCCGGCCTGACCACGGCTCGGAAGCGCGAAGATCGTGGATTGGCGCAGCGACTCTTTCTGGGGCTCGTGTTCGGCTGGTTTGTTGGGCGAGCGAGTCGTGGAGGACGTTGACCAGCAGGTAGATCTGCAGCGGGAGAGGGGCCGTAAACGACCCGAAATGGGGCCAAAAGCAGGAATAAGTCCTGTACGGCGTAAGGAGCGTGACGTACACTCATGCCCGATGTCACCGTCGGCGGTCTCACCGCCACGCAGAGCCTGAACGTAGGAGCCTTCATGTCGACCACCGAAGCCGCACCCATGGACTTCTCCCAGTTCGGCCACGCCTTCGCCGAGCTGGTGCTGGTGCCCGAGGTGATCGGTCCGCGCTTGGAGGCGCTGCTGCCCAGTGAGATCAAGGTGACCGAGGACATCGCCATCGTGCGGGCCACGGTTCGCGGTGCTGCGACGGTGGGGTCGATCGAGGAGCTGGAGCTGGAGGTGGACGAGCTGTCCACCCTGCGCCGGCATCGGGCTTGGGTGGACATCAACCTGTCGCTGCGCCTGGGCATGAAGCTGACGCGTGAGGACTATGCCGTCTCCGGCACGTTCCCCATCATCCTTACCAGCCGCGTCGAGGAGCCGTTGAGCCTGGTGGTGGACGTCGATCCTCCCGAGCACTCCGACATCGAGGTGACCGTGTCCGGCGGGGGGCGCCTGAACCTGGCCAAGAAGGTGGGCGGCCTGGACGGGCGGGTGCGCGATCACGTGGTCCGCATCGTCGAGGAGATGGTGGATCAGACCGAGATGCACCGGCGCTTCGATGTGGTGGCTCTGGTGCACGCCGCGCTGGCCGGCATGGACGGCGACGGTCAGGCCGGTGGCGGCGTGTACGACCTGACGGTGGAGACCGAACTGGATCTGGACGAGGCGTCGGGGCGCGACCCCGAGCTGGACGCCGTCGAGGCCGAGGCCTGAGGCGCCCGCACCGCTTGGTCGCTGAGGCGGCCTACTGGACGACGACGCCGGTGAGGTCCTCGGCTGGATCCGGGTAGGCGACGCCCAGCCCCTCGATGGTCTCAACCATCAGCTGGTTGATGAGGTGGTCACGGAACCACTTCCGGTTCGCCGGGATGACGTGCCACGGCACGGGTTCGGAGGTCTCGGCCAGCATGGCCTCGAATGCCGCCTGGTAGTCGGCCCAGCGGGCCCGCTCGTCGAGGTCGGCCGAGTTGAACTTCCACCACTTGGTGGGATCGTCCACCCGGTCCTGCAGGCGTTGGCGCTGCTCCTCGGAGCTGATGTGCAGGAAGAGCTTCACCACGGTGGTGCCCTCGTCGACCAGCAGCCGCTCGAACTCTCGCAGGTGACGGTACCGGCGGCGCCAGCGCTCCTCGGGCACCAGGTTGTGCACCCGAACCACGAGGACGTCCTCGTAGTGGCTCCGATTGAACACGGCGATCTGACCCTTGGCCGGCGTGTGCGGGTGAACGCGCCACAGGTAGTCGTGGGCCAACTCCTGCGCCTCGGGCTTCTTGAAGCCGGTGACGGTCACTCCGGCAGGGTTGAGGGGGCCGAACACCCGACGGATGGTGGAGTCCTTCCCGCCGGTGTCCATCGCCTGGATCACCACCAGCACCCGATGCGTGCCCTGGGCGAACAGCTGGTGCTGCAGCTCCACCAGGCGATCGCTGAGCCCCTCGGTGGCCCGTTCGGTAGCCTTCCGGTCGAGGCCCCCGTTGTCGTCGGGGTCCCACTTCTCTAGGTGAATCGGCTCATCAGGTCGAGCCGCATACGGCGTAAGGTCTACCAAGCGTGCCATGGGCGTAGCATGCCAGGTTGCGTACGCGTCGAAGGAGAATCCGCCAGCTGATGTCCGAGAGCCGTCACGACCGGGAGAGGGTCTCCGACCACTTGGGGCTGTTCCGCGCGCGACTTCGGCGCGGGCTTCGAGCTTCCACCATCGCCGCAGCGGCGGTGGTGGTGATGGGTGCGGCTCCCGGGGTCGCCACCAAGGGCGACGACGGGGGGCACGGCAGCGGCCAGCATCCCCCCGTGGCCGACCGCGACGGCGACGGCATCGATGACCCCACCGAGTGCCAGGGGGCCGTCGAGTTGTTGGTCAACGGCTCCTTCGAGACACCGAGCCTTGGCGGCGCTGTCGGCTACCAGCTGGTGAGTCCCAGCCAGGTGACCGGGTGGAGCACCTCGGATTCGGCGGTGGAGATCTGGGCCAACGGCTTCCTCGGCCATCCACCCGTGGATGGCACCCAGATCATCGAGCTGAACGCAACCGGGCCGTCCGTGATGACCCAGAGCGTGGCGGTGTCTCCGGGCGACGTGCTGGCCTGGTCGGTGTCGCACCGGGCCCGGAGCGCCGGAGACCGGGCCTCGCTCTCGCTGGGCACGGGTTCGGCCGCATTCGTGGATCAGCCGCTGGCCGGGAGCACCGGAGGCTGGACCCGGTACGGGGGTCTCCTTGACGTCCCGGCGGGCCTCGGGGCGCTGCGGGTGGAGCTGGCCGCAAACCCGCAGACCAACCCGGGCGGTTCGGGCAACCTGGTGGACGCCGTCTCGCTGCTGCGGTGCCCCGATACCGACTCGGACGGCACCGCGGATCTGGCGGATCTCGATTCCGACGATGACGGCATTTCGGACGCGATCGAGGGCGTCGGCGACCCGGACGGCGACCAGGTACCGAACTATCGCGACCTGGACAGCGACGGCGACGGCATTCCCGACAGCGAGGAGGGCGCCGATTCGACCGCCGACCTCGATGGGGACGGCATTCCCGACTACCTCGACACCGACACCGACGGCGACGGCATCCCGGACGCCGTGGAGGGCAACGGCGACTTCGATGGCGACGGCATCCCCGACTACCGCGACATGAACACCGACCACGACCGCATCCCCGACATCTACGAGGGAACGGCCGACACCGATGGTGACGGCACCCCCGATCGGCTCGACCCCGACAGCGACGACGACGTCATTCCTGACGGGGTCGAGGGCTTCCAGGACACCGATGGTGACGGGGTGCCCAACTTCCAGGACGGCGACTCGGATGGCGACGGCTACCCCGACGCCGTGGATGGCCCCCGCTTCCTCATCGTCGACGACGCCGGCGTGCCGCTGTCAGAGGACGAATTCGTCCGGTAGCCCGGCTCGGCCGAGTGCAGCGAAGCGCCTCACACGTGCATGCGGTCGGCGCGGTGGTGCGTTTCCACCAGGCGCACGGTGCCCGAGGTGGAGCGCATCACCAGCGACTGCGACTTGGCGCCCGCAGCCGAGAACTTGACGCCCTCCAGCAGCTCGCCATCGCTGATGCCGGTGGCGGCGAAGAAGCAGTTGTCGCCCCGCACCAGGTCGTCCTGGGTGAGCACCTTGTCCAGGTCGTAGCCCGCCTCCAACGCTGCGGTGCGCTCCTCGTCGTTGCGGGGCCACAGACGTCCGTGCAGCTCGCCCCGGAGGCACTTCATGGCGGCGGCGGCGATGACGCCCTCGGGTGTGCCGCCGATGCCGAAGAGCAGGTCCACCGCCGAGGTGGGCCACGCGGTGGCGATGGCGCCGGCGACGTCCCCATCGGAGATGGAGTGGATGCGGGCACCGGTGGAGCGGATCTCCGCCACCAGGTCGTCGTGGCGTGGTCGATCGAGGATCACCACGGTGACGTCCCCTGGCTTGGAGCCCTTGGCCTCGGCCACCCGGTTGATGTTCTCGGTGGGGCTCTGGGTGATGTCGATGACGCCGGCGGCCTGGGGGCCCACGGCGATCTTCTCCATATAGACGCAGGGCCCCGGGTCGAACATGGAGTTCCGGTCCGAGACGGCGATCACCGACAGCGCGTTGGGGCGGCCCAATGCAGTCAGCGTGGTGCCGTCGATGGGATCCACCGCGATGTCGGCCCCGGCACCGCCGCCGTTGCCCACCTCCTCACCGTTGTACAGCATGGGCGCCTCGTCCTTCTCGCCCTCGCCGATGACCACCACTCCCTGCATCTGCACGGTGGACAGCAGCAGGCGCATGGCGTCAACTGCCGCGCCGTCGGCGGCGTTCTTGTCGCCCCGCCCCAACCACCGGGCGCCGGCCAACGCCGCGGCTTCGGTGACCCGCACGAGTTCGAGGGCGAGGTTTCGATCGGGTGCCTGAGAGTCGCTCATAGGTGAGCAACCTAGTTGCGAGGACAACCTCGGTTCGAAGCCGCCCGCCGCGTGCGGTGTGGCGGCGCCGGGGCTGAAAGACTCTCCGCCGTGCTACGCCGACGCAAGGGTGAACGAAACCGCCAATCCAAAGGTTCCAGCGACGAGGGCCGCCAGGAGGGTTCCGACGAGTCGGAGCTCGAACCCGACGAGGCGCTCGACGCGGGAGATGCCGACGACGTCAGTGACGGCGCCGACGAGCCTGCCGCCGACGAGCCTGTCGCCGAGGAGCCTGACGGGGAGGAGCCTGACGGCGAGGGCGGGGCGCTTCCGCGACCGCCGATGGAGCATCTCAGCGATGCCCGGCTGCTCTTTGACTGCTCCGCCTGGTCCCGCGACGACCGGGCCGAGCTCGACGCGATGCTGAAGTCCGACGGCATCGACCGGGTGTGGCAGGGGCCCGAGCTGGTGGTGAGCGTGCTGGACGAGCACCTGGTGGAGGAGGCCCTGGACGACCTGGGCGTGGGCCAGGCCACGCTGCCGGAGGGCACGGCCCAGGTCGTGTACGAGGTGGGGGAGTGGCCGCGGGTGCTGCGGGACTCGCTGGCCGAATCGTTGCTGGTGGCCGGCATCAGCGCAGCGTGGGACGAGGCCGCCGACCTGCACGTGGCCGCAACCGACGAGCGGGGGGTCGACACCATCCTTGAGGCCATGCCCGACCCCGACGAGGTGTTCGAGGAGGCCGAGGGCACCGAGGTCCAGGACCTGCTGACCCAGCTGTATGCCGCGGTGGACCGGCTGAAGGACAACCCGAAGCACCCCGGGTCGCGCCTGGACGTGGTTGACGCGGCCGAGCGCATGGATCGACTGGCGGTGCCCTTCGGGTTCGACGCAGGCCAATGGCGCGACCTGGTGGAGCGGGCCGGGGATCTGCGAGATGAGATCGACGAGGAGATCCTGGGTGCAGCTGAGGGTGCCGACGACGCCGAGGATCTCGACGACGCCGGGGACGGTGCTGCCGAGGACGGTGCTGACGAGGACGAGGCAGACGGTCGCGATGAGGGGGAGGCGGCGGTTCATCGGCTGCCGTTCGCCGCCCGGGCGGGGCAGCTACGCGACCGGTTGGTGCGGCTGGTGTAGCGAGCGGGTGCCCGGGGGAACGCTTGCCGTCGCAGCCGTCCTGACGGCGTCCAAGTGGGGACGAATCGTCGCTCCGACGCGTTAGGTTGCGCCCGTGCTCGTCGCCGAGCAGGAGATCTTCATCTCCCGCCCCTTTGCCCCCACCCGCCGAGTTGCGCTCGGCGAGTCCAACCTGCCGTCTCACCCTGCCCCAGGCGCGGGCGGGTTGCTGCTGGCGGGCGTGGTGGCGCATTTCTCGGGTCGCATCGATGCCGACCTCATCGACGACCAACTGCACCTCATTGCCCAGCTGGAGGAGGGTCACCGAATCACCCAGCCTCGGCTGCGACACCGCCTGCAGACCGATCACGTCGGCCTCCAGCGGTGTCACCACAAACTGTGGGTCAAGGATGACCGGCTGAGTTTCGACATCGACGACCACACTGGTACGGCCGAACAGCACGTCCTGTGCGCGCTCTACGGCGCCGCGCAGCTTCCGCTGGCCGATCGGCGGGGTGTCTTTGCCGCGGTGCGGGTGGGGTTGCGCTGGCCCGGCGACGTGGACGCCGGTTTCGCGGCCCTGGTCACGGGCCGCCGCAACGGATCGCAGCTGTCGGCGCTGGCCGACCCCGAGAGCTGGGCCCGCACGGTGTTGGGTTTCGAGGACGGCGTGCAGCTGTCGCGTCGTCAGGTGCAGGTGTCGTTCCGCCAGTTGGTGGCGGCCGCCCACCCCGACCACGGCGGGGAGACCTTGGGCGCTGCGGGGCGCATCAGCGACCTCAGCGAGGCCCGGCGCGTGCTGCTGGCCACCACCGGTTGACCAGTCCGGCACCTGGGTGGGCAACACTGGGGCGATGACGAGTGGGCACTCTCCCGGCGATGTGCACGGCCTGGTGCTGTTTCCCGGCGCCGGATCCGGCGCCGACCACCCCGGCCTGTTGGCCATCGAAGCGGCTGCGCCCTGCCCCGTGGCCCGCGTCGACTTCGCCTACCGACTCGAAGGCCGACGATTTCCCGATCGGGCCCCCACGCTGGTCGCGGAGGTGGCGTCCGCCGTCGCAGCGGCTGCAGCGCGGTGGCAGACCGATCCGGCCCGCTTGGTGGTGGGCGGCCGCTCGATGGGTGGCCGCATGGCGTCCATGGCGTTGGCGGAGGGGGCCGTGGAGGCCGCCGGGTTGGTGCTGGTGAGCTATCCGCTGCATCCGCCCAAGAAGCCCGAGAAGCTGCGGACGGCGCACCTGGGCAAGGTGGCGGTGCCCACCCTGTTCGTGTCGGGCGACCGGGACAGCTTTGGCACCCCCGACGAGCTGGTCGCCGCCCATCGCATGGTGGGCGGCCCGGTATCCGCGGAGTGGATCGAGGGGGGTCGCCATGAGCTGAAGCGCGTCGGCGACCACGCCGACGTGGCCGACCGGGTGGCCGCCTGGCTGCGTGGCGATCCGTCGAACGCAGGCGCCTCCGGCTGAGCGGGCTGAAGCGGGCCGGCGGCCCACCTCACGGTCACGTGTCAACCGCCGGGACGGATCTCGAGGGAGTCGACTCCTCGGAAGGGGCCTCGCAGATGCCACGGCCCTGGCGCATCGCCGCTCAGCGCCAGCTTGGGCCACCGGCGGGTGAGCGCACCCAGCATCACCTCGAGCTCGGAACGGGCCAGCGCCGCACCCAGGCAGAAGTGGGCGCCGAAGGCAAAAGACAGGTTCGGAGGCCCCTGCCTGCCCGGCCGGAACTCGTCGGGCGCCGCGTACACCGCGGGGTCGCGGTTGGCCGCCGAGAGAAACACCAACACGGCCTGCCCCTCGCCCACCTCAACGCCGTCGAGCGCGAGTGGCTCCGCGGTCACCCGGGCGACGTAGAGCGTTGGGGTTTCCAGGCGCAGCAGCTCGGCCACCACGTCGGCCAAGGGCCATCGGCCCTCCACGACGTCTCGGTACCGCTCGGGGTCGGACAGCAGCACCGTCATGCCGTTCGCAAACGCATCCCGGGTGGTCCGATGCCCGGCCGAGTACAGGGTGGCGGCCAGCGACATCAGCTCGGGGCGGCTCAGCCGGTGCCCGTCGCCCTCTGCGGCGAGGAGGGCCGACAGCAGGTCGTCGCCCGGGTGCCGGGCTCGGTCATCGGCCAACTCGGTCAGGTACGCGTGAAACGCTTCGGCGGCTTCGATGGCCAGCTGCTTTGCGTCCGGATCGACGCTGACACCAAGCAGCGGTGCCACCTGGTCGCTGAACGACGTCAGCAGGCTGCGGTCTCCGGGAGGGACGCCAAGCAGCTCCGAGATCACCAACGACGGGAGTTGGTGGGCGAACTCGGAGAGCAGCTCCACCTCGGGGCGGCCCTCCAGCCCGTCGAGCAGCGAGTTGGCGGTCTCCTCCATCCACGGCACCATCCGGGCCATGCGCCGCGGCGTAAAGGCCTTGGATACCAGGCCGCGCACTCGCGTGTGGTCGGGGGGATCGAGGAAGTTGATCCGGTGGCTCAGCTCGTCGCGGGCTGCGCCCGGGGGCAAGGCGGCCAGGTACAGCTCGGCGATGGGGCCGGACCGACAGCCCGGGTGGCGCAACGCTTCGGCGCACGCGCGGTACCCCGTGAGCGCCACGAACCCAAGGTCGGTGCCGGCAACCGGTGCCTGGCGTCGGGCGGCGGCGAGCGTGGCGTAGACGTCGGCGCTCTCGCCCAGGGCGGTTGGGTCGAACCCGGTGTGCTTCACGCCACGATGTCCACCGGCACGCCCAGGGGGAGGCGGTCGACCAACTCGTCGATGTCGGCATTCTGCAGGCGAATGCAGCCGGCCGACACGTCCTTGCCAACCGAATCCGGGTCGTCGGTGCCGTGCAAACCCACCACCCCGTCGCTGCCCGCAAACTGGGTGAGGGTGTTGGAGAACCCCGAGAGGCCGTAGGCGTGGGTGCCGTAGGGGCCGCCGCGGTTGGTGGGCCTCAACAGCTCCTTGGTGTAGAAGGTGCCGCCCGGCGTCGGGGTGCGGTCCGTGCCCACGCCCGCCAGGTAGGTCTCGGTGAGCACGCCGGCGGTGTAGAGCCGCACCTCGTGGTCGGACAGATCGACGCTCAGGCGGTAGTCGTGGTAGCTCAGCGTGACGTCGTCGTCGCGAACGAACCCGTGGCTCCCGTTGGGGCGGATGGGCAGCCACACCTCGTGCCACACCTCGCCGTCCGGGGCGTCGTCCACGTCGAGTTCCCGCACCAGAAAGACCGCCGGGAAGCCCTCCGAGCTGCGGTCCTCCACGATGGCCTGCTGGGCGCCGCCGACGGCGTCGAAGACCGGCACCGCCCCCAGCTCGGCCTTGGCGGTGGCCACATAGCTCCGCCAGTCCGGCACGCCCTCAGCGACCGCACGGGGCGAGATGCCCTGCACCTCCTCGGCGGGGGTGGTCACCAGCGGAGCCGAACCCTCAGGTCGCGGCTTGGCCGAATCGGTGCATCCGGCCACGAGGAACGTGGACGACACCGCCAAGCCGAGCCCGGCTGCCCAACGTGGCATGGCCTTGTCGGGCCGGGCGCGGGGACGCATGGCCCCAGCGTAGGTGCCACGCCCTGGCCGTAGGCTGCATGCGGTGGCACCACCCCTGGCTTCGAACGCCCCCCTCCCGATGGCCGGCGCCGCCTGGCCCGACTCCCCATGCGATCTCGACGAGTTGTGCGAGGTGCTGGTGGAGCAGCTCGGGCCCGACGCCAACGTCGTGGTGCCCATCGCCAACGGAGAACCGGTAGGCCTGTTGGACGGGCTGGAGGCGCGTGCCGAACGGCTGCAGCGGGTGCGGGTGCACCAGATGCACGCGCTGGTGGATCGCCCCTACCTGCACGGCGCCGCTCGGGGGCACCTGGAGCACGTGTCGTGGTTCCTGTCGCACATCACCCGGCCCGCCTTTCGGGAAGGTGGCTGCCACTTTGCGCCCGCCAACTTCAGCGAGGTGCCCCAGTGCCTCCTGGCGGCCGAGCCGGCGCTGGTGCTGGCCGCAGCCAGCCCGCCCGACGAGCACGGGTTCTTCTCCCTCGGCGTCAGCGCCGACTACACCGCGGCGCTGATTGGCCGGGTGCCCTTCGTGTTGGAGGTGAATCCCGAGATGCCCCGCACGTTCGGCGCCAACCGCCTGCACCGCAGCGAAGTGCTTGCCTGGTGCGAGCACCGGAGGCCCCTGGTTGAGGTGCCCCCTCCGCCCATCTCGGCGGAGGACCGCACCATCGCCGAATTCCTGGCCGAACGGGTTCCCCACCGGGCGACCATCCAGCTGGGCATCGGTTCGATTCCGGCGGCGGTGGCGTCCCAGCTTCGTGGGCATCGCGACCTGGGCGTGCACACCGAGCTGTTCTCCGACCCGCTGGTGGATCTGGTGGAGGCGGGTGTGATCACCGGCGTCCACAAGGCCACCAACCGGGGCCGCATCGTGACAACGTTCGCCCTCGGTTCCAAGCGGTGCTACGACTTTCTCGACCGCAACGACATCGTCGAGTTCCTTCCCGTCGACGAAGTGAACGACCCCCGCAACATCGGGCGCGAGCCGCACTTCGTGTCCATCAACGGCACCCTGCAGGTGGATCTGTTCGGCCAGTGCGCCTCGGAGACCATCGGCTTCGACTACTGGTCCGGCTCCGGCGGCCAGGCCGACTTCGCGCGCGGCGCCCAGTATTCGCCGGGGGGTGAGGGATACGTGGCCCTGCGCTCCACCACCCGGGACGGGGCCATCAGCCGAATCGTGGCCACCCTGGACACCGGGGCGGTGGTGACCACGCTGAAGAACACCGTCGACAACGTCGTGACCGAACACGGCGTGGCCGAGTTGCAGGGGCGCACCTTGGGCGAGCGGGCGCTGGCGCTCATCGCAGTGGCCGCCCCGCAGCATCGGGACGAGTTGACCCGCCGGGCCAAGGAGATCGGGCTCATTCGGTAGGCGCGAGAGGGCACGTACCTCGGGCCGCGATCGCGACAGTGCGTGACGGATGTCATAGGCGCGCGTCCGGGTTCCGGCTTGCAGGCCGACCCGACCAGACGTACACTCGAACATACGTTCGCTCATCGGGGGAAGCGGGGCGGATGGCTTGCGAAGCGGGCGGTTTGCGAAGCGGGCGGCAGGGATGGTCGACACCGGCGGGAGGTGATGATGACCGGTCAGTGTGAACACGACGACAACGGCAACGGCGATAGCGGCGGCGGTGGTGGGGTGTTGGGTGGGTTGGGCCGGTTGGGTGAGTCGGTGGGGGTGTTGGCGGCCGTCGATCCGCGTCGGTTGGGTGATGAGGAGTTGTTGGACGCTGCGGTGGGGTTGGCGGCGGTGCAGCGGCGGTTGGATGCTGCTGAGGCGCATTTGTTGGGCGAGTTGGAGGCCCGCGATGTTCCTGATCGTGTTCATGGTCATCGGACGTCGGGCTGGTTGGCTGCGGCCACCGGCCAGCCGCCGCTCACACCAAATCGAGGGTGCGGACGGCGAACGCGCTCAGGCAGCATTTTGGGTTGTTTGCTGAGGCGTTGGGTGAGGGCGGGTTGGGTGGGCGTATTGCCGGGCGTTACAGAACGCGTCGAACGATCGGATCCTGCCCGGTCTGGTGGAGCTCCAGGAGTATCTGTTGTCTCGTGTGCCGGGGAGAAGGTTTGAGCGGTGGGCCGCGGAGTTGCGGGCGTTGTGTGCGGAGTTGGATGAGGACGGCCCCGAACCCGACGATGGGGAGCGCGACAGTTTGGTGATTTCGGAGACCGGTGGGGTCACGGTGATCTCGGGGTGTGTGCACGGCAGCGAGGGCGAAGAGTTGTCCCAGGCGATCGAGGCCGAAACGGAGCGTCTCTACCGGCGGGCTCAGGCTGACGCGAAGGCGTGTCCGGATCTGGTGGTGCCCGGATGGATGACTCTGCGTGCGAAAGCCCTGTTGGAGTTGATCCGCCGCGCCCAGCACACCTGCACCACCAACGGCCGACAGGCCGGAGCGGATATCACCTTGATCGTCCACGCCGAACAAACCCAACCCGCCGACACCGACACCGACGCTCCGGACGAACAACCGGACGAACAACCAGCCGGAACGGCCGCAAGCACCCCTGCCGTTCCGCCCGGCGGACACGCGAGCGAGCCTTGGATGGGTCCGGTCTTTCGGCCTGATGGCACCCCGCTGGCCCACACTCCGGGCACCGTCGATGCCAACCTCTGGCGACTGTGCTGCACAGCGAACATCCGGTCGTTCGTGGTGGACGGCGACGACCTCCCGATCTGGGCGACACTCAACCAACGCCTGGCCAGCCCACTCCAACGACGGATGGTGCTGGTCCGCGACGGCGGATGCGTGTTCCCGGGATGCGACGCACCCCTGGCGTGGATCCAAATCCACCACGTCATCCCAGCAGCAGCGGGAGGCCCAACCGAGCCCACCAACCTTGCCGCCCTGTGTGCGCACCATCACGGGGTCACCCACCGCACCGGCTGGCACATGACCGCCAACACCGGGCCCACCGGGCTGCCCAACGGACGCTTCACCTGGACCACCCCCACCGGACACACCATCGACTCACAACGCCACCAAGCCTGGCAACCACCCGAACAACAGCCCGACCACCAAGACGACGAACAACCGGCAGACAAGCAACCCGTCCCGCCAACACCCATCAGAACCCGCCGGGCCCGGCCCCCCAACCGACCGCCCAGCTACCCCGACACTGGGTAACCGGGCGCTGAGGTGGGCGGGCCTAGGACGTAGCGGATCGGTCGAAGACTGGCAGCTGCGGCAGCTCGCGCAGGCTGCGCTTGAGCTCGGCGAAGCCGGGGAATGCCGCAAGGAACGCGACCGCGTCCCACAGCTCCACCGCCTCGCTGGCCTCGGGCACCCTGCTGATGACTGGGCCGAAGATGGCGGGGCCGTCGGGTGGGTTCAGGCGGATGATGGGTGTGCCCACATCCCGCCCGGTGGAGGCCAGCGCGGCCTCGGTGTCGGCCGACACTGCTTCGTCCCACCTCTTGTCGTCGAGCGCATCGGCGTAGTCCGCCGACAACCCGAGATCACCCAGCAGTGCCCGCACCCGGTCGGGCTGCGCGGGCTTGGGGATCATGGCACCGTCGTCGGGCGGGGCGCACTCGAAGAGCGGCTCCGACATGGCCCGGTACAGCGGCCGCATCACCGACGGGCCTTCGGCATCGCGCACCGCGGCGGCCACCCGCAACAGCTTCAGCCCGCCGCCGTGCCCGTCCTCGTATCCGGCGGGAAACTCCGTGTCGTAGTCCTTGGCGGCGTTGAGGAGTCGCAGCGAGATGAACCGCCAGTCCACGTTGAGCTCGCGCTGTTCGGCCACGCTGTCCACCCAGCGGCTGGTCAGCCAGGCGAAGGGGCACACGGGGTCCCAGTGAAAGGCCAGGTCATATGCATCGTTCATGGCCGCAAGCTACGTCGCGAGCGGGACCGGGCGAAACGGGTCACCCTGGTGCCCGGTTCAGCTCCTCCAGCGACACCCCGGCCGTCTCCGGCAGCAGCGACAGCACCATGACCGCGGCAAGAAGCGGCCCAAGGGCCAGCAACGCAAAGGTGGGGCCGTATCCCCAGGCGTCGGCCAGGCGCCCGGCCACGAGGAGACCCACCAAGCCGCCGCCCAGGGCCGCCGCCGACAGCAGCCCGTTGGCCAGCCCGCGCCGGGCGGTGGGAAACATCTCGGGGCCATACACCCCGATGGTGGCCACCGAGAGGCCGCCAACCACAGCGGAGGCCAGCGAGGCGAACCACATGCCTGCCCCCGACAGCATGAACATGGCTGCGGTCCCGGCGTAGCCCACCATGCCGATGGCCGCCACGGGCTTGCGTCCCCACGAGTCGCCCCACCGGCCACCGAGCACCACGCCGAGGCCGGCGGGCGTGTTGGTGGCAATGATGAACAGGGTCACCCAGAGCGCCGAGTAGCCCCGCTCGGCCTTGAGGTAGTCGGCCTGAAGCTGGGTGGCGGGCGCCGCAAACACGTTGATCACCAGCCCCAGCGCCACCAGTACGGCCAGGCGCCGAACCGAGAAGCGCTCGTTCGGAGCGGTGGCGGGATGGTCGTGGCTCGCGGCGTAGCGCTTCGACTCGGGGAGGTGGCGGGCCACAACCATGACGATGGGCACCAGCAGCACCGCACCGCCACACACCAGCCGCCATCCCCACAACCCGAGGTCGGCCAACGGCAGCAGCATCAGCACCAGCCCTGCCCCCAGCGCGTAGCTCATCGATTGCAGCCCCACCGAATAGGCCCGAACCCGGCTGGGCACCTCCTCGGCGACCAGCACGTTGGCAAGCAGCACCGCCGCACCCGAGAGGTTGCGGGTGAGCACCTGCGTGCCGGTGAAGGCGCCCAGGCCCGGGCTGATGGCCGTCAGCATGCAGGCGCCCGCCGCCAACCACAGCGACGCCAGTGCGATGCGACGGCGGCCGCGTCGGTCGGCCAGGGCCATCATCACCAGCGTGATGACGACTCCGGCCCGGATCACCGCCAGCGCGGTCGACTGCGGGCCGGTGGCGGTGATGCCGAAGTCGTCGGCGGCGAAGGTGAGCACCCGGGTGACCACCGTCGAGAGGAAGCCGGCGCAGATCCCGATGAGGCAGGCGGCGGAGAGCGCTGCCACCGACTCCGGGTCCATGCGGGCCGGTGGGCTCCACCACGGAACCTTCCCCGGCGCCATGGGCCCCTTGCGCAGGGTGGAGGAGATCAGCCGAGCGAAGGCGGGACCGAACACGGGAATGGCGGGGGAGTAGTCCACCTCCTCGGTCAGGGTCACCGTGTCGTCCGGGCGAGCGATCTGCTCCGGGTTGGGGGGCCGGCCCGCGTCGAGGTCGGTGATCGTGACCCGGCGGTGCCACGCCAGCCACGGCCCCTCGTCGGTCACCAGCGACCCGTCGTCGCCAACCCGCTCCAACACCATCAGGTCGTCTCGGGGCGCGGCCCATGACTCGGCCGCCTGGCGTGACAGCGTTCGGGTGGTGCTGAGGTGATACACGGCTCGCCCAGGGAGGCGGCGATGGCGCGTCCACCGCACCGCCTCGGGGGGCATCATCGGTCGTCGCGGTAGGTTGGCACCAGTCGACAGGCCCGTGTGAGAAGGATGTTCCGGTGATTCCAGAGTTGGGTCCGGTGTGCCAGCGAGCTGCTGCGGGAGCAACCCCGTGAGGGATCAGGTCGAAGCGGTGCTGGCCATCCTCCGCCCGGCCATCCAGGCCGATGGGGGCAACGTCGCGCTGATCAGCGCCGACGAGGCAGTCGGGCTCGTGCAGATCAACCTGACCGGGGCGTGTGCCGAGTGTCCCGGCTCGTCGGCGACGAGGTCGGCAGCGGGGGTGGGCCGCATCCTGATGGACCGGGTGCCCGGCGTGGAAACCGTCGAGCAGGTGTGCGCCGGTGCCGAATCCTCCACAGAGCCAGGCTGCACGGCGGTCTCGCTCTGAGCCGGCACCCGGGATCTTCCTCGTGACGCTCCCCTCCGACCCCGCCGAGCTGCTGTCGCAGGCCCGCTCGGGAAACCGTCGGGCGCTGGCGCGAGCGCTGTCCGTTGTCGAGCGGGGCGGCCCCGAGGGGGCGGCGGTCGTGCGGGCCGCCTGGGCGGCCGAGCCCGATGGGGCCTTCACCGTGGGGCTCACCGGCGCACCCGGAGCGGGAAAGAGCACGCTGAGCGCCTCGTTGTGCGCCGAGTTGCTGCGCCGCGAGCGATCGGTGGCGGTGCTGGCCATCGACCCCTCCAGCCCCTTCAGCGGCGGCGCCATTCTGGGCGATCGAGTGCGCATGGGCGACGTGGCCGCCTCGGAGGACATCTACATCCGCTCGATGGCCACCAGGGGACACCTGGGCGGGTTGGCGGGCGCCACCCGGGACGCCATCTCGGTGTTGGGTGCCGTCGGCCGCGACTGGGTGGTGGTGGAAACCGTGGGAGTGGGCCAGGTGGAGACCGAAATCGCCGGAGCAGCCGACACCACGGTGGTGGTGGTGAACCCCGGCTGGGGAGACGCCATCCAGGCCAACAAGGCCGGGTTGATGGAGATCGCCGACGTGTTCGCCGTGAACAAGGCCGACCGGGATGGCGCCCGAGACACGGTGGCCGACCTGGAGGCGATGCTCAACCTGGCCGGCCATCCCGCATGGAGGCCGCCAGTCGTGGCCACTGTCGGCACCACCGGTGAGGGCGCCGCACTGCTGGTCGATGCCATCGA
The DNA here is from genome assembly GCA_041394405.1 of Microthrixaceae bacterium. Taxonomy (GTDB): domain Bacteria; phylum Actinomycetota; class Acidimicrobiia; order Acidimicrobiales; family Microtrichaceae; genus Microthrix. The sequence goes on from JAWKIF010000006.1 coordinate 218,982, forward strand.
GGCCCATTCGGCGCACCAGCGGGAGTGCGGCGAGTTGGCGAGGCGACGGGTGAACCAACGCGCCGAGCGGCTGACCGAGGTAGCCGGTGTCCGGTTGAAGCGCTCCCTCGACGCGGTGCTGGACACCGATTGGGGGCGATCGTTGCGACTCGAGGTGGAGCAGGCGGCCATCGACCCCTGGTCGGCCGCCGACCGGCTGTTGGATCGCGTCGTCGAACGCATCCGCACCGACGGCTGAGCCCCACCGAAGTCCGGCGTCGCTGAGGAGCCGATGAGCCGCGCCGACTATGCCCGGGGTCGGCCTCCTCAGGCGATAGCGTCGCAGCGTTGCGCCGCTGTCCGCCGATGACTGGAGCCACTCGTTGTCAACCGAGCCCGCCGAAACGCCGCTGAAGGTCGCACAGGACGACAACGGAGTGGTCATCGCCACGTTGAACAACGGCAAGGTGAATGCCCTGTCCAATGCCGTGCTGGATGCCATCACCGACGCAGCGGGCGAGTGGGCTCGGGACGCGCCGGGGGCCGTGGTGCTCACCGGCGGGCCCCGGTTGTTTGCGGCCGGAGCCGACATCAGCCAGTTCGTGGCCGGCGGCAACGCGGGAGACGGCGACGCGGCTGACGAAGATGCCCCGGGCGACGCAGCCGAATTGGTGGGTCCGGGTGCGGTCCGGGCCATCGCCGAGGCCTTCCGCCGGGCCACGCAGGCGTTGGAGGCACTGGCATGCCCGGTGATTGCCGAGGTCTCCGGGTACGCGCTGGGCGGTGGGTGCGAGCTGGCGCTGGCCGCCGACCTGCGCATCGCCTCCACCAAGGCGGTGTTTGGTCAGCCCGAGATCCTGTTGGGCATCATTCCGGGCGGCGGCGGCACCCAACGCCTGGCCCGCCTGATCGGCCCCTCGCTGGCCAAGGACCTGGTGTTCACCGGGCGCCAGGTGGATGCCACCGAGGCCCTGGCCATGGGCCTGGTGAACGAGGTGGTCCAGCCCGACGAGCTGCGGCCCCGTACCCTGGAGTTGGCTGCGTCGCTGGCCGCCGGGCCCCGCCGGGCCCTGGCCCTGGCCAAGGCGGCGATGAACGAGGGTCTCGAGGGCACGCTGGATGAGGGCCTCACGGTGGAGGCGGATGCCTTCGTTGAGGTGTTCGGCACCGAGGATGCCGCACTGGGAGTGGGCTCGTTCCAGCGGCACGGCCCGGGCAAGGCCGCGTTCAGCGGGCGTTGATGCAACCCGGCGACAGCGCATTCGCCGCGTCGCTGGCCGGGCTCTTGCCCGGTTGGTTGCGACGCCAGGGCTGGCTGGCGCGCTCGTCCTCCACGCTGCTCGGTGCCGAGGTGATCGAGACCGACACCATCGTCCGGGATCCGGCCATCGCCTGGGTGGACATCCGTGTGCTCTTTGGCGGCGACGTGGTCGATCGCTACCGGCTGATACTGGCCGTGCGAACCGAGATTCCCGAGGGCCTGGACCCCGATGCGGTGATCGGCGAGATCGAGCGGGACGGCCTCACGCTGGTGGTGTTCGAGGCCATGGCCTGGCGGGCGGGGGTCATCAGCGTGGTACGCGCGCTCATGCCCGAGGTGGTGGACGGCACCGTTGGCGCCGATGCCGTCAGGCTGGGTACGTGGGGTGGGGTGTCCCCTGTGGCGTTCATCGATGGCCGATGGGAGGTGAAGGCTCATCGCCAACTGAGCGACCTGCCGAACCCGGATGTGGAGCTGCCGGCGGCGTTGGCCCGGGCCGAGTTGGGCCGCGTGGCCCCCGTTGCCGAGCGCTACACCCGCGGCGGCCAGGTGTCCCTGACCCTTCGGCCCGCGCTGCGAACCCGCATGGATGGCCTGGATCTGGTGACCTCCAGCCTTCAGGAGCTCTTCGAGCGTCGCGTGCCGCCTCGGCAGGCCCGCAACGATGTGGCCGCCGAGGTGGAGGAGATCGGCCGGGGCACCGCCGAGTTGCACGTGGCCCTGGGGGTGGCCATGGGTCATGAGGCCGGTGACGGTGCCGCCTGGTCCGAGCTGCTGTTGGCACCGTTGTATCGCCTCGGTTCGGGCCGCATTCGTTTCGATCGCCTGGAGGGGGTGCTGGGCAGGTTGGTCGGCGCCGAGGACCTGGGGCGTGGCATCCGCACGCACGGCAACCTGCACCTCGGAAACCTGGCCCACACCACGTCGGGGTGGGTGCCCCACAACTTCGAGGGGGACGGACGCCCATTCGATGAGCTCAACGCGACGATCTCGCCGTTGCGCGACCTGGCCCGGCTGGTGGTGTCGATGGGCCGCGCCGCCCGAACCATGACCGAGCACTTCCTGGAGGGCGACCCGGAGCGCGATCGCGAACTGGAGGTGTTGTCGGAGGCGTGGGAGGACCGGGTGGTCGGCCACCTGGTGAGTGGCTACACCTCGGTGGACGACGTGCATCCGTTGCTGCCCGCCAGCCGAGAAGCGAGGGACGCTCTGCTGCGCATCTTCGAGCTGGAGCATCAGCTCACCCACGTCATGCCCGACACGCACGAGACGCCGTGGATGCGGTCGGGCGGCGCCAGCCGCTGAGCGCCTCGACAGCGTGATGGGCACCGGCGGACCAGGTGCGTCAAGCTGGTTCCCCCATGGAAGCCACCGCCACCTGCTCACGCCATCCCGACCGGGCCGCGGCCGTCGCCTGCCAGCGCTGCGATCGGCCCATCTGCCCCTCGTGCATGACCTCGGCCTCGGTCGGTTTCCACTGCCCGGACTGCCTGCGCTCGGGTGCTGAACGGACCGTTCGCATCAGACGGTCCGACAGCCTGGTGGCCACCAAGGTCATCATCGGATTGAACCTGGCGGCGTTTGTCGCCGCCCTGATCTACACCAACTCCACCGACGGCCCCAGCGCGGTGCTGCGCTTCGCGGACAACACGCTGATGGTCTCCGCCGGTGAGTGGTGGCGGGTCATCACCGGTTCGTTCCTGCACGACGGGATCTTTCACCTGGGGATGAACATGTTCTTCATCTGGGTGTTCGGCCAGGTGCTGGAGTCGCGCCTGGGTTCGGCGGGGTTCGTGGCGCTGTATTCGGCCGGATTGATGGGCGGTGCACTTGGAGTGGTGTGGCTGTCGGATCCCAGGGGCCTCACGGTGGGCGCGTCGGGGGCTGGGTTTGCCCTGATGGGGGCCCTGGTGGTGCTGCAGATTGCCCAGCGGGTGAACCTGTGGAGCTCTGGCCTGGGCGGCTTGGTGTTGTTGAACCTGGTGGTGACGTTCGTCTTCCGGGGGTACATCTCCGTCGGCGGCCACCTGGGTGGTTTCGCAGCGGGCCTGGCGGCCGGCGCCGTGCTGTTCGTGGCCCCTCAGGCCGACATGCCCCGGCTGGCCCGGGTGGCCATCGTGGGTGCCGGTGCCGTGTTTCTCTTCGGCCTCACCATTGCCTCGGCGTCCATGAAGGTGGGCGCCATCTAGCACCGATGCGGCAGGCTCACCCTGCCGGGCCGATCGAGCCGCGCTCCACCCCGAGGCGGAAGTTGGCGAGGTTGCGTCGCCACACGAAACGCAGGATTGGGCGGGCAAGAACAGCCCCGACGGGTCCGCCGAAGTACCAGGGAAACTCCAGGCGTTCCCGCCACCGCATCGTGGTGCCGCCGTCGGCGTGGGGTTCGAGGGAGAACGTTCCCTCCCCGGTGACCGCCCCTTCGTGACGCACCGACATGGCCTGGTTCTCCACCCATTTGGTGACCACCATGCGATCGGTGGTGCGCAGCGGGCCGATCCGGGTGTCGGCGAAGAACACGGTGCCCGGACCCTCTCGCTGGTCGCCGTCGAAGCGGATGGCGACGGCATCCTCCATCCATTCATGGTGGCTGCCCACGTCGGCCAGCGCGGCCCAAGCCGTTTCCACGTCCACGTCCAGTCGTACCGACAGTTCGATGGTGCTCATGGCGGGCAAAGTAACCCGCGTGGACCCTCGGGAAACCGTCGGCCAGCGGCCATACTTGAACTGCGTGAACGATTCCCCGGCCCTGCCGGCTCCCGATCCCCCTGCCATCGGCTTTGCCGTGGCACCGCTGGGGTTCGTCGAGAAGCTGGACGGCGCGTTCGGTTTTCTGCGCCGCGAGCTGCCGCTGATGCTGGGTGGCGCCGCAGCGTTGGTGCTGCCGCCGGCGTTGGCCGCGCAACTGGTGTCCGGACGCACGACGGCGTGGACCGTCCTCAGCGCGGACCCCGCCAATGATCCGACGGGCACCGGCGCCACGTCGGGGTGGCAGGTGTTGGGGTCGCTCACCTTCAGCCTGTGGTTGTCCCTGGGCACCTGCGCGTTGGGGGTGTATGCGGGTCTCCTGCTGCGGGCACGGCTGGGCCGCGAGGACGTGACGATGTGGTCGTTGTTGGGCGGCACGGTGCGCCGGCTGCCGGGCACGGTCGGGGCCTGGGTGCTGCATCTGCTGGTGTACGCCCTCATGGTGTTCACCTGTGGCACCGGACTGATCCTCGCCGCCACGTTCATGCTGGTGGTCGGGCCGGTGATCGGCATGGAGGACTCCGGCTGGCGCGGGTTTGGCCGCTCGGCCTCGCTGGCGGGAAGCCGCTTCTTCCCGACCCTGGGAGTGGTGGCGGCCTCCACCTTGCTCACCCTGATGCTGGCGCTGGTACCGCGTGGCGTGGTGGTGCTGGTGGCCCAGTTGCTCTATGGGGTGAGCACCCCGGACTGGCTGTGGGTGGTGGATGGGGCCGTCGGGTTCGTGTCGAGCGCCGCGGCGGGTGCGGTCGCCGCGTCGGTGGCGTTGGTGGCCTACGTCGACCTTCGGTGCCGCCGTGAGGGATGGGACCTGCTGTCCCGTATGGCGACCGAGTTCCCGCCTCCTCGGGGCGCAGGGCAGGTTGGCGCAGTGGGTCGGGCGCCGGTGCCGTCGTGAGCCTGCTGGTGCCCCGCCGGGGCGATGGGCCGCCCGCTCCGTCGGCCCAGGAGGTGAAGGAGGCGCTGTCGGAGGTGTTGCCCGGGCGGTCGTTGCTGGACCGCGCCATGGACCCGCTGCGCAGGGTCGTCGAGTGGTTCGCCGACAAACTGCCCCAGCAGACCCCGAGTGGCGCCGGCAATGTCTCCGGCGGCATCAGCGCGGTCGGCTACCTGATCGTCGGGGTGCTGGTGGTGCTGCTGTTGGTGCTCATCGTGCTGGCGGTTCGCCGTTGGGTGAGGATCCCGTCCGGGGGAGATGCCGATGACGAGCCGACCGTGGTCACCGAGGAGCTGGACGATCCCCAGGCGCTGGCCTCGGAGGCCGAACGCCTGCTGTCTGCGGGGCAGTATCGGGCGGCGTTGTTGGCCACCTACCGGCAGTGCATCGCCGAATTGGTGGTGCTGAACTGGGTGCCCAAGGCGCGCTCGCGCACCACCGGGGAGTTGCGGGGCGATGTCGCCGAGGGCCTGGCGGCCGAGGCCGGTTCGGGTGATGGCCTCAACGAGACCTTCGGCTCGTTGACCGATGCGTTCGAGGATGCCTGGTTCGGTGGCCGCCCCGTGGACGCCGCTGCGGTGCAGCGGGCCGCCGAGCAGGGTCGGGTCGTGGCCGCTGCGGCCGACGCAGCGGGCCGCGCCACCACCCGGCGCGACGAGGGCGCGCCGGTGCAGGTGATCGAGCTGTGAAGCGGCGCAGCGGTCTGGCGGTGATGGGGGTGTTGCTGGCGGTGGTGGTGTTGGTGGTGCTGGCCGGACAAGGTTCCAGCGGGGCCCCGTTGGATCCCGACACCACCGGCGGCGAGGGGTTGTCGATTGCGGTGGCGTTGGCCCGCCAGCTGGACACCGAGGTGGACGTGATCGAGTCCGACGACCCGCTCGTCTCCTACGACGCCGTCTTCATCCCGACCGCCGGCTCGGCCGACGGCCCCACGTCCCGGCGTTGGGCGGAGGCCGCCGACGCCGGTGCCAGTGTCGTGTTGGGCGAGCCGTCCGACCGCATCGGCGCCGAATCGGTGTTCTCCGAGGGGCTGGACCCCAGCGCGGTGCCCTCGAGCGGGTGCACCGTGCCCGAATTGCGGGGGTTGGACGATCCCACCACCCCGGTGGGAACGTTCGTCGACGGTGTCCGACCCGGGCCGGGAGACCGCTTCTGCTTCGGCAGCGAGCGTGGCGCCCAGGTGGTCGTCACCCCGACCGGTGCCGGACAGGTGGTCACGCTGGCCGGGCCGTGGCTGTACCAGAACTCCACCCTGTCCGAGCGTCGCGAGGCGACCGAGGAGCCCACCCCCGACAACCTGTACGACAACGGCGCCGTCTTGGCGTCCGTGGCCCGGTTCGGTCCCGGCAGACGTGTGGCGGTGGTGCGGCCGTTCTGGCCTCCCGGCGCCGACGGCGATGGCCCCCCCGACCTCATCTCGCTGGTCGGCGCCACGGGGCGCGGCATCTGGATCCAGCTGGGCCTCGCTGCGCTGATCCTCGGCGTGGCCATCGGCCGGCGGGTGGGCCGCCCGGTGCACGAGCCGCTGCCGGTCTCGGTCGCCGGGTCCGAACACACCGAGGCCGTAGGAAACCTGTTGCGTCGCCGTAGAGACCCGGCGGGCACCGCCCAGCTGCTGCGCTCCCAGGTGCTGGCGGTGGCGCGGCGTTCGCTCGGGATGGATGCCCACGCCCCCGACGCCGCGGTGGCCACCGCCGTCGCCGACCGCCTGAACCGCAACCCCGACGAGGTCAGCGGCCTGCTGGTCTCCAACCCCGTTCGCAACGAGAACGCCCTCGTGACACTCGCCCAAGACCTCGAAGACCTCAGAGGAGAACTGATCCATGGACACACCGTCAGCTGAGCCGATGCAGCCACCGCAACCCGGCGAGCGCAGCCCGCACGAGGCCATCTCGGCGTTGCGCGCCGAGGTTGGCAAGGTGGTGGTGGGCCAGGAGGGCTCGCTTGCGGGGCTGGTCACCGCCCTCCTGGTGCGCGGTCACGTGTTGCTGGAGGGGGTGCCCGGCGTGGCCAAGACCCTCATGGTGAAGACCTTGGCGGCGGCCCTCGACCTCGAGTTTGGTCGGGTGCAGTTCACACCCGACCTGATGCCTGCCGACGTCACGGGTCAGATGGTGCTCAGCCCCGACGGATCGGGCTTCGAGTTCCGGAGCGGCCCCATCTTCACCAACCTGTTCCTGGCCGACGAGGTGAACCGCACCCCGCCCAAGACCCAGTCGGCCCTGCTGGAGGCCATGGAGGAACGCCAGGTCTCGGTTGAGGGCGAGACCTACCCGCTGGCTGAACCCCACATCGTGATCGCCACCCAGAACCCGGTGGAGTACGAGGGCACCTACCCGCTGCCCGAGGCCCAACTGGACCGTTTTCTGATGAAGCTGCTGGTCGGCTACCCCAGCGAAGAGCAGGAGGTGGACGTGCTGGTGCGTCACCACAGCGGGCTGGACCCCCACGATGTGCGGGCCGCCGGGGTGCGCCCCGTGGCCACCGCAGCCGACCTGGCGGCCGCCCGGCGAGAGGTGGCCCAGGTGACGGTGGAGGCGCCGGTGATGAGCTACATCGTGGCCCTGGCGCGGGCCACCCGCAGCCAGCCGTCGGTGCAGCTGGGGGTGTCGCCACGCGGCGCCGCGGCGCTGTTGGCCTCGGCCAAGGCGTGGGCGTGGCTGTCGGGGCGGGGCTACGTCACCGCCGACGAGGTGAAGGCGGTGGCTCGTCCCGTGCTGCGCCACCGCATCATGGTTCGGCCTGAACTCGAGCTGGAGGGTTCCACCGCGGATGGCATCCTCGACGCCGTGCTCACCGCCGTCCCGGCGCCCCGGTAGCAGAGGTCCGTCGAGATGATCCCCGTCCCCACCTGGCGCCTGGCGCTGGTGGCCGCCGCCCTGGCGGGCGCCGTGCTGGTCGTTGCGCCTGCGTCGACGTCGGGGGTGGTCTCGTTGCTGCTGGCCGGAAACGCCGCCTTGGTGGTGGTGGCTTCGGTCGAGTTCCTCCTCACCCCGCGACCCCGCACCATGGAGGTGCGCCGCGAGCTGGCGGCGACGGCCACCCAGGGCATCTCGGTGCCGCTGGTGTGGCGGCTGACCAATCCGTCGCGTACCCCGGTGCGGCTGACGCTCTCCGATGAGCTGCCACCCTCGCTCCGTCCCACGGCCCGCCGGGCAACGCTGAAGGTGCCCGCGCGTGGCACCGTTGAGGTGCGAACCCGCATCGAACCCGTTCGCCGAGGCCACCTGCACCTGGGTGCGGTGGGGTTGCGGGTTCGGGGTCCGTTGGGGTTCATCGCCCGCCAGGAGCGAGTGCAGCTCCCCGCCGAGCTCCGGGTGTTCCCGCCGTTCCGTTCCCGCGCCGAGGCGGAGCTGAAGGTGAACCGCGCCCGCACCATGCAGCTGGGGTTGCGCTCGGCCCGGGCGCTGGGCACTGGCACCGAGTTCGAGAGCCTGCGGGAGTACGGCATCAACGACGACTTCCGCCGCATCGACTGGCGGGCCACCGCACGGCGGGGCAAGCCCATCGTGCGCACCTACCGCACCGAGCGCAACCAGAACGTGGTGGTGTTGTTGGACAACGGCCGGGTCATGGCGGGCAAGGTGGCCGGGGTGCCTCGGGTGGAGCACGCCATGGATGCGGCCATGATGCTGGCGGCCGTGTCCACCGGGGTCGGGGATCGCTGCGGTCTGGTCACCTTCGATACCGAGGTGCGTTCGGTGGTGGCGGCCAGCCGCCGCACGGATCAGGTGATGCGCCTGACCGAGGCCATGTACTCGCTCGATCCGGCGCTGGCGGAGTCCGACTACAGCGGGGCCTTCGCCACGACCGTGTCGCGGTTTCGGCGCCGCGCCTTGCTGGTGGTGTTGACCGACCTCGTCGAGCAGGCGGTGCTGGAGGCGCTGGTTCCTGCCATGCCGCTGATCACCCGCACCCACCTGGTGCTGGTGGGCGGGGTTCAGGACCCTCAGGTGGTGGCCTGGTCCCAGGACCGCCCGGCCGAACTGGAGCAGGCCTACCGCAAGACGGCGGCGCTGGCTGCGCTGGCCGAACGCGAGCGTGCCGCCCGGCGCCTGCGCTCGCTGGGTGCCCAGGTGGTGGACGCCCCGGTGGGGCGCCTGTCGGGGCGGCTGGCCGATGCCTACCTGGGGCTGAAGTCGCGCGGAGCGCTGTAGGCGCCCGGCACGCCCCCAGCCACCACGGCCGTGCCGGTGGCCGCATCGGCGCGATCCAGATCCGCCCGCTCGAGGGCCCACGGGTCGGCCTCGCCCGCCGCCCGGGCACGAGCCAGGGCTGGGGGCCCGAACACCACCACGTGGGTGATGGCCGCGCCCAGCGCAAGCGCCCCAATGGCGATCTTCAGCGCGGTCGGCAGCCCCGACGGCGTCACCAGCGCCTCGATGAACCCGGCCACGATGAACCACAACACCAGGCCAAGGGTCACGGTGACCCCGTGGCGAGCCTCCTCCACCGCCGCGTCTCCGCGAGTGCGCCGCTCGCCGGGGGCCCAGATGGCCCAGCCCACCTTCAGCCCCACCGCGCCGGCGACCACGATGGCGGCGATCTCCAGCAGACCGTGGGGCAGGATGAGCCCCCAGAAGGTGCCGGCCGCTCCGTTGGTGTGCATGGCTGCGCCGACGACGCCGACGTTGATGCCGTTGGCGACGAGCACGTTGGCGGTCACGATCCCGGCCGTCGCCCCGCCGGCGAGGGCGAGGAACCCCACTCGGATGTTGTTGGTCTGGACGAGGGCGGCGAACACGCCTGAGGGGTTCTCGCTGTAGTACGACTCGAAATCCTGGGTCGCCAGCACCTGCTGCTCCTCTGGAGACATCATGGCGTTCAGCTCCTCCGGCGAGTTGACGAACCAGATGCCCGATGCCAGGGCCGGGCCGAAGAACAACAGGCTCGACACCACGAGTGCCTTCCAGGAGCGAACCACGGCCAGCGGAAACGACTCGGTGAAGAACTCGGCGATGGCACGCTGGGCGCGACCCCGCCGCCCGTAGATCACCTGTCGGGCGGCGGCCACGCGAGAGGACAACCCGCCGATGAGCGCCCGATCGCGGTGGTGCGTGCGCACGTGGCTGAGGTGGGCGGAGCTCAGCTGGTAGAGGCGCAGCAGCTCCTCGGTCTCCTCCAGGCTCAACCGACCCGGCGACCCCTGGGCCCGAGCGACGAGGGCGTCGAGCCGCGTCCAGGTGTCGCGGTGTGCGGCGATGTAGCGGTCGACGTCCACCCCTCAACCCTAGGGTGCGGGTGCGCCGACCGGAACGCCCCGGTCGAGGGCCGCCAGTTGCGAGGCAGAGAATGCGGGTGAGGCCGGTAGCGTGGCTGCCATGAGTGGGCCCGCACGCTTCGCCGACGTCAGCCGCCAGGGGCTGGCCGCCGAGGTGGACACCGTGGTGACCCCCGAGGCCGTGCTGCTGTCGCAGCCGGTGGCGGGGATTCCCAGCCGGGTGCTCGCCCGGCTGATCGACCTGCTGGCCCAGGCCCTGATACTGGCCATCCTGGGCATGGCCGCCGTGTTCACCTCGACGGTGTCCGAGACGGTGGCCGCCTATCTTGGGTTCGGCTCCATCCTGGTGGTGTTGCTGGTCTATCCGGCTGCGTTCGAGTACCTCTGGCGGGGACGCACGCCGGGCAAGGCGGCGCTGGGCCTGCGGGTCATCTCGGGTGAGGGCGGTCCGGTGGGCCCCCAACAGGCCCTGATGCGGGCCGTGGCGGGGCTGGTCGACATCTACCTCAGCGTCGGCTCCCTGGCCATGGTGACCTCGTTTCTCAGCCCGAGGGGTCAACGGCTGGGCGACTTGATGGCCGGGACGTTCGTCGTTCGAGAGCAGGGCTCGGACCGGCGGCTGACTCCCGTGGTCTTCCCCACCCCGCCGGGCCACGCGGAGTACGTCGACGTGTTGGACGTCGCGCAGCTGGGGGATGCGGGCTACGGCGTGGTGCGGGAGGCGCTGCTTCGGTTGGGAACGCTGGACGGCCCCACCCGGTTGGCGCTGACGAACGAGTTGGGGCACCGGGTGGTGGCCCGCATTGGCGTGCCCGTCCCCACGTGGATGACCGCCGAGGAGTTCCTGGCCGCCGTCTGCACTGCCTACCAGCGGCGCGAGGGCGGGCTGGCGGCGGTGGGCCTCGGTCACTACGAGGCGCTGGTGAACCCGTGGACCGCCCCCACCGCGCCGCCCGTCTGGGCGGGGGCCGCGCCGGCCGCCGTGCCCGCAGGCACCCCGATGGGCGGTTGGCGTGGCTGAGCCGCTGCACTACCTCGACCATGCGGCCACCACGCCGTTGCTGCCCGAGGCCGCCGATGCCATGGCCGAGGCCTACGAGGCCGGGCTGTGGGCCAACCCATCGGGCGGACACCTGCTGGCCCGCCGGGCCCGTCGGGCCGCGGACGACGCCCGCGACGAACTCGCCGAGTTGTTCGGCGCGCAACCCGCCGAGGTGGTGTTCACCTCCGGCGGCACCGAGGCCGACAACCTCGCCGTGTTGGGAACCATCGGCCCCGGCGGTCCCCGGGAGGGTGCCGCCGTGCTGAGCTCGGCCATCGAACACCCGGCGGTTCGCGAGCCCGCCCGGCGATTGGGCGGGTCGGAGGTGGCCGTCGACGAGGTGGGCAGGGTCGATCTGGAGGCGTTGGCCGCCGCCTGCACCCCCGAGGTGGGCCTGGTGTCGGTGATGTTGGTGAACAACGAGATCGGAACCATCGCCGACCTCGACGCCGTTGCCCAGGTGGTGAGGCGCCGTGCCAAGGCGGCCGTGTTGCACACCGACGCAGTGCAGGCCCATCAGTGGCTCGAGGTTGGCCCTTCCGCCGCTGCGGCCGACCTGGTGTCGATCGGGGCGCACAAGTTCGGAGGTCCCAAGGGGATCGGACTGCTGGTGGTGCGGGGCGGCGTCGAACTGGCCGCCCGGGCCGTTGGCGGCGGCCAGGAACGCGACCGACGAGCGGGCACGCTGAACGTTGCCGGGGTGCTGGGGATGGCGGCCGCAGCCCGCGCGACCGCCCAGCGGCGTGACGCCGAGGTGCCCCGCATCGCCGCGCTGCGTGACCGGTTGGCCGACGGCCTGGCCGCCGCCATTCCCAACCTGATCGAAACCGGGGTGAGCGCCGGGCCCGACGGGCGCCCCGACCGGTCCACGAAGGTGGCGGGGAACTGCCACGTGTGCCTGCCCGGTGTGGAGACCGAAGCGCTGCTGTACCTCTTGGAACGGGAGGGCATCATGGCCACCGCCGCCTCCTCCTGCGCGAGCGGCGCCCAGGAGCCCTCCTACGTGGTGAACGCGCTGGGGCTCGACCGGCGGGCGGCGGCTGGTGCCCTGCGGCTGACACTGGGCGTCACCACCACCCAGGACGACGTGGACGTAGCGTTGGCGACCATCCCTGCCGCCGTCGAGCGTCTGGCGCTGTTTTCGTGACCGACCGGGGGCGACCCGAGCGGATCCTGATGGCGATGTCGGGCGGCGTCGACAGCTCGGTGGCCGCCGCAGAGCTGGCGGACGCCGGCGCGGAGGTGGTGGGGGTCACCCTCAAGCTGTGGGGTGGCGAATCCGACTCGGGCTGCTGCTCGGTGAGCGACGTGGACGATGCCCGTCGGGTGGCCGATCGCTTGGGCATCGAGCACCTGGTGTTCGCCCTCGGCGACGACTTCGAGGCCGCCGTCGTGGGCCCGTACGTGGCGGCCCATGGGCAGGGCCGCACCCCCAACCCCTGCGTGGAGTGCAACCGCCACATCAAGTTCGACAAGCTGGCCCGACGGGCGCAGGCGTTGGGTTTCGACGCCGTCGCAACCGGACACCATGCCCAGATCGTGCACCTGCCGGAGGGGCCGCGCCTGGGCCGCGGGGCCGACGGCGCCAAGGATCAGTCTTACGTGCTCCACATGCTGTCGGCGGCCGATCTCGCCCGAACCCGGTTTCCCATCGGGCACCTCACCAAGGCGCAGGTGCGTCGCCGCGCCGAGGCGCTCGGGTTGCGCACCGCCAACAAGCCGGACTCACAGGACGTGTGCTTCATCACCCGTGCCGACGGGCGCAAGGCGTTCCTGGAGCGTCGCATCGAGCTCACGCCGGGCCGGGTGGTGGACGCCGACGGCGTCGAGCTGGGCCGGGTGGACGCCCTCGAGCTCATCACGCCCGGGCAGCGCAAGGGGCTGGGCCTGCCCGGCGGTGGGCCCCGGCGCTACGCCACCGCCATCGATCTGGCCGAGCGCACGGTCTGCGTCGGCGATGAGGCCGACCTGGCCATCGACTCGTTGCCGCTGAGTGCGGTGGCCTGGGTCGACGGTGCGCCGCCGCCGTCCGGTACCGAGGTGGAGGTGCAGACCTCCGCCCACGGGGTGCCTCGGTCGGGCAGGTGGCTGGGCAACGGCGTGGTGGCGTTCGACCGGCCCCATCGTCACGTGGCCGCCGGCCAATCGGTGGTGTGCTACTCGGTGCCGAGGTTGGGCCGGTCGCAGGTGGTGCTGGGAGGGGGCATCGCCGAACCTGCCGGCCCCTGACGCCTGGCGCCCGCGTGGCAGAGTAGGGCATGGCCAATGAGACGGGTTCGGGGGGTGGGCTGCTGGGTCGGGTGACGTCGCGGGTCACCGGTGTGATCGACCTCAACGAGATCCTGGCCGGCATCGACATCAACGAGCTGCTGGCCCGCATCGACCTGTCTGCCCTCATCGAGCGGCTCGACGTCAACTCGGTGATGGAGAAGGTGGACGTCGACGCGTTGATACGCCGGGTGGACGTGGACGACATCGTCGCCCGGGTCGATGTCGATGCGGTGGTTGCCAGGGTGGACGTCGATGCGGTGGTCGCTCGGGTGGACATCGATGCCTTGATGGGCCGGGTGGACATTGACGCCGTCATGGAACGGGTGGACATCGATGCCCTGATGGGCCGGGTGGACATCAACGGCATCGTCGAGCGGGTGGACGTGGACTCGCTCGTGCAGAACACCGAGCTGGGCGGCATCATCGCCAAGTCCACCAGCGGCGTCGCCTCTGAGGCGCTGGATGCGGGCCGGGCCCAGGGGGTGGGGCTGGACGGATTCGTCGAGCGTTGGGTGAATCGGTTCCTGCGGCGCGACCCCGCCGGCCTGCCGGTCGGGCCACCGTTGTTGGCACCGACAGACCCGGTGACCGAACAGGCCACGGCCCCGTGAACGCGCCCGCGGATTCGCAGCTGGCCGTGAGCCGCCAGGGTCACTACGCGGGGCCGGTCACGCGGCTGGTGGCCTACGCGCTCGACCAGGGCATCGTGACCGGCATCTTCACGCTCAGCCTGGCGTTGCTGGGCTTTGCCGTCGACCTGGTGACGGGCGGCGAGGTGTCGCTGAGCCTTCCCGCCGCCGTGCTGACCGTCGCCTATGCGCTGTGGTGGCTGGCCTACTACGCCTACCCGTGGGCCGTCAGCGGAAAGACGCTGGGCATGGCCATCGTCGGCATCCGGGTGGTGAGCGAGGACGGGGACGACCTCGGGCCCAAGGCGGCGATCCTGCGCGCGATCACCCTGCCGTTGGGGTTCCTCACGCTGGGCCTGGGGTTTCTCTGGGCACTGGTGGACGTTCGGCGCCGCGCCCTCCACGACCGGCTGGCGCATTCGGCGGTGGTCTACGACTGGGATGCGCGCGCGGCCCGGCTTCGCTTCCTGGCTCGGAGGACCGCCGAACGCTCCGGCCCGGCCGACCACGCGGCCTAACGCACCTCGAAGCCGCGGCGGCGGGCCACCGTGAGCAACTCGGCGGGCTGCGCCGGGGTGAACAGCACCGCAGGGGCGTCCTGGGGTGCCGCCATCCGCGCCGACCGCGGCCGGTCGGCGCCCGTGGCACGGGGGTCGGGCCCGCGTTCCATGGTGACGATCTCAGTAGGGGCGTCGGTGCGCAGCTCCACGACCAGTCCCAGCGCCCCCCCGGTAAGGTCGGCCCGTTCGCCCTCCAGCGGCGCCGGGCCCAGCGACACGGTGCGGGAACGGGCGAACAGCACCGGGTCGGCCAAGGTCAGCGGATCGACGAGGGTCAGGCCTGCGGGCACGAACACGGCGTAGCGCCCTGCCAGACGAGAGGTGACCACCCACAACCACCACGCGCCGGCGGTGCCCGCCACCAGTGCAGCGCCGCCGAGCACCCAGCGTTGGGCGGCCAACAACGCCACCGCCGCCACCGGCAGCCCCGCCCCAAGTATCCAGAGCGGACCCAGCACGATGAGCAGTGGCCCGGGGCTGCGCAACCCGAAGCGTTGCTCGTCGCCATAGGACGCCCCGTTGAGAAAGTACGACCCAACGACCGGCAGCATGGCCAGGCCCGTCGCCCCGACACCCGCCACAAAGCCCACCAGGGCCCGAACGGTGTCGCCCCCACCCGCGTTGAGGGCGCCGTCGCCCTCGGCCATCAGCAAGGCCACCGCGGTGGCGGCCGGGGCCAACGGCACGAGGAGCCGCAGCGCCACCAGCGCACGGGGTCGTACCAATGCCGATGCGACGAGCGCGGCGGCCCACACCAGCCAGCCCACGCCGGCCGCGGTCACCCTGACCGCCGGGGAGGCGCCCTCGACGGCGGCCGCCACCCCGGCCCAGGCCGTGAAGGGCAGGGTCAGCCAGGCGGCGCGAAGAATCCACAGCGGGATGGGTGCATCCATCGCCCCAGAATGTCCCACCGCGCCCGCTAGCGTCGAAGCAGCCGATAGTTGCCCCCGTGCCCCGAACCCAGGATCGACCTCGCCGTGCCCTCCGACCCCCCCGAATCCGATGAGGACACGGCGCCTTGGGAGCAGAGCGAGCTGGCACCGTCCCAGCGGCGCCGGCGCCTGATCGTGCTGGCCGTGGTGGTGGTGGGCTTCGTCGGCGGGGCTGCGCTCTGGTCGTTCGGGTTTGGCCGAAACCTGTCGGGGCACATTGGGGCCAAGGCGGGCTACGAGGAGGAACGCCGCCTGCAGGGCGCGCTGAGCGTCGCTCCCGAGGACAACTACACGCTGGAGCTGGCGCGCTGCGACGTGGAGCAGGATTCCGGGCGGGTCGAGGTCGGTGGCACGCTCACGCTGAGCGAGGGGGTGCGAGGTGGCTCCTACGAGGTGGTCGTGGCGTTCCTATCGGGCGACGAAGACGTGACGGTGGTCGAGGGCATCGACGAGGCCACGCTGGTCGGCGGCGGCGACAGCGCCCCCCTGGACATGATCGCCTACGTCCTGCCCGACACGCCCACGGTGGAGTGCATTCCCCTCAGGGTGGCGCGGCGCAGCGGCACCGAGCCCGTCCCGTCGACCTCCGCAACGGCGACGACGGCCACCACCACGACGGATCCCGGGTCCGATCCAGCCGGCGAGACGGACACCTCCTCGTGACAGACGATCAGGCATCCCCGGAGGCACGGGCCGCCGAGCTCCGGACCCAGCTGCAACGGTGGAACGCCGAGTACTACGCCGGATCACCCACCGTCGCCGACGCCGACTTCGACGCTGCCCTGCGCGAGCTGGGCGAACTGGAGGCCGCCCATCCCCGGCTGGCGACCGCAGACAGCCCCACCGCCAGCGTGGGAGCCGCCCCCCTGGCGCCAACCTTCGCCGAGGTTGCCCACGCCGTCCCGATGATGAGCATCGACAACGCCATGTCGCTCGAGGAGCTCGAGGGTTGGGCGGCCCGGGCCCGCAAGCGCCTGCAGGCAGCGGGCGTCGACGGGCCGCGGCGCTACAGCTGCGAGCTGAAGATCGACGGGCTGGCCATGTCCCTGCGCTACGAGCACGGGCGTTTCGTGCGCGCGGCCACGCGTGGCAACGGCCGGGTGGGGGAGGACGTCACCGCCAACGTCGCCACCATCGGCGAGATCCCCAAACAGCTGGGCGCCGACGCGCCCCAGGTGCTGGAGGTGCGGGGCGAGGTCTACCTGCCGGTGTCCACCTTTGACGAGCTGAACCGCCAACGCGACGCCGAGGGGCTGCCCCGCTACGCCAACCCCCGAAACACCGCTGCGGGCTCGCTGCGCCAGAAGGACGCCACGGTGACCCGCACCCGCCACCTCCGCTTCTGGTGCTACCAGCTGGGCGAGGTGGTGGGCCACGAGCAACCTCCGGCCCACCACGCGGTGCTGGAGTGGCTGGGTTCCTTGGGGTTTCCGGTGAACCCCACCACCAAGGTGTTCGACGGACTCTCGGGGGTGGAGGGCTTCGTCGAGCACTGGGTCGAGCACCGTCACGACTTGGACTACGACATCGACGGGGTGGTGGTGAAGATCGACGAGCTGTCCGCCCAGCAGGCCCTCGGCGCCACGTCCAAGGCACCCCGTTGGGCCATCGCCTACAAGCTCCCGCCCGAGGAGCGAACCACCAAGCTGCGCGACATCCAGGTGAGCATCGGTCGCACCGGTTCCGCCACCCCATTCGCCGTGCTCGAACCCGTGGTGGTGGCCGGATCCACCGTGGGCATGGCCACGCTGCACAACCAAGACCAGGTTGCGGCCAAGGATGTGCGCCCCGGCGACACGGTGATCGTGCGCAAGGCGGGCGACGTGATCCCGGAGGTGGTGGCGCCCGTCCTGGCCGAACGCCCCGACGGGCTCGAACCGTGGGTGTTTCCCACGCAGTGCCCCTGCCCGGTCGGCAGCACGCTGGTGCGCCCGGAGGGCGAGGCGAAGCACCGCTGTGTCAATGCCGAGTGCCCCTTTCAGCGCCTGGCGCGCCTGGCGCACTTCGCCTCCCGGGGCGCCCTGGACATCGACGGTCTGGGCGAGCGTCAGCTGCAGCGTTTCGTCGAGGAGGGCCTGCTGGCCGACGTCGCCGACATCTACACCCTGGACTTTGACGCGATCGCCCAGCTGGAGGGGTACCAGGAGCGCTCGGTGACGAACCTGGCGGCCGCCATCGAGGCCTCCAAGGCTCGGCCCTTGGAGCGCCTGCTGGTGGGCCTGAACATCTTCCACCTCGGGCCGGCCGGGGCGGAGCTTCTGGCCCGCCGCTACGAGGACCTCGACGCCATCATGTCTGCAAGCGAGTCCGAGCTGGCGGTCGTCGACGGCATCGGCCCCATCATTGCCCAGTCGGTGGCGCAGTTCTTCTCGTTGGACGACAACCGAGACCTGGTTGAGCGCCTGAGGGAGGCCGGGCTGAACTTCGAGGGAACCGGCGGGCCCAACGTCGCACAAACGCTGGCCGGCGCCTCGGTGGTGGTCACCGGCACGTTGACCAACTTCAGTCGCGACGAGGCGGCCCAGGCCATCAAGGAACGTGGCGGCAAGTCGCCAGGTTCGGTGTCCAAGAAGACCCTGGCCGTGGTGGTCGGGGAGGATCCCGGCGCTTCTAAGCTGACCAAGGCCCAGGAGTTGGGCCTCCCCATCCTGGATGAGGCGGGCTTTATCGCCTTGTTGGAAACCGGAGAACCACCCTCATGAGCGCTCCTCAGGCCGTGTTGTTCGACTACGGCGGCGTGTTCACCACGTCGCCCTTCGCTGCGGCCACGCGGGCGTTCGCCAAAGCGGGGGTGGAGCCCACTCAGGGGTTGAGCTGGATCTTCGGGCCCTACGAGGCTGACACCGACCATCCCTGGCATCGCCTCGAACGGGGCGAGCTGTCGGCGTCGGCTGCCCGGGACGAGATCATGGCCACCATGGCCGATGCCGGCCACGACCTCGACCCCTGGGTGGTGCTGGCCGAGCTGGCGGGGGGCGAGCATCGGGCGTGGATGGCCGACGTGTTGGTGGCCATCCATCGGGCAGGGCTCGGCACGGCCATCGTCACCAACAACATCGCCGAGTTTGCCAGCGTCTGGCAGGCCGGGCTCCCCATGGATTCCGTGGACGTCCTCGTCGACAGTTCGGCCGTGGGCGTCCGCAAGCCCAATCCCGCCATCTATCGGCTGGCCCTGGAGCGCCTGGGGGTGGACAACCCCGGCGCTGCGGTGTTCATCGACGATGCTGCGTCAAACGTGGCAGCCGCGCGGGCGCTGGGCCTGGTGGGTGTGGACGTCGACCACGACGGCGCACGGGCCCCGGAGGCCGCCCTGGTCTTGTGCGAGCTCACCGGCATCGCCCCGCCGGCGTCCCTCCTCGCAGTCTGAGGTCCGGCGGTGCTGAGCGGCGCCCCTAGGTGGCCGAGAAGCACCAGCTGACGGTGCGGCCGGAGCTGGGGTCGGTGTCGGTGGCCCACACGTTCGCCTGCACACAGTTGCGACCGCTCTCGAAGCGTTCGACCAACCCGTCGGGACGCGGGGTGTAGGTGATCTCCCCGGTCTCTGCGTTCACCACCAGCCCGTCCTGGATGAGCTCCCCCGATTCCTCGTTCAGGGAGATCGGCTCGGTGATGGGGGTGCCGTCCACGATGAGGCTGGCCGTGTAGCCGTCGGCCACGTCGATGCCGACGGTCGACTGGCGCAGCACGTTGCCGCCGCTGGCCGGGATCAGCCGATCCACCTCGTCGGGCAGGCTCTGGCTGGTCGCATCCTGGCCGGTGGTGGCCGAGGACACCACCCACCCCAGGGCCACCAGCGCCACCACGATGACCGCGATGGCCAGCTTGGGGCCGTGGGGGCCGATGGCGGCGACGAGCCGGTTGGTCGGAGTCTCGCCGGAGGGTGGTTGGTGGGGCGCCGTGGCCTGGGTTGCCATGGGGCCCAGTCTCCCACGGGGCCGCGCAGGCCAAGGGGTCGGGACCAACCGGTAGCATGCCGCTTCGATGGCGCCCAGACGGCCGGAAGCTCTGACAGGTCGGGAGATCGCCGGCCGGTATCGCCTCGCCCGTTACCTGGGGCGAGGCAGGGCCACGCTCGTCTTTGCGGCCGAGGACGCCGAGGATCACACCGAGGTGGCGGTCAAGCTGTTGGCCAACTCGCTCAGCAGCGACGTTGGCTTCATGCGCCGCTTCCGCCATGTGATGCGGGCCGCCTCGGCGGTGGAGCATCCCAACGTCGTTCGGGTGTTGGGATGGGGCGAGGAGCGAGAGCTGTTCGTGGTCACCGAACTGCGCCCCGCAGGCTCGTTGCGCACCTTGTTGGCCAACGGGCGCCTGTTGTCGCCCGGTCAGGCGGGACGTGTGGCCCTGGATTCGGCCCGGGGCCTCGCCGAGCTGCACCAGCGCAACCTGGTCCATCGCCGCATCCACCCGTCGAACCTGCTCTTCGACGCCGAGGGTCGGGTGGCCGTGGCTGACGCCGGCCTTGCCTGGCTGTTGGAGCACCAGTCCGGCCACCAGTTCAGCGACTACCGGTACCTGGCCCCGGAGGCGGGCAGCGGCACCACCGGCCCGCCACTGGACGTGTACGCCTTGGCCATGGTGATGGTGGAGGCGGTCAGCGGCGACGTGCCGCTGCTGGCGGGCGGAGCAACCGCCACCCTGGGCCTGCGCCACAGCCACGATCTGGAGATGAACCCGTCGTGGGGGCGCTTCGGCCGGGGTTTCGGTGCGGCGGGCTTGGCCGAACCGACTCGACGCATCCCCGCCGCCCAGCTCGAGGTGGGCATGATGGCCTTGGTGGAGCAGGTGGACCCCGATCAGCTCGAGCTCCCGCTGCCCAGCGCCCCCAGGCCGACCGACGAGTTGGAGGCCATGGCCATCACGTTGCGGGAGCGTGTGCCGGCGATGGCGGCCGCTACGGCGGCCACCCTGGGCGCCCCCACGGGAGCATCCAGCTCGTTCGGCGCGCCCGCGCCGCTCAATCCAACCTCGCCGCCCTCGGCACCGGCCCCGCCCAAGCCGTCCAAACCGCCGTCGGCTCCCGCCCCGCCCTCGCCGCCCGAGCCCCCGCCGGCGGAACCCCCCTCGTCCTCAACCGCCGACGCCGCCGAAGGCGTCGACGAGCGGCCCTCGTCCGAGGAGCTCAAGGCCCGGCGCAACTGGATGCTGGGCACGCTGGCCGCCATCGTCGTCGTGCTGGCGGTGCTGCTGGGGTTGCAGCAGTTTGTGCTGGCACCCACCGTGGCGGTGCCCGATCTGGTGGGGTCGTCCCTCGACGAGGCCGAGCGGGTGGCCGAAACACAGCGCTGGCGCCTCGACACCACCAAGGTGCGACGCGACGGCACCGAGCCCGAGGAGATCCTGGCCCAAACCCCCGAGCCCGGCTCGGAACTGGAGCCCGGTTCGTCATTGACCGTCACCGTGTCGCTGGGTCAGAAGCTGGTGGAGTTCCCCGAGATCGAGGGGCTGGAGGAGACCGAGGCCGAGAACGTCATCGCCTTCACCGGTATGAAGCTGGGCACCGTCACCCGCGAGTACAACGACCAGGTCAAGGCGGGCACCGTGGTGTCCCACAGCGCCAAGGTGACCGACGAGGGTCAGCTCCCCAAGGGCACCACCATCGATCTGGTGATCTCCGACGGTGGCAAGCCCCGTCAGGTGCCGACGGGGCTGGAGGGCAAGAACTCGCTCCTTGCGGTGAGGGAGCTGGAGGAGGCGCTTCTCGAGCCGGTGATCGAACGCGTTCAGAACTCGACGGTGGCTCAGAACCTCGTGGTGTCGGTGGATCCACCCGGCGGCACCGCCGTTCCGACCGGCAGCAAGGTGACGGTCCGGGTCTCCGCCCCACGGGATCGGGTGGTGATGCCTGACGTGGCCGGCCAGCCTCCGGCTCAGGCCGACGCCGAGCTGCGTTCGCTGGGGCTGACCGTGCTGGGCATTCAAGGTCCGGCGGGCAGCTCGGTGAAGCGGACCGAGCCGGCCGCCGGAACCGAAGTGCCCCAGGGAACTGCGGTTCGGCTCATCACCGCGTAGCGCCGCTAGGCCTCGGGCGGCGGTAGCGGACGGCCGAAGAGGAATCCCAGACCCCACGTCCAGTGCATGACCGCGAGCGCCAGCGGCACACGCAGCTGCGTCGCAGGTGGGTAGCCCCGACCCGCAGCCAGCCCTCCCGCCACGACCCCCATCAGGTAGCCGACCGTGGGAAGGGTCAGCACCGCCAGCTCCGCCCAGACGGCGGCCACCAGGGTGGCGGTGAGGCCGATCACCATCACGGGCGGCGCCAGCTGGCGGGCCCGCAGCGACCGCGGGTGGCGGCGCAGCATCTCGCGCTTCCAGGTGCCGTATTGGCGGTACTGGGACGCCAAGGCCCGCAACGAGGGTCGGGGCCGGTACGTCACCACCAACTCGGGCGTGAACCACACCCGCCCGCCACTGTCGCGGATGCGCCAGTTCAGCTCGTAGTCCTGGTTGCGCAGCAGGGTCTCGTCGAAACCGCCCACCCGATCGAGCGCGCTGCGTCGGAACACGCCCAGGTACACCGTGTCGGAAGGACCCTCGGCTCCCCCGTAGTGAAATCGAGAGTTCCCGACGCCCAGCCTGGACGACATGGCCACCGCCACGGCCTGCTGCGTGCCGGGCTCGCCTGCGGCGGCCTGCACGCCACCCACGACATCGGCCCCGGTGCGGTCGAGGGCCTCGAGCGCAGTGGCGGTGTAGTCCGGCGGTAGCGTGCAGTGCCCATCAACCCGCACCACCACCGGCGCGGACGTGGCGGCGATGGCGAGGTTCAGCCCGTGGCTGACCCACCCGACCGGGTTGTCCACCACGACGATGCTGGAGTCGTCGTCGGCCAGTGCGTGAGCCACGGCGCGTGTGTCGTCATCGGAGGGGGCCACGGCAATGGCCAGCTCGCCGGCGCCGCCGCGTTGGGCGCGAATCGAGGCGACAGTGCCGGCCAGGTCCTGCTCCTCGTTGCGGACGGCGAGCACGAACGCCACCCGGTTGTCCCACCGGGGGGCGTCCTCGGTTCCGTCGCCGGTGGCGCCGGTGTCGCTCAGGCGCCCTCCGCCGGCTCGATCTCCTCGGTCATGGCGGCGATGGCCTCCGACAGCTTGGCTGCCGAGGCATCGACCGGGCCGGACTGCATGGCCATCAGCTTGGTCATGTCGCCCTGCACCTTGATCTTGCCGGCCATGAAGGCCTGCATGCCGGCCTGCGGGTTGCCGTCCACCAGGATGGCCTTGGCGGTGGCGTAGTCGAGGGTGACGGTCAGGTCGGGGTTCTCCAGTTCACCGAGGCCCATGTCCATCTCGCCGTCGGCGGTGTTCATGTAGGCGTTCACGTCGCCCTCGGCCACGTCAGCCGGAACCTCGGTGATCACCTGGTTCATGCGCACCGAGTGGGCTGGCGGCGGCACCTCGTCGCCCATCTCCTCGCGCAGCTGGTGTGCTGCTTCGATCCACTCCGGTGTCAGAAACTTGTGCTTGTCCACGTGGGTGCTCCCCTTCGTTGGCCTGGCGGCCCGCTGTTACCGGCGGGTAACGCTAGCAGCGTTCGGCGCCGCTTCTCCCCGGTAGGACTGCCGCCGCCCCGCGGTGGGATCTCTTCCCGCAAGTTACAGTGACGCCATGATCCTGACGTCGTCTGGGGAGCCACCCGCGTCTCCGGGCCCGATGATGGCCGGGGCGGAGCCCCGCAGCTGGGACGGCGACCGGAACGGCGTTCTGGTGCTGCACGGGTTTACCGGGACGCCGGGCTCGGTCATGAGCCTGGCCGAGGCGTGCGCGGGGGCGGGTTGGACGGTGGACGTGCCGCTGCTTCCCGGGCACGGCACCGGGGTGGCCGACATGATGGACACCCGCTTCGACGACTGGCTTGGTTCGGCCGCCGCCGCTCTCGAAGGGCTGGAGCAACGATGCGACCGGGTGGTGGTCATGGGGCTGTCGATGGGGGGCTCCCTGGCGATCATGCTGGCCCATGCCAACCCGCACCTGGCGGGCATGGTGTGTGTGAACCCGGCGGTCATCGATCTGCCAGAGATGTCCGAGGGCGTCGACGCCATGTTGGCCGCCGGGGTCGAGCTCATGCCCGGCACCGGGTCCGATATTGCCGACCCCAGCCAAGCCGAAATCGCCTACGAGGAGACCCCGCTGGCTCCGCTTCGGTCGCTGCTTCAGGCCGCCGCCGATCGCCCCTTCGACCTCGGCGACGTCAAGGTGCCGCTGCTGCTGATGTCCAGCCGCCAGGATCACGTGGTGGCGCCCGAGCACAGCGAGCACCTCGCCCGCCACTACGGCGGCCTGGTCGACCATCTGTGGCTGGCCCGCAGCTTTCACGTGGCCACCAACGACTACGACCGTCACCTCGTCGCCGCCACTGCCGTGGCCTATGCCACCGACCGCTTCTCGGCGCTTGGCTGAAACCGCGGCCCGCCGCCGCTCCCCAGCGCACCGGCGCACCGGCGCTGAGCTTCGTCAGGCGTGGGCGCCGGGCACTGCGAGGGTGACGAAGTGGCGATCGTCCACGGTGTGGTGATCGACGACCACCAGTCCGACCTCGCGGGCCAGTCCTTCGACGTCCGCAGCACCCAGCCAGGCCCAGGGAAACCATCCGCTGGTGCCGCTGGGTCCCTCCAGGCGCACCTGGTCGCAGCGGTAGTGCGAGCCTGGGCCGTCCACCTCCACCAGCAGGGTTCCGCCGGGTGCCAGCACGGCCCGGAGGCGGATGAACAGGCGTGCCGGGTCGCCCCCGATGCCCACGTTGCCGTCGAAGAGCAGCGCCGTGCGCCACGAGCCTTCGTTGGGGAGCGGGTCGAACACCGAACATCGGTGGGCTGAGCCGCCCCTGCGGCGGGTGGATTCCACCGCACCCGGGGCAACATCAATGCCCAGCACGTCCAGGCCTCGGCGGCTGAGGAGTTCCACCAGCCGGCCGGGGCCACACCCCACGTCCAACACGGGCCCCACCACGGTGGACAGGACCTTCTCGTCGGCCCGCGAGCAGCTGGCCCACCAGCGTTGCGCGTCCAGGTGGATGGTGGTTCCGGCGCGGGTGAGCAGGCGGGGGGAGTTCATGTGGCTCGATTCTCGGTTCGTGTGGAGCGCATTCGGTGGACCGACACGGCGACGACGCCCAGCCAGATCAATCCGACCAGGATCGCCAGGTTGCGCCCGACGTTCACGGGCAGCACCGAGGGGTTGTCGGCGATGGCGCCAAAGCGGCCGAGCGCAGGCAGCGAGATGAGCGTCAACACCCAGCTCAGCGCAATGCCCAGGCGGACCGGCACCCGAGCCGGCGCCGGCGCCAGCCGCTCCACGGTCACCGACACGAGCAGTGCCGCGGGGAGGACGAGGCCATCGTGAACGAGGGCGAAGGCGCCGAGCGCCACCAGGAATGCCCCGAAGGCATCGCCGACCTCCTCGATGGCGAACCACACGCCGATGCCGATCAGCAGCCAGCCCAACGCCAGACCAACCCAGAAGGCCGCAGGTTGGTGTGCCTCGCCCCGCTGGATCCCACGTGGCGGTGCGTCTCCCCGCCGGCTCACAACACCACCACTCGATTGACCCACTTGGTCTGTTGCACGCCCGGCCGGTTGGGACCGATGAGGCGCAGGGGAGCGCCGTGATCGGGATGGAGCGGTTCGTCGCGCACGTCCAACGCCAGCATCGTGTCGGGGTCGGCGATCTGCGACGTATTCAGTTCACTGCTCCGGTAGGCGCCGCTGCGCTGCATCGACTCCAGCCGCACGGTGGCGCCGTCGGCAGCGCCCGCCGCCCGCAGCAGGTTGCGCACGGACACCCCGCGCCACTGAACGCTGGCGCTCCATCCCTCCACGCAGGCGATGGGCAGGGTGGCCTCGCGCAGCTGCATGGCCCGCAGGTCGTCGATGGTCAACGTCAGTTCCCGATCGACGGCGCCGCGCACCTCCAGCCGATACGAAGGACCCATGTCCGCCTCGGTCACTCGGGCGCCGCCTGCGGTGCGGTTCACCGGGAAACCCTGGGGGCCCACGTCGGGCCTGCGGGGGGCGAGCAGCGCCAGGCCCTTGAGAGGGGAGACGGTCTGGCCGACCGTGAACAGTGTGACCGCACCGGCGCCGGCACCGACGGCGCCCAAGAAGCCCCGCCGGCTCGGGTGAGCCCCGTCCGTGTCCACCACCCGTGCCGTGCCGGCGGGAACGCGCCGCAGCGCGTCCCGGGTGATGTGGAGCTTGGCCAGCACGTGGACGACCAGCCCGCCCATCACGATCCAGGCCGCCGCGAAGTGCGCCGGGATGAACGAGAACGGCCACGGATACCACTTGGTCGTGTTGATGATGCCGGAGGCCAACAGGAACAGCGATCCGCCGACCAACGGCAGCAGCGAGATGCGCTCCAGCGCGTGGCCGAGCCCCGCAAGGACCGGTTCGGCGATGAGGCGGGGGCCGGCGGCCCAGAGCTTGGCCAACAACAGCGGCACCGCCGCAATGCCCGTGGCCACGTGTAGGCCCTGGGTGATGCGGTAGCCGCCGGCCGGCGTGGGCGACCAGGTGAACCATCCGGGCGGCTGCTGGATCAGGTGCGACAACAGGCCGGTGGCGAAACACACGCTGAAGCTGACGCCAAGGGCCACCCCCAGAATGGCCAGCGTTCGGTCGTCGTTCGTCGGCCGGTCCACTGCACGGTCGCGTGCCGTCCGAGCCTGGTCGCGAGCGGCATCGGCGGCGTCGATAAGGTCGGTTCGATCCACGAAGCCCTTCCGGTCGTTGGGCGACGATACCCGCTGGGTTCGGCTGCGACGGTCGCTCCGAAGTGCGTTCTCAGGCTCGGGTCACGACCCAGATCTGATGGTCGGCGTCGTCGGTCAGCGGGCGGCGGTCGACGTCGCCCCAGGTTGTCACCGTCTCGAACCCGGCCCGGTCAAGCAGCTTCTCCAGCTCCTCGGCGGTGAGCCAGGAGTTGTCGATGCGGGAGCTGCGCGTCTCCACGACGCGCCCGTCGGGTGCCACCCGTTCGGTGCGTACCCAGGCTCGGTGATGGCGGGGGCTGTCGCCCTCCGCCGAGCAGATCCACAACAGCACCTCGTCGCTTGGGGTCGCATGGTCCTCCTCGTCCGGGCCAACCCGCCCCGCCTGCGCCGTCGCGCCGTCGTCGGCATCCCAGGCGGCGTACAGATAGGGGCGCCGGTCGAACGTCGAGGCGCGTCCGGGATGCCACACGGCGGTGTCGAGGATGAACCGCCCGCCGGGGGCAAGCTGATCGTGGATGCGGGTGAGGGCGTCGGTCTTGTCGTGGTCGCTCACCAGGTGTCCGATGGAGTCGTAGGGCAACACGATCAGCTCGGCCGGCTCGGGCAGGGTGAACCCGCGGAAGTCGGCCCACAGCAGCCTCACCCGGTCGAACAACCCGGCGTCCTCCAAGCGCCGCCTGGTGAGGCGCAGCATCTCCGGTGAGGAGTCCACGCCATAGAGCGGCCCGCCGGCGCCCCGCTGGAGCGCTCGGGTGAGGATCCGCCCGTTGCCCACCCCCAACTCCACCGCCGGCCCGCGGCAGTCTGCGATCTCGGCGGCGTACAGGTCGTGAAGCTCGGACAACCAGGGCCCGGCCTGGCTGATCCAGGCGTCATAGATCGGTGCCAACCGGTCGTATGGCCGTGGCGTGGGTGCCATGGGTGCTCCTTGGTCTGGCAGGGGGCAGGGCCGCCCGGTCCGCTACCGGTTGGCGGAGCCCTCCACCCCCCGACGGTAGTCTGGAGGGTTCACGATCTGGAGGTCCGATGCAACCCCCCAAGGATTTCTTCCGCCCGCTGGCCGTGGGCGCTCCCACGCCGGTGCGCGAGGTACCTGCCCGTCCGTCCCGGATGATCCACTTCTTCGATCCGTCCAACGAGAAGATGGCGGCCAAGGTGCCCGACATCGCCACCAAGGCCGACGTCGTGCTGGGCAACCTTGAGGACGCCATCTCGGCCGACAAGAAGGACGCCGCACGCGAGGGCCTGGTGTCGATCGCCCAGGCCAACGACTTCGGCGACACCCAGCTGTGGACCCGCATCAACAGCCTCGACTCGCCGTGGTGCCTGGCCGACCTGACGCGCTTGGTGCCCGCGATCGGCCACAAGCTGGACGTCATCATGGTGCCCAAGGTGGAGGGCGCAGAGGACATCCACTACATCGACCGGCTGCTGGCCCAGCTGGAGGCCCAGGCCCAGCTGCAACGGCCGATCCTGGTGCACGCGCTGCTGGAGACCGCACGCGGCGTTGCCAACGTGGAGGAGATCTGCGGCGCCAGCCCCCGCATGCAGGGCCTGTCGCTCGGCCCGGCCGACCTGGCTGCCGACCGGCGCATGAAGACCACGCGGGTTGGTGGCGGCCACCCCGGCTACCTGGTGCGGGCCGACCCCGACCCGGCCGATCCCGAGGCGGACCGCGCCACCTTTCAGCAGGACCTGTGGCACTACACGGTGGCCCGCATGGTGGATGCGTGCGCCACCTACGGCCTGTTCCCCTACTACGGACCCTTCGGCGACATCCGCGACACCGTGGCGTGTGAGGATCAGTTCCGCAACGCCTACCTGTTGGGATGCGTCGGCGCCTGGTCGCTGCATCCCGTACAGATCGACATCGCCAAGAAGGTGTTCTCGCCGGAGCCCTCCGAGGTGGCCTGGGCCCGCAACGTCATCGCCCAGATGGGCGACGGCACCGGCGCCGTCATGATCGACGGCAAGATGCAGGACGACGCCACGGTCAAGCAGTGCAAGGTGGTGGTGGAGCTGGCCGAGGCGCTCAGCGAGCGCGACCCCGAGCTGGCGGCCTCCTACGAGGCCGCCACCGCCCAGCTCAGCGAGGGAGGCAAGTGATGGCAGGGAACGCTGGGGCTGTCGAGGTTGCGCTGCGGCCTCGCCGGTCGGTGCTGTACATGCCGGGCGCCAACACCCGGGCGCTGGAGAAGGCCAAGGGCCTGCCTGCGGACTCGATCATCCTCGACCTGGAGGACTCGGTGTCGCCCGATGCCAAGGGTGAGGCGCGCGACAACGTGTGTGCCGCAGTCGGTTCCGGCGAGTACGGCAACCGCGAGCTGGCCATTCGGGTGAACTCGATTGAGACGAGCTGGCACGCCGACGACCTCGCGGCCGCTGCGGCAGCCGGGCCGGCGGCCATCGTGGTGCCCAAGGTGAACACGCCCGACGATGTGGCTGCCATCGAGGCGGCGCTGGAGGCGGGCGGCGCCCCCGACCATACGGCCGTCTGGGCCATGTTGGAGACTCCCCAGGCCATGTTCGGGGCGCTGGACATCGCCACGGCGTCGGAGCGCCTGGCGGTGCTGGTGATGGGCACCAACGACCTGGCCAAGGAGCTGCACGCCCAGCACGTGCCCGGTCGCCAGCCGCTGCTGGGTGGGCTGGGTATGTGCGTGCTGGCCGCCCGGGCCGCCGGCAAGGTCATCCTCGACGGGGTCTACAACGACATCCGGAACGTGGAGGGCTTCGAGGCCGAGTGTCTCCAGGGCGCCCAGATGGGCTTCGACGGCAAGACGCTGATCCACCCCGGCCAGCTGGAGGCTGCGAACCGCCTGTTTGCCCCCGACGACGCCGAGATCGAATCGGCCCGCGAGATCATCGAGGCCTTCGAGGAGGCCGAGCGCGAGGGCAGGGGCGTGGTGGCCGTGAACGGCCGCATGGTGGAGAACCTCCATGTGGACATCGCCCGCCGGGTGTTGGCCGTGGCCGACGCCATCGCCGCCCAAGGCGACTAGCCGGCTCCGCCACCGCGGCCGACTCAGGCCGGCCAATCCGTCAGGAGTGCGGAGCGACGATCAGGCGTGCGATGCGTGGTCGGCGGCGATGAACTCGTGGGCGCTCGTGTCGGCAATGGTCTGGCCAGCCACATCCAGGGGGACGTCGTCCAGCTTCTTGAAACGAACGCAGCTCGTGCCAGCGCCATGTGGTTGTTCTGCAACCCGGTACCATCCCAGGCCTGCCAGCTGGCGCCGCCGCCGCGGTTGCCTGCCCCACAACGACACTCCCGGCGCCCGACGGCGCCGGGCAAGGAGCGCAGTGACGAGCGACAACGAATCACCGCCCATCAACCGGGACGACGTGGCGAAAGTGGCCGCGCTGGCCCGGCTGGAGTTGACCGAGCACGAGCTGGAAACGTTCACCGATCAGCTGGCCGACGTCCTCGAGCATGCGGCCGATATGGCCGAGCTGGACCTGGGCGGCGTGGAGCCGCTGGGCACGCCCGTGGCCCTGGAGAACGTGCTGCGGGCCGACCAGCCCGCCGACGCCTTGGATCGCGATGAGGTGTTGGCATCGGCCCCGGCCGCCGAGGACGGCATGTTCAAGGTCACCTCCATCCTCGGAGACGCATCGTGAACCCCGCGAGTGCAGTGACGCTGGCGGCTGCGGTGCGGGCCGGCGAGCGGACGGCTCGTGACGCGGTGGACGAGTCCCTGGCAGCGATCGACGAGCGCAACGGCGAGTTGAACGCCTTCCTCACCCTCACCGGCGACCAGGCCCGGGCGGCGGCCGATGCCGTCGACCGGAAGGTGGCCGCCGGCGAGAATCCCGGGCCGCTGGCCGGAGTGCCGATCGCCCTGAAGGACAACCTGGTCACCCGGGGAGTGCCCACTGGCTGTGCCAGCAGAATCCTCGCCGGCTGGGTGCCGCCCTATGACGCCACCGTGGTTCGGCAGTTGGCCGAAGCAGGTGCCGTGACCGTCGGCAAGACCAACATGGACGAGTTCGCGATGGGGTCCTCCACCGAGAACTCCGCCTTCGGGCCCACCCGCAACCCCCTCGACACCGAGCGGGTGCCGGGCGGTTCCTCCGGCGGCTCGGCCGCTGCGGTGGCAGCCGGCATGGTGCCGTTGGCGCTGGGTTCGGACACGGGCGGGTCGATCCGCCAGCCCGCCTCGCTGTGCGGCGTCGTGGGTGTGAAGTCCACCTATGGCACCGTGTCCCGCCTCGGGCTGGTGGCGTACGGCTCGTCGCTCGACCAGATCGGGCCCCTCGCCACCAACGTGGCCGATGCGGCGCTGCTGCTGGAGGTCATCGGAGGTCACGACCCCGGCGACTCCACGTCGCTCGATCGTCCGGCCCCCGAGGTGAGCTCCCACCTGGACGACGGCGTCGACGGCCTGCGGGTGGGCGTGGTCAGCGAGCTGATGGGCGAGGGCATCGCCCCGGACGTGGCCGCCCGCATCCGCGCCGCCGCCGAGGCGCTCGCCGCCGCCGGTGCCACGGTGGAGGAGGTGTCCATCCCCGCCATCTCGGCCTGCCTCTCGGCCTACTACGTGGTGGCCCCGGCCGAGGCCAGCTCGAACCTGGCCCGCTTCGACGGCGTGCGCTACGGCAACCGGGTGGAGGCGGCCAACGTCACCGACATGATGGTCGCCACCCGCACCCAAGGGTTCGGCGATGAGGTGAAGCGTCGCATCATGTTGGGCACCTATGCGCTGTCGGCCGGCTACTACGACGCCTTCTACGCCACCGCGCAGAAGGTCCGAACGGTACTGCGAGCCGAGTTCGACGCGGTGTATGCCAACCACGACGTGTTGTTGTGTCCCGCCTCGCCCACGACCGCCTGGCGCTTGGGCGAGAAGACCGACGATCCGCTCACCATGTACCTCAGCGACGTGTGCACCATCCCGTCCAACCTGGCCGGTCACCCGGCGGCATCGGTGCCCTTCGGGGCCGACGCCGCTGGGCTCCCGATCGGCGTCCAGATCCTGGGGCCTGCTCTGGGAGAGGTGAACCTGTTCCGCGCTGCGGCCACCCTGGAAGCGGCCGCACCCGATCGGTCGACGATCGCCGACGACGAGGAAGCCACCCGATGAGCGACACCACCACCCACAGCAGCGCCACCGTGGACCTGTCGGCCTGGGAGATCGTCGTGGGCCTCGAGGTGCACGCCGAGCTGTCCACCAAGACCAAGCTGTTCTCGGCTGCGCCGCAGCGCTTCGGCGCCGAACCCAACACCAACATCGACCCGCTCACCCTGGGCCTGCCCGGCAGCCTGCCGGTGCTCAACGAGCACGCGGTCGAGCTGGCCATACGCGTGGGCCTGGCCCTCAACTCCACGGTTCAGCGCTCGGTGTTCGCCCGCAAGAACTACTTCTACCCCGACCTGCCCAAGGACTATCAGATCAGCCAGTACGACCTGCCGATCGACCTGGACGGCTGGCTGGAGCTGCCCTCGGGCAAGCGAATTGGCATCGAACGGGCGCACCTGGAGGAGGACACGGGCAAGTCGTCGCACCAGGGCGACACGGGGCGCTTGCAGGGCGCCGCCGCCTCGCTGGTGGACTACAACCGGGCCGGCGTGCCGCTGCTCGAGATCGTCGGCCGCCCGGACATCCGCGATGCCGATGAGGCCCGGGCGTACGTGTCGGAGCTTCGGGCCATCCTCGTCGCCGTTGGTGCCTCGGACGGCAAGATGGAGGAGGGCTCCATGCGGGTGGACTGCAACGTGTCGGTTCGTCGTCGAGGCGACACCGAACTGGGCACCCGCTGCGAGATCAAGAACGTCAACTCGCTGCGCTCGCTGGGCCGGGCCATCGACTACGAGGCGGCCCGCCAGGTGGACCTCATCGAGTCCGGAAACTCGGTTCGACAGGAGACGCGGCACTGGAACGAGAACGATGGCCGCACGCACACCCTGCGGGTGAAGGAGGAAGCCGACGACTACCGGTACTTCGCCGACCCCGACCTCGTGCCGTGCGACCCGGGCGAGGAGTGGATCGAGCGGGTCCGCGCCGCCTTGCCCGTGCTGCCGGCCGCACGCCGCCACCTCCTCACCGAGGCCACCGGCGTGGACGGCGAGGGAGTGGCGATCGTGGTTGATCGCGGCCTGGACGATCTGGTGCTTGCCGCCATCGACGCCGGCGCCGATGCGCAACGGGCGCTGACACATGCTGAGCACAACCTGTCCGACGAGCGTTCGGCCCAGCTGGACCCCGGAGCGTTCGCTCGGCTGGTGACCATGGAGGTCGACGGAACCCTGTCGGCCACCCAGGCCAAGACCGTGCTGGCCACCCTGGTGGCCCAGGGTGGCGATCCGGCCGACATCGCAGCGGCCGCCGGATTCGAGGCCATGGACACCTCGGAGTTGGAGGGCATCGTCGATGGCCTCATTGCCGACCACCCGGAGGAGTGGGCCCGGTTCTGCGACGGCGACGGCAAGGTCACCGGGTTCTTCGTGGGCCAGGTCATGCGGGCCACCAAGGGTCAGGCCGACGGCAAGGTGGTGACCCAGCTGCTCAACGCCCGCAAGGGCTGAGTCGTCCCGTCGCGCGGAATCCTCACGTGAGGGTTTCGCGCGGCAGCGGGCACGCGATCCTCACGTGAGGATGGTGCAGCGAGGTCAAGGGTGGCCGGCCACGCCCCTCACGCGTGAGGTGCCGCCGAGGCGGTGGGGCCTATCGGCAGGCCTGGCAGCGACCGGTGAGGGGGAAGTGCAGCTCGTCGATCTCAAAGGCGTGCGTCGCCAGGAGATCGGCCCGAAGGCGCGCGACCAACGCGGGGTCCACGCCGAACATCCGGCCACACGCGGTGCATTGCACGTGCCCGTGGTGATGCTCGGCCAGGTGGTACACGGCGGGGCCATGGCCCAGGTGCACGTGTTGCACCATGCCGAGTTCGCTCAACCTGCGGAGGGTTCGGTACACCGTTGCGAGGTGCACGTCGGGGTGGTCCTGTTGGAGCCGCTCTGAAAGGTCCTCGGCGCTGATGTGTGCCTGGGGGTCGTCGGCGAGCGCCTCCAACACGAGCCGCCGCGCCGAGGTCACCCGCTCGCCCCGCTGGCGGAGCTGGTCGAGGAGTTGCTCGGCGACGTCGCTGGACACACCCCCAGCGTAGGCCCGCCCGCACATGCGAGTCTCTCGCATCTGTGGCAGAGTTGCGTGTGTCGTCAGCGACGGCGGACAGCGCCAAGCGGGCGAGCGCACGGTGCGGAGTGGATTGGAGTCTCGATGCACATCCCAGACGGCCTCATCGATGGCCCAGCCTCGGCGGGCGCAGCAGCGGTGGCGGCAACGGGCGTCGCCGTGGCCACCCGCCGGGTGGGTACGGAACTGCAGGAGCGCCAGGCCCCCATGGTCGGGCTGGTTGCGGCGTTCGTGTTCGCCCTCCAGATGCTGAACTTCCCCATCGGTGCCGGCACCAGCGGCCACCTCATGGGCGGCGCACTGGCGGCGGTGCTGGTGGGCCCGGCAGCGGCAGTCGTGGCCCTCACCGTCGTGTTGGGGGCCCAGGCGCTGCTGTTCGCCGACGGCGGCCTCACCGCCCTCGGACTGAACACCGTCAACGTGGCGCTGGTGGGAGTCATCGGCGGCTACGTCGTCTTCCTGGCGGTGCGGAGCCTGTTGCCCCGCACCGACGCCGGCGTCGCCACGGCCGCGGGAGTCGGTGCCTGGGCAGGAACGGTCCTGGGCAGCCTGGCGTTCGTGGTCGAGTATGCGGTGGGCGGCAACGGTGGCGCTCCGGTGGCCGCGGTTGCCTGGGCCATGGTCACCACCCATGCGCTGATCGGCGTCGGTGAGGGGCTCATCACGTCGGCGGTGGTCGGCTCGGTGCTGCGGGCAAGGCCGGACCTGGTGGCAGGAGCGCATCTCCGCAGCGCCACCGTGTCGAGCGTGCCGGCGGCGCCGCAGCTGGTGACCGAGGGGGCGCCGTGAGTCCCGGGCCCATGAGCGGGCGTTGGGCGGTGGCGGCCGGCCTCGTGGTGGCCGCGGCGCTGGTCTGGGCGCTCAGCCCGTTCGCCAGCAGCGACCCCGATGGGCTGGAGCGGGTGGCCTCCACCCACGGGCTGGAGAGCGAGGTGCGCCCTCACGACCTGGAGGCGTCGCCGGTGGCCGGGTACCAGGTGAGGGGCGTGGCGAGCGAGGCGTTCGGTTCCGGGGTCTCGGGGCTCGTCGGGATCGCGTTGACGTTCCTGGTCGGCGTGGGCGTGTCGGCGGGCGCCGTGTGGCTCAGCCGGCGCCGCAGCGATGGTTCAGGGGTGGTCACGACCGCTGCGGGCGCTCCTGACCCACACGCGCGCGCTGGGCGCGAGCTGGACGACTCACCGTCCGCGACGACCTCACGTGTCGGGAGATTCTGTTCGAGGGTTGGAGGACCCGGATGAGGATTCGCCGCAGTCTCCTGGTTGGTGTCGCGTTCAGCGTCCTCATTGGCGTGGGCCTGTCGTTCAGCCCGGTCGGCGAATGGGCCGCCGACGCGTTCGACAAGGTGGCGGTGACTGCCGATGAGGCGAACCCGGACGGCGCCGACGGTGGGTCCCGGTTTGTGATTCGTGGCATCGAGAGCGACGACATCGACCGCTCGCTGGTGGGCGTCGCCACCCTGCTGGGACTGTTCGCGGGCGCCGCGGCGTTGATCGGGCTCGTGGTGAAGGTCAGCCTGCGATTCTGAGCCGAGCCGATGCAGTGGCGCCCCACCATCGGGTGGCGGCCGTGCTGGCGTTTGTCGTGGCGGTGGTGTTGACGCCGCGCGAGGCGCTCTGGGCATTCGGAGTGCACGCCGGGGTGCTGGTGGCGGTCGGGGTGGCTGCGGGCGTGGAGCCCACCCGGGTGCTTCGGCGCACCGTTGTGGAGGCGCCCATCGTGGTCTTCGCCCTGCTGCTCCCCGTGCTGGGCCCCGACCCGACCACCCGTGTCGCCGGCATGAACCTCTCGGTGGAGGGGCTCTGGGGCGCCTGGGCGATCCTGGCCAAGGCCACCCTGAGCGTTGTGGCCGTGTCGCTGCTGGTTGCCACCACCTCCATCCCCGAGGTGTTGCGGGGGCTCGCGCGCCTGCGGGTTCCGGCGCTCCTCGTAGCTATTGCCACGCTGATGGTTCGGTATTTGCAGGTGATCGCCGACGAGCTTGGCCGGCAGCGGGTTGCCCGCCTGGCCCGGGGCGACGACCCGCGCTGGTGGTTTCAGGCCCGGGCCATGGCCACCGGGGTGGGGTCGACGTTCGTGCGCTCCTACGAGCGGGGCGAACGGGTGCACCAGGCCATGCTCAGTCGGAGCTTCACCGGGACGCTTCCGGTGACGGCCGAGGACCGGGTGGGTCGCTGGTCCCTGGCCCTGGCGGCGCTGGCCCCGGCGCTCGCCGCCTCAGCGATGCTGTGTGCGGCAATGGGGTAGCGGTGGGAGGGGGCCCATCCGGGGTGACAGGCTGGCGGGGATGAGCGCGTCGTTGCGGGTGTCGAATCTCCACTATTCGTACCCCGACGGGCGGTCGGCGCTCCACGGCGTGACCCTCCGCGTTGACGACGGCGAGCGGGTGGCCATTCTGGGCCCGAACGGTGCCGGAAAGACCACCCTGATGCTGCATCTCAACGGAATCCTTACCCCGGCATCGGGCTCGGTGGAGGTGGGTGGCTTGCCGGTCACGCCAGCCAACCTTCGAGAGATCCGTCGGCGCGTGGGGCTGGTGTTTCAGGACCCCGACGACCAGCTGTTCATGGCCCGGGTGGCCGACGATGTGGCCTTCGGCCCCGCCAACCTCGGATTCTCGGGTGAGGACCTGGCGGTCCGCACGCTGAACGCACTGGAACAGGTGGGCATGTCCGCCGAACGCGACTCAGCGCCTCACCACCTCAGCTTCGGCCAGCGGCGGCGGGTGGCGTTGGCCACCGTGCTGGCCATGGACCCCCGCTTGTTGGTGCTGGACGAGCCCACCTCCAACCTCGACCCGGCCGCTCGGCGGGAGTTGGCCGAGCTGTTGGTGGCCTCACAGCTGAGCACCCTGATCGTCACCCACGACCTGCTGTACGCGTTGGAGCTGTGCCCACGTTCGGTCGTGATGTGCGAGGGTCGTGTCCTGGCCGACGGCCCGACCGCCGAGTTGCTGGCCGACGACGAGCTCATGCGCGCCAGCCGGCTCGGCCTGCCTGTCGGCGTCGACCCCCGCCTGATCTGCCCACCGCTGCCCACCGAGGACCGCCCATGACCCAGGATCAACCCACGCCCACGGATCGAGCGGGGTTGCCGTCGGGCGTCGCCCCCTCGGTGCTGGAGCTGATCGGCAACACCCCGCTCGTGCGGCTGAAGCGGCTGAGCGAAGAGGAGGGCATCGAGGCCACGCTGGCCATGAAGACCGAGACGACCAACCCCGGAGGGTCCAGCAAGGACCGCCCTGCGTTGCAGATGATCCTCGACGCCGAGGTCTCGGGCGAGCTGGTGCCCGGCGGAACCATCGTGGAGCCCACCAGCGGAAACACCGGGGTGGGCCTGGCCATCGTGGCCGCACAGCGCGGGTATCGCTGTGTCTTCGTGATGACCGACAAGGTGGCGCCCGAGAAGGTCGACCTCCTGCGGGCCTACGGTGCCGAGGTGGTGGTGTGCCCCGTGGCCGTGCCACCCGAGGACCCGCAGAGCTACTACTCGGTCGCCGAGCGCCTGGTGGAGGAGACCCCTAACGCCTACCGCCCCAACCAGTACGCAAACGCGTCCAACCCGGCGTCGCACGTGGCCACCACCGGCCCGGAGATCTGGCGGCAGACCGATGGACGAGTCACCCACTTCGTGGCCGGGGCCGGAACCTGCGGAACCCTCACCGGCGTGGCCCGGTACCTCAAGGACGCCAACCCCAACGTGCGGATCGTGGCCGCAGACCCGGAGGGCTCGGTGTTTTCGGGCGGGTCGGGGCGGCCCTACCTGGTCGAGGGTGTGGGGGAGGACTTCTTCCCCGACGCGTGGGAGGCCGCGCTCTACGACGAGATCATCCCCGTCTCCGATGCGGAGAGCTTCGGGATGGCCCGTCGGGTGGCTCGGACCGAGGGCATCCTGGTGGGTGGATCGGGCGGCATGGCGGTGGCGGCGGCCATCCAGGTGGCCAGGGCCGCCGGGCCCGACGACGTGGTGGTGGTGCTCAACCCCGATTCCGGACGGGGCTACTTGTCGAAGGTGTTCAACGACGAGTGGATGGCCAACTTCGGATTCACTACCGCCGAGAGCCCCACGCTGGCCGAGGCCCTGGAACGTGCCGGCGGCACCCGCGAGCTCTTGTATGTCAACCCAGGGGCCACCGTGCGCGAGGCCATCGATGTCATGCGATTGCATGGCGTCAGCCAGTTGCCGGTGTGCAAGAACACCCCTCCCTTTGCGGCGGCCGAGGTGATGGGCTCGGTCGACGAGCTGGTGCTGATGAGCGCAGCCGCCGCCGATCGCGCCACCTTGGAGGTTCCGGTGGAGCAGGTGATGGGCGATCGGCTGCCCACCATCGGCATCGGCCAGGAGGTCGGCCGCTCCATCGAGGCGTTGCGAAGCACACCGGCGCTGCTGGTGCTGGGTGGGGGGCGCCCCTGTTGTGTGCTGACCCGCAGCGACGTGCTGGGGTTCCTGGAGTTGGGAGACGATCGTGGCTGACGGCGACGTGACCGTGGAGCGCGACACCACCCTGGGGTTTTCCACGCGCGCCATCCACGCCGGGCAACCCCCGGACCCCAACACCGGCGCAGTGGTGACGCCGATCAGCCTCGCCACCACGTTCGCCCAACCGAGTGTTGGCGAGCTGCCGGGCGGGTTTGAGTACGGCCGCACCGGTAACCCCACCCGTGCGGCCTACGAGGCCTGCGTGGCCAGCCTGGAGGGAGGCACCGACGCGGTGGCCTTCGCCTCGGGGCTCTCGGCCGAGGATGCACTGCTGCGGTTGGTCCCGCCCGGGCGCATGGTGGTGCTGGGCGACGACGCCTACGGGGGCACGTTTCGGTTGATCTCAGCGGTCCACGGGGCGGAGGGCAGGGGGCACGCAGCCTTCGATCTGACCGAGCCCGGCAAGCTGGAGGCGAACTGGCCCGACGACTGCGACATGGTGTGGCTGGAGACCCCAACCAACCCGCTGCTGACGTGCTTGGACATCGAGGCGATCGCTGCGGTGGCCCACGCTCACGATGCGTTGCTGGTGGTGGACAACACCTTTGCCAGCCCGGCGCTGCAACGCCCGCTGGCCCTGGGGGCCGACCTCGTGGTGCATTCGGCCACCAAGTATCTGGGCGGACACTCCGACGTCGTCGGCGGCATCGTGGTGACCGCTCGCGAGGAGTTGGCGCAGCGCTTGCGGTACCTGCAGAACGCCGTCGGGGCGGTGCCCTCGCCGTTCGACTGCTATCTGGTGTTGCGGGGTATCAAGACGTTGTCGGTGCGTATGGAGCGCCAATCGGCCAACGCCCTGGCGGTGGCCGAGGCCTTGGCCGTCCACCCGCAGGTGGAGCGGGTGCTGTACCCGGGGCTGAACGACCATCCCACCCATTCGGTGGCTACCCGCCAGATGTCCGGCGGCTCAGGTCTTGGGGGCAGGGCGTTTGGTGGCATGGTCAGCTTCGTGTGCCGGGGCGGGGAGTCGGCGGCGCTCGAGGTAGTGACCCACACCCGGTTGTTCACGTTGGCCGAGTCGCTCGGCGCAGTCGAGAGCCTGATCGAGCACCCCGGCCGCATGACCCATGCATCGGCGGCCGGGTCCCCGCTGGAGGTGCCGGCCGCGCTGGTGCGGTGCTCGGTGGGGTTGGAGGACGCGGACGACCTGGTCGCCGACCTGTCCCAGGCGCTCAACCGCCTGGGTTGAGCGTTGCGCCGGACTGGGGAATCGGCGACGCGAGCAGCGCCGCAAGCCGGTCGAGCGGCAGGTCGATGAGCGCGTCGCCCGGTTGGGGGGCCACTCGGAGCTGGGCGAGGTGGGCCTCGGCCAGCGCCCGGGCTTGGCGCCGGGTGGGCGGCGTCGCGGCACCGTCGCCGCCGGGCGACGGGTCGCCCGGCTGAGCGGTGAGCCACTCGGCCAACACGTTCCGAGGGTTGGCGTGGCCTCGACCGACCAGCATCGGTGCGGCGGCCGGGGCTCCTGCGGTCTCGACCCGGCGGGCGACGAGCACCTCCGCCCCGACGGAGTTGGCCTCGTCGCCCGCGCCGATGCCCGCCCCTGGGGCGTTGGCCGGATCGAGCGTCCAGTGGGCTGCGAGGTGATGGCGAACCCAGGCCCGGCCATCCACGGCGGCCGGGTCGGCACCCGGGCGTCGATCGCTGCGTTCGAGGTCAACCACCAGCACCGCCGAGGGGCAGGGCAGCGCCAGGAGCAAGCGGGGCAGCCAGCCCCCCGGGTCGTCGCGGAGGTCCACGACCGGCACGGCGCCGCTGCGAAGCTTGGGTGCGCCCCCCGGGGAGAGCAGCCGACGAACGCCGATCACCTGGGCCTCACCGCCCTCTGGGGCCAACGACCCCGCCAGCGCAATGGCCGCGTCCAGGGGGGCCGGGTCGGGCTCCGATGCCGACCGTGCGGCGGCCGAACCCTGGGTGTAGAGGCGGTTGGCCGCCTCGTGGTGCACGGGATCCCGGCCGGTGGGTGCGAGCAGATACAGGTCGGCACGTCCGCCGATCGCCTCCGCCCCCACATAGGTGACCGCCCCCGGCCATAGTGCGGTCAGGGCCAGCCCGGCCCGGATCATCTCCCGTTGCACCTGCCAGCCCAGGGTGGCGCGGGTTTCGCCGTACCCATAGCTGACGGCGATGCGCGACTCGGGGCCCGACAACGCCTGGCGGGCGATGGCCAGAAACGCCGCCATGCCCTCCGGCGTGTAGGGCGGATCGGTCAGCACGAGATCGGCCCAACCCGCCCACGGGGAGGGCAGCCCCAGGCGAACGTCGCACCACCGGGTCAGGAGTTGGCCCGGGCCGGTGTCGGCCGCACCCAGGACGGCGAGCGTGGCATCGTCCACGTCCAACACCGCCACCTGACGCGCCCGACCATCGGCGGCCAGAACCAGGGCGTCCAGGTCGCGCCCGCCCAACACGAGCACGTTGGCTCCCCGGACGTCGAGGTGGGAATCGATCGCATCGAGCCGGGCGGCGACCCCGTCGGGGGTTGCGGGGCGGTGGTCCAGCTCGCGTCGGGGCCGTCCGAGCGATTCGGCCCAGCGCGCCAACTGCCCGCCGACGGCGGGTTCCAGAAACCGCCCGGCGGGCGGCGGTGAGGCCAGATCCCAGGCCGCAATCAGCTGGTTTCGGAGCGCCTCCGACACGGCCCAACGCTCGCCCTGCTCCACCAGCGTTGCCTCCGGGTTGGTGCCCAGGGTGGCCAGCAGGGCCTCGATCCCCCGGCGCGACACTCCGCTGCATGCCACCAGCTCGCCGACCGTGGCCGGCCCCTCCACCAGCCGGCGTATGGCGGGGCGAAGCGCGACCGTGGCGAGTCCGGCGGGGGCACCAGTCGTCGCGGCGGCGTCGGTTGAAGTGCCGTTCTCTGGTTGATCGCTCGGTGGTTCGGTGCTCATGGGTTGTCCTCCGCTGCTCGCCGGCCCAGCTGATCCAGCTGCGCCAACCCAGGCGTGCCGGCGATCACGTCGGTGAAGCTCACCCGCTCGCTGGCCAGCGTTGCCGCCACGACGGCCGCCAGGCCCATCATGCGGGTTCGTGGCGCCCAACGGCTGAGGGCGCCGGTGGCCAGCACTGCGCCGATGGCGTTGGCGCCGGTGTCGCCCAGCATGGCATGTTCGGCGAGGTCCTCGGGCATCAGCCCGACCGCCACACCCAGCACGGCGGCCGCCTCCGCGCCGACCGAAGGATCGGCGCCGCGTGCGGACGGGCGGCACCCCAGGGTCGTGCCCAACGCGCCCAGGATGGCGACCTTCAGGGCCCGCCCCGGTCGCAGATCGAACAGGTTCACGAGGTTGGCCGTGGCGGCCACGAAGGCGCCGTCGGCCAGCACCCCGCCAGCTCCGACCCGAACGTCGGGCGGCCGGTTCGAGTTCGCCAGCGCCGAGGCTGCAAGGCCAGCGGCACCGATGGCGGCGATCTTCATCGCGCCGGTGGTGACCTCACCCGTCGACAGCGCCCGCAGGTGTCCGCCCAGGCCCTTGGTGTCGGTGGCGCCGCTGAGGTCGTCCACGGCACCCGCAAGGCCGGAGCCTGCTGCGGCGACCAGCGCCGGTGAGGCTCCCGCCAGCGACCCTCGCAGGGGCGCTGCGGCCAGCACGCCGGCCACCAACCCGGCCACGGCCGCCGGACCCTCCAACAGGGTGACGGGCTCGCCCCGGTGGTTGGTGCGAGCCCATCGCTGCGCTCCGCCGGGCACGCCGTGGGGCAACTCCGCCAGGGCGCGGTTGGCCACCACGGCGGCAACGCCGGCGCCGGCCAGGTGAGCAAGCGCCGCCCGCCCCCGGCCGGGGCCGCCCGTCGGCGGCCGGTCACCGCGAGAGGTCGGGTCGTCAGAGCTGCGTCGCTTGGCCACCGGGCAACGGTAGTTTGCCGGTCGTGCGAGTCGTCGCAATGCGTCGGACCCTCCTGGTCGTCGCCACAGCCGCTGCTGTTGTTGGAGCATCTGCGGGGTGTGGGGGTGGCTCGTCGGGTGGCTCCTCGGCCGACGTCACTTCCGCCCAGGCCGACGACCGGCCCATCGAGGTGGCGACGACCGAAGTGTTCCGGGTTCGGGCCGACCAGGCGACGGCGCTGGCCACCGACCGGCGCGGGCGCCTGCTGGTGGGCGAGCGGCTCACCGGCAGGGTCAGGGCCATCGATCCGGCCACGGGTGATGCTCAGTCGGTCACCACGGTGACGGGGTTGGACGGGGACCTCCCGCAGGGTGGGCTATTGGACCTGGCGGTCGAGGCCGATGGGCGTTTGCTGGCCTCGCTGACGGCCGAGGACGGCCACTTGGTGGTGGACGAGCTTCACCCGGCCGACGGTGCCTCCACCCGCCGGTGGACCGGGCCGCTGTCTCAGCCGGAGGCCAACGGCGGGCGCCTAGCGGTATTGGGCGGGGACGACGCCCGTGTGCTGGTCGGGGTGGGAGACCTGTTGAACCCCGAGCGGGCCGCGCTGGCCGACACGGCCAACGGCAAGGTGATGGCCGTGGACGCCGAGGGTGGCGCGGTCCCCTGGGCGCCTGGCTTCAACAATCCCTTTGCCCTGGGCAGCGACGGCCTGGCCACCGTGTGGATCGCCGACAACGCCCCCGGCAACAACCCCGAGCGGCTGCTGCGGGTCACCGACGGCCGTGTCGACGAGGTGGCCTCGTGGGAGGACACCCGTGTGCCGGTGGGTCTGGCCGTGCTGGACGAATCGACCGTTGCCGTCTGCTTCTTTGCCAGCGGCGACCTGGTGTTGGTGAACGCCGACTGGCCGGGCGACGCCACGGGCCAGAGGGTGGCCACGGATTGCCGCTACGGCGTGGAGGCGCCGGGCCCCGACGCGCTGGCGTACTCCACCAGCGACGAGGTGGTGTTGTTGCGGCTGGAGCGCTGAACGCGCTACTCCGGCGCCGGCAACTCCGCCAAACGGTCATCCGCGGTGAACAGGCGGGTGCTCAGACCGATGGCCATGACGGTGGTGGTCACCGCCACCGACCCCAAGATGAGGTACATCACGGCCAGCTGCACCCGAACCGCCTCGGCCGGTTCCACCCCGGCCAGGATGAGGCCCACCATGGCACCGGGAAGGAACACCAGGCCCACCGACTTGGTGGTCTCGATCTGGGGGATCAGCGCGGTGCGAACCGCGGTGCGCAGCTCTCGTTGCACGGAGTTGCGGCCGGTGAGGCCAAGGGCCAGGTGTGCCTCCACCCGATCGCGATGATCGCTGACCTCGCCGATGGTTCGGCGGGCGGCCAGCACCGTGGACGACAACGAGTTGCCCACCACCATGCCAGCAAGTGGTACGACGGCGCGGGGGGTCAGCTCGAAGATGCCGAACCCGAACAGCACCCCCAGCGAGATCACCGAGGTGGCCGAGAAGGCGAGCAAGGCCAGCGGAAAGGCGGCGGGCACCTCGGGGGCCCGGCGGCGCACGGTGAACGCAGCGAAGACCACCATCGCCACCACCCAGCACCAGCTCCACACCAGCGGAGCCGCGTCGTCGACCACCACCGTGAGGACGCCGCCGATGGCAGCCAACTGGGCGGCCGCCCGAACCGCAGCCCATACGATCGACCCGCCAACGCCCAGGTGGCGCCACGCCGAGACCCCAAGCGCAAGGGCCACCAGGATCCC
Source organism: Microthrixaceae bacterium (assembly GCA_041394405.1). GTDB lineage: Bacteria > Actinomycetota > Acidimicrobiia > Acidimicrobiales > Microtrichaceae > Microthrix. The sequence continues at coordinate 262,475 of JAWKIF010000006.1, forward strand.
GGCCGCGGCGAGCCCCCACAGCGACGGTGCCGTTGCGCCGGTTTGGGCGATCACAGCTGCGCCGTCTCCGGCGGCTGGTCAAGGCGCAGGTGGCGATCCCCCAGCCGTTTGGCTTGAGCCGGGTCGTGGGTGACCCACAGCACGGTGGTGCCGCTCTCGGCCAGCGACCGGGCCAGTCGCTCCAACGTCTCGGCGGCCTCGGGATCCAGGCTGGAGGTGGGCTCGTCGGCCAACAGCACCGACGGTCGGGTGGTGAGGGTGCGTGCCAGGCACATTCGCTGGCTCTCGCCTCCCGACAGCTCGGTGGCCTCCCGCTGCGCAACATTTGGCGCCAAAGCCACCCGCTCCAACAGCTCGCTCACCTCCCCATCGTCCAGGTCGGCCACCGTGCGCAGGTTCTCGGCCACCGTGCCGGGGAACGGCACCGGCTGTTGGAACACCATGCCCACCTGCCGACGATGCTCGTGCGGCTCGATGTCCGCCAGCGACGTGCCCCGGTACAGCACCCGGCCGGTGGTGGGCGCCACCAGTCGATTGCAGCAGCGCAGCAAGGTGGACTTGCCTGCCCCCGATGGGCCGGTGATCACCGTGATCCCGCCGGACGCGATGTCCAGCGAGCGGGCCCGCAGACGGGTGTGGCCGCCCGCGACGACGGTGACGTCCCGAAACGCGAAGAGCGGGTTGGGGCCAGGCTCGGTCACGTGGCGGGAGTTGGCGACGCTTGGACCCGTTCCCGGATGAACGCCAGCAGCAGGTCGATGGCGGGACGGTTGTGCCCGCCGTGAGGGATCACCACGTCCGCGAAGCGCCGCGTTGGCTCCACGAACTGCAGGTGGCTGGGCCGCACGGTGGTGAGGTACTGCGACACGACCATCTCGGTGGTGCGCCCGCGCTCGGCCACGTCGCGTTCCATGCGGCGAATGAACCGAAGGTCGTCGTCAACGTCGAGGTATACCGCCAGGTCGATCAACTCCCGGAGGGCGGGGTCGTGCAGCACCAGGATGCCGTCCACCACGATCACCGCCCCGGGTTCGGCTCGCTCGGTGTGGGCGGATCGCGTGTGGCTGGCGAAGTCGTAGACCGGGACATCGACGGCTTGGCCGCTTCGCAAGAGCGCGAGGTGCTCGAATACCAACGGCCATTCGAATGCCGTGGGGGAGTCGTAGTTCACGGTGGCCCGTTCGGCCAACGGCTTTTCAGCCTGGTCGAAGTAGTAGCTGTCCACGGTCAGCAGGGTGACCCCCGAGACGCCCTCAGCCGTCAGGATCGAGCTGGTGACGGTGGTCTTGCCCGACCCAGATCCCCCCGCCAGACCGATGATGAAGGGCGCCTCGTCCACGGACGTGGAGGTTATCCACCCCACCTTCCCCGGGCGGGTGGCGGAGCGTCAGTCGTTGAACTTCCGAGGCCGCGGCGACACGATGTACTGCTCCAAGCACACCCGCATGCCGGATTCCGGTTCCACCGGCTTCACCACCAGGGGTTTCTTGTGTGGGTCGTTCGGGTCGGCATGCAGGTAGTCGGGCTTGCCCACCCGGGGGCTGAACGCCAGCTCACCGATGGCGTCGTAGAACAGGCCAGTACCGCTCGTGCTCACCGTGCGGGCGAGCCGGTTGAGCTGCTGGCGAATCCGAGCGCGGAACAACGGCACCGGGTCGGCGTGGCGGCTGTAGTACCGCACTGCCTCGATCGCCGATTTCGTCACGGGCTGCTGGTCGTCCAGTTGGAGCGTGAAGGAGTACTGGATTCGGAACTGCACCATGATGTCGCCGGCCAATGCCAGGTGGACGTCCTCGTGGATCCCACTGCGGAGCCGGACTTGGTAGAAGTTGCGCAGGGTGAGCGCATGAAAGAACTTTGGCCGATTTCCGGGCACGATCGCCTCGTAGCTTCCGTCCCTCCGCTCGGCCACGATGATCGATCCCGGTTGCGGCGATGGGAACCGGCCGCGCAACCCCGGGGACTCGAACGGGCCGGTAATCAGGGGGGCGGGCATGGCGGGTCTCCTGGGTGCGAGCGGGTGACCGGAAGTGAAGCTACAGGCTCTGTGTGGCGAGTGAAAGAGGTTTACCGCTCACGTTGCGTGGTCGGCGCCCGGAGGTTTGGTAGCGGGCTATCGGCTTCGGGCCGCCACGGGCGAGACCGCCATGAGAAGCACCCCGACGATGAGGCTCACCGAACCGGGCAGGTAGACCCTGCGGATCGCCTGGGCGGTGGTCAGCGCCGAGGGCAGCTCCAACCCGACCGTCAGCCAGAGCGTCCAGACGATGGCGAATGCCGTGACGATGGCGCCGGTGAAGATCAACCCGACCCGCATTGCCTGGCGATTCCTGGCCATCCACGCGGCCAGGATGACGAGCGCTCCAAAGGCCGCAAAGGCGACGAGCAGCCGCAACGGGATGGTCCAGCCCAGATCGAGCGAGCCCGATGACCAGACCGCCCAAGGCAGTCGGGTGGGGGTGAGGATCGCGAGGACTTCGAGGCCGGAGGACTGCAGCAGGTCACCCTGATCGGCCACGAGGTACATCAGGGCGCTGATGGGCAACCAGAGCGAGACGATGCCCGCCAGGATGCGGGCCCAGCGACCCGTCCCCTGTCGGCGGGCCTGAGCAGGCGCAGGGGCCCGCGCCGGTGGTGCCGACCACGCGCTGGCTGGGGCGGGCGCCGGAAGCGGAATCGATGCCGCGCGAGGCAGCTCCGGGCTGGAGAGGTCGTGAACGGCGGTGGCAGCGCCGCCGCCCTGGGCGCCGACGTCCCACCGGGAGGTCGACTGTGGGGAAGGGGCCGGGTTGCCCGGGGTGACCTGGGTGGGCGGTCCCGAGTGAGCGGGGCCCGGGCGGGCCGAACCGGATTGGGGCCCGCCGGCCGGGGCCGGCGTGACGCCGTAGACGCCGGTTGGGTCGGGTGGATCGGGAGCGTTTGGTGGGGCCGACGGCGCCTGCGCGGGGGGGTGGTCGGCGGGAGCGTCCCGGCGCCGTCGGCGAACCACGGGTGGGGGTCGCTGCGCAGGCGGCGGTTGGGAGGCCGTCGGATCCTGGCGCTCGCCGTCATCCAGGGCATCAAACAGCGAGGCCCCGCAACTGGTGCAAAACCGGGCATCGTCGAGGGTGGTGGCGGAGCAGGTGCGGCAGATCATCATCGAGGTATGACGGCGGGACACGACCGGCAGGGCGGTGACGAGGTCGGTGGGACGTCGTGGGTCACGGTACCCCACCGGAAGCGTCGTGAAGTGCCTCGCAGCGCCAGTAGCATGGCTGAACCGGAACGGTCCCCAGCCAGCACCTCGACGGCGAGGGTGGCCGACCCGCGCCGAGCCACGATCCATCCCTGACCCGGCGAAAAGAACCTCGATGAGCAGTCCCCCTGCCCCAGCACTCCAGCCGACGGATCACCTCGGTCGTCCGGGGTTGCTGGTGGAACCCCCGGTGCCCTGGTACCACCTCCGGCCCGCCGAGGTTGCCGATCAGCTCAGCGTCGACCTTGGCGCGGGCCTCGACGACTCCGAGGTACGTGCGCGGCGCGACCGGGTGGGCACCAACGAGCTGGTGAGCGAGCCAAAACGCCCCTGGTGGCTGCGGCTTTTGGACCAGTTTCGCAGCATGCTCATCCTGTTGTTGCTGGGTGCGGCCCTCATCTCCGCCGCCGTGGGCGACCTGAAGGATCCCATCGTCATCGCCGTGGTGGTGGTGATCAACGCCATTCTCGGATTCGTCCAGGAACAGCGGGCCGATCAGGCAATGGAGGCGTTGTCGGCCATGCTGACCACCCGCACCCGGGTGAGGCGCGACGGACGGGCCGAAGAGATCCCGTCGTCCGAGCTGGTGCCGGGCGACGTGGTGCTGTTGGAGGCCGGCGATCGGGTTCCCGCCGACGGCCGCTTTGTCAAGGCCACTTCGCTGGCCGTCGATGAGGGCACGCTGACGGGCGAATCGGTGCCGGTGGACAAGGACGCTGAGGGATTCGGCCGCGACTCGTCCGCTGCTCAAGCCAGCGTTCGCGCTGTTCCCAGCGACTGGGGAGAGCTGGCGGACGTCGAGCTGGCGGAACGGTCCAACGTTGGGCACATGAACACCACGGTGGTGCGTGGAACCGCAGAGCTGGTGGTGACCTCAACGGGCATGGGCACCGAGGTTGGCCGCCTGGCCGGGATGATCTCGGCCGACGAACCCGGGCTGACGCCGCTGCAGGAAGAGCTGGAGCGCCTCGGGAAGCGCTTGGCGGCCATCGCCGGCGTCGCCGTGACGCTGGTCATCATCGTCGGCCTGTTGCGAGGCGACACGCTGGCCGACGCCATCCTGGGCGGAGTGGCCCTGGCGGTGGCAGCCATTCCGGAGGGTCTGCCGGCTGTCGTCACCGTCACCCTGGCACTCGGCGTGCGCCGCATGGCCGAGCACAACGCCATCGTGAAGCGGCTGGCCTCGGTGGAAACGCTCGGATCCACCACCGTCATCTGCTCGGACAAGACCGGCACCCTCACCCTTCACCAGATGACCGCCTCACACGTCTGGGTTGCCGGTCAACAACACCAGGTATCGGGCCTTGGGTACGGCCCCGACGGCGAGATCGTGCCTGCCCCTGACGATGCGCTGAACCGCCTGGTCACCGCAGGCGTGCTGGCCAGCGATGCGGTGCTTCGTCGCAGCGAGTCTGGGGGGAGTGAGCTGGTGGGCGATCCCACCGAGGGCGCAGTGATCGTGCTGGCCGGCAAGGCCCAGGTGGACCCCGACGAGCTGCGAACCGAGTTCCCCCGGCTGGCCGAGCTTCCCTTCGACTCCAGCCGCAAGCTGATGGCCACGGTCACGCGGGACCCCTTCGGCCGGGAGGGCCGGCTGCTGCTGGTCAAGGGGGCCACCGACGTCGTCGTTCAGGTGTGCACCAGCATTGTTGCCGGCAACGGGGTCCCGGTGCTGGACGGCGCCGGCACCGCCGAGGTGAACGAGGTGATGGAGCGCTTGGGCGCCGAAGGGCTGCGCGTTCTGGCGGTTGCCGCCAAGGAGCTGCCCGCCGACTGGGACGGCGATCCCGAAGCCGAGTTGTCAGACCTCACGCTGTTCGGTCTCATCGGCATCCTCGATCCTCCCCGGATGGAAGCCAGAGTGGCCATCGGCGAGTGCCACGACGCCGGCATCGGCGTCAAGATGATCACCGGCGACCACGCCACGACCGCGCAGGCCATTGCCCAGCAGTTGGGGTTGGAGGGCGAGGTGGTCACCGGGGCACAGCTGGACGCCATGGACGACGATCAGCTGGCCCAACGCATCGGTGACATCGGGGTGTGTGCCCGGGTCTCGCCCGAACACAAGGTGCGGGTGGTGCGGGCGCTCCAGGCCAACGACGAGGTGGTCGCCATGACCGGCGACGGCGTCAACGACGCTGCCGCCCTGCGGCGGGCCGAGATCGGCGTGGCCATGGGCATCACGGGCACCGAGGTCACCAAGGAGGCCGGCGACCTAGTGCTGGCCGACGACAACTTCGCCACCATCGTCACGGCGGTTGAGCGGGGCCGAGCCATCCGCTCCAACATCGTGCACTTCGTCAGGTTCCAGCTGACCACCAGCCTTGCGGCGGTCGCCACCATCCTGGTGGCCCGCCTGGCCGGGTTGCCGATTCCCTTCAGCCCCATCCAGATCCTGTTCGTGAACATCATCGCCGACGGGCCCCCGGCGATGAGCCTGGGCGTCGACCCACCGGCCCCCGACGTCATGAAGCGCCAGCCCATCGGACGAACCGAACCGATTCTGACCGCGGGTCGCCTCCGCCGCATTCTGGTGACCACAGCGTTCATGTCCGCAGGTGTGGTGTGGTTGCTGGCGCGGTACCGCAACGGCAACCCCGAGTTGGCGTCCACCATGGCGTTCACCACGTTCGTGTTCGCGCAGCTGGCCAACTCGCTGGTGGTCCGAGCCGATGGTCGCGGCGTGCTGCACCGCTACACCTTCACCAACGGCGCGCTCTGGCTGACCATTGCCGGGGTGAGCCTGCTGCAGGTGATCGTGGTGAATGTGCCCGTGGTGCAGAACCTGTTCGGCACGGTGGGCCTGACCTGGGCCCAGTGGGGCCAATGCTTCGCCGTGGTGGGCGCGCTCCTCGTGCTGGAGGAACTGTGGGTTCGGGCGCGGTCCCGCCTGCTGCCCGTCACCGATCTCGCCTAACCAGTTGACCCAGGCGCCGTCGGGCGTCGCGGCGGATCAGGGCCGGTCTCGTAGCTCGGCGAGTGCAAGCACGCCGCGAACCGCGTCGACGATCTCCGCATCGGTGAAGGCCGACGTCAGGTGAACGCCGAGCCAGCCGTTGGCCAACAGGGCGTTGTTCCGTCGACGGTCGGCGTCGAAGGCCTGGCGGCTGCGGTGATGCTCGAACCCGTCGGCCTCGGAGAACACCCGAGCCTCCACCCATGCCAGGTCCAGGCGGTAGCGCCGCCCGTTGATGGTCACCCAGTACTGGCAGGTTGGCAACGGCAGGCCGTTGGCGCCCAGCACGCGCAGGACCCGAGCTTCGAGGGAGCTGTCGGTTGCGCCGGTCACCCGTCGCAGGCCCAGGAGGGACTCGAGTGCGAGCGGGCGTCGACCGATTGAGGCGGGAGTGGCGTTCAGAGATGCATCCAGTCCCTCGACGGTCACCTGGCCAGTGCGGAGTGCCAAGTCCAGGCAGGTCTCCAGGTCTGGCGTCGTGAGACGGCCTGAAAGGTCCACCAGGGTGCGGGCCGGCGTCGTGGCCGGAATGAGGCCGGCCACCGAGACTGAATGGGAGCCGAGCCGGGCGCTGTGGTGCACACGAACGCCCCGACGCTCGACGCGACGGGAACGGCTCACCACCACCTCGATCTTGGAGTGACGAACGTTCCATCCCCACAGCCGTGCCGCAGTGCTGTGGCTGGCCCAGGCGTCGCCGATGCTCAGCACGCTGGCGAGAGCGCGTTGGTGGAGGCCATCGGTGGTGGCGCCGATGGCCAGCACCCCGGTTGCTGCTCGCCGCCACCGCCCGATGGCGACGGCGTGGCACACGGCGCCCCGTGCGAATCCCAGCTCCGCCGCTTGCACCGTGGTCACCAGTCCGTGTTGTTGCCGTGCCAGCTCGACCAACGCCCGCTCGCTCATGGGCCGAGTGTCGTGCTCGCGTGTCGCGTCGCCAATGGGGACCGCGACCCGATCCGGCGCCTGGTTGATGGGTGCTGCTTGGCGATGGGGTGCTGTTGGTGCAGCTGGTGCGGGGATCTCGCAGGCCCCCCCCTTCCAGAGTCCTGCGAGATCCTCACGTGAGGCTTTGGTGCCGGTGGTGCTGCGAGATCCTCACGTGAGGGTTTCGCATGGTGGCCCAGGCGCCCCCCCTACGACCCGGGTGACGGGCGATCAGGGGGTGAGGATGGCCGGCAGGACGTCCGAGATGGACCCAAGCACCACCACATCGGCCAGGTCGTCCATGGCGGTTGGCTCGCCGTTGACGATCACCACCGAGGCTCCCGAGGCAGAGGCGATGGGCACCATGTCGGCCACGGGGTACACCTGCAAGGTGGTGCCGACGGCCAACAGCAGGTCGGCGTCGGCGGCGGCGGCGAACGCTCGGTTCAGGTCGTCGGCCACCAGCGCCTCGCCAAAGAAGACCGTCGCCGACTTCAGGATGCCGCCGCAGTGCTCGCATGGGGGATCGGCCTCTCCCGCCCGCACCCGGTCGAGGGTGACCTGCATGGGCGAGGTGATGCCGCAGCCGACGCAACGCACGTTGCGCATGGTGCCGTGCACCTCCACCAGGTCCTGGTCGGGGATGCCCGCCTCCAGGTGGAGCCCATCGATGTTCTGGGTGACGGTCAGCGCCACCCGGCCGGTGCGAGCCAGGTCGGCCAGGGCCACGTGGCCGGGGTTGGGGTCGGCCCGCCAGGCGGGATGGTCCAATCGTGCCCGCCACGCCCGCTCCCGCACCTCCGCGCTGCCCAGGTAGTGCTCGATGGTGGAGAGCTTCTCCAGGTCGGGGTTGCGGGTCCACACACCCTCGGGACCCCGGAAATCGGGAATGCCCGAGTCGGTCGAGATGCCGGCGCCGGTCAGCACCACGATGCGCTTTGCCGCCCCCAGCAGTGAGGCGGCTTGGCTCAGCGCCTGGGGGTCGGCGTCGGGGTGCGTAGCGGCCATCGGGTCAATGTACCGAGATGGCCGGCGAGTGCGGCCGCCCGTCGCCGCACCCGGTACCTGCCGTCGACGTCGGCTGGATAGGTTCGCGCCTGGCGGGAATGTTGACCAGGTAAGTAGGGTTTATGAACCCGCACCCGACGGCCGGGTGGACCAGTCTCTCGAGCAAAGCAGCGTGACCGATGGCGAACTTCCGTGACCTCCTCGCAACCACCAAGGCCCAGATCCGTGAGGTGGACACCGAGACGGCCGAGCGACTGCGCGGCGAGGGGTCGGTGATCTTGGACGTTCGGGAGGCCGACGAATTCGAGGCCGGTGCCGTGCCGGGGGCCGTGTTCATCCCCCGCGGTCACCTGGAAAGCCAGATCGAGATGAAGCTGCCCGACAAGGGCACGCCGTTGATCGTGCAGTGCGCCGGCGGCGTTCGCTCGGCCTTCGCCGCCAAGACCCTCGAGGAACTGGGCTACACCGACGTCGCATCCATGGCCGGCGGATTCGGCAAGTGGAAGGACGAGGGACGCGAGTGGGCCGTGCCCCAAAGCCTCGCGCCCGACCAGAAGGTGCGCTACAAGCGCCACCTGCTGTTGCCCGAGGTGGGCGAGGAAGGCCAGACCAAGCTGTTGGAGAGCAAGGTGTTGCTATTGGGTGCGGGCGGCCTCGGCAGCCCGGCCGCGTTGTACCTTGCGGCGGCCGGCGTGGGCACGCTTGGCATCGTCGACATGGACGTGGTCGACGAATCCAACCTGCAGCGCCAGATCCTCCACAACCTGGACCGTGTGGGCATGCGCAAGGTGGAGTCGGCCAAGGTCGCCATCGAGAGCCTGAACCCCGACGTCAAGGTGGTCGCACACGACGTGCGCCTCGACGCCTCGAACATCGCCGACATCATCTCGGGGTACGACCTGGTGGTCGATGGCGCGGACAACTTCCCGGTTCGCTACATGCTCAACGATGCGTCGGTGAAGCTGGGCATCCCGGTGGTGCATGGGTCGATCTTCCGCTTTGAGGGCCACGTTACGGTGTTCGATCCCAAGAGCGGCCCCACCTACCGCGACCTGCTGCCCGAGCCGCCGCCGCCGGAGATGGCACCGTCGTGCGCCGAGGCCGGGGTGCTGGGCGTGCTCCCGGGCATCGTCGGGTGCATCCAGGCGGTCGAGGCGCTGAAGTACCTGCTGGGCCTGGGCGATGGCCTCATCGGCCGCTACCTGGCCTTTGATGCGCTGGAGATGAGCTTCCGCGAGTTCAAGATCCGGCCTGATCCGGGCAACGAGATCACGTGGGAGAACCGGGAGCGCATCCAGGTAGTGGAGCTGACCGAGCACTGCATGCCGGCCCCGCTGCAGGCACCGACCACCGCCGCCAACGGCACCTCGGCGGTCGCGCCGGGCTCGCAACCCCAGCCGGTCGGCGTCTAGGCCGTTCCAGCGCCCGTCGTCCGCTTCTTGGCGACGCCGACGATCAACTCGGCGAGCGCTGCCGCGCTGTGGTCCCAGGTGGGCAGCTCGGTTGCTTCCAAGGTTGCTGGGGCCGGGTTGGCGAGCGCGGCGTCGAGCGCCGCCGCGAACGCCGTGGGGTCGGTGGCGTCAACGTAGGTCACCCCATGGCCGCCAACCTCGGGCAGCGACCCACCCTCCGAGCTGACCACCCGACAGCCATGACGCAGGGCCTCCACCACCGGTAGCCCATAGCCCTCGGCGAACGACGGCACGGCCACCACCGAGGCGGCCCCGTACAACTCGTCCAGCGTGGCGTCGTTGACGGAGGAGGGCCACAGCACTCGGTCGCCGAACGAGGGATGCTCCAGGATGCGGGTAGCCAGATCATCGGCCTTCCAGCCCTGACGTCCAACGATCACCAGCGTGGCGTCGCAGGTGAGGCGGTCAAACGCGTCCAGCAGCCCGCCGTGGTTCTTGCGCGGCTCCAGCGTGCCAACCACCAGCACCGTCCTCCGGTCGGCGAGGGCGTCGAGCAGCTTGCGGTCGACGTGCTGGGGGGCCCGGGCCACGGGGTCGGCGCCCAGCGCCATCACCTCCAGGGCCAGTGGGTCCTCCTCCGCCGCGTCGGTCGCCCGGCCCTGGCCCTGGGCCAGCGTTCGCAGCTCCGCGGCGGAGAACCGCGAGCTGGTGACGATCATGTCGGCGTCGGCAATCGCCGCCGCCACGTGGGCGGCAAAGACCCGCACCAGGTTGGGATCGAACCAATCGGGGTGGGTCACGGGCAGCACGTCGTGAAGCAGGCTGATCACCCGTACATCGCTGCGGCGCCAGGCCGGGTAGAGGCTGGAGCGGGGGGCGTCGTCGTTGTTCCAGGTGGCATCGAGGTCCAACACCACGGCGCCCGCAGGGATGGCATGGATGACCAGGTCGCGATGGGATGCCGGTCGTCGGCGCACTGCGGTTGCCCGTCGGCGCCCATCGATGGCGGCCCGCACCAACCCGATTGCGGCCACCCCGGTGACGAGGCGCCGCCACGCCGGCGGATTCGTCGGCGGTGGTGGTGGAGTGTGGTTGGGCATGGCCTCGGGCGAGAAGAACGCCTCGGTCTCGTCGCCGTCAAGCCGCCGGAATGCCTCGTCCAGCGGGCTCCAGGCCATGAGCACCACCGACACCTCGGGATGGTCAAGCAGCAGCCGCGTCACGAGCTCGGACACGGCTCGTTGGATGCCGGCCCGCCACCGCGAACGCAGCGTGTCGCCCACGTCCACGTACACCACGGCGGGCCCATCGGGTTCGGGCTTGGGAGGCGACGGCGCCGAGCGGCGCACCAGCGGCCCCGCCACCCGGTCGGTAGGTGACATGCCCACCCTCCGCCACCGTCCCCGGGCCCTGGTGGCCAACACCCGGGGAAGGGACGCCTTGACGCCGCCCCACACCCCAAGCCAGCGGGCGGCGATGGCCAGCTCGGGTCGCTGCAGGCGGCGCACCCGGCCCACGACGTTTCGGCGCACGAACGGCCACGAGTTGCCCCACGCTGCGGCCCGCGCGCGACGCAGCTCGGACGCCCCGCCGTTGCGCACAACGGTCAGCAGCCAGTTCCGGTAGTTCAGGTGGAAGAACCCCGGCCACGTGGAGCCGGCTGTGGCGCCGAGGCGGTGGTGCAGCACTGCGTCGGGAGCGCTCACCGTGGTCCAGCCCGCCCGGCGCATGCGCCAGGCCAGGTCGGTGTCCTCGTAGTACATGAAGAACTTGGGATCGAACAAGCCCACGTCGGCCAGCGCGGCAACCCGCAGCAGCACCCCGCCGCCGGTGAACCCGGGCACGGTCTCGGCGGGCGGCAGCGGCTCGATGGGCCGGCCGAGCAGGCGCTCGAACCCCTCGCACCACTCGGTGAGTGCGGTGCCGCAGCTGTTGATGAGGCGGTGGGGCGCAACGGCCGGTCGCAGGATGGCTGTGGCCTCGCCGGCGGCGACGTCGGCCTGTGCCTCGCCGCAGACGACGGCGATTGGGCGGGCGGACTCGAAGGTGAGGGCGATCTCGGGCAGTGGCGATCCGGTGGTGGTCGACGACGGGTCCGGCACCGGCACCGCCAAGCTGGCACGCTCCGCAACCTCGATTTCCAGCCGCAACGGAATGCTTGGGTGTGGGGGCCGGGCCACGCCCTCTCCGCAGATCAGCCGGTCCCGCACGTCCAGCCCGTTCACCGTTGCGTCGAGCAGCCGGGCCCGCGCCCCCCCGCCACCCACTGCGACCAACACCTCGACGAACCAGCGGTCGAACAGGATGAGCGGGCTGGCAGCCCCGGCCTCGGGGTGGTCGACGAGGGTGCCCACCAGCGGTGCCAGCCACCCCGGCTGCACCACGGCGTCGTTGTTCACCAGCGCCACTAGGTCGACGTCCGGCGCGTCCGGCCGCACCAGGTCGCGCAACGCCCGGTTGATGCCTTCGGCGAAGCCCAGGTTGGTGGGGTTGCGCACAAGGCGCCAGGTTGGGTGGCGGCGCCCCAGCAGCTGGGCGGAGCCGTCGATGCTGCCGTTGTCGACGATCACCAGGTCGAGGTCGTCGGCGGGCCAGTCGGTGGCGTCGATGGAGCGCACGCACCGGGAGGTCAGGTCCGCAGCATTCCAGTTCAGGACGACGACGCGGATCATCGACGGTGCCCGCGGGTCATGTCTCGACGTTAGCGGCGGGCCCATCCGGTCGGGCACTCCTGGGCCCTGCCGGTGCGGCCCGGGCGCTCCACGGTGGGAACGTGTCCCCAACCTGATAGAACGGCGGCCATGAAGGGCCTGATCCTCTCGGGTGGTGCGGGCACCCGTCTCCGCCCCATCACCCACACGAGCGCCAAGCAACTGGTGCCGGTGGCCAACAAGCCCATCCTGTTCTACGGCATCGAGGACATGGCCGCCGCCGGCATCACCGAGGTGGGAATCATCGTGGGAGGGACCGCCGCCGAGATCGAGGCGGCGGTCGGGGACGGGTCGCAGTTCGGCGTGAGGGTGACCTACCTGGTCCAGGACGAGCCACTGGGCCTGGCACATTGCGTGCTGATCGCCCGGGAGTTTCTCGGCGACGACGACTTCGTCATGTACCTGGGCGACAACATGTTGCAGCAGGGCCTGGATGGGTTCATCGCCCGATGGGAATCGCTGCACGACGAGGCCCGCCAGCCGCGGTTGGGTGCCCATGGCGAGCAGCAGCCCGGCCCGCCGGTGGCCCAGATCCTGTTGACCCCGGTGCCCGATCCGCAGCGCTTCGGGGTGGCCGAGTTGGACGGCGACGGCAACGTCGTGGCGCTGGTGGAGAAGCCCGAACGCCCGCCGTCGGACCTGGCGTTGGTTGGTGTCTACCTGTTCTCGCCGGTGATCCACGATGCCGTGGCAGCCATCGAGCCGTCCGATCGAGGCGAGCTGGAGATCACCGACGCCATCCAGTGGTTGATCGACCAGGGCGCGTCGGTGCGGCACGATCTGCTGGAGGGCTGGTGGCTGGACACCGGCAAGAAGGACCCATTGTTGGAGTCCAACCGGCGGGTGCTGGAGGGCCTGGAGACCCGTATCGACGGCGAGGTGGACGCCGACTCCACGGTGGACGGCAGGGTCGTGATTGAGGCCGGCGCCAAGTTGGTGGCCTCGGAGGTGCGGGGGCCGGCCATCATCGGCGCGGGCACGGTGGTGACGTCCAGCTACGTCGGCCCGTTCACGGCCATCGCGCCAAACTGCGAGGTGACCGACAGCGAGATCGACCAGTCCGTGATCATGGAGGGCACGAGGGTGCGGTCCGTGCCGCGCCTCACCGACTCGCTGATGGGCCGCGACAGCGAGGTCACGCGGGTGCCTCGCCGGCCGCGCGCCACCCGGGTGATGCTGGGCGATCATTCCACGGTGGAGCTGGCGTAGCGCCCCGGGCGCCGAGCCCCTCTAGCCTGAGCCCCCGAACCAACCGGAGCGTGCAACCCCCATGGCCCAACTGACCCCCTCCGAGCTGATCGACGGCGTGGTCGTGGTGACGCCCGAGATCCATCGCGACCCTCGCGGGTTGTTCATCGAGACCTATCGCCGCAGCTGGTTTCCCGGGCAACGCGAGATGATCCAAGGCAACCGGGGCGACCGCCAGCGGGGCTCGGTGGTGGGCCTGCACTACCACCTGCACCAATCCGACTACTGGTACGTGCCCATCGGCTGGGCCCGGGTGGTGCTCCACGACCTGCGGGAGGGCGGGCCGACCGACGGTGCCACCCAGATGCTCGACCTCGGCGAGGTGCGCGGCGGCGACAACAACCACCTCGGCGTGTACATCCCGCCCGGTGTCGCCCACGGGTTCGCTGCGTTGTCGGACATGACCATCACCTATCTCGTCGACGGCTATTACAACCCGGCCGACGAGCTGGGCGTCGCCTGGGACGACCCGGCCATTGCCGCGGATTGGGGTCTGGACGAACCGCTGTTGTCGGACCGTGATGCGGCCAACCCGACACGAGCCGAGATCGCCCCGCAGTGGCGTCCCCACGCAGCGCTGCGCACCTGAGCGGCGCAACCACGAGGGAAGGAGCGCGTTGACATGAAGCTGTTTGTCACCGGCGGGGCCGGGTTCATCGGCTCCAACTATGTGCGACACGTGTTGGGAGCCACCGACGACTCGGTCACGGTGTTCGATGCGTTGACCTACGCCGGGAACCGGGAGAACCTGGCCGATCTGCAGGACGACCCTCGATTCGTCTTCGTGCGGGGGGACATCTGCGACCGAGAGGCCGTGGAGGCCGCGATGGCTGGCCATGACGCGGTGGTGCACTTCGCGGCCGAAAGCCACGTGGACCGCTCCATTCTCGGACCCGACGTGTTCGTGCGGACCAACTGCACCGGCACCAACGTGATCTGCGATGTCGCCCGGCAGGTGGAGGTGGATGCCATGGTGCACATCTCCACCGACGAGGTATACGGCTCGATCGAGCAGGGCAGCTTCAGCGAGACCGACCCGCTGGGCCCCCGATCGCCGTACTCGGCGGCCAAGGCGGGCAGCGACCTCATCGCGCTCAGCTACCACTCCACCTTCGGCCTGCCGGTTCGGGTCACCCGCAGCTCCAACCAGTTCGGCCCGTTCCAGTTCCCCGAGAAGCTCATCCCGTTCTTTGCCACGACGCTGCTGAGGGGCGGCAAGGTGCCGCTGTACGGCGACGGGCTGAACGTGCGCGACTGGCTCTACGTGGCCGACAACTGCGTGGCGGTCGACCTGGTGCTGCGCCGCGGAACCCCCGGGGAGATCTACAACGTCGGAGCCGACAACGAGCGAACCAACCGCGAGATCACCGATCGCGTGCTGGCGCTCCTCGGCAAGGACGAGGCCTCGGTGGACTACGTCGAGGATCGGCTGGGTCACGACCGCCGCTACTCCGTGAACTGCGACAAGGTGCGGGAGTTGGGTTGGGCCGGGCCCACCAGGGCGTTCGAGGACACGCTGGCCGAGACCGTCCAGTTCTACGTCGAGCGTCCCGAGTGGTGGGAGCCCCTGCTGGAGCGGGTGAAGAACCGGTGACTCAACCGTCGGCGGGCCGTCTTGGGTGGCGCGATCCGCTTGGGCTGACGGTGGCCTCCGGTTGGATGTTCCTGCTCGGGCTCGGGCCGGTCTACACGCTGCGCAACCGCATCGAGCCCCTTCCGGTTGGCCAGTACATCGACGACGCCAGGGTGAACGTGGCCTTCGTCATCGTCCACCTGGCGGTCATCGCCCTGCTCGCCCGACGCCTGCCGGCGCTGTCGACGCGTGCGATTGCGCTGCTGGCGGGGTTGCACGTGCTGGTGGTGGCCTCGGCGCTGTGGTCGCTGGCCCCCGCCCGTTCCCTGACCCAGGGTGTGCTGTTTGCGCTGACGACCGCCGCGGCACTGGTGGTGGGCGACCGCCTCGGTGTTCGGGGCCTGGTGACGGCGCTGGCAGCGTCGTCCCAGGCCGGCGTGCTGGCCAGCCAGCTGGCGGTGCGCCGGGGTTGGCCAAACACCTTCGACCGCAACGGCGACTGGGCCGGCATCTACCTGAACCGGAACTCCTTGGGCCCCGTGGCGGTCCTGGCGATCCTGGCCACGGCGGCTGCCATGTGGCTGTGGTGGGTCGACGGCACGAGCCCAGACCAGACCAGCCCAGCCCAGAGTCGCTCCGTTCGATCGATGTTCACCAACCCTGCGCACGGCCTGGCGGCCATCGGGTTGGCTGCCGCGCTCGCCGTGGACGCGCACACCTTGGTGCGCTCGGCATCGCTGACCCCCATGGTGGGCGCGGGGGTTGCGCTGGCAACGGTGGTGGTGGCCCTGGGCCTGCCGCCGATGCTGCGGCGAACCGGCGGGGTGGAGCAGCCAACACCCGGCATGCTGGCGGCAGGGGTGGCCACCACGTGGGTGGGTCTGGCGGGATTGGCATTGCTGACTCGATCGGAGGTGAGCACGTCGCTCGATCGCAGCGCCACGCTGTCGGGCCGCACCGAGTTGTGGGGGTGGCTGATTGATGCGGCCAGCCGCCGCCCGTTGGTGGGCTGGGGGTGGTTGGGAGTGTGGGAGGACCGGGCCCTGGAGGCCGAGGTGGTGGGGCGCTTCGACGTGGACTTTTCGACCGCCCACAACTCGATGATCGAGATGTTGCTGGCCGCCGGCGTGGTGGGCGCCGTGCTGCTGGCCGCTACTGCGGCGGCGCTGGTGTGGCCCCCGATCCGCCTGGCCATGGAGGAGTCCCCCGGCCGCAACGCAGGTGTCGTTGCACTGGGGCTGCTGGGCTATGTCGCGGCCGTCAACCAGCTGGAGACCTACGTTGGCGCCAACCTGGTTCCGTGGGCGCTGCTGGTGGGGCTTGCTGCGGCGGCCGGTCGCCACCTGGCTCGGGGCGGCGCCTCGGGCCAACCCGCAGCGGCTGGGGCGGTGCCGTGAGCGCGCCGAGGATCGATTGGGTGGTGCTGACCACCGGCAATCGGCCCCACGAGCTGGCCACCGCGCTCAACTCCATCGGGCCGCACCTGGCCGCCGGAGAGCGCATCCATCTGGTGCTGAACGGTCCCGATCTGGCGCCACCCGACCGCAGCGCGCTGGAGCCGCCGGTCGGCGGCGCCCTGCACGCCATCTACGCCGGGGAGAACCTGGGCATTCCCGGCGGTCGCAACCTGGGCGCTGCCGCCAGCGATGCCGACGTGATCGCGTTCCTGGACGACGACGCCGTGATCACCTCGACGGCGCTCGGCAGCGACCTTCGGGCCCGTTTCTCCGCCGATCGGCGGCTGGGTGGGGTGTCGTTTCGCATCGTCGATCCTGTGTCCGGGGAGACGGCGCAGCGACATGTGCCGCGTGTCGGGGGCGCAGGGGTGGAGCGTGAGGGCCGCGTCACCTCGTTTCTAGGCGGCGCCTGCGCGCTCTCCGGCTCGATGTTCCGCGACGTTGGCGGCTACGAGGATGCGTTCTTCTACGCACACGAGGAGAGCGACCTGGCGTGGCGAGCGATCGCTGGCGGCTGGCGGTTCGTGTACGCACCGTCCCTCATCGTGGAGCATCCGATACTCCCCACCACACGGCATCCCGGGGCCATCGAGCGTTCGATGCGCAACCGCGTCTGGCTGGTGCGCCGCAATCTCCCGGCGTCGCTGGCGCTGCTCCACCTCACCTTGTGGACCGTCATCGGCGTTGCACGGTCCCGATCGGTGGCGGCGCTGAGCTCGACGTGGCGTGGCCTCCGGGCCGGAATGCGCGATCTGCCGGAGCCGCGGCATCCGGCCAACGGTCGCTCCCGATGGCGCACCGCCTGGCGCCTCACCAGGGCCGGTCGCCCCCCGGTGTTGTAGGTTCGGCCGGCCCCGCTGCCTCCGAACGAAAGGCCCCCTGTGAGCCCCCGTGTAGTGATTCTGGCCGCCGGCGTCGGCTCTCGGCTCGGCAAGCCCCACCCCAAACCCCTCACCCCCATCGCCGGGGGGCGCACCATCATGGACCTGCAGCTCCGCCACCTCAGCGACCGATTCGAGGGCGACCTCATCTCCATTGTGGTGGGGTTCAAGAAGGAGATGATCATGGAGGCCCACCCCGAGGTCTCCTACATCTACAACGACGAGTTCGGCGACACGAACACCTCCAAGAGCTTGCTGCGCGGCCTTCGGCTCACCGGCAAGGACCCGGTGTTGTGGTTGAACGGCGACGTCGTGTTCGACCCGGCGGTGCTGGAGATTCTCCAGCCCTACATCGACCGGGATCAGAGCTTCGTCGCGGTCAACACCGAGTCGGTCTCCGACGAGGAGGTGAAGTACACGCTGGACGATCGGGGCTTCATCGCCGACATCTCCAAGGAGGTCACCGGCGGGCTGGGCGAGGCGGTGGGCATCAACTTCGTGGGCTCGGCCGACAAGCCGTTTCTGGCGGCCCGCCTGGAGGATTGCGGGCCCCAGGACTACTTCGAACGGGGCATCGAGCTGGCGATCGCCCGCGACCGGCGCAAGTTCCGTGCCCTCGACATCTCGGCCGCCCGTTGCATGGAGGTGGACTTCCCCACCGATCTGGCCCAGGCCGAAACCACCTTCGCCGACCTCGGGGCCAACGCACAAACTGCACCCTGACCGGCGGGGCCGGGGCGCGGCGCCGGTACGCTGAAGGCCCGGCCCGGCCGCTTGCGCCGGTTCGGGCCGTCGACCACATCCCGCGAGGTACACGTGCCACCCGAGACCGATCTTGAAACCGCTGAGCAAGCCGATCGCGCCGACGAGGCCTCCGGCGACCTGCGCATCGGCATCCTCATCGTCGCCTACAACGCCGCATCCACGCTGCGGCAGGTGCTCGACCGCATCCCCGAGGGCTTCCGCTCTCGGGTTGAGAAGGTCTACGTCTGCGACGACTTCAGCACCGACGACACCTACCTGATCGGGTTGGGCTACTCACAGACCCGCGACGACTTGCCCATCACCATGGTTCGCCAGCCCCGCAACCTGGGCTACGGCGGCAATCAGAAGTCCGGCTACCGCATGGCCATCGACGACGGCATGGACGTGGTGGTGCTGTTGCACGGCGACGGTCAGTACGCGCCCGAGAAGCTGCCCGACATGGTGGCGCCGTTCGAAACCGGCTCGGCCGACGCGGTCTTCGGCAGCCGCATGATGACCAAGGGCGCCGCGCTGAAGGGCGGCATGCCCAAGTACAAATACGTTGGCAACAAGATCCTGTCGCGCTTCGAAAACACCATGCTGGGCACCGACCTGTCGGAGTTCCACAGCGGCTATCGGGCCTATTCCACCAAGGCCCTGGCCACGGTGGACTTCGAGGGCAACAGCGACGACTTCGACTTCGACACCGAGATCATCATCCAGTTGGTCGAATCGGGGCTTCGCATCAAGGAGATCCCGATCCCCACGTACTACGGCGACGAGATCTGCCGGGTCAACGGCATGCGATATGCCGCCGACGTGGCGACCGACGTGGTGTCGTGGCGGCTCAACAAGATGGGGTTGGGCCAAGGCCGCTATGCGGACGTCGGGGAGGAGTACGACCTGAAGCCCTCGCCCGGCAGCAGCCACGGCGTCCTGTTGCGTTGGCTGGACTCGATGCCGGCCTCGAGGGTGTTGGACCTGGGCTGCTCGGGCGGGCAGTTCGCCCAGGTGGCACGCGCAAGCGGCCACCACGTGACCGGGGTGGACATGGTGTCGGTGCCTGGAATCGAGGAGCGGACCGACCGGTTCATCCAGGCAGACTTGGACGCCGGCATGAGCGACGCCTTGGTGGCCGAACTGGGCGACGATCGGTTCGATGTTGCGGTCATGGGTGACGTGCTCGAGCACGTCCGCCAGCCCGGTCGCCTGCTGGCCGACACCCGAGACCGCCTGGCGCCGGGCGGGTCCATGCTGTTGTCGGTCCCCAACTTCGGCCACTGGTATCCCCGCACCCGCACGGCAGTTGGCGCGTTCGACTACGACATGCGCGGCATCCTGGACCGGACCCACGTGCGGTTCTTCACGCGGCGCAGCCTGCTGCGGCTGCTCGATGACGCCAAGCTGCGGGTGGTGCGCTTCGATCAGGTGGGACTGCCGCTGGACACGCTGGCCGAACGGACCGACGGGGATCCCATCGGCGAGGGCCAATCCGATGGCAACGAGGCCGCACGCCCGGGCCTGCTCGCTCGAACCGAGGGTGCCCTCGCCCACGCCTGGCCCACGATGTTCGCCTATCAGTTCCTGGTGAAGGTGGAGCCGGCCTGAGCTAGCCCGGCTGCGCCGCGTCGCCGTCTTCCCGCGTCTCGGGCGCCACCGACACCGGCTCCCGCAGGTTGGCGATGGCCTCGTCAAGGTTGGCGCCGCGACCCACCAGGCCGTCGGTGTACACCAGCACCTCGACGAGTTGCTGGGTGGCGTCGGGCCCGGTCGCCGTCACGTAGACGGGTCGCACGTAGGCGATGTCGGGTCCGACCGGCACCAGCGTCATGGCACCGAAGCGCACCTTGGATCCTCCCGCGGAGAGCAGGGTGAACTGCTGGGACAGCTCGGTGTCGCCGTTGATGGCCGCCTGGGCCACGGACGGGCCGCCGATCTGTTGCTGGCGATCCGACCCATCGGGGCTGGGGGCCCGCCACAGCTCCAGGCTCTCGGGGTCGTCGTTGGAGGCGAGCGCGAATGCCGCGAGCGACGCCCGTGGTGAGTCGGCGTTGGAGGTGGAGCCCAGGTTGTAGGGACGCAGGGTCGACCAGCGGGCGCCGTCGCCGGTGTCCATGTCCAGCAACTCCGAGACCGGCTCGATCCCGCCGGGGGTGGTATCGGAACCATCCACGTCGGCTCCGGGATCGGCCGACACCACCCAGTTGCGCGATCCGTCAAGAAACAGCTCGGGATCGGTCACGTGGTAGCGGCCCAACAGGCGGGTTTGCACCTTGAACAGGTCCTGGGGGTAGCGAAGGTGCGATTGGATGTTGGCGGGCATCTCCGAGATGGGGACGAAGAGGCCGGGGTACACCCGGCTCCATGCGTCCAGGATGGGGTCGTTGGCTCCCTGCTTCTCCGTCCGGTACAGCTTGACGGTGCCGTCGTAGGCATCCACGGTGGCCTTGACCGAGGCCCGCACGTAGTTGAAGTGCTTGCCCGCAAGTTCGCTGTCGTCGTTGACGCCCGTGGTGTCGGCGAACTGGCTGTTGGGATAGGTGGCCGAGGTGGTGAACCCGTCCACCACCCAGGTGACGCGGCCGTCCGCCACGACCGGGTAGGGGTCGGAACCGAAGCTCAGGAACGGAGCCATGGCGTGCAGCCGTTCCTTGACGCCCCGTCGGTAGAGCAACTGCGAGTCGTCATCGATGTAGTCGCTCACCAGCGGGTCGAGTTCGCCCTGGCTCAGTGCGAGGGCGGCGCGCCGGGGCAGCGACGAGATGGCCATGCCGGTGTCGGCGTCAAAGGTGGCATCGTTCTGCTGGGCCCGATCGGTGCCCACGATGGCGTACCACCCCGTCACGCCCTCCCCGAAGTACAACTCGGGTCGGTCGACCGCGAGCTGGCCGGCGAGGGCATCGAAGTCTGGACGACCGTCGGCCTTCACCTCGTCGGCCGGGGCCACCGCCAACCCGTCCCCATGGGTGAACACCAGGTGCTTCTGCTCCCACCCTCCCTGCGGCAGGCCGCCGGCGTCGCTGCTGCGGGCCCCCAGCAGCACCGGGCGCACCTCACCGTCCACCACGTAGCGGTCCAGGTCGATGTCGCTGATCTTCACCGCAGTCCGGCCTTCCAGCACCTGGAAGGTGGACACATAGCGGTTGGGGTCCAGCAGGGCCACCCGGGCGGGCAGGTCGGTGGCCGTCCCGGCCACACCGTCGATCGCAAGCGACGGTGTCTCGGTGCCTTGGTCGGCCAGATCGCGTGTCTCGATTCCGTCCAACGAGTACGCAGCGCGAGTTGCGGTCAAGTTGTTCTCCACGTAGGTCCGTTCGACGATGGCCTCCTGGGGGGCGACCGTGAGCCGTTGCACCACGCCCGGCAGTGCGTAGAGCCCTGCGATCGCCACCAGCGCCCAGATGGCGGCAGCGATGACCGACATGCGCCGCATTCGCCAGCGGAGGTTGGAGAGGAACAGGCCCCCGCACACGATGGCCACCAAGGCCAGGGTGTACAAGGTGGTGCGCTGCACGGTGAGCTCGGTGTAGCCGGCACCGGTGAACGAGCCCGACGTGCTCATGGCCAGCTGCGCGCGTTGTACCACCACGAAGTCGATGGCCTTCACGAACGACCACAGCCCCACGAGCACCGCCAGGTGCGCGACGGCGGCCTGGTCGGACCGGGTGACGAAGTGGGTCAGGCTGATTCGGCGGTTCACCAGGTACACCAGCAACGACAGGGCGATGGCCCCGAGGAGCATCCATCCCAACCACGTGGTGACCAGGTTCCAGAAGGGCAACTTGAACAGGTAGTCGGCCAGGTCGCCGCCCAACTCGGGCACGGTCACCCCGGTCTCGCGTCCCCGGCGAAAGAGCAGCCAGGTCTGCCAGCTGGAACTCACCCGACGCGTCTCCCACAAGGCAAACAGCACCGGCGCAACCACGACCAGCCATCCATGGGCTGGGCCCATCTTCGCCTCGTACCACTTCAGCACCCGTCCTTTGGGCCGGTCAATGTCGGCCGGGCCCCGGCGTCGGGCCCAGTACACGGACGCTCCGACGACGGTCAGCGTGACCACCAGCGCCAAGCCGCCCAGCTGGAGGCGGGCAAGCAGGTTGGTGCGCCACACCGGCACGTCGGTGACGGTTCGGAACCACCACATGTTCAGCAGCTGTTGGGCCACCGCCCGCAAGCTGGCCACCGCGGCGACCAAGACCACGACGCCAACCATGACGGCCCGTTGGCGGTGTGAGCGGCGCTCGATGAACTCCACGAGCACGGCGCGCTCGGTGGTGGTGGCGACGGGCATGTGGCTACTTCCCCTTCGTGTACGTGTCGATGACCTCGTCCAGCGGGCCATCGGCCAGGATGACGCCCTCTTCCAACCAGATGCCCCGATTGCAGAGGCGCTGGATCTCGGCCATGTTGTGGCTCACCATCAGCAGGGTGCCCGCCGAGGCCAACATCTCCTGGATGCGACCCTCGGACTTGGCGCGAAACTCCTTGTCGCCCACCGAGAGCGCCTCGTCGATCATCAGGATCTTCGGGCGGATGGAGGTGGCGATGGCAAACAGCAGCCGGGCCTTCATGCCCGACGAGTACGACCGGAGGGGCCGGTTGATGGCCTCGCCGATGTCCGCGAACTCGATGATGGAGTCGAGGTGCTCGTCGATCTGTTCGGTGGACATGCCCAAAGCGAGGCAGCCGATGCGCACGTTGCGGAGGCCCGACACCTTTGGGAGCAGGGCCGCCCCGACGCCCATCAGTCGCGGCTCATAGGCGGCGTAGATCTGCCCGCCTGTCACCGGGAGCAGCCCGGCGATGGCGGCCAGGATGGTGCTCTTGCCTGAGCCGTTGGAACCCATGATGGCCACCGACTCGCCCTCGTAGACAGCGAAGCTGGCACCCTTGACGGCGTGGATCACCGTGCGGCCCGAGCCCTGGTGCTGGGTGAAGCGCTCGCGTAGGCCGCGGCGCCGGTCCTCCCAGACCTCGTAGTCGATGTCCACGTCGTTGATCAGCAGCACCATCGGGCCTCGCTCCGGCGCGTCGGCTGCCTTCCCGTTGGTCTCAGCGGCCACGCTCACCCCCGTCCGAACCGAAGCTCGGCCCGGCGGAAGAACCGGAACCCCCACACAAGGGTGACACAGGCCCAGGCGGAACAGATGGCCACCGTGCGGCCGGTGATGGGCGTATCGAGAAACGACCAGCGATACAGCGCCATGAAGTTCGCGAACGGATTGAGTATGGCTATCCACAAAAGCGGCCCGCTGACCCGGTCGCTGATCTTGTCGATGGGAAACATCACGCCCGAGGCGTAGGTGCCCAAGCGAAACAGGAAGGGCACGATTTGGGCCACGTCTCGAAACCCATCGTTGAGCCGGGCGACGATCATGGCCGCCCCCACGTTGAACGCCGAGTGGATGGCCAGAAACACCGGGATGGCCAGCCAACGAGGGTTGGGGTAGAGGCCCATGATCACCGAGAGCGCGGCCAGCATGAGGAGCTCGAACCAGAACGTGATGACGTGGCTGAAGGCAACCGACACCGGAAGCAGCGCCCGTGGGAACTGAACCGCTCGAATGAGGCCCTCGTTTGAGGTGATCGCCTGGGCGCCGGAAAGAACCGTCTTGGATGTCAGGTTGTAAGAAAACACGCCCACCGTCAGCCACAGCAGGTAGTTGTCGACCCCACGTGACGCGTTCAGGATGACGCCAAAGATGATGTAGTACACGCCGACGGTCAGGAGCGGGTTGGTGATGTGCCAGAGATTCCCCAGCAACGTGTCCTGGTGGCGGGCCCGCACCTCCTCCATGGGCAACGCGGTCGCAAAGTCGCGCCGATCCCACATTTGGCGGAGGTAGGTGAACAGCGGCTCTTTCGCGGCGACTGGCCGGAGCGGGGGTGTGGTGTCGGGAACCATGCGGTAGTGGTGGC
Source organism: Microthrixaceae bacterium (assembly GCA_041394405.1). Taxonomy (GTDB): domain Bacteria; phylum Actinomycetota; class Acidimicrobiia; order Acidimicrobiales; family Microtrichaceae; genus Microthrix. Next base: position 286,546 of record JAWKIF010000006.1, read on the forward strand.
CTAACGGGCCTTGCGAAGCGCAGCCAGGCTCCGGAGGGTGAGGATCACGATGCGTAGATCAAACAGCAACGATTGATTCCTCAGATAGTAGAACTCGTACTGGAGCTTCTCCCGGGCACCTTCGGTGTCCGAAGTGTACCCGAGGTTGATCTGGGCCCATCCAGTCAGGCCCGGCTTCACCAGGTGCCGGTAGTCGTAGAACGGGATGCGCTCGGTGAGCGAGGCAACGTAGGCCGGTTGCTCGGGTCGGGGGCCGACCAGCGAAAGCTCACCTCGCAGCATGTTGAGAGCCTGTGGCAGTTCGTCGATGTGCAGCTTGCGCAGCACCCGACCGAAGGGCGTCACCCTCGGGTCCTGCTCGGTGGTCCAGGGCGTGGACCCAGCGTTGTCGCCCTGATCGCTTGGCCCCGGCACCATGGTGCGCAGCTTGTGGATGCTGAACTCCTCGCCCAGCTTGCCCACCCGCGCCTGGCTGTAGATGAGCGGCCCGCGGTTGGCCATGAGGTTGCCCAACGCCACGAACGGCACGGCGACCACGAAGGCCAGGCCCAACGTCAGTCCCGAGGCGATGTCCAGCAGCCGCTTGAGGCGCAGGTACACCGGCGAGTGCACCTCGCCGATGTCGAAGAGCAGCGACACCTCGGCCAGCTCGGTGAGGGGCACCAGGCGGAACCAGTCCTCGTAGAAGTCCAGAACCGTGCGGATGCGAACCCCGTCCGCATGGATCCGCACCGCCTCGGTGGCCACGTCCGGATCGGACAGGTGATGCTCGGCCAGCACCACGATGTCGGGTTGGTGTTCGTCCACCGCTGCGCGAAGCGCCTCGGCGGCATCGGCGTTGCGTTCGGCACTGATGGGCACGGTTGCTGCGATCCGCAGGAGCGCTGGCATCGAGCGTTCGGCCACTCGCTGGAGGTCGGCCAGCTGGGTGTGGCCGGCCATGACCACCGCCACCGATGCGCCGCGTCCCCGGCTGGCCACCAGCGGCAGGCTCACCACCAGGTTCACCACCGGCATCACGGCCAGGCTGGAGAAGACCACAAAGCGAGGGAGGAGCGCGTCTCCGGCGGCCAGCTGGATGAGCGATGCCGCTGCCACCGTGACCGCCGGCGCGGCGAGCGAGGCGCCCACCGCCCGCCGAACCGTCCGCACGGCGTCAGGCAGGCCCGCCATGTAGGCCACCAGCAGCAGACCCAACACCCAAACCGTGGCCGCCGCCGTGCGGCCTGGGTCGCCGAGGGAGTAGCGGGGTTCCGCAATGGCCCGGGCATGGAAGGTGAACAACAGCGCCACCGCCGCAGCGGTGGCGACCACGAGCGCCAGTTGCCCGATGCGGCGCCTCATGGCTCGGCGGCCCCCCACGAACCGCCCAGGTCGATCAGCCCGGCGACGATCGGCCGGTCGCCCTGACGAACCACCAGGCGGTAGCCCTTGTCGACCCGGTCGTAGAAGTGCTGGTTGTGTTCGTCGCGAACGGCCACGGTGAGTTCGTAGGTGCCGGGGGCCAGTGGCACGCGGCCGCTGTGCCAGTCGATGTGGCCCTCGCCGTTGACCGTGCCCAGGCGGCGCTGCTCCAGCCAGGTGGACGTGTCGGCCACGTGGGTGCCGGATTCGTGGTGCACCGAGAACCCCAGCACCGGCCCCTCGATGGCGGCGGTGGTGCGGTAGCGGAATCGGATGGTGCCCGGCTCACCGCAGATCAGCGACTGTGTCGGCGTGCCGTCGGCGTCCAGCACCTCGACGCCGGTGATTTCCATCTCGCCCGAACCGTGGTGCTCCACGTCGCCGTGGTCGTCGCCGGCGCGGCGAACCTCGTTGGCGTTGACGCGGTCCAGGTAGGCACTGACCACGGCCGAGGTGTCGCCCACCTTCTGCACCTCGCCGCCGGCCAGCCACACCGCCCCGTCGCACATCGTCTCCACGATCGACAGGCTGTGGCTGACCACCACCACGGTGGCGCCCCCCTTGCGCAACTCGTAGAGGTACTCGAAGCACTTGCGCTGGAACGCCTCGTCGCCGACGGCGATCACCTCGTCGATCAGCAGCACCTCGGGGTCGATGTTCACCGCCACGGCAAACCCCAGCCGCACGTACATGCCCGAGCTGTACACCCTCACCGGCGCATCGATGAACTCGCCGATGTCGGCAAAGTCGACGATGCGGTCGAAACGCTCGTCCACCTCGGCCCGGGTGAGGCCCAGGATGGCGGCGTTCAGGTACACGTTCTCCCTACCGGTGAGGTCGGGGTGGAAGCCCGAGCCCAGCTCCAACAGGGCGGACATGCGGCCCGACACCTGAACGCTGCCGTGGGTGGGGCGGTAGATGCCCGCAATGCACCGCAACAGCGTTGACTTGCCCGAGCCGTTGTGGCCCACCAGCGCCCACATCGACCCGGCCGGCACATCGAAGCTGACGTCGTTGAGCGCCCAGAACTCCTCCTGCTTGGCCCGCCGCCCCGAGGTGATGCGCTCCTTCAGCGAGCTGGCACCCTCGGTGCGCAGGCGGAAGTGCTTGGACACGCCGCTGACGTGGATGGATGAGTCGCCCGTGCGTGCGCCGGGGCCGACGGTGTCGAAGATGCCCATCAGCCCCTCACCCCGCTCACAGCTCCTCGATCACTGACGGGGCGGCCTTGGAGAAGTACCACCAGCCCAACACCACCGAACCCACCGCCCAGGCCAGGCCGTAGCCCACGCTGTTCAGGGTGGGCAGCCGTCCCTCGTAGACGAGGTCACGAATCTGGCCCACGTAGTGGGTGACCGGGTTCACCTTCAGGATCTGCTGGGCCGTGAACGGCCCGACCTCGGCGTCGATCTGGTCCAGGCGGTAGACGATGGGGGTGGCGTAGAACATCAGCTGCAGCACCAAGGTGATCAGGTAGCCGACGTCGCGGAAGCGGGTGTTCCACACGCTGGCGGCCATGCCCATGCCGACGCCAAAACCCATGGCGCACAGCATCACCAGGGGGGCCAGCAGCATCGTCCAGGTGGCGTTGCTGACGAGCAGCATGAAGGCGATGAGGATGCCCAGCTCGATGGCGGCCTGAAACGCCACGCCCGCCAGCGAGGCGAGGGCCGGCAGCTCCGGCGGGAAGTACACCTTGGTCAGCAGCTGGCCCGCATCGGAGAAGGCGCCCAGCGGACCGTCGAGTGCCGACGAAAAGGCGTTCCACACCACCAGACCGCAGAACAGGTACAGGGCGAAGTTCTGGAGCTCGCCGTTGGCGCCGATGGGCGCCTTCACCTTGAAGAACACGCCGAAGACGAGGCTGTAGATGGCCAGCGACATGGCCGGGTTCATCAGCGACCAGGCCCACCCCAACACGCTGCGCTTGTACCGGCCCTTCAGGTCGCGCTGGGTGAGGTTGCTGATCAGCTCGCGGTGGCTCAGGATGACTGCGGGGCTGGTCACAGGTGGTACCCAACTTCGGCGGTCGGCATCAGCGGAGGTTGCTGATTCGGGGGCGGTCCGGGCGTTTCGAGGGCCGGCTCACACTACCGGCCGGGTTGGTGGGGCTCACGCACCGTGGGTCGCGGGTGGGCCGATGCGCCGTGATGGCCTCGGCCGTTGGGTACGGTGACGCCATGACCGGCAGTCGCTATCACGTCGACGATCGCCCCACCGAACCCAACAATTCCCACACCATGTTGCTGGATTTGGTGGGGTCGAACCGCCGGGTGCTCGAGCTCGGATGCTCTGACGGCTACATGACCCGGTGGATGGTGGACGCCGGTTGCGAGGTCACCGGTGTGGAGGTGGACCCTGAGGCGGCCGAGCAGGCGCGGCAGTGGGCCACCGACGTGGTGGTCGGCGATCTGGACGCCCTCGACCTCGAGGAGACCTTGGGCGACCGGCGCTTCGAGGTGGTGATGTGCGGCGATGTGCTGGAGCACCTGCGCAACCCCACCCGCGCCCTGGTGGCGGCCCGACGGTTGCTGGAACCGGGCGGGGTGGTGGTGGCCTCGGTCCCCAACGTGGCCCACGGCGATGTGCGCCTCGAACTGCTGGCTGGGCGCTTCGACTACCGAGACCTGGGGCTGCTGGACGAAACCCACGTGAAGCTGTTTACGCGAGCGTCGCTGCAACGGTTGTTGGCCGACGCCGGGTTGGTGGGGGTCGAATGGCGCACCACCCACCGACCGCTGGGCACGACCGAGTTGGAGCCACCCATCGGTGCGGTGCCGCCTGCTGTGCGGGAGGCCCTGGAGGCCGATCCGGATGCCGAGACCTACCAGTTCGTGGTGATGGCCACCGCCGACGATGGCAATCGGGCGCTGAGCGAGCTGTCCGATCGGCTTGCCGCGGCCGAGCTCCGAGCCGAGCGGGCCGAGCGGGAGAACGTCGCCCTTCGGGCCAAGGTGGAGCTGTTGGCCAGCGAGGCCGAGGCGGCCCGCACCGAGGTGGAGCGCCTGGCCCGCGGTCAGAGCGCCTCAGGAGCGTTGAAGAGCTGGCGTGGTCTGGCCCCGCTTCGTCGGGCCGTGCAACGCCGCAAGGGCCAGTGAGCACCGCCGACACTCCGGTCATCGTCATCGTGCGGGACCGTTTGGAGCCGCTGGCGCAGTTGCTGGCTTGGCTGGTGCGCGCCGGAGCTCAGCGGGTGGTGCTGGTGGACAACGCATCCACGTATCCGCCCCTCGTGGAGTACCTCTCCGGTACCCCACACGAGGTGGTTCGGCTCGACCGCAACCTGGGCCATCGATCGCCGTGGTTGTGCGGCGTTGCCCAGCGGCTGGGTTGGGATCGGCCCTATTTGGTGACCGATCCCGACGTGGTGCCCGCTGACGGCTGCCCGCTGGATGCCATCGACCACCTGCACGAGGTGCTCGATCGTCACCGTTGGCTGGCGAAGGTGGGACTGGGCCTGCGCATCGACGACCTGCCCGGCCGCTATGCCCACCGCGAGGACGTCATGGCGTGGGAGGCGCAGTTCTGGCGTCGGGAGATCGAGCCGGGCCTGTTCGCCGCCCACGTCGACACCACCTTCGCGCTGCACCGGGCGGGCCCCACGCCGGCCGAACAGCACCATGCCCGCACCGGATGGCCCTATGTGGCCCGCCACCTGCCCTGGTATGCCGACAGCGCCAACCCCACCGAGGAGGAGCGCTACTACCGAGACCATGCCGACGCGGGCGTGAACAGCTGGGACGGCGAGACCCTGCCCCAGTGGCTGCGCACCACCATCGACCACGCGTAGCCGCCTGCCAATCATCGAGTGGGAGTGTCGAGCCAAGGTGTGGAGCTGTGCCCACGATATTGACCGGCACAGCTCCACACCTGTGCTCCACACCCGTGGGTGTGCACGTCAGTTGGGGCGGAGGCGGGTGCTGAGTTCGGTGATGGTGATGCTGCGGGTGCTGGAGGTGGTCTCGGTGGGCATGGTGCCGGTGATGGGGACGCCGAGGATGTCGGCCTCGTAGCGGACGGTCCAGGTGAGCGTGGTGGTGATGGAGTAGGTGCCAGGCTGGAGGTAGGTGTGGAGGCACGCCCCTGGGGTGGAGTCGGACTTGCCGGCGGTCCAGGGCACACCGCCGGAGGCGCAGGTGAAGGCGCCGCTGCCATCGCCCGGGTCGATCTTGAGTGATCCGGTGGGGGTTGCCATGGCGGTTGCCGAGTTGTTGGCGTCGGCGGTGGCCGATGCCTCGAAGCTGTCGGGGATGGTGGCCCAGAACCACACCGGCAGGTTGACGGGGGTGACGGCACCGGCAGGCGGGGCACTGTTCAGCTTGGGGTCGGGCAGTTTGGTGGAGTCGAGTGCGACTCGCGCCAGCTCTTCGGGGTCGGCCGGTTCGGGCGGGGGCGGGCCGCCGGCGACGCCGGGGATGCCCGGGTTGTAGGTGAACAGCTCGGTGATCAGCAGCTGGCCCTTGTAGTAGCAGTAGCGGGCGTAGGTGCTGCCCGGGACGAGGCCGGTGACCTCGTCGCCACCCAGCACCGCGCCGTTGACGTTGTCGACCGGTCGATAGAACCTGCACACCCAATCGTTCTGCCCGGTCGCGCGAGGGGCCGATCCACTCCCGCCCCCGCCAGGCGTGCCTCCGGGAGTTGGAGCCCCGCCACCCCCGCCGCCGCCTCCACCCCCGGAACCTGGCGAGACCGAAATCACGCCGATCTCACCGTCGCCGCCCCGGGCACCTGCCGGAGGCCCAAGGGAGGCCGTGACCGTCACGGTGAGCGCTACGAGTGCTACGAGTCGGCGGCGCATCCGGTCCTCCCCGGGTTGGATCCTTGATGAACGAAGGCGACGATCCGCCACTCGTCGTCGGGCTTGGCAAGCTGCCCATCCCAAAACGCGGACGTTATTTCCCCGTCTTCGAGGGCGTCGGTCTGCAGGTTCCGGTACTCCATGTCGTTGAACTCGCACATGGCCACCTGGAGGCGCCCGTCAGCGAGCGGCGACAGGTCGAAGACCCAGTAGGCGGTCTGAGCGTCGGGTGGCTCCACCCAGTACTGGCCCAGCTTGTGGCTTCCCAACACCACCTTTCGGCCATCCAGCTGATCGGCGCCAAAGCCTCCGAGGTTGAGGTCGGGGCGTTCCAGGTCGGTCATGGAGGTGGGGACCTTGGGATCCGGCTTCTTGTCGGTGACCGTCGAGATCATGGCGTCCAGGTACTGGTGGATGACGTCGGCCGCCTCCTGTTCGTCGGGGGTCCACTTGGGCTCCAGCAGGAGGCCTCGGGCGACGGCGGGGGTCTTGGCCTCGTAGCCGCCGGCGGAGATGACGGTGCCGTCGGCCAGCCGTTCGGCGGAGGGAGCCGACGTGGGTGTCACAGTGGTTGGCGCAGCCTCGGGCTTGGCGGTGGTGGAGGAACTCCTTCCGGACCCCTCCGTGTCGGTGGAGGTGGTGGTGTCTGCGCTGCTTGTCGGTGGGGGAGCGGTGGTGATTCCCCCGGCGATGGGGGTGACCGAGGTGTCCCCACTGCCGCAGGCGGCCGCCAGCGCCATGGCGACCGTCAACGCCGTGGCGGCGCGCCGCCGGGTGTGCGCAGGCTCGCGGGAGCACCTACCGGCGTTGCTGACGGGGCGTTCGCGAGGGCAGCCCGGGCCCAAGTGCGTGGTGCACCGTTGGCTGATCCCGCCGTCGCCCATCGTTCCTCGCTTTGGCGGGCCGCCAAGTCCGCCACTCTGGCAAAGGTCCCCCCGGACCAAGTGCTGTCGGTCCACCGGCCGACCCGAGGCAGCCTACCGAAACCACGAACGATGTCCAGTGGAACGTTCGGGTACCGCGACCCACCCAACTCAGGGTGGTGCGCGTGCCGGCCCGAGCCGGTGGACCGGCCGGTCCCGGCGGCTACCAGGACTGCGGTGGGATCAACTGAGCCCGGTGGTCGGCCCAGTTGGGGTTCAGGTATGGGTCCACCTGCATGCGGTGCCGCCACCTGCCGTAGAGGGCGTCCAGCTCCCAGGAGTGCACCTGGGGGTCGCGGCTGGCGCTCTCGAAGTGGTAGAGCCGGGCGTGCGGCGAGACCACGACGCAATATCCCAGGTGCCGCACCTTCAGGCTGAGGTCCACATCGTTGAAGTTGGCGGGCAGGCCCTCCCACATGCCGCCGACCTCATCCCACACCTCCCGTCGCAGCGCTGCGCACGCGGCGGTCACGCCCGAGGCCTCCCGATCGCAGTACAGCGTGTGCCGGTTGGCGTCGTCGGCGGGGTTGCGGCCCAGCATCAGGTGGGTGGCCTCTCCCTCGAAGTAGGCGTGGCCGCCGTGTTGCAGGGTGCCATCGGCGAAGAGCAGGTGGGCCCCGGCCATACCCACGTCGTCCTCCCGCAAGAACCCGACCAGTGTGTCCAGCCACTCCGGGGTGATCACCTCGACGTCGTCGTTCAGCAGGCACAGCGCGTCGCCGGAGCAATGGGCGACACCCAGGTTGATCTTTTCGGGGAAGTTGAACGGCCGGTCGAAGGGCACCAGCACCAACCGGTCGCCCAGAATCTCGGCCAGCTCGTCGGTGACCTCGGTGGGCGTGTCGGCATCGGCCACGCACACGAACTGCCACGGCTCGTAGGTGGTGCGCTGGACGAGTGACCGGGCGGTGGCCGTGACGAAGCATCGGCGGCTGCCCCAGGCGACGCCGGAGGAACCGCGCGTGGGCACGATGATGGACACCACGGGCTGGGGTCGCTCCCGGAAGTGACGCCGCAGCCGGTAGACGCCGGGGATGACGTCCACCACGTCGGCCTCCAAATCAACACGTTCGGCGTGGTCGGCCAGCGCTGCCCGGGCAGCGTCGTGGGCGGCTGGCTTGGCGTCAATGTGGTCGGCCACCGAACCCGGCACCGCGCGCCAGTGATACAGCACCTTGGGGATGTGGTGGATACGTCGAGCTCGTTCGGTGACGCGGAGCGCCAGGTCGTGGTCCTGGCTGCCGTCGTAGCCGGCCCGGAAGCCACCCACCTGCTCCATCAACGACCGGCGGATCACCATGAGGTGGCCCAGGTACATCTGGCATCGCAGCCGTTCGGGACTCCAGTCGGGCTTGAGGAACGGCAGGTCGTGATGGCGGCCGGTTGCGTCGATCTTGTCTTCGTCCGTGTAGATGACGTCGACCTCGTCGTGGGCGCGGATGGCGGCGCACACCTCGGCCAACGCGTCGGGGTGCAGCTCGTCGTCGTGGTCAAGCAGCGCAACGAACGCGCCCCGGGCATGGGAGAGCGCGGTGGCGGTTGCCCCGACGATGCCCTGGTTGGACTCGTGGGTCACCAGCGTGACGCGAGGGTCGTCGGCACACTGACGGCGGACCTCGTCGAGCCCGGTGGTGTCGGACGACCCGTCGTCCACGATCACCCACTCCCAGTCCGCCTTCTGGGCCAGCATCGAGCCGGCCAGGCGGCGTGCCAGGTGGGCCTCGGTGTTGAACGCCGGCGTAAGCACGGTGACCATCGGCGGCACCGGCGTGGTGCTCATGGTGCGTGTCGCCGGGGGGCACCGCAGCGGCGCGCCGCGGCGCAGGGATCGCTGCGGCTCACCGTCGGGCGGACCCAAGTGATCGCAAGGTGGCCTCGGCGCGTTGGCGGGCCGCCTCCGTGCCCGGTAGCCGTCGCAGCAGACCGGTGGCGCGCCCCAACGCGCGGCTTCGGCGGGTGACCGGCCGCCGAAGGGCGGCGACGGTGTGCTCGGCGACCGCCAAGCGGGCTCGCAGCTCGCCGGCCGTGGCCTCGGCGCCGATCACGGCGTCCCGAAGCCGCCACAGCTCGAGCTGGGCATCGACGCCGCCTGGCTCGGCCATGTTGGGCGCGCGGTCGGCAGAGTCGGTGGGGGAGGCCATCGCCAGGCGAGGCTAGTGCCGCCGCGAGTCGCCGTCGCCGTGTACGTGACGAGGGTCGCTTCGGTGGTCGGCGTTCATAGGCATTTCCACCCAACGTGGTGGTACGATCACCTGTGGAGGGTTTGGTGTGGGCGACCGCATCGCAGTGAGGGGATGCAAGGGAACCATGGGACGAGGTTGGAGCAATGCAGGGGCCGCGCGGGCGCGCTTTGCCGACCTGGTCGAGTCGCTGACCGATGCACAGCTTGCCGGCGAAACGCTGTGCGAGGGCTGGACGCCCAAGGAGGTGCTCGGCCACGTCGTGAGCTTCGTGGACCTGTCGTTTCCCCGGTTCATGGCGCAGGTCGTCAAGGCCCGATTCAATTTCGACGTCGCCTCGGACCGCATGGCCCGAACGCTTGCCGAGCGGCCGGTGGAGGACCTGCTGGCGACCCTGAGAGCCAACGCCGACAAGTCATCGGCCGTACCCATGTTCCCCGAAGACCTCACGGTGCTGGATGCCACGGCACATGCCCAGGATGTCCGGCGAGGCCTGGGGTTGGACACCCAGCCCGACGCGGAGGTGGTTCGGGAGATGCTGGAGTTCATGGCGTCGGGAAAGGCAAAGCCCATCTTCGACGCCAAGGTGACTCAGGGGTTGACCATTGCCGCCACCGATGTGGACTTCCGTCATGGCGACGGACCCGAAGTGGAGGCGACCGCCGAGGCCCTCATGATGAGCCTGTTGAATCGCCCGTCGGTGTTTTCCGAGCTGTCCGGCATGGGCGTCGGCAAGCTGGTCAGCCGCCTGACCGCCGAGTAGGTAGCGTCGGCTGGACCCGGTGAACCGCCACGGGACCGTCAACCGACAAGGAGCGATCATGCCCACCCTGAACCTCGGTGACCTCAGCATCACCAGCAGCGCATTCGACCACGGTGGCCGCATTCCCGACCGCCACGCCTACGCCAACGACAACGTCTCACCCGAACTGTCGTGGAGCGCCGTGCCCGCCGGAACGGCGGAGCTGGTGCTGGTGTGCCACGATCCGGACGCTCCGCTGACCGACGGATTCACCCATTGGGTGCTGACCGGTATCGACCCCGCCAGCTCGGGACTGCAGGAGGGCACCGATGCGGGCGTCAGCGGCACCAGCAGCTTCGGGGAGGAGGGCTACGGGGGCCCGGCGCCGCCCCCCGGACACGGGGCCCATCACTACTTCTTCCACCTGTACGCGCTGGATCAGCCCTCCGGCGTCGGGCCCGGCGCCGACCGGGATGCGGTGATGTCGGCCATCGACGGCCACATCATCGAACAGGCGCGTGTGGTGGGTACGTTCAGCACCTGACGAGCGGTCACCCCTCGCGTCGCCAGCCGGCGAAGGCCCTCCAACCGTCGTGTACTTCGCCGTCCTTGCCCTCCTGGCCGCCCTGCCTGCCGGCAGGTGTTTCCGGGTCCGCGGATGAGCCCAGGCGTCGGCGAGCGAAACGCACCACCAGCGTGAGCCCGTAGCCAACGACGATGAGGCCCACCCAGAACCGGGTGTCGGTGCCGTAGTCGATGATCCACGCGGCCGGGGTGCCCAGGCCGAAGCGTTCCGCGTTTGCCAGGCCGCCACCCACCAGGTACCCGATCATGCCGCTGACCACCGACACGATGGCCGTGGCCTGCACGCTGGCGTTGACGTCCTTGCGAACCGTGGGGTGAGGGTCGGCGACGTGGCGGCGCATCGTGACCAATCCTGCGCCCAAGCCCAGCGCCACGGCCACGTCGGTACCCCACGAACCCATCCGTCGGGCCGAACTGGGCGGGGGTGGGTGAGCGGCCGCATCCGAAAGCGGGCCGTGCTTGGCGCCCATGCGCGCCTTCAGCTTGGTCACCGCCCCTCCGGAGGAGTGCAGGCCAAGGGTGATCAGGAGGGCGGGCACCAGCTCGATCAGCACGGTGAGTGCGGCGACCACCAGGCCGACCGCCACGGCGCTGCGGGTGTGCTCCAGCACCGTGAACCCGGCGTTGGTTCGGATGATCTCATTGAGGGGGCTCTGCTCGAACACGAGGGCGCCGCCGGCCGCCACCACGATGGCGGCCTTGATCGCGGAATGGGGCCCAGCCGAAGACGACTCGGCGGTCGGCGTCGGCGATGAGGCCGCGAGATTGTCCGCCATGAACCCCGACCTCCGTCGACCCGATCGAGGCCAGTTTGGGGCACTGTGACGTGGGTGGTCAATCGCTTCGACACGCCTCGGCCCGGTTCTGCTGCCCGCCGTCGGTGATGGCCTACGATTTGCTCCAGGCGCTGCTGCCAGGGAGGGACATGCGACGGATCGGAGTAGCGGCGGCCGTGCTCGCCGTCGCGCTGGTGGCATGCGGTTGCAGCGACACCAGCCAGGCGGGCGCTGGCACATCGACCGCGCCGGCCACGTCCACCTCCACCCCGGACGTCGCGCCCGCCCATGGCGAGCAGCCTGAGAGCGGCGCTGCGATCCAGACCCCGCAGCGTCCCACGAACGCCGAGTTCGGCGGCGCCGAGCGGATTCGGCTGGGAGAGCAGCTGGTGCAAGCCCGTGAGGTGGCCCTGGCCCTGCCCACCTACGGCGAGGCCGTGGCGGCGGGCTACGAACCAACGACGCCCTATGCGCCGGGGACCGGCGCCCACGTGGGCCGTGACGATCAGACCCAGCTGCCGGACGCCGAGCTGGACGTCACCAAACCTCAGTCGCTCATGTACGCCGGCACCGACCCCGACTCGCCGGTGGTTGGCTTGATGTACGTCCAGTTGGGCGGGGATGTTCCACCAGAGGGATTCGCCGGGCCGCTGGACACCTGGGATCCGACGACGGGCCAGTGCCTGAAGCCAGACGAGGTGGACCCGATGTTCCCCACGGCCGCCTCCGTCACCAGGGAGCGCTGCGATCAAGCGGGCGGACGGTTCCTCGACATCACCGCGTGGATCCAACACGTGTGGGTGGTGCCGGGGTGGGAGGCACCTGGCGGGGTGTTCGCCCACGACAACGACGACATCCGTTGTGCCGACGGAACCTCCGACAGCACCGACACCGACGGCTGTGAGCCGCCAGGAGCCACCTGATGAGACCCGCCCGTTTCTTGGCCGCCGCTGCGGCCCTCGCGCTGGTGTGCGCCGCATGCGCCTCCGGGGGCGCCCAAGCGGCTTCACCCGGGGCCGACGACACCGACGCCATCCCGCTTCGGGGTGCGAGCCACCCCAGCGAACACGCCGGGCTTACCCAGAGCGTCCCGGTCGATGCCGACAGCTTCGACGCCATGACGTCCAAGCTGTTCGGGGCAGACGCCGCCGAAGGCAGGTTTCTCGCAGGCGAGGAGCTGTCCGGCGGGGTGGTGTTGTCGTCGGAGGCACATCCGGATGCGTCCGACCAGGCGGTGTGGACGGTGGCGATGGAGGTGACCACCGACGCCAAACCGCGGCGACGAACCGTTGCCCGCGTCCCGGTCGGGCTGGACACCGGCGCCACGTTCATCGCCGCAGTCGACGCCGCACTGGCCGAACACGCCAAGGTGCGGGCGGAGGACCCGGAGGCCACAGCGCCGTTTCGCCTGGAATACCGCACCACGTCGGCCATGGGTGGTTCGGTGGTGCTGGCGGTGGACATCGATGACGAGCGGCCCCAGCCGGCCGTGCTGGAGGTGACGGCCACGGGCCCCACCACCTCGCTGACCGACGGCAACATCAACACTGCCAACTTCGAGGGCGCTCCGTTCGAGTCCATCTACGGCCTGGTGTGGTTCGGCGTGCGTCGCGATCAGTTCGACTTCTTCGTCAACCGGGCCTATGGCCTGTCGGCCGGGAAGGCTCAGAACTTCTCCGACTTCAAGCTGGTGCCCCACAACTGGCTGCGGCTGACCGTCACCCCCGAGCTGGACGACGATCGGGTCAACGTCGGCTTCGAGGTGGTCACCGTCGACGGCGACCGGGTGCCGATCGCCTCGGCGCCGGCCTCGCTGGTGGCCGGTGAGCAGTTCATGCAGACCGTGTTCCGCATGATGGACGACGCAGCGGCCAAGGAACGGGCCGAGCCCGGGTCGGCCGGGCACTGGGAGGCGCCCTTCTACTACGACGACCCCGACGGTGGCGGGGTGGTTGAGGTGATCGCACAAGGCGACGGCACCGACAGCCAGATCGCCTACGCCATCGAGTCGCCCAAGCGGGAGCTGGCCGACGTCGACTTTGTTCCCTACCGGGGCACGGTGATGGTGCCCGAGGATTGGGACGCCCCGCCCCCCAGTTGCCAGGAGTCGAACTCCACCTCGGCCCCCAACGGCCGTTTCAACGTGGAGTTCGTCGCCAGCTCCACGGTGTTGGGCGCCGAGCTGAAGGCGCCGTTGACGGGCACCGTCTACGGCTCGGTCTACCGAAGCGCCGACGTGGAGATCACCGGCCCGATCGACGGCGCCGCGGCGCAGGCCAGCTTCACCTTCGACGGCATCGACGTGGTGGACGGGCCATCGAAGCGCAGCGTCATCGACACCGAGCTGCCCGCAGGCGACTATCAGGTGCTGGGCTTCCTCGACATCGACAACAACGCCGATCCGAGCGACCCCGGCCCCGACCCCGGTGACCCCGTGTTCATCCCCATCGGAGGATTCGCCCTGGAATGCGAGAGCCAGGACATCACCGCCGAGTTCGCCCTGACCCTGCCGGAGGGCCAAGGCCAGGGCGGATGACCCGTCGGGTGCGGCGAGCGGCCCCGGTGCTGGCGCTGATCGCGACGGCGGGCGCAGCGGTGCTCGGCTGTGCAACCGACGAGCGGGACCCGTCGGCGGCGTCGTCCTCCTCCTCGACCATCGCCGAGGTGGGCGGGCGGTGGTGGGTGACCTCCCCCGATGACGGTGCGGTTGCGGTGCTCGATGGCTCGTCGCTCGAGCTCGAACGGTCGGTCGACGTCGGCGGGTCGCCTCGCCAGCTGGCCCAGGTGGGCGACACCGTCGTGGTCACCAACGCGGCCATGTCGACGGTGTCGTTGTTGCGCCCCGATGGTGATGCCGGCGAGGCCCCCGTGGCGGTTCGGGTGCCCTGTGGCGGCACCGAGGGCGCGGCCTCGCTGGGGGGCACAGGCCAGCTGGCGGTGATCACCTGCCCGAACGATGCACGCCTGGTGGTGGTCGATACGGCTGCGGGGGCGGCCCTGGGGTGGGTGCGCCTGGGCGGGCGCCCGGCCGGGGTTGCCGTCGGCGGCGCCAGGGTGACGGTCGCCGGCGGAACCGATGGCAGGTTGTGGAGCGTCGACGCACCCACGTTGCGTTCGGCGTCCCAAGCGGTGCAGGGTGACGCGGCAGGGGGCGGGGCGGGGCAGGAGCTGGCGGTGGAGGCCACGCCGACCGAGGTGTGGAATCGACGCGGTCGTTCGGCCAGCATGCTCCAGAGCGTTGCCGCCGATCCCGGCGGGTCGGTGGCGGCCTATCAGACCGTCGACAACAACGGTCCACGGCCGGCTGGCTCCGACGGCAGCTACGGCGCCCTGACCGACGGCGACCCGCGGATCGAACCCGTCGTACAGGCACCGTGCGGGGGCCGGTTCGCGCACTTCGACGGCAGCGACCGCCGGCTGTCGGGCCCGGTGGCGCTGGCGTGGGATGTCCAGCATCGTCGCCTCTGGGTGGTGGGCCGCTTCACCAACTCGGTGTCGGTGTTGGACTGCGCCAACGACGCGGCGCCGGGTGAGACCATCGACACGCTCGCCAGCTTCGAGGTGGGCGAGGGCGCCAGGGGCATCGCGCTGGCGGCAGACGGCAACTCGGCGCTGGTGGACGGGGGGTTCGATCATGCCGTCGCCGAACTGCGCCTCGACCCCGAGGCGCCGCAGCTCGGCGGCGCGCCCGAGCGGGTGGTGCGCCGTCCGGTCGGCGAGCAGCACCTCAGTGCGGCGGCTCAGACCGGGCGGCGTCTCTTCAACGATGCCACCGACCGGCACCTGACGCCGTCCGGTGTGGCGGCGTGCGCCTCCTGCCATCTGGACGGCGGGGACGACGGGCTCACCTGGCGCATCGCCACCGACGACGTCCCGTCCAAGCTGCGGCGCACCCCGGCGCTGTGGGGTGTCGAGGAGGGCGCCAAGCCGCTGCACTGGGAGGGCGACTTCGTCGACCCTGGCGAGCTGACCGGCGACACCACCCGCAACCTGCTGGGCGGCGACGGTCTGCTGGTGGACACCTCCAAGGTGGCTGCCTACCTGGCGGAGCTGGCCCCGCCACCCTCGGCCCCGCCGACCGCAGCGCGGGGCGAAGCCTCGCAGGCCGGTCGGGGCGGGGCCGTCTTCGACCAGCGCTGCGCCGGCTGCCACGCCGGGCCGACCGGAAGCGACGGCAGGCTCCACGACCTCGGCCGCGACCCCGCCGATCCCGACGCCATCGACGGCGGCGTGGTGACGCCGACGTTGTTGGGCACGCGTGGCAGGGGCCCCTACCTGCACGACGGCTCGGCCGGGACCCTCGCCGACGCCATCGACTTCCACGGCGGCGGCCTCGGCAGCTCGCTCACCGACGCCCAGCGGGACGATCTGGTGAGATACCTCGCCGGCCGGTGAGTGCGGTGGGCCCGACGGCCCATCGCGGGCCGTTGCGACGTGGTGGTGTCGCTCTGGGCCTATGCTCACCGCCTCGAACCCACCGACCGGTGGGTCCTGACGGTAGGGGCGAGCGCGATGCGTCGAGTTCTGGTGGCGATGATGGCCGTGGCGGGTGGGCTGTCCGCTGTGACGGTGGGCGTTCCGGCCCAGGCGGGCGCGTCGCCGCCGTTGCTCGGCAGCGTGGCGCAGGTGTCGGCCGGCTTTGGCCACAGCTGTGCCCTGCTGGCGAGCGGCTCCGTTCGCTGCTGGGGCCTGAACCATCGAGGCCAGCTGGGCGACGGTACCAAGGCCGACTCGTTGGTCCCGGTCGGCGTCGCCGGCATCTCGAATGCGGTGTCCGTCTCGGCGGGGGTCGGCTTCTCATGTGCCCGCCTGGCCACGGGCGGCCTCCGTTGCTGGGGCGCCAACGACTCGGGACAGCTGGGCAACGGCGGCACGTCCGATTCGACGGTTCCAACCGCCGTGGTCGGGGTGAGCAACGCCGTGTCCGTCAGCGCCGGGCACAACCACGCCTGCGGCGTGCGGGCGACGGGCGAGGCGTTCTGCTTTGGGCACAACGGCCAGGGCCAGCTGGGCAACGCGTCGTCGGTCAACTCGTCGGTGCCGGTGATCGCCGGCATGCCCAGCGCCGCAGCCTCCATCTCGGCGGGCAACTTCCACTCCTGCGCAGTGCTCACCGCCGGTGGCATGTACTGCTGGGGCGACAACGGCAACGGGCAGCTGGGAGACGGAACCTTCACCGACTCGGGCGCCCCCAAGCCAGTGACCGGCATCACGGACGCCACCTCGGTCTCGGCGGGACAGCTCCACACGTGTGCCACCCTGGCATCCGGCGGGGTCAGCTGCTGGGGCTACAACGACGACGGCGAGCTGGGCAACGGGACGCTGGTGGGGTCCAACACGCCCGTGCCGGTGCCGGGCATCTCCGCCGGTCAGAGCGCGTCCGCAGGCCTGCTTCACTCGTGTGCCTCGTTGACGACGGGCGCCGTCCAGTGCTGGGGCTACAACGGCGACGGCGAACTGGGCGACGGCGGCACCACCCACTCGTCATCCCCGGTGACGGTGTCGGGCATCGCCAACGCCAGCTCGGTGTCGGCGGGGTTGTACCACACGTGCGCACGGCTGGACTCGGCCCATGCGAGCTGCTGGGGGAAGAGCTCGGGCGGCGCCCTGGGCGACGGCACGGCGAGCAACTCCCTCGTACCCGTGGGGGTGGTGGCCGGCCTGTGCCAGACGGCCCCAGACCCGGGCTTCTCCGATGTGGCACCGACGGCCTACTTCTTCGACGCGGTGTCGTGGCTGGCCGCCAAGGGCATCTCCACCGGCACAACCCCCACCACCTTCTCGCCCGGAGCGGTGGTGAGCCGCAAGGACATGGCGGTGTTCCTCTGGCGCGCCTTCGGCTCGCCGGCCCCCACCGGCACCAACCCGTTCGGGGACGTGCCCGCCGGTCAGTACTACACCAACGCCACCACCTGGCTCGCCGAGGCGGGAATCTCCACCGGCACGTCGCCCGGCGCCTTCTCCCCCAACGCCACCGTCAAGCGTCGCGACATGGCCGTCTTCCTGCACCGGGCCACCGGGCTGGTGCCCGCATCCACGCCGCATTCGTTCGGCGACGTTCCGACCGGGGCCTACTACGAGGCGGCGGTCTCCTGGCTGGTCGAGGTCGGCATCACCTCGGGCACCGCTCCGGGCATCTACTCGCCCGACGCAGCCGTGACCCGCGCCCAGATGGCCGTGTTCCTGCATCGCCGCGGCTGCGGGCTCAGTGTCTGAGCGCCCGCCTCAGGCCGAGACCGGGTGCCGCTGCGTGGCCGGCGCTGGGTTGGAGAACTCCAGCGCCTCGTCGGTGCCGCCCAGCCTCAGGGCCCGATAGTCGGCCAAGTAGCTCTGATACACCCGCCAGGGAGCGCGTGAGCCCTGCCGGGGGAACAGGTGGGCCGAGCGCTGGATGTAGCCGGCGCTCAGGCCCAGCAACGGCTCGGGGCGGACGTCGCCGTCCCGGTTCACCGCCATGGCCTGCCGGGCGCCCGAGTCGTGCAGCCGGTTGAGGATGCGGGTGACGGCCTGGCAGGTGAGGTCGCACTTCAGCGTCCACGAGGCGTTGGTGTAGCCGATGGCCATGGCCAGGTTGGGAACGTCCTCCAGCATCATGCCCTGGTAGGTGAGCCGCTCGGAGGGTTCCACCGACGCCCCGTGAACGGTCAGCGCCATGCCGCCCAGAAACAGCAGCTCCAGTCCGGTGGCGGTCACGATGATGTCTGCGGGCAGCGACTTCCCCGACCGCAACGCGATGCCGTCGGGCGTGAACCGGTCGACGTGGTCGGTCACCACGGAGGCGTCTCCCGCGCTGATCGCCCGAAACAGATCGCCGTGGGGCGTCACGCACAGGCGCTGGTCCCATGGGTCATAGCTGGGCGCGAAGTGCGTGTCCACGTCGTAGCCCTTGGGCAGCCGGGCCGCGACCATGGCCCGCAGCAGGCGCCGGACGGCACCCGGGAAGCGGCGGCTGAACACGTAGCTGCCCTGAGTGGTGAGCGCCTTGTACCAGCGCACGAGCGGGCCGGAGGCGCGCCGGGGAAGGACACGGCGGGCCAGGTTGGCCAACGGATCGACGTCGGGCATCGGCAGCAGGTAGGTGGGCGAGCGCTGCAGCATGGTGACGTGGGCGGCATCGCGGGCCAGGGCCGGCACGAGCGTGACGGCGGTGGCGCCGCTGCCGATGACCACCACGCGCCGGTCGGCGTAGTCCAGCCCCTCGGGCCACTGCTGGGGATGGACGATCCGCCCCTCGAAGTCCTCCCGGCCGGCGAAGTGCGGCTCGTGCCCGTGGTCGTAGCGGTAGTAGCCGGTGCAGCTGAAGAGGAACCCTGCGGTGACGACGACGGTCTCGCCGGTGGCGGTGTTCTCCGCCGTCACCCGCCAGTGGCCCTCCTCGCTGCGCCAGTCGGCGGCGACGATGCGGTGGTGAAAGCGGATGTGGCCGTCGATGCCCTCCTCGGCTGCGGTGTCTCGGATGTAGGCGAGGATGTCGTCCCCGTCGGCGATGGACTTGTGGCCGCTCCACGGTCGAAACGAGTAGCCCAGCGTGAACATGTCCGAGTCCGACCGAATGCCGGGGTAGCGAAACAGGTCCCAGGTGCCGCCGATGGCGTCGCGAGCCTCGAAGATGGCGTAGCCGGCCCAGGGACACTCGGCCCGGAGGTAGTGGCCGGCGGCGATGCCCGACAGGCCGGCGCCGACCACCAGCACATCCAGGTGCTCTGAGGGCCCGGCGGTCATGCGGCCGCGCCCGCCAGCAGGTTGTTCAGGCTGCCGTCGGGGCCGAACAGCTCCGCCCGCCAGTGCTCGAGCAGCTCATCGGTGTCGCGATCGTCGGGGTGGAAGCCCGGCCGGTCGTACTCCTTGAGTGCCGCCCACATGTCCTTGCTGATCATGGGCGATGCCTTGAACCGCTTCCAGCTCGTGCGCAGTGCGCCCGGCCGGTAGGTGGCGCTGTCGCCGGCCAGCGAGCCCGCCACCGCAGCCGTGGCCGCCAGGATGAACCCCACGCGGATGGCCTTCATGGTCCAGATGCGCATGCGCTCGGTGCCGCCGACGGCCCGGTAGACGTCGAAGGCCACCGCCTTGTGCTCGGACTCCTCCAAGGCGTGCCACACGAACAGGTCGCGGACGGCCGGGTGCCCCAGCCGATCGCGGGTCTGCTCGCTGGTCAGGATGTGCTCGGCGAGCACGGCGGTGAAGTGCTCCAGGGCGGCGGTGGCGGCCAGGTTCGCCTTGGCCGGCGCCACCTTGGAACGAAAGGCCAGCACCCGGAACACGATGCGCTCGTAGAGCTTGGTGGGATAGCCCAGCTCGGCGAGCCGGTCGTTGAAGGCTCGGTGTTCACGGCCGTGCACCGACTCCTGGCCGATGAAGCCCGCCACCTGCTCCTTGAACGTCGGGTCGGTGATCTCCGAACGGAAGTGGCGCACGGAGCGCACAAAGAAGTCCTCGCCATCGGGAAACGCCGAGGACAGGGCGGCGGTGAGGTGGCTGCCCAATAAGTCGCCGTCTTGGGCGAAGTGGCGGGGAACGTCCCGAAGGGACTCCTCAAAGGACATGCGTCGGGTGGGGACGGATCGGGTCATGGACACCATCCAACACGAATTGAGAGTTTTCGTCAATTTCTCAATTCTGTATACTTCGTCACATGTCCGTCGACAGCCCACCCGTTGCCGTCCCACCGGGAGGACCCCCGCGGTCTCGGGGGGAGCAGACCCGTCGGGACATCCTGGATGCGGCCATCGCCCGATTCGGTCGAGACGGCTATCGGGGCACCTCGGTGGCCGACATCGCTCGGGACGCCGGCGTCAGCGGCACCGCCGCCTACGCCTACTTCGACAACAAGAAGGCGCTCTTCCTGGCGGCGCTGGACGACGACGCGGCATCGGCCATCGAAGCGGGCATGGCCATCGTGTTCGACGACTCCGCCGAGCGCTGGCCCGAGAGCCTGCTGGTGTCGCTGGTGGAGTCCGTCAGGCGCCATCAGTTGGCGGCGCGCATTTTGGCCAACCTGGAGCCCGACGTGACCGATCGGGTCGTGGACCTGCCGGCGCTGGCCGAGCTGCGCCGGGCCGTGGCCGAACGCCTCACTACCGAGCAGCTCGACGGCACGGTGCGCAACGACATCGACCCCACGGTGGTGGGCAGCGGCATGGTGTCCATCCTGTTGTCGCTGCTGATGACCATCACCCAGCTGGGCGAGCACGCGCCGCTGGATCAGGCCGCCGACATCCTCGCGGTGTTTCAGGCCGCCCTGGATCGAGCGCCCGCCTCAGGCTGATCGGGCGACCAACCCGGTGGCCTCCGCCAGCAGCTTCAGCGAGCCGAGGCGTCCCTCCACGCTTCGGCTGGCGGGCACCACGATGAGTTCGTCGGCGTCGGCGTGCCCCCGAAACCACTCCAGGTACTCGACCACGGCCTCGGGCGTGCCCGAGGCCGTGTAGGTCATCATCGACGCCACCTGGCGCCCGGCGGGGGAGGCAACCAGCGAATCCAGCTCGGGGTCGGACAGGCGTCGGCCGGGCGCCAACAGCGCGCCCACGCGCGCTCGGGTGGCGCGATGCAGCTCGTATGCCGCTTCCTCGGAGGTGTCCGCCACGATCAGGTTCACCGCGGCGATGACGTGGGGCGTGTCGGCCTGATCGGAGGGCGCAAAACGGGCCCGGTACAGCTCGACCGCCTGGGTCAGCGCGGCCGGGGCGAAGTGGGAGGCGAACCCGTAGGGCAACCCGAGCTGCGCCGCCAGCTGGGCGCCGAAGGTGGACGATCCCAGGATGTACAGCGGCACCTCGGTGCCCTGGCCGGGTATGGCTCGCACGCCGGCAACCCTGCTGCGCTCGCCGAGGAAGCCCTGAAGCTCCAGCACGTCGTTGGGGAACGATTCGGCCGCGGCGGGATCGCGGCGCAGCGCTCGAACCGTGGCCTGGTCGGTCCCCGGTGCCCGGCCCAGGCCCAGGTCGATGCGGCCCGGGTGCAGGGTGGCCAGCGTGCCGAACTGCTCGGCGATGGTCAGGGGAGAGTGGTTGGGCAACATGACGCCGCCCGAGCCCAGGCGAATCCGCTCGGTGTGAGCCGCCACGTGGGCGATGAGCACGCTGGTGGCCGACGACGCGATGGAGGCCATGTTGTGATGCTCGGCGTACCAGACGCGGCGGTAGCCGTTCGCCTCGGCGCACTGGGCCACGGCGACGCTGGCACGAAGTGCGTCGGCCACGGTGTCGTCGCCGCGGACCACGGCCAGGTCGAGCACGGAGAGATCGGTGTCCACGGCGTGACCAACGGCCCGGTCGGTGCCGCTATTCCGCGCCCGACCGCTGTGTGCGTGTTGCGGCCGCGGCGGCGCCCACGATGCCCGCCTGGTTGCGCAGCTGGGCCGGCACCACCTCGGTGTCGGGAACCTTGGCGTGGATCGCCTCGGCAAAGCGCTCGAAGCGGCGCGACACCCCGCCGCCCACAATGATCAACTCGGGCGAGAACAACGCATTCAGCACGGCCAGATACCTGCCCACCCTGCGTCCCCACCGTTCCCAGCTGAGGCCCTCGGCCTTGCGAACCGCCGCCGCCGCGTAGTGCTCGCCCACCATGCCGCGCATCTCCAGGTGGCCCAGCTCGGTGTTGGGCAGCAGCTCACCCCCATGGAACAGGGCGCTGCCGATGCCGGTGCCGAGCGTGACCACGATCACCACCCCCGTGCGCCCAACGCCGGCCCCGAAACGCATCTCGGCCAGGCCGGCGGCGTCGGCGTCGTTCAGCACGGCACACGGCACCCCCAACGCCTCCCCGAAGAGCCGCGCCGCGTCGGTGCCGATCCACCGGCGGTCGATGTTGGCCGCCGTTCGCACCACGCCGTCGCGCACCACCGCCGGCACGGTGACGCCGACGGTCGGTGCACCTCCCAACCCGTCGACCAGCTGGGCAACCGTGCCGGCCACCTGCGTGGGGGTGGCCGGCTGGGGGGTATCGAGGCGCTGCCGATCCGAGGCGAGGTCGCCCTTGGCCACGTCCACCAGCGCGGCCTTCACCCCGCTGCCCCCGACGTCCACCCCGATCACCCGTTGCGTGTTCACTGCGCCGCACACTACCCATCACCAACCGGGCCGGATGAGGCCGCCGCCCGGCCCGGTCGAGCCGCGGAGGTGGGCGCTACCGTCGCGGTTCATGGACGACCCAACAATGCTCGGTGACCGGCTGGCCACGCGTGGACACCGCCGATGAAGCGGCTCGACGGCCGCGTGGCCGTGGTCACCGGTGCCGGAAGCGGCATCGGCCGGGCGACGGCGCTGGCCCTGGCCGAGCGCGGCTGCCGGCTGGCACTGGTGGACCTGAACGCCGAGGGCATCGCCGAGACCGCAGCGCTGGCGGTGTCGGCGTCGCCGGGCGGACCGGAGCCATCGCTGCACACCGCCGACGTGTCCGACGAGGCGGCGGTGGCCGCCCTGCCCGACGAGGTGGTGCAAGCCCACGGCGCCGTGCACGTGCTGGTGAACAACGCCGGGGTCGCCACGGCGGGCCGCTTCGACGCCGACGACCTGGATCTTGCCCGCTGGATCGTGGGCATCAACGTGTGGGGCGTGTTGCACGGCTGCCATGCGTTCCTGCCCCAGCTGCGTCAGGCCGATGAGGCCCACATCGTGAACGTGTCGTCGATGGCGGCGTTCGTGGGGCTGCCCCAGAATGCCGTGTATTCGATGACGAAGGGGGCCGTGCGCACCTTCAGCGAAGGCCTGCGGGGCGAACTGGCCGGGGCGGGCATCGGTGTGACCACCGTGTTTCCCGGCGCCATCAACACCAACATCATGGCGTCCTCACGCGGCGCCGAATCGGAGCGGCTGGCGTCGATGGCCAACTCCAGGCTGGCGCCGCTGGTGCTCCAGAAGCCCGAGAAGGTGGCCCGGAAGCTGGTGCGGGGCATCGAAGCGAATCGTTCTCGGGTGGTGGTGGGCCCCGACGCGCACCTGCTCCAGCTCGCCTCCCGCATCGCCCCCGGACGCTCGGCGCTGTTGGGCAAGGTCCTGGACAGGGTCACCTGACATGTCCACCGCCGGACCCACCGCAAGCCGCGAGCGGCGGCTGGCGGGGCCCGTCGACCTGGCGACTGCCGACGGGGCGCGGCTCAACCCGGACGCCGTGGGTTGGTCGGCGACGCCGCTGCACCGGGCCAACCTGCGCGGCAGCTGGGGGCGCAACAAGCGCTGGGACTACTGGGCGGTGTTGGCGGGCGACCTGGTGGTGTCCGCGGTGTACGCCGACATCGATTATCTGGGCCTGGCCGAGGTGTGGTGGGTGGACCTGGCCACCGGCGAGCACGGCGGGGCGCAGGTGGCGTCCCCGCTGGGGCGGGGCATCGACCTGCCCGAGCGTTCGGGCGCGTCGCCTCTTCGCGTCCGCAACAAGGCGCTGGACCTGACCATCGAGGACGATCCGGATGGCGCCACCACCATCTCGGCCCGCTGGACCGAGGCCGGGGGCGTCGCGGACTTCGAGGCCCGCATCGCGCTGCCCGAAGGGCACGAGTCGCTCAACGTGGTGATCCCGTGGAGCCAGCGGCAATTCCAGTACACCTCCAAGCATCAGGCCCGCCCCGCCACCGGACACCTCAGCCTGTGCGGCGTGCCCCGCCGCCTGGAGGACTCGCCTCGGGGCGCCTGGGGCGTGCTGGATGTCGGCCGTGGCCGCTGGCCCTACTCGACGCGCTGGAACTGGGGCGGCGGCGCCGGGCGGGCAGCCGCAGATGGGCCGGTGGTGGGCATCCAGATCGGCGGCAAGTGGACCGAGGGCACGGGCCTCACCGAGAACGGCGTCATCATCGACGGCCGCCTCACCAAGATCGGTGCCGAGCTGCGCTGGGACTACTCGTGGGACAACCCGATGGCACCCTGGCGGGTGATTGATCCCAGCGGTCACCTGGAGCTGGAGCTGGCCCCTCGCCACGACAAGCACTCGCGAACCAACGCCGCCGTGCTGCGCACCGAGACCCATCAGGTGTTCGGTGACTGGTCGGGCTGGGTGGCCGACGACCACGGGCAGCAGGTGTCCTTCGACGGGCTTCAGGGCTTCGCCGAGGAGTCCCGCTCGCGCTGGTAGCCCGGGCGGACCTGCGAGGCGCGGCCACCTGAGGCGCGGTGCACCCGCCTCAGGTGAGGTAGATCAGCCCGCCGCCCACCTCCAGGTGGGGCACGCCGGTGGCGGCCAGCTCCGCCTCCCACGTGGCCGACAGCGCAGTATCGGAGGTTTCCATGCCGTGGTCGGCCAGCACCACCACGGCGGTGCGGTCCCGCACCCCGGCGGCGTCCACGGCCGTCAGCACGTCACCCACCCGGGCGTCGCTGTCGCGCACCGAAGCCCGGGCGGCGGGGGAGTGGGGCCCGGCCTCGTGGCCGGCCTCATCGGTCAGGGCCAGGCTGCACCAGCTGAGGGTGGGAAGCGGGTTGTTGTGCTCCTGGCGCCACGCCTGCAACGTGTGGCCCACGCTCAGGTGATCGACGCGGGACATGAACCGGTACTTTTCGGTGCACACGTCCGGGGCCTCGGTGAGGCGGGTGACCGCCTCCAGCGGGGGCAGCTCGGTGGCCTCCCCGCTGCGGGCCATGGCGAAGCTCGACAGGTCGGCGCCGACGTCGCAGTACTCGAAGGTGGCGGTGCTGAATGCGTGGGGGCGGCTTCGGGCCAGCGCCGAGAACAGCGTCTCCACCGACGGGTCGAGGTGCTCGGACGCCCAGAACATCTGCTCCAGGCGCAGCAGGTCCACCGTGGCATCTCGCGTGCGGTCGTACCAGGCGTGATGCAGCACGCCGGTGTGGCCGGGGTGAGCGCCCGTGAGCGCACAGTTGTGGTTGGCCAGCGTGGCGGTGGGCAGCGAGGCCACCATGCCGTGCCCGTACATCGTGCCGCCGTCGCGCAGGGCGGCCAGGTTCGGTGCCTCGCCGATGGACATGACCTCGGCCAGCAGGTTGGCGTTGCAGCCGTCCAGCAGGAACACGACCACATGGTCGGGCGTCTCCCCGTTGAGCAGTTCGACCTCCACGTCGCCGTCCTGGCGGGCCAGCAGCGCGTCGGCGCGGGCCTCGCCGGTGGGGCCGATGCCGGCGGGGTGGGGCTCCACGCCCAGCAGGGCGGCCAGGGTGGGCGCCACGTTCACCATGCGGGTGGCCCGATCGAGGGTGCCGAGGGGGCGGATGCCACAGCCGGCGGCCAGGAACGGAGCGCGGGCCTGCACGGCGCCCAGCGAACCGTGTTGGCCGACGTTGCCGTCCAGGTGGTGGGCCGGGGTGTGGGTGGCCAGCAGGTCGGGGGCATGTGGGCCGTCGAAGAACTGGGCGACCGAGTCGTACGCGTGCGGGTAGGCGTTGGCGGTGCGGTGGGGAAAGCGGTTCCCCAGCTCGGCGTCGTGGCCCAGGAACCGGTCGGTGGCCTGATCGGCCAGCGGGTGGCGGCCGGTCACCTCCAGCTCGTCGTAGCGCCAGACGCCGCCCTCGGCGACCCGCCGGAACGTCACCGAGCCGTCGACGGC
Organism: Microthrixaceae bacterium; assembly: GCA_041394405.1. Lineage (GTDB taxonomy): Bacteria > Actinomycetota > Acidimicrobiia > Acidimicrobiales > Microtrichaceae > Microthrix. The sequence goes on from JAWKIF010000006.1 coordinate 312,448, forward strand.
GGTCGCCCGATAGGTCTCGGGATCGGTGCGCCGAAGCACCAGCTCCATGCGGTCGGCCAGCTCGGGGGCCACCAAGGCGGCCTCCAGCAGCTCGACTCCCTCGGCCCCGGCGTTTCTGGATCCGGCGCTCATGGCAGGCGCTCGGAAATCCAGGCGACCACGGTGGCCAGCACCTCCGGGGCCTCGGGCTCGTTGTGGAGCTCGTGGTAGCAGCCGGGCCAGATGCTGACGGTGCGGTCGGTGGAGCCCACCTGCGAGGCGAAGCGAAGCGACCCGGCGGGGTCCGTGAGCGCGTCGTCGGTGCCGTGCATGATCAGCACCGGGCAGGTGACCGCAGCGGCCTCGGCCATGGCGGCGTCCATGGTGACGCTCATCTCCCGAGCGGTTCCGGTGGTCACCTTGCCCCGGTAGTTCAGCGGGTCGGCGTCATAGTCCGCCCGCACCTCGGGCACCCGCGACACGGCGTCGCCGTCCAGCTCGATGGTGGGCAGGTTGGGAGCCACCCGGCCCAGGGCGTTGGCCAGCATCAGCACCGGTTTGGGCACGCTGCCTGCGGTCTGCAGCGAGGCACCGGTGACGATCAACCCGGCGAACGGCGAGGGGTCGCGCTCGGCAAGGCGGATGGCGGCCAGACCGCCCATCGAGTGCCCGAAAAGAAACAGCGGCAGGTCGGAGGTTCGGTCGGCGACCACCCCGGCCAGATCGTCCACCAGCAGCTCGAAGCTGTCGACGGTGCCGCGGGCCACGCCGGTGCTCTGGCCGTGGCCCCGGTGGTCCAGCGAGGTGACGGCGAAGCCGGCCTCGCAGAACGCCTGCGCCACGTGCTCGTAGCGGCCGGTGTGTTCGGCATAACCGTGGATCAAGAGGATCTCGGCGGTGGGTGCGCCCTCGGGCGTCCAGGCGATGGTGTGAAGGGTGACGCCGTCGGCGCCGGGGCGAGTGGAGGTTTCGGTGTGCACCCGGCCAGGCTACGGGGTATGGACATCGACACGCTGCGGGCCGAGCTGACCCAGGTTGCCGACGCGCAGCGGGCGCCCCAGATGGCCGCCTACATGCGCGACCAATTTCCGTTCCTCGGCGTTCAGGCCAAACAACGCCGTGCTGCGGCGCGGCCGGTCATGGCCGCGGCCAAGGCCGCCACCTCGGCCCGGCTGTTCGCCTTCGCCGCGGAGTGCTGGGCCCAGCCCGAACGCGAGTTCCACTACGTAGCCTGCGACGTGCTCGGGGCCAACACCGGTCGCCTGGAGATGCACCACATCGCCAGGCTCCAGCGCCTCATCACCACCAAGTCCTGGTGGGACACCGTCGACCCCCTGGCCGCTCACACCGCAGGGGGCATAGTGGCCGCCCATCCCGGGCTGGTGGTCGTGATGGACACCTGGATCGACAGCGACAACTTCTGGTTGGCCCGCACGGCCATCCTTCACCAGTTGCGCTACGGCGAGGACACCGACGCCAAGCGACTCTTCGCCTACGCCGAGGCCCGGGCCGGAGACACCGAGTTCTTCATCCGCAAGGCCATCGGCTGGGCACTGCGTCAGTACGCCCGGGTGGACCCGGCGGCGGTGCGCACCTTCGTGGCCCAACACGAGGACCGGCTGTCCGGCCTGACCACACGCGAGGCGCTGAAGCACCTCGGGCGCTGAGGCGCGTGGGAGGATGAGCCGATGCGCATCCTGCTCACCGGTGCACGGGGCCAGCTGGGAACCGACATTGCCGCCCGCCTGCCCGAGGCAGACGAGGTGGCGCAGGTGGACCTGCCCGAGTTCGACCTGACCGACCGCGACACCGCCCTCGGTGTGGTCACCCAGTTCCAACCCGACGTCATCTACCACTGCGCGGCGTTCACCGCCGTGGACCGCTGCGAGGCCGAGGCCGAGGCGGCGTGGCGGGCCAACGCCCTGGCCACCCGGTTTGTGGCCGATGGGGCCCGGCGGGTGGGTGCCCACGTGGTGTACGTCAGCACCGACTACGTGTTCGACGGCACCAACGCCGAGCCGTACCTGGAGTGGGACACACCCAACCCGAAGTCCGTCTATGGCCGATCGAAGCTGGCAGGTGAGCTGGAGATCGACCCGGCCTGGTCCGTCGCCCGCACGTCGTGGGTGTGCGGCGAGCACGGCCACAACATGGTGAAGACGTTGTTGGGCCTGGGGGAGGGCAGCGGGGCGCTGGCCTTTGTCGACGACCAGATCGGCCACCCCACCTTCACCTCCGACCTGGCGCCCATGGTCATCAAGCTGGGGCGCGAGCGCGTGCCGGGCACCTTCCACTGCACCAACCAGGGTGCGGTCAGCTGGTACGAGTTCGCCCGCACCGTGTTCCGGCTGGCGGGCTTCGACGCCGAGCGCATCGGCCCCATCACCACCGACCAGCTGGATCCGCCGCGTCCCGCCCCTCGCCCCGCCAACTCGGTGCTGGAGAACTTCGCCTGGCGTCACCACGGCTTCGCCGAGAGCCGGCACTACTCCGAGCCGCTCGCAGAACTGCTCGCCAAGCTGACCGCCGGTTGACCGCGGCGACCAGCGAGCGCCCAACCCTGTGGCCCACACCGTGGCCACCCGCCGCCGTCGGGTGCTACCCCGCTCGTTCCCGCAGCTCGTTGGCGTCAAAGACCTCCGGCGGCACCTTCTGAACGCGGTAGGTGTAGAGGTCCGGGCGCGACTTCGCCTCCAGCAGCACCGCACCCTCCCGGTCGAACTCGGTGAACAGCGTTGGGGCGCGACCCCAGCCCACCACGACGGAGCCGTCGGCTGCGTAGGTTGCGGCGCCCATGGCCGCCGAGTTGGCCCCGCCGGGTTCGGAGATCGACGCCACCAGGCGTGCCGTGCCGGCACCCTCGTCCACCTCGTAGGCAACCGCGCGGGCCGGCTCGCCCTGCCGGCCGGATCGGTTGTCGAAGATCGAGACATGCCCGTCCGGGGTGATGCGAGCGTCGTGCTGCGCCACCGGGCCGTTCAGCGGGTCATCGATGAGTTGCAGGTCCACCGTGGCGCTGCCGGCCGGTTCGTTGCCGCCGAGCTTCCACAGCACGTCGCCGTCGTCGTCGCCCCCGGGGTTTCGCCGGATCTTGTAGACCGCGTTGGTCGATCGGGCACTCATGATGACATCGCCGGTCTCCGGGTCCAGCTCGACCGAGTTGGGGTGAACCGGGTCAACGAATACCTGCTGCGCTCCGTCGGGGCCCATCACGGTCTGGGATACGCCGTCCTCCAGCGTTCGGATGGATTCGGGAACCTCGTCGAAGGACAGGTGGTCCTCCGAGCGCCATTCCCAGGCGACCTTGCCCTCCGGAGTGACCTCCTGCAGCCAGCCATCGACGACCGTTGATGGCTCCCCGAAGGTGCCCAACGCGCTGACGTCGACGCCGGTGCGATGGTGGTAGGAGATCATCATCCTGTTGCCGTTGGGCAGCTGCAGCAGGTCGTGGTGGTCGGTCGGACTCCCGACCGTCTTCCAGGTGCTCACGGCCCGTCCATCCAGGTCGTGTTCGCCGTAGCCCAAGTCGTTGAGGCCAAAGGGGTCCTTCGCCGTCTTCCACGCCAGGTTGCCGTTGGGCAGGCGTTTGAAGTCGACGATGAAGCCGCCCGCCTTGGTGAGGTCCTCCACGACCCGCTGATACCAGACGGGGGCGCCGTAGGCATCGAGGATCACCGCATACGACAGCAGTGCCGTTGGGTCGGGAGGCCGAAAATCCAGGCTCGGGCTGAGCAGGTACCAGCCCGCCGCCGGCTCGCCCGGCCGGTCGATGCTGAGGGGCGGGAAGTCGGGCGGCAGGCAACGCACCCAGTAGTCGCTGGTGTCGTCGCCCATCGAGGTCGTGATGCGAACGAGCTCGCCGTCCTCGACCGAGACCTCTCCTCGATCGTCGATGCCCGACACCTCAACGCCGGCCCCGTCCACGGCCGAGGCCGTGATGCGCAGCGTGTTGGTTCCCTCGTCGCACGGGATGGCGTAGTCGTGCGCCTCGGGGCGGAAGGCGGGGAACATTCCGGCAGGCTCGATGCTGAGGCCTGCGAGCGCAGTGTCGGCGGGCCCGGGCGGCGATGTGGTCACGGTGGTCGGTGCCACAACGGCAGATCGCTCGGAGGGAACTGCCGTGTCCTCGCCGGGCGCAGCGGAGTCGGCCGAGGGCGGATCGTCGGACGAACACGCAAGGGCGCTCAGCAGCGGCAGGGCCACCAGCACCACCAGCGACCGGGGAACACGCTGCGCGTGCGGACCCCGAGGCGCGAACCGGTGCCTAGTGGTCATGGTCGGGAACGACCATCTCGCTCGCGAAGTCGCCTTGTGGATTGGGAACGAACCACATGTGCAGCATCTGCGGGGTGACGCGGCTGACCACGTCATCGCCGCCGGGCTGATTGCACTCCTCTATGGGCCAATCGAGTCGCATCACCTCGCCAAGCTGGAAGCAACGCTCGTGGGTGTAGGTGTGATAGTGCCAAATGAAGGCGTTGCCGAACGGTTGCGGCCCGGCCACGCCGATCTTGCCGGGCGTGAACATGACGCCCTGAACCTCGGGTGCGTTGTTGTCCCCGGGCACGACGATGAGGAACTCGGGCCGCTCCGGTTCGAGCACCTTGCCGTCCGTGACGTGGTCCAGGTTGACCCAGTGCGAATTGCCCTCGCTGATGGGCTCGTAGCCGGCTTGGCCGAGTGCCTCCAGCGAGGTGAGGTCGGCGTTCTGCGCGTACTCCTTGGCGCGAGCACGAAGGTCCTGGGCCCCGCTGAGTTGGGCGTCCGTTGGCGCCTCGTCGAAGGGAAGGTCGCTCACCTCCGTCATGCCCTCGCCGCCGACGTAGCGCTCGAACAACCCCGACTCGGATCGTTCAGTGGGGTTGCCGGCCACCTGGTCCGGGCGTTGCTCGGCGCCGCATGCCACGCCTCCGAGCGCCAGGACGGTCACCGCCAGGGCCAGCGTCAGCTTCCGCTGCCCGATGCGCCTGCCGAATGGGACCTTCACGTGGTCGCCTTCCTGTCCGGGGGTGGGTAGAGCCGATGTGCGATCGAGGAGCTTGGGCGCGCCACCAGCGCCGTCAGAACTGCTGCCGCAGCGAGCAGGGTCAACGCTAACCCGACCCGCTCGGCTGGAAGGGACTTCGTCGACACGACCATGTCGCCGCCCGTGGGCCGAACGACCATCATGGCCTCCCGAATGTAGGCGGCTTCCACCTCGTCGCGTCGGATGCGGTACACCGTCCCCAGCACGGTGGCGCCGTCGACGTTGACGATGTCCGATGACGTGGCGACCGGCAGGGCCAGCGTCGCCGCCCCGGCGACCTTGCCGGAGGCCAGCGTGAACTCGTAGTCGCCGGTCACCGCGAAATCGGAGCTCTGGATCTCGCGGGCGCACGTTTGCACGTCGGGAATGGACGAGCTGCTGCTGGCCGATGCGATGCGGGCCGGGTCGGTCAGCGGTGAGCAGTCCGCCGGGTCGAGCACCGGCGGCTCGAACAGGCCCTTGTTGAACGACTCCGAGGCGTGCGAGCGGCCGTTGGCCCGATCGTCGACCAGGCGGGGGCCAAGCTTGAAGCCGTAGGGGACGATCGGGTGAGCGCTGACCGCGTGCATCGCCATCCCCGCGCACTCCAGCACCACCAGCGCCACCAGGATTCGGGCCAGCCAGCGCTCGCTGCGGCCGTTCCGCCAACACCGGTCCATGGCGATCGGCACGGCGAGCGCAGCCAGCATGGCCGCCCAGATGTAGGGCCGCGTCACGTACTGGTTCAGGCGCATCAACGGGATTGCGTAGGCCAGCTCGGACCGCAGAGTGAAGGGCACGGCCAACGCCGCCAGGGGCAGCAGGGGGTGGAGCCGACACGATCGCGAGCGCACCGCACAGGCGATGGAGCACACCAGCGCCAGGACCAGGAGCCCAACGGGCACCGCCACGAACGACGGGGGAAGCTGCGTCGACAGCAACTCGTGACGCAGCGGGTTGATCAGCTGGCCGAGCGGGGGCGGCCGGACCTCGCCCTCGAAGAAGTAGTAGTCGTCGTGGGACAGCCGGGCGAGGCTGTTGGCCCCATCGGTCTTGGGGCCCAACAGGGCGAACGGCAACAGCCCCCACGCGTTGAGGAGCGCGCCGCAGGCGACCGACCCTCCATGCACCGCAAGGCTCTGCCACGGCGTCGGTCGCGGACGGCCGGGCAGCAGCGCCACGAGCACGCCCAACAGCCAGACGATGCCCATGACGAAGCTGATCGGGTGCGCGGTCAGCAGCAGCCCCGCGATGACGCCCATCGCCACCGACCCGCGTGTTGGGCGGTGACCCCGCAGCGCGCCGGCGACGACCCCCGTTGTCAACATCACCCCGGCAACGCCGAGCAGTTCGTGGATGGCTCCCCGTCCGTAGACGATGGTGAGCGTCGGCGCCGACCCCGCGGCCATCAAGCCGGCCAGCGACTGGAATCTGGCCGACACGCCCAGCGCTGCGGTGGTGGCCACCGCGGCGACTGCGAGGGCGAACACGAGGAGCACGGCCAGCAACGCAAACACCACGTTGCCCGGAATGCCGAGCAGCGTGAGAGCGCCCAACAGCACAAAGACCGTGGCCCCCGACGCGGGAATCACGTTCTGGATGATGGGGCCGGTGGGGGAGAACGACGTGTGCAGGCTCGGACGACCCGTCCGCGCCAACTCGTGGCCGATGGTCTCGAACAGCGAGGTCCACACCAGGGCGTCACCGGTCAGGTACACGGCCTCGCCCCAGGCGAGGGGAAGCCACAGCGCGAACGCCGCGGCCGCGGCCACGGCCAGCGGCCGGTCCACCCAGGCTGCCGCCCACGAGCGCACGGCCGCCCAGGACCAGTTGAGCGGTCGTGCGCTCCAGAACGCCGGCACGGCGTTGCTCAGCATCGGGGCCGCCAGGGCGACGAGGCCACCGATCACGACCAAGGTCCGCCACGGGGATTGCGGATCCGACCTTGAGGCGACGACGGTCCACGCCGCGATGGTTCCGGCCAACACCCCCAGCACGCGCTGCGTTTCGCGGTCGGCCACCACCATTGGCCCGTTGGCGGTGGCCTCGGCGGGTTCCTCGGTGGCCGCGGCGGGTTCGGCGCGCTGTCTAGGTCTCACGGCTCGACCCTACGATCGCTCGAAAATGGGCGAACAGCGAGGTCGCCGTGAACCTGCTGCGGCTGGCGGGGTGCTGGGTGATGGGCGCGGTGATGCTGGTGCACGCGTGGGAAGCCCGCTGGAGGTTCACGTCGATGGAACGATCCTCGGGATCGAAGAGATCGGCGTCGAAGACCCGAATGGCCGAAGCGGACGTCACCTGGGTGAATGGGCGGGCGGCCCGCCTGAGCGCCGCCGACGCCGCGCGCCTCCAGGAGGACGACGACGACCACCGCACGTAGCGGACGGTCCCGGGCTTCACGTCGCCGACCACAGTCTCGAAGAACGCCGGGCCGACCAGGACGTCGTCGTCGAGCGTGGCGACCCACTGAGCCCCCCACTTGCGGGCCAGGCCTACGCCGTGCCGCGTTGCCGCAAGTTGCCCCTGGTTGCTCTCCAACGACACGACCTCGAGGGCAGCTGCCCTCCCCAGATCGAGGGCTGCGGTCCGGGTGTCGTCGAGGCTGGCGTCGTCCACCACGATGACCCGCCAGCGAAGTTCCTCGAGTGCGGCGCTCCACGAGGCCGCCGCCTGTTCGAGGGAACGCACCGTGGCACCCAGCGTCTCCCGGATCCACTGCTCGCTGTTGTAGGCCGGGACGACGACGGCCAGCTGCATGCAGCGAGCGTAGTCCTGGGGTGGTGGGCCCCTGCCCGGTCGTCTACGGTTCACAACGTTGGAGGCCCGGGTGGTGTGCTTTCCGAGCCAGCCGAGGCCTTTCCTCCCGGCGCTTCCTTGAAGGAGGGTGTCGATCGCAGTGGACGTTCACCGCGGGCTTTCGCCCACAGCGCGGCAGGAGTCGCTTCGGCTGGCCGCCGACAACCCCTTCGACCTGCGAAGCAACTATCGGTCGATCGGTATCGACCGGGCGGGCGAAGCCGCCGAGCGGTGTTCGGATGCGCTGGATGACCCGCGAGCCACCACGGTGGCGGTCACCGAGGGAGGTGTGGTGGTGGCCTTTGCAGTGCTGGCTCACGACGGGCGACTGTCCTCCCATTTCGAGCTCGGCTGCTGGTCGGTGCGGGCCCTGGCGGTGGATCGAAGCGGCGAGCGCGCGGCCCCTGCAGCCGCGCTTGCGGTGCTCGCCCGGGCCATCTGGGACGCCGCCCGCGACCTGGGTGCGGATCACCTCAGCGTTCGAACCGCCAGCGACGACTTCGCGCTGCTGGCGGCGTTTCAGGCGGTCGGATTCGCGGTCTGCGATACGCAGGCCTCGTACCTGTTGACCCCGCGTGACCCGGCCAGCGAGCTCCGGCGGTGGCGCCAGATGGGCGAGGTGGAGGTGACCTACGCGGTCGGCGAGGAGATCGCGGAGCTTCCCCCCGTCGTCGGCTCCACCATGTCCGAGGTGATGGGTCGGCATTACAACCTGAGCCGTTTCCATGCCGATCCGCGCTTCGACGACGATCGCGCCTCGGTGTGGTACGGCGACTGGTGTCGCCGGGTGTTCACTGCGGAGCGCGCAGATGGGGTCATGGTGGCAATGCGCGAGCAGGCTCCAGTGGGGTTCATCTCGTGGGAGGAGGACCCGCTGGCGCCAGCCCACCAGGGGCTCACCATCTTCGGCAGCGGGCTCGGGGCGTCGCTGGGGCACGGCGCGTATTCGGCCATGGTTGACTTCGCCGAGGTGACCCCCATCTTCGATCACGCCGAATTCGACGTCCACATCAACAACTTCCCGGTCAACCGGGTGCTCGCCCGACACCCCGCCGCCCGGGTGCTTCGTGTCTCGCACGCCCTGCACGCATGGCTGGACCGCGGGGAGGAGCGACCCCCAAACCCGCCAGGCTGATGGAACTCCTCACCGTCAAGCTGTTGCTGGTGCCCCTCGTCGTCCTCCTGGTGGCGGCCGAGGGGGGAGCAGCGTTGCACCGACAGCGCACGCGGGGCGACGTTGCCGGAAGCGACCTGGCCGATTCGCTGACGTCGGGCGGCATCGGGTTGGTCGGCCAGGTGGTCGGCGGAGTGTTCCGGTGGGCCACGTATCTGCTCGCCGGTCTCGTGCCCGCCTGGGCCTCGCTGCGGTGGAGCACGGACTCGCCGTTGGGCACCGCCGCCGAGCTGATCGCTGCGGTGCTGTTGTGGGACTTCCTGTTCTACTGGTTTCATCGGGCGGCCCACCGCACCAACCTGGGCTGGATGTCGCATCGGGCGCACCACGAATCGGAGTACTTCAACATCGCCGTCGCGCTGCGATTGGAGTGGTTTCCCGTGCTGTCCGTGCCCATCTTCGCCACGCAGGCGTTCGCCGGGTTCGGCTTCGGTACCATGGCTGCGGCAAGCATCATCAACGGCTTCTATCAGGGGCTGCTCCACACCGAGCTGGTGGGGCCGTTGCCGCGGCCGGTGGAGTCGGTCTTCAACACGCCCACCCACCATCGCTCGCACCACGACATCACCCGGGTCGACGGTGCCAACTTCGGCAGCATTCTGATCGTTTGGGACCGGTTGTTCGGCACGTTCGTCGAGCCGTCGTCTCCCAGGATGCACTACGGCGTGATGGGGGCCGAGCCCTTGCGTCAACCGTTGGCGTTCCTCACCCCGTTGGTGCGTGTGGTGCCGGCGCTCGCCAAGCCACTCGACCGAGGCGCCTCGCGCATCGCCGGCACCTGGGAGGCCCGCCGCCATGGTGGCGCTTGACGGACCCAGCCTGGCGAAGCTCGCCATCGTGCCCCTGGCCGTGGTGCTGGTGGCCTCCGAGGGGTTGCTGCTGCGGCGGGTCCGGGGATGCCCCAGCCCCTCGCTGGTCCACCAGCGGGTCGCCCAAACCGGGTACTCGGTGGCGGCCGTGGCTGGCTCGGCGTGGATCGGCCTGGTCGCCAAGGTGGTCGGCCTGGTTCTTGCGGTGCCGACGCTGGTGTTGGGTGAGTGGCTGGTGCCGCTGGCACCCTTCACCCAACCGACTGGGGTGGCGGGCCTGGTCTATGCGCTGGTGGTGACGGACCTCCTGCTCTATGTGTTTCACCGCTTGTCGCACCGGACGACCGTCGGTTGGGCCTCCCACGTCACCCACCACGACACTCCGTACTTCGACCTCGGGGTGGCGTTGCGGGTGGAGGTGTTCCCCGTCGTCGGGTTCGTGGTGTTTCCCCTGCGGGCCTTGTTCGGAGTGTCCGCGTCGTCGGTTGCCGTCGCGTTCCTCGTCCACGGCTTCTACATGGGCATCATTCACACCGAGCTGATCGACCGGTTGCCGCGGCCGTTCGAGTTCCTGTTGAACACCCCGTCCCACCACCGGGTGCACCACCTGGCAAGCGACCGGCGCGGCCACAACCTGGGGAGCATCCTGATCGTCTGGGATCGTCTCTTTGGCACCTTTCGGGACGAGGACGACATCCCCCACACCTACGGCGTCGACGCCGCCCCGCGCCTGAGCTGGTCGCCCGCGTTGCGGCCCGTGGAGAACTTCTACCGGGTGCTGCGGTCGCCGCCCGACGTCGAGCGCCAGCTGAGTGCCCGCTGAGCGAGCCGCGTGGTGGTGCGCTGGGCACGTTGGAGGAGGGCGCTGATGGGGGCCAGCCTGCCCAGCGCAAACTCCAGTCGAGGGTGCCGCCGAACGGCGGTGTAGTAGCGCCGAGACATCCATCGCACCGGTCGTGCCCAGCGGGTCACCTCCACATCGGGGTGCTCCAGGTCGAGCGACAACACGATGCGTCCGGTGGGGGAGTCGTTGGCCGCGCGATGGATGGCGGTGTCGTCGAAGACCAGCCAGCAGCCTTCGGCCCAGCGGCGTCGCTCTCCCGCCACCTCCAGCCAGGCACCCTCGGGAACGACCAGGCCCAGGTGACACCTGGCGACGCCGATCGGATTGCCACGGTGGGCCTCCAGCACGGTCCCCGGCGCGAGCCGCATGTAGGCCGCCGTCAGCACCTCAGGAGCCTGACTGAGGAGCCCCGCCAGCACGGGTGCAGCCGCCGAGGCCTCGGCATCGTCCGCCCCGAAGTACCTGGGTGGCACGATGGACCAGCCGCTGGAGGCCAGGTGGCGGTCGGGATGGTCGATCCACTCGTCGGCGAGCCCGACCGCCTCGGCGCGGAGCGCGTCGGTCCGTCGAGCGAACGGCTCCAGCATCGAGGCCAGGGGGGCGGGGTCTAGGAATCCGCTGATGAGCGAGCCCTCCGATAGGTGCCGAAACATCGATCCCACACGGTCGTCGTGAATCCGAAGTTCGCCGTGGGATCCTCGAAATGGTGGATGCCGTGAGGTGAATCGATTGCTGAATCGTCCTGGCCCATGCGGGCATGGATCGACCAATGGCGGATCGAGTAGGCGAACGCTCCGGCGACGAAACCGGAGACCGGCCCCGATACGTCGCGCCCGACAACCGTGCGAACCACCAGCGCGCCGGCCCAGCAGGTCAGCCCACCGGCCGCGTTGTAGCCGAGGCTGACGGCCAGCTCCAGGCCGTCGGGGTCGGCGTGGTGCCGGCCGTGTTCCGCTGCGATGAACCGGGGCGGCAACCGGCCGTGCATGACGAAGCGGTGGCCCAGGTACTCCACCAGTGTCCAGATGCCGAACCCGGCCAGCACCGGTCCGGTTCGGCGGAGGGCGCCGCTGGGGATGCCGTCGACCATGCGACCACGATACGGGTTGCCGCCGGGCGGGCATCGGCCCCCGACGTCGGCGCCGGCTCCCGTGGCACACTCGTGGCATGAACATCTCCTTCACACCGCGGGATGCACGGAAGGTGCTGGTTGGCATCCGGTCGTGCGTCGGTGTCGGCTCGCTCGTTGCGCCCCGCAAGCTGGGTGCGCTCTTTGGCGTCGACGTCGAGAACAACGAGGCCGCCATCTATCCCCTCCGGCTCTTCGGCGCCCGAGAGCTGTTCATGGCGGCGCCGTTCGTGCTGGGCGCGTCCGAGGAGATCGCCACGCTGGCGTTGCAGGGCGGCATCGCCGTGGATGGGGCCGACGTGTTGGCGGCCACCGCGGCCGGAGCCACCGGCGGCCTGGAGAAGCGGTCGGCGGTGATGGCGGGTGCGGTCGCCGTGGTCGCCGTGGGGCTCGGCGCCTACGCACTCACTGACCGGTAGCCTGCGGGCATGCCCTTGCGTTTCGTGATCATCGGTGGCGGCCCGGCTGGCGTGGCCGCGGCCACCCATGCGGCCCGGCTCGGCGCCGAGGTGACGCTGATCGAGCGGGACGTGCTGGGTGGCGCCGCCAACCTGTGGGACTGCATCCCGTCCAAGGCCATGATCGCCACGGGCGCCACCTTCAACCAGGTGGGCGCCGCCGGCGGCATGGGCGTGCGGGTGGCCGACTCCCAGGTGGACCTCGACGCGGTGCGCAACCGCATCGGTGCCATCACCGAGTCGCTGACCCGCTCCAACCGAACGCTGCTGGAGAGCCAGCAGGTGAACCTGGTGGCGGGCACCGGCCGCCTGGTGGATGCCCATACCGTGGTTGCCACGCTGGCCAACGGGTCGGAGCAGGCCTTCGAGGCCGACGCCGTGCTGGTGTCCACCGGCAGCCGGCCACGCATCCCCGACTGGGCCGAGCCCGACGGCGAACGCCTGCTGACCACCCGCGACGCCTATCCGCCCCCCGAAATGCCCGAGCACCTCGTCGTGATCGGCTCGGGCGTCACCGGCGTGGAGTTCGTGCACATGTTCTCCTCCATCGGGGCGCAAGTGACCCTCATCGTCAGCCGCCAGCAGGTGCTGCCCCAGAAGGACCCCGAGGTGGCGGCGGTGTTGGAGGAGGACTTCCTGGCTCGGGGCGTGCGCCTCTTGAAGGGCGCCCGCGCCGTGGGCGTCGACCGCAACGACGACGGCACGCTCACCGTGCGCTGCGACGACGGCCGGGTGGCCACGGGCTCCCACGCCCTGCTGGCCATCGGCTCCATCCCCAACACCGAGGGTGTCGGCCTGGCCGAGGCCGGTGTGGCCATGGACGGCCTGTGGCCCAAGGAACTCGACCATCACCTACGCACCAACCTGGGCACCGTGTATCTGGCCGGCGACGTGTCGGGGAAGTTGCCGCTGGCGTCGGTGGCCTCCATGCAGGGCAAGAAGATCGCCGAGCACGTCATGGGGCTGCACATCGTGGAGCACCGGCACCTGGACTACGACAAGGCCGCGTCCGCCATCTTCACGCAACCGGAGATCGCCGACGTGGGCCTGGCCGAGGCCGACGCCTTCGCCGAGGGGCGCAAGGTGCGCGTCACCAAGGTGCCCTTCGCCACCACCGCCAAGGCGCTCATCAACAACGATGCCCGGGGGTTCGTGAAGATCATCTCCGACCCTGCCACCGGCGTGGTGCTGGGTGGGTCGATCGTCGGCCGCCACGCCGCCGAGCTCATCTCGGTGCTGGCCGTTGCCGTCACCGCCGGGCTGCGGGTGGCCGACCTGGCCGACAGCCTGCTGGTGCATCCCGCATTGGCCGAAGCGCTGGCCGAGGCTTCGGAATAGCCGTGATGGCCACGATCGAACCCGACGAGGCGGCCTCCTACGACTTCACGCCGTTGATCGATGACTTTCTGCGGGCCCGCAGCGTGGTCGAGTTCGGCAGCGACGGGCGATACTTCCAGGCCGCACAATCGCTGTGCCGCTTCTACACGCACCTGCTGGACGATGTGACGTTCTGGGAGGTGGCGGGCCGGGTGGCCGACGCCCCGCCACCGGCGCTCGAGATTGTCGATCAGCTGATCGAATTCGAGGTGCACGAGGTCCAGTTGCTGATCCGTTGCGGGTTGCCGGAACACGTCGCCATCGAGCTGGTCAACGACCTCAGCCGATCGCTGCGTCAGTACCGGGGTGAGTTGGACGTCGATGTGTTGGAGATCCGTGCCGGCGTGGAGACGTTGGCCGGTCACCTGTGTGGGGTCGGGCCGGAGGTCGACGATTCCGAGCGGCAGCTGCGGCGACGCTTGGTGGTCGGCCGCGCGCAGCGCATCGCCGGCGCCGCGCTGGCGGCCGGGTGCGACATCGTGACGCCCCCGCCGTTCAACGTCCTGTCCGTCGCCGGCTCCCTCATCCCCATCTACTACGACCTGCGAGACGTGATCCAGCGACTCGATGGCTGAGGGCCACCGGTCCCTGACGCTGACCGCAGCCGAGGTCGCCGACGCGCCCCTCCTCGGCTACCGGTTGATCCATACGGGCGAGATCAACCCGGCGTTGGCCGACCGAGCGGTGTTGCGGCGCCTCACCCAACCCTGGGTCATCCGGCGAGGAGCCGACGACGTTCTGCTCGACGTCGCCCTCGTGGGGGCGCTGTCGCCGCTCAGCGAAATGTTCAACTGGCACTCGGTCCGGCCCCACCCGTCGGCGCCCGAAGGCGATCCGGCCGGTTCTCCGGGCACGTTTCGCGGCACCTGTCGCCTCAATCCCGACGACGTGGTACTTCGGCAACTACCAGAACCTCCACCTGGCGGCCCAACACGACCAGGCCGCCAGGTCCAAGGTGTTGGGCCGTCGCTGAAAGCTGGGTCGGCGCACGGGGCGGAGTCCCTTCGTCCGGGGCCTTCGGCAACGATGCTCCGAAACGGCTCGGCAGTCGTGCCCTAACTCGTGGCGGTTGCGACCGGCCGCCCCAGGCCCGAACCCTGGCCGAGACGGAACCCCACCCGGGCCCCGCCGCCGTCGGCCTCACCGACCAACACCGCGCCCCCGTGGTTGTTCACGATGCTGGTCACGATCGACAGCCCCAGCCCCGATCCGGGCTGGCCACGGTGCTCCTCGCGCCGGAAGAACCGATCGACGACGCGGCCGCGGTCCGCCTCCGGAATGCCATCGCCGTGGTCGCTCACCCACAGCCCGTCGGGCCCCACGTCCACCTCGATGGGCGCACCGGCCGGGCTGTACTTGTGGGCGTTGGCCAACAGGTTGGTGATCGCACGTTGCAGCGCACCCGCGTCCCCGGTAACCGGAGAGGGTTCGGCCCGCAGGGTCACCGGGCGATCCCAACGGGCCCGAAACTGCGTGACCGCATCGTCGGCCACCTCCGCGAGGTCCACGGGGCCGAAGTTGGGCTGGTCGCTTCCGTCAACGGCCAACTCGACAATCTCCGACACCACCGAGTTCAGCTCGTCCAGCTCGCGCTGCACACCGGCGAGGGTGGCCGATCGAGCCTCCGCATCGAGGTCCTCCGCCCGCCGAAGCCAGTCGACGTTGGCCTTGATGCTCGTCAACGGGGTGCGCAGTTCGTGGGCGGCGTCCTGCACCAGCCGCCGCTGCTGCTCGCGGCTGGTCTCCAAGGCGCCCAGCATGCGATCGAATCCTCGGGTGAGGCGGCCGACCTCGTCCTGCCCGGTTGCCGGCACCGAAACCGTGAAGTCGCCGGTCTCCGCCACCGAGTCGACGGCGCGCGCCAGGGAGCGGAGCGGCCTGGTCGTTCGCTGAGCGATCATCCAACCGATGCCGCCGGCGACTGCGGCCATTCCCAGTGCGATGCCGAGGAACTTCGAGCGAAGCACACTCAGCAGGCTGTTGGACTCGTCGAGCGACCGCGCCACCTGAACGGCTCCTCCGCCCTCCAGGTGCCGGGTGGCCATCCGATACTCGGTGCCGTCAACCGTCACGGTTGCAAGTACGGGCGAGCCTCGACGCTCGGCGAGGGCGATGTCGGCGGCGCTGACGGGCAACGCCGGCCCCGAAGTCGACTCGACCTCGCCATCTTGGGAGAGCAACTGCACCTCGGCGTCCGATTCCAGCGGCCTGGCCGCCTCGGGCTGCGTTGCCGGAGCAACTCGGCCGGGCCGGTTGGGCTGGCGGCGCTGGCCGTTGGTGTACTCCTCGGCCCGTTGCAGGAGGAAGCTGTCGATCTCGTCGCTCACCTGGGTGCCGGTCGTCACTGCCAGGGTCCCGCCGATCAGCAGGGCGGTCAGCGCCACCAGCCCGGCGAAGACCAGTGCGAGCCGCCCTCCCAAGGTCACCTCAGGCGTCCTGGTGGGCAGGCCGCAGCACGAAGCCGACGCCCCGGATGGTTTGGATCACGCGGGGCGATCCGGTCGCCTCCAGCTTGCGGCGCAGGTAGCCGACGTGGGCGTCGAGCGACCGAGACGAGTCGCCGAAGTCATAGCCCCACACCCGGTCGTACATGGTGGAGCGATCCAGGACGATGCCGCTGTTGCGCATGAGCAGCTCGAGGATGGCGAACTCGGTGCGGGTGAGTTGAACCTCGGTGCCGGCCACAGTCACGTTGCGGCGGGCCACGTCGAGGCGGAGATCCCCCACGACGCAGACGTCGTCGCCGAAGTCGTCGGCCCGCCGCAGCAGCGCTCGCAGCCGGGCCAGCAACTCGTCCAGTTCGAAGGGCTTGGGAACGTAGTCGTCGGCGCCCGAGTCCAGCCCCTCCACCCGGGCATCCAACTCGTGGCGGGCGGTCAACATGAGCACCGGCGTGTGATCGCCGTGCTCCCGCAGACGCCGGCAGGCCGTGAATCCGTCGACGAAGGGCATCATCACGTCCATCACGATCAGGTCCGGTCGAAGCTGCGCCGCCGCCTCCAGCGCTGCGGCGCCGTCCCCGACGCACGTGGTGCCGTATCCCTCGTAGGCGAGGATTCGCTCGAGGGCCAGGCTGATCTCGGCGTCGTCCTCGGCGATGAGGATCTGGGTCGGTTCCCCGAGGTGTGCGTTGGCCATGGGGCCATCTTCGAGCATCAACATGAGATCGCCGTGAGACGGCCCCGGTCGGAGGTGGATGCCCCGACCGGAGCCGATGTCGCTAGCCGTTTCGCCTGCGGGGTGGGCGAGCGCCCTCGGCGCGGTCGCGGTCCCGCCTGCCCGCTCGGCGGGTGCGGTCACCGGGGTCGTCGACCGTCTCGTCGCCGGTCTCGTCGCCGGTCTCGTTGGCGTCGGCCTGGGTGTCGGCATCCGCAGCGGTGTCGGCCGCTCTCTCAACGCCGGCGTCGGCTTCAGTGTCGGTATCCGCGGCGGTGTCGGCCGCTTCCTCAACGCCGGCGTCGGCTTGAGCGTCGGCCAGCTTGAAGACGTTCTCGGGCAGATCGGCCTCCTCGGCGTCACTGTTGGTCACGATCAGGTCTCGCAGGCTGGTGCGGTAGTCGATGCCGTAGGTGTCGGCGATGTCGTCCAGCACGGGATCGTTGCCGTAGTAGAAGCGGTCGCCGTCGCGCAGCGCCTGGAACTGGTCCTGCCACATCGTCAGCTGCAGCTCGCCAAACTCGGCCCCGGCCACGTGGGGCTCCGACACCATGCCCGTGAAGGCATCCACCTCGCCGACGTCGCCGAAGATGGCCTTCAGTCGGGCCGCAGTGGTGGTGCGACGCTCGGCCACCACCGTCTCGCCATCCGCCTCGTCCGTGCCGGGTTCCAGCTCGTTGCCGTCGATGTCCTCGAGGTGGACGAAGTCGAGAATGCTGGGGTCGTCGATCGGGTTCTCGGCGTCGATCTCGGGGTCGTCGGGGAACTCCTCGGTGTCCTCGCCGGTCAGCTCCGTGAACGAGTCCACCCGGGGCAGCCCCACCGACTCCCGCAGGTCGTTGTAGCTGGGCATGCCGTGGTCGTAGGCCCGAGCGACGTCCAGCGAGCCCAGATCGTTCACACCGGAGAAGCAGTTGGCGATCTCGCTGCCGTCGAGGCAATCGGCCGGATTCTCGGTGTCGGGGCCGGGAACCTGGAACAGGAC
Source organism: Microthrixaceae bacterium (assembly GCA_041394405.1). Lineage (GTDB taxonomy): Bacteria > Actinomycetota > Acidimicrobiia > Acidimicrobiales > Microtrichaceae > Microthrix. The sequence goes on from JAWKIF010000006.1 coordinate 330,160, forward strand.
GCTGCGCAGCTGGTTGTCGATCTGCTCGTCGTTGGCGTAGGCGGACTCGGAGGCCAGCCCGGCCAGCAGGTTGCCCAGCCCCACCCGCTCCAGCAGCTCCGGATTGCCGAACGCCACGTTGAGCGGAATCGCCACCTCGACCACCTCTTCGCCGGCGTCGGCGACGACGGTGGTCTCGACCCCGGCGGCCTCCAGCGCTGCAAGGTCCTCGTCGGTTAGGTCCTCCCGGGCGATCTCCGCCTCGAACTCACCGTGGATCTGGCTGTGGGCCCGGTAGCCGACGGTGGCGAATTCGTTGGTGATCGAGGGGTCGACGGAGGAGTCGTAGCCCTCGTAGTCGTCCAGCTCCACGCCCATCGACGGCAGAAACTCCTCGAAGGTGACGTATTGGAGCTCGGCGACGACCACCCGTCGGGCGATCTCGAACTTGGTCTCGTCGTCCAGGGTGTCGGGGAGCTCCTCCACGATCCGGTTGTGCTCGCGCAGGAACAACGTGTGGGCTGCGGTCAGCGCGATGTTCTCGTTGGCCCGGATGTCACCGGCGACCACCGCCGGGGTCGGATCGCCGCGCAGGCGCCCCATGAGGTCGATCTCGGGCACCTCCTCGTCGGGCCGATCGGCCGCCGTGGGCAGGTAGCCGTCGTCGCTCAGCAGCGTCGCGGCGTTGTTGGAGGGATCGCCGTCGACCGTTCCCTCCCGCAGCCAGTCCAGCCGCTCGTCGCTGCCGCCGTAGATCGACCAACCGTCGAGGAACGAGCTGACGGTGTTCACCTGTTCACGAGGCGACTCCTCACCGGTCCCGTCGGCGGCTTCCGAGCGGGTGGCGGCGATGCCGCCGAGGTCGTTGGTGAACTCCTCCAGCGGGTCCTCCGGATCGAACGCGATCGTCATGTCGTCCTCGGAGGACTCGCGCAGCCCGATGGTGTGGTCGACGAACTGCCCCCACACGAATCCCCAGTGGGTCACCTCGTTCTCCGAGAAGATGTTCTGGTTGCCGTCGTTGAAGATGCGGTTGCTGACGTAGCGGGTGTCGGGCCCGTCGACGGGTTCGCCCAGGTCGTCGGCGTAGTTGGCATCCGCCGATCTGGGGTACACCTCTCCTGCCGCACCCAGGGTGGGGTCGTCGGGGTTGTTGTCCGACCCGTCGAGGCTGCGGTAGTCGGCCAGTTGCTGCGCAGTTGGGGAGGCTTCGGTCGCAGCGGCCTCGGTGTCCACCGAGGCGCAACTGGTGAGTCCCATGCCTGCGAGCACCACGGGCAGGCTCAGTGCGACGATCACTCGACGCGGTGGCGGGCTGTTGACGCTTGCGGGGGTGAATTTCACGGTGGTCTCCTTGGTCAACCGCCAGGAAACGCCTTGGGTGACAACACGACCGCGGGGGATTGACAAGATCCTGACAATTCGGTTCCTGCTCTGCTCGACGTCGCCCTCGTGGATGCGCCGTCGCCGCTCAGGACCTGTTGGTCAGGCCCACGGTGCTGCACCGACGAGCACTCCCGGTCGCTGCGTTCGCAGAAGGCGGGAACAACCCGCGCGTTGTTCCCGCTTGTCTGCTCAACCAGGAGGTCTGTCCCGGCGATCACCGAGGGAATCGTTGTCTCACGGAAGCATGTTCCTTGCACGTCCAGAATTGGATCGGGGGCAGCGACTACACGCCGCGTGGTGCCGTGTATGTGCCGCCTCCCCCGGAGACCGTTGCCAACTACATGGCCGACCTGGTCGAATTCGTCGGGCGAGATGACATGCCGGCGCTTCTTCAAGCGGCACTGGCTCACGCCCAGTTCGAGTCGATCCACCCGTTCACCGACGGCAACGGCCGGATCGGTCGGGCGTTGATCAACGCCGTGCTGCGCCGCAGGGGTTCGACCACCGAGGTCGTCGTGCCGGTGGCATCGGGCCTGGTGGCCCACCGCGATCGCTACTTTGGGGCGCTCACCTCCTATCGGGGCGGCGACATTGCCCCGTTGATCTCGCTTTTCGCCGCGCACGCCGGGGTACTGCGTCCGCTGACCAGCCGGAAGCGCAACCAGGTGTGGGGAGCGGGGCTGATCCTCGACGAGCTGGAAGACCTCAGCGATCGCATCGCCACGACGATGGGCTGACCACCAAGTCGATTCCGTCGCGGCGTCGCGCCTGGCGCCCATCTGCCCGAACCCAGCAACCGGCTGTTCCAGTTCCAGTCCCGTCGACAAGAGCGAACAGTGATGGGTCGCGGCCCCCGGGGGGCGACGCCCGGTTGATGGGGCACAATGGCGGCCATGCCCGTCGCCACTCCCGACCAAGCGCTGTCGCTCATCGCCCCCGGTGCCCAGGTGGTGGTGCGCGACGAGGAGTGGCTGGTGCGGGCCATCGAGCCGACGACGGCCGACGGGGTGAAGGTCCGCTGCGTGGGCACCTCCACCCTGGTGCGCGACGCCGAGGCCACGTTCCTCACCAAGCTGGACAACATCGAGCCCCTCCGCCCGGAGGAGACCACGCTGATCGCGGACGATTCGCCGCAGTTTCGAGCCTCCCGCCTCTACCTGGAGGCGGTGCTGCGCAAGACGCCGGTGCCGGCGAACGAGACCGGCCTGGCGCTCGCCGATCGCCACCTGCTGAACCGCCTCGACTTCCAGCGCCGGGCCGCGCACAAGGCCATCGACGGGCTGCGGCCCCGCCTGCTGATCGCCGACGCGGTCGGGTTGGGCAAGACCCTCGAGGTGGGCCTCATCCTGGCCGAGCTGATTCGGCGGGGCAGGGGCGAGCGCATCCTGGTGGTGACGCCCCGCCACATCCTCGAGCAGTTCCAGCATGAGCTGTGGTGCCGCTTTGCCATCCCGCTGGTGCGCCTCGATTCGGAGGGCATCGCCCGGGTGCGCCGCGAGATCCCCGCCAACCGCAACCCGTTCAGCCACTACAAGCGGGCGATCATCTCGATCGACACGCTGAAGAACGCCGGCCGCTACCGCCACCACCTCGAGGGCATCCACTGGGATGCGGTGGTCATCGACGAGTGCCACAACCTGGTCAACCGGGGCACGCTGAACAACCAGCTGGCCCGGGTGCTGGCGCCCCGCACCGAGGCGCTGCTGCTCACCAGCGCCACCCCGCACAACGGCGATCCCGAGAGTTTCGCCGAGCTGATCCGCCTGCTCGACCCCACCGCCATCGCCGACCCGCACGCGATCGACGCCGATGCCATCGACCACCTGTACGTGCGGCGCCACAAGGCCCACGAGGAGGTGGCCGCCGAGGTGCGGGCCGATTGGGAGGACCGCCTCGAACCCAGGCCGCTGCTGATCGACGCCAGCCCGGCCGAGAACGCGCTGTTCGCCGAGCTGGCCGACACCTGGATCTACCCGGCAAGCGGCACGGCGCCGACGTCGGGCAAGGGCCGCACCCTCTTCCCGTGGACGCTCTTCAAGGCGGCGCTGTCCTCGCACCGGGCGCTGGGCCAAACCGTCGCCGCCCGCCGTAAGACGCTGGCCGACCGGGCCGACGCCCAATCGCCCGAGTCGCGGGCCGAGGACGCTGCGCTCGTCCGCCTCGACGAGCTGGTGGCTGCCATCGAGGGCAATGCAACCGAAGAACCTGCCGACGAGGTGAACGGCGCCTCGAAGCTCCAGGCGCTGATCGAGCAGCTGGTGGACATCGGCGTCGGCCCGCGGTCGGCCACCCGGGTGGTGGTGTTCTCCGAGCGCATCGCCACGCTGGACTGGCTGGCCGAGGTGGTGCCGGCGGCGCTCAAGCTGAAGGACAAGCACGTCCAGGTGCTGCACGGCGGCATGGCCGATGTGAAGCAGATGGACGTGATCGAAGACTTCGGTCAGGTCCGCTCGGACGTGCGCCTGCTGCTCACGGGCGACATGGCGTCGGAGGGCGTCAACCTGCACCGCCAGTGCCACCACCTCATCCATTTCGACCTGCCCTGGTCGCTCATCACCATCGAGCAGCGCAACGGCCGCATCGACCGCTACGGCCAGACACATGCCCCCGACGTTCGGGCGCTGCTGCTCAACCCCGATCACCCGGCGCTGCACGGCGACGTGCGCATCTTCACCAAGCTGCTCCAGCGCGAGCACGAGGCGCATCGCGCCTTTGGCGACGCCGGCTCGCTGCTGGGCGTGCACGACGTGGCCCTGGAGGAGGAGGCGGTGATGCGCGCGCTGTCGGCGGGCGCCGACCCCGACGAGGCCATTCCGGCCGAGCCGAAGGAGGCCTTCGACATGATGGCCATCCTGTCGGGCGCCACCGGGTCTGGGGCGGTGCCCACCCACGTTCCGCCCAGCCTGTTCGACTCCGATGCGGCCTTCTTCGACGAGGCGCTACACGTGGCCTTCGACGACGCCACCGCCGCCCTCGACCTGCGCCGCGACGACGGCGATCCCACGTTCCTGTCGCTGGTGCCCCCGAAGGACCTGATGGGGCGCATGCGGGCGCTGCCCCGCACCTTCCTTGCCGAGCAGCACATCGTCGACCGCCTGAAGCTCACCGGCAACGACACCCTGGCCAACTCGGCGTTGGAGAAGGCCCGCGAGACCACCGACTCGGGGTGGCCCGAGGTGGGATTCCTGTCGCCGCTGCACCCCTTCGGCGACTGGTTGGTCGACAAGGTGCTGGCGTCGGTGGGCCGCAACGAGGCCCCGGTGATCGTCGCCGAGGTCGATGCTCCGGTGTTCTGCGTCCAGGCGATGTTCTCCAACGGCCGGGGACACCCGCAGCTGGTGGAGTGGATGGCGGTCACCGAGCACTTCGGCAGCCCGGTGATCGCCGACATGTTCGAGGCGCTGATGCGGGCCAACGTCAACGCCGACATGGCCAATCCCGGTGCCACCGTCGACCTGCCGGCCCTTCAGCAGCGGCTACCCGGGGTGATCGAGTCGGTGCGGGCCGAGCTGGCCGTTCGAAGGGCCGCCTACGAAGCCAGGCTGGCCGAAACGCTGGCGAAGCCCAGCGAGCGTCTCGATGCCTGGCAGGTGCGGTCCGAGGCGCTGGCGATGGACCTCGTCGAGCACCGTCGTCGGGAGCGGCGCAAGGCCATCGAGGCCGTTCGAAGCGATACGGCCAAGCTCATCGAGTCGATGCACATCGAGGGCGACCCGCTGGTGCGGGTGCTGGCCGTGCTCGTTGGCCCCACCCATCGCTGAACGTTCAGCACGGACGACCTAACTGAGCAACGCCTGGATGGCAACGGCCACCGATGGGGCTGCGATGAACATGCCGACCATCAGCTGGGTCTGGCGGTGCAGTCGGGTGTCCAGCGCATCGATCTTGTCGTCGAGCGCAGCGATGCGGGCAGCGGTATCGGTGCGCAGGCCCTCGATCCCGAGGACCGTCTCGGCCCGTAGGCCGTTGATCTCGTCGTGCGTGCTGCGGGTGAGGCGCACCTCCATGTCGGACATCTGCTGCTGAATGGCGGCGATGCGCGACTCGATGTAGTCCTTGCTCGCCGGCTCATCCAGATCACGCGCTGGGAAGTACGACAGCATTTCTTCGACGGCCTCGGTGAGATGATGCGGTGAGTCCGCTGTAGATCTCGGTTCGGCTCTGTTGGTTCAGTGCCATGTTGGTCTCCCGCACTCAGTTCGTCAACGCCCCACCGGGGCGATGCTCAAGCTACGGGTCGGGCCCGAGCCCCAAAATGGGTCGCGGTCCCCGGGAGCTTGAGCTCCGTTGCCGGTTGCTTCATGCTGGAGAGGCCTCCCTCAACTTGAGGAGGATGCCGATGACGGTGCAACCAGAGGACTCTGGACCAGCGGTGGAGGCGGCGCAAGCCAGCTGATCGCCGAGCACCCCGTTGGCGTCGATGGCGTGTTTGGGAAGCGAACCAGCGATGCGGTGCCGGGTTTCAACTAGTCGTTAGTCTGGCGGTCGATGGTGGTTGGGGCACTCCACCCAATACCGTTCGCCGACGGCAGCTGGACCTGGTGATGTGGCCTTGTTGTACACCTCGCTCGGTCGTCGCCAACGAACCGACACGGTGGTACCCGCCCTGGTCAATACCGTGCTCAACAGCATTAATTGAAGTGGCCACAGCTGGAAATCGATCCTGGGTGGCCCCAAGGTGAACTCGGCCCACAGACGCTCGGAGCGGCGTCGTGGATCGCCGGTTGGAGTCGATAACGAATATGGCTCGGGTGAGACCAACTCACTTGACCGTGAGATGGAAACCACGCTGTTGGCGCCCAGCCTTGCCGGGGCGCCGGGTCACTCTCTCGCCCATGTGGCTGGTGCCGCGCACCCGCACGGTGATCGTGACCGCCAGGATGGACGTCGCCGCCGATGTGCTGTTGTCGCCAGGCGAGCTCTTCATGCCCGGCACCAGTCTGGACGTTGCGGAACATCGTGCTGTTCTCCTTCCCGCCAACCGCCAACGAGCGTCAGCGGCCAACTACAGCAACGTCACCCTCACCCCCTGATGGCGTACGGATCCTGTTTACCCCGAAACGCTCGATTTGCCCTTTGCTGCGAGCGTGCAGGAGTTGCCAGGCCAGTGGGCGAGGTCGAGGGCGTGATCCGTCCTTCGATCGCTGCTCGTGCGGCGGGGGTACAGCGGGGGAGGGCCCGGGCCGATCCCGACGTAGGGCAGGTGCTGGCGAAATCCGGCCTCGCAGGAGTTGCGAGCGGACGGGTGGCGAGTCTACGCCTCGCGACCCAACCACTCGTGCTTGGCCCAGCGGTCGGCCTCGGCGTTGGTGCTCGCAATCGATGCGTGCTCGCCGTCGATGATGACCGCTTGGCCGGTGGGCTCGTACAGGTAGCCGTCACCGTCGGTGACGAAGTCACCGGCTGGGAAGAGCAGGGTATGGGTGGTTGGCCTGGGCGCTGATTCTCTCCTGAGGTTCTGGCCGATTGCGTTGCAAGCTGGCCGGAACTCAGGTGAAGTAGGCCTGAAGTGCGACCGTCACGGTGGGGGCGGCGATGATCATGCTGACCATCCATCGGGTCTGGGATGTCAACCGTTTGTCCAGCGTGGCGTTGATGCAGGTTTCCATCTGGGCCATTCGAACGTCTCGGCAAACTGCGCAGCTATGTGGTCGGTGACGGGTTCGCCGTCGACTCTCGGGCTGGAAAGTGCTCAGCATCTCTTCAGGGGCTTCCTCTTCGATGATGTCGGTGAGGCATGGTAGGTAGCCGTGCGGCTCTTGTTGATTGCTGATGTTCTCCCGCTGTCGGTTCGTCAGCACTCGCACGGCGTCGCCCAGCGTACGGATCGACGGAGGTCTTGAAACAGGCCGCTGTTCCAGGTCGCCGCTCCCCGCTGGCGGCCCGTGGCGCCGTGCGGGCGACACCCGCGAAGTGGGCGAGGGTGACATTTCCGTCGTTCACCAGCCGAGGCCGAGTTCTTCTTGACACTACCTGCGATCGAGCACCTCAACGACGTCGTCCTGGAAGCGCTCGGCGTCGAAGTGAGCCGCCAGAACTTGAGCTGGTACGCAACACCACCGGCGGGCTGTCTGATCAGCCGCAGCGACCGCCGAGGACCGGCACCGGCCTGTCGGCTCGTCGCCCTCGACGCGAAGCCTGTGGCCGTCAGCCCGACGACCTGTTCGACGACGGCCCCGGCGCGATCAACCGGCTGCCCGGGCGCCTGTAAAAGAAGGCCAGCGTCACGGCGACAAACACATCACCGCGGCGGCGGCGCGGTCAGCGAGCTGTTCGCCGTCGACGAACCACCCCGCCGATGCTGGTGTTGGGCCGGGCGGATCGTGTTTGTTGGCCGAGCGGGCTAAGTAGGCCGGAGCCCGCTACCTGGCGGTCGACCTCGGCGCAGCGAGCTTGGCAACTGGCTGTTTCAGGACGCCCTCTGGAGGTCAGCGTGTCATGGATGGCCCAACTTCCGGGCATTGCCTCGTTCACGCCCAGATGAAGAAGCGGTGGCGTTTTGCTTGCTGACTCCGTCGCCGACCGTCGCGACGACGATCTCCCTCTACCTGCCCATTCAGGCGCTCCTCGAGATCCAGGGGTTCTCGCGGTGACGGGTTCTGGAACCCTGTCGTAGTGGTCTATCTGCAGCCGCAGCGCCATTCAGCAGGTGACTGGGCCCAGACCCAGTCACCTCCCTCTCAACGTTGGTGGCGCGAACCCAGTGCTGGTTCTTCGCCGTCTCAACGCTGCGTCGCCAACAACCGGCGAGAACCGCTCGTCGTCTGACCATCAGGCCGTTGAGCGATCCAGCACAATGCAAGGTCGGCACCTGAGTTGGTCGTACCAAGGTCGTATGACTCGTCGTGGCCATGTCTGAAACACCGGGAGGAACTGGCGGCCAAACCAGGTTGTCGATTGGTCAGAGGGCAACTCGAACCTTGCAGCAAAGGCACAGGCTGTAGGTGCGGCGAAGCGTGACGGTCCGGTGCGGCAGATGTGAGTGGGGTAGCTTGGGAATCGAAATGGTCCTCTGTGTTGCCTCTCGTGATCGACGATGGTGAATACCTCAGAACCCTCGGAGAACGGAGAATACAGATCCACCTTTCGTGAGTCTGATCGTGCTTCTTCAAGATTCTCGTCCCCCCAGGGTATGGGTCCGGGAGTCTGTCTGACGACCAGAACAGCTCAGAACTGGTTCGTCACTTGCAGTTGCAGGTGATCCGAACATACCAGCAGGGTGGACCGGAGTCTGACGATCTGGTGAGTTGCTCAGCCGAAGTAGGCCTGAACGACGTTACCGATGGATGGCGACGACCATGCCAGCCATCCAGCGTCTGCGATGCGGCCGCTCGCTCATTTGATCCTGAGCTGTACGTGTCGCTTGAGCGACCCTCCATGAACAGGTGGGCGGCCTTGGTCCCGGGTCGGTTCGTCGACCTCGGGCTGGAAAGTGCGTCAGCAGCATCTCTTCCAGGGCTTCCTTTGATGATGTCGGTGAGACCATTGTCGATCGCTTTGTGCTGCCCGCGACTACCACTCATTATGGCCCAGCGGTCGGCCTCGGCATTCGTGCTCGCAATCGATGCGTGTTTGCGTCGATGATGACCCGCTTCGCCCGGTGGGCCATTACAGGTAGCCGTCGACGTCAGCAGGAGTCCGGCGGGGGAAGAATGGCGGGGTATGGATTGTTGGCGGTGCTGTCTTGGTGGTGGTCATAGGTATTTGGCCCTGGTGCTCAGGCGAAGCCTGTGGAGTAGATCACTCGGTGTTCAGTATCCGCCGGAATAATAACGCAAGTTCCGGTGGCGTCCCGCTCGGTCCATTCGTGGTAAGTTCTCGGGGATCCGGATGGTTTGAGAGCGGCTCAGCATCATGGCCAAGTACCTAGTCGATGCCTGATGGCATGACGAGTATCGGCCGGGTCGATGCCGTGCCGGAATGAAGACGGCGCGAGGCGGTAGGGGATTCCGAACTGCAATGTACCGCTCCTTCCTGCGCCTGAAGTCGTGTTCGGTCACCATGACGAGCGGCTGTGACACTTTGGTCTGTCTCGTCTACAACGCTCCGTCGCCAGCACTGCCCCATAGGGCATCGTTGAACTGCATGCGACAGAATGGGTTGATGCCCGTTCCCGCCCCGGACATGTCGAAGGTTGCTGCTGCGTGCGGCGCCGCGGCGCCGTGCGGGCGACACCCGCGGGGGAGTGGGCGAGGGTGACGTTTCCATCGATCACCAACCGGGGTGAGTTCTTCTCCAACCACTACCTGGACGCGGTCATCGGTGGCGACCTGGGTGATCTTCGCAAGGCGTGGGATGAGGCTGAGGGCAAGGGCGAGCCGTCGGCTCGGTCCACGCTGAAGGGCGCTGCCGGCCGGTTCTTTAGAACCAGGGCGACGGCCAGTGAGGCCACCGGCGACCGGGCACCGGCTGCGATCGAGCACCTCAACGATGTCGTCCTCGAAGCGCTCGGCATCGAACCCAACCGCCAAGAACTTGAGCCGGTTCGCAACACCACCGACCGGCTCACCATCACAACCGCAGCCACAGCCGAGACCGGCACCGGCCTGTGGCTCGTCGCACTCGACGCAGGTCTCGCAGATTCGGCCGACGACCTCTTCGACGACGGCCCCGGCACCGACGATCAACCGGCTGCCGGGCGTCTCCTCCACGAAGGTCTACGTCACGGCGACAAGAAGCACATCACCGCGGCGGCCGACGCGGTCGGCGAGCTGTTCGCCGTCGACGAACCACCCCGATACGTCCTGGTGCTGGGCGGGCGCATCGTGTTGTTGGCCGAGCGGGCCAAGTGGGCCGAGGGCCGCTACCTGGCGGTCGACCTCGACGCCGCCCTCGAACGCAACGACACCAAGGCCAAGGGCGAGCTCGAAACGATCGCCGCCCTGTTCTCCGCCGACGCACTCCTCCCCGGCGGCACCGACGCCGACGGCGCCCAGAGCGCGCTCGACGAGCTGGTCGACAAGTCCCACAAACACGCCGTCGGGGTGTCCAAGGCGCTGCGCGAGGGCATTCGCGACAGCATCGAGATCCTCGCCAACGAGGTCATCGCCCAACGGCTCAATACCGGCAAGGCGGTCTACAACCCCGAAACGGGCATCGACGCCACCGAGCTGACCCGCCAGTGCCTGCGCTACCTCTACCGGCTGTTGGTGTTGCTCTACGCCGAGTCCCGCCCCGAGCTGGGCATCGTGCCCGCCAACGACGAGGCCTACACCGAGGGCTACAGCCTCGACCGGCTGCGCGAGCTGTGCCAGGTGGACCTCGACACCGAGCACGCCCGAAACGGCACCCACCTCAACGAGTCGCTCACCGGGCTCTTCGAGCTGGTCAACCAGGGCTACCACGCCGAGTCCGCCGAGCAGCAGCTCTTTGCCAGCGAGCGGTCTCTCGACGAGGCCAACGCCCAGCCAACCAACGAGTTCTACCTTCAGTTCCCCGGGTTGGATGCCCTGCTCTTCGACACGCGCTCCACCCGCTACCTCGACGAGGTGAAGCTGCGCAACGAGGCGCTCCAGCAGGTGCTGGCCAAGCTGATGTTGGCCACCGGCAAGAAGAAGGGCGACTCGGCCGGCTACATCTCCTATGCGCAGCTGGGCATCAACCAGCTGGGTGCGGTGTACGAGGGGCTCATGGCCTACACCGGGTTCTTTGCCACCGGCGACCTGTTCGAGGTGGCCAAGGGCGGCGATCCGTCCGGTGGCACGTGGATGCTGCCGGTGGAGGATGCCGACGAGTACCCCGACGACGTGTTCGTCATGGCCGAGAACCCCACCACCGGCCGCAACGAGCGGGTGCGCCACAACAAGGGCAGGTTCGTGTTCCGGCTGTCCGGACGCGACCGTCAGCGCTCCGCCAGCTACTACACACCGGAGGTGCTCACCCGCTGCGTGGTGCACCACGCTCTGGCCGAGCTGTTGGGCCTGGACGACTACGCCCCCGAGGGCGGCAGCGCCAACATCCAAGAAGCCACCGAGCTGCTCGACCTCACCATCTGCGAACCGGCGCTGGGTTCCGGGGCGTTCCTCAACGAGGCGATCAACCAACTGTCCGCCGAATACCTGAAGCGCCGCCAGGCCGAGCTGGGCGAAACGCTCGACCCCGACCAGTATCTGCGCGAACTCCAGAAGGTGAAGGCCCACTTCGCACTGCACCAGAGCTACGGGGTGGATCTCAACGCCACCGCCGTCGAGCTGGCCGAGGTCAGCCTGTGGCTCAACGCCATGCACCCCGGCCTGAAGGCGCCGTGGCTGGGCCTTCAGCTGCGGCGGGGCAACAGCCTCATCGGCGCCAGACGTGCCACGTGGAAGGTGGGCCAGCTGCAGCACCGCCCGTGGGCCGAAACCCGCAAGGGCCACGTGCAGCCACCCACCGATCGCCCCCTCACCGACCGGCTGGCAACCGAGGGCGACACCGCCGAGGTGCACCACTTCCTCCTGCCCGGCCACGGCTGGGGTGCGGTCGCCGACCGCAAAGAGGCCAAAGAGCTGCGCCCCGACGAGGCCAAGGCGCTCAAGGCGTGGCGCAACACCATCCTCAAGGCGCCCAACCAAACCCACCACAAGCGCCTGGCATCGCTGGCCGGGGGAGTGGAGACCCTGTGGAAGCAGGCCGCCGAACGACTTCGCCTCATCCAGGAGGGTCTCCGCCGCCCCATCGACGTCTACGGCGCCACCATCGCCGACCGACCAGCCCGAATCACCAGAGCCCAAGCAGTGCAGGCCGTCGAGGATCCCGACTCGGCTCTGGGCCGATTGCGAACGCTCATGGACGCCTGGGTCGGCCTGTGGTTCTGGCCCCTCGACAACGACGCCAAGCCGCCCACCTGGGATCAGTGGATGCGCGTCGCCGAAGACCTCGTACGACCAGACGAGCGCCACGGCCAAACCGGCCAGCTCGACATCTTTGATGATCTTCCCCAGCTCCTCGCCGCCGAAGCCGACCGGCTTGAAGGTCAGATTCCCGTCGCCGAGTTGCGGGAGCGCAATCCCTGGCTCGCCGTCGCCTGCAACGCCGCACATGACGAAGGTGCCTGGCACTGGGACCTCGAATTCGCACCAGCGTTCGTCAACGGAGGATTCGACCTCCAGGTTGGAAACCCACCATGGGTCCGACCAATTTGGTTAGACGACCTCGTTTTGGCGGAGTTCGACCCCTGGTGGGGAATCACCGAAAAGGCGCCTACCAAGGTGCTCATGAACCGCCGAATCGAATCTCTCAGCGACGCTTTGGTGCAACAGGGATACTTAACGGAAGTGGCCGTCGCAACTGGCGGGATCGAGCTGATGAGCTCACCCGTGGAGCGTCCGGTGCTCACCGGCATTCAGACCAACCTCTACATGCTTTTCATGGACACGACGTGGCGTCACAGCACTACAGACGGCGTCGTCGGACTGCTACATCCCGAGAGCCACTTCGTCGATCCCAAGGGCGGCGCCCTGCGCCGCCAGACGTATCAGCGCCTCCGCCGCCACTGGCAATTCGTCAACGAGGCGGACTTGTTCGATGACATTCACAACATGGTCGTGTACGGCATCCACATCTCCGGGCGTGCGAGCGAACCTCAATTCATACAGGCTTCGAACCTCCTGGTCCCCGACGTCATCGACCGTTCGCTCGATCACGACGGCAGCGGCGAACCACCCGGACTCCAACACCCGGCCGGAGGGTGGGACCTGCGCCCGCACCGGGCCCGCCTTGTTGAGGTCGACTTGGATGTGCTGGCCGATTGGGCGGAACTGTTCGACGAACCGGGCACTCCGGCAGCCGAGGCGCGGCTACTCCGGCCAGTCACGATGGCTGACCTAGAAGCTCTGTCCGTCTTAGCCCGGCAGCCGAAGCGACTCGCTGATCACGAGTACCACTGGACCGCTGGATGGCATGAAAAGGGGGCAAAGACCGACGGCCTCATCCGGTGGGAGACCGAGGTTCCTAGCTCCTGGGAAGACGTCATCCTGCAAGGCCCGCATTTCTCGGTAGCGACGCCGTTCAACAAACAACCCAACGAGGGCTGCTCGTCAAACCGTGACTACAGCGAGTGGGACCTAGAGAATCTTCCCGAGCGAGTGATCCCGCGCACCAACTATCAGCGCGCATGCGATGCCTCCACGTACGAAGGTGCGCAAGCGGATTGGAACGGGTTTCCCTACACCGGATCGTGGCGGGTGTCCTATCGCGAAATGACCCAGCCAGGTTTGGAGAGGTCTCTTCAACCAGCAATCGTTCCGCCGGGCCCCGCAAATGTAGGCACGGTTGTGTCAATGCGCCTCGAAAGCAACGATGCAACCGCGCGATGGGCTGGCCTTCTCAGTTCCTTGCCCTACGACTACTTCATAAAGGTCTCAGGCACAGGTCACATCAAGGACTACGTAGCTAGGCGAATGCCCATGCCTGCACCGGGACCGTTGGATGCTCTGCTCCTCCTCCGAACGCTTCGTTTGAACTGCCTGACAGCCGACTACGCCCCGCTCTGGGAAGAGCTCTACGACGCGGCCTGGCAGGACGACGGCTGGACTGACCCAGTCCTCACCCGTTCAGCGCTCGGCGATGTCGGTCCGAAGTGGACGATGGACACTCCGCTCCGCCGGGACCAGGACCGTTGGCAGGCGCTCGTCGAGATCGACGCACTTGCCGCGCTCATGCTCGGCCTGACGGCCGACCAGCTCTGCGCCATGTACCGCACCCAGTTCGCCGTGCTCAGAAAGTACGAATACAAGATGGTGTTCGACGCCGAAGGCCGGAAGATCTGCGGCTACCACCAGAGCGCCGGGTTTCGTCAGAGCCAGCTCCAAGACCAGGCAAAGGCTGGCGACCTCCCGAAGGAGTGGAAGAACATCTGGAACCTCTATGAGCAGTACGAAGCCGACCTATCCTCAGTCGACTGGCAAGACCACTTCACCCCACCCTTCAGCCGCGCCGATCGTGAGAGAACAACGAGGCTTGCTTGTGGCCATCTCGATACTGCTCGAGTCGAGACGGAAACTCACACCGATGGCTGACGCAAATAGTGAGCAGCCACGGAGCTCCAAAATGCGGCTCACTCGATCCGCTTGGGTCTTCGCGGTAATAGCGATCGTCGGCACGTGTGGAAGCTGTGCATCATCGGGGGAGCAGCCTGAAAACTATGTCCAGATCACGGACCTAGAGGATGTTGCTGAGGCCAGGGTAACCCGCCATTCAGGTCCTGTAAACCAACAGGTTGACTTGTCGGGTCTTGACATCAACAAAGGCTGCGCATCTGCAGGGTTCTGGGATTCGATTGAAACGCTAAGAGTTGAGCTGTTGGCAGCTGGATGCGCACGCTTGGACGGACCAGCGATAAGCGAAGATGAAGAAGCCACGGAAGGGTTGGCTCGGCGAAATGAGGTCGGAATATGGAGCCCAAACTGGCGAGACCGTCTCAACCGAGATGTTCAAGGCGCCAAGGTTTGGTTTACTGACAATCAGCAACTTATCATCTCGCTTGCCGGTCTTCCGTTCATTTGGTGGCTTGCTCAATGGCTTTGGCAGCTCAAGTATCGGCGCCGCGCACGGGTCGTGTTCGTCGGAATGCCGGCTGCAGGTAAGAGTGAGCTCATGACCGCCTGGTTGGAGGGTACTGCTCACAACCTGGGAGCATCCCCGACAACCCGGGTCAAAGTGTCGAAGAATACGCCTAGCATCCCCATGGGCAGATTCGTAGTGAAGTCGGTTCTGGTTGATACTGCCGGGAGCAACCCAGCTCAAATTCGGTCACAATTGATACAAAGCGGAATGTTTGCTAAACGCGTAGTGGTTCTGGTAATGTCTCCTACTCCCCGAGATTCATTGGAAGAATTTCCAAATGGCCCTGATGAAGTAGAAGGCCTTGTTGATATGAGCTATGTCCGTGAACAAAGCGGTTATGGGTATTTGGTTCGAGCTCTAGTGGGCGATTTCGAGGCTAGGCCACACGCGATAATATGTTTTGTATCCAAATTCGACTTGTTCTCGGATGCCCGGCCTTACGACAAGAACGGGGAGAGTGTCAGGTCCGCCCTCGACGCGATATTCTTCGATCATCAAAAGTCCATCGAGAAGACATGCAAGGGGTCAAAGTGTCGCACGACATGGATTTATGGGAGCTCGAAGTTGGGCTGGGAAGTCGAGCGGTTAAGGAACGAAATCGTGAAAGCCGTTACTGGGGAGGGTTATGTGGATGAAGCGTGACACGAGAGATCGCGGCTTTCAAGTACACCTGTTTCGGAAGTCAGTTCAATTGGACAGGATTGGGGGCGAGCGGCTTGAGCCGCATCAAGGCGTGGAGGAAGAGATCGTTTCCCTTGCTGCTGAGGCGCTGTCTGAAAATGGTGCGCCACTTGCTATTGCAAGAGTGGGACGAGGGTGTGCCGGTTTGCTCGTTGGGTCTGGCGTCGACCAGGTTGAGGCTAGAAGCGGCAGGTCCGGATTGTTCTTCATGGCCGGTGCTACGATATCGACGCCCAGGAGCGCCCCCTCGGACCTACTTCGGTCTCTCCGAGTATTGAAGCTTCTACTATGTGAAAGGTTCAGGTTAGCGGACTCTTCGTGGTGTCAACTTGGCGAACGCATGACGTATCTGGCACAAACTGACGAAGCGGCCGTTGAGGTTGAGAGCCTGGACGAGGCGCTGTCACGTCTGGAGTACGCAGACACGCCAGTTGATATCGAACAGTCCCGTTCCTGGGGCTCGTTCTGGAAGGGAAGTCGGCATGGCGTCGCTGGCGCTTGCGCGGGGGACCCAATAGACGTGCTGGCCACAATTGCGTTAAAAGGTTCAATCGGGGTGCGAGGTGCCCACATCTCCAGGATGAGTCAATTGCTGCCGCCTGAGGTCCAGGGGCTGGCAGAGTCGGTGGGGCATCACGGTCGGTTTGAGGTTTTTGACGGCCAGGTGCTGTTCTATGGCCAACCAGGCGGCGGTAAGTGATGGTCTATGTTTCGCTCGCTGCAGATTTTGGCAGTCCCATAGATCGGCTGAGCCCGGAGGCGGAGCCAGTCGGTGCTAAACGGGGAGGCCTGCGGGCTTCTCTGTTCGACGCATTCGATTGTAGGGGTCTAGGAAGTGTCAATGCATCGAGTCGCTCGGGCCGGGCTCCGGTGATCTTGGTTAGACGGGCTTGGGCTCCTTGATCCCATCGCTGGTCGTCACCGAGATCCGACAGGCGCTTGTTGAGTACTTGGCGACCACGTTTGCGCTGAGTGACGACGGTACCCGGGACGCGTTGTCGGAGTTCTTGACCGAGGCGGGCGAAGGGATCTTCCGAGGCCCCTACCTGCGGGTCCGCTCGCCGTTTCAACAGGTCGAATCCGACTGGAGATCGCCGCTTGAGTGGCTGCCCGATGGGTTCACCCCGTACGCACACCAGGCCGCATCGTTCGGCCGGCTGGCCAGCGGGGGCGGACACGCGCCTGAGCCGACGCTGGTGACCACAAGTACTGGGTCGGGCAAGACCGAGTGCTTCCTTTACCCGATGTTGGACCATTGCGCTCGGATGCGAGACGAAGGCCAGAATGGCATCAAGGCGCTGATCCTCTACCCGATGAACGCGCTTGCATCGGACCAAGCCGGGCGCATCGCCGAAGCGATTGCGAGCGAAACCCTTCTGGCTGGGTTGACGGCCGGGCTCTACGTCGGTGAGGCGGGGCGGCACTCGTCGATGGGGGCCGACCACCTGATCGACAAGCGGGAGGCCATCCGTGCTGACCCGCCCGACATCTTGTTGACCAACTACAAGATGCTGGACTTCCTACTGCTGCGCAGCGACGACCGGCCGTTGTGGGCGGCGAACGCCGCCGACACACTGCGGTACGTAGTGCTGGACGAGTTCCACACATACGACGGAGCGCAGGGAACCGACGTGGCGATGCTGCTGCGACGACTGGGTGCCACGTTAGGTATGGCCGAGCCTGGCCGACCTCTGGGGGGTGCCACGCCGGTGGCAACTTCGGCCACGTTGGGTACAGGCGACACCGCCAGCACCGAGCTGGCTGAATTTGCTGGCAAGGTGTTTGGTGTTGAGTTTCCGCCGGAGTCGGTGATTGGCGAAACCCGCCAGACCGTTGACGAGGCGTGCGAGCCGGTGGACTTCACGTTGCCGATCCCTGATGCCGCCCAGGTTGCGTTGTTGCGGGATCTGGACGACGTGGCCGTTGCGTTCTGCGTCGACCCGGATGGTGACCAGGCGTCGCCGCTGTTCGGGCTTAACACGGATGAAGACGACGCGGATGACCCCCGTGTGTTGCTCGGCGACAAGTTGCTGGCGCATCCCTTGACCCGTGCGGTGTTGGTTGCTGTTGGCGATCGACCTCGTTCGTGGCCGTCGGCGGTGAAGGAGATCTTGGAGCGGGCACCCCAGTGGGGGCGGACCTACCAGGTGGATCCCGACTCGGTGGAGCGAGCGCTCGCCCAGTACCTGTGGCTGCTGTCCGAAGCACTGCGCCGCGGCGCCGCCGGACCAGTGCCCTTGTTTGGCGTGGAGATCCAACTGTGGATCCGCGAGGTGTCGCGACTGCTACGAACGGTGGACATGGATCCGTCGTTCCGGTGGCGGGACTCGGCTGAGGTAGTGACCGAGGACGGCCCGGTTCACGGCGATGCCTTGGAGCTACCGTCGACCTACTGCCGCCGCTGCGGCATGTCGGGCTGGATGGCGATCGCGTCGGAGACCAGCGATGCGTTGGGGGTGAACCCCAACCACATTTACCGCAGCGCGGTGCAGCGCTCGCCGCTGGTGCGCACGATGTTGCTGGGCCATGAGGACGACGAGTCGGTGGGATGGTTCTCGCCGTCCGACCGGACACTGGCCGACACGCCGTCCGAGGGATCGCTGCCGGTATTGGTGACCGATGGCGAGGATGCTGCCCGGCAGAGCCGGTGCCCGGGATGCGGCGAAGGCGATGGCATCCGCTTCCTGGGGCTGGCGGTGGCCAGCCTGGCGTCGGTGTCGATCAACGCGCTGTTCGGCTCGAACCACCTGGAGGGTCACGAGCAGAAGCTGCTGGCGTTCACCGACAGCGTGCAGGACGCCTCGCACCGGGCGTCTTTCTTTGGTGGGCGCACCCATCGCTTCAACTTGCGGGCGCTGATGAGCCAGGCGCTGGCCGACGCCGGCGAGCTGTCGGTGGCCGATCTGGGCACGGCGCTGATCGATAGCGCCACCAACCCCCGCGATCTGTTCTCGCTGGTGCCGCCGGACCTGTTGCGTCACCCGGTGGTGCGGACCGTGTGGACCGACACGCCATCGCCCCGGGCACGCGACCTGCTGGCCGCCCGGTTGGGCTTTGAGGCCGACCTTGAGTTTGGGCTGCGGGCACGGGTAGGTCGCACGCTGGAGCTGTCCCGGGCGTCGTCGGCTCGAGTGGCAGTGGACGACCTGGACCACTGGGCCGGAGTGGTGGGCGAGGAGTTGCAACGCGTGGTTGGCTCGTCGGCCGACCCGTTGGCGGTGGTGACCTACGTGCGGGGGCTGGTGGAGCGGCTGCGGCTGCGCGGCGGGCTGATGAACCCGCTGCTGGAGCCGTTTGTGGACGATGGTGGCTCGCAGTGGTTCATTTGGGGTGGGCGCCCCGACGGGCTGCCGCCGTTTACGCCCGACCGCGGGCGGCCGGCGTTCTTCACCACGAAACCCAAGGGCGACCTCGACTCGTTGCAGGCGCTGTCGACCAACCCGACCTGGGTGGTCGACTGGGCGATGCGATCGCTCGGAGTCACGGCGCAGGTGGGACGCGACCTCAACCTGTTCACCATGGCGCTGCTGGCTGCCGAGACCGAGGCCGTGGTGGCCCGGAAGGTGTCGGGGCACACCGTGTACGGCATCGACCGTCGCTCGGTGCTGGTGAGCGACGTGGTGGACGAGGAGCCGCTGGACCCGGACGTCGATTCGGATGCGGTGCTGACCCCGAACGCGGTGCGCTGCGCGAGGTGTGGGCATCTGCACGTGGCGCCGCCCGAGCTGTTGGCCGAATGGGTGGGCACGCCGTGCCTGCGGTATCGGTGCGGAGGGTCGTTCGAACGGGCCGTTCCCCGGCCGGTGAACTACTACCGCGACCTGTACCGCAACGGGCGGGTGACCCGGGTGGTCACCGGCGAACACACCGGCCTGCTGAAGCGGGCGCCCCGGGAGGACCTGGAGGCGGCGTTCAAGGCGGGCACCGCACCCGACGCACCCAACGTGCTGACCGCCACGCCCACCCTGGAGATGGGCATCGACATCGGCGACCTCAGCTCGGTGATGCTCACCTCGGTGCCCCGCACCCCGGCGAGCTACATCCAACGGGTGGGGCGCTCGGGCCGCTCCAGCGGCAACTCGCTGGTGACCACCTTCGTCCCCACCGACACCCACGGCCTCTACTACCTGGCCGACCCCGAGGCGATGCTGGCGGGGGACGTGCGGCCACCCAACTGCTACCTGGACGCCACCGAGATCCTGCAACGCCAGTACATCGCCTACCTGGTGGACCGAACCGCCGACGGCGCCATCGACGCACCCCGGCTGCCCCGCCGCATCAGCAAGCTGATGAAGAACGCCCTCGACACCGGCGGGTTCTTGAGAGCGGTAATCGACGCGTCGGTGAACGACACGTCACACGTCGAGGCGTTTCTGGAGCTGTTCGGAGAGTCGCTGGCGGAGCTCAGCATGGGGTTGTTGCGGGAGTTTGCCAGTTCCAGAATCGAGGCTCAGGTGAAGGAGGCGGTCGACACCTGGATCGAGCACCAGGACGACCTGTCCAAGCGGATCAAGCGCCTGACCGCCGCCGCCGACCGGCTGGAGGGCCAGGCGGGCCGCACCGACAACGACGAGCAGACGTTGTCCGACCTGTATGGCCAACGCTCGGCCGTGCGGCTGCTGCTGAAGGAACACCGGGACGAGTACTCGCTGTCGGGCCTCGAACGGCTGCGGCTGCTGCCCAACTTCATGCTGTTGGACGACACGATCACGCTCGACGCGTCGATGTGGAGCCGCGACGAATCGGGCGGGTTCCACACCGAGGTGGTGGAGTATCAGCGGGGAGGGCGCCGGGGCATCATCGAGCTGGCGCCCGGCAACAGCTTCTACGCCGCCGGGCATCGCCACGTGATCGACGCGCTGGAGATCGGCACCGCGGATGCACCGGCGTATGAGACCTGGCGGCTTTGCCCGGACTGCGGGTACGGCGCCATCGACGAGGGCGCGGCGCCCGCCGAATGTGTGCGGTGTCGAAGCAAACGGATCGCCGACACCGGCGCCAAGCACCAGATGCTGCGGCTGAAGCGCAGCTACGCCTCCGGTTCGGAGGAGGCCGCCCGGGTGTATGACGAGAGCGACGAGCGGCGACGCGAGCGCTACAACGACGTGCTGTGCGTAGACGTCGACCCCCAGCGCATCAAAGGGGCGTGGACGCTGGCCGACAAGGCGTTTGGCGCCGAGTTTGCTGGGGGCACCCACTTCCGCACCATCAACCTGGGGTTCGCCGAACGAAGCGGCGAGAAGCGCAGCATCGCCGGCAACGCCCATCACGTCACCGGCTTCACCGTGTGTGCGTTCTGCGGGGCGGTGCGCGACGTCCGGCAGCGCACGCCCGACACGCCGTTCGAGCGGCTGCACCAGGGCTGGTGCACGGTGCGATCCGGAAAGAACACCGAGCAGTGGCAACAGGTGGTGCTCTACCACGAGCTCAACACCGAGTCGGTGCGCATGCTGTTGCCCGTGTCGATGTTTGAGGTGGCCGAGCGGCTGGCCTCGTTCAAGGGGGCGCTACTGCTGGGGCTGCGGGCCGACTTCGGTGGCGACCCCAGCCACCTGGAGGTGGCGCTGACCGATGCGCCCAACGCGGCCGGGCAGGGGCGGCGCCGGTACCTGATGCTGTTCGACTCGGTGCCCGGTGGCACCGGGTATTTGGCCCGGCTGGCCGAGCCGGACCGGGTGCGGACGATCCTGACCCACGCCCGCGAGGTGATCGCCCACTGCCCGTGCAGCATCGAGGGCCGCCAGGCCTGTCACCGCTGCCTGCTGGGCGTGGTGGACCGAAACGAGTACGACCTGGCCCGCCGCGACATGGCGCTGGAGGTGCTCGACGACCTGCTGGGGGCGTGGGAACCCCGGTCGGTGGCCAGCGTGGCCGAGATCGAGATCGGCAAGGTGGAGGAGTCCGAGCTGGAGCGGCGCTTCAAGGCCGCGCTGCAGTCGTGGACGACCAACGTCGAGGACGAGAACATCTCGATCACCGACGTGCCGGGCACCGGCAGGTATCGGGCGTTCGAGCTGCGCCTCGACGTGGGCGGGCTGCGCACCCGCTACCGCATCGAGGAGCAGGAGGGGCTGAGCACCAGCCCCAGCGTCCTTCCCGACTTTCTGATCACCCGCATGGACGACCGGGGCCAGAAGATCGCCGTGTTCCTGGACGGGTTCCAGTTTCACGCCTCGACCGACCTGAACAACATCGCCGCTGATGCGGCCAAGCGGTGGGGGCTGCGCAACTCCGGCCACCTGGTGTGGAACCTCACCTGGGACGACGTGGATGCGTTCCACCGCTCGGCGCTGGTGTCGCCCCCAACCGAGCCGGCCGCCCGAGTGATCGTGGGCGGCGAGGCGCGTCGTTTGGCCCAGAAGCTGCAGCACGGGCGGGGTGGCCTCTACGAGATCGACGCCCTGAACCAGAACCCGATGGCGTTGCTGTTGGACTTCCTGGCCCGTCCCAACATGGCCGAGTGGAGCCGGCTGGCCCGGTCGGCGATTGGCGGGTTGATGGCCGCTGCAGCCGACGACCAGCGAGGGCCGCTGGGTGCCGCCGACGGCGAGGCGTTCCTGCGCCGTGCTGCTGCGGGTCTGACCCCGGTGTGGCCCGGCGGCGACGCCGAGGCGGTTGCCTTGGCGGCACGGCACGAGACCACCAACGGGTTGGGCCTGACGGTGCTGGTGGACGCCAGGCCGGGCCGCCAGGACGACGAGCGGTGGACCGTGGTGTCGGCGTTGCCCGACGCCGAACACGACCTGACCGACCCCAACCATCGGGGACGCTGGAGGGACTGGGCGCAGTGGGCCAACATCATCCAGTTCATCGCAGGCCGCGGGCGCCACGGCATCGTGTCGGCCACCTCGGACGCCGATGACCTTCCGCTGGAAGACCACTGGCTCGTGGCGCTCGACCATCCCGCCGCCGACGACGGACCGACCTCTGATGACGCCGAGCAGCCTCGGTCGGACGCCACGATCGAGGATGGCGCCGCGGCGCCGGGCATCTCCGACGACATGGTCGAGGAGCTCGACCTGTTGGAAGATGAGGACGTGAAGAAGCTGGTCGAAGCAGCGCTGGCGCTTGGTGCTCCCGACTTCGTGGCGGGGGAGGAACTGAGCGGCATCCCGGTGGAGGCCGCCTGGTCGGGCGCCAAGGTGGGCGTGCTGGCCGCCGATGGCGAGGATCCTGGAACCGCCGGATGGGACCTGCGCCCGGCCGACGGCTGGACGCCCGAGTCACTCTTGGCCGCACTAGAGGGTCAGCGCTGATGGCCCGCCTGTCGCTCTCCACCGACTTCCTGGCCGACTACGCGCGGCTGGAGAACCGCATGCAGCGCAAGGTGAGCGAGGTGATCAACACGTTCGAAAAGCTGGACGCGCAGCAGCTCCGCAACCTGAAGGGGCTCAACCTCGAGGCCTACAACGGCTCGGCCGACTTCGCCACGCACCATCCGCATCGACGACAACCATCGCATCGCGGCTGGATGCCGGCGACAACGAGAACTACGTGCTCACCCGCACATCTGCACCCACGACGATGCAGAGAGGTGGATGACCAACAACACCTTCAAGGTGAACCGCGCCACCGGGGCCTTGGAGGTGCTGAACGTGGAGGCGGTGGTGGCGTCGGGCGTGACGCTGTCCGGTTCGGGCGACGCCCAGGCCGGCGGCGAGGGACTGTACCGGCATCGCCGGAGTCGCGATTTCACCAACCTGGGCGCATTAGCGACGCAGGTGGTGCCTGCGCTGATGGCCCCGACGTCGGACGAGCAGTTGCACGGGTTGTTGACGCTGCTGCCGCCGCCGCGGAGGCGGCCATCGAGCTGACGGGCCCTGCCGACGTCGATGAGATCTACCGCATCTGGCCGGCGCCATTCACGGCGAGGTGGACACCACCGACGTGGTGGCGGCGCTGGAGACGCCGGCGTCGAAGGCCCGCTTCCACGGTGGATGGGCAGGACGGTATTGCAGAAGATGCTGTCCCAACCGCTGGCGATGTGGCGGGTCTACCTGCACCCGTCCCAGCGGCACCTGGCGTATCGGGACAGCTACAGCGGCCCGGCGTATCACCGGGGGTGCCGGCACCGGCAAGACGGTGGTGGCCATGCACCGGGCCAAGGCGCTGGCCGATCGTCCTCAGGATCGCCCGGGTGGGCAAGCCCATCCTGTTCACGACGTTCAGTCAACCTGGCGCAGGCAATCGAGGCCGAACTGCGCTCGCTGGGCGGCTCGGACCTGCTGGAGGTGGACGTGCTCAACGTCGACCAGCTGGCCTACCGGTGGTGCAGAGGCGGAGGGCAAGGCCCCGCGTGTCGCTGATGCGAAGCACTGCCAGAAGCTGGCGGAGCGGGTCGTGGAGGAGCGGGGCATCGTCGATGAGTTCTCCGGTTGTGCCCTGATCAACGAGTGGGAACAGGTGGCGCCGGCCAGCGACTGCCGTGCCGGGCCGACTACTTCTGCCGTCAGCCGGACCGGGCGGGGATCCGCTGAGCCGCCGCAAGCGGGCCGAGGTGTGGAAGGCGATCGAGGACTTCGAGCGGGCGCTGAACGAGGCTGGTCTTCGACGACCTCTTCGGCAGCTGGCCGCGGCGGCCGCCGGCTACCTGGCGGTTCGGGACCTCAAGCCCTACCGGCACGTGAGTGGTGGACGAGGCCCAGGACCTGCATGAGACGCAGTGGGCGCTCGTTGCGGGCGTTGGTGGCCGAGGGCCCCACGACCTGTTCATCGTGGGTGCAGCCAGCCACCAGCGCATCTACGACCGGCGCCGTCGTTGTCGGAAGGTGGGCATCGAGGTGCAGGGCGGTCGTCCGCTGAAGCTGAACTACCGCACCACCCACGAGATCATGTCGTGGAGCCTCCGGCGATGCTGGGCGAGGCCGACACGTCCGCCGATGATCAGCCCGGCACGGGGTTCGACGACCTGGACGGTGGCAGCGACGCCCACACCTTGCCGGCTACCACAGCCTGTTCGGGGCCCGAGCCCGAGCTGGGCGGCTTCACCACGGCGGCCCAGCACGATGAGGCCGTCGTTGCCCGGGTTCGGGCGTGGATCGACGAGGGGTGGACCCGATCGAGATCGGCATCGCCGCCCGAACGGGGAAGTCGCTCGACCGGGTGAGTGCTGCGCTCACCGGGCAGGGCGTCACCGTCTGTCGGCTGCCGCAGAAGGACCTGCCCAACCAGGAGGGCGTCCGGCTGGGCACCATGCACCGGATGAAGGGTCTGGAGTATCAGCGGGTGATCGTGGTGGACGCCGACGACTCGAAGGTGCCGCTGGCCTGGACGTTGACCGACCGAGACTCCGACCCGGTGCAACACGTGGTGGACCTGGAGCGGGAGAAGTGCCTGCTATACGTGGCGGCCACCCGTGCCCGCGACGGCCTCTACATCACCTGGACAGGAACCCCGAGCCGCTTCCTGGCAGCGATCCCATGAACGATTTCGGTCGGATTCCGAAGCGCTCGATGGTACCGAGCCCGAGTTCGGTCTCCGTCGGGCAAATTTCGGGAGTGGCTCATGCCGTTCGATAGTTCGGCGAACGGAGCGCACCAGCGCCGTCGAGCATCCGTGGCATCGACCAGCGGTCAGTCCGTGGTGGCGTTGGTTGCACTCCGGATGGCACCACCAGATCGTACGAAGGTATCCCGTTTGGGTTGAAACGCCTTGAAAGATAGCGTAGGTGGCATGAACAGCGCGGGTTCATCGGTTGGGGGTGCGACCGAGCGACGGGTGGATCTCCGCGAGCGTTCTGCTGAGCTGGATTTCCGGCCTAGTGATGGGGCAGCCCCACCAGGGTGCAGTTCGGGCTCCGTTGTTGAAGACCACCCGCATACTCGTGAGGGGATCTGCGACCAGCTGGGCCTGCACGACCGAATGGAGGTACTCGGAGGGTACCCATCGATCGAATCAGTGCCGCTGCCGTTCCACGACAATGCACTTGATGTCGTGGTTCTGACCTTTCGATCCGAGATGGTCAGACCGAATCGACAACGTGTCCACGGTGCTGGGTTGGGGCGCAGCGGTGGTAGTACATACCGGGTACTCCACAGAGATCGTTCGTGATGCCTGCGTGAAGCATGGAGCGAAGGGCTTCGTCGGAAAGGACGACGATCGACGAGCTACCTCGAGTTATCCGAGCCGCAGCTATGGGGCGCTATGGCGAGGCAGGCGTTGAATACCTGGATCTGCGCGCACCGTTGACCGATGCAGGCAAGCGTGTGCTCGCGCATCTCACCGAGGCAAGTGGCAGTGGCGAATTGGCAAGCCGGTTCTCTTCATTCTCACCACGCCGATACTGATCGACCCTACGATTCACATCGATTGCATTACACTGCATTAACTGCGGCGGCTGTCCGGTGCCATCTTCACCGGCGTAGCCGCGAGCGGGTGTGAGACAACCGCCCAGCCGCACTTCCTCGCCTGCCGCTGCTGAACGAACCAATCGGCGATCAGCAGACCCGCAGCGGCGCGATTTTCGTGTCGCAATCAAGCTTCGATGCCAATCTGGTCGATCTCGTCGTCGAGGGACCTTCAGAGGTGAGAATCGTCACATCTTGATGTTGGGACTGCTTCTGGGCTTGAGCCATGGTGCAGTTCTAATGGCCTGGTTTCCACGGCCAGGAGACCAAGTGACCCTCAGCAGCACGACCGATGAGCAAGCTCGTCTCGACGGGCGCCACATTCGCAGGCGAGCGCTTCTCGTTCTGGTGTCCCTTCTCTCGGCTGGAGGGAGCCTTGGCCTTCTGGCGGCGCCGACCGCTTCGGCTGGGGTGGTCGGGACATCGGCGATCTATGCGAATGCCACTCGCTTGTGCAGCTCTTCTGGCTTTGCGTGCACCGGTGGCTATGGCGGACGGTCGACGTGGGGCTACCCCGTAAATCCTTCGCCAGTAGGACACAACTGCAGAGAGGTGGATGACCAACAACACCTTCAAGGTGAACCGCGCCACCGGGGCCTTGGAGGTGCTGAACGTGGAGGCGGTGGCGGCGTCGGGCGCGACGTCCGGTTCGGGCGACGCCCAGGCCGGCGGCGAGGGACTGTACCGGCATCGCCGGAGTCGCGATTTCACCAACCTGGGCATTAGCGACGAGGTGGTGCCTGCGCTGATGGCCCTGACGTCGGACGAGCAGTTGCACGGGTTGTTGACGCTGTTGCCGCCAAGCCAAGCGGAGGCGGCCATCGAGCTGACGGGCCCCGCCGACGTCGATGAGATCTACCGCGACCTGGCCGGCGCCATTCACGGCGAGGTGGACACCACCGACGTGGTGGCGGCGCTGGAGACGCCGGCGTCGAAGGCCCGCTTCCACGTGGTGGATGGGCAGGACGAGCTGCAGAAGATGCTGTCCCAACCGCTGGCGATGTGGCGGGTCTACCTGCACCCGTCCCAGCGGCACCTGGCGTATCGGGACAGCTACAGCGGCCCGGCGCGGGTCACCGGGGGTGCCGGCACCGGCAAGACGGTGGTGGCCATGCACCGGGCCAAGGCGCTGGCCGATCGCCTCGATCGCCCGGTGGGCAAGCCCATCCTGTTCACGACGTTCAGCCGCAACCTGGCGCAGGCAATCGAGGCCGACCTGCGCTCGCTGGGCGGCTCGGACCTGCTGGAGGTGGTGGACGTGCTCAACGTCGACCAGCTGGCCTACCGGGTGGTGCAGGAGGCGGAGGGCAAGGCCCCGCGTGTCGCTGATGCGAAGCACTGCCAGAAGCTGGCGGAGCGGGTCGTGGAGGAGCGGGGCATCGTCGATGAGTTCTCCGGCGAGTTCCTGATCAACGAGTGGGAACAGGTGGTGCTGGCCAGCGACTGCCGCAGCCGGGCCGACTACTTCGCCGTCAGCCGGACCGGGCGGGGGATCCCGCTGAGCCGCCGCAAGCGGGCCGAGGTGTGGAAGGCGATCGAGGACTTCGAGCGGGCGCTGAACGAGGCTGGCGCCCGGACGCACCCGCAGCTGGCCGCGGCGGCCGCCGGCTACCTGGCGGTTCGGGACCTCAAGCCCTACCGGCACGTGGTGGTGGACGAGGCCCAGGACCTGCATGAGACGCAGTGGCGCCTGTTGCGGGCGTTGGTGGCCGAGGGCCCCGACGACCTGTTCATCGTGGGTGACAGCCACCAGCGCATCTACGACCGGCGCTCGTCGTTGTCGAAGGTGGGCATCGAGGTGGTGGGGCGGTCGTCCAAGCTGAAGCTGAACTACCGCACCACCCACGAGATCATGTCGTGGAGCCTGGCGATGCTGGGCGAGGCCGACACGTCTGCTGATCAGCCCGGCCCCGGGGTTCGATGACCTCGATGATGGGAGTGACATCCACACATTCGCTGGCTACCACAGCCTGCGTTCGGGGCCCGAGCCTGAGGGGGGTGGCTTCACGACGGCGGCCGAGCACGACGAGGCGGTCGTTGCCCGGGTTCGGGCGTGGATCGACGAGGGGGGTCCCATGACCGACCGAGGACTCCGACCCGGTGCAACACGTGGTGGATCTGGAGCGGGAGAAGTGCCTGCTGTACGTGGCGGCCACCCGTGCCCGCGACGGCCTCTACGTCACTTGGACGGGAACCCCGAGCCGCTTCCTCGGCAGGTGAACCGAGCCAGTTATCCGGATTGGAAAACTCCAACATGTGGGCAACTCCATGGAGTTGTCTGTATGGTAGTGCCATGGGTAGAAGGATCGATCTTGCGGGCGAGGCGCTTGTCGTGCTTCAGCAACGCATGCCTCCGGGTTGGAGCGTCGAACGGGAGGCGCAGGGCCGGGCGACTGCGCCACAACAGTCCGACGATGTTGTCTTTCGGTTCTCCTCCAGGGACGGGAAAGTCGCAGGCGCGCTGGTTGAGGAAGAGCTTCGTCTGACACCTCGTGAAGCCGAGCAGATGGGGGGCGGCCTGACACGTCGATTTCGCGACGCCTTGCCCGACAAGGCCGTGATCGTGGTCAGTCCATACCTCTCGCCTCGCACGAGAGAAGCGCTGCTTGCAAATCAGTTCGGGTACGTGGACCTCACCGGCAACGTGCATGTGGTACTTCGAAACCCGGCCGTCTACCTGCATACCGAAGGAGCGCAGCGGCAGCCGTTCGGCGCGACGAAATCACGGGCTGCCCAGGTTGGAGGCGCCAAGGTGGGTCGGCTCATTCGGGTGCTTGCCGAGTTCGACCCTCCATTCGGTGTCGTCGACTTGGAAGAAGCCGCAGGCTTGAGCCGTGGGTACGTCAGTCGCCTGCTGGATCGCTTCTTGGACGAAGGACTGATCCAGCGCGAGCCACGCGGCCCGGTCACATCCGTTGACTGGACCGCGCTCCTGCTGGAACGTTCGCAGAGTGTTCGCCTTGTCGATCCAGCGAAGGCCAAGTCGTACCTCTCCCCAAACGGGCCCCGCGCCGCCTTCGAACGACTTCGTCAGTCGCCCGCCGCCGGGTCCGTCGTGGTGACCGGTTCCTTCGGCGCCGTGCGGAAGGCTCCCGTAGCTGCGCCCGCACTGCTCACGTTGTACGTCGATCCGGACGATGAGTCGGCCGGCCCGCTGGTCGTTGACGCGATGGGCCTGCTGCCCGCCGACGAAGGTGCCGATGTCATGCTGATCGAACCCGACGATGAAGCCTTGCTCGAAGGCACGTGGAGCGAGGACGGAATGCGCTTCGTCAACTTCCCGCAACTGGCGGTTGACTGCTTGAGCGGCACCGGGCGCATGCCAGCAGAAGGCGCAGCGCTGCTTGATTGGATGTCCGCCAATCCTGCTGAGTGGCGACTTGGCCCGCTCGCCGCCCTAGATCGGGCGCCTTCGTGAGTGATCCGGCGTACGTGGCGGCGCGTCATGGTCTGCTTGACGCCCTGGTGTCTCTGGTTGATCACCGTGACTCGATCATCGTGGTCGGCGCACAGGCCGTGTACCTACGCGTCGCTGGCTCGTTCCCGGGAGTCTCGCCGTACACAACCGACGGCGACGTTGCTGTCGACAGCCGGTCGCTTGCCGCTGCTCCACCGATCGACGAACTGATGAAGGTGCGGTTCGAGCGGGCCAAGACGCAGTCTGGTGATGCTGCTGGACCGGGCCATTGGGTCCAAACGGTCACCCTCGATGGCAAAGACTTCGAGGTTCCGCTCGATCTGATGGTTCCAGACGGGATCGCTGGTCCAGCGGGTCGGCGCGGAGCGAGGCTCGGCCCGCACGGCAACGATGCTGCTCGAAAGGTGCCAGGTCTGGAGGCCGCCTTGGTCGACAACGATTGGTTGTCGATTGCCGATCTCAGTGAGTCGTCGGATCGCGTCGTGGAAGCCAAGGTTGCAGGTCCGACAGCGTTGCTGATCGCCAAGGCGCACAAAATCCACGACCGTTTGGAGCAACGCGCTCAGCGTGGACGTCTGGTCGATAAGGACGCCTCCGACGTCTACCTTCTCATGAGGAACTTTGGGCCAGGGGAGCCGAAGGCGGTACTCCGCCGATTGGCCAAGGATCCGGTCTCCTCGGCCGCGGCAACGGCCGGGATGGAACACCTCGTTCGTCAGTTCGGAACCCGTCGAGGTGACGGTGTGGAAATGGCGATCCGAGCGCTAGGCGCAGGTCAACGAGAAGAAGAACGCATCCGGTCGGTCTGCACGGCCTTCGTTCGGGAGCTGCTTGGGTGAAGCCATGATGTTCAGCTGCTCGGGACCACAGACTCCGATCGGCCTACATTTGGCTATGTGGCAGTAGAGAAGAAACGACGTAGGGGATCCACCAGGGTGAGCTTCCAGCGGCAGGTGACCATCCCGGCCGACGTATTCCGATCTGCGGGGTTTGAGATTGGTGATCGACTCACAGCTCGATCTGATGGGCCAGGACGGGTGACGTTCGAGCGTGCCGATGATGTGTTGACCGAGTTCGCTGGGGCGCTGACGGGTGTGTACGAACCAGACGAGCTCGACAAGCTGCGCGACGAATGTGGCTGACCCTCCTGTACGTCGAGTCATTGTCGGTTTCGTCGACAACTCAGCCGACGCGTTGGTGATCGCCTCGGCCGAGGAGGAGGGTGCTGAAGCACTCCTGACCACCGCCCGGCGCTGGCCGTCCGCCCGCCAGCTTGGGATGTCAGCGACGGTACGGGTTCGGTCGTGTCGGTGCAGAAGCACCTCATGCCTGATCAGGTCGCCCTGTCCTCACCTCGTTCTCTTCACCTCGAAGGCTGTGCAGCTTTCCGAATCCACCAGCCCGGAGAGCTGCGGCAGCTTCAAGTCGGTAACAGGAGCGGCCAAGAGCACGGGCTCGTAGGGTTGGGGTTTGGGCTGATCGGGTAACCGCAGCAGGTTGAGTTGGCCGTCCGACACGGTGCCGCGGACCTTCGTGGAGTTGAACTCGCTGGACCCCTCAGGCTGATTCGGCTCGGCTGGCTTCTCGGCCCAAAAGTCAACTGTTCCAGACACCTCCGGGTCGTTGGCCAGAGGATCCTTCGGGGTCGACACGGTGAGATTGAGCGTGATGGCGGCAGGACCGTCCACGCATGTGTATCTCCCGGTCAGGGCGACGTCCCTTGGGGGGAAGAACCCAGAGTCGCGCGATTCCTCGATGCCCAGCACAGCCGATAAGAGAGCAGCGATCCCAATCAGAGCGGCAACGCCCAGCGCAAACGCCGCGACCAGGCAGCCCCGCCAAGGGGTGCATCCCAAGTTGACGACGGACTTCCTGCCGGTGCCGTGGCAGTCCGTACACACGGCGGTGGTATGAGTTGGAAACGTGGATTCGAGGTACCCATGCCCATTGCAGGTGTAGCAGTGTCGCTCCTTCTCAATCGGCTGTCTCGTTGCCATTCTCTGCGCTCCGTTGCGGTTGGACGGCTGTTGGCGCTCGGTGCGCGGTGCGTGGCAGGCGGAGCTGAGCCGGCGTCGAAGTGCAAGGGCTGCTACAGCCGTGCCCAGCGATTGCTGCTGTTCCAGTTGTAGCGATACCAGGCCTCGCGGTTGCCGCTGACGCCGACCTGCATGAAGCGATCGGTAGCCACCTGGTTCACCAGTCCGCCGTAGTGGAGGATCCCGAGGTTGGTGTATTGCTTGAACGACCAGGTTCCGGCGATGCCAACGGCCTGCCCGTCATCCAGCTTGCGCCAGTAGCCCGGGTGCCTGGTCCATCCGTTGAACTCGTGGAGGCACCAGAGTTCGTGAGCGCCGGGAGACAGGCCGCACTTGCTTTCGTGGAAGTTGTCGTAGCTGACGGGCTGAGTGAGCCGACCGCCCTTGTCAGTCCACCGCGTGTCGTTGCGTCCCTTCCACCAGAGCCGACCTGATGCCGAGGTGCCGAATACCCGGCCGTTCTCGTCGACCTCTATCTGCCTCAGGGAACCACCCGCCGCCGCCCAACCGTCGGTGTCGCGCTCGCTTTCGCAGATCCGTGCCCGGTAGACCCGGTATCGAGGGCTCAGCCCAACCACCCAAGCGCAGTCGAAGAAGTAGGTCGTCTCGCTGCGAACCGAACGAACGTTGCCCCCGAGCGTCCTCCAGCCCTCCCAAGTGCACGATCCGTATTTGTTGCAGGCCGCGCGGCGGTACCAGACCTTTCCCGCCCCCGATCGGCCCAGGACCACCAAGTTGCCGTTCGTGGTTCGATCGATTTCCACCGACTTCAGCCCGGACCCCAGCGTGACCCAGCCATGTTTCTTGCAGGTTGCGCCCGAGCACGTCATGGGTTGGGCGGACACGACACCGCCCCGGCTCAGCGTGGCGACCACGTACAGGTTGAACCCGCTGTTCACCTCGGCGACTTTGATATCGGCCAGATCCCTGGGCACCGGTGCGGCGCCCGCCGTGGCCGGGAGCGCCACGATTGACGTGGCTGCCAACAAAAACGTGGCGAGCCAGGCCCCCCTGGCGTGCCGCCAGCGGCTGCCAGAGCTGGCGCGCCGTCGCGTGGACGCCTGGTCGGTCGTAGCTTGGGCCGACGGTTTGCCTTTGGTTGAGGCCCGTGCCAGCTGATGCTGGTATGGCAAGCGCCGAGCGCTCGGTGTGTTGGGTCTCAAGGACCGTTGCGAATACATGGATTCCTCCCAGCCGGAGCACTACGTCTGTGAGACGCGACTCGACGGCCCGACGAGTGAACCCGTTCGCTCTGGTGTGTCGTCGCTGCGTCCCACGCATGGCTCGACCTCGCTCACCCTAGAGAATCGAGAGTCGGCGAACATGTGCAGAATCACACTCAGTCGAGTGGGTGCGTTCGCGCTTCTTGGTGCGACGACCTCAAGCGTTCAACGGGTGGCCTGCCCGCTTGCCTCAGCGCGAACCCGCAACGCCGAGCCGTCTTGAGCAGCCAATGACGCTTGAGAAGCGGCGAGTTGGGAGTGAGGGATACGCCCCGGGGAGCGGTCCCCAATGACAGGGCCGCGACCCGTCCTTACGGTGGCTGCCACACGCCAACGAAGGGAGACCAACATGGCATTCATGGGTATGAACCCGGCGCAGATGCGCACGTTCGAGAACGCTCTCGGCACGGAGGCCA
The DNA here is from genome assembly GCA_041394405.1 of Microthrixaceae bacterium. Classification (GTDB taxonomy): domain Bacteria; phylum Actinomycetota; class Acidimicrobiia; order Acidimicrobiales; family Microtrichaceae; genus Microthrix. The sequence continues at coordinate 363,187 of JAWKIF010000006.1, forward strand.
AGCGGGTTCGGGCCGTGATCTCGGACCTGGACGGCCGGGTGAACAAGGTGGACTGGCGGGGTCCCGACGCCAAGAAGTTCAAGTCGTCCACCTGGCCCTCGGCCCGCAGCCAGCTGGAGAAGCTGGTGGCCGGCTACGAGCAGCTGCGGGAGATGGCGAAGAACCAACGGGTGCAACAGGAGCGCACCTCGGCCCGCTGACCCGACCGCCTGACGCGGTCGCCGCAGCGAGAACCACTGCAACCTCAGCACGACAGCAACCACGAACCACGAACCACGAACGCAAGGAGCGAACCATGGCGGACTCAGAACTGGGTGGAGACCCGGTACAGATGAACGAACTGGCCGGGTACCTGGCCAAGAAGGCGGGGGAGATCGACGGCAACGTCGCCGACCTGCGGGCCAAGTCGAGGGCGGTGATGTGGGTCGGCAAGGACGCCGACACCTTCCGCAAGGCTCAGATCGACGGGCAGCTGCGCAAGAACTCCGAGGGGGCCACGGCCACCCTGCGAACGGGGCAGAAGTTGCTGGCCGAGCAGGCCCGGGCGCAGGAACAGGCCTCGGCCAGCTGAAACCGACAGGGCGGGGCCCCCAGTGTTGTGTGAGAGCGGTGTTGTGGCAAGAGAGCGACGTCGCGAACGATGGCACCGCTGGGAGGCAATCAGCGGGGTGCCCAATGGCCCTGGCGACCCAGGCTGGGATCTCGACCGTGACCGCGTGGAGCAAGTCGTAGCTGACCCGTGGAGGCGTACTACTCGGCGGGGGTGATGACCACGACAACGTCGCCGTTGGACACCGAGGTGCCGGCCTCCACCTTGACCTCGGCCACCGTGCCGTCGACCCCGGCGGCGATGTTGTTCTCCATCTTCATCGCCTCGAGCACGCACACGATGTCGTCGGCGCCGACCTCCTGGCCGACCTCCGCCAACACCTTCACGATGGTGCCCTGCATGGGCACGGTCACCGATCCCGTCCCGGCTGCGGCCACGGTGCCTCCACCCCCACCAGAGCGCCGGGGCCGTGGCCGGGGCGCGGCGCCGCCGGCGGGCGCAGCGCCAAGCTCGGACTCGGGAATCCACATGCGCACGGCGAAGCGTTTGCCGTTGACCTCCACGTCCACCTTGCGCTCCACCTTGGCCTCGGCGTCGGGGTCGCCCGCAGGTGGCGCAGCGGCGCCGCCGGTGACGCCGGTGAGGTCCAGCACCTCCTCCACCCACTTGGTGGAGTGATCGTTGGCGGCGAAGTCGGGGTGGCGGAGGATGGCCAGGTCGGCGGGGATGGTGGTGGCCACGCCCTCGATGATGGTCTCTTCCAGCGCACGGATCATGCGGGCAATCGCCCGCTGGCGGTCGCGCCCCCACACGCACAGCTTGCCGGTGAGGTTGTCGTAGAACTGGCTGATCTCGTCGCCGGTCTCGTAGCCGCCGTCCCAGCGCACGCCGATGCCTGCTGCCACATCCAACTCGGTGATCGTGCCCGGGCTGGGCAGAAAGGCGCCCTCGGCGGGGTCCTCGGCGTTGATGCGGCACTCGATGGCGTGGCCGGTGATGGTCACCTGCTCCTGGGTGAGCGGCAGCTCCTCGCCCGAGGCCACCCGCAGCTGCAACTCCACCAGGTCCACGCCGGTGATCAGCTCGCTGACGGGGTGCTCCACCTGCAGGCGGGTGTTCATCTCCAGGTAGAAGAACTCGCCGTCCTGATAGAGGAACTCGACGGTGCCGGCGTTGGTGTAGTCGCAGCCCCTGGCGACGGCCACGGCCGCCTCGCCCATGGCGGTGAGAATCTCCTCGGGGATGTCGGCCGCTGGGGCCTCCTCGATCAGCTTCTGGTGGCGGCGCTGGGCCGAACAGTCCCGGGTGCCCAGGTAGACGTAGTTGCCGTGCTGGTCGGCCATCACCTGCACCTCGATGTGACGAGGCTTGGTGAGGTAGCGCTCCATGTAGGCCTCGTCGCGACCGAAGTAGGCGAGGGCCTCGCGCTGGGCGGACTCGAGGGCGGCGGGTGCGGATGCAGCGTCGGCGACCACCTTCATGCCGCGGCCACCGCCGCCGTAGGCCGCCTTGATGGCGATGGGGTAGCCGAACTGGTCGCCGAAGGCGATGACGTCGTCGGCGCTGCCGATGAGGTCGGTGGTGCCGGGTACGCCCGAGACCCCCACCTTCTCGGCGGCTAGGCGGGCCGAGATCTTGTCGCCCATCACCTCGATGGCCTCGGGCGGCGGGCCGATGAAGGCCACGCCGGCCTCGGTGATGCGGCGCGCGAAGTCGGCGTTCTCGGAGAAGAACCCGTAGCCGGGGTGCACCGCCTCGGCACCGGAGGCCTCGATGACCTCCATCAGCTTGTCGGCGTTGATGTAGCTCTCGGCCGCTGTCTGGCCGCCCAAGGCGTAGGCCTCGTCGGCCAGGCGCACGTGCAGTGCCTCCCGGTCGAGTTCGGAATACACGGCGACGGAGGTGATGCCGAGTTCGCGGCAGGCCCGTATGACCCGCACTGCGATCTCGCCACGGTTGGCAATCAAAACCTTGGAGAACACGCGCCTATCGTTGCCCGATGTCCGGGTGTCGTGCCACTTCGCCCCGTCGAGACCTCGACTCGGCGGGTTTCGGGGAGCTTGCTTGGGTGGCCGAAACCGACTCCACCAACACCTTGGTGCGCACCTTGGTGGAGGAGCTGCCGGCGGGCTCCCCACCCCGTGCGGTGGCTGTCGCCGATCGCCAGGTGGCCGGGCGGGGGCGCCTGGACCGGCGCTGGGAGTCGCCCGTGGGTGCGACGCTGATGATGAGCGTGGCCCACGAAGTGCCCCTCGACACCGAGCTGTTGGGTGCCCTGCCGCTGGCCATGGGGCTGGGCGCGCTGGAGGCCATCGATGAGGTCACCGGGCAGGCGTTGGGGTTGAAGTGGCCCAACGACCTGGTGGCCGCTCATCCCGATGGGACGATGGCCAAGGTGGGCGGCATCCTGGGCGAGAGCTTCGAGGACCGCCGGGCCGGGGTGCGCGCCGGAGGTGGCCCCAGGTCCCGGGTGGCGGTGCTGGGCATCGGCATCAACACCGGCTGGGAGGCGATGCCGCCGGAGCTGCCGGAGGCCACCTCGCTCAACCTGTTGGGCGGAGCCCCGGTGGATCGGGCGGCCCTCGCCGAGGCAGTCCTGGCCCGGTATCGGGCCTGGTGGGGGCGGGTGGCCGACGGCGACCGTGAGGGCTTCGTCAGCGCGCTGGAGGCCACGTCGGTGACCCTTGGCCGGCGGGTTCGGGTGGAGCTGCCCGCAGCCACGGTGTCGGGGTTGGCCGAGGCGATGACCCGCTCGGGGGCGCTGGTCGTTCTCGACGATCGGGGGGTGCGCACCGAGGTGACGGTGGGCGACGTGGTGCACCTCCGGCCGGAACCGCGCTGAGCGGGCCGCGACGAAGTGACCCCCGGCGGGGGCGGCGCCGGGGGGTGGCTACGGACTGACCGTTCACGGGTCGACGTTCGTCGCCAGCAGATGGCTCAGGTGGGCCGAGAGCCGTTGCCAGAGGGGCCCGTCGGTGCCGGGCATCGGCTGGGAATCGACGGTGTGAACCGGGATGGCGCCACGAACCGAGGAGGTGAGGATCACCTCGTCGGCCCCCGTCAGCTCGACGTGCCCCTCGGTCACCAGGCCGGACTCCAGCAGCAGCTCCCGGGTGATGCCGGGCAGGCAGCCGGTGTCCAGCGGGGGAGTCTCCGCTCGGCCGTTGCGAACCACGATGAGGTTGGTGGTGGTGCCCTCGGACGGCGCCCCATCGGTGTCGACGAAGAGGTACTCGTCGGCAGCCCGGCGCCTGGCGGCCCAGGCCAGCAGCGAGCGTGTGGAACCGGCACCGGCGATGGTCTTGTGGCCCGCATCGAAGCGCCGGGCGCTGCGGGGGTGGATGCCGCTCACCACCGCCACGGGGCGGCCCACCAGGTCGGGATCCACTTCGGCCAGAGTCACCCACACCGATGGGTGGGTGGCCGGTTCGGCGGGCGCTCCGGGCCCTGCGGTCACGGTGACCCGAAGCCGACCCCGGGCGACGCCCAGGCGTTCGGGCAGCTCGACGATCTCGTCCCAGGGGATGTCGGCGGCCTCCAGCCCCAGGTGATTCAGCGTGTCGGTCAGGCGCCGCCGGTGGCGGGTGACGGCGAAGGCCACGCGGTCGAAGACCCCAATGGTGGTGTAGCAACCGTCGCCGCTGGTGGCCCCTCGGTCGGTGGGTGCCAACGCCGGTGCGGACGGGTCGATCAGATCGCCGCCCATCAAGGTCCAGCGCCGCAGCGCGGGGGTTGGCGGTTGTCCGTTCGCCATGGCCGACGGTTTAGCACCGGAGGGTGGCCGGTCGATGGCCATTGACCCCAGCCGACGAGCGACGCTCACCAGGCCCGGGGTGTCGCCTCGGGTGTCAGGCGTGGGCCGATGCGGCGCAGCGGCTCGGCGGCCACGTGCAACAGCCGCGCCGATTTCAGCTCGGTCTCGTTCCACTCGTCGGTGGCATCGGAGTCCCACGTGATGGCCCCACCGGTGCCAAACGTCCAGCGCCAGGCCGCACTGGGCGAAGCCGACCCCTGCGCCCTCGCGGCAGAGCCGGTGTCGGTGTCGGTGTCGGTGTCGGTGTCGGTGTCGGATGCGGCCCAGAAGGTGCGGATGCTGACGGCAAGGTCGGCGGTGTCCTCGTCGCCGTCCACCCATCCGAGGGCCCCGCAATAGGGGCCCCGTGGCGTGTGCTCCAGATCGTCGATGGTTGCCAGGGCCGCCAGCTTGGGGGCACCCGTCACCGAACCCGGCGGAAACAGCGCATCGATCAGCTGGGGCCACGACACGCCGGCCCGCAACCGCCCCGTGACGGTGGTGACCAGGTGCACCAGGCCGGGGTGGTGTTCCAGCGCGAGCAGGTGCGGCACCTCGACGGTTCCGGGTTGGCACACTCGGCCCAGGTCGTTGCGCACCAGGTCGCAGATCATCGCGTTCTCGGCCCGGTCCTTGGCCGACAGCAGTTCCGGTCTGGGCGCCGTGCCCTTGATGGGTTGGGACGACACGACGTCGCCGTGGCGGCTGAGGAAACGTTCCGGGGAGGCGCCCACCACCCACACGCCCGCCTCGGGAACCGCCATGCTGGCCGCATGGGGCGCGGCATGACCCGAGGCGAGGGCCAGGGTGAGGGCCAGTGCCGATGGGCCCGGATGGTCGCTGCGGGGCCCCCCGGCCAAGCGACGGGTGAGGTTCACCTGGTAGACGTCGCCGGCGGCAATGCGTTCCCGGATGTCGTCGACCCTTGCTGAGTACTGGCCGCGGGTCAGGGACGAGCGCCACGGTTCGTCGGCTCCCTCGGCGGCGCCCTCGCCGAGCGTTGGCGGCGATGCCTCCGGCGCACCGGACGCCCCGGAGGCACTGGACGACCCGGCACCCGGCGGGGCGGCGGCGCGGGCGCTGTGGGGGAATCGGGCGGCCACGATGGAGCCCTCGGCGCTCAGGCACACCACCCACGTACCCGAGTCGCCGACCTCGGAGAGATCGTCGCTCAGGATGGGTTGGCCCCAGAACCACCGCCCGCCGGCCAACGCCCAGGGGCCCAGCGGGTCGAGGCCGGGTGGAGGCGCGGTCACCGCGGAAGCCTCGGCCGCCTGAGAGGACTCCATGGTTTGAGCGTAGGGGAGGGGCCACGCGCGGTGGTTCTCCGTCGGCTCCGGTATCGTCTCCGGATGCCTCGAATGCCCCGGAAGGCGAGGAAGCGCCATCGCACGGTGCCCCAGCTGCTGCTGATTGCCTTCAACTCGCTGCTGGCCGTCGCCTGTCTGGCCGCTGCCGTGGGGCTGTTCTACACCCGGGTGCTGGTGAACCGGATCGACACCGTGTCGGTCAGCCAGGCCACCCGCAGCGAGAACCGCGACCCGAAGGATCCGCTGAACTACCTGGTGATTGGCACCGACGACAACTCCACCCTCGACGAGACGGACCCCATCAACCAGGACCGTGACGCCAAGAAGCCGCTGGCCGACGTGATCATGGTGCTGCGGGTGGATCCACGCAGCGGCAAGGCGTGGCTGCTCTCCATCCCACGGGACACCCTGGTGCCCCGGGCGCCGTCGGGCCGAGAGGGCAAGATCAACTCGGCGCTCACCGGGCCCAACGGCGCCATCGACCTCATCCAGACCATCAAGCGCAACTTCGGCATCTCCATCGACCATTACGTGGCCATGGACTTCCGGGCCTTCAAGCAGATCGTTCAGGTGCTGGGCGGCATTCCTGCCTACTTCACCAACCCGGTGCGCGACCCCAACACGGGCCTGCTCGTGGAGGAAACGGGCTGCCTGGTGCTGGACCGTGACCAGGCGCTGGCCTATGCGCGGGCGCGGCACCTGGAATACCAGGAGCCCGACGGCGACTGGGTGACCGATCCGCGTGGCGACCTGGGGCGCATCCCCCGCCAACAGCAGTTTGCCAAGCTGTTGGTGCACAAGGCGCTGGGGAGCGGCATTCGCAACCCGGGCAAGGCGCTGGGCGTGGCCAACTCGGTGATCGAGGTGGTGCAGATCGATCAGCAGCTCTCCGTGCAGCGGCTGGTGGACGTCGGCTCGCAGTTCCGAACCTTCTCCTCGGATCAGCTCACCACCTATTCGCTTCCTTCGTACGACTACACGGTGGATTCGGGCGCCTACCAGAAGGTGGACTGGGATGAGTCCCGCAAGTACCTGCGGGTGTTCCAGGGCCTCGAGTCCGGCAAGGCCACCGTGCCCCGGGACGTGATCGTGGACGTCATCGGCGACACCTCCGACAACGCCGATCCGGTGAGCGCGGCGCTGGGTTCGTTGGGGTTCGACTCCTCGGTCATCGTGGAGAACACCAGCCGCGACATCCCGAAGATCACCTACGGCCCCCTGGGCGCCACGGGCGCCCTGCTGATGGCCCGATCACTCGCCGGCCCGGTGGAGCTGAGCTTCGACGAGCAGATCGAGGGCCAACGCGTGGAGCTGGAGTTGGGCGACCTTCGCCCCGAGGTGCTCGCCGAACTGCGGCCCGACGATCAGGTGGACCCCGAGGTGCGGGCCGAGTTGGTCGAGGCAGGTGCTGCGACCACGGACGGGCAGAACCCGCCGAGCACCCTGGGCGACCCGGATGCGCCCGCTCCCGGGGCGGCTCCCACAGACCCGAGCGTCCCGGAGGCGACGCCGGCGGACGCGGACGAGGCCACCGACCCGCTGACCGGCACGGCCGCCGCCGAGGGCACCACCCCGCCAGATGGAACTGACCTGTCCCCGCCAGATGGAACCGACCTGTCCGGCACCGAGAGCACCGCAACGCCGAGCTCGTCGACCACTGCGGTCGCCGACGACGACGGCACCCCGGCCGATACCGGCCTGACCGGTTCGGAGGCCGGTGCATTCCTGCCGATCGACTATGACCGGTCTCTCACCTGCGCTGGGTGAGCCCCAACCTGCCAAGATGACCCCCGTGTCGGCACGGGTAGCAGTTGTAGGAACCGGATACGTGGGCCTCACCACGGCGGCGGCGCTGGCCCATTTGGGCCACGACGTCGTGGGCATCGACATCGACGAGGCGAAGGTGGCCCGCCTCCAGCGAGGCGAGTTGCCCATCCTGGAGGATGGGCTGGGCGAGTTGGTGACGGCCGGGGTCGAGGCCGGTCTGTTGCGCTTCACCACCGATGGCATCGGTTCGGTGGGCGACCGGCAGTTCGTATTTCTGTGCGTTCCAACGCCCCAAGGGGCCGACGGGGCGGCCGACCTCAGCTACATCCAGGAAGCCGCCCGCACCCTGGGCCCGCATCTGTCCAGCGACTCGGTGGTGGTCAACAAGTCCACGGTGCCGGTGGGGTCGGCTCGAGTGGTGGCCCGCGAGCTGCGCCGCGACGATGTGTCCGTGGTGTCCAACCCGGAGTTCCTCCGGGAGGGCTCGGCGGTGCAGGACTTCCTTCACCCCGACCGGGTGGTGATCGGTTCGGACGACCGCTCGGCCGCCCTGGCCACCGCCGAGCTGTACTCGTCGCTCAACGCGCCGCTCATGATCACCGACCCGGCCTCGGCAGAGACCATCAAGTACGCCTCGAACGCCTTCCTGGCCACCAAGCTGAGCTTCATCAACGCTGTGGCCGCCGTGTGCGAGGCCGTGGGTGCCGACGTGGCCGATGTGGTCACCGGCATGGGCTACGACACCCGCATCGGCCGTGAGTTTCTCCGCCCGGGGCCTGGCTGGGGCGGATCCTGCTTCCCCAAGGACACCGTGGCCATGGTGCGTATTGCCGCCGACGCGGGATACGACTTCGGGTTGCTGCGCGGCGTGGTGGAGGTGAACGACCAGCAGTTCGACCGGATCGTGGACAAGGTCCGCGCCGGTGCCGGCGGCGCACTGGAGGGGCGCACGGTGGGCATGTGGGGCCTCACCTTCAAGGCCCGCACCGATGACTTGCGGGACTCACCGGCGCTCGAGGTGGCCAGCCGGCTGGTGGCCGCCGGAGCCAAGGTGGTGGCCTTTGACCCTACGGTCGACCCGTCCAAGGAACCCCGCAACGAGCTGACCGATCTGGTGCTGGCGGCCAGCCCCCTCGAAGCTGCGAGCGGGGCCGACGTGCTGACGGTGCTCACCGAGTGGGACGAGTTCCGGTGGGTCGACCTGGCCGAGGTGGCCGAGGCCATGTCCGGGACCACGGTGGTGGACGGGCGCAACCTGCTGGACCCCACCGAGGTGCGCGCCGCCGGGCTGCGCTACGACGGCATCGGCCGGAGCTGAGCGTGGGAACGATCGTGGTCACCGGCGGAGCCGGTTTCATCGGGTCGCACCTGGTGGACCGGCTGGTCGACAGGGGCGACCGCGTGGTGGTGGTGGACAACGAGGTCACCGGCAGCTGGGCGAACCTGGCGCACCACGACGATCGGGTGGTGCGGGTGACGGCCGACGTCTCCGCCGGCCTGGTGCTGGACTCGCTGGCCGGCGGCGAACCGGCGGATGTCGACGCGGTGCTGCATCTGGCGTCGCCGGCCTCGCCGCCTGCGTACCTGCGGCTGCCCATCGAAACCCTGGCGGTCGGCTCGGAAGGCACCCGCAACTGCTTGGAGCTGGCCGACCGTCACGGCGCACGGTTCCTGCTGGCCTCCACCTCGGAGGTGTACGGCGACCCGGAGGTGCATCCACAGCCGGAGACCTACCTGGGCAACGTCAATCCGGTGGGTCCCCGAAGCTGCTACGACGAGTCGAAGCGCTTCGCCGAGGCGGTCACCATGGCCTACGCCCGAACCCGCGGCGTGTCGGTGGGCATCGCTCGGCTGTTCAACACCTACGGGCCTCGGCTGCGCCCCGAGGACGGCCGGGTGGTGTCCAACCTGCTCACCCAGGCGTTGTCCGGTCGGCCGTTGTCGGTCTACGGCGACGGCAGCCAGACCCGGTCCTTCGGGTACGTGGACGACACCGTCGATGGGCTGTTGGCGTTGCTGGATTCGGACGTTGACGTTCCCGTCAACCTGGGAACGCCCACCGAGTTCTCCATCCTGGAGCTGGTAGATGCGGTGCGCCAGGTGACCGGAACGCAGGTGGCGGTGGAGCATCTGGCGCTGCCCGAGGACGATCCCGCCCAGCGTCGCCCCGACATCACGCGGGCGCGCGAGCTGCTGGGCTGGGAGCCCAAGGTGCAGCTGCTCGACGGGCTGGACCGCTACGCCGCCTGGCTGCGCACCCAGCTCTGAGCCGGGTCGGCCCGGGCATGGCCGTAGTGGGGACTGATCTTGGGGCTCTGGCCCCAGCCGGGGTCCCCACTTCGAGCGCTGGGCCGTAGTGGGGACTGACTTTGGGGTGATAGCACGGCAGGGGGTCCCCAGTTCGGGCGCGGGGCCGATGGGTGGGGTGCTCAGTTGGCGCGGGCCTCGGCGGCCGTCCGGTTGGCGAGGAACCACTCGATGGTGCGGGTGAGACCGTCTCGGAACTCGGTGGTGGCGGTCCAGCCGAACAGCTCCTTGGCACGGGAGGCGTCCACCCCGCGCCGTGGTTGACCGTCGGGCTTGGTGGTATCCCAGCGGATCTCGCCGCCGTAACCCACCAGCTCGGCCACCAGCGGCACCAGCTCGGAGATGGGCAGCTCGTGGTCGCTGCCCAGGTTGACCGGCTCGATGCCGTCGTAGCGTTCCGCAGCGGCCACGATGCCCTCGGCGGCGTCATCCACGTACAGGAACTCGCGGCTGGCCGAACCGGTGCCCCACACCTCGATGAACGGGGCGTCGGCCTCCTTGGCCTCGACCATGCGGCGGATGAGCGCCGGGATGACGTGGCTCACCTTGGGGTTGAACTTGTCGCCCGGCCCGTAGAGGTTGGTGGGCAGGAGGTAGATGGCCCGCTGGCCGTATTGGTCGGCGTTGGCCTGAATCTGGGTGAGCATGGCCAGCTTGGCGACGCCGTAGGGGGCGTTGGTCTCCTCCGGGTACCCCGTCCACAGGGAGGTCTCCTGGAACGGCACCGGGGTGATCTTGGGGTACGAGCAGATGGTGCCGACGGCCACGGTCTTGTCCACCTCGAAGCGACGAGCCGCGTCGATGACGTGGGTGCCGATGAGCAGGTTGTCGAGGTACAGGTCGCCGGGGCGCTCGCGGTTGGCGCCGATGCCACCGACCCGCGCGGCCAGGTGGATCACCAGGTTGGGTCGGAGGCGTTCGAACAACGCGTCGGTGGCGGCGGGGTCGCGCAGATCGACCTCGCCCGAGCCGAACGTGTGGATCTCGGCCACCTGCAACGGCGCCAACACACGCTGCACCGCCGAGCCGAGGAACCCGCTGCCGCCTGTGATGAGCACCCGGCGATCGCTCCAGAAATCGGACATCCGCCCATCGTACCGGCCTCCGCGTGACACGCTGGAGCGGTGCAGCGACCCACCGTGGCCGTCCCCCTCCAGTTCTGTTGGCAGCCCACCCCTGGGGGCACCGGCCGCGCCGCGTTGGAGCTGACGGCCGCCCTCGCCGAGCACGGGCTGGCCGACGTCGTGGGGGTGGCGCCGCGGCACAACCGGCCGACCCCCGGTTTCGAGCCCGCCGTGCCGCTGGTGCGGGTGCCGCAGCAACGATGGCTGCCCGCCCTGCCCGTGCCGCTGCTGCACAGCGGTTGGCAGGCGACGGGGCGGCCGTCGATCGAGGCCGCGCTGGCGGCCTCCGGCCACGGCCCGGCCGACCTGGTGCACCTCATGGCGCCAATCACGCCCCGCCGGGGTACGGCACCGCTGGTGGCGACCCTGCATGACGTGTTCCCGCTTCGGTTTCCGGAGGCCTTCAGCCGTCGGGGGGTGTCGATGATGACCCGCGGGCTGCGTCTGCTGGCCGAACGGGCCGAGGCTGTGGCCTGCTCCAGCGAGGCGACGGCGAGCGACGCCGTCGCCGCCGGATTCGATGCCGATCGGTTGCGCGTGATTCCCCTGGGCGTTCATGTACCACCCCTGTCCGAGGGTGCGGTGGAGGAGGTGCGCAGCCGCTATGGCCTGACGCGCCCCTACGTGATCAGCGTGGGCACCCTGGAGCCCCGAAAGAACCTGGAGGCGCTGTTGCCGCTGGGGCCCGAACTGGACCGCCGCGGCGTCGACCTCGTGCTGGTGGGGCCGACCGGTTGGGCGGACGTGCACGCCGAGGTGGCCCGAGCGCCGTCGGTGCGCTGGCTGGGATTCGTGCCCACCGCCGACCGGGACGCCCTGCTGGCCGGCGCCGAGGTGGCCGCACAACCGAGCCTGGCCGAGGGGTTCGGGCTGCCCGTGCTGGAGGCCATGGCCCGCGGCACGCCGGTGGTGACGTCCGCGGGAACGTCCACCGCCGAGGTGGCCGGCGACACGGCGGTGCTGGTGGATCCACGCCGCGGCGACGAGGTGCGCGAGGCGGTGCTGGCGATGCTCGATGAGCCTGCCAGGGCCTCGGAGCTGGGGGAGTTGGCCCGGGCCCGGGCGTCGGAGTTCACCTGGGAACGCTGTGCCCGTGCTACGGCTGACATGTACGCCGGGGTTCTCGGATGAGCCGCGCTGGGCTGACCGGCACTGGGCTGACCGGCGTTCCCGCCGTTGGCGTGAACCTGTTGTGGCTGGTCCCCGGGCGGGTGGGTGGCAGCGAGCAGGCCACCATCCGCCAGCTGGAGGCGCTGGCCGAGTTGCCCGAGGCCAGCCGCTACCAGCTGTTCTGCACCCCCGAGGTGCGCGAGGCCCACCCGGAGGTGGTGGGCGCGTTTGCCGGCACGGAAGTGGAGGTGGCGGCCAGCAGCAGGGCCAGGCGCATCCTGGCCGAGGCGACCACCCTGAACCGGGCGGCAGGCGAGGCCAAGGTCGAGCTGATGCACCACGGCGGCGGGACGCTGCCCCTGCGCACCCCGCTGCCGTGCACGGTCACCATCCACGACATCCAGCCCATCGACCTGCCCGGCAACATCCCTTGGCTGCGCCGGTGGTACCTGGCACGCGGGTTGCCGTCGGCGGCGCGACGGGCGCGGCGCATTGCCGTGCCGTCCACCTTCGTTCGCGACCGCGTCATTGACCGGTTGGGTGCCGACCCGGCGCGGGTGACCGTGATTCCGTGGGGACCGCCCCGGGATCGCCCCGGTGACGGGCCCGAGGCGCCGGGGCTCGTGTCGTCGAGCCTGTTGCCGCCGCAGATGGAGTACCTGCTGTACCCGGCGGTCACCTGGCCCCACAAGGGACACGTGGCGTTCCTCGACGTGGTCGCTGCGCTGCCCGGCGAGCTGCACCTGGTGTTGACCGGCGGCGAGGGGCCGGCCCACCGCGAGTTGCTGGAGGCCGTCGAGCAGCGGGGCCTGAGCGCGCGGGTCCACCACCTGGGTCGGGTGTCCGAGGCCCACCTCGATGCGCTGTACCGGGGAGCGGTGGCCGCCGTCATGCCCTCGTCGTACGAGGGCTTCGGCATGCCGGCGATCGAGGCCGAGGCGGCCGGTGTGCCGGTGATCGCCTCCACCCACCCCGGCCTGGACGAGGCCTGCGGCGACGCCGCGCTGCGGGTGGACATCGGCGATGTTGCGGGTTGGGTGGCCGCGGTCCAGAGTGTTCGGGCCGACACGCAGCGTCGTGAGGCCTTGGTGGCCGCCGGCCGCCGGGTGGCCGCTGGCTTCAATTGGACCGACTCCGCCCGGGCGCTCGTTGCCCTCCATCGGGCGGCCTGGGAGCACCCCTCGTGAAACTGCTGGTCATCGCCCCCCACTTCCGCCCCGATGTGGCACCGACCGGCGAGGTGATCACCTCCATCGTGGACGGCCTGGTGAACCGGGGACACTCGGTGCATGTCGTCACCTCGTTGCCCTGGTACCGCCATCACCGGGTGGAGGACGGCTGGGGCGGGCGGCTGGTTCGCACCGAGGCCACCGAGTGGGGCGCCATCAGCCGGCTGCATCCGTTTCCCACCGACAAGACCAACATTCCGGCGCGGGCGCTGGCCTTCGGCGGGTTCACGGCGCTGGCCACCCTGCGCAGCCTCGCCATCCGCCAGCGGCCCGATGCGGTGCTGGCCATGTCGCCGCCGCTGCCCCTTGGGTTCCCCGGGGCGATGGTGGCCGCCGTCCGCCGCATTCCGTTCGTGTTCAACATCCAGGACGTGTTCCCCGACGCCGCAGTGCACTCCGGCGCCATCACCAACGAACGGGTGATCAAAGCGGCGTCGATCGTGGAGCGGTTCCTGTACCGCCGGGCCGACGCCGTTACGGTGCTGTCCGAGGACCTGCGCGAGAACGTCGCCGCCAAGCTGGGGCCCTCCGGGGCGGCCAACGTGGAGGTGATCCCCAACTTCGTCGACACCGAGCGGGTGAAGCCCACCGGCACCGACGTGCCCTATCGCGCCGAGTTCGGCCTGGGGGACCGCACCGTGGTGACCTATGCGGGCAACATCGGCCTGTCCCAACCGGTGGAGCTGCTGGTGGAGGTGGCCCGGCGCATGGCCGACCGCCCCGACGTGTGCTTCGTCATCAACGGCGGCGGGTCGTCGTTGGCGTCGGTGCAGGCGGCCGCCGAGGGGCTGGACAACGTGGTGTTCGTGCCCATGCAACCTCGGGAGCGGCTCTCGGAGGTGCTGGCCGCGGCCGACGTGCACACGATCCTCCTGAAGCACGGCCTGGCCCGCTCGTCGGTGCCCTCAAAGCTGTACTCCATCCTGGCTGCGGCCCGCCCGGTGCTGGCTTCGGTCGACCCCGACACCGAGGTGACCCGCGTGCTGGACGAGGCCGAGGCCGGCGTGGCCGTGGCCCCGGGTTCGGTGGACGCGCTGCACCGCGGGGTACTGGAGCTGGTGGACCATCCGACGCGCCGCCAGGCGATGGGCGTGGCAGGGCGGGCGTGGGTAGAGCGCTGGCTGTCGCCGGACGCCGTGGCCGAGGCCTACGAGGAGTTGTTCGAGCGGCTGGCCCGGAACCGCTGACGACCCGGCCCGGACCCTCGGGTTTCCCGAAAGCAGACCAAGTAGATGTTACGGTTGTCCCGCCTGAACCGGGGGGTTCCGAGATGTTGGATTCGGTGGTCATCGAGGTGGCCGTGGGGCTGGCGCTGGTGTTTCTCGTGCTGGCGACCTTGACTTCGGCCTTGACCGAGGTGGTGGCCAAGGTGTTTCAGTTGCGGGCTCGAACCTTGTGGAAATCCCTGGAGGGATTGTTGGGCGCTCGTGCCGCCGCAGCATCGGGGGGAGCGGCGGGTGGGCCCGCGGGTTTGGACCTGGGAGACCTCGGGCTGACGGCCGGGTTGCGTATGGTCACCCTGCGGGATGATCCGCGGCCGAAAGCGGACACCGTCATCTCCGACGAGTCGATTCTGTTGGATGACCTGGCCGCCACGCCGTCGATCCGGGCCTTCGATCCGGCCGCAAGTACCTCCAAGCGCACGCGGGTGGACTCGATCCCGCCGAAGGTGTTTGCCGCCGCGCTCCTGGAGTTGGCGGAGATCAAGGGCCAGGGCGGCAGCGTGGAGGACCGGGTGCGCGTCCTGGTTGCGCAGTATCCCGGGGTGCCGCTCCTCTCGTACTTGGGCACGGTGGCTGGAGCGGCGGGCGAGGACGTGGATCGGTTCGTCGACCTCGTCGGAGGTTGGTTCGACGCCCAGATGACCCGCTTGACCGCCATCTACAAGCGGTACGCCACCTGGATCCTGTTCGCCGTCGGTTTGGTGTTGGCGGTGGTGCTGCAGGCGGACGCCATTGAGATGGGCGTCGCGCTCAGGGACAACGCCGAGACCCGAACCGCCGTGGCGTTGCTGGCCGACGACATCACCGACGACGGCGTCATCGCCAACTGCAAGGACGCGGTGCCCAAGGACGCCGACAACCGTGATCTGCGATGTGCCGGCCGAGCGGTGGGTGATCTCAACGAACTCGGCATACCGATCTTGGGCAACTATCCCGACTCCTGGGACGAATGGACAACGGGCTGGACGGGGGACGGGGCCCCGGGCTTCCTCCTCCGTGGGTTCGGAGTGCTGGTGACCGCCGCGGCACTGGCCATGGGCGCGCCGTTCTGGTTCGACCTCCTGGGCCTGCTGACCGGGAAGCGGCGGGAGTAGGGCTCTCAGGTTGGCGTCGGGCGCTGGTGGAGGAGTGCGTTCGGTGCACTAGCGTGGTCGCCTCATGGATTCGCAGCGTTCCCTCCGAAAGATCCAGCGTGTTCAGCGCGCCGGCGTCACCCGCGCCGCCGGCCAGCGCCGCCCCGTGGGCTTCGCCATTCTCATGGTGGCCATCGTCGTGGTCGGCACCACGCTGGTGTTCTGGTCGCGGTCGTCCTACCGGGCCGCCGCCACCGCCAGCCCCAAGGTGAACCTGCCGGGCAGCTCCGGCGACCACTTCCACAACGCCATCGGCATCTACCTGTGCGACCGCTTTGCCAACGCCGAAGAGCTGGTGGACGTCGGTCCCGACACCACCGGCATTCACAGCCACGGCGATGGGCTGATCCACATCCATCCGTACCTGCAGAGCGCTGCGGGCAACAACGCCGTGATGGGCAAGTTCTTCGAGATGACCGGCCTGGAGGCCAGCGGCGACAAGGTGGTGCTGCCTGCGTCCTCGACCGAGGAAGAAAAGACCTGGACCAGTGGCTCGTCAACCTGCACGGTGGACGACAAGGAGGTGAAGGGCCAGTGGGCGCTCTTGGAGTACCCACCTCAGGCCGGGCCCGACACCGAGCCCAAGGTGCACACGGGAAGCTTCGACGACTTCCCCATCCGCACCGACGGCCAGGCGTGGACGTTGGCGTTCCTGCCGGCGAAGGACATCGACACCGTCGCCGAGAAGCGCAAGGGCGAGCTGTTGCCGCCCAGCATCGAAACGCTGAAGAACCCCAGCGATCAGCTGGAGCCCGATGGGTCGGGCATTCCGGATCCGACCGAGAGCGTGCCGCCAGTCAGCGAGGCGCCCGCTGAGGGAGCTGACACCAGCGAGGCCCCCGAGGGCGAAGCGCCCGCCACCGAGGCACCGGCCAGCAGCGAGGCGCCCGCCACCACGACAGCGGGCTAGGGCGCAACGTGCGCGCCATCGTGTTGGTCGGTGGCTTCGGCACCCGGCTGCGTCCGCTCACCCTCACGCTTCCGAAGCAGATGCTGCCGGTGGTGCATACCACGATGCTGGAGCGGGTCGTCGGGTCCCTCGGAGCCGCCGGCGTCACCGAGGTGGTGTTGTCGCTGGGCTATCGCCCGGACACCTTCGTCGAGGCCTACCCCTATGGCAGCTGCGCTGGGGTGACGCTGCACTACGCGGTGGAGAGCGAGCCGCTGGACACCGCCGGGGCCATCCGTTTTGCCGCCCGGGAGGCCGGAGTCGACGAGCGCTTCATCGTGGTCAACGGCGACGTGTTGACCGACCTGGACGTGGCCGCCCTGTGGACCCACCACGAGGCATGCGGCGGGGAGGCCACCATCGCCCTGACTCCCGTGGAGGACCCGTCGCGGTACGGCGTGGTGCCGACGCGGGACGATCACTCGGTGATCGACTTCGTGGAGAAGCCAGAGCCCGGCACGGCGCCGACGAACTTCATCAACGCCGGCACCTACGTGATGGAGCCGTCGGTGCTGGATCGCATCGAAGGGGGCCGCAGGGTGTCGGTGGAACGCGAGGTCTTCCCCGCCCTAGCCGCCGAATCCGCCCTCTATGCCCTGCAGAGCGATGACTACTGGCTGGACGCCGGCACCCCGGCCACGCTGTTGCAGGCCAACCTGGACGTGCTGGCCGGCAAGCGGCCCTTTGGTGGCGATGCGGTGCACGACTCGGCCCGGGTGCACCCCGATGCCACCGTGATCGACTCGGTGGTCGGCGCCGAGGCACAGGTGGAGGCCGGCGCTCGAGTGGAGCGAACCCTGGTGCTGGCCGGTTCGACCGTGGCCGTCGGGGCCAGCGTCGTCGACTCGCTGGTTGGCGGCCGCTCGCTCATCGGCGCCGACTCGAACCTGTCCAACCTGTGTGTGGTGGGGTTCGGTGAGGCCGTCGAGCCCGGGGCCAAGCTGTCCGGCGAGGTTCGACCGCCCAAGGACGCCTGGCCCAACTAGTGCAGTCCCGCGGAAATGACACGCGTGTAATCTGGTTGGGTTGCCGATCAGAGGGGTCACATCGTGTTCAAGGTTGCTGCTGTGGTGTTGGACGACGAGACGAGGGCGGTGTTGGAACGCAGGGCACGGTCCACGACGTTGCCGGTGCGGGTGGTCCAGCGGGCAAAGATCGTCTTGTTGTGCGCTGAAGGTGTGCCGCTGCGTCAGATCGCTGAGCAGGTCGGCCTCGGTCAGCATCGGGTTGGGGCGTGGCGCCGCCGGTTCATCGACGAGGGCCTCGATGGTCTCAAAGACGAACAACGCTCCGGGCGGCCTCGTCGTCTTGGACACGACGACCGGCTCAAGATTGCAGCGATCGCCACTTCGGAGAAAGACGATGACGATCCGGTGGCCACGTGGTCATATCCGGAGGTGACCTCCAAATTGAACGCGGAGGGGATCGAGGTGTCGGTGTCGCAGGTGTGGAGGATCCTCACCGGAATGGACATCGACCTGACCAAGGTGCGGGGCTGGTTGAACCGTCGCGACGACCCCGATTTCTGGGATCGGGTCCGTGACGTGTGTGGCCTGTATCTGAACCCGCCCGGCGGGGCGGTCGTGCTCTCGGTCGACGAGAAAACCGCGATCCAAGCAAAATCAGCGAAGTATCGTGACCGGCCTGCCCGGCCCGGCCGGCACCGGCGTTCGGAGTTCGAGTACAGCCGTCACGGCACCGCGTCGTTGTTCGCTGCCATGGATGTGCATTCCGGGCAGGTCCTCGCGGAGCCGATTCCGGGCAAGAACGATTCGGTAAACTTCTGTGAGTTCCTCGCCGACATCGACCGGGTTGTCGACCCGAACCTGGAGATCCATGTGGTGTTGGACAACGGCTCATCGCACCGATCGAAGTACACCACAGCGTGGTTCGAGGCCCACCCCGTTGGGTGGTCCACTTCACACCACCCACGCGTCGTGGGTCAACCAGGTCGAGTTGTTCTTCTCGATCCTGCAACGCAAAGTCATCCGAGGCGGCAGGTTCTCCTCGAGAGATGAGCTCATCACCAAGCTGATGGGCTTCATAGCCGACTACGACCAGACCGCGAAGCCGTTCAAGTGGACCTACGCCGCCGACCCCCTCAAAGCAGCCTGAATCACATGAACGTTATTTCCGCGCGGCTGCACTAGGCGCTAGCCGGGTGCCCCAGCTCGGGCCTGCGCGGAGGCCTGCGGCGGCGCCAGCTGGGGAAGGGGCGGAGCGGGGAATCCCACCCCCGCCAGCATGCGCTCGGACAGGTCCCACAGCACCTCGCAGCTCGGGGTGGAGCGGGCCCAGCGGCTGAGCGTGCCGGGTCGCTTGCGCACCCAGTAGGTGCCGGAGGAACGCCCGCACAACACCGACGTGGCCACGAACACCGACGTCTCCGCCCCCTGTTCCGGCGTCAGCAGCACCTTGCGTTCGACGGGGCGGATCCAGCCTTCCAGCCCGCGGGACACATCGCCGTCCATGCCGAAGTCGCTCGCCACCCCGCCTGGATGCACGGCGTGCACCACCACCCGGGCCGGGTCGAGGCGTTCGGCGAGTGACCGGGTGAAGCAGACGTTGGCCAGCTTGGACTCGGCGTAGACGCCCATGGCGTTCCAGAAGCGCACGGTGCGCCGGTCGAGCTTGGCGAACTGGATGCCCCGCGGGGCGAAGTGGTGGGCGCCGGAGGCCAGGTTGATCACCCTGCTGGGGATGGCACGTCGCAGCAACGGATCGGCCGGGGAGGGGTCGGCGACGCCACGCAGCTGACCCAACAACATCCGGGTGAGCAGGAAGTGCCCCAGGTGGTTGACCCCGAAGGTGGTCTCGAACCCCTGAGCCGTTTCGGTGCGCTCGCCCACGATCAGGCCGGCGTTGTTGATCAGCAGGTCGATGGGCACGCCGTCGAGCGACTCCACCAGTTCTGCGACGGTGCGCAGGTCGGCCAGGTCGAGGTGTCGCATCTCCACCGAGGCGTTGCCCGACCGTTGGGCGATCAGGTCGCGGGCGTGGGCGCCCTTTTCCGCATTGCGGACCGCTCCGATCACCCGGGCGCCGCGGGATGCGAGCGCCACGGCGGTCTCCAGGCCGATACCGGTGTTGGCGCCGGTGACAAGTGCGGTGGCGCCATCGAGGCGATCCGGGGAGGGCGGGTGTTGGACGGGGGGCGTGGTCATGGGGCCGACGCTATCGAGCCATCGGAGCTCTGGGGCCCCGACATCTTTACGAAGCTCTCACCGTGCGCTGGGGTTGTCCTGACGACCGGGGCGCGAGGGTGCTCGCCGTCGCAACGAGCGACGTCGACGAAAGGACCACTCATGTCGGACAGCTACATCACCGGAGTCTCCGACCTGCGCCGAGGAGCGGCTTCAGCCGCGCTCGTGGGCGCAGGCCTGCTGCACGCCTTCATCACCCCCGAATACCTCAGCGAGAAGCTGTACATCGGGTTGCTCTTCGGGCTGTCGGTGCCGCTGTGCCTGGGAGTCGCAGCGGCGCTCTGGCTGAGCGACGACCGTCGGGCGTGGCTCGCCGGCGCCGCCCTGTCGGCCGGGATGATCGTGGCGTTCCTCATCAGCCGCACCGTTGGATTGCCGGGCTTCAACGAGGCCGGCGTGTGGGAGCACTGGACCGAGGGCTTCCCGGCGCTGGCCGCCGAGATCGGGTTCCTGGCGGCCGCAGCCCCGGCGCTGCTGGCGACCGGAGCCGGCGGGGCCAGGGCAACGGGCGGCCATCGCCCGTTGGCCTCGAACGGCTGACCCCGAATGGACTGCTGGAGTCGGGGAGCCGCCCGGGCGACCTCCCGCTCCAGCGAGTCAGCCCCCAACCGTGGTCAGTCGATGACGGGGGGCGTGCCGGGGCCGTCGATGCGGGCCTTGGCCACGGCGATCAGCGCCGGGAGTACCGAGATGAACACCACACCCAGGATGGTGAGTTCGAGGTGGTCTCGCACCATATCGAAGCGTCCAAACCGGTAGCCGACGGCGGTGACGCCGACGCCCCACAGCACCCCGCCGACGACGTTGAAGCGCACGAACGTGCGGTACCGGGTGTCGCCAATGCCGGCGACCACGGGGCAGAGCGTGCGAACGATCGGGACGAACCGGGCCAGCACGATGGCCTTGGGTCCGTGATGCTCGAAGAACTCCACGGTGTGCCGGTGATGGCGGGCCTTGAGGAACCGGCGATCCGTGCCGGTGAACAGGGCCGGCCCGGCGCGTCGTCCGATGATGAAGCCCACCTGGTCGCCGGCAATCGCCGCCGCCACGACTACCGCAATGAGGATCCAGAAGTTGAAGCTGACGTCGACGGCCGGGATGGCACCGGCCGCCACAGCGCCGGCGGTGAACAACAGCGAGTCACCCGGCAGAAAGAAGCCGATGAGCAGGCCGGATTCGGCAAAGATCACCGTCGCCACGCCCAGGAGGCCGAAGGTGTTGACCAGGTCGGTGGGGTTCAGGCTGAGGGCAAACATGGTTCTGACTCGTATCGCTCGGCACGGCGGCGGGGCTGCGCTGGTGGAGCGCCCGGAGAGGCTACCGGTCGCTTGAGGTGCCCGTCGGGCGGGCGAGCTCGCCCGATCGCTCAGCGGAACAGGTCCTCGGCGGGGGAGCGGACGATGTCCTCAACCACCCCGCCCGACGCCGTCGCGGTCGGATCGGCCGGGTCCCGCAGCCACGCGGGGTCCACGCCCCGAACGATGGCGGCGGCGATGCCAGCCGACTTGCCCATCACCAAGTCGGCTGCGGCCGCCAGCTCGTCCACCAGCGCCACCTCGGTGACCGCCAGCTCGCGCCCCAACGCATCGTTGGTGCCCCGGAGGTCGAGGATGGGGCGAATGCCCGCCGACCCGATGGCCACATCGGTGACGCCGCGGCGCCAGGGTCGCCCGAAGGTGTCCGAGACGATGACGCCGCAACCGATGCCGTAGCGGTGCATGAAGACGTCGCGCAGACGGCGGGCCGAGCGGTCGGAGTCCTCGGGCAGCAGGGCGGCGGTGCCGGACGCCACGTTGGACACGTCAATGCCGGCGTTGGCGCACACGAAGCCGTGGTGGGTTTCGGAGATCACCAGGTCTCCTCGGCGGCGGAGGATGCGGCGCGACTGGCCGGCCACCAGGGCCCGGTGGGCGCCGGGGTCGGTGGGGTCGATGTCCACCAGGGCGTTCTCGGCCTTGGACACCACCTTCTGGGTGACCACCACTACGTCGCCGTCGTGCAGGCCCACCGAGGCCTGTGCCGCGTCGGCCACCATGGCGCCCAGGTCGTCGCCGGGTTGCACTTCGGGAATGCCCGGCACCGGCAGCAGCGAGAGCCCGCCCGAACTGTCGTCAACCGCGCCGTTCACCGCGTCGCTCACGGCAGGGTCCCGACGGAGGGCCGGGCGGAGTTGGGCGGGACGGCGTCGAGGCACGCCCGTGCCAGGTTGGCTGCGCTGCGAGGGGTGTCCATGACGGAGGGCACCACCAGCGGGTCCATGCCCGCCTCGGCGACGGCGCCAGCCAGGTGGGCATCCGCCGGGTCGATCACCAGCACGGAGGCGAACGGGGCGTAGCGGCGAGCCACGCCCACTACCGACGCCTCCTCCCCGAGATCGGTCATCAACCGGGCCGCCGGACCCTTCAGCGCCTCGCCGCCAACCAACGGCGACACGGCCACCACCGAGCCCCGCCGTCCGGCCAACAGGTCGGACACCCCTGGCACCGCCAACACCGGGCCCACCGACACCACCGGGTTGGACGGGGCGATCATCACCACCGCGGCGTCCGCCAGGGCCGCGGTCGCCTCCGGTGAGGGGGTGGCCCCGGCTGCGCCATCGAAGCGAACCGACGCCACCGTTACGTCCTGGTGCTCGCGCACGAAGTACTCCTGAAACGCCAGCTCGTCGCCCGAGGCGGTGGCCACACGCGTGCGAATCCGGTCGTCGGTCACCGGCAGGAGCGCCAGCTGAAGGTCGAACGTGCGGACGATTTCGGCCGTGACCTCGGTGAGCCGTGCGCCCTCGCCCAACCGGTGGGTGCGCCACAGGTGGGTGCCCAGGTCGAGATCGCCCAGTGCGAACCAGCCCACGTCGGGGCGGTCGTTGGCCTGGGCGTGGCGCCGCAGCGACCCCAACGCAGCCCAGGTTTCCCCGGCCAGGCCCCAGCCGGTGGCGGGGTTGACGGCGCCGGCCAGCGTGTAGGTGATGGTGTCCAGGTCGGGGCACACCGCCAAGCCGTGGAAGACGGTGTCGTCGCCCACGTTCACCACCGCGGCGATGCCCGGCGGGTCGGTTACCTGCACCAGCCCCGAAAGGAGGCGCGCGGCACCGACACCGCCGGAGACGACCGCCACCTGCAACGACGGTCCGCCGGCCCCCATCGCCGGTTCAGGCGAGATGATCGAGCTTCCCCGAGAGGAGGGCCATGTCGGCGTCCACCATCATGTGCACCAGCTGTTCGAAGCTGGTCTTGGGCGTCCAATTCAGCACCTTGGCGGCCTTGGCGGGGTCGCCAACCAGCAGGTCCACCTCGGCGGGCCGGAAGAAACGCTCGTCGATCACCACGTGGTCCTCCCAGTTCAACCCCACACGGTCGAAGGCCAGCTGGCAGAACTCCCTCACCGAGTGGGTGTCGCCGGTCGACACCACGTAGTCGTCCGGCTCGTCCTGCTGGAGCATCAGGTACATCGCCTCGACGTAGTCGCCGGCGAAGCCCCAGTCGCGCTTGGCGTCCAGGTTGCCCAGCGCCAGCTCGGTGTCCATGCCCAGCTTGATGCGCGCCACCCCGTGGGTGATCTTGCGGGTGACGAACTCCAGGCCCCGGCGGGGCGATTCGTGGTTGAAGAGGATCCCCGAGCAGCCGAACAGGTCGTAGCTCTCCCGGTAGTTCAGCGTGATCCAGTGGCCGTACACCTTGGCCACGCCGTAGGGCGAGCGTGGGTGGAACGGCGTGGTCTCCAGCTGGGGCACCTCGTGCACCTTGCCGAACATCTCCGAGCTGGATGCCTGGTAGAAGCGGATGTCGGGATCGATCAGGCGGATGGCATCCAACAGCCGGGTGACGCCCAACGCGGTGATCTCGCCCGTAAGCACGGGCTGGGAGAACGAGGTCTGCACAAAGCTCTGCGCGGCCAGGTTGTACACCTCGTGGGGCCGGTAGGTGCGCAGCAGCTCGATGAGGCTGGCCTGGTCCAACAGGTCGCCGTTGACCGTGGCGATGCGGTCCTGGAGGTGCGCAATCCGTTCGAAGGTGACCGTCGAGGTGCGGCGTACCATGCCGATCACCTCGTAGCCCTCGTTGAGCAGCAGTTCGGCCAGGTAGGAGCCGTCCTGGCCGGTGATTCCGGTAATGAGCGCACGCTTGGTCATCCCGCAGTTGTACTCGAAGCGCCGGCGCGTGTCTGCCTACTGGGTTGACACGCCCGCCATTCAGGCCACCGTCGCCCGTTGACGTAGGGTTTGGCGGTGAGCGAGCCACCAGCATCTGGACAGACCTCGCTCGGCCGCCGCATTGCCGGGTGCCGCAACGAGCTCGGGTGGACCCAACAGGAGCTGGCCGAGCGGGTCGCGATCTCCCGGGTGGCGCTGTCGAACCTGGAATCCGGGCGGTCGGTTCCCTCCGAACGCACCATCGTGTTGCTGGCCGGGGTCTTCAACATGGAACCCCACGACCTGGTGCGCGGCAGCAGCTACCCGCCGCAGAAGAGCGACCGCTTGCCGCTCGTTGCGGCCCGATACACCGAGGTGGATCTCGAGCTGTCGCTGCTGGATCGAGACCTCGAATGGCTGGCTCGGTCCGAATCCGCCGAGGCCGCCAGGCTGACCATCGAGGAGTGGCGGGTGCGCCTGGAGCGGCTGGCCGGCTCGGTGCTCGATCGGCGGTGCCGGGATCAGGTGGACGAGGCGCGCCGCCGCGTGGGGCGCCTCATGAGCGGCCTCTCCGCCTGAGGGGCCTCTAGCGAGGCGAAGCCGCCGCCCGCTCCCGGGCGGTGGCCATGAGGTCGGCCAGCGTGGTGGCGAGGGGGATCTTGGGACGCCAACCCGTGGCGGCGACCAGCTTGGCGCAGTCGCCGAGCAGCACGGGGATGTCCACCGGCCGCTGCAGATCGGGGTCCGACGTCAGCCGGACGGGCACGGTGGCCTGGGCGATGAACGCGTCGGCCAGTTCCTGTACGGCGACCGCAGTGCCAGAGCAGATGTTGTAGGCCTCGCCCGGCTCGCCGTCGATGACCAGCATGCGGTAGGCGCGGACCACGTCGCGGACGTCGGTGAAGTCGCGTTTCGGGGTGAGGTTTCCCACGGAGACGTCGCCGCCACCGGACAGCTCGGCCTGGGCCACCCTCTGGGCCAGGGCCGGGGCAACGAACCGGGGCGACTGCCCCGGCCCCAGGTGGTTGAAGGGGCGGGTGCGGATGACCTCCAGGCCGAAGCCCAGCCCGGCCTGTACCGCCAGGAAATCGGCAGCCACCTTGGAGGCGGCATACGGGCTCACCGGGCGCAACGGGCAGTTCTCGTCGATGGGCAGATCCTCGGCGCGCACCCGCCCGTAGACGTCGGCCGAGCCCACCACCAACACCCGCTCGACGCCCACCTCGCGGCAGGCGGAAAGGATGTTGAGCGTGCCTTCGGCATTGGCGCGGAAGGTGGAGGCCGGATGATCCCAGCTGCCGCCCACGTCGGCGTCCCCGGCCAGGTGATACACCACGTTGGGGCGCTCGTCGGCCATGGCCCCGGCGATGGCCGGTCCGTCGGTGATGTCGAGGCCCTCGAGCGTTCGATCCCAGCCGACCACGTTGTCCCCGGAGGCCTGGAGGTGGGCCGTGAGGTGGCCGCCGACGAAGCCGCCGGCGCCGGTGACCAGCGCCTTCACAGGGTGATGTTTCGAACGAGCGGCAGGGTGGGCACGGCCCCAGCATAGGAGGGTCCGGGGGGTGCCCTGAGATGTCTCCCCGGTCGATTAGTCTGGGCCTCTGCCGGGCGGTGCGAAGTCGTCGAGCCGCGCACGTGGAGGTCTGACCATCTCGACCCGGGAAGCCAACCCCCAACAGCCCTCGGAGCGTTCGTCGCCCACGCGCGCCGCCACGTCGGGCAAGGGCGCGCCTGCGGTGGTGGCGGTGGTGGTCACCCACGATCCGGGCGAGGACTTCGAGACCACGCTGGTGTCGCTGGCCAACCAGGACTACGCCAACCTGGCCGTGTTGGTGCTGGACAACGACAGCGACCAGGACGTGGAGGCCCGCGTCAAACCCGTGCTGCCCCAGGCCCACGTGGTGCGGCTGGCGGCGAACCGAGGCTATGGCGCCGCTGCCAATCGGGCCCCCGCCGTGGTGAAGGGGAGCGCGTTCTTCCTCTTCTGCCACGACGACGTCTACCTCGAGCCCGACGCTGTGTCGGCCATGGTGGCCGAAGCATTCCGGTCCAACGCCGGCATCGTCGGTCCCAAGCTGGTGGATTGGGACGAACCGGAGATGCTGCTGGACGTGGGCCGGGCCATCGACAAGTTCGGGTTCTCGGCGCCGGTGGCCGAGCCAGGGGAGCTGGATCAGGCCCAACACGACGCGGTGCGAGACACGTTCTCGGTGAGCGGCGCCACCATGCTGGTGCGGGCGGACCTCTTCGAGGCCATCGACGGCTTCCCCAGCGACTTCCCCGCCTACGAGGAGGACACCGACCTGTGTTGGCGCGCGCACCTGGCCGGCGCTCGGGTGGTGGTGACGCCCTCGGCCGTGGTGCGTCACCGCGAGACAACGCTGCGAGCCGTGCCGCCCGAGGAACGGTTCCGCGCCGAGAACGCCCACCGTGCGCGCATGGTGCTCACCAACTACTCGGCCGCCCACCTGTTGCGGGTGCTGCCCCAGGCGGTGCTCTTCTCCCTCGGCGACCTGATCATCAACCTGCTGGCGTTCCGGCTGGTCAAGGCCACCGACGTCGTGCGGACGTGGACCTGGAGCCTGGCCCACCTGCCCCGCACCCTCCGCATTCGCAAGCAGATGAGCCTGGTGCGGCGGGCCCCGGACTCCGAGGTGCGCAACTTTCAGGTGGGCGGCTCGGCCCGGGTGACAGCGTTCATCCGGGGAACGGTGGTGGAGTCCGCCGCCCGCATCAACACCGGCGCCAGGCAGTCGCGCACCCTCATGCAACGCCTGCGGGAGGGCCCGTCCCAGGTGGCGGCCATCTCGGGCCTCCTCGTGGGACTGGTGCTGCTCATCGGGAGCCGGGGCATCATCTTCGGCACCATCCCGGTGGTTCGTGAGTTCTCGACCACCGATACGTCGTGGTCCTCGATGCTTCAGGAATACTGGGACGGGTGGCGAACCACCGGCCTGGGTGCCACCGCCGCCACGCCCACCTTGGTGGGGGTCATGGGCACCCTGTCGACGGCGCTCTTCGGCGGCGAGGGGCTGGTGCGGAACCTGCTGATCGTCGGCTGCCTGCCCGCCGGCGTGGCTGGTGCCTGGTGGATGGCCCGCGGGGGTTCCTCCAGCCGCACCCGCGCGCTGATGATGGTGGCGTACTCCATCACGCCGGTGCCCTACAACGCCTTGGCCGAGGGCCGATGGGGCGCGTTGGGCCTGTGGGCGGGGCTGCCGTGGATGGTTGGGCTCCTGGGGCGCTCGGCCGCCGCCATGCCGTTCGCCGGGTCGCAGTTCCGCACCATCCGGGGGTTGAGGGCCACGGTGGCGCTCGGGCTGGTGACCGCCGCCGTCACCACGGTGCTGCCCATAGCCCCGGTGCTGTTGTTGGTTTGCGCCGGGGTGTTGAGCGCTGTCGGCCTGGTGGATCGTTCCGATCTCGCTCGTTGGGAACGGGCGTTGCCGGCGGCGCTGGGCGCCTCCGCCATCACGTTTGCCGTTCACCTTCCGTGGGCCCTGGGTCTGTTGACGCCGCTGCCCCATTGGGGCCAATTGGTCGGCCCGGCGGCCAGCGCCGGTGGGCCGGTGCCCCTGCGCGACCTGGTGTGGTTCGACACCGGCCCCAACAGCATCGGCTTTGTGCTGATCGGCCTGCACCTGGCGGGTGCCTTCGCCGTGGTGGTGGGGCGCGAGTGGCGGTTCCGGCTGGCGGTTCAGGGCTGGGCCCTGGCGTTGACGGGTTGGGTGCTGGCATGGATGGGCGAGGCACAGGTTGGCCCCTCGCTGCCGGTGTCGGAGGTGCTCCTGGTGCTCCCGGTGCTGGGCCTGGCGGTGGCCATCGGCGCCGGCCTGGCGGCCTTCGAACGGGACGTCACGGGGAGCGACTTCGGGTTCCGGCAGGTGTTCTCCATGGTGTCGGCCGGGCTGATGGTGGTTGCCTCGGTGGCGTGGGTGGCCCGCGCGATCGACGGTCGGTGGGGGCTGCCCGAGGAGGACCATCTGGCCGTCGTCGGCACGCTGGAGTCGCGAGCACCCGATGCGCAGTACCGCACGCTGTGGC
Organism: Microthrixaceae bacterium; assembly: GCA_041394405.1. Lineage (GTDB taxonomy): Bacteria > Actinomycetota > Acidimicrobiia > Acidimicrobiales > Microtrichaceae > Microthrix. Next base: position 391,058 of record JAWKIF010000006.1, read on the forward strand.
TGGGCGATGGCGACGTGTTGCCCCTGGGCTCCTGGGAGCTGGACAACGGCTCGAACTACGCCACCACCGAGGGGCTCTTCCCCGAGATGGGCGACTGGTTCGCGGGGCCGAAGTCGGAGGGCACCAAGGTGCTCGGCGACGCGCTCAACGACGCCGTCGGCGGGCGCACCACTCGCCTGGGCAAGCTGTTGGGTTCCATGGGCGTCCGCTATGTGGTGGTGGCACGCAGCGGCGCTCCGCTGGCGTTCGACAAGGCTCGGGTGGAGCCGCCCGACAGCACCGTCGACGCCCTCGACCAGCAGCTGGACTTGGCCCGCCTCTCGGTCTCCGAATCGTTGTTCATCTACGACAACGCCGCCTTCACCCCCGAGGTGGCGCAGCTGCCCGCGGGCACGCTGGAGGACTCGGGGGACGACCTGTCGGCGGTCTTGGCGACCGATCTGAGCAAGGCCGAGGCGGTGCTGCGCACCGGGGGTCGCTTCATCGAGGGCCGGGGCCCGGTGGCCGACGAGACCGAGCTGTACGTCGCCAGATCTCGTGATGCCAACTGGACACTGAACGTGGGCGACGCCTCGACGGCGCTGGAGCCGGCGTTCGGGTGGGCCGGCCGGGCCGACATCTCCGAGGGCGGCCAGGCCGTCCTGGCGTATTCGCCGCCGTTGATCCGCACGCTGCTGGTGGTCCTGCAGATCACTGCGCTGTTGGCGGCCATCAATGCGGTGAGGCGTCGGCGCGTGGGAGCGAGCGAGCCCCGCAACTTGCGCCAGGCCTTCGCCGATCGCCGTGAACTCGTGAGGGAGCGCCGGGAGCGGCGGGCCTCGGAGCCGCTGGCAGATGCCCCGGTGTTGCCCACGTCGGAGTTGCCCACCATCGTCGTGGAAGGCGACCAGGCACCCCCTGGCGACGTGACCCCCGGCGAGTCGGCCACGGTTGAGCCGACGGGCCAGGCCGCGACGCGCGCCAGGCGGCCCGATCGGCGTGACGATGCGAAGTCTGTCGATGCGAGTCCCGCCGAGCCCACCGCTGGGCCCGAGCCGTCGCCCAGCGACACCCAGGTGGTGGAGGACCCCGAGGCGTGGGACCCGGGAGAAATCGAGCCCGACTGGTTGGCGGAGCCCCCCCGGTTGCGGCGCCGCCGTCGCCGCAACGTGGTGCTCCCGGACGACGAGACCCCGCCCGGCTCCGACGCCGCCGGGAACGAGGCCCAAGCGGTCTCCCACGAACGCGAGGAGCCGTCGGCCGGGGCGGACCCGGAGGCCAACCCGAGGCCGGACGACCCGGCGCAGGGCACTACAGCTGACGAGCCCGGAGGCGACGACGGCGAGGGATACGGCGAGGAATCCCATCGCCTGAGCGAGGCCACCCCCGCCCATCCGGCGGGTTCGGGTCGCTCCGAGCGGCCCCGCCTGCGCCTCGTGCGCGGCCGCCGGGACAAGGCGGCCGCCAAAGCCGCGCAGGATCGCGGCGTCGACGACGAGCCGGACGTAGCCGGCTCACCCGCAGCCGATGAGCCGCCCAGCGAAGGATCTCGGGTGGTTCGGCGCCGAACTCGGCGGGAGCCCGCCCAGCCGACGCTCTTCGACGACGGGGCGACCGGCAGTGACGAGCCGCCCGACGATGGTGCCGCGGTCGACGAACCGCAAGGAGATCAGCCATGAAGTTCATCCGCATGGGCGTGGTCACCACCGTGTTGGTCGTCCTCGTTGGGCTCTCGGCGATCAGCCTGACCGGCCGCTCCGACGACCAGGCGACGACACTGACCGAGGCCAAACTGGGGTTGCGTGGCCAGATGGTGACCGCGGATCCCGCCGGCACCCTCGATTCCACCTGGTATTGCCCGGCCACCCGCGTGCTGGAGGGCGATGCGGGCATCCACCAGGTGTTCATCTCGAACGGGTCCGACGAGGCCGTCACGGTGGAACTCAACGCGGTTCCCCTGAAGGCGGATGCCGAGGTGGCGCCGCCGCTGCGCCTGGAGTTGGCCGCCCACACCGTGCAGATGGTGGACGCCAAGACGCTCGTGGACACCGCATCGTCGGCGGTCATCGTCGAGGTCCGTTCCGGTGAGGTCACCGTCAGCCATCGTCTGGCCAACGACACCGGCGCCTCGCAGGTGTCGTGCACGTCGCAACCATCGAGCGAGTGGCACTTCCCGTATGTGAACACCGAGAAGGACGCCACGGCCCGGCTGTTTCTCTTCAACCCCTACCCCGTGGCCGTCAGCGTCGATGTCACCCTGAGCACCACCGACTACGTCCGGGTGCCCGCCGAGCTCAGCGGCGAAAGCGTGCCGCCCCGTTCGGTGAAGGTCATCAATCTAAACGAGCGGGCACCGCGACGAGACCGCCTGTCGGTCAGCGTGCGCAGCCGTTCGGGCCTGCTGATCGCCGAGGTGGTGCAGACCTTCTCCGAGGAGAACCTGGAGTTCAACCTGACCGGGGGGGAGGGCGACGACAAGAAGCTGGACGAGGAGGAACTGGGCACCCAACCGGTGGAGCGGCAGGGCGTGGCCATCGTGTCGGGCTCCTCGGAACTGACCGAGACCGCCGGCTTTGTGGACGGCTTCACCCAGGGTGGCGTGTACGAGCAGTTCGTCACGCTCAACGCGGGCGACGGAGAGGACGGCACCGTCGATGCCAACGCCGAGGTGTCGTTGGCCGTCACCCCGTTTGGGCAGGCGGCGGGCGAGATTGAGCCGTTCCAGAAGACCATCCCCCCGGGGCGGGCCGAGACGGTCAGCATCGACAGCGACCAGCGCATCCCGCCGGAGGGCTTCCATCGCTCCACGGTGACCTCCGACGTACCGATGGCGGCCGCCCGGGTGTTGGTGAGCGTCGCCGAACGGGGCGACAGCGAGGCCTCGGGCCCCCAGCTCCGGCCGCAGCCCGCAACGGGAGTCAGCATCTCTCCCGGGCTGCCCTTGGCTGCCGACCGCTGGTGGGCGGGCGGCATCGCGCTCAGCGGTGGCGACGAGGGGTGGTTGCTGGTGGACAACCCGTCGCAGGACACCTCAACGTCGCTGAAGGTGCTCATCCATGGCGACGGGGAGGAGCGTGTCGCCGAGGGGTTGGACGACCTCCAGGTTGAGGCCGGCGCCCAGGTGGCCATCAACCTGCGAGACCTCAAGCTCTCCAAGCTGTCGCTGCTGGAGGTGCGGTCGTCGACCCCGGTGCAGGTGGAACAACGGCTGGTCGGGGCCGGCGCCGGCGACTACTCGTCGGGGCCGGCGGTGCCGGATGCGTCCACGGTGGTGCCGGTGGCCGATGTGATGGCCGCCGGCAGCTGACGTGGTGACGCAGCTGCTGGTGGTGGTGCTGGTGGTGCTGGCGACCGTTGCGGTTGCGGTGGCGTCGCGTCGCTTCGGCGCCGTTGCCGGGCCGACGCAGAGCGGCTTCACCGTGCCCTCCCAACTGGATCGGTCCGACTTCGACCACCCGACGCGGCCCTGGCTGGTGACGGTGTTCTCGTCGGCCACCTGCGGCAGTTGTGCCGGCGTGGCCGAGCGGGCCGCAGCCTTGGACTCCGATGCGGTCGCCGTGGCCGTGGTGCCGGTGCACGAGTTCGGTGAGCTGCACACGAAATACCGCATCGACGGTGTGCCCACCACCCTCATCGCCGATGCGGAGGGCACGGTGGTGGGCAGCTTCCTCGGGCCGGTGGGCGCCACCGAGCTGTGGGACGCCGTGGCGCAGGTGCGGGACGACTCACCCGGGGCGGCCGACTCCGGACGCGAGGGCTGACCCCGGACGCGACAGCGGGCCGCACCCGAGGGCGCGGCCCGCTGATCGGTCTGAGTTTGAGGCTGGGCTAGCCGCCGCCGCCGTCGACGACTGCGCCGCCGGTGTCGACCACGGCCGTTCCGCCGCCGTCAACGTTGCCGTCGGTGCCGCTGCCGTCGGTGCCGCCGGCAGTGCCGCTGTCGGTGCCGCTGCCGTCGGTGCCGCCACCGGTGGTGGTCCGGTCGATGATGCTGGTGGTGGTGTCATCGAAGAACGTGGTGGTGGTCTCCAGCAGCGTCGTGGTGGTGGACGACGTGGTGGTGGATGACGTGGTGGTGGATGACGTCGTGGACGACGTGGACGAGGTGGTGGTGTCACCCGTGGTGGTGGTCACCCACTCAGGTCGCTTCTCACCGATCTCGGGCGCCTTCAGCAACGGATTGCCGCACTTGCAGCGGGTCACCGGCTGGTTGGCGGTCTTGCCGGAGTCGTTCTTGTCGACCAGCACCGCGGTGCCGCCCTCCAGCGTGGAGAGGATGGGGAAGGCCTTGCCATCCTCGCTGAGACCGTGATTGGTGACCTTCATGTCGGTGGCCAGGATCTGGGGCTCCAGCCCGTCGATGTAGGGATCCACCTGGTCTTCGGGCACCTCAAGGGTGGCCGCCCACTCCTTCTTGGCCTCGGGTCGATTGGCCAGCTCGGCCTTGAACGCCTCTTTGTCACAGCCGCCCGGCGCCTGAACCGGCGGTGCCTGAGTGGGGTCCTGGCCCGGGGCGACGGTGCCGCCTCCGTCGTCCTGGCGACGGAAGCCAAACAGCGGATCGTCAGCGGGGGCAATGTCCACCGGTGCGGTGAAGGCGCCCTGGCCGGGGTCGGTGGGAGCCTCGACGACGAAGTCGCTCTCCTGGACGACGTCCTCGCCCGCCGCCTCCTCCTCGGTGTCGTTTCCGCAGCTGGTGGCCAGCAGCGTGAACGCCATTGCCGTGCCAAACAGGATGCCAATGGCACCTGACCTTCGTTGTACGCCCATGGTGGTCTCCCTTTCGATATCTCCAAGACTCCCGGTCGGGGCCTCGCTCCAACCGGACGTCCTGCCCGTCTGTGTGGTTACACCCTAGGTGAGATTCCCCACCGAGCGCGTGGAGAATCGCTTTATCTGACGCCTGCGGGATCTTCGGCGGGGAGTTCCTGGGCGGCGTCGGACAGCTCCGCGGCCGAATCCTGCGGTGCGGAACCGGACGAACCCAGAAACGCAGCGGGCGCCCCAACGCCGGGATCCAATTGGGCGCCGGGAGCGGCCGTGCGCCCCAGCTCGACCAGCCGCACGACCTCGGCCCCGTCGATGGTCTCGTGTTCGAGGAGCCGGCGTGCGACCAGGTCCAAGCCGTTGCGTTCGGTGCGCAGCAGCTCCCGGCAGCGGCTCTGGGCCCGGCGCAGGATCTTCTCGGTCTCCTCGTCGATCACGCGGGCCATCTCGTCGGAGTACTCCTTGGAGTGCATGAGGTCGTCGCCGAGGAACACGGCGCCCTGAGAACTCCATGCCATGGGGCCGACCCGTTCCGACATGCCCCACTCCTTCACCATGGAGTGGGCGAGCTCGGTGGCCTTCACCAAGTCGTCCGAGGCGCCGGTGGACACCATCTCGAAGGTGATCTCCTCGGCGGTGCGGCCACCCAGCATCATCACCAGGCGATCTTCGATGAAGTTCTGGCGATGGATATGACGCTCCTCGTCGGGCAGCGTCATGGTGACGCCCAGGGCCATGCCCGCCGGGATGATGCTCACCTTGTGGAGCGGGTCCATCTCGGGAAGCACGGCTGCGCACACTGCGTGGCCGGCCTCGTGGTAGGCGATGGCCTCCTTCTCGGTGTCGCTCAGCACCATCGACTCGCGTCGCTGGCCCATCATCACCCGGTCTCGGGCGTCCTCGAAGTGACGAGCGTGGATCTCGGACTCGCCGTTGCGGACGGCGAAGAGCGCCGCCTCGTTCACCAGGTTTGCCAGGTCGGCGCCCGACATGCCGGGGGTGCCACGAGCCACGAGGCCAAGATCGACGTCGGGGGCCATCTTCTTGGCCTTGGCGTGCACCTCCAGGATGCGGCGTCGGTCCTCGATCTCGGGCAACGGCACGACGACCTGGCGGTCGAAACGCCCCGGGCGCAGCAACGCCGGGTCGAGGATGTCGGGCCGGTTGGTCGCCGCCATCATGACGATTCCCTCGGTGGCCTCGAAGCCATCCATTTCGCTGAGCATCTGGTTCAGCGTCTGCTCGCGCTCGTCGTGCCCGCCGCCCATGCCGGCGCCTCGCTTGCGGCCGATGCTGTCGATCTCATCCACGAAGATGATGGCCCGGCCGGCCTTGCGGGCCGATTCAAACAGGTCGCGAACACGGGACGCACCGACGCCGACGAACATCTCCATGAAGTCCGAGCCGGTGACCGACATGAACGGCACACCGGCCTCGCCGGCAACGGCCCGGGCGATGAGCGTCTTGCCGGTGCCGGGAGGGCCGACCAACAGCATGCCCTTGGGGATCCGGGCGCCGATGGCGGCAAAGCGGTCGGGCTCCTTGAGAAAGTCGACCACCTCCTTGATCTCCATCTTCACGCCCTCGTAGCCGGCCACGTCATCGAAGGTGGTGCCGGGGCGCTCGGCGCTGTAGGTCTTGGCCTTCGAGCGGCCGATGGACATGACCCCCGACATTTGCCCGGAGCTGCGACGCATCATCCAGTAGATGACGCCGCCAATCAGCAGGAACGGGAGGATCAGGCCCAACAGCGACACCAGCGCGTTCGGCTCGGGCGTGGTGAAGGCGTACTCGACGTTCTTGCTCTTCAGGAGGGCCTCGAGATCATCGGGGTTCTCGGCGGGCCCCGTCGAGGTGAAGGTCTCGTCGGAGCCGGCGTACTTGCCCTCGATGTTGCCGGTGGTGTTGTCCCACGTCAGGGACTCCACCTTCTCGCCTTGGATCTGTTCGACCAGCTCGTCGTATCGGAGTGCCTCGGTGGGCTGCTCGGCGGTGGACAGCCACACGACCGCACCGATGACGACCATCAACAACAGGGCCATGGACCAGCTGGGAAACTTGCCCATCAGGCCCGACGGCGTGCCGCTGCTGCCCGAACCGGGACCCGAACCAGGGCCCGGGACCGGATTCTGCGGGGGACGAGACTGTTCTGGCATCGGCCGTAGTGTACGGGCTGCGCCCTCGGTCGACGACGCAGCAGGGCGAGGCGCTGAGGTCGATCCCAGCTGGGGCACCGCCGTCGGGCCCGTTGGGCCGCCTGGGTCCCCGACTCTCGCCACCCGGCTGAGTACCGTTGCCGCCATGAGTGCTTCCGGTGCCCGCGTGTGCGCCCGACCGTTCTGTGCGGCCGCAGCGGCCGCCACCTTGTCCTATGCCTACGACTCGGGATCGGTCTGGCTGGACCCGCTTGCGGTCCAAACCCATCCGATGGTTCACGACCTGTGCGCCGCCCATGCGGACGCCGTCTCGGTTCCCAAGGGTTGGCGCCTGGTGGACCGGCGGGTGTCGGCCTCGGTGTCGCACCTGGCCGCCGGTTAGCCCGCCCAGCCGTCGGAATGGGGCAGCGATCCCTGCGATCCGAGACGCAGCCAAGGCCGACCGAGGCTGCCTTGGCCCGGTTGGGTTGGCTGGCCGCCCTGTGGCTGGGTTCGAGGGTGATCGCCGGGCTGTTGGTGGGACCGTTCATCGACCCCGAGGCGCCGCTGACCGCCGGCCGCCTGGTGCTCAGCCAGCTCCCGTTCTGGGCGGCCACCGTGGCCGGGCTGGTCTGGATGGCCCGCCGGGAGGCCGAACCGATGGGTCGCTTCGTGCGCTGGGGGTTCGCTCCGGGCGACGCGGTGGTGGGTCTGGCCGCCGGCTTCGGCCTGCATTGGGGCGTCGATGGGCTCTATCGCGTGTTGGACGCCATCGGCGTCCGGGGGGATGCCTCGGCGTCGGCCCGCGAGTTGGTGGAGGCCTCCCCGGGGTGGGCCGGGCGCACGCTGCTGCTGGCCATGGTTGTGGTGGGAGCACCCGTGGTGGAGGAGTTGTACTACCGAGGGGTGGCTCAACGGACCGCCGTGGAATTGGGCCGAGGGACCGACGCGCCCGGAGCGGGGCGGGCCTGGGGCGCCGGAGTGGGGTTGGTGGGGGTGGCCGCCTTCTTCGCCATCAGCCATGTCAACAAGAGCGGCGACCTGATTCAGGTGCCCGGGCTCGTCCTCGTGGGTCTGGTGCTGGGCCTGCTGGTCTGGCGCTCGGGCCGCATTGGCCCCTCTATCGTGGCGCACGGGGTCTTCAACCTGTGCAGCCTGCTGGTGCTGTGGGACGTCTCAAGTCCGTTTCTGGCCGGTTGAGCCGAGCCGGCCTCGATGAGGAGACCCGTCGTTCCCGTGGCACGATAGGCCGATGACCGACGTGGTGAGTCCCCCCGCGCCCGGGTCGGGCCGGCCCGACGAGGCCGCCCCAACACCGCAGCCCGATGCGACGCCCCCCGCCGAGGGGCGTCGCGTGAGTCTCCGGTTGCCCGAGGGCATCGAGCCCGCCCAGGCGGCCAACTTCGCAGTCCTCGCCGCGCTGAGCGTCTTCATCTTCATGTCGCTGAACCGGGTGGGCGGATTGCTGTCCTCAACCACACCCACCGGCGGCGACATGGGCGCCCACATCTGGGGGCCCGACTTCCTCAAGGACACGCTGTTGCCGGCGCTTCGCCTGTCGGGCTGGAGTCAGGACTGGTACGCCGGGTTCCCCGCCTACACCTTCTACATGGTGGTTCCGGCACTGGCCATCGTGGCCCTGGACGTCGGACTCCCGCCGCTGGTGGGCATCCCGCTGCTGGGCCTGTCGGTCGGCGCGCTGGTGTACGGATGGTCGGCGTTCCCCCATCGCCTGGCACGCGCCGCCATGTTGGCGGCGGCCGTGGTGGTGATTCCGCTGTGCCTGGACATCAACCCGAACGTCGCCTTCAAGCTGGTGAGCGTGTCCGGCCTGTTGGCGATGCCCTGGGCGGCGTTCTTCCTGGGCACTCGCCTGCGGCTGCGATTCCCGGGCCCCATGTTGATGGCCATGGCCTCGCTGGTGTTCGTGTGGGACTCGCACTTCACGATCTACGGGGGGAACGCGGCCTCCACCATGGCGGGCGAGTTCTCCTTCTCCATCGCCTTCACGCTCACGCTCGTGTACCTGGGGTTCGTCTCCCGAGGTCTGGAGACCGGCCGGCACCGGGCGATCGCCGCCGTGCTGTTGGGCGTGGTGGCCGTCTGCCACGTCATCCCCCTGTTCTTTGCCGTCGGGGCTACGGCCATGATGTTCGTCCTGCGCCCGGGCGTGCGCGAGCTGAAGTGGCTGGCGGCGGTCATGCCCGTCGGTGGGTTCCTCTCGGCGTTCTGGATCGTGCCCTTTTATCTTCGCAGCGACTACCTGAACGACATGGGCTGGGAGAAGGTGGGGCCGGGGGTGAACGGCGGGGCCAGCACCTATTGGCAGTACCTCCTGCCCGGCAACATGCCCTACAACGAGGTGATCATCGGGCTTGCCGCCATCGGGGCGGTGTTGAGCATCGTCAAGGCCAATCGCGCCGGCCTCACGTTCACGGCCTGGGCGGTGTTCGGGATGATCGGCTTCATCGTGATGCCCCAGGGACGCTTCTGGAACGCGCGGGTGTTGCCGTTCTACGTCCTGTCGCTTGATCTGCTGGCGGCGGTTGCCGTCACCATGCTGATTGGGGCATTGACGCCGTATCTCACCCGGCGCAAACGCTGGCAGCCGGTGGTCACCGGGGCGCTCGCCGGCGCCGCGGTGATCGCCGTGTTTCTCGCCGTCGGGCTGCCGATCGGGCTGCCTCCCAGCGCCAAGTCCACGATGGTGAGCGCCCCGACCGTGGTCGAGGATCAGTCGTCGGTGCCCCAGCTCAGCGGTAACCAGTACGGGCCCTTTCTGGCCACCCAGACCAACGTGGCCACGGGATGGGCCAGCTGGAACTTCGGGGGCCTCGAGGTCAAGTCGCGCTACCCCGAGTTCAACAACTTGATGACCACCATGGAGCGCCTGGGCAAGGAGCGTGGGTGCGGCCGGGCCATGTGGGAGTACTACGAGGAAATCGGCGACTACGGCACGCCCATGGCACCCATGCTGTTGCCGTACTTCACCGACGGGTGCATCGGCTCGATGGAGGGGCTGTATTTCGAGGCGTCCATGACGACCCCGTTCCACTTCCTCAACCAATCGTTGCTGTCGGCGACTCCATCCCGGCCCATGCGCAACCTGCCCTACCAGGAGCTGAACGTCGAGGAGGGCGTGAAGCGGCTGCAGCTCTATGGCGTTCGCTACTACCTGAGCCGCAGCGTGGCCGCCACCGAGCAGGCGCGGGCGCTGACCGAGGGCGACGCCCCGCTGCTGACCGAGGTGGCCGAGGTGCCCAGCCAGGACCTGCCCGAGGATGTGGAGACCGAACAGCAACCGTGGGTGATCTTCGAGGTCGCCGACTCCGAGCGCGTCGTGGGGTTGGACAGCGTGCCGCTGGTGATGGACGACGTGCTGCCCGACCACGAACACTGGTTGGATCCAACGGTTGCCTGGTACAACGACACGGCGAACTGGGACACCTACCTGGCCGCCGACGGACCTGACGAGTGGCCGCGGGTTGACTGCGGTGTCCGGTCGGGAGGCCCCTCGGTCGAACAGCCCTACGGTCGGCCCTGCGACGGCTTCACGCAGGGAGAGCCCGTTGAGCCCGCCCGGGTGAGCGATCTTGAGATCGAACACCAGTCCATGACCTTCACCGTCGACGAGCCGGGCAAGCCCGTGTTGGTGAAGACCAGCTACTTCCCGAATTGGAAGGCCGACGGCGCCGAGGGGCCGTTCCGCGTGGCGCCAAATCTCATGGTGGTGGTGCCCACGCAAACCGATGTCAGCCTCACCTACGGTCGCTCCTGGGTGGAGTGGTTCGCGTTGGCCGTTTCCTTGGTCGGCGTCGGTCTGGTCATCGCGCTGCTGTGGCGCGGTGCCCCACCGTGGGGTCGCAAGGCCTGGCAGTTCGCCCACGACGCCGAACCCGGCGATGTCGGCCCGATTGCCTACTACTCCGAGTCCTGGAGGCGCCTGCGGGGTCGCCGCGCCGCTGCGCCCATCGACGACCACGACGGTGCCCCTGACCGAAGCCCGGGTGAGGACCCCGATGCCACCCTGGAGCCCTCGCCAGACTGGATGGTGGCCGCTCAGGAGCCGGCCGAGACCGGCCGGTCGGAGGCGGACGACGGCGCCGGTTGAGCCCAGGCCGGGGCCGCTTGGTCGGCCGAGGGTCTCGATGCGAACCGCCCCGTACCCTCGGCGCTAGGATCGGCCGTCGTGGCAGATCTGGACGGCATCTTCAAGGCGTACGACGTGCGTGGCCTCGTCCCCGACCAACTGGACGAGGAGACCGCCGAGCGCATCGGCGCAGCGTTCGCCAGATTCCTCCAGGGCGGCCCCGACGGGTTGCCCGAGGGCGAGGCGGTTCCCGGTCGTGTCCTCGTTGGCCGCGACATGCGCCCAAGCGGTCCGGGACTCGTTGCCGCCTTCGCCCGCGGCGTCACTGGTCAGGGCATGGACGTGGTGGACCTGGGTTTGTGCTCGACCGACCAGGTGTACTTCGCCAGCGGGTCGATGGACGCGCCGGCGGCCGTCTTCACCGCCTCGCACAACCCGGCCGGATACAACGGCATCAAGTTCTGCCGTTCCGGGGCTCGGCCGCTGGGCCTGGAGACCGGCTTGGACCGGGTGCGCGACGACGCCCGCAATGATCTTGCGCCGGCCGACACCCCGGGCACCGTCACCCATGCCGATGTGCTCCAGGACTTCGCCGACCACGTCCGAAGCTTCATCGACACCGATGCGCTGGCCCCGCTGACCGTGGTGGCCGATACCGCGAACGGCATGGGCGGCCTGGTGGTTCCGGCCGTCTTCGAAGGCCTCAAGTGCAACCTGGACGTGCTCTATGGCGAGCTGGACGGGACGTTCCCCAACCACCCGGCCGATCCCCTGCAGAGCGAGAACCAGGCCGACCTGAAGGCCCGGGTGCTGGAGCTGGGTGCGGACGTCGGCCTGGCCTTCGACGGCGACGCCGACCGGGTCTTCCTCGTGGACGAGACGGGCACCGGGTTGTCCGGCTCCACCACCACCGCCATCATCGCCACTGCGCTGTTGCGCGAGCACCCCGGCGCCACCGTCATCCACAACCTGATCGTGTCCAAGGCGGTTCCTGAGGCCATCAAGGAGGCGGGGGGAGTGCCGGTGCGGACCCGCGTCGGCCACAGCTACATCAAGGCCGAGATGGCCGAGCGACATGCCCTGTTTGGGGGCGAGCACTCGGCGCACTACTACTTCGCCGACAACTACCGGGCCGACTCGGGCCTGATTGCGGCACTCGTGGTCCTCGCCGAGATGTCCCGAACGGGCCAGCCCCTCTCCGAGCTGCGCCGGCCCTTCGAACGCTACGGCGCCTCGGGTGAGATCAACACCGAGGTCAAGGATCCAACTGCCACGATGGCCCGCGTCGAGGAGGCCTTTGTCGCCGCCAAGCGCGACCACGTGGACGGCCTCACGGTGGACCTTGGCGACTGGTGGTTCAACCTGCGCGCCTCCAACACTGAACCGCTGTTGCGCTTGAACCTCGAGGCCCCCGACGAGGCCTCGGTGAGCCAGCACGTCGCCGAAGTGCTGGCCCTCGTGCGGGGCGACGGCACGCCCCAGTAGCCACGATTCCCAACGACCCTTCCCGGCGGCACCGCCGTCACGATCTATCCCAAGGAGCGACCCATGGCCCTTTCACCGGTGTTGCTGGAAGTGCTGGCCTGTCCCGAGGACAAGGGCCCGCTGTACTACCTGGAGGACGAGAACGCGCTGTACAACCCGCGTCTCACCCGCCGGTATCGCATCGAGGAGGGCGACATCCCCGTGATGCTCATCGAAGAGGCCGAGACGGTCGACGGCGACGAGCACGAACGCATCATGGCCAAGGTGGCGGCGGACGCCATCAAGCCCACGTTCGAGGCCGACGATGCCGACGGGGCGGCGGGCGCCAAGGACGATCGGTGACCTCGTCAGCGAGCGGGGTGCTTGACACCCTGGGCATGTTCGACGCGGCCTTCGGCCTCCCCGAGCAGATGGTCGCGGCCGTCGAGTTGGCCGGTTCCGTCGATGGGCTCCCGCAGGTTGAGGCCGCCCGATCCGTGCTGGTGTTGGGCATGGGTGGCTCCGGGATATCCGGTGACATCCTCAGCCTCGTGGCCTCCACGTCGGGCCGGGTGCCGGTGCAGACCAGCCGCCATTACGAGCTACCGGCCTTCGTCGATCAGCACACGGTGGTCTTTGCCGTGTCGTTCTCGGGCAATACCGAAGAGACGCTGACCGCTGCGGAGGCCGCCATCTCTGCGGGGGCGCCGGTGGTCGCAGTCACCACCGGCGGCGCTCTGGGCGACCTCGTGACCTCGGCAGGGGGTGCGGTCTGCGCACTGCCCGACGGCATCCCGTTGCCGCGTGCGGCGCTGGGGGCGGTGGGCCTGGCGCCGGTGGTGCTGGCCACCCGCATGGGCCTGCTGGATCCAACCGAGGCCGCGCTCGATGCCGCCATCGAGGCCACGGCCGCCCGTCTGGCCGCCAACGCCGGCCAGACGCCCGACGCCGACAATGATGCCCGAACCCTGGCCCGGCACCTCGAACGGACCCAGCCCGTCATCTACGGGGGAGGGCGCACCGGCGAGCTGGCTGCGTACCGATGGAAGGGCCAGGTGAACGAGAACGCCAAGGCCCCCGCCTACTGGGGCAGCGTGCCCGAGGTGTGCCACAACGAGATCTGCGCCTGGGGCCAGCACGGCGACGTGACCAGACAGGTCAACTCCATGGTGTACCTGCGCCACGAGAGCGAGCACCCGAACGTCGGTCGCCGATTCGAGTTCCTGCGCCAGATCACCGCCGAGGTGGTCGCCGAGATCTTCGAAGTGGAGGCCAAAGGTGACGGCCCGCTGGCCCAGTTCTACGATCTGGCGGCGTTCGGCGATCTCGTCAGCCTGTGGATGGCCGCCGAGGCCGGCGTCGACCCCGGCCCCATCCCCGCCATCGAGGACCTCAAGGCCTATCTAGCCGGCTAGCAACCCCGAACCACCGACCACCCCGCACCATTCGACCACACCGCTCAACCCCCGCTGAGGAGACCCATGCTCACCCCCGACGACTACAAGGTTGCCGACCTCTCGCTGGCCGGATACGGCCGCAAGGAAATCGAGTTGGCCGAACACGAGATGCCCGGCCTCATGGCCATCCGGGCCCAGTTCACCGATGACGCGCCGCTGAAGGGCGCCCAGATCACCGGTTCGCTGCACATGACCATCCAGACGGCGGTGCTGATCGAAACGCTGACGGCACTTGGCGCCGAGGTCCGTTGGGCCAGCTGCAACATCTTTTCCACCCAGGACCACGCAGCGGCGGCCATTGCGGTGGGGCCCACGGGAACACCCGACGCTCCCGATGGCGTTCCGGTGTTCGCCTGGAAGGGCGAGACCCTGGAGGAGTACTGGTGGTGCACCGAGCAGGCGTTGCGCTGGCCGGGCACCGAATCCGGCGGCCCCAACATGATCCTCGACGACGGCGGCGACGCCACGCTGTATGTGCACAACGGCACCAAGTACGAGGCCGCGGGCGAGGTTCCGGAGCCCGCAGAGGACGACCCGGATGAGTGGAAGGTCATCCTGGCCTCGCTGAAGGCGTCCCTGGACGAGGACTCCAACCGCTGGACCAAGATCGGCGCCGGCATCAACGGGGTCACCGAGGAGACCACCACCGGCGTGCATCGTCTCTATCAGATGTTCGAGACCGGCGAGTTGCTGTTCCCGGCCATCAACGTGAACGACTCCGTGACGAAGTCCAAGTTCGACAACCTCTACGGCTGCCGCCACAGCCTGGTCGACGGCATCAACCGGGCCGTCGACGTCATGTTGGGCGGCAAGACGGCGGTGGTCTGCGGCTACGGCGATGTGGGCAAGGGCTGCGCCCAATCACTCAAGGGCCAGGGCGCTCGGGTGATCGTCACCGAAATCGATCCGATCTGCGCCCTGCAGGCCGCCATGGAGGGCTTCCAGGTGGCCCGCCTGGAGGACGTGGTCAGCACCGCCGACATCTTCATCTCCTCCACGGGCAACAAGGACATCATCACCGTCGACCACATGGCGGCCATGAAGCATCAGGCCATCGTCGGCAACATCGGCCACTTCGACAACGAGATCGACATGGCCGGGCTGCTGCGTTCCTCCGACGTGCAGCGCGTCACCGTGAAGCCGCAGGTGGACGAGTTCACCTGGCCCGATGGCCACTCCATCATCATGCTGTCCGAGGGCCGCCTGCTGAACCTGGGCAACGCCACCGGTCACCCCAGCTTCGTGATGAGCTGCTCGTTCTCCAACCAGGTGCTGGCCCAGATCGAGCTGCACAACTCGCTGGAGCGCTACCCGCTTGGCGTGCACCGCCTGCCCAAGAACCTCGACGAGGACGTGGCCCGATACCACCTCGACGCGTTGGGCGTGAGGCTGACGACGCTGACCGACGACCAGGCCGCCTACCTGGAGATCCCCAAGGACGGGCCGTACAAGCCGGACCACTACAAGTACTGATCACACTCCCGCAGCGGTGCCGGGTGGCGGTGATCGCCTGAGAGGTGCATGCTCGGGTGGCGGTCGATCGAAGGGGCAAGGATCGTGGTGTCAGAACACGACTGGGCAGGCAGGGTGGCCGTGGTCACCGGTGGCGGCTCGGGCATCGGACGTTCGATGGTGCGGCGCTTCGCGGGCGAGGCCATGTCGGTGGTGGTCGCCGACATCGACCTTCCCGCCGCCCAGGCGGTTGCCGAGGAGTTGGCGGCCGACGGTCTGCTGGCGGACGGCGCCGAGGCGCTGGCCGTGGAGGTGGACGTGTCGTCGGCGACCGCGGTTGAGGAGCTGGCCGAGACCTGCGTCGAGCGGCTGGGCGGGGTGCACCTGGCCTGCAACAACGCCGGCGTGTCGGCCGGCGGGCTGTCCTGGGAGTTGCCGATGTCGGACTGGGAGTGGGTGCTGGAGGTGAACCTGTGGGGGGTCATCCACGGGGTTCGGTCCTTCGTGCCCCGCATCGTGGCCTCCGGCGGGGGCCACGTGGTGAACACCGCCTCGATGGCCGGGCTCACGTCGCCGCCGTTCATGAGCCCCTACTCGGTGGCCAAGCACGGGGTGGTGGCGCTCACCGAGGCGTTGTATCACGAGCTGGCGATATCGCACCCCGAGGTGGGCGCGTCGGTGCTGTGCCCCGGGTGGGTCAGCACCCGCATTCACGAGGCCGGCCGCAACCGGCCCGAGCGCCACGGAGGCCCGGTGGACCCGAACGCCGAGGCCGGCATGCGTGAGGTCATCGCCGGGCTGATTGCCGCCGGGGCCGACCCCGACGATGTGGCCGCCTCCGTGTGGGACGCCATCAGCGAACGTCGGTTCTGGGTGTTCACCCACGACGAGTGGCTGCCCATGGCGGCCGAGGATTCCAGGCTGGCCTTCGAAGGCAAGAACCCCGTGCTGCGCATGCCCGGCGGTCAGTAGGGCACCGTGCCCATGCCCACGAGGACCTCGCCCGAGGATGCGCCCTCCCACGAGCAGAGCCCCGGTGAGGAGTTGCGCAAGGAGGGGTCGACCATGGCGCTCTACGTTGCGGTCTGCCTGCTGGCGGGGTTGATGGCTGTGCCCGACGCGGTCGGCCACCATGGCGTTCGGGTGATTGGCATCGTGTGGGGCACGACGATCGGCCTCACGTTGGCGCATCTGTTTGCGTTTCGGCTGTCGTCGCGGCTCGTGAGCCATGGCCGGGTGGACCCACACGACGTGCGGGTGGGCGCGGCGCAACTCGCCGGCGCCACGTTGGTGGCCATGATCTGCACCGTTCCGATTCTGTTCCTGAGCGAGACCGCCGAGCTCGATGCCGTCCGGCTGCTGCTGGCGGCGTTCGTGGCCGTCGTGGGCTACGAGGTGGCGAGCAGCAACGGCGGCTCCCGGGGGCGGTCCCTGCTCTACGCCGGAGCGGTGATGGTGATGGCTCTCACCATTGCCATCACCAAGAACATCCTGGGTGGACACTGAGGCACCCAGACCGCCGGTTGCTCAACGAGCGCCGGGGGTGTCGATGCCGGTGGGGAGCTTGGCGGGATCCCAGCCCAGTTGGCCGAGCGCCTGGGCGCAGGCGTAGCGGTCGGTCATGCCCCCCACCCAGCGCACCGCAGCGCGGAGCGCATCGCTGGAACCGGCCGCCGGCGGGCGGCCGGAGGGCGTGTCCCGGCCCACGATGTCGTCGGGCAGCGTGCCGGGACGGTCGGCGTAGTACTCCACCAGGGCCGAGAGGATGGCCACCACGGAGTCGGCTGCTGCCACCGACGCCGGGCGGAGGTAGATGTTCTCGTAGTTGAAGCGCCGGAACGCCGCCAGCGCATCGGTGGCCTCACCGGTCATGCCCACCACGCCGTGGGAGCGACCAACTTCGATGAGGTCGGCGATGAACGCCCGTAGTTGGCCCGAGCGCACTCCGCCGCCGTAGGCGGCGACCTCGGGCGGCAGCGACCCGTGATCGACGATGCCCGCAGAGACGGCATCCTCGAAGTCGTGGGCGGTATAGGCGATGCGGTCGGCCCAACTGACCACCAGCCCCTCGGGTGTCGCTGGCCGCGGGCGCGACCAGCTGTGGTTGCGGACCCCGTCGAGGGTCTCCTCGCACAGGTTGAGCGAACACAACACCTCGTCGGCGCCCCAGACGGCGTGGTCGTAGCCCTCGCTCACATACGGGCTCAGCGCGTCCTCTGAGGCGTGGCCGCCGGGGCCGTGCCCGCAGTCGTGGCCCAGCGCGATGGCCTCGGTGAGGGCCACGTTCAGGCGCAGCGCCCGGGCAATGGCCACCGCCACCTGTGCCACCTCGAGGGCGTGAGTGAGACGGGTCCGCTGATGGTCGTCGGGGAAGATGAACACCTGGGTCTTGCCCGCCAACCGGCGGAAGGCGGGGGAATGCAGGATGCGGTCGCGGTCGCGTTCGAAGCAGGTGCGCTCCGGGTCGGGCTGCTCCTCCCGGGCCCGATGACCGGCTCCCTCGGCGCGTGTCGCCCCGGCGACCAACCAGGCGTGCTCGGCCTCCTCCCTGGCTCGGCGGTCGGCCGGTGCCGCGGCTGCGTCGTCCGTTGCCGCGGGGCCAATGCGTAGCGTGCCGCCGGCGTGGGCGGCCCGCACGGCGCCGTGCCGGCCCGCCATCGTGTCGAGGTCGTCCCCGGCGTCCGTTTCGTCGTCGGCGCTCAGGCGGTGCCCGCCCATGGTGGCGGCCCAGCGCCGGGTGCGCTCGCCGTCGGCGACCGATGGGGTGGGCTCGGGAAGGTTCATGAGCCACGATCCTACGGAGGGCGGGTGACAGTTCTCTGCACCCTGGGCATCGGGGAGTCGCCCGAAGGTGCAGAGGATCGAAATCCTCAACGTAGGATCGGCGGATGTCGATGGCAGTCACGAGTGTGGTCGCTCGCCCACTTGTGGACGTGCAGGTGGCGTCGAGCGATGGATCGCCGCGTCGGTTGACCATCTACGCCGGTGCGGCCGAGGCCTCCTGGGCGAAGGGCGGGTCGATCATCGCCCGGGGTGGAGTGCGCTACCCGGTGGCGTTCTTCCTGCCCGACAGCCTGCGCTATGTGGGCGAGCCCGAGGTGGTCTCGGCCGAGGTCTCGCTGGCCAACACCTCGATCTCGGGAGGCAACTATGCCTCCGATGGACCCTATGGGGCCGTTGCGTCGGCGGCAGGGGTGGTGCCCGACCCTCGTGACCCCGCGCTGCGCTGGGTCCGGCTGGAGTTCCAATTGATGTCCGCCGCCGCGCCGATGGAACTCAACTATCAGGTGCGGGTGCTGGCGCAGCCCGAGGCCGTGGGTCAGTAGTCCAGCGCCACGCTGTCGTGGTCCAGGCGCAGGGTGCCCACCACCAGTATGCGGTTGTTGGGATAGCCAACCTTGCCCGGCTTGTAGGCGTGGAACACCACGCGAGGCGTGCCGTCGCCATCGCGGAACGCCTCCAACCCACCCGGGCCGACCACCCGATCGTTGCTCTTCAGCATGGGCCTCGGGTTGGCTCGGGTGCAGGGTGAGGCCGGACCGTTGGGGCAGCTGGCAACGCCGACTCCGTACTCGTCGCTGCTCCAGGGAGCCCCGGAGTAGAACATCCACAGCCGGCCCTCCCCGTCGCGGTACATCGAGGGCCCCTCCACCACGCCCTGTTCCCAGCTGGTCGGGTCGCCGGACATCAACAACACGGGAAACCCGGCGAACCCGGTGCCCTCGGCGTTCAGTTCCTGGCTCCAGAGCCCCCCTGATCGACCCACCGGTGTGCCCTCGCTCTTGTACAGCAGGTAGGCCTTGCCGTCGGTGTCCACGTACGGGCTGGGATCGATGGTTCCGCCCTCGTCCTCCTGACACACCAGGGGGGCGGAGGTCGAGTCGACGAACGGGCCATGAGGTGCCAACGCCACCGCCACCGACACGCAGTGGGTGCGCTCGCCCTTCTTGGCCACCGAGTAGTAGAGCAGGTAGCGGTCGCCCAGCTTCAGGACCGATGGGGCCCAGGTGGAGTTGGGTTCGGCCCAGTCAGCCACCTTGGGGAGGGCGTTGCCGGCAAAACGCCACTCGTCCAGGTTGGAGCTGGTGGCCAGCTGCACGTTGCCGCCACCGGCGTTGGTGCCGTAGGCGTAGTTGGTGCCTCCGACCGACAGCACGAACGGGTCGGGGAAGTCGTAGGGCATCTCGGAGGGGCCGGCCTGTTCGGCCGCCGCACAGTCGTCCTGGACGGCGGCCAGCTCGAAGGCGCCCCCGGTTCCGTCGCCGACGGAGATCTTGTTGACCGCGCGGTTCAGGCCATCGATGCATGTCCTCAGGCGACCGTTGGCCAGCGCCCGAAGGCCTCGGTCGGCGTCGGCGGACAGCACCTGTGCCTCCAGCGCCTGGCGCTGCTCCTCCAGCGCGTCGAGCGCCGCGCGTGCCTGCGCCGAGTCAAGCTCGGCCACCTTCGTGCGACCCTTTGCCCCGTCGAGATCGTCGCGGAGGGTGGCCTCGCTGGATGTCAGCGCCTCAATGTCGGCGCGGGCCTCGGCCAGTTCGGCCTCCGTTTCGCTCAAGGCCTGGGTGCTCACCCACACCTCGCGGGCCGCGGCGCCGCCGATGAGCAGGAAGGCGACGAGGACGCCCAGCAGTCGCCGACGGCCGGTTCCGCCCGTTGGCGGCTCCGCACCGGCGCCACCACCATCGGGACTCTCGGAGTCTGCGGCGGCGGGCGCAGTGGCCCCCGGCGGCGCATCGACGTCCAACCCGTCGGCGGACAGCACTCGATCCGTGGGGGGTGACACTGACACGCTTCGAGCCGCCTCAACAATCGGGGGTACCGAGGCGCCGGCCGACGCCTCCAGGAGTTGGTTTCCGCGCCGGCAACCCTATCGGCTGCCGTGGGCGATCTGAACCACGGCCAGGAAGCCGGCGGCTGGTTGTCCCCGAACGGCAGGCGTCGGCCAGGGGGATGAGTGCGAGGCCATCGGCCGCACCCTTCTACGCTGGGCCGGTGAGCGACTTCGTCGACGAGACCGGGGTGTTCGTGAAGGCGGGTGAGGGCGGCGCGGGCGCTGTGTCGTTTCGGCGCGAGGCCCATACGCCTCGGGGCGGGCCCGACGGCGGGGATGGCGGCAAGGGCGGCGACGTGTGGTTCGTGGCCGACCGCAACGTTGCGTCGCTGTTGGCCTTTCGCGACCATCCCCATCGCAAGGCCACCAACGGCCGGCACGGGTCGGGCAAGGGCATGCACGGCGCCGGGGGCGAGGATCTGTTGGTGCCGGTGCCCGAAGGCACCATCGTGCGAGACCGCGACCGCACCGTGCTGGCCGATCTGGTGAGCCATGGCGATCGCTGGCTGGCGGGGGAGGGCGGCCGAGGTGGCCACGGCAACGCCCGCTTTCTGTCCAACCGCCGGCGGGCCCCGGACTTCGCCGAGCAGGGCGAGCACACCGAGGAACGCTTCCTGATCCTCGAGTTGAAGCTGATGGCGGACGTGGCGTTGGTGGGATACCCAAACGTGGGTAAGAGCACGCTGATTGCCGCCATGTCGGCGGCCAAGCCCCGCATCGCCAACTACCCATTTACGACGCTGGTGCCCAACCTGGGCGTGGTGCGCACCGACGATGGCTTCGAGATGGTGGTGGCCGACATCCCGGGACTGATCGAGGGGGCGGCCGAGGGGCGAGGGTTGGGCCACGCGTTCCTGCGCCACATCGAGCGGGCCCGGGTGCTGGTGATCATGGTGGATGTCGCCCCGCCCGAGGCGCGAATGCACTCCGCCGATCGCGAGGAGCAGGAAACGGTGTTGCTGGGCGAGCTGCTCGACTATCGGCCCGAGCTGCTGGAACGGCCCCGTGTGCGGGTGGCGGCCCGCGCCGACCTGAACCCGGAGGAGGCGGCGGCCGCCCAGGCCGATGGGCTGTTGCCCGTGTCGGGGGTGACCGGGGAAGGTGTGCCCGCGCTGATCGGAGCCATGCGCCGGGCCGTCGAGCAGGCCCGCAGCGAGAGCCCGGAACCGTCGGCCTACGTGGTGCACCGCCCCGTTCCCGAGGGCATCCGGGTGGACCGCGAGCCCGACGGCTCGCTGCGAGTGGTGGGGCGGGAGGCCCAACGGGCCATCGCCCTGTCAGACCTCACCAACCCAGGGGCCATGGACGAGGCGCAGCGGCGGCTTCGGAAGCTCGGCGTCAACCGGGCCCTCGGCCGTGCCGGGGCGAAGGTGGGCGACGTGGTGCATGTCGGTGAACTGTCCTTCGAGTACGCCGAGGACGACCTGGTGTGAGGGGCATGCCATGCGAGTGATCGCGAAGATCGGGACCTCGTCGGTGACCGACGGTGCGGGGCGCCTGCGTTCCGCCGCCATCGAGGCGGTGGCCGCCGAGGTGGCGGCCGTTCGCGCGGACGGTCACGAGGTGGTGCTGGTGAGTTCGGGCGCGGTCGCCGCCGGCCTGCCGGCCATGGGCCTAGCCGCTCGGCCCCGCGACCCTCGGCACCTTCAGGCGGTGGCCTCGGTGGGTCAGGTTCGACTGATGGAACGGTACGGCGCGGTGTTCGAGCGCAACCACGACACGGTGGTGGGCCAGCTGCTGCTGGTTCCGGCCGACTTCGGGGCACGCGACAAGTACCTGCACGCCCGGGACACCATGGAGGCCATGCTGGAGCTGGGGGTCCTGCCCATCGTCAACGAGAACGACGCGCTGGCCGACGACGAGCTTCGCTTCGGCGACAACGACCGCATCGCCGCGCTCCTGGCGCAGGCGCTGGCGGCGGACGTCCTCGTGCTCTTGACCGACCAGGCGGGCCTGTTGACCGCCGACCCACGACTGGATTCGTCGGCATCGCTCATCGAGGACATCGCCGAGGTCGACCGGGAGCTGGAGGCCCTGGCGGGTGGCTCGGGCAGCAACCGCGGTACGGGAGGGATGACCTCCAAGCTGGCTGCCGCCAAGATGGCCACCTGGTCGGGGGTGCGCACGGTCATCGCGGCCTCGGATCGGCCCGGGGTACTGGCCGATGCGGTGGCCGGAGTTGCCGGTGTGGGCACCACGGTGCGGGCCCGCACCGCGCGGCTGGCCGCCCGCAAGGTGTGGATCGCCTTCGCCGTGCCGGCCGCCGGCACCATCGTGGTGGACGACGGGGCCCGGTCCGCCCTAGTGCAGGGCGGATCGTCGCTGCTGCCCGCCGGGGTCGTGGCGGTGGAGGGGTATTTCGGCGCGGACGAAGCGGTGGAGGTGTCCGATCGCAACGGGGTTCCCTTCGCCAAGGGGATTTCCCGCATCCCGGCGTCCGACCTGGCCGAGGTTGCGGGTAGGCGAACGGCCGAGATGCCCGCCGAGCTGCCGCGTGTGGCCATCCACCGGGACGATCTGGTGGTCTTGCCCGAAGGATAGGTCGCCGGGGCCGTGCCCCGAAGGGTCAGCCGGCCCCCGGAAGGTCAGCCGGCGCTGGGTTGTGCCTGGCCCGGGCCCTCGTCGGCAGCCGGGGCGGACTCGGCTGCCGCATCGGCGTCGGTGCTGTCGGCGGTGCCGGTGTCGAGCCCCAGCTGGCTTCGGATCTGGCTGAGTCGGGCCTTGGCCTCGACGTTGCGGGTGGCCTGCTCGACCTCCAGCATCTTGGACTCCACCGACTGCCCCTGCAGCTCGGACATGCCCTGCGCCTTGGCGTAGCGGCCTTCGATCTTCTCTCGCACCTGGTCCAGCGTGGGCACGTCGTCGCCCACGGTCTGGGACAGGCTCGACAGTGCATCGTTCATGCGTTCCTGCATCTTGGCCTGGTCCAGCTGGCTCAGCAGCTTCTGCTTCTCGGCCAGCTTCTTCTGCAGTTGCGAGCTGTTCTGGGCCACGGCCGCCTTGGCCTGATCGGCCGCCTCGGTGGCCTGAAGGTGCATGCCCTTGAGCTGCTCGATCTCGGCCTCCAGCGCGATGAGCTGGTTGGCGAACGCCTCGGCGGCCGAGGTCATCTCGGTGGCCTTGTCGGCGTCCCCGGACTGAGCGGCCTCGTCGGCCATCAACACCGCTTGTCGGGCGTTGGCGGTGAGCTTCTCCAAGTCGTCCATGCGCGCATCGAGGCGCATCTCGGTCTGTTTCTGGTTGGCGACCACCGATGCCGCCTGCTCGACCAGCAACTTGTGCTGTTGCTGGGACTCGGCGATGGCTTGTTCCAGCTGCACCTTCGGGTCGGCCTTCTCATCGAAGGACATGTTGAGCTTGGCGGTGAGGTACTTCCAGAAGCGCTTGATCGACTTGAACATGGCGTCGAGCATAGAGGGCCCGGCGGGCCAACCGGACCGCACGGGCGCGGTCGACGCCTCGGGGCTAGTTCCGGTGGTTCGCCGCTTGGTCGCCCGTGCCGCTGGAGGCGGCATCATCGGCGGCGCTGCCCGGTGTGGTGAGGGGGCGAGCCGACACGAACGGCAACACGGCGGCCAGCTTTCGTCGCATGGCTTCCAGGTAGCGATCCAACCCCTCGATGCGCAGCAGCGATGCGGCCACCACAAACGCGGCGCCGCCACATGCCACCCGGAGCAGCAGTTGCGCGGGGGCCCACTCGAGTGCCGACAGGGGCGGGGCCATAGGGATCATCGCCCCCACCACGGTGATGCCTGCGGCCAGCGACGCCTTGGCGACCATGGTGAACAGGGAGCGCTCCACCAGGCCATGCACCTGGGAGTTGAGCACCATGACGGCAATGACCGCGGCAATCAGGTAGGCGCCCGAGAAGGCCAGGGCCAACCCCGATGCCGTGCGGGTGGTCAGCACCAGGGCCAACACGATGTTGAAGCCGTTCTCGGCCGCGTTCACCCAGAACGGGGTGCGGGTGTTCTGTCGGGCATGGAAGGCCCGGATGGCGTACAGGTAGGTGGAGAAGGCGGGCAGGCCGACGGCGAACGCAATGAGGGTGCGGGTGGTCTCGGCGGTGCCCGAGGCGCTGAACGCACCACGTTGGAAGACCACCTGCACCAGTGGCTCGGCCACCACGACGTAGCCGGCCGACGCGGCCAGCACCACGGTGAACAAGACGTTGAGGCCTTCGCGGAAGTTGTTCCGAAAGCCGTCGGCATCGCCGTCCACGAAGGAGGTGGCCAGGCGGGGAAGCACGGCGGTCATCAGGCTGACCGCGATCAGCCCGTGCGGCAGCTGGAAGAACGCAAACGCGTACTGGTAGGTGGCCACGGTGCCCTGGGGTCCGGCGTTGGCCAGGTTGGTCACCACGTACAGGGCCACCTGGTTGGCCGCGACGTAGCCCATGGTCCACCCCGACAGCCTGATGAGCCGCTTCACCACCGGATGCGTCGGGGCCAGGTTCCAGCGCAGGCGGATGGAACCGTCGCGCATGGGTGCGATCAGCGGCAGCGCCTGAGCCACCACGCCCAGGGTGGTGCCGATGCCCAGCAGCAACAGCAGCGTCTGATCGGATGCCGACCCGCCGTCGAGCATGGGTCGCGCCGCCACGAACATCACCGTGACCACCAGGTTGTTGGCGATGGGCGTGTACGCGGGGATGGACAGCTTGTGCTGTGAATGCAGCACGGCGGTGGCCAGGCTGACGATGCCGTACAGGAAGATCTGGGGCAGGAACAGCCGCATGAGCGGCACGGTCAGCTCCAGCTGGGCGGCGCGGGCGCCGGGTTCGAGGCCGATGGTGTAGGCCTTGGCAATCCACGGTGCGGCCAACACCCCGATGGTGGACAAGGCGATGAGGGCGATGCCGGCCACGGTGATGATGGCCGACGCGCCGTCGTCGGTGTCACCCGGGCGGGTGCGGCGCCTGGTGTTGACAAACAGCGGCACCAGGGTGGAGCTGAGCACGCCGCCCACCACCAGCTCGTAGATGATGTTGGGGGTGTTGTTGGCGATTCCGTAGGCGTCGGCCAGGCCGGTGCGGCCCAGGGCGTAGGCCATGGCCCCCCATCGCAACACCCCGGTGAGGCGGGACAGGATGGTGCCCAGCGCCGGGTTGGCCGCCGCCCGCACCAGGTCGCGCTCGGCGGCCGCCACGATCGCGGGGTCTTCCTCGATGTCGGCGCCGCCCGCATCGGGGCTGCCGGCGCCGCCCACGCCCCGGTCCACCAGCATCACGTCGGCCATGGTGGCGCCCTCGGCGCCGCCCTTGCCGGGTACGCCGACCGGCCCCAACAGGTCGGGGACCGGCGCCGGGATGGGCGCCGACACCACGGGTGTGGTGCCCGTATGGACGAAGGTGGCGGCCGACTGGCGCAGCTGGCGTTCGCGGCCGGCAAAGCGCACCGGCCCGCTGGGCACCCAATCCACGCCCTCGACCTTGGGCGGGGGAACCAGGAACCGTCGCCCCACCGGCGAGTCGGCGGCGCGCACCCAGGTGCGCATGCGTCGAGGAGAAGTCGGCCGATCCGGGCCGGCCTGGCCGGTGGCGGTGTCGTCGTCCCGAGACCGCCCGCCAAGCGGTTGCTCGGTGACGGCGTCGGTCACTGGGTGCCGCCAGGTTGGGGCGGATGGGTCTGGGCCGGCTGAGTCTGGCCTGGCTGGGGCTGGGGCAGGGGCTGGGTGGCAGCTGGGGGCGGCACCTGCTGGCTGGTCGCTGGAGCGACGCCCTGGTTGAGGTCGGGGATGGCCGGCGGCGTGGTCACGTCGGATGCCCGCACCTCCACCATGGCCTGGCGGAGCGCCTCCATCTCGTCCACGATTCCGGCCACGTCGGCGCGCAGCGTGCCGGCCGCCGTGGCGTCGGCCTGGCTCACCGACAGCTCGATGGCCCGGGTGACCGCCTCGTCCAGCCGCGCGTTCAGCAGCCGCAGGCGGGCCTCGGAGTCTCGAAGCGTGGTGTCCATACGGTCGGCCGTTGCCAACTGCATGAGCAGGGCCTGTTCGGTGGCCTCCAGGCTGGGGGTGTCGCCCTGGGATCGCATGGCCCGCGTCTCGGCCAGCTCGGCCTCCACCGCCGTGCGGTTGATGTGGCCGCGGGCGCCCTCCACTGCGTCGCCCGCCTTGGCGATCTCCCACACCTCGGTCACGCTCTCGGTGATGTGTCCCCGCACCTCCTCCAACCGGTCCCGCAGGGGCCCCTGTGGGGTGCCGTGCAGTGCCTTGACGTAGTTCGACTCGGCGTGCTGTGCGTCGCGCACCAGCCGGTTCCAGCGGTCGCGGAGCGAGTAGGGGTCGATGCGCTCCGCGGTGCCCCCGGCCGGCCTGGGCAGCCCGACGGCGGCTCCCACGCGCAGCAGCCAACCCGCCACGGCACCGACCACCACGCCGACCGGGCCCAGCCCAACCAACACCCCGATGGCCGCGCCGCCGCCGGCGGAGAGGATGCCCGACGGCCCGGTCATCGCGTAGGCCACCTTGCGGGTGTAGAAGCGGTCACGAATGCTCATGGCGGCGTAGGGGCCTTCCAGCGGGACGTCGGCCCGTTGGGCCGGTCAGGGCGTCGGTGCCGGGTGGCCCGTCGCCGGCGTGTGGACATCGGCAGTATCAGAAGTTGGACACCACGGCGGTGAATACCCGATCGATCGCATCCGGATCGCCCGAGTCGTACGCCGCCGCGTTGGACGCCTCGGCGATGGCCGAAAGCTGGCCGGTCGAGGCACCCTCACCGTAGGCGATGGTGAACACCCGCACGGGCTTCGCCGACTCGCCCTCGCTCTGCGAGCGGAGCTTGTCGGTGAGGTCGGCGAACTGATCCTCGTCGTCGTCGGGGTTGTTGTCCTCGTTGCGGCCGTCGGTCAACAGGATGACGGCGTTGATCAGGGCGGGGTCGTAGTTGGCCTCCATCTCGTCGAAGGCCTGGTCGGCCGCCCCGTACAGCGGCGTGCCGTTGATGGGCCGCAGCTCGCGCAGCTCGGTGCGGAGCTTCTCGGCGTTGGCGCCCAGGTCGGCCACCGGCACCAGGTCGTCGTAGGCGGGCTTGCCCTCATCGTCGGTGGTGAAGGTGCGCAGGCCCACCTGGTCGTCGCTCTTGAACTGATCCAACGCCGTGATGGCCGCCTGCTTGGCCAGGTCCAGCTTGGTCGGGCCATCGGGGTCCGATTCCTGCGCCGGTTCCCCCATCGACCCCGACACGTCCAGCATCATGAGCACGCGGGCGCCCTTGCGCTGGGTGTCCCAGGCCGTGAGGATGGCCTCCAGCACCTCCGGATCGGGCACCGGCAGCGTGGTGGCCGGTTGGTCCGGGTCGACGCCGTTGTCGGTCACGATGGGTTCGGCCACCGGAACCTCGGGGTTGCCCGGCCGGAAGCCAAAGTCCAGCACCTTCTCCTGGTTGGTCGGCTGTTGGACGAAGTCGATGAATGCCTCGGCCCCCGCCTGCTGGGCGTCGTTCCCGCCCACCACGTAGAGGGGGTTGTCGGAGTACAGGGTGCCCTCGGTGGGGTAGATCGCCACCAGCGGCACCCGGGGCTTGCGAGGCTCCTCGCCGGCATCGAGGATGCCGTCGGGGTTGCCCGCGTTGTAGTCGATCACCGACTTCTCCTCGACGGCCACCGCCGAGGCGTAGGTGAGGGCGGTGTCGCGCCGGTCGGCACGAAACCAGTTGTTGAGGAACGTCATGGTGATGTCGCCGTAGTGGACCACGGCCGCCTCGATACCCTCGTTGAACGCCACGACCTCCTTGGCCTTCAGCGCCTCGGTGGACAGGTCGTCGTCCACGCCGGCCGCCGCGTAGTTCTGTGCGACGAGGGCCGACAGGCCCGAGGTGGAGAAGTTGGGGTTGGTCTTGCCCAGCTTGAACTGGCCCCACTCGGGGTGGCCCCGCTTGGCCCATGCGTCGGGTTCCTTTGACAGGGCCAGTAGGTCGGCCCAACCCACCGGCTGGTCGGGGTAGCCAAGGGCTTCCGCCATCGGCTCGGGCATGGCGATGACCAGCGGGGTCAGCATGAAGCTGGCCGGATCGGTGGGCACGGTCAGGCCGCCGCCCGACACCTCAGCCCGGCGGTTGACGATGGCGCCCCACGAGCTGGCTGCGGGCGACCACAGCACCGGTTCGGTACCCAATGCCTGGGCGTCCCACTCCCCCTCGGAGAGGGCGTCGGCCGCCCGCCCGGAGGACACCGACGTGACCTCCACCCGCACGCAGTCGTCGCCGGTGGAGGTCTCGGCGAAGTCCGATGCCAGCTGCTTCATCAGGTCGATCTTCTCCGAGCTGACCGAAGCCGGCACCTTGGTGCAGTTGTCGTCCGCCGACTCGCCGCTCCCACCTCCGCCGCAGGCGGATGCCAGCAGGCCGGCGGCGGCCAGCGCGGCCAGCGTTCGGGCCCCCGGCCCCGGCCGCCGGGCCGCAGGGCTGGTCGGTGCAAGTTGGCGGTCGTTCACGTGAGGCTCCTGTCGCCATGGCGGATGGGCGTTGAGGCGGCGCGAGCGCGCCCGTGGCGGCCACGTAGGTGGCACCCCAACGGGGGACGGGGGTTCATCGATCGGCCAACGCTTCCAAGATCGCGGCCTCCAGGCCGGGCGACCCGGCGGTGGCGCCCGAGGGATCGTTCCAACCGGCCTCGGTCAGCTGGGAGCCGAGTCGGTTCGCGAAGTCGTCGACGGCCCCGTCATCGGGGGCGTCGCTCCCCGCCAGCGGCGCAACCTGGGCCACGAGGTCGACGGTGGGCGAGACGGGTCGCAGCTCTGCCCCCCGCGCGCCCGCCTTGGGGGCCAGGGCCGCCTCGGGGCCGACAAACACCGAGGCCTCGCCGGGCCGGGTAAGGAACTGATCGATGGCGTTCTCGGTGGATCCGGTGAAGACGTCGCCCGGCTCGATGCGGTCCAGCAAACGGGCGTAGGGCTGTGAGGTGACGTCGTCTCGAGTGGGAGCCTCGTCGCCCTCGGGAATCGTGCCGGCCAGCGCCTCCAGCGTGGCGAGGCCGGAGGAGGTGGGCGGGGTGACGTGGCCCAGCCGGAAGTCCCGCAGGGAAGCGGAGCCGCCCAGCTCGGTGGCGTCCTGCCCGGCGGCCTCGGCCAGGCAGTCCCAGGTGACCTCGTCGCCGCAGTGAGCGTCGAGCAAGGCCAGGTTGTCGCCCGTGGCTGCCACGGCCAGCGGCGTGGCCGCCACGGCGACGGCATCGCCGAAGTCGGGGGCATCCTCGCCGCCACCGGAGGCGGCGAGCACCTCGGGCCAGTTGCCTGCGGTGACCCACACGGTGGGAGGGGTCTCGCCCCCCGCCAGTCGCTCCAGGGCCGTTCCGGGCTCCACCGCCTGAACGTCGCTGTCGGGCAGCGCCGCGGCGCACGCGTCGCCCACGAGCGGGTCGCACCACACCGCCGCCAGGCCGCCGTCGCCCGAGGCGCCGCTGTCGCCGTCGATCATGCCGCGCACCGCGAACGCACCGGCCACCAATCCAACTGCGGCCAACAAGGCCAAGATGCGCGCAACCACGAGCCACCCAGGCTACCGGCTGGGCGCCCGCCCCCGTCCCCACCGCGCCTGCCGGTCCAAACCGGCCCAACCTGGCCCCGACCCACGAACTCGGGTCTTATTCGGGTGCTATGGCAACACCTGGTGACCCGAGTTCGTCACGTTCGCCGAACTCGGGTCTTATTCGGGTGCTATGGCAACACCTGGTGACCCGAGTTGGCCGGGTCGTGGTCCTCGAACACACGAGGCCGGCGAGCAGCCAGCGCACCTGGGCAGGTAGCTTGGGAAGCGGTCGTCGGTGCCCGAGGAGGTGCTGTGGGAGCAACCCTGGATCCGGTGGTGCGGGAGGCGGATGCCTTCGCGTTACACATGGAGGAGGACCCGCTGCTCCGATCGACGATCGTGGCCGTGGCGCTGTTCGACACCACGCCCGACTGGGACGTGCTGGTGGAGCGCATGGAGCGGGCGACCCGACTCACCCCTGCCTTTCGTTCCTTGCTGGTGCATCCTCCGTGGCGCCTCGGCCCCGTGCGCCGGGTGCCCGATCCTGACTTCGATCTGGGCTGGCACCTGCGCCGAGTGGCTGCGCCGGCACCCCACACCCTCAACGAGGTGCTGGACTTCGCCTGCGCCGCAGGGATGACCGCCCTGGACCCCGCCCGCGCGCTGTGGGAGTTCACCCTGGTCGAGGGGCTCACCGAGGGTCGCAGCGCCCTGGTGATGAAGGTGCACCATTCGCTGACCGACGGCATCGGAGGCATCCAGCTGGCCCAGCACGTGGTGGACCTGCAGCGAGAACCGTCCGACCTTGGGCCGATGCCCGAGGTTCCCGCTTCCCAACCCACCGACGCGACCCGCCTGGTGGTCGACTCGGTGACGTCCAGCGTGGCCCGCGCGGCCGGGCTGGCCGGGGATCGGCTGCGTCGCCTTCCCGGCGACGTCGTCGGGCTGGTCAGCGACCCGGTGGGTGCCGCCCGCAGCGGCCTCGAGCTGGCCGGCTCGGTGGGCAACATGGTGCGCCCCGTCACCAGCACCCTCTCGCCCTTGATGACCGACCGAAGGTTGGCCTGGCGCTACCAGCCACTCGACGTGCCGTTCGCCCAACTGCGCCTGGCCGGAAAGTCGGCAGGCGGCACGGTCAACGACGCCTTCATGGCGGCCGTCGCCGGGGGCCTGGCCCGCTACCACGGCCGACACGGCCAACAGGTCGACCAGCTCCGGGTGACCATGCCCGTGTCGCTGCGGGAACCCGATGACCCCGATGGAGGCAACCGCATCACGCTGGCTCGGATGCTGATTCCCGTGGGGCTCTCCGATCCTGGCGAGCGGATCCGTGCCATCGACGACGTCAGCCGCCGATGGCGACGTGAGCCCGCCATCCCGTACTCGAACGTCATTGCCGGCGCCCTCAACCTGCTGCCACGTTCGGTCACGGGCGGGATGCTCAAGCACATCGACTTCCTGGCCAGCGATGTGCCCGGCTTCGAGTTGCCCGTCTACATGGGCGGCGCCCGGCTGGAGGCGCTGTACCCGTTTGGCCCAACCATTGGGGCAAGTGCCAACTTCACCCTGATGTCCTATGCCGGCACGTGCAGCATCGGCATCACGTCCGATCTCGGGGCGGTCACCGACCCCGAGGGCCTCGCCGACTGCCTGGTTGAGGGGTTCGAGGAGGTGCTGGCGCTTGCCGGCCCGGCGGAGACGGGCGTGCGCCGGCCGACCTGAGGCTCGTGCTGCTAGCGGTGGCCGGGGGGCTGGTCGGGAACGTCGGCGGCGGTGAGCAGCGCCAGGTCGTCGCGGGTGGGGGAGTCGAGGGCGACCACGCGGCTGGCGTGGCCCGCCATGGTCTCCTCCAACAGGTTGCGGGCCAGCCGGCCATTGCCGAAACCCTCCTCGCGAGGCACGGCGTCCAGCACCTCGGCCAGCCGGATGCGGGCGTCATCGGCCAACTCGTAGCCGCTCTTCGCCGCCAGGAGCTCGAAGATGGCCAGCAGGTCGTCGGTGGAATAGTCGGGGAAGAACACGGTGCGCGGAAACCGCGACCGAAGGCCAGGATTGACGTCCAGGAACGCCGACATCTCATCGGGATAGCCGGCCACGACGACCACCACCCGGTCGCGCCGGTCCTCCACCAGCTTCACCAGCGTGTCGACGGCCTCCCGGCCAAAGTCGCTCTCCGAACCCCGAATGAGGGAGTAGGCCTCGTCGATGAACAACATGCCCTCGTCGGCCTCGTCGAAGCGCTTGGTCACCAGCGGGGCGGTCTGGCCGACGAAGCCGGCCACGAGTGCGGAGCGGTCCACCTCGACCAGATGACCGCGCTCGACGACGCCGAGGGTGCGGTAGATCTGAGCCAGCAGCCGGGCGACGGTGGTCTTGCCGGTACCCGGGTTGCCGGTGAACACCAGGTGGTTGGATCGTTCGCTCACGGGCAGGTCGTGTTCTGCCCGCAGCTGGCCCACCCGGATGAGGTCGGTGAGGCGGCGCACCTCGGCCTTGACCTCCGCCAGGCCGATGAGCGCGTCCAGCTCGGCCATCAGCTCCTCCAGCGGTCGCGGCGGGGGGAGCGGCTCGGGACTGGCGGGCGAGTCCTCGGCGGCTGCGGTGTCGGCCGCCCGCGGTGCGCCACCCGCAGCCGGGGCAGGCGGCGGCGCCGTGCCGCTGCCGGTGTCCGAGGGCGTCGACCCGGCGCGGCCGGGCCCGATGCGGCCCAGCAACATGGTGCGGAATGCGTCGATGGCGGCCAGCTCTCCTTCGGTGCTGATGACATCGAGAGCCACGATGGTGTGGGCGATCTCCATGGCGGCCCGGTAGTAGCCCAGCGCCCGGTCGGTGCCGTGGGCGCGGTCGGCGCCCAGCAGGATCTCGAACAGGTCACTGGGCTGGTCCAGCCAGCGCCGGGCGCCTTTGAGGAGGCCGGCCTCGCGAATGGTGGCCGGGGTGGCGCCGCCCAGCTGGGTGTCGAGTCGACCGCCGAAGGTGGCGATGAGGGGAAGTAGCTCGTCGTCGGAGTGGCGCCCGTCGCTGTCGATGAACGCACTGGCGATGCGGTAGGCCTCGATGGTCACGTCCCCGGCCAGATCCTCGGCGGATGCCCCGATTGCGCCGTCCGCCGCCCGGGTGACCTCCAGCAGCGAAGCCGTCACGCCGGCACAGAACCGATCGACTGCGGCGCCCAGCACCTCGCCGGCAGACGAAACGCTCACGAGATCGTCCCAACGGACCGGCGGTGGATCACGCGTGCGAGCGTATCGACGCTCCACGGCACATCGCCCCTCAGGGCTCGGTCGGCCGATCGCCGAGCGTCGTCACTGTCTCGCTTGCCCGTCAGCTCGGGTGGTTGCGGGTCGTGGCGCCAAACGATTGGGAGCGCCTCAGGCGCCGATCGGTAGTGTGAGTTGCGATGACTGAGGCCAGCGCGCGCACCGACGGACTACCCGAGACCGAGCCCAGGTTCGAGGCGGTGGACGATGTCCGCACCCGCCTGCAGGACGTGGAGTACCTGGCCGACGAGGGCATCGGCGGCATCGTCTACCTGGCCGACCGGTTGGGCAAGCCCATTCTGGTGGAGGGACCGGCGGGCACGGGCAAGACCCAGCTGGCCAAGTCGGTGGCCCAGATCACGGGCAGCCGCCTCATCCGCCTCCAGTGCTACGAGGGGTTGGACGAGGCCAAGGCCCTCTACGAGTGGAACTACAAGAAGCAGCTGCTGCGCATCCAGGCCGCCGGGGTGGAGCGTGATGCCCCCGGCGCCGAAGCCAGCGCCAAGGGCTGGGAGGACCTGGAGGAGGACATCTTCTCGGAGGACTTCCTGTTGACCCGGCCCCTGTTGGAGGCGATTCGGGCCGAGGACCCGGTGGTGCTGCTGATCGACGAGGTGGACCGGGTGGAGGTGGAGACCGAGGCGCTGCTGTTGGAGTTGCTCAGCGACTATCAGGTGTCCATCCCCGAGCTGGGCACCATCACCGCCCGCCAGATTCCGCTGGTGTTTCTCACCTCCAACGCCACCCGTGAGCTGTCGGAGGCCCTGAAGCGCCGCTGCCTGTACCTCTACGTGGACTATCCCGATCTGGATCGCGAACGCGAGATCGTGCTGACCAAGGTGCCGGGCATCACCGAGGCGCTGGCCGACCAGGTGGCGCGCATCGTGCGGTCGATCCGGCAGCTGGAGCTGAAGAAGGCACCCTCGGTGTCCGAGACGCTGGACTGGGCCCGCACCCTCATGCTGCTGGGCGTGGAGAAGGTGGACGAGCAGGTGGCCACGGACACGGCCAACATCCTGTTGAAGTACCACTCCGACATCGCCAAGGCCACCCGCGAGTTCGTCAAGGACGGCGGCCAAACCGCCGCGAAGTCCATGCTGGGCTGAGCGGTGCCTCCCGACACCGCCAACTCCGACGCCCCGGCGGCCTCCACCGACGCATCGCCCGACGGGGCGCTGGCCGTGACGGGGGAGCCGTTCCTCGACCTGCTGGGTGGCTTCATCATCGACCTGCGCGAGGCCGGGTTGCCAGTCAGCCTCACCGAGAACCTCGACGCCATGGAGGCGGTGCGCCACATCCCCCTCGAGGATCGGGATGCCTTCAAGTACGCCCTCGCCGCAACCCTGGTGAAGAACCACAGCCACTGGCGGGTGTTCGAGACGGTCTTCGAGGTGTACTTCAGCCACCGCGGCTCGGCGCACGCGCTGGACGAGGACGCCGCCCAGGCCATGGCCGAACTGGAGGACGACCTGGAGCTGCCCGAGGGTGCCAGCGGCACCGGCGCCGGTGGTGCCGGCGGCGAAGCCATGACTCCCGAGGAGCTGGCCGAGGCCCTCTATCAATCGCTGCTGCAGGGCAACGACGGGCAGATGCGGGCGGTGGCCCGACAGGCGGTGCGTCGCTATGCGGGCATGGAGCCCGGCCGGCCGGTGGGCGGCACCTACTACCTCTACCGCACACTGCGGCAACTCGATCTGGACGGGGTGTTGAACCGTCTGCTGGAGGCCGCGAGGGATGCCGCGCCGGAGGAGCAGAACTCGCTGGATGCCCGGCTGGAGGCCGACGAGTACGAGCACCGCATCAACCAGCTGAAGGCCGAGATCGAGGCCGAGATTCGACGCGGCCTGGTTGCCGACCGGGGCGTCGAGGCGATGTCGCGCACGTTGCGCAAACCGCTGCCCGAGGACATCGACTTCATGCACGCCAGCCGCGACGAGCTGAAGCTGCTGCGCCAGGCCATCCATCCGCTCACCCGCAAGCTGGCGGTGCGCCTGGCCCGCAAGCGCCGCCGAGGTCGTCGGGGGCCGCTCGATTTTCGCTCCACGGTGCGCCACTCGCTCAGCACCGGCGGTGTGCCCGCCGACCCGCAGTTCCGGCCGCCCCGGCCCCACAAGCCGGAGATCTTCGTGGTGGCCGACATCTCCGGCTCGGTGGCGGCCTTTGCCCGCTTCACGCTGCACCTCGTGTACGCGCTGGCCGGGCAGTTCAGCCGCGTGCGTGCGTTCGTGTTCATCGACGGGGTGGACGAGGTGACCCACATGTTCGAGCGAACCGACGACATCATCGAGGCCATCCACCGGGTGAACACCGAGGCCGACGTGGTCTGGGTCGACGGCCACAGCGACTACGGCCATGCCTTCGAGGCCTTCTGGGAGCGGGCGGGTCGCGAGATCAGCCCCAAGAGCACCGTGATCATCCTGGGCGACGCCCGCAACAACTACCACGCCAGCCAGAGCTGGGTGGTGAAGGAAATGGCCCATCGCGCCCGCCACGTGTACTGGCTGAACCCGGAGCCCAAGAGCTACTGGGACACCGGCGACTCCATCGTGTCGGACTATGCGGTGTACTGCGACGGCGCCTTCGAGTGCCGCAACCTGCGGCAGCTCGAGCACTTCGTCGACCACCTCGCGTGAACGACTCAGTGGCATCCGACGGCGCGGCCGGGGAGGAACGGCTCCGGAGTGACACAGACGTCACGGTGTTGGTGCCCACCCGGCACGAGGGCGACAACGTCGATCGCCTGCTGGCCCGGCTGGCCGCGCACTTCGCCGAGACGGGGCGCACCTACGAGGTGTTGTTCGTCGACGACTCCGACGACGACACCCCCGACGTCATCCGTGTCGCCGCGGGCCGCGGCGAACCGGTGCGCATGATCCATCGCCCGGCCGGGCTGCGGGACGGCGGGCTGGCGGGGGCGCTCACGCTGGGCATGGCCCGGGCAGCGGGCCGGGCGGTCATCGTCATGGACGGCGACCTGCAGCATCCTCCCGAGGTCGCCGAGTCGATGGTGGCGCCGCTGCTGGACGGCCCCGCTCAGGTCACGGTGGGCAGCCGCTACGCCGCCGGGGGCTCGGCAGAGGGCCTGCAGTACCGGTGGCGCCACTGGGCGTCGGTGGGGTCGCGCTGGTTGGTGCAGTTCATGTTCCGGGAAACGCGGCGCTCCTCAGACCCGGGCGGCGGCCTGTTCGCCATCCGCCCCGAGGTGCTGGCCAACGCCACGCTGGCCCCCGAGGGCTACAAGATGCTGGTGGAGATCCTGGTGCGGGGCGAGTGGGACGTCCTCGTCGACGTGCCCTATCGCTTCGAGATGCGCCAGGACGGCCAAACCAAGAGCACCCTGGTGGAGGGTTGGAACATGGTGCGCCACCTGGTGGGCCTGTGGTGGAGTACGCGGGTGGGATGGGGCCCCCAGCCCCCTCGGCCCCGCACCGAGGGGCTGGTGACCCTCGACCCAGCCGAGGCCTGAGGTGGTGGACCCGATGCGGGTGCTCCTGGTGGCGTCCCAGCTGCCCCCGGTGACCTCCGGCGTGGCCAGGTCGGTGGATCGCCTCAGGCGGGGCCTGACCGAGCGGGGTCACCACGTCGAGGCGGTGTCGGCGCTGGCCGATCGTGGCCTGACCCACGGCGAGTACCGGGTGCACTTCATCTCCCGCCGTTTTGCCCGCTTCGCCCGGTTCACCGAGGGCTTCGA
The DNA here is from genome assembly GCA_041394405.1 of Microthrixaceae bacterium. Taxonomy (GTDB): domain Bacteria; phylum Actinomycetota; class Acidimicrobiia; order Acidimicrobiales; family Microtrichaceae; genus Microthrix. The sequence goes on from JAWKIF010000006.1 coordinate 427,650, forward strand.
CGTGGTGGGCCTGCACGGCCCGTCGCCGTTCTGCTCGGAGTTGTTCCTGGCCCGGGCAGCGCTGGCCCGCCGGCGCCCCGGCATCGTCTACACCCACCACTTTCAGGTGATGGTGGAGTCGGCGGCGCGGGGCAGGGGGGTGCTGTATCGAGCCCAGCTTGGTGTGAACGCGGCCCAGGAGCGCCTGGCCAGGGTGGCCGACGAGGTGGTGGTCACCTCGCCTGCGTATCGCGACCTGCTCGCCCAGGCGGGCGTGCCGGGGGCACACGTCATCCCCTGGGGGGTCGACCCGATCGACCCGGCCCCGGCGCGGCCGCCCGAACGGACGCCCGATGGCCCGCTGCGTGTGTTGTTCGTGGGGCAGATGCGCCCCTACAAGGGGGTTCCCGTGTTGCTGGAGGCCCTCGACGGCCTGACCGGCGTGGAGGCGACGCTGGTGGGTGGCGGCCTCGACGAGCAGGTGTATCGAGATCAGGCTCGGCGGCTGGGGCTGACCAACGCACGGTTCGCCGGCCGCGTCGGGCACGACGAGCTGCTGGCCGCCTATCGAAGCCACGACGTGATCGTGTTGCCGTCGGTGAACGAGCTGGAGGCGTTTGGCATGGTGCTCCTGGAGGGCATGTCGGCCGGCCTGGTGCCGGTCAGCACCGACCTGCCCGGCCTGGGCGACGTGGTGGGCGACAGCGGTCGGGTGGTGCCCCGTCGCAGCCCGGTGGCGCTGCGTCGGGCGCTGGCCGAGCTGGCCGGCAACGCAGCCGAGCGGTCCCGCCTGAGCCGGCTCGCCCGGCAACGGGCGGCAACGTTCACCTGGGATCGCACCATCGCCGACTACGAGGCCGTTCTGGCAGACGCGGCCAGTCGGCGTAGCATCACGCCGGGCGGCCACCCGGAGGGACACGACAGCCAATGAGCCTGGACGAGAGCACCGACGCGTCGCAGTCGGACGAGGACGCGCCGGCCGTCCAGCCCACGCTGGGGGAACGGGCTCGCGAAGTGGTGGCGTCGGGTCGCCTGCCGTTCCTGAACCGCCAGTTCCTGGCCGTGGTGGGGGTGGCGCTGGTGTTGGGCGCCGCAGCGGTCCTCATCGGGGCCTACGTGGTGCCGCCCGAGGTGATCGATGGCATGGAAACCCCGGTGCGCATGGACAGCTTCGATCGCGGCATCGCAAGCGACGAACTGAACTCCAGCCCCGATTCCAAGAAGTCGATGAACCCGTTCTACGAGCCCACGCGCTGGTCGATCTACGGCGGGCTGTGGGGGATCAACGGCGGCCAGGCCTCGATCGAGGACATCGACGAGGACACGCCGGCCCTCGCCGCCATGGGTTGGGCCACCCCCATCTCCTCGGTCCAGGCCCGGTTGACCTCCCCGCAGGTGAACGCCGGAGTGGCCTTTCGTATCGCCTCGCTGGACGACTTCTGGGCGGTCGTCGCCGATCCGAGGGAGGGTCGCCAACAGCTGCGGATCCTTCGGGTGGTGAACGGTGAGGCCGAGCTGGTGGGAACGACGCAGAAGGAGTCGATGAACGTCTTCGGCGCCACGCTGGTGACCATCCGCTTCGAGGATGACGGGTTCTCCATCTGGGTGGACGGCTCCATCTCCACCCGGGTGCGTGACGACACCTTCGCGGACGCCAACCAGTCCGCCGGGCTGGTGGGCGTCGACCGCCAGGCGCGCGGAGCTCGTTTCGACGACTTTGCGCTGTTTGCCGAGCCGACGGTGCGCCAGCTGCAGCCCGAGTCGGTCGACCCCGGCGCACCCGATGGCGCCGTGACCTCCACGCCGTCGGGCGGCCCCACCGGCGGTGCGCCCGCAGCGCCCGGTGGCGCCACGCCCCAGGTGAGCGTGCCCGGCCCGGCCGATGGCGGCCAGCTGGGCGGTGACGCCGGGGCCGGCGCGGCCACCACGGTGGCTTCCCCGACCACGGCTGTGCCATCCACGCAGTTGGGGGCCGGGGGCCCATGACGTCAACCCTGGAGCGGTCGCCGACTCCCGGCGACGCCGGTCAGGGCTCGGCGAGCCCCGAGGGCGCCGCGCCCGCTGCGAACTCGGCGCCGGCGAAACCCACGTTCTACCCGTGCCTCAATGGGCTGCGGTTTCTGTCGGCGTTCCTCGTCATGTGCACCCACACGCTGGGCGTCTTCCACACCTCGCTGGGCGCCAGCGACCAGCTCGTCCAGCACATCGGTCACATGTCGGTGGGAACCTTCTTTGCGTTGTCGGGCTTCCTGCTGTACCGGCCCTTCGTGGAGGCGACGCTGGACGACGCGCCGTTCCCCAACCTGCGCAACTACGCCATGGGCCGCCTGCTGCGTTTGGTGCCGCTCTATTGGGTGGCGCTGTTCTTCTACATCACGGTGTTTCCCGACGTGGATCTGCCCACCAGCACGCTGGGCTGGGTGGCGCTGTTCGGCTTCGGACAGATCTACGTGAAGGGCGGCGAATTCTGGGCCATCTTCGCGGCCTGGACCTTGGGCGTGGAGTTGGCGTTCTACCTGGTGCTGCCGTTGCTCGCCATGGCCTATCGGCGCATCGCCAGGGCCTTCGGCAGCTCGGTACAGGACCGCATGGTGGGCATCTGGGTGGCGCTGGCCGCCCAGGTGGTGCTGTCGCTGGCCGTGAAGGTGGCCATCATCACATCGGCCGACACGACGCACCCGGCCTTGGTGTGGATGCCCTCCATGTTGGACTGGTTCGCCGTCGGCATGGCCTTCTCGGCCATGGCCGCCGCCCAGGCCAGGGGGCACGGGCTCCCCGGGTGGATCCGCTGGATGTCGGATCGGCCATGGTTCTGCTGGGGCACCGCGGCGGGAGTGATCTGGGCCGCCGTGCAGCTTCGCTACTACTTCATCTATTTCCCGACGATGGGGCAGTCGTTGGCCCGCCATGTCGCTCACGGCCTGGGCGCCGGGCTGTTGTTGTTGCCGTTGGCGCTGGGCGACCAATCCAAGGGCGCCATCCGCTGGGTCATGCGGTCGTGGCCCTTCGCGGCGCTGGGCGCCATCTCCTATGGCCTGTACCTGTGGCATCCCGGGTTCGTGAAGCTGTTCTTCCGCATGGGGCTGGAGGATCGGCTGCCCCGCGACCGCTGGTGGCAGTTGTTGTTCGTGTTCGTTGCCTCGGTGGTGGTTGCCACCGTGAGCTACTGGGGCGTGGAGCGCCCGGCGATGGACCTGAGCCCAAGTCGCCGGCGCCGGCGGGCCGAGGCCCGGCGAGCGGCTGCCACAGCCGGGAAGGCCCCGGCGGCGGCCGACTCGACATCCTCTGCCCCGTAAGGGCCACCGCTACTATGCGCCTGGCCCCGTGCGAACCACCCGCAGCCCAAATCCGCAGATCGAGGTAACCCCATGACCTCAGCCTCCGCCCAGGACGCCGAGACCAGCAACGACTTGCCCACCCCCGCGCCTGCGCGTCCCCGTCGCTTCGTGGACGTGACCGACGCCGTGGCCGGCGTCAAGGGTTGGATGACCCCCGGGCAGGCCAAGCTGCTGTGGCGTTCGGCCAGGGTCTTGGACCCGGGTCAGCGCATCGTGGAGATCGGCTCGTTTCAGGGGCGCAGCACCATCGTGTTGGCAGCCGCCGCCCCAAGCGGCACCGAGGTGGTGGCCATCGACCCCCACGCCGGCAACGATCGAGGGCCCAATGAGATCGAGGGCTACGAGGACGAGGCCGAGGGGGATCACCAGATCTTCAAGTCGAACCTGGCTGCGGCCGGGGTGAGCGACCGGGTGACGCACGTGCGCCAGTTCTCGGATGCCGCGCTGGAGGAGGTTGAGGGCCCCATCGACCTGCTCTACATCGACGGGGCGCACCGGTTCGGCCCGGCGCGCGACGACATCGTGGCCTGGGGGGCGCGGGTCACCCCCGGTGGCACCATGCTGATTCACGACTCGTTCAACGCCGTGGGCGTGACGCTGGCTCAGGCGGCTGTGTTGTTCACCTCCGGCGAGTTTCGCTACGTCGGCCGATCCGAGTCCATGGCCGAGTATCGAAAGGAACGACTGGGCCCGCTGCGCCGGGTGACCAACCTGGGTCGCCAGCTGGCCCAGCTGGGCTACTTCGCGTGGTGCCAGCTGGTGAAGGTGTTGATCACGCTGAAGCTCGGCAGGCTGACCAAGTTCATCGGAAACCCGTCGGGGGAGTGGCCGTACTGATGAGCGGCGGGGGGGAGGAAACGCAGCGTGGCGGGGGGGACGCCGAAGCGGACGCCGACGCGCCCGCAGAGCCAGACGACGCAGCAGGGAGCCCGCCCGAGCAGGACGGTGCCCCGACCGAGCCACGCGACCGCACGGTGCTGTACCAGCTGCTGGGTGGTGCCGTTGCCCTGGTGGCGGTCACGGCGGTGGCGGCGGTGGTGCTCACCCGGGCCATGCTGTTGACACCCCCGCCGGAAGCCGAGGGTCGCCTGCGCGGCACCGGCATGGACGCCTTCAACCGGGCCGACGGTTCCGCCCTCGAGGTCTCCGAGACCGGGAGACCGTGGCAGGTGGTGTCGGGCGAGTGGACCGTGAAGGACAACGCCGTCTCGGTGAAGCCGGCAACCGGCCCGGCCGGCGGCTCGGCGCTGGCGTTGCTCGACCCGGGCGTGCCCGATCAGTACGTGCAGGCCACCTTCACCGACCCGACGCCGGGGTCGGGTCTGGTCACCCGCTTCTCCGGCCCCAACAACTTCATCGGCGTCAGCTTTGCGCCGGTGTCCGGCACCGTGCAGCTGATCATCACCGTCGACGGCACGCGTGCCGAGCCCACCAAGGTCGGCTCGGCCCCGCCCGATGGCGACGTGGTGTTGGGAGTGCGAACCGAGGGCCAGAACGTGATCGTGTACGTCAACGGCGCCGAGACCGGTCGCCAGGTGGTGCCGGAGTTGGCCGATGCCACGCGGGTTGGGGTGCTGATCCGGGGCGGCGGGGACGGCCCATCGGTCGTGGACGATGTGGTGGCCGTTCCGCTGAGCAGCGAGCCCCTGGGAGCGCTGGGCGCGCCGGCCGGCGATCAGGCGGGTGGCGAGGACGGCGAGCCCACGACGACGGCGGCACCGGGCGACGAGGAGGAGACCACCACCTCCGAGGCGCCGGCGTCCCCGGAGCCGACTGGAGGCGCAGGCGCCCCCACGCCCGGCGCGCTGCAACCGGCCGAGAACGCGCCGTGAGCTCGCCGGTGCCCGTCCTCTACGTGGGGGGCACCGGACGCACCGGCTCCACGGTGCTGGATCGCATGCTGGGCAACGTGCCCGGGGTGTTCGCGGCCGGGGAGGTGACCTGGCTGTGGTTCGCGCTTCGTGGGGGAGGGCGGTGCGCGTGCGGTGAGCGTCACCCGGCCTGTCCGGTGTGGGGCCCGGTGCTGGAGGCCACCTTCGGTGAGCGCATGGCGAGCGCCTCGGGGGTACGCGAGGTGGCCGACGAGATGTTCTCGCTGCGGCGGCGCTTCGACAGCCGCTACCTACCGCTCATGGCGGTCCCGGGGCTCGGCTCACGCCTTGCCCGGCGGCTGGGCGCCTATCCGGAGCGGCTGGCGGCGATGTACCGGAACCTGGCCGCACACACCGGGGCGCAGCTGATCGTCGACTCCTCCAAGGAGCCGCACTACAGCTCCATCCTGGCCGCCCAACCCCAGCTCGACGTCCGGTTTCTGCATCTGGTGCGCCACCCCATGGCCACTGCGTACTCCTGGGGTCGGCGGCGCACCGAGCTGGGGTTCGGTGCGGGGCACGACATGGAACGCAGGGGCCCGATCTCCGCCGCCGTCTACTACGACGTGTCGAACCTGGCGGCCGACGCCTTGTGGGGCGGCGGCGAGCGGTATCTGCGGGTGCGCTACGAGGATCTGGTCTCTCGGCCCGAGTCCACGCTGGAACGCATCGGGGGATTCGCCGGGGTGGACGTCGACGTGGACGTGGCCCTCGGTCGGGCATCGGTCGCCCGACCGGGCACCGTGGCGAACGCCGACGGCGTGCCGAGCGGCCACGCCGCCTGGGGCAACCCGAACCGGTTCGCCACCGGCCCGGTCACGCTGCGCAACGACGACGAGTGGACCCGAAGCGCCTCGCCGGCACTGCGTCGCTGGACCTCGCTGCTCGCCGGCCCGGTGGCCGGCCGCTACGGCTACTGAGGCGCCGCAACCGACGAGGCACTGGCCGCGGCGGGCAGGTCGTCGCGGCGGGTGACCAGCAACACCGCTGCCACGGAGGCCACGGCATTGCCGAGGCCCCAGGCGGCGATGGCCCCGTCCAACGAGCGGCTGGGCACCAATGCCACGGCGAGGCCCAGCACGCAGGTGGCTGCGAACAGGGTCATCACGACGATGGCTGCGGAGTCCCCGCGCACGCGGGCCCGGGCCAGCGCCACCGAGGTGAGCGACCACGGAATACCACCGGCCACCAGCCAGGGCAGGATCCGCCCCGCCTCGGTGTAGTCGGCGCCGTAGATGGTGGGAAGCAGCACGGCCAAGACGCCGGCACCCACGGTGGCCACCAGCATCGACCCGACGGCCAACGTCGCGGCCCGTCGGGTGGTTCCGGGCTGCAGGCCGGCGTCGCGGCTGCCCTCCACCAGAAACACCCGGCCGATGGTGACGGGCAGGATGAAGGCCACCGCTGCGATGGACCAGGCGAGGAAGAAGTTGGCGTAGGTCACCGACCTCACGTTGACGAAGACCACAACGGGAAGGATGAACTGGGGGGCGAGGATGGCCAGGTGCGACAGGTAGTTGACCCCGGCGTAGCGCACGGGCGTGGACCAGCCGCCCTGGGGTCGGGCCAGGGCGGGCGCCGGGTTGCCGGCCCGCCGCAGCATTCCCAAGGCGATCAGCCCGGAGGCGGCAATGGGCGTCGCCATGATGAAGAACAGCCACACGCCCACGTTGCCCAGGGTGGGCAGCAGCACCAGGGGCAGCCGCACCGCCCCGGCCAGCGCCAGGCGCCAGAACACCCAGCTCCAACGCCGGGCCCACATCAGGCGCGAGTCGGCCAGCGCGGCGATGGCGTTGGCCGCCGCCACGGCGCCGAAGCCGGCGAGGGCCAACGGGCCGGCGCCGCCGAGCGCGTCGATGGCCGAGTTGGAGTCGGAGACCCAACCGACCGCCGCCAGGTACGCAGCGGTGCCCACCACCGACGAGCCCATGGTGGCCAGGGTGGCCCAGCCCAACAACGGGTCGCGATCTCGCTCGGGTCGGAAGCGGCCGAGCAGCTCCTGCAGGCCCAGCGCAGTGGCGTAGTTGACGAACTGCAGCGACGTGAACAGCCCCGAGGCCACGCCCACATCGCCTTGATCGAAGCGTCGGGCGGCCAACACCCAGAATGCCACGCCCGTCAGGGCCTGGGCCAGGAATCCCAACATCACCCAGGCCGACCCCGAGACCAGGTGGCGCCCCTCGCCGGACCCACCGAGCAGCGACCTCCACGCACGCAGGCTGGTGAGGGGGGAGGACCCGGCGGCGACGCCCTCGCCCCGAGGCACGTCGCGCGCCTCGCCGGTTTCAGAGCCGTCGACCTCGTCGATGTCTCGGTTCGCGCGCCGGCGCCAGGCGGGTCGGGAAGCGACCAGCCATGCCAGGAGCAGCACCCCGGTGAGCCGACCAGCGTCGGCCGCCAGCGTGCGTTCCCGCACGAAGCGGGCCGAGGCAAACGGCCCTCCGTATCGGGCTTCGAACAACGTCGCCCCGGCGGTGAGTGCGGCGGCGGCCAACACGTAGGCGCCCGCCAACGACGGCGACAGGGTGGCAACCACCGCCCCCAGCGCACCGATGCCGGCCCCCACCCAGCCCCCGATGAGCCAGCCGCCGACCGCAACCAGCAGCACCCGGGCCAGGGCGCCCAGCGACCCCGGGGGCGGCGCGACCGAGCGGCGGCGCACTGGCGAGCGTCCGATCATGGCCGACGACGCCATCGTCGCGGGCCGACGGCCACCACGGCCGCCACAGCAACCGCCAGGATGGTGATGGCGAGGGCGGCGGTGTAGGTGCGCTGGGGCGTGTAGACGGCCACCATCTCCGATGGGCTGCCCTCCACCTCCCAACCCGCCAGGGTATCCAGGGCGATGGACCGTTGCGAGCTCTCGCCGTCGAAGCTGGCGGACCAGCCGGCCCCCGCAGCCTGTCCGATGATCACCTGGGTGGGCCCCGGCAGGCTCAGGTCGGCCGCCACCACGGTGCGTCCCAGCTCGGTGAGCGATGCGGCCCGCGACCGCGCCTCGGCCGCCGGGGAGCCGGTCGGTGCGGGCGTGTCGGTCGGGGTGAGAAGCACCCGGCTGATCAGGCCCTGGCCGCCCAGCGTGGTGTCCAGCCGATGCTCACCGGGGCGCAGGCCCACGGTGTTGCACGTCGCCAACTCCAGCTGATCGGCCGCCAGCTCCTCCTGGCTGTCGGTGACGCGAACGCCCACCTCCGTTCCGTCCACGCTGAGCATCGGGGTGCACTCGTTTCCGTCCCGCCGTGCTCCGACCTTGCCGAATCCGATGCGCCCGTCGATCCCCACCTCGGTGATGCGAATCGGCAGCGGGCCGGCGGCGTTGGCGATGGCCGAGACGGCCCCCACGCGAATGACCACGCGGTCCACGTCGGCGTCCGGCAGATCGATGTCGGTGCGCGCCAGGCAGCGTTCGGCCGCCTCGCTCGCCTCCGGTGCACACTGTTGGTTCAGGAACGCCTTGACGTTGGAGAACACGGTCTGGTCGTCTCGCAACCCCGACACGAACACGGTCTCGATGCTCGACGACTCGACGTCCTCGCTGCCCGGCGTCAGGAGGGCCAGGCTGCCAATGCGCTGCTCCGGGAGGCGCAGCGTGAGGGATTCGCCGCTGATCGGCGCCGCCTCCCACGAGCGCCCCAGCTTGCCGCCGCGGGCGTCGACTGCCCCCGACCCGGAGCCGGCCAGGCGGCCCTGGAAGCGGGACGAGCCAAAGGCTCCGACCTCACGGTTGTTGACGTTGTCCAGCACCACGTCCGGCGTGTCGATGCCAACCTGGCCCCACACCCGAACGTCGTAGTTGCGGGCGCCACCTGCGGTGGTGAAGGAGCGGGCCAGGCCGGGTTCCTCAACCAGCGGTGCGCCCAGACGCGACCGCTCGAAGGCGTAGCGGGCGAGCTCCCCGGCGCTCGAGGCGTCGGGAACGTCGGGCAGCTCCAATCGCTCGGCCAGGTCCAGGCGCTCGTTGTTGGTATCGAACAGCGCGATCTCGGTGAATCCGACGGCCGCAGGGCTCTGGGCGTTCACCTGGTCGATTCGGAACGTCAGCGACGACACGGCTCGGCCCGGCAGGCTGAGGGTGCTCGTGGCGGTCCCCAGGTCGTAGCCGATGCTGCGACCCTGGTCGTCGGTCACCGAGATGCGGGTGATGGTTGGGGTGTCGGCCGGATTGCGAACCTGGGTGATCGAGACCCGGTCCACCTTGGTGGGCTCGTCCAACGCAATCGTCAGGGACTCGCCCTTGGGGCTGCCGAAGCCGGAGATGCCCCACGCGCTGCGGGGATTGTTGTCGGTGGCGTTGGAGGGCCGAAACGCCAGCGGGAACATCTGGCTGGGCGCCCCGTACGCGGATGCCGTGATGGCCGTGGCGTCCCCGTAGTCGGCGGTGGTCTGTTGCCCGGCACCGTCGAACAGCGGCCGGGCCGGGCGGTCGTTGCCGTCGGCACCCTCGGGCAGGGTGGGGGAGAGGAAGTTGGCCTCGGCCGTGCCGCGCTGCACCCGGCGGCGGTTGCCGTCGCTGATGACCAACCCGGAACCCGTTTCCAGGAGCTGCTGGGTCGTCGCAGCCGACAGGGTGGGCAGGTACCGCACCGGGCCGCTGTCGTTCAGCAGCCCGGCCTGGGACAGGCCGGGCCAGGTCTCGCCCGAACCCGCCACCAACAGCGGCGGCCTCGGGTCGGTCCGCACCATGCCCGGGGAGTCGGCCACCTCGAAGACCTGCACCGGAGGCAGGTCCAGCTCGTCGGGCGGGGCGTCCCGGGCGCCGGTGGCGTCGGGGTCGGTGGTGAACTCGCCGGGCGAGCCGAAGGAGGCCACGACGCTCAGGTCGGGGTCGGATCTCAGGCCGTTGAACTGTGACGGCCTGGGCGCACCCATCTGTTGCCAGTCCAGGTCGTTGCGCAGGACCACCCAGCGAATACCCAGCCGGGCGAGGATGGGCCCGATGACGCCCGGCGAATAGTCGGGTCCGGTGATGTAGCGGTCGATCGCGTTGATCAGGTCGGCCGCCTGGGGTGTGCCTTGGGGCAGGGTGGAGCGGGCGACGTGGGGCTGGGACAGGAGCGCGTCGAAGAGGTCGTCACCGATGTATCCCCAGCGATACCGCGTGCGGTTGGCCCCCGGGAGGATCAGCACCCGGCCGTCGTCGGGAAGGCGGTTCAAGTACGCGGTGGCGTCCCGCCAGTAGTCGGGCAACCCGGCGGTGGTCTCCGCGGGCGGATACAGGTTGGTGTTCCAGAAGGGCACTGCGGCCCCCAGCACGCCCACGGCGGCGGCTGCGCCCAGCAGGCGACGGGGGCCCAGCCCCGTGGCGCGGCGGTCGCGACGTTTGGTCAGGTGGGTTCCCAACTCGCTCGTGCCGACCGCCACCAGCATGGCGACCGCCATGGCCCAACCGGCACCGGCCTTGTACCCGTTGCGAAGGAAGCGCGAGGTGGGGAACGCTTCGTACATCCACGACAGCGCGTCGCCCAGCGGGTAGCCGTCGCTCACCGGATAGAGGCCCACCATGGCCACCAGCGCCACCAGCAGCATCCATCCGTAGGTTCGGGCGGGTCGCCAGCGCGTTCGAATCAGCACGACCAGCGCAGCGAGCGGCACCAGCAGGCTGGCGGCCGCCGCCCAGAAGTTCAGCACGAACGGGGACGGATGGGGTTGGGTGGTGCCGCCGCCCCCAAAGTAGGTGAGCCAATAGCCCAGGCCGCGCAGCGACTCGGCCCAGCTGGAGTGGGCGCTCACGGTCTCAGGCAGTTCGGTGACGCTGAGGTTGGCCTCGACGACCGGGCCGTTCACCGCCAGCACCACCAGGGCGGCCGCCCCGCAGGCCAGCGACGCCAGCGCGGTCCGCCAAGCGTAGGACCACAGCGCCCGCAGGCGGGCCCGCCGCTCGCCGGCCACCATGGCGACGGCGGTGATCGCCGCCGGGAGGAATGCATACAGGAGGCTGGCCGAGTTGATGGCGCCCATGGCGAACACCACGAGTGCGGTGCGGGCCGGCCAGCGCCAGGGAGAGGTGGCATCGCCCTCGGGTGGATCCGTCAGTGCTCCCCGCACGCACAGCACCAGCAGCGGTGCCAGGGCGTAGTGGAAGAAGATGCCCGACGGCACCAGAAACTCGGCCACGACCGGGTTGAACCCGTAGATGAGGGCCACCATCACCACGGCCAGCCGGTCGTGGGGTCGGTGGCGGGCCATCACCGCCGCAGCACCTGTGGCGCCGAGCGAGATCATCATGGCGTGCAGGACCCGCTCGGCCCAGGCGGGCGACAGGCCGATCAGCCGCAGGGCGCCGACGACGGCGCCGATGACGGGGCTGAAGTAGGGGTTTGGTCGCCCCAGGTTGCGCACGCCGTCCCACAACGAGAGCTGGCTGCGGAGGTAGCGGCCGGTGCCCCAGTAGATCTCGAAGCGGGCATCGGCCACGTAGCGCCCGGGTGAGCTGAGGGCGGCGGCCAATAGGGCGAGCAGGAACGTCCCCAACCCGATCCACACCAGCAGCGGCACCCCTCGAAGCCAGGTGGCCAGGCGCCGCTGCGGTGGGGTGGCCGCGACGTGGTCGCCGGTCACGAGGCGGTTGCCGTGGGCTCGGATCGGCGCAGGACCAACACGGCATTCCAGGCCGCGACCTCGCGGAGCACCGGCACCCGCATCAGCCAGCGTTGGGAGGGCCAGTACCGGGGGTAACAATCCTCCAGGTCCAGCTGCTCCAGCTGCCCGACGAGACGCAGGACCGACCCCGCGTGCGTGGGCCACAGGCGTTCGAAGGGCAGGTTCTTGCCGGAGGGCGGGCCCAGCAGGCGCTGGCGCACCCGGGCGCCAACCCGGGGCCCCAACAGGTGGAACGGGGCGATGGCGTGGCCGCCCCATGGCGACCACCACAGGGTCCAGCTGACCCAGGCCCACCCGCCGGGCGTCAACACCCGGGCGATCTCGGCCAGCGCCGAGCCGGGGTCGGGGGTGTGCTCCAGCAGGTTGGAGCACACCACACCGTCCACGGAGGCGTCGGCCAACGGAAGCCGCCGGGCATCGGCCCAGGCGGCGGCCAGCCCGCGTGCGCCGGCCGCGCCGATGTCGGCACGGTCCAGGTCGACGGCCACGCAGCGAGCACCGTGCCGCTCCAGGGCGGCGGTGAACTGGCCGGTGCCACACGCGATGTCGGCGATCCGTCGCCCCTCGACCGGCACGGGAAACCGACCCAGGGCGCGCTCGGCCAGGTCGTTGTAGAACGGCTCGGGGTCGTCGCGTTCGGAGAGAAACCGGCGCGCCAACGTGAGCAGGCCGGTCGGCTCGGCTCGGTTCGTCTCGTCGATCTGGGCAGTCACCGGCTGGGAACCTAGCGAAGCCCGCTCGGGTGGAAGGAGGCGGGGCGGGGAGCAGTCACCGGAGTGCCCGGTACGGTCGTGCCCGTGGAGGCGCCCCCGGTCGAGCGATGGTCCCCGTGGGTGGCCGGTGCCGTGGGTGCCCTGGCGGTCATCGGTCCGGGCCTGAACGGGCGGGCATGGATCAACCTGGACCAGTCGGTTCTGCCCCACGTTCCGGTGCCGACCGTGCTGCTGGGCGTGGGCCCGGACATCCCCCGACGCGGTCCCTTCACCATCCTGGGCGCTCTGGCCGCCCCCTGGGACGGGTCGGCCTGGGTGATGAAGCTGCTGGTGGTGCTCCTGCTGGCGGCCGCCACCGCCGGCATGGCCCGCCGCCTGGCCCCGTTGGGGGTGCTGGCCAGCGTGGGCGCCGGGATGCTCTATGCCTTCGGGCCGTTTCTGATGGGCCGCCTGGCCGTCGGTCACCTCGGGTTGTTGTGGGCGGCGGCCGTGGTGCCCTGGGCCCTGCCTGCGCTGGTGGGAGCGGCCCGGTCGCCCGCCCGGGCCTTCCTGTGGGCACTGCTGTTGGCGGCGGGTGGGTACCTGGCGGGCACGATCGCCCTGGCCTTGGTGCCGGTGGTGGCGGTGGCGGGTCGTCACCGGTCGCCCTGGCGCCGTCAGGTGGCGGGACTCGCCGCCGTCATAGCCGCCCAGGCGCTGTGGCTGGTTCCCGGCACGGCGGTTGCGCTTGCCGTGGGCTTCGACCAACCCGGTGGTGGCGGCTTCCGGGTGGCCCTCGGCGGGGTGACCGCCCCGCTTCGGTTGCTGATCGGCGAGGGCTACTTCCAGACCGAGGCCGGAGCCGTGCCGCTGCCGACCGGCCTCGGCGCCGGCCTGGGCGCGCTGGTGGTAGTTCTGGCCGGGTTCGGCTGGTGGTCGGTCGGGCGAACCGGTGCCGATGCCTCAGCGCAAACCGTTGCCCCAGGGTCCGCCGATGTCCCAGGGGGGAATACCGCGGCGGCCGATACCGCGGTTGCCGGTAATGCGGTGGCCGATACGGCGCTGTCGGCGGTTGCCACGGGTTGGGCCGCCGTGGTGGCGCTGCTGATCGGCCTGGCGGTGCCCATGACCGGCCTGTTCGACGTCACTGCTCGCCTCTGGGCGCAGGCGTCGGAGTACCAGCCCGTCAACCTGGCCCGCGAACCCCATCGGTTGTTCCTCGTTGCCTGGCTGGTGCTGGTGCCGGCGCTCGCCTGGGGCGGCGCCGAGTTGGGCCGCCGGCGGGTGGCCCTGGCGCCGCTGGGGGCCGTGGCCCCGCTGGCGCTGGCGCTGGTGCTGATGGCCCCCCAGGTGGGCGGGATGGCGGGGCAATTGCGCGGGGTGGAGCTCCCCCAGGCCTGGGAGGAGGTTCGCAACGCCGTGCGCTCGCAACCCGGGACCGCAGCCACGGCGCCGCCATGGAGCTACGGCTTCTACGCGGTGGGCGACGTGCGACGCAGCTACAACCCCTGGCCGGACTTCCTCGGCGTCGACACGGTGATCTCCAGCGACGCCCGCAAGGGACCGGCCCGGGAATCGGACCCACGCATGGACACGGTGGGTCCGGCGCTGGACGACTACCGGCGTGGCCAGCGGGGCCAACTGGCACCGGCGCTGCGGGCGGCCGGGGTGCGCTGGCTGGTGGTTCCGGCGATGGCGCAGGGCAACCTGTATCCGTCGTTGGCCGACCAGCGGGGCCTGGAGCCGGTGGTGGAGGATCCGGCCGTGTCGCTGTACCGGGTGACCGGCGGCACCGACCCCACAGCGGCCTCCCAGGTGCTCCCCGGCCTGTGGCGACGGAACCAGGCGGCCGACGCCGACCCCGCCGACGGGGTGGTGGTGGACGCTTCCGCCGACGGCTGGCGCGTGGGGGGCGCCGCGGCGCCGCGAGGGCCGGGTGGCCGCCTGGTGATCCCCGGTGGTCGCCGCTGGGCCTGGTATCCACCTTCGGTGCTGACCCTGCTCACCCAGCTCGCATTGCTGGCCGGGGCCCTCCTCTCGTGGCGCCGAGTTCGCGGAGCGCGCGATCGGGCCGCCGATGAAGCTTGAGGTTTGAACCGGCACTCCATACACTCAGGGCCGTTGGATCCGGCCCGTTTGGGCCACCGCCCGGGACCTAGGGGAACGATGCACCGTCACTCGAACAATCGCCGCAGCAGCCACCGCTTCGCATCATGGGGCGCTGCGGCAGCCTTGGCGCTCAGCGCACTGATTTTCGCGCCCGCTGTGGGCGCCCAGGACGGCGGGTACGACGGCGGCACCACCGGCGAGCCGACCACCACCATCGCGGCACCGGCGGGCGCCAGCTGGAGGAGTGCCCCGAGAACGCCGCCGGGCTGGCCCTCGTGTCGGGCGAGTTGGCGCCCGGAGGCGACATCGTCGTGTCGGGTGAAGGCTTCGCCCCCGACGCCGACCTCAACCTGTACGTGTGCTCCACGCCGGTGCTCATCGGCACGGCGGTGGCCGATGCTGACGGCAGGGTCGAGGGTGGCGGCACCATCCCCACCAACCTGGAAGCCGGCGTTCACTACATCATCGCTTACGGCCTGGACAGCGACGGCAACCCGCTGACCTTGGGCCTCGAGTTCGGCGAGGAGTCCGCCACCACCACCACGGCGCCTCCCAGCAGCCCGGATGACACGGCGCCCGCCACGACCGCAGCCATCGCCGTGACCCCGGTCACGGCGGCGACCACGGGCGAGACGGCCGCTGTAGGCGGCACGGCGCAGGCACCTGCCACCGGAGCGCTCGGCAACACGGGTACGTCGGCCGGCACGGTCGCCACCATCGCGGCCGCCGTCGTGCTGCTGGGCTCGGCACTGGTGCTGGGCGCACGTCGCCGCAGGCAGGGCTGAGCGCCGCTCGCTCCTGGCGGCACCCTCGGCGCGCAACCAACTGCGTGCCGTCGGCGTAGAGTCGCGGCCCTCATGACCCTCACCCCCATCGGCAGCCGGGCGCCTTCGGCGCGTGGCGCCGTCGCCGCACTGAGCCTGTTGGTCACCCTCGGCCTGGTCGTGGCCTGCGGCACCGACAGCAGCGTCCCGGTGATCACCCCGGGGCCGCCCGGTGCCGAGGCGCGAACCGACGTGGAGGCGGCCCCCACCACCCGGAGTGATGCCCCGAACCGCGCCGACGACGAGTCGTCGGGCACCACCACCACCGCACCCCCCGTGCCCGACGGCGTGGTCGTCCCCCCTGCGGTGGAGCAGCCCAACGTCCTGATGATCATGACCGACGACCAGACGGTTGAGGCCATGAGGGTGTTGCAGCGCATCAACGCCCGCATCGGTGGCGAAGGAACCACGTTCACCAACAGCGTGACCAGCTACCCGCTGTGCTGCCCCAGCCGAGCCACCTTCTACTCGGGCCAGTATGCGCACAACCACGGGGTGCTGTGGAACGCGCTGCCCACGGGCGGGTTCACCCGGTTTCAGGACTGGGAGACGGCCTTCCCGGCGGCGCTCCAGCAGGCCGGCTATCACACCGCCCACGTGGGCAAGTACCTCAACGGGTACGGCGTGAAGAACCCCACCGAGGTGCCCGCGGGGTGGGACGACTTCCGGGGCATGGTGGACCCGTCCACCGGCCAGTACTTCGGGTTCTCGGTGAACGACAACGGCGTCATCGACACCTACCCGGCGGGCACCGAACAGGAGCGCGGGCCCTATCAAACCGACGTGGTCACCGACCTTGCGCTGGAGCAGATGGCACAGGGGCAGGCCAGCAATAAGCCGTGGCTCGTCAACGTCAGCTACCTGGCGCCCCACGCCGAGTTCGGCTACACGTTGGCGGAATACCAGAAGAACCCGGGAATCGTGCGCGAGGACATCGAGCAGGCGAACACCGCCTTCGATATCGAGTCCCCGGTGCCGGCCCCCCGGCACCTGGGGGCGTTCAAGGACGAGCCGCTGCCCGACAAGGCCAACTACGACGCCGCCACCGAGGGCCAGGTGGTTCCCCAGTGGCGACCGGAGCTCGACGAGGCGCGACGCAGCGGGATCGAGCGGAACTACCGGGCCGAGCTGGAGTCGCTCCTGGCGGTGGACGAGGGGGTGGACCGACTCCTCACCCAGCTGGACGAGTTGGGCGTTGCCGACGACACCCTGGTGGTCTTCACCTCCGACAACGGCTACTTCCACGGCGAGCACCGGGAGTACCAGGGGAAGTACTACCCCTGGGAGGAGAGCCTGGCCGTGCCGCTCCTGATGCGGGGCCCCGGCGTGGCGCAAGGCGTGACGGTTGATTCGGTGGTGGCCAACATCGATCTGGCGCCTACGTTCCTCGACGTCGCCGGCGCCAAGGCGCTTCGGCAGATGGACGGGCGCAGCCTGGTGCCGCTGATGGCGAATCCGGCGGCCTCGTGGGACCGGCCGATCCTCCTGGAGGGCTTCCAGCCCCCGGCACCGTTCCGCCCTCAGTACCAGGGCGTGCGCACCAACCGCTACAGCTACATCGAATACACCGGCGGCGGCCTACAGGGCACCGAGCTGTACGACCTGCACGACGACCCGGAGCAGCTGCGCAACCTCGTCCTGGATCCGGACCGGGCCGAGGTGGTTGCCGGCCTGCGAAGCCTGGTGACCGACCTGCGCCAGTGCGGGGGGCCGGATTGCGATGCCGTTCAGACTCCGGAGCCCGCCAGAGACACCGAGTGAGGTTGTCAGCCCCGAGCATTAGTGGTTGCTCGGGCGTTCAGAGTGGCTACACTGTGACGGACGTCAATGCTGCGCCTGTGGTGGGCCAGCTGACGGCTACCTCGGGAGCACCCATGAAGCGTTCGAAGTCATCCGCAACACGCAACTCGGTTCGCTGGCTGCAGCTGACCGTGGTGGCGGTCATGGCTGTCGGCGGGTTGTCGCTGGCTGGCTCGGTTGGCGCTCAGGAGTACGACGGCGGCGGCACCGGCACCACGGGCGACACCGGTACCACCGGCGACACCGGCGACTCCGGCACCACGGGCGGTGGTGACACCACCGGCGACACGGGCGAACCGCCCAGCGGCGACGAGCTGGTGCTGGAAGAGTGCCTGCCCGCAGCCGGCGGGCTGACCCTCATCTCGGGGGACCTCTCCCCGGGGTCTGACTTCGTGGTCGGTGGCGGCGGCTTCGCCCCCGACACCCCGATCAACCTCTACCTGTGCTCCACACCCATCCGGCTCGCCGGCGCGGTCGCCGACGCCGAGGGCAACTTCGAGGGCGGCGGCACGCTTCCCGACAGCATCGAGGCCGGCGTGCACCAGGTGGTGGCCTACGGCAAGGGCGCCGACGGCAACCCGTTGGCCAAGGACATCAGCCTCGAGGTGGGCGATACAACTGACACCCGAACCTGCGAGAACTACTACATCCCTCGTGGAGAAACGAACATCCCCAGAGGCGATCCTCGCTACAGCATCGACTTGGACGGGACCGGCCCTGGCGAGCCTGACGGCATCGCCTGCGAAGACGACGGCAGCAGCACGACCGGTAACACCACCGGCGGGGCCACCACCGGCGGTTCCACCGCAGCGGCTACCCCCGCCGTCGCCGGGGCCGCGCAGAGCCCCACCGGTGCGCTGGGCCGCACGGGTACGTCGGCCGGAACGATCGCCATCATCGCCGCAGCCGTGGTGCTGCTGGGCAGCGCCCTGGTGCTGGGCGCCAAGCGCCGCCAGCGGGCCGAAGGTTCCGCCACGTAGTTCTCGGGCCGAGCGCGTCGCCCTAGGGGCTCCCTAGGGCAGGTGGGCGATGGCCTCGTCGAACACCCAGAACAACGTCGGGCTGGTTCGCTCCTCCCGCACCATGGTGCCGAGGCGGCGGCATCGTGCCACCAGCTCCCGCGCCTCGCGCCCCGGCCAGGGCCGGGGCAACAGCTCGGGGGGCAGCAGCGGGTCGGCGGCATTGCACTCGCTGAAGCGGTGGGCAAAGGCCAGCACCCCGGGCAGCCAGTCGGCCTCGGGCAGGCGGTGGTGGTCGGCCAGCTGGGCCTCCAGCCACTGCGGCACGTCCCGATAGTCGGCGATGAACTCCTCGTAGCGGCGGGCCAATTCGTCCAGCGGCCACAGCTCGGCCGCCAGCCGGCGAGGGTCGGTGATGCCCCAGGCCGACAGGTCGTCGGTGCTGGCCATGGTGAGGTGCTCGGCCACACCCAGCTGGGCGGCGCCCTCGGCCACCTGGTCCTCCCAGGGGTGCGGTGACACGTACAAACCGGGGTGGATGAGCGCGCCGCCGAGGGTGCGGAGGTGATCGCGCAGGCCGTCTCGAGCCGCACGACGGCGCTCGGGCACCGCAAAGCCCACGAGGTGCCATCGACGATCCCAGCCGCGCCCGGCCGCATCTTGGGCGTAGGCAAGCAGGTGGCGCGACAGCACCGCCCGCTGCACCAGATCGCCGGCGTCGGTGGTGTGGTAGGTCGCCTCCCGCCCCTCGCCCCGGCGCTCGTAGAGGCCCTCAGCCACCAGACGACGCAGGCAGCTGCGCACCTGGTCCTCCGAGAGGTTGCAGGCCTGAGCCACCGAGAGCAGATCGCCCAGCCCGATGGCGCCATGGCGGTCGGTCAGGCCGAACACCAGCGTGCGGGTGGGAATGTCCGACCCGTCCACCCCCAGGTCGAAGGACGAGGGCAGGTGGGCCCTGGTCGAAATCTCGTCGGCCGTGTCCGCCACGACCACATCCTCACCCCTGGGGTCGGCGAACGTCAAAAGGGGGGAGGTTCAGTGCTGGGGCCGCAGCAGCTCGGCCACCCGAAAGGCCAGGTCGACGCTCTGGCGGGCGTTGAGCCGCGGGTCGCACATCGTTTCGTAGCGCAGGCCCAGGTGCTCGTCGGACAGGTCGTCGGAGCCGCCCAGGCACTCGGTGACGTTGTCACCCGTCAGCTCGACGTGGATGCCGCCGGGCCAGGTGCCCAGCTGACGGTGCACGTCGAAGAACCCCTTGATCTCGGCCTCGACGGCATCGAAGTGCCGGGTCTTGCGCCCGGAGGGCGCGGTGAAGGTGTTGCCGTGCATGGGGTCGGTGGCCCAGATCACGGGATGGCCCGAGGCGTGCACGGCCTCCACCAGCGGTCCCAGGCGGTCCGCCACCTTGTCGGCCCCCATGCGGGCGATCAGGGTGAGGCGCCCTGGGGTGCGTTGCGGGTCGAGCGCCTCGCACAGCGCCACGACCTCATCGGGCGTGGCGGTTGGGCCCACCTTGGTGCCGATCGGGTTGGCGATGCCGGAGAAGAACCTCACGTGGGCGCCGTCGAGGTCGCGGGTTCGCTCACCGATCCACACCGAGTGTGCGGCCGTGTCGTAGTACTCGCCCGTGTCGGGGTCGAGGCGGGTCAGCGCCTCCTCATAGTCCAGGATCAGGCCCTCGTGGCTGGCGAAGAGCGTGGCCTCATGCAGCTGGGGAACGTCGTCGGTGTCCAGCCCGCACGCCTCCATGAACCGCAGCGCACGATCGATCTCGCCGGCCAGCGTTTCGTAACGCCTCCCGACGTTGGTGTCGGCCACGAAGGCCTCGTTCCACTGATGCACCTTGGCCAGGTCGGCGTACCCGCCCTGGGTCATGGCCCGCAGCAGGTTCAGGGTGGTGGCCGAGTGCCGGTAGGCCTCCAGGATGCGGCGGGGATCCGCCGTGCGCGAGGCGGGTTCGAACTCGGGCAGGTTGACGATGTGGCCGCGGAAGCTGGGAAGGCTGACGTCGTCGATGGTCTCCAGGTTGGACGAGCGGGGCTTGGCGTACTGCCCGGCGATGCGGCCCAACTTGACCACCGGCACGCCCGCCGAGTGAGTGAGCACGATGGCCATCTGCAGGATGACCCGCAACCGGCGTTCGATGCTCTCCGGGGTGGCCGAATCAAAGCTCTCGGCGCAGTCGCCGGCCTGCAATAGGAACGCTCGGCCATTGGCGACGTCCGCCAAGGAGGCGGCCAGGCGGCGGGTCTCCCCGGGGATCACCAGCGGCGGCGACGCCTCCAGCGCCCGGGTGACCTCTGCGAGCGCCGCCGGGTCGTGCCACTCGGGTTGCTGGGCGGCGGGCCGATCGCGCCACGCCGAGGGGGACCAGGTCGCGTCGGTACCGGCGTCGCCGGTTGCAGTGGGGGCCGTCACGGTGCTCCTTGGGGCGCTGCCCTGGGGGAATGGGGAACACCCAAGCTACCGATCGCCGACGGGCGACCGGTAGCCGTTTGCCTCGACGCCTAACCGATGAGGTGCACCGGGTCACCGGAGATGGAGGCCGACCAGGTGGTCTGGTCGGTCACGCCGCTGCTGAGGGAGCGGTAGCGCAGCTGGAACCAGTCGGTGGGGTAGGCATCCATGGTGGCCTTGTCGGGCAGCGGGATCTCCAGGATCACCTTGCGGGCGTTGTATCGCCAGCTGTACCCGAGCGCCGAGTACAGCGCCGGACCCTGCCGGTTGGTGTTGAGACACGGGCCCGTGCCGCTCGATCCGCTGCACGTGTCCGCCGGGTCGGGGCCGTAGTCGCCATCGGCGGTCTGGTAGTTGAATTCCATGGGATCGCCGTTGGGGTCGAGCACCTGGATGGATCGGGCGCCCTCACCGGGGTCGAAGAGCTGCAGGATGATGGCCTTCTCGGCGTGATCGGAGTTGATCTCGGCCAGGTCGAAGGTGGCCGTGGCGCTGGGTGAGTTGGCGTACACCGGCAGGTGCTCGAGTGCGAACACGTTGGGGCAGGTGGCCGTGGTCTTCACGGTGCACGGCACCGTGTCGCCGCTGCGCTTCACCCAGATGCCGAAGCGGTTGGGGTCGTAGCCGTAGTCCGAGCCGGGCTTGTTGCGGATGCGCATGACCCAGCGGCCGGTCTTTGCGCCCGCCGGGATGGTGAACATCTGGGTGAGCTCATCGCAGCCCTCGGTCCTGCCTGGGGTGTTGGTGGCATGAACCGGGTTGTCGGAGTTGTCGAGGGGTGTGTCGTCGGCCTCGTACAGGGTCCATTCCAGCTGCGGGCCGCCACGGTAGGTGCACTCGCCCACGTCATAGCCGTAGACCTTGAGTTGGCCGGCGCCGGGGCGAACCTCGACCGCAAAGGAGTAGCCGTTCTCGTCCTGGTCGGGGTTGGGGACGGCGGAGTTCGGGAACCGCCGGTCCCCCGGGCACCGGCGGCTGTTGGCGATGCTGTGAGGGGTCAGCAGGTCGCCGTTCTCCTGGCCCGAGCACGGCGCGTGGATCGAGAGCCAGATTCGATGGCGAACGCCGTTGGTGAAGGCGTAGTCCCCCATGCCCGCCGCGCTGGTGGAGCTGCCCAGCGGCACGGGCAGGGTGAACTTGCCCACCGCGGAACGGCCGAGCTTGACGTCGTTGGTGAACGACTTGCCGAAGTACAGCTTGCCGTCGGCCTTGATGGCAACCGACAGCTCATAGAGCCCCTTTCGCTTGACAGTGACCGTGGCGTTCTCCCCGTCGACGTAGCCGTTCTCGGCGGCGATCTTCTTGGCCTCGGCGGTGGCCTTGGGCACGTTGGGCAGCCACACGACGCCGCCGAGGGCGGAGGCATCGGTGGCCCGCTGGATCCTGGACGCCTCCACGTAGAAGCCGCCCAGGTCCACCGCCAGCGCGGCCACGGCCAGCATCGAGGTCACGAACATTGCCGTGATGACCATGACGTACCCGCGGTCGTTCCCGCGCCCGCGCCGGCCGCGCCCGACCGGGCCCGACCGGTCGGAGCGCCGGCGCGCTGTACTCGCTGTTGATTCGAGACCCATGAACCAATCCTTCCGTCACCCACTGGGGTCGGAGGGGGGCGGAGGTCACTTGATGGGCCATCCGGAGGGTCTCGTCCCGGTTGGCCCCTGTTGACGGGGTGGGAGGTGGTTCGTGCGGCCTGGTTGGTCTCCTGTTGTCGGGCTGCGTGGGCTCCTGATGTGCGGTTGCTCGGGGCGGGTCAGCCGATGAGGTGCACCGGGTCGCCGGAGATGGAGGCCGACCAGGTGGTCTGGTCGGTCACGCCGCTGCTGAGGGAGCGGTAGCGCAGCTGGAACCAGTCGTCCGGGTAGGCGTCCATGGTGGCCTTGGCCGGCAGGGGGATCTCCAGGATCACCTTGCGGGCGTTGTACTTCCAGCTGGTGCCCAGCGATGGGTACAACGCAGGCCCCTGCAGGTTGGTGTTGAGGCACGGGCCCGTGCCGCTGGTGCCGCTGCAGGTGTCGGCGGCCACCGGGCCGTAGTCGCCGTCGACCGTCTGGTAGTTGAAGGCCATGGGGTTGCCGTTGGGGTCGAGCACCTGGATGGATCGGGCGCCCTCGCCGGGGTCGAAGAGCTGCAACACGATGGCCTTTTCGGCGTGCTCGGAGGTGATCTCCGCCAGGTCGAACGTGGCGGCAGCGCTGGGCGCCTCCGCGTAGACGGGCAGGTTCTCCAACGCAAACACGTTGGGGCAGGTCGCCGTGGTCTTCACCGTGCAGGGCACCGTGTCGTTGCTGCGCTTCACCCACAGCCCGAAGCGATTGGGGTCATAGCCGTAGGTGGACCCGGGGTTGTTGCGGATGCGGAGGATCCAGCGCCCGGTCTTGGCCCCAGCGGGGATGGTGAACATGGTGGTCAGGGCATCGCAGCCGGAGGTGTTGCCCGGGGTGTTGGTGCCGAACAGCGGGTTGTCGGAGTTGTCGAGTGGGGTGTCGTCGGCGGAGTAGAGCTGCCACTGCAGTCGTGGCCCGCCGTTGTTGGTGCACTCGCCGACGTCGTAGCCCTGCACACGCAGCTGCCCGGCGCCGGAGCGCACCTCGATGGCGAAGGTGTAGCCGTTCTCGTCGTAGTCGGGGTTGGGTATCCCCGAGCTTGGGAAGTAGCGGTCGCCCGGGCACCTGCGGTTGTTGGCGATGCTGAACGGGGTCAGCAGGTCGCCGTTCTCCTGTCCCGAACAGGGTGCGTGGATGGACAGCCAGATGTTGTGCTTGGCGACGTTGTTGGGGAACGTGTAGTCGCCCATGCCGGCAGCGCTGGTGGAGCTGCCCAGTGGCACGGGCAGGGTGAACTGTGCCTCGCCCGAGCGAGCCAGCTTGACCTCGTTGGTGAACGACTTGCCGAAGTACAGCTTGCCGTCGGCCTTGATGCTGACCGAGAGCTGGTAGAGCCCCACTCGCTTGACGGTGACCGTGGCGTTGACTCCGTCGGTGTAGCCGTTTTCGGCGGCGATCTTCTTGGCCTCGGCGGTTGCCTTGGGCACGTTGGGCAGCCAGACGACGCCGCCGAGGGCGGCGGCGTCGGTGGCCCGTTGGATCTTGGACGCCTCCACGTAGAAGCCGCCCAGGTCCACGACCAGCGCGGCCACCGCCAGCATGGAGGTGACGAACAGCGCCGTGATGACCATCACGTAGCCGCGGTCGTTGCTTCGGCGGGTGCCGGGCCGACCGACGGCGCCTGACCGGTCGCTGTGTCGCCGCCTGGGTTCGGCAGTGGGTTGGGTGCTCATGGGCCACCTCCCTCGGCCGGTTGTCCGGCAGAGTGGGTCTAGGTGTGAACGCCGTGGTGACGGGGTTCGTGCTGCTGGGTTTGCGGGTGACGGGACCCGTCGTTGTGGTGGACGAGCAGGTTCCGCACTCCGTCAATAAAGTTGTTCGGGAGGATGCAAAAATTCTTTATGGGTCGTTCGGCACTGCCGCCGTGCCGGCGTCCGGCCGGCTCGATGCAGCCCAGACGCGACTCGTCGCCCGGGCAGCTGCCGGGCGACGAGCACGCGAGTGTGGAGGTGCGCTACCGAGTGATCTGCTCGGGCTCCATCCGAGATATCGACTGTTCGGCGATGTCGTGGGTCTTGCCGAAGAGATTGGTCAGGGTGCGGTGCTTGAACTCCACCCGCACACCGACGGAATCCAGGCCCGTGGCCTGCTTGGTCTTGCGGGTCGTGGGGCACCAATAGCGGTCCGGCGCCGCGCCGGTGCACGAGGTGACGCCGCCGAAGAAGGCGCTGCCCGAGCCGGCCGTGGCGTTCTCGGCTGACACCAACGAGTCCAGGAACGTTCGATCGAAGCGGTTGCACGTCCCGTTCTGCGAGCTGGTCTTGCAGGCGGTGGGCATGGCGCCCGTGCTGTCAGGCTTGAACACCACGATCGCCTGGATCTGGTCATCCTGGGGGAGCGCAGCCAGCGCACCGGTGATCGCCGAATAGTCGGCCAGGCGTTCCTTGCCCAGGTGCGACGCAGTGCGCGCCCCGGCCTGGGAGGCGGCGACGGTCTGCGCCTGCGATCGCATGATCATGCCCACCTCCAAGACGCCGAAGGTGAACAGCGCCAAGACGGGCAGGATGAACGCGAACTCCACCATGGTGGCACCCCGGTCGGGGCGGCGCTGGTGAGATCGGCGGCGTGGCATGGCGGGTCTCCTCATCGCTGCTGAGGCTCGATGCGAACGATGGCTGCAGCCTCGACGGTGACCGTCCGGGCGAAGAGGCCGGTCAGGGTGTGATGCTCGTAGCGCACCCAGACGCCGACATAGTCGGGGGGGCCGCCCCGGGCGGCGCTGAGCGCCACCTTTCTGTTGGCCGGGCACCAGAACCGGTCGCCGGCGGTGCTGGTGCACCCGGCGGTCACCTTCAACGCGTCGGCGTTGGCAAAGGAGTTGCAGAGGTTGGTCTGGGATGCGGTCTTGCAGGCGGTGGGCACCTTGTCGCCGGGCCCCGATGCCTTCCAGACGACAATGCGCTTGATCTTGGTGGTGTCCAACGAGACCAGGCTGGCCTTCAGCTTGGCCAGCGCCTCCTGGTCGGTGAGCGACTTGTTGCCCTGCACCGACTCGACTCGGGCGGCCTCCCGGACCGCGTGGTTGGCCGTGAGGTCCACCCGAAGCATGAACGAGCCCTCGATCAGCATGAACAGGCAGGCAAAGAACACTGGGGCGATGATGGCCCCCTCGATCAGCGAGGCGCCTCGGTCGGACCGATCGCTCCCTTGACGCCGAAGTCGCGGGAGGAGTGGCAGCGTAGGACCGGACATAAGGATTCCATCGGCCGGTGCGCTCGATGGCCAATGGGCCAATGGGCACCTCCTGGTGAGTGAGGTTTCCCCTCGGCTCAGCTGACGTACGCGGGTAGCTCGTCGGCCACTGCGCGCACATTGGACAATGCCCGCTTGACGAGGCGGCGTGCAGCCTCTGCGGTCACGCCCAGCTCCTCGCCCACCTCGCGGTAGGAACGCTTGGTGCCGTCGATCAGGCCGAATCGGCGGTCGACCGCCAACCGGGCCCGATCGTCCAGCGAGCCAAGCAGGTCGTCGATCAGCTCGCGCTCGACGTTGGCGACCGTCAACTCGGCGGGCCCCGGACGGCCGTCGGCCAACAGGTCGATCAGCTCGGTCGACTGGTCGTCACCCACCGTCTTGTCCAGCGAGCTGACCGACGTCAGGCGGTGGAGCTCGGCGTTCTCGGCGTCGAGTGCGTCCGTGTCGCCGCCGCTTTGGCGAAGTGCGGCGCGCAGCCCGGCGGAGCGGTCACCGGGCAAGCGCACCAGGCTGCCCTTCTGATCCAGCGCTCGCCCGACCGACTGGCGGATCCAGAACGTGGCGTAGGTGGAGAACTTGAAGCCCTTGCGCCAGTCGAACTTGTCCACGGCGTGCTCGAGGCCGAGGTTGCCCTCTTGGATGAGGTCCAACAGCTCCATGCCCGGGGGCAGGGGATAACGGCGGGCGATGCTGACCACCAGCCGCAGGTTGGCGCGGATGAAGCGATCCTTGGCCTTGGCCGCCTCGCGTACCGAACGGCGAAGGGCGGGGTCGGTGTCGCCGGCATCGATCGCAGCTGCGGCGTGGCGCCCGGCCTCGATGCGGCGCGAGAGTTGCCGTTCCTCCTCGGCCGTGAGCAGGGGAACGGTGCCGATCTCGGAGAGATACAGGCCAACGGAGTCGGTCATGTGCACATGCCTTTCTGGGAACCCGCCGCTGGGTTGAGTGCCCATCGGCCTTGGGCGCCAGTCTGTGAGCTTCGCGGGGGCTTTTCTTCAAGGCTCCCGTAGCATGGAGCTGATGGCTCGGCACCGGATTGGCCTGTTGGGCGGCACCTTCGACCCCCCGCACATCGGACATTTGATGGTGGCCGTTGAGGCCCGGGCCATGCTCAACCTGGAGGAGGTGTGGCTGGTGGTGGCCCATCGCCCGTGGCAGAAGTCCGACCGGATGGTCACCGAGGCGTCGCGGCGCCTGGCCATGGCCGCCGCCGCCGCCGCCGATCTGACAGGTGTGTCGGCGTCCTCCATCGAGTTCGCCGCCGAGGGTCCGACCTACACGGTGGACACGCTCCTGAGGCTGGCTGAGACGCACCCTGAGGTGGCGCCGACGCTGATTCTCGGCGCAGACGCTGCCGCTGGGCTTGACACCTGGCATCGGGCGGCGGAGCTGTCGGATTTGGCCGAGTTGGCGGTGGTGGATCGGCCGGGCGCGGTGTCGCAACCGCCGGTGGCCATGAGCCACATCGGCGTGCCCCAGTTGGACGTCTCGTCCACCGATATCAGACGGCGAGTGGCCACCGGGGCACCCTTCGAGGTGCTGTGCCCTCCGGGAGTCGTTTCACTCATCCGCGGCTGGTCGCTCTACGATACCGCCGATGGCAGTTGACGCCGGGCCCCAGCAGGGGAACCCAACCCTGCCCGAGGCGCCGACCACGGCGTACGTTCCCGCGCCCGACGGCGAGGCGGAGTCCACCCCGGCCGGCCCGGGGAGCCCGCGCAAGGTGGCGGCCGACGAGGGTGGCCCGGAACCCGTGAACACACCGGCTCCGGCTCCGGCGGCTGTTGCACCGCTCGACGACGACGACCCCTTCGCCGCCGCCATGGAAACCCCGTTGGAGCCGGCGGGTGACGAGGTTGCGGCGGCAGCGTCCATGTTCGCCGATGCCCCGGCGACCGATGCCCCGGCGTCCGATGCCCCGGCGTCCGATGCCCCTGAGCCACGACGGCCCGTTGCCGCCGGGGCCGCCGATCCCGAGCGGGCCGACGAGGCCAACCGGGCCAAGGAGACGCCCAAGTCGACCGCGGCGCGTCGGGATCGCCTGTTTGGCTCCTCGAGGCGCTTCTTCGCCTTCACGGTCACGTTTGTGGCCTTGCTGGGGCTGTTGACCTACACCGGATATCGAACCTCGCTGCGCATGACCGGTGGCGCCACGATCAGTTCGCAGCAGCGCTCTCCGAGCGAGCCCGGCTACGAAGCGGCGGTGAAGCCAACCCCGGTGACGTTCCTGGCGCTGACCACCGAGGAGGGGTCGATGCGCTCCATCGTGGTGGTCGCCCAGGGCACCGGCGAGACGGGTGGCACCCTCATCACCATTCCGCTGAGCCTGTTGCTGGAGAGCTCCGACGGCAAGGCCCGCACCCCCAACTTCATCGACGCCGAGGACGGCATCGATGAGGTACAGACCGAGCTGGAGGCGGCCATTGGGTTTGGCATGACCGACCAGATCATCCTGAAGGAGTCCGAGATCGGCGCGCTGCTCGAGGGCGGCGAGTTGGCGTTGACCAACCCCGAACGGTTGCTGGTCGACTTCGGCGGCACACTGGTGCCGCAGTTCGAGGCGGGCGAGATCACGCTGGACGCCAACGGGGTGCTGGGCTACCTCGACTACCTCGGCCCCGAGGAGAGCGAGTACAACCGGCTGAACCGCCAACAGCTGGCCTATGAGGCCCTGCTGGCCCGGGCGGCAAGCGGCCTCGAGGTGAACGGCAGCGACAGCGCTGAAGCCGCTGCGGAGCTGCTGACGGCCGTGGGCTCGGGCGACTCCACGGTCATGCAGCTGCCGGTGGAGGAAGGCCGTATTGGGGGCAGGGACGACGGCGGGGAGGGCACGGGCGTGTCGTTTACGTCTCCCGACAGCGATGCCATCGATGCGGTGCTGGGCACCGTGGTGCCCTTTCCCATTTCCGGCTTCCCCGGCCAGCGCCTCGGCGTCAAGCTGCTGAACGGCACGTCGGTGGATCAGCTGGAGCTCAAGTTCGCCTCCGACGTGGTGGAGGCCGGCGCCGAGGTGAAGGTCGTTGGCAACGCCAAGGAGTTGGGGCAGGCTTCCACCACGGTCGAGCTGGCACAGGACGCCAGCGACTTGGAGCGCGAGCAGGCGACCGAGTTGGCACAGGCGCTTGATGCCGAGCTGATCGACGGCGACGAATCGGGACAGGAGATCCGTGCCATCGTCACGGTGGGAGAGGACCGGGCGTGAGTGGCCTTGAGGACTCAGCGTGAGCGGCCTTGAGGACTCGGTCCGTCGGCTCGCCATCGAAGCCGCCCGGTCAGCCAGCACCAAGGACGCCGAGGACATCGAGGTGCTCGATGTGTCCGGCGTGTTCGTGATCTGCGATGCGTTCGTGCTGGTCAGCGGCCGCACCGACCGTCAGGTGAAGGCCATTGCCGACGAGGTGGAGCGCGGCGTCCGTGAGGCCACCGGCCGGTCCCCACGGGCAGTGGAGGGCCGCGACACCCTTCGTTGGGTGCTGGTCGACTACGGCGACGTGGTGGTGCACGTATTCCACTCCGAGGACCGCGGCTACTACCGGCTGGAACGGCTCTACGGCGACGTTCCCCGTGTGGACTGGGACGCGTGACGCCCGGGCGGGTTGTGGAGCTGATCGGAATCGAACCGACGACCTCATCCATGCCATGGATGCGCTCTACCAATTGAGCTACAGCCCCGGGTTGGGGAGCGAGTTACGATAGCAGCGGAGTGGCGCATTGCGGCAACCGCCCTTGGTGTAACGCCAAGGTCTCGGCCGAGGTCACATGTCGGTGAACACCCTGATCAGCCGCATCGAGCGCGCCGCCGAAGGTGAGGGCACCCTCACGGTGGCCTCACCGGAGGGCTACGACACCACCACGTGGGCCCAAACCCACGACCAGGCGCGCAGCTTGGCGGCAGCGCTGGCCACGCGGGGCGCCGGCCCGGGCGCTCACGTCGCCATCCTGGGCCCCACCACCCGCCCGCTCATCACCGCCATCCAGGCCACCTGGCTCACCGGGTCCACGCTGGTGATGTTGCCGTTGCCCATGCGCCTGGGGTCCATCGACGCGTTCGTGGAGGCCACCCGCAGCCGAATCCGGGCAGCGGATTGCGGGTTGGTGTTGATCGACGAGCAGTTCTCGCCGTTCGTGGAGCGAATCGAGGGCGATCCGCCCTTCGTGGTGCTCCAGGAGCTGTGCGACGAGGCCACCAGGCTCAGCGCCGACCGGTGGCAGCGCCCGCCCGACGATCCCGATGCGCTGGCGGTGTTGCAGTTCACCTCCGGCTCAACCGCCGAGCCCAAGGGCGTCATGCTGACCCATCGGGCCATCTGCGCCAACCTGGATGGCTGCACCCAGGCCGGGGGCCTCATCCCCGACGAGGTGTTCGTGTCGTGGCTGCCGCTCTACCACGACATGGGGTTGGTTGGGCTACTCACGATTCCCATGACCACGTCCACCAGCCTGGTGCAGGCGGCGCCGCAGGACTTCCTGGCCCGGCCGGCCCGCTGGATGCAATGGGTCTCGGACCGTCGCGGCACCATGACCGCAGGTCCGAACTTTGCGTACGCATTGGCGGCCCGTGCGTTGCGCCGGGCCACCGACCTCGACCTGTCGTCCCTGCAGATCATGCTGAACGGCGCCGAGCCCATCGATCCCACCACGTTCCGGCGGTTCCTCGACGCCGCTGCGCCGTTCGGGCTGCGCCCCGAGGTGGCCTTTCCGGCCTTCGGCATGGCAGAGGTGTGCATCGGTGGAACGTTCCCCAAACGCTGGCAGGGTTTCCGCACCGACGTGGTGGATGCCGCTGCCCTCGAGCACGAGCACGTGGCCAGGCCCGTCGACTCAGCGTCCGAGCCTGACACACCCACCCGCGAGCTGAGCCTGTTGGGCACGGCGGTGCCCGGCCTGGAGCTGCGGGTGGTCGAACCCGGAACCTACGACGCGAAGGACGACCGGCAGGTGGGCGAGCTGCTCATCCGCGGCACCTCGGTGACCCCCGGCTACTACAAGAACCCCGAGGCCACCGCCGAGTTGCTGGCCGAAGGTTGGTTGCACACCGGCGACCTGGCCTACCTGCTCGACGGTGAGCTGGTGATCTGCGGCCGCATCAAGGACGTCATCATCGTGGGTGGCCGCAACATCTATCCCCAGGACATCGAGCGTTCCGCCTCGACGGTGCCGGGTGTGCGGCCGGGCAACGTCATCGCCTTCGGGGTGGAGGGTCGCGCCGGGGCCCAGCACATCGTGGTCGTTGCGGAGCTGGGCGACGGCGAGGCCGACAGCGTGCGCAACGACCTGACCGAGGCGGTCATCCGCGACATTGGCGTGCCTCCCTGGGAGGTGGTGCTCGTGCAGAAGGGCACCGTGCCCAAGACCTCCTCCGGCAAGTTGCAGCGCTCGCTGGCCAGGACGCGCTGGGAGTCCGGCGAGCTCGAATCCGTCGGCTGACCGACCAGCCGCGAATAACCCGGCGCTCGGATTGGTTGCCTACGGGAGTACCTGTTCGCTTCTCGTCCGACGGAGCCGCCATGAGCGCCACAGCCGCCACCCACACACCCACTCCCGGCCAGGCAACAGCGATCCGGGAGCGCTTCCCGCTGGGCAACCAGTGGCCAACCATCGATCCGTTCCTTTTTGTGGCCCACCATCGCGATTCCTATCCGGCCGGCGCCGAGACGATGGGCCCGGACGCGGCGCTCGACGGGCGGGAGCTGGGCGCTGACTTCGCCGACAAGGATGGCTGGAACATGTACCACGGCTCGGTGGTCCCGGGCTTTCCCCAGCACCCGCATCGGGGATTCGAGACCATCACCTACGTTCGCAAGGGGCTCATCGACCATGCCGACTCCCTGGGCGCCGCGGCGCGCTTCGGCCACGGCGACGTGCAGTGGGTGACGGCCGGCAACGGCATCGTCCACTCGGAAATGTTCCCGTTGTTGAACCGGGACGGGCCCAACCCCCTCGAGCTGTTTCAGATCTGGCTGAACCTGCCGGCGGCCGACAAGGCGGCCGATCCGGCGTTCACGATGTACTGGGACGACGACATCCCCACCATCGAACACACCGACGACAGCGGCGCCACGGCCTCGGTGACCCTGGTGGTCGGCTCGTTGGGCGGCCGGGCGCCGTCCCCGCCACCACCGGACTCATGGGCCGCCAAGGACACCGATGTGGCCATCTGGCACGTGCGCCTCAGCGGGACGGCCTCCTGGGAGTTGCCCGCCGCGCAAGCCGGCACCCAGCGGATGCTCTACGTCTTCGAAGGCGACCGCGTGGCCGTGGACGGCGAGCCCCTCGCCGCCGGGTATGGCGCATTGGTCGAGAGCGATCGGCCGGTGACCCTGGTGGGCGGGCCCGAAGGCGTGGAGTTGTTGGTGATGCAGGGCCGGCCGATCGCCGAGCCGGTGGCCCGCTACGGCCCATTTGTCATGAACTCCCGGGCGGAGATCCAGCAGGCGTTTGCCGACTACCGGTCGACCGAGTTCGGTGGCTGGCCGTGGGCAGTCGACGATCCGGTCCATGGCAGCGAGCCCAAGCGTTTTGCCCGCTATCCGGATGGTCGCACCGACGGCCCGTCAGCCCACGCCTAGGCATCGCCCCAGCCCCGGAGTGGGCGCCGCCCCGATCCTGACGCTGCGGGGCAACCAGCCGCCGACCGGGGCCTAGGATCGCGGTCGAGTGTCGAGGAACACTCGACCGTGTTACCGCGCCGTGTACCGTTCCGACGTTCTGTGGTGGGTTTCGGTGGTGCCAGACGACCGGGGGGTTGGGGGTGAGCGAGCCGTGACGATGCTGGAGACCACCACGCGCACGCCCACCTCGAGCATCGCCGGAGCACGGGAATGGGCCCGGCCCCTTGCCCCGTACTCGGGGCCTGCGCTGATTCTGCTGGCGCAGCAGGTCCTCCTGCCCGTCCCGCTGGGCACATTCGCCGCCGGGGCCCTGGCGGGGCTGGTCACGTCGTTGACGGCCGTGGGGCTGGCGTTGGTGTGGCGGGCCAACCGGGTGGTCAACTTCGCCTCGGGCGACCTGGGCATCGTGCCGGCCACCTTCGCGGTGCTGCTGGCCGACCAGTGGGGGTGGAACTACTGGGCGTGCGGCGCGGCCGGCCTGTTGACGGCGTTGGTGCTGGGCGTGGCCGTGGAGGGCCTGGTGGTGCGCCGCTTCTTCGAGGCGCCGCGCGTCTTGCTGACCGTCGCAACCATCGGCCTGGCGCAGCTGCTGGGCTTCGGCGCGCTGATCCTGCCCCGGGCCTGGGGGGCCAGCCCGTCGGTGCGGTCCCTCCCCGAGCCGTTTGCGGCGTCGGTGGAGATCGGCGGGGTGATCTTCGACGGTTCCGACATCGTGGCCGTGGTGGTGGTGCCCCTGATGCTCGTGGGGCTGGTGCTGGGCCTCAACCGCACGAGCGTGGGCTTGGCGGTGCGCGCTGCGGCCGACCGCAGCGTCAGGGCCCTCACCCTGGGCATCCCGGTGAAGCGGTTGCAGAGCCTCATCTGGACCATGGCAACCGTCGGTGCGTTTGCGTCGTTGTTCCTGACGGCGGGCACGGGCGGCCTCGGGGTGGGGTACGGCACCAGCCTGGGCCTCCTGCTGCGAGCGATTGCGGCGCTGGTCTTGGGACGAATGACCAACCTGGGCGTCATCGTCTCGTCCTCGGTGGTGTTGGGCATCCTGGAGCTGGCGGTGCGTTTCCGGACGGGCGATGGAGCGCTGGTAGCGCCGTTGCTGGCCGCCATCATCATCGGCGCCCTCTTGCTGCAGCGCCGTGGCATCACCCGTGCCGCCAAGGACGACACCTCGTCGTGGAAGCTGGCCTCCGACGTTCGGCCGGTTCCCGCCGAGCTGGCGGGTCGGTGGGAGGTCGTGGCGGCTCGCTCCGGCCTCGCCGCGGTGGGCACCGTGGTGCTGATGGTGCTGCCGTTGGTGCTCTCGACCGGGGCGATGCTGAAGCTCGGCGCAGTGCTGATTGTGGCCAGCATCGGCGTGTCGCTGGTGATTCTGTCGGGCTGGGCGGGGCAGCTGAGCCTGGGACAGATGGCCTTTGCCGGCATGGGCGGGGCAACCTTTGCCTGGGCAACCCAGGACCACACCCTCGAACCGACGCTGGCCATCGCGCTGGGGGCCATGGCGGGGGCGGCGGCGGCGGTGGTGGTGGGGCTGCCGGCCCTGCGCATCCGCGGCGTGTACCTGGCCGTCACCACCCTGGCGCTGGCCCTGGCGTTCTCGTTCGGGGTGCTCGACAACGGTTACGTCGATTGGATTCCCACCGACAGCTTCGCCGGCGCCCGTCCGCCGCTGCTGGGCCGCATCCCCATGGAGACGCCGGTCCAGCTCTACCTGCTGGCGTTGGGGCTGCTGGCCGTCTCGCTCCTGGCCGCGCAGGGCCTGCGCCGTTCGCGGTCCGGGCGGGTGCTGATCGCCATCCGAGAGAACGAGGACGCCACCCGCTCCTACGGCGTCGCAGTAACCCAGGCCAAGCTGGCCGCCTTTGCCCTCTCGGGGGCCATTGCCGGCGCAGCAGGTGCCGTGTATACGCTGCACCAAGGGGCGTTCAAGCAGGCCCTGTTCCTTCCGGAGGAGAGCGTCTCGACGTTCATCGGCGTGGTGGTGGGCGGCCTGGCCAGCCTGCCGGGCGCGGTGATCGGGGCGGTGGTGCTGCGGGGCTCGGGCTGGCTGTTGAGCCCACCCTGGAACCTCTTTGCCACCTCGGCGGGTGCGTTGCTGGTGCTGCTGGCCATGCCCGAGGGCATCGGAGGTGCGCTGGTCCGGCTGCGCGACCTGCTGCTGGTCGGCCTGGCCCGGCGCCGTGGCATTGTGGTGCCGTCGCTGTCGGAGCTGGGCGATCCGGAGGTCCTGGAGGTTGAGCCCGGCGACACGCGGCCCGACCCAGGCGACCGTCCCGGCGGCAACGGGGCCGACGGGGCTCGGCCGCTCGCCACCCCGTCGGAGGAGGTGCCGCGGTGAGTGCCGCTGAGGCTCCGCCAGGCGATGACATCGGCTGGGCGTCGCTGCTCGGCGAGTCGGCGCGCGGGGTCATCCAGCCCCGCCGGTGGTGGCCATCGTTGCGCCACCCCATCGAGGGCCTGCGCCGAGCGGTGGGCGATGGGCCCCTCAGCGCCCTGGTGGTGCTCTTCGGCCTGAACGCCGTGGACGAACTGGACCGCACCGGGTTCGGCATCCTCATCCCCAACATCCGCGACGACCTGGGCATGTCCAACGCCGGAATCCTGGCGCTGGTGGCGCTCAGCCTGCTGGTGGCGTTCCTGTTGCAGCTCCCCATCGCGGTGGCCGCCGACCGCTATCCGCGGGTGCCCATCGCCATTGCGGGTGCGGTGGCTTGGGGTGTGTTCTCCCTGTTCACCGGGCTGGCCAACGGTGCGCTGATGCTGGTGATTGCCCGATCGGGTGCGGGCGTGGGCCGGGCGGTGGTGGATCCCACCCACAACTCGCTGCTGGCCGACTACTACGCAGTCGATCGGCGCCCCTCGGTGTTCTCGGTGCACCGGGGGGCCAACGTGCTGGGCCAGTTCATCGGTCCGCTGCTGGCCGGGGGCTTGGCGGCGGCCACGGGCAGCTGGCGCACCCCGTTCTTCGTGTTCATCATTCCCACCGCCGTCTTTGTGGTGTTGGCGTTCCGGCTGCGTGAGCCGGTGCGTGGCGGCCAGGAACGAAAGGCGGCCGGCGGCGACGACGAACTGAATGCCCTGTCCGAACCGCAGGCCAGCTTTGAGGAAGCGTTCCGGCTGTGCAACGAAATCCCGTCCCTGCGGAGGCTGTGGTACTCGGTTCCGTTTCTGTCGGTCTCGCTCATCGGCTTCGTCAGCCTGGCCGGCATCCTCTACGAGCAGACCTACAACCTGGGCGAGCTGCAGCGTGGCTACCTGGCCGCATCGGTGGAACCGTTCCAGTTCATCGGCCTGGCCGTGGGTGCGGCCATGGGCACCAAGTTGTTCCTGCGCGACCCGGCGCTGGTGTTCAAGTTCCTGCGGGTGGTGGCGCTCACCTCCGGGGTGTTTGCGGCGGCGTTCGCCCTGGCGCCCACGGTGTGGCTGACCGTCCTGGCGAACATCGCGCTCACGTCGTGCTTGGCCATCATCCTGCCCGGTTTGTTGGCCAGCCTGTCGGTGGCCATTCCGGCGCGGGCCCGCGCGGTGGGCTTCGCCATCGCCAGCTACTGGGCCATCCCCGGGTTGGCGGTGCTGCCGCTGATCGGGTGGGTGACCGACCGGTTCGGGGCCCGGTTGGGCATGTTGGTCATGGTTCCGGTACTGGTGATCGGCGGGCTCATCGTCTCCACCGTAGGGGCGACCATTCAGGGTGACATCGCCGACGTGTGGGTGGGATCGCTCGCCCGGGCCGAGGATGCGCGCGAGCGGTCGGAGGGCCGAGCCAAGCTGCTGGTGGTGCGCGACCTGCACGTGAGCTACGACAACCTCCAGGTGCTGACCGGCCTGTCCATGGAGGTGGGCGAGGGCGAGGTGGTGGCCCTGCTCGGCACGAACGGCGCCGGCAAGAGCACGCTGCTGGGGGCGATCGCCGGGTCGGTGCATGCCAGCCGGGGTGCGGTGGTGTTCGACGGGCGCGACATCACCCACGCCCCGCCGCAGGAGATCGCCCACCTTGGCCTCGGCAACATGCCCGGCGGGCAGGGATCCTTCCCCGGCCTCACCGTGGCGGAGAACCTGCGCACCGCCGGCTGGCTGCTGCGGCACGACCCGGAGCTCTTGGCCAGGCGCATCGAGGAGGTGTGTGCCCCGTTCCCCGTGTTGGGGGAGCGGCTGGTCGAGCCGGCCGCCAACCTGTCGGGCGGCCAACAGCAGCAGCTGGCGTTGGCCATGGCGCTGTTGGGGCGGCCACGCCTGCTGATGATCGACGAGCTGTCCCTGGGCCTGGCGCCCGTGGTGGTGGAGGAGCTCGTGGGCCTGGTGCGCCAGGTGGCGGCCGAGGGAACCACCATCATCCTGGTGGAGCAGTCGGTCAACGTTGCCCTCACCCTGGCCGACCGGGCCATGTTCATGGAGAAGGGCGTGCTGCGCTTCACCGGCCCCACCGCCGAGTTGCTGGAGCGTCCGGACCTCCTGCGCTCGGTGTTCCTCGGTCAGGGAGAGCGCGAGCCCGATTCGGCTGACGGCGACGCAGCGCCGGTTGCGGACATCGTGATGCTGCGGGAGGACGGAGACGAGGCCGGCGCCGCAGGCAAGCCCATCCTGGTGGCCGAGGGCCTGGTGTGCGCCTTCGGCGGCGTTCGCGCCGTCGACGGGGTGAGCCTGGCCGTGGCGCCGGGAGAGATCCTGGGGCTGATCGGCCCCAACGGGGCGGGCAAGACCACCGTGCTCGATGCCATCTCCGGGTTCGTTCCGACGGCGGCGGGCACCATCCACCTGGGCGATGTCGATCTCACGGGAAGCCCGGTGGCCCGTCGGGCCTGGGCCGGCCTGGGTCGCTCATTCCAGGATGCCCGGCTGTTCCCGGGCCTGACCGTCGCCGAGGCCCTCATGTTGGCCCACGAGCGGTGGGTGGAGGTTCGTTCCACCGCAGACGCCGTCCTGCGCACCCCACCGCTGGTGCTGTCGGAATGGCGGGTGCGCCGGGCCACCGACGAGCTGATCGAGCGCTTCGGCCTGGGCGACTATCGCGACAAGTTCGTGGGCGAGCTGTCCACCGGCTCGCGCCGCATCGTCGACCTGGCTGCGGTGGTGGCCCAGCGGCCGGCGGTGGTGATGCTGGACGAGCCGTCCTCGGGCATCGCGCAGCGAGAGACCGAGGCGCTCGGCCCCCTGCTGGCGCAGCTTCGCGACGACCTGGGCTGCGCCCTGGTGATCGTCGAGCACGACATGCCGCTGCTGTCGGGCGTGGCCGACCGCTTGGTGGCACTCGAGACGGGACGGGTGGTCACGACGGGCCCACCGAGTCAGGTGCTGACCCACCCCGAGGTGGTGGCCAGCTACCTGGGCGGCAGCCCCGAACTGATCGCCCGATCAGGGCAGCCCAACGAGACCGAACCCGAGGGGGCACCATCGTGAACGGCCGAAGCGACAACACCCAGGGGGACCTTCGATGAACGGGCTCGACGAAGCTGAGGGGGCGGCGGGCCATCGGCACGCCGGGGGTACGGGGCCCAGCCCCTTTGCCCGCTGGGGGCCGATGTTCACCATCCTGGCTGCGCTGGGCGTGGTGGCGGGCATCGTCTTGATCGCCGAGCCGATCGACGACCAGCAGGCGGCCGGGCCGGAGGAGGCTGCCAGCCGGGGAGCGGAGGACACCACCGACCTCGAGTTGCCACCCGGCGTGATGACCTACGAGCAGGCCAAGGCCGACGGCACCATCGACGACTTCGACTTCGGGGATCGATGCGACCCCGACACCGGCACGCTGGCCCTTCCCCTCGCCCCCCAGCAGAACTGCTTCGCCAAGTTCACCGGGGACAACGGTGGCGCGACTGCGCCGGGGGTGACGGAGGATTCGATCAAGGTGGTGGCGTACCTCAACCAGCCGGGTGACCCCATCCTCGAGTTCATCTACGGACAAATCGGGCTCAACCCGGAACCGGGCGATGCGGAGGCGACCTATGCCAACTTCAACGAGATCTTCGCCAACTACTACGAGTTCTACGGGCGACAGGTAGAGCTCATCCCCTACACCGCCACCGGCAACATCTCCGACTCGGTGGCGGCCACGGCCGATGCCGAGACCATCGTGCGCGACCTCCAACCCTTTGCCGTGGTGAACGGCCCGCAACTGACGAACGCCTTCGCCGACACCGTGTCGGCCAACGGCGTGCTGTGCGTGGGCTGCGCCACCGAAGGAGACGACTGGTTTGTCGACCGAGACCCCTACCAGTGGGGCGTCCAGAAGACGCTGGATCAGAACCTGGTGTTCGTTGCGGAGTATCTGGGCAAGCGGCTCTTTGGCAGGCCCGCCAAGCATGCGGGTGGTCCCCTGCAGGACCAGCCCCGCAAGATCGGGCTCATCGCCGCCCAAACGGCCGAGGGCAACAGCGACGTCCTGGATCGCTTCGAGGCGACACTCAAGGACGACTTCGATGCCGAATTCGCCAACGTGCAGCTCTACGACGACCCGCTGGCCCTCAGCAACACCGGGCGGGCCATGCTCAGCCAGTTCAAGTCCGAGGGCATCACCACCATCCTGTTTGTCGGCGACCCCGTCGCACCGCAGACGCTTACCCGCATCGCCACCGAGCAGGACTATTTCCCCGAATGGATCACCAGCGGCTCCACCCTGGTCGAGAACAACGTCTTCAGCCGCACCTACGACCAAGAGCAGTGGGCCCATGCCTTCGGCCCCACCAGCCTGTTTCCCCGGGTCACCGGCGGCCTCGGCAGCCCCGTCGGCCTCCACAAGTGGTATTTCGGTGACGATCCTCCCGGCGGCGCTGCGTCCCTGCTGACGGTGCCCAACCTGCAGGTGCTCTTCGGGGCCCTCCAGGGAGCAGGGCCGGACCTCACCGCCGAGCGCTTTCGCGACGTGCTGTTTGCCTCACCGATCCTGCCGTCCTCGCCCATCGCCCCACAGGTGAGCTTCGGCAACCGAGGGTTCTTCCCCAACTCGGACTATGTTGCGCTGGACGACATGACCGAGATCTCCTGGGACCCCGACCTGGTCGCTCCCGACGAGGGAGGGGAGGAGGGCACCGGCGCCTGGGTGTTCTCCGACGGCGGCAAGCGCTACCTGCCCGGCGAATGGCCCGACGACGAGCCCCACGTGTTCGAGTCGGACACGGGTGTTGCCTCCTTCGAGGAATTCCCCGACACGGCGGTGAAGCCCCCTGATGACTGGGCACCCATCGCCGGCCCGCGCACGGGCAAGACCTTCGGCGAGGAGTAGCTGAGCCGGCGAACTCGGGTCATCTGCCGTTGCCCTGACACCCGAAGATGACCCCAGTTGGGCCTGGTCGGGCGCTCAGCCGTCGTCCTGGTCGCGCAGGAACTCCTGAAATTCGGCCGCCAGCTCGTCGCCGCTTGGCAGGTTGCCCTCGTCCATCAGCACCCCGTCCGGGCTCTGGCCCTCGTCCCAGGCCTGCTCCAGTTGCTCCACGAGCGGCTGATGCTCGGGGTTCGATTCGAGCAGCGAGTCGAGCCGGAGCCGGCTGGCCTTCACCTCGGCCTCCATGCCCTCAAGGTCGAAGCTGAGCCCACCCTGGGTGATGGTGCCCTCCACCAGCGCCTTGGCTGCCTCCGGAGAGGGCAGGTTGGACGCATAATGCGGCACCTGGGCCCACAGGCCAAAGGCGGGGATGCCGGCAGCGTTGAACTCCTCATCCAGCGCGGCAAACACGCCGGCGGGAACCTCGAGGGTGCCTCGCTGCAACCCGGTCAACTCGTCGGACACGTCCTGCGAGGTGGTGGTGACGGAGAGGCGGCTGGGGCGGGTGTGGGGCACGGGGGCCGGATAGGCGCCCAGGCCGATCACCCGCTTGACGTCGAAGCCGAGGGCCAGCTCCACCGCCGCACTGACGAATGACCGCCACAAGCGATCCGGCTCGACGCCGGTCAGGAACAACACGTCGTTGCCGTCGGCGTCGGTGCCACCGCTCAGCTCGATGGCCGGCCAGTCCAGGTCGGTTACCACGCCGGCCAGCAGATGCATCACGGGGCGACGGGCCCGATAGTCCACCAGCTCGTCGGTGGAGAACGTTGCCAGGGTGGAGATGTTGGCCTGACCGGACATGGTCTCCGCCGCCGTTTCGGCGGCGCCGCCGGCGTCGATCCAGCCGTCGAGGGCCACGATCAGCGTCGGTTCGTTCAGCTCGGGGTGGACGTGTACCTCAACCAACTCGCTCATGTGGTCTGCTCCAGTGCGCTGTAGGCCAGCGCCTCGATGCCTTCGATCATGGTGCGGAATCCCTCGGCACCCTCGCGGCCCGCTTCCCCCATAGACCCACCCGCGTAGCGGGCGTAGACGCCGGCGATGATGCACCCCAGCTTCCAGTAGCCGAACGCCATGTAGTAGTCGATGGCCGACAGGTCCAGGTTGGAGACTTGGCGGTAGGCGTCCAGGAGCTCGGCCCGGCGGGGGAACCCCGGCAGCCCCACGGTGGACACCTGGGGCATGGCCGCGGCATCACCCGGATCGGGCCAGTAGCACAGCAACAGCCCCACGTCGGCCAAGGGGTCCCCCAGCGTGCAGATCTCCCAGTCCAGTACGGCGATCACCGAACCGTCGGGGCCAAGCATGGTGTTGTCGAGGCGGTAGTCGCCGTGCACGATGGTGGCGGCCTGCTGGGGCGGGACCTGCGCCAACAGCCGCCGGTGGAGCGCTCCCAGGTCGGGCAGCGAACCGGGAGCCACCTGAGTGCGGCTCTGTTCGAACTGGCGGTTCCACCGCTTCAGCTGGCGCTGGAGATACTCCTCCTTGCGGCCCAGTTCGCCGAGCCCCACGGCGTCCACGTCCACCGCATGGATGCGGCCCAACACCTCAACGAGCGACTCGCCGGCGCGTGCCCGCTGCGCCTCGCTGAGCGTCTCGGCGACGGTGTGGTCACGCACCACCACGCCGTCGACGTAGTCCATGACGTAGAAGGGCGCACCGTTGACGGAGTCGTCGGAGCTGAGGCCCACCACGGGGGGAACGGGCACGTCGGTCGGTCCGAGTGCCGAGATGATGGCGTGCTCGCGGCTCATGTCGTGGGCCGTGGCCAGCACCTGGCCCAGCGGTGGGCGACGCAGCACCCAGCGCCCACCTGCGGCGTCGGTGACCAGGTAGGTGAGGTTGGAGTGCCCCCCGGTGATCTGCGAGTAGGAGAGCGGCGGCTGAAGCCCATCGATGTGGGCAGCCAGCCACGGGGCGACCTCGTCGGGGTTGATGCCGGCGGGAGTCTCGCTGGTGTCGCCTGTGCTCTGGCCGCTCTCGCTCAACTGCCACGCTCCCACGCGTCGATACCGATACCCGCCGGCCTCCCGGGCGGGTCGTTCGACCACGCTACCGCCTGGGGTGGGTCGGGCCGCTGCCGGTCCTATGATGCGACGAGACCACCGAACGGCGAGAGAAGAGAGCCCTCATGGTTGACGTCACCGACGCCACATTCGAAACCGAGGTCCTGGCCCGTTCCGAGCAGGTGCCGGTGGTGGTCGACCTGTGGGCGCCTTGGTGCGGGCCGTGCAAGACGCTCGGCCCCATCCTGGACAAGGTGGTCGGCGAGACCGGCGGCAAGGTGGTGCTGGCCAAGATCAACGTCGACGAGAATCCACAGGCCTCCCAGGTCTTCCAGGTGCAGTCCATCCCGGCCGTCTATGCGCTCCGCGATCGCAAGGTGGTGAACGGGTTCATGGGCGCCCAGCCCGAGGCCAAGGTGGCCGAGTTCGTGCACGAGCTGTTGCCCCCCGACGTGACCGAGCAGGCGGATTCGCTGGTGGCACAGGGGGACGAAGCGTCGCTGCGTGCTGCGCTGGAGTTGGATCCCGTCCACGCGGGCGCCCGCACGGCGCTGGCCAAGGTGATGGTTGGCGACGGGCGGATTGACGAGGGTCTGGCCCTCATCGAAGGCCTGCCGGACAGCCTCGAAGTGGCTCACATTCGGGCGGTGGCCGCGCAGGGCGGGGCCGTGTCCACGCGGGGCATCCAGGCCGAGTTGGAGGGGCTCCTCGACCGGGTCAAGGCCGACGACGACGCCCGCAAGCGCTTCCTCGAGCAACTGGAGTTGCTGGACCCCGACGATCCCGCCACGGGCGAGTGGCGGCGCAAGCTCACGGCCCGGTTGTTCTAGCGGCCGAGCGGGGGCCGGGCTGATGGCCATGCGGCTGGTGCGGCGCAGCGGGTATCTGGCGCTGGAGGGCGGTCCGGTGCCGCGAGGTGCGGCGGCCATCACGCTGGGGCCGGTGGTGTCCATTCGGGCCGATTCGGTGGGGCACGAGCGGCTGGAGGCCCACGAGGCGGTGCACGTGCGGCAATGGCGGGCGCAGGGCTGGCTGTGGTTCGCTGCGTCCTACCTGGGCGGATACCTGGGGGGTCGGCTGGCGGGACGCTCCCACCACGACGCCTACCTGCATCTGCCTGCGGAAGCAGC
Source organism: Microthrixaceae bacterium (assembly GCA_041394405.1). Lineage (GTDB taxonomy): Bacteria > Actinomycetota > Acidimicrobiia > Acidimicrobiales > Microtrichaceae > Microthrix. The sequence continues at coordinate 470,083 of JAWKIF010000006.1, forward strand.
TGCGGAGTGGGAGGCCCAGCGTGTCGTGCGGGGCTTGAGCGCCCGGTAGCGCCGGTTCGGCGCTCGCACCCGGGGGCCGCGGTCCCGGGTCGCAGTCCCCGGGCCGCGGTCCCCAGTGACGCCGTGGGCATCGGTTTCTACGGTGGGCGCCGACCACCGCCCCGTCTGGCGGAGGCGGAAGGCGGAAACCCATGGACGATCCCTTCGATGCCTTGGCGGCGACGTCGGGCGCACGGGCAGCTGGTGGCGCCCGCGCCGGATCCTGGGGGGAGCGGTGGGCGCCGTTGCTGGAGCGTCTTCGCTCGGGGGGCTGGGACGGCTCGCCCGATTCGCACCGGGGTCTCGGCCGGCTGGGATGGTCGGCCGTGGCCACGGTCGCGCTGCTGGGGGCAGGCGCCTGGTGGCTCAGCGCAGGCCGGGCGCCGCCGGTGGAGTTGCCGAGGGCCGACGGTGCCCAGGGCACCGTCGGTCAGAGCGATGGCGGCGCCCTGGCGCCGGTTGCCGACGCGACGTCCACGACGAGCCCCTCGGCGGCCGTTGGCGCCGCGGGCGGCCCGGCAGATGGAACCGCGGGCGAACCCGCCGAGTTGGTCGTGCACGTCGCCGGACAGGTGGGCGAGCCGGGTGTGTACCGGGTGCCGGCCGGCGGCCGAGTGGCCGACGCCGTCACCTTGGCGGGAGGGGCCGGAGGAACGGCCGACCTCGACCGGCTGAACCTGGCCGAGCCGCTGGTGGACGGCGCCCGGGTGTACGTGCCGGCGGTGGGTCAGGTGGAGCCACCGGCAACCGTCGGCCAACAGACGGGCGGCGCGACCCAGGCCCCGCAAGGACCCGCCGCCGGGACCCCGGCCGGGGCGGACGGGTCGCCGGGCGACGCGGGCACGGTCGGTGCCCTGGTGAACCTGAACACCGCGGATGCGGCGGCGCTGGAGGAACTGCCGGGCGTCGGCCCGGTAACCGCGGAGGCGATCGTTGCCCATCGCAGCGAGGCGGGGCCCTTCACCCAGGTGGAGGAGCTTCTGGAGGTGCGGGGCATCGGCGACGCCAAGTTGGAGGCCATGGCCGATCTGGTCACCGTGGGATGAGCGCCGCGCACGCGGTCGGCGGTCCGCCCGCTGGGGGATCGGCCGAGCGGCAGACCGGCGTGGGGTTGGCCGGCGCGGGGCGACCGGGGCTGGTCGCCGTCGGTGCACTCGCCGGTGCCGCATTGGGCCCGTGGGTGCAGCAACGCGCCGGGTCGGCCACCGCAGCGGTGGCCACGCTGGCAGTTGGGGCGGCCGCCACCGTCGCCGTGGGGGCGTGGCGCCGCCGCGCCGTCGGTGCGCTCGCCGGCGCCGTTGGCGTGTTGGCACTTGGCCTGTCCCTGCGGGCGCTCATGCCGCTGGACACCCTGGGCCCCGGTCGGCTGGAGGGCACCGTCGCCGTACGCAGCGATCCAACCCCGGGTCTGGGCGGCGGGACGGAGCTCATCGTGGCCCACGATGGACGCCGCCTGTTGGCCTCGATCGATCCACCCAACGCCGGCGAGGTGTCCGGGGTGCAGGTGGGCGACTCCATGAGCGTGGAGGGCCGGGTTGCCCCGCTGGCTGCGCCGACCGGCTGGCACCGGTCCCGGCATCTCGCCGGCGAGCTGAGCGTGCAGGCGGTGGGTGACATCAACCCGGGTCGGGGCCCCTGGGCGCTCGCCGCGGGGGTTCGGGAGCGCATCCGCACCTCGGTGGAACCGCTGGCGCCGGACGCCCGCGCGCTCGTTCTGGGCGCTGCCTTGGGCGATGACCGCCACCAGGGCGAGGCGCAGCGAGACCGGTTCCTGCGTTCGGGCCTGACCCACCTCTTGGTGGTGTCGGGGCAGAACGTGGCGCTGGTGCTGGTGATGTGTTCGGGCCTCATCAACCGGGTGCCCACACACCGCCGCTGGATGGTGATCGCCGCCGTGGTGGCCTGGTTCGTCATGACCGTGCGCCCCGACCCGTCGGTGCTCCGGGCCGCCGCCTCGGCCTTGGCCACGGCGCTGGCCACCCACCGGGGCCGGCTGGTGTCGCCGGGCGCGGTGCTGGCCACGGCGCTGACGGTGGTCGTCCTGGTGGACCCACTGATCGTCGGCTCGTTGGGGTTCTGGCTGTCGGCCGCCGCCACCGCCGGCCTTGTGGTGGGGCTTGGTCGCGGCCCGGCCGGTCGTCGGGGCGGCGACTGGAACCCGGCGGCCGTCGCTCGGGCCACCCTGGCGGCGCAGGTGGGGGTGGCTCCGGTGCTGGCCGTGGCGGGGTTGGCCGTGCCGGTGGCCTCGTTCCCGGCCAACGTCGCCGCGGGCGCCCCGGCCGGGGTGATGACGCTGTGGGGCATGAGTGCCGGCCTGGTCTGTGCCTCGTTGCCGCCTCCCCTCGCCGCCGTGGCCCGGCTGCCCGTCGTACTGGCCGCATGGTGGGTGGACGGGGTGGCGCGATGGGCGTCGCGCCTGCCGCTCGGGCGACTGACGCCGGGAGAAACCCTGACGCTGCTGGCGGGCGCCGCCGTCGTCTGGCTGGTGCACGCCCGCCCGCTGCCGGGCCTGGGGCGGACCCGGGGCCGCGCTCGGGACGCGGCTCGCTGGCTGGCCGCGGCGCTGGCGCTGGGTGGGCTGTGGTGCGGGTGGCCTCAGCCGGTGCGCAGCGGCCCCGTTCCCGGAGGATGCCTGCTGGCCGATGCGCGTGCCCAGGTGTTGGTGTTGAGCGCCTCGCCGCCATCCCTGCGCCGGCTGTTGCAAGCCCTGGCCGACGCCGAGGTGCGGCGCCTGGACCTGATGGTGGTCGGTGATGGGGGCATGCGCCTGCGGGAGGCCGCCTTGGAGGTGACCGAGGCCGTGCCGGTTGACGCGGTGGTCGGCCCGGAGGGCTCCATCCCGGGTTCGGAGCAGGCGGTCGGGGTGATCCAGGTCGACGGTTTCGGCGTGGACCTGGGACACCCCGAGTGCCCGGTTTCGCCCGGCCCGGCCGGGTAACCATCCGGTCGGGCGAGCTCGCCCGACCAGGCTACGGTGCCAGCTGTGGGAGCGCGCACGACACCCCCGGCAATCGGACGGCGAACCCTGGTGGCGGGCCCTGGGGTCGACCCGGCCCAGCTAGCGCCCGGAGACTGCGTTGCGCGCCCGTGGCCCGCTGAGGCGACGGACCGTGCTGGACGGGTGCTGGCGATGGTTGACGACGACTCCGCCCTGCGCTCCGCGCTTCGTGCTGCGGCTGGCTCGGCAACGCCGGGATCACCGCCTGCGAACGCGTTTGGCGCGTGGGCCTCCCCGAGCGTCGATGCCGAGGTGGCGCTGGCTGCGCTGGCGGCGGTGGCCGCCGACGGAGCAGCGCGCGCTGACGTTCCTCGGCGCTCGCTAGTCCGGCAGGCGGCACCGATCCCGCAGGTGGTCGCCACCCTCGATGCGTTGGGCGACCCGCGTCGGGCATCCGCCGGATTCATCGCTCTGGCACGTCAGACCAGGCGGTTGGGCCTGGAGCCGAGTTGGGTCGTTGCGAGCGCCGTGGTCGGCTCCGGACACGCGTTGAACGCCGTGGTCGCCGCCTGGCGGGCCGATGAGGCCGTTGCGTCGCACCCGGTGATGGTGGTGCCCTCGCCCGAGTTGGGTCGAGGCCAGCGGCTGGGAGTGTTGGGACGGGCGCTCTTGGAGGGAGCCGCAGTGCTCACCGACGACCTGCGTGGCGCTCGGAGGATGCTGGAGGTGTTCACCGCCATCGACGCCCACACCGCCGCACGGTCGGTCGCTCCACCTATGGTCGGGCGAGCGTCGTGACCGCAACGAGCCCCCCCGTGTGGCTGGTGCGAGGCGACGACCCGGTTCTGGTCGAGGACGCCGTGGCCAAGCTGGTGGACCGGCTCGTTGGCGACGCCCCCCGCTCCGAAACCCTGGACGTGTTCTCGGGTGATGACTACGAGCTGGGCGCCGTGGTCATGGCCGCCGAGACGCCCTCCATGTTCGGTCGCCGGGTGTTGGTGGCCCGCGAGGCGGGCCGCTTTGGCACCGACGACGCCGTCGAGTTGTTGCGCTACCTCGAGTCGCCGCCGGACAGCTCGGTCGTCGTGGTGGTCTGGGAGCGCGCCGCGACGTCCGGGGCACGGCTGAACACCACGCCCCGCAAGCTGCTCAGTGCCGTGAAGGCCGCTGGCGGGCTGCTGGAGACGAAGGCCCCGGGCGGTGGGAAGGCCCGGTCGGCTTGGGTGGGGGAGCGCATCGCCGACCTTCCCGTGCGCCTCACCCCCAAGGCGCGGGCGCTGGTGGAGTCCCGCCTGGGGGAGGATCTGGGCCGACTGGTGGGCCTGGGGCAGACGTTGGAGGGTGTCTTTGGTGCAGGCGCCCTGGTGGATGCCCCCGATCTCGATCATTACCTGGGCGAGGCCGGCTCGGTGCCCCCGTGGGACCTCACCGATGCAATCGATGCCGGCAAGGCCGACCAGGCGTTGGCGAACCTCAACCGCATGCTGCAGGGGGGAGAGCGCCATCCCCTGCAGGTGATGGCGTCGCTCGTGACGCACTATCTGCGGATTGCCGCGTTGTCGGGGGCCGACGTGCGAACCGAGCGCGATGCCGCCGACCTGCTGGGCATCAAGGGCTCGACGTTTCCCGCCAAGAAGGCGCTCGCTCAGAGCCGCCGCCTCGGACCCGGCGGGGTGGCCCGTGCCATCGACCTGTTGGCCACCGCGGACGTCGACCTGCGTGGCGGCACCGGTCTGGACCCGGTCACGGCCATGTGTGTGCTGGTGGCCCGGCTGTCCCGCCTGACCCGCTGAGCGCCGGCGCCCCCCAAGTGGGGACACCCGGTGGGGTCAGGACCCCGAGATCAGTCCCCACTTCGGGAACCGCCCCGTAGTGGGGACACCCGGTGGGGTCAGGACCCCGAGATCAGTCCCCACTTCGGGTCAGGGCCGATGTCCGGGCCAGGACCTCCTCGGCGTCGGCCAGCATGCCCGCGACGATGTCGGCGGCGGGGGTGAGCTGCTCGAGGGCCCCCACCCCTTGACCGCAGGGGAAGAACTCGCGTTGAGGGTCGATGCCCTCGGCGTCGGCGCCCAGGCCCAGGTGGTTGGCGCCGTCCTCGAGCGAGCGGAGGAACTGACCGGGGAACGGCTCGGCGACCCCACCCGCCTCCTCAAAGGCCTCCGTGTAGCGGTTGCGCACCACGCGACAGGTCTTGCCGGTGTAGGCCCGGGTGACCGTGGTGCCGTCCTCGCCGGTGGCCAGCAACGTGTCCTTGTAGCCCGGCACGGCGCGGGCCTCCGGGGTGGCGATGAACCGCGTGCCCACCCATACGCCATCGGCTCCCAGGGTCAGTGCGGCCGCCAGGCCGCGTCCGTCGATGATTCCCCCGGCTGCCACCACCGGCACCTGGCTGCCCACCGCATCCACCACCTGGGGTACCAGCGCCATGGTGGCAACCCGCCCGGTGTGCCCGCCCGCTTCGGTGCCCTGAGCGACCACCAGGTCGCATCCGGCGGCCACGGCGTCGACGGCGTGGCGCACCTTGCCGCACATGTTCACCACCAGCAGACCTGCGTCGTGGCACATGTTCACCACGTCGCGGGGCACGCCAAGGCCTGCAACGAACACCGAGGCGCCGCCTGAGATCACGTCGCGCACCTGATCGGTCAGGTCGCCGGCTGCGGTCAGCAGGTCCACCCCGAAAGGTTTGTCGGTGGCGGCCTTGGTGGCGGCGATCTCGTCGACCATGACCTCGCGGGACATGGTGGAGGCGCCGAGGCAGCCGAAGCCGCCGGCGTTGCAGACCGCTGCGGCCAGTTCGTGATAGCTCACGCCGCCCATACCGGCCAGCATGACGGGGGCCTCGATGTCCAGCAGTTCGGTGAGTCGGGTCGAGATCATGAACGGGACGCTACTGCGCTCCCGGAGCCGCCATCGGGCCGACCGTCTGATGCCTCACGTTCCGGCTGGGCGGCGGGGTCGCACTGGTAGGCGCCCGGTGGGGTGAACATGCCGCGGTGCCAACGCCGGGGGGTGGCGACGAGGGCACGGGGGTAGTCCTCGAACAGCCACCTGGCGAAGTTGCGCCGGGTCCACGGGGTGGCGCCGGCGAGGGCCACGGCGACGCGTGCGCCCTTTCGGTGTGCGAGCGCGCGGCCCAGGAGTAGCGCCATGCGATGGTCGGCGACCAGGGCGGCCCGGGCGCTGTCGCGGTAGGCCGCTGCTGCGTGGTCCGGCGCGGCCAGCACCGCCTCCGCTGCCAGCCGTCCGGTCAGCAGCGCCTGGCCGATGCCCTCCCCGGTCATCGGGTCGCCGGCGGCCGCGGCGTCGCCCACGTAGAGCACCCGGTCCCGGGCCAGGGACAGGCCGCCCACCCTGGTGGGGATGGGCCAGGCCCGGTGGGGCGACTCCGGGGTGGCGTTTGGGCCGAGCAGTTCGTTGATGTGTGAGCGCTCCAGCAGGTCGGGCCACCGTTGGCCCATGTCGCGCACGTGCGACAGCTTGTTGCCGGGTGCCACCCCATCGTGACGCATGATGCCGAAACCGACATTCGCCCGTCCGTCTCCCAGGGGGAACGACCAGAAGTAGCCGGGCAGGATGTCGGGCTCGAAGCTCACCCACAGGTGCCGGGATCCGGGACCGGTGACGCCGGTGAAGTATTGGCGGAACGCATGCCAATCGCCCCGGTAGCCCGGGAGCGTGTCACCGGCCAGCTTGCGGGTTGGCGACCACATGCCGTCGGCAGCGATGACGTGGGTGGCGACGACGGTGTCACCGTCGCTGGTGGTCAGCTCCACGCGGTCGGGGTGACGCAGGAGCCCGTCGATGCCACAGCCCTCGCGTACCTCCACCCCGGCCGCCCGGGTGTGGGAAAGCACCGCCGCGTCCAGGTCGGCCCGGCGGGCAACCACGGCGTGGGCGCCGCCGTCGCGGGGGAGCGGGAAGCACACGGTGCGGCCCGATGGGCTCCGGACGAACACGTCGTCCACGGGGGTCCAGCTTGGGACCGCCTCCGGGCTCAGCCCGAGGCTCTCCAGCTCTCGCAGGGCGCCGGCGGTCAGCCCGTCGCCGCAGATCTTGTCCCGAGGAAACGTGGCCTTGTCGATCACGGTCACCGCAGCGCCGGCCTGGCTCAGGGTGAGCGCGGCGGCGCAACCGGCGGGGCCGGCCCCGATGACCGCGGTTGAGGGGGGGAGCACTGCCTCAACCTACCGCCGAGCGGTCAGCGCCCCAGGGCGAGCACCTCGTCGTACCCCTTGGCAAGGCACGCCATGAGCACCTGCGGGTCGGGTACCGCCACCGGGTCGACGTTGACGCCGATGAAACAGGTGTCGGCGTAGCTCACCAGGGTGAGGTTCATGGCTGAACCGGCATTGGGCCCGAACGCGTACTGGGCCGTCATGCGGTTGCCGACGAGGTAGACGGGAATGGGGGCGCCGGGCACGTTGGAGGCCGTGAAGTCGTTGCCCTTCAACATGGCGCCGAACAACGACGAGGTCATGGAGGTGGGCAGTCGGTTGAGGCCGTTGGAGAGCAGCTCCATGAGGTCGTTGGCCGGTTCGTCCCGGGCACCCAGCACGGCGACGCGGATCCGCCGCATCAGCTCAGCGGGGTCGTCGGGCGTCAGCGGCACCTCCACCCGGGCGGGGATGAAGGCGTTCCCGGCCTGGTTGCCGATGGTCTGCGTGCGAATGCTGATCGGCATGTTCATGCGCAGCGCCGCTGGGTTATGGGCGTGGGCTTCGTGATAGCGCCGAAGACCCAGGGCCACCCCCGCCACAAAGGCGTCGTTGAGCCGGCCGCCCACGGCCCGGCCGGCCGCTTTGGCCTCCGCCAACGGGAACGCCAGCGTGTCGAAGCGCACCGACAGCGAACGCTTGGTGATCAGCTTGCTCATGGGGGTGGCGGGCTTGATCATGCGCACCACCGAGGCCGACAGTTCCTCGGCGCTGGCCAGGGCCCCGACCGGGTCGCTCACTGCGCCCAGGGCCGAACCGAGACCCCGGCGAGCCCACGAGGCAAACAGCCCGGCGTTGCGGCGGGTTTCGTGCGCCAGCGCGTCGCTCATGCGTTCGGGCTGGCTCAGCACGTGCACGTTCGGCTCGGGCGGGAGCTCCGGAGGGGCCTGATCGGCGCTGAGGTCGAACAGGGCAAACTGCAGCTTCATGCCGCCCACGCCATCGGTGATGGAGTGGTGGATCTTGATGATGATGGCGCTGGAGCCCCCGGCCATGCCATCAACCACGGTGAGCTCCCACAGGGGCCGAGCCCGGTCGAAGCCCTGCATGCCCACCGGCTCGGCCAGCGCCAGCACGTCGTGCAGGGTGGCGTCTTCGGAGACCGTTGCGAACCGAAGGTGGTACCCCAGGTCGAAGTAAGGGTCGAACTCCCACCGTGGCGGCGCCACCGACAACGGGTTGGCTCGCACCCGCTGGCGCAGCCGCGGGATGACCCTGCTGAGGTAGTCCACCTGGTGACGCACGCGTTCGTGGTCCAGCTGGCCCTCGAACGTGGACACCGTGACGATGGTGGAGCGCAACAGCGGGTCCTTTTCGATGCTCCACATCAGCGCGTCGCTGTCGCTCATGCGGTCCTCGAATTCAAAGGACTCGATCTCAGTTAGCTCGACCACGGATACTTCTCTCCTCGACGGCGGACAAGGACATCCTGTCCGAGCGCCGAGACCTCTGTCACGACCGGGCCTTCTCAATCGGCAGTTTCGGGTTCCTCGCAGACGTAGCTGGCGTTGAACGTGTCGCTACGCTGCTCGCCCGTGGCGACGATGGTGATGGTGCGGCGGGTGGTGATGTTGCCGCAGCGCAGTCCGGCTTCGCCCTCCTTCTCGCCGCTCTGGGCCGTCTGCTCGGCGTTGGCCCACTTGGTGGAGTACAGGTCGACGGTGATCGAGCTGTTGGTATAGGTGGGCCAGATCACGACGCCGTATGGGCTGGGGTTCGTGATCTTCAGGTCGACGCCCGGGTAGGCCAGCGTGGCCTCCCGCCCGAACGGATACCGGGAGATGTAGACGGAGTGGGCCTTGTAGCGCGGAATGTCCAGGCCGCCGAAGAACGCCGCATTGAACAGGGTGGTGGCGTATTGGCTGATACCGCCGCCGGTGTCCTTGGTGAAAACGCCATCCTCGATGACGGGGGCCGACACGAAGCCCTTCTCCTCGGTGCGTTGGCCGACGAAGTCGTTCACCGAGAACGAGCCGCCGGGCGGGATGTAGACACCTCGGGTGAGGTCGGCAATGCGGTGGATGTTCTGCACCCGGGGCTGGCCGGCCGGGTGCTGGGTGGTGAAGCTGGCCACCTTCTCCTTCACCCCGGACTTGGATGCTTCCTCGACGCCCTCGGCGGCGCTGACGGTGGTCGTCGGCAGATCCACGTCGTGCTCCGCCTCCTCGACGGCCTTGGCGAAGACCGTTCCGGCGCCCGTGTCGCAACACACCACGGCGTCACGCCCTGCCTGCGGGGTGGGGCCGTTGGGGCCCATGGTGAACTTCACGCCGGTGGGGTTGGATGGCGTGGGAAGCTCGTCGGCCACGAGTTCGGCGGCCGCCTCGGCGTCCACCTTGATCTCCGGCTCGTCGCCCTCGCTGTCGACTGACAACAGGGGGACGATCTGCTCGGCGGTGACCTCGGCGCTTCGCTCGCCCGCCTTGAGGGTAAAGGGGGAACCCAGCACGTTGTCGAGGTGGCCCTTCACGAGCGTCATCACGTCATCGCTGATGGGGGGCGGAATCGTCTGACGCGTTGCGGTCAACTCAATGGGCTCCCCCAGCGTGTCCAGCGAGCCGGGCAGCTCGTTGGTGATGGACGAGGTGTCGATCTTGCGGCCGGGGGTGCCCTTGGCCAGCTCGGCGGTGGTGTCGGTGAAGGTGATGCGAGGGTTGATGGGGTCGGTCCGCCGGTCGCCCTCCAGGCCCAACACGGTGAAGTTCAGCTTCTCCTCGTCGGTGTTCAACACGACGGGCAGCTCGTACTCATCAAAAAGGGTGCCCAGCCACCTCGCTGCCCGCGCGGGGCTGTACCCCTCGTGCCCGAGGGCGAGTGCGCGGTCCACGGTGGCTCCAACGTCGATCTCGTAGCCCAGGTTGCCGGCCGTCGATTCCAGCGTGAGGTCGTCCGCGGTGATGACCACCGGGGTCTCGGGAAACCCGGCGGCCAGCTCCTGCACCTTCGATTGCAGCTCGGAGCGGTTCATGCCGCTGACGTCCTCGCCGGCCACGGTGACGTTTCGCACCACGCGGTCGTTTTGGAGCGCACCGTCGACCAGGTAGCCCACGGACAGCGCTCCCATGAGCACCAGGGGGATGGAACTGGAGATGAGGACGGCACGGCGCGACAGACCCACCCGTCCACCATCGCGCGGCCACACAGAAAAGTGGCGGCAATCCGTGGTGACGCTGAGAGTGGCTAGCGGTTTCCCCCAGGTCGTCGCCTGACCGACACCAAATCGACTCCAAAGTCCGACGGAACTCGGTGTCATTGACGCGTCGCGTGAGGTTGGCGTGGAGGCTGCACGTCCGCGCGAACCGAGCCGCAACGTCCACACGTGGGATGGGTGTCCGGTACGTTGGGCCGACCCCGGAGCGCAGCAGCGCTCACGCCACCCTGGAGGACACGATCATGCCCATCAACCCAGACGCGGTCGGAACCACCAGCGAGCCGGTCGAGTCGTCGTGGACGTCGAAGGACTCGTTGTTGTACGCCCTGGGAATCGGGGCCGGCACCGATGACCTGGCGTTCACCACCGAGAACTCCATGAACGTCACCCAGCGTGCCTTTCCCAGCCAGGTGGTGGTGCTTGGCGACAATTCGGGCGCCTTCGCCAACATCGGCACCTTCAATCCCGCCATGTTGGTGCACGGCGAGCAGTCGTTCGTGTTGCACGGCGAACTGCCGGTGGAGGGAACGGTCAGCACCACGGCAGAGGTGACCGCCGTGTGGGACAAGGGCAAGGGGGCTGTGGTGGAGGTGACCTCGCGGTCGCTCACCTTGGACGGAGAACCGCTGTTCGACAAGGTGATGTCGGTGTTCATCCGCGGTGAAGGCGGCTTCGGCGGCGAGCGCGGGCCCTCCGGCGCTCAGAACGTCGCCCCGGACCGGGCGCCGGACGCCGAGCGGACCTTGACCACCAGGCACGATCAAGCACTGCTCTACCGCCTGTCCGGCGACCGGAATCCGCTGCACTCCGATCCGTCGTTCGCGCAGCTGGCCGGCTTCGATCGCCCGATCCTGCATGGGCTCTGCACGTACGGGTTCACTGGCCGGGCGTTGTTGAGCGCGCTCTGCGGCGACGACCCAGGGCAGTTCCGGTCCATGGCCGGGCGGTTCTCGTCACCGGTGTACCCGGGCGAGGATCTGACCGTGCGCATCTGGAGCACGGGCGATGGCGAGGCGCTGTTCCGTACCCACGGAGGAGACGACCGCGTCGTGCTCGACGCCGGCCGGGTCACCTTCGGCGCGCCGTAGCGTCGCAGTCGGGTCGGCTCACAGGCCCAGGTCGGCGGCAAGCGTGCCGCGGCGCACCTTGCCCGTGGAGCTCACAGGCAACGTCGTTCGCAGCAGCACTCGCTTGGGGCGCTTGTAGGGTGCCAGCGCTGCAGCCGCACGCTCGGCGAGGCGGGACTGTAGGGCCGAGGGCGATTCTCCCGGCGTGCTGGGCACGGCAACCACCGTGACCGCCTGGCCCCAGTCGTCGTCCGGCGCGCCGAACGCCACCACCGTCTCCACGCCCGGCACGTCCGCCAGCGCCCGCTCCACCTCGGCGGGGTACACGTTCACGCCGCCGGAGATGATCAGGTCGTCGCGTCGGCCGTCGAGGTAGAGGTAGCCACGCTCCAGCCGACCGAGGTCGCCCACGGTGAACTCCGCCGATCCATCGGCGGCAGTGCGCCAGGCCTGGGCGCTTCGCTCGGCATCACCCCAATAAGTGAACGCTGCGTAGGCGGGCGCTGCGCACCAGATGTGGCCGTCGGCGTCGATGCTGAGCCGTCGATTGGGTCGGGCCCGCCCGACCGACGTCGGGGCGGCGCGCCGGTCCTCGGGTGTGCACACGGTGAACTGGCCCTCGGTGCTGCCGTAGAACTCCCGGACGGAGTCCGGGCCGAAGCGGGAGCGTGCCTCGTGAGCTACCTCGGGCGGGCACGGCGCTCCGGCATAAGCGACCAGCCGCATGTGGCGCCAGGCCCGCTTGGGGTCGACCGCGAAGAGTCGTTGCAGGTGAATCGGTGCAGCGAAGGTGACGGTGGGGCGGTGCTCGGCAATGGCTGCCGCAGCGAGCCGGGCGTCGAAGGGGCCTGGCACCACGACGGACCCGCCCGCCAACAGCGTGCACGCTGCAAACCGAAGGGGAGCCGAGTGGTAGAGGGGGCCTATCTGGACGTAGGAGTCGGTCGGGCAGAGCGCCCACAGCTCCATCTCCTCGGTCCACAGTGCCTCGGCGTCGGCCTCACTGAGTACTCCCGAGTAGACGCCCTTCGGACGTCCGGTCGTGCCGGACGTGTAGGCCATCGGTCGGCCAAGCGGCCACGGGGCCAGCTCGGCGCGCCGAGGATGGTGGGCTGCTGAGGCGACCTCCCGCTCGCCGAGGACCAGCGATGGCTGCGAGTCGTCGAGGATGTAGGCGCGTTCATGGGTCAACAGCGACGTGTTGACCAGCACCGGGATGATCCCGCTGCGCAGCGCCCCCAAGGCCACCGCCAGATAGTCCAGGCTGCTGGGGGCCACCACGGCCACCCGCTCACCCCAGCCGACTCCAGCGTCGGCCAGCCAGGCGGCCGCCCTCGCCTGGCTCTCCGAGGCATCGGTGGCCTGCGCAGCGATGGGGGAGCGCATCCGGCAAGCGTTGCCCGCTTCGACGATGGGCGGCAATTTGGGGTTGGGTGCTGCGATGGGCTCACGGTCGAGGAATCTCGGCACGGTGGGTGGTTTCACCCCTACTCTCGCGCCATGCAGATCAGAGCACTCAACCTTGACGACGTCGACGCCGTGTTGGCGGCTGCGGAGTTGTTCGACCACGCCCCGACCAGGGAGTGGGTCACGTTGTTCCTCCGACGCCAGGGGCACCACCTGTTCTTCGCCGAGCAGGACGGTCGGGAGGTGGGGTTCATCTCCGGCGTGGAGACCATCCACCCCGACAAGGGCACCGAGATGCTGCTCTACGAGCTGAGCGTGGCCGAGGACGCCCGTCGGCAGGGTGTGGGAACAGCGCTGTGTCGGGAGCTGGCCGAGCAGGCCAAGGCCGATGGCTGCTACGGCATGTGGGTGCCGATGAGCGTGGACAACGATGCGGCGGCGGCCACCTACGAGGCGGCCGGGGCCCAACCGGCCGAACCCGCCACCATCTCCCTGTGGGAGTTCGGCGCTCAGTAGGTGGTCGAGGTGCTGAGGGCCACGATGTAGAAGACCACGATCGCCAGGAAGATGGCGGTGGCGATCCAACCCACGATCACGCCCGAGAGGGCCATGCCGCGGCCGCCCTGGCCGGTCTTCTTGATCTGGCTGAGGGACACGTGCCCCAACACCGCACCCACCGGGGCAAGCACCATGGGTAGGAAGCACAGGAACATCCCGCAGGCCCCGATGATGGACAGCACCAGCGATGCCACGGCCATGTTGTTGGTGGGCGGGCTCTGCACGTAGCCACCCGGTGTTCCGGGTGGGGCGTACACCGTGGCGCCCGGTGGGCCGGCCAGGTGCTGCGGCGCACCCGGCTGAACCGGAGGGGCGCCGTAGCCCGTCGGCGGGCCGTGCGTCCCGGGCTGGGCGGCAGGATTGGGCGCCCCCCAGTCGCGAGCGGTTGGTGGGCCGGTTGGTGGCTGAGGTGCTCCCCAGCCGGTCTGCGTCGGGGGCATGGTGGGGACACCGGGTGGGGCGGCCGGCGGTGCCGGGGGCGCCACGGGGATCTCGTAGCCATCGAGGTCCTGGCCGCACACCGAGCAGGCGCTGGCCCCATCCAGGTTGGCGCTCTGGCAGCTGCGGCACGTCTTCACTGGGTCCCCCGATCGAGTCGACCCTCATCCTAGGGAGTGCTCGGTCCGCAACCTCCCGATGCTCGAAGCGGCTTCTAGAACAGCGACTGTTGGGGCGACTCGATACCCCGGAGCAGGTCGTAGTCCACCTCGACGCAGCCGATGTTGCGAGCCGCGGCCAGCACCTTTGCCTGTGGCTTGATGCTCTGGGCCACGAACACCCCCCGCAGCGGCCGCAGGGTGGGATCCAGCTCCAGTCGTGCCAGGTACCGGGTGAGCTGCTCCACGCCGTCGATCTCCCCGCGCCGCTTCACCTCGATGACCACGGCGGCGCCACTGGGGTCGCGACACAGCAGGTCCACTGGCCCGATGTCGGTCGAGTGCTCTCGCCGCACGAGCGTGAGGCCCTCCTCGATGTGGGTTGGATCCGCGGCCAACAACTCCTGGAGATGGGCCTCCACCCCGTCCTTTTGCAGGCCGGGGTCGGGGCCGAACTCCCAGCTCGAATCCGCGATCAACTCCTCGATGGAGATGCGCAGCGTCTCGCCCTTGGGGTTGATGACTCGCCACTCGTCCGGCTCCTCCACCAGCCGGTTGGGGGCGTTCATCCAGTTGAGGGGCTTGTAGGCGCCGCCATCGGCGTGCACCGCCACGCAACCGTCGGCCTTCACCATGATGAGGCGCACTGCGCTGGGGAGGTGGGCGGTGAGGCGCCCCTCGTAGTCAACCGAGCAGCGGGCGATGACGACACGCATCGGCCCAGCTTGTCAGAGTCGGCCCGCGACCAGGCTGTTGCTCAAGCTCCTCAAGCCGCCGCTCAGGCCGACGCCTTGGCCTTCTTGGCGGCCCGGGCGCGAACGGTGGGGTCCAGCTCCACCTTGCGCAGGCGGATGCTCTCGGGGGTCACCTCCACGCACTCGTCCTCGGCGATGAACTCCAGCGCCCGGTCGAGCCCCATGGGGGAGGGCGGCGTGATCTTCTCGGTGTTGTCCGACCCGGACGCCCGCATGTTCGTCTGCTTCTTCTCCTTGCAGATGTTGACGTCCATGTCGTCGGGGCGGCTGTTCTCGCCCACCACCATGCCCTCGTACACCTCGATGCCGGGTGCCGTAAACAGCGCCGCCCGCTCCTGCAGGGCGATGATGGCGTTGGCGGTGGTGGGACCTCGTCGGTCCGCCACCAGCGAGCCGGTGCCTCGGCTGCGGATCGATCCTGCCCACTTCTCGTAGCCCTCGAAGACATGGTGCAGGATGCCGGTGCCCCGGGTCTCGGTGAGGAACCGGGTGCGGAACCCGATGAGCCCCCTGGCGGGAACGATCCACTCCTGGCGCACCCAACCACTATCGCCGTGGCTCACCTCGTTCATGCGGCCCCGCCGCTCGGAGAGCAGCTGGGTGACGGTGCCGGAGAACTCCGATGGCACATCGACGGTGAGGCGCTCGACCGGCTCGTGTCGGACGCCGTCGATCTCGCGCTCCAGCACCTGGGGCTTGCCCACGGTCAGCTCGAATCCCTCGCGGCGCATGGCCTCGATCAGCACGGCGAGCTGCAGCTCGCCTCGGGCCTGCACCTCCCAGCTGTTGGGCCGGTCGGTGGGCAGCACGCGCAAGCTGACGTTGCCCAGCAGTTCGCTGTCGAGCCGGTTCTTCAGCAGGCGGGCGGTCAGCTTGGAGCCCTCCAACCCGGCCATCGGCGAGGTGTTGATGCCGATGGTCATCGACAGGCTGGGCTCGTCGACCGTGATGGCGGGCAGCGGGCGCGGATCGTCGGGATCGGCCAGGGTGTCGCCCAGGTTGATGTCCTCGATGCCCGACACGGCCACCAGCTCCCCGGGCCCCGCCGAGTCCACCTCGACGCGTTCGTGGTTCTCGGTGACGTAGACCACGCCGGTTCGGGCCGCCGCAATGGTGCCGTCGGCCTTGCACCAAGCCACGGGCTGGTTCTTGGCGATGGTGCCCGAGACCACGCGGCACATGGCCAGCCGGCCCACGAATGGGTTGGAGTCGAGGTTGGTCACCCAGGCCCGCAGTGGCGCGTCCGGGTCGTGGCTGGGCGGAGGCAGATGATCCACCAGCGTGCGAACCAGCGGCTCCAGGTTGGCCTCCTGGGACTCCGGGTCCAGCGAGGCGGTGCCCGCCTTGGCATTGGTGTAGACGATGGGGAACTCAAGGTGGTGCAGGCCGGCCTCCAGGTCCAGAAACAGCTCCTCCACCTCCGAGACCACCTCGGCCACGCGGGCGTCGGGCCGATCCACCTTGTTGACCACCACCACGGCGGGCAGGTCCAACTCCAGCGCCTTGCGCAGCACGAAGCGGGTCTGGGGAAGCGGGCCCTCGCTGCTGTCCACCAACAACAGCACGCCGTCAACCATGGTGAGGGCGCGTTCCACCTCGCCGCCGAAGTCGGCGTGGCCCGGCGTGTCCACGATGTTCAACTTCACCTCGCCCGTCGTGCCGCCTCCGTGTTCGGCGCTCAGCGGCCACCGCACGGCGGTGTTCTTGGCCAGGATGGTGATGCCCCGCTCGCGTTCCTGGTCCATCGAGTCCATCACCCGGGTGGCGTGACCCTCGGCGTCGTCGGTGGGGTCGGGCGGATGATGGGCGCCCATGGCACCGGCCTGATTCAAGAGTGCGTCCACCAGCGTGGTCTTTCCGTGATCGACGTGGGCCACTATGGCCACGTTGCGGAAGCCTTCGACGGGCACGGAGCGCTCAGTGACGTCGTCGATGCTGGGGATGGCAGGGGAGGTGGACGTTGGCACGGTGTCTCGACTTGGAGTTGGACGTCGCTGGCCGGAAGCTGCGCGCCGGAGACGGTTTGGTCGATCCGTGAAGTGCGGCGCGCGCGACGTGGGTTTTGGGGGTTGTCCAGCCTACCCGCTGCCCGCCCAGGTCCCGTGGCGCCGCTGTTGCGGCGGCACATCGGCGCCGACCCTCTCCGGCGCCTCTCGCCGTTGGCGCGGCCGGAAGGCGCGGAGCGGCCCCTGACGTCGGCGTCGCTCAGCCGGCCACCCGCCGCATGACCCATTCCAGGGGGCCGCGCCGGTGGTGGCGGCGCCAGGCCCACGCGAACGCGATGGCCAACGCGCTGAAGGCCAGGGCGGTGCCAACCGCCCAGGCCAGGGTCTGATCCTCCAACCGGCCGAAGCCGTCGAGGATGACCATGCCAACCACGACGTGAGCCACATAGATCGTGAGTGCCAGCTGCCCGGTAGCGACGAGCGGTTCGGTGGCCTTGGCCGACATCCGGTCGCCCAGCCAGATCGAGCCGACGATGACCAACACCGCGGTGGCAGCGCCGGCGGCGAGGTAGAGCGGCAGGGGAGGGATCGGCTCCACGGAGAAGAGCCAGCGCCAGCTCTGTGCGTTCAGGTCATCGAGGTTGGAACCCTTGGGGCCAAGCACCACCCAGGCGGCGGCCTCGGTGACAAGCACCACGATCGCGGCGCGGATCGCCAGGATGCGCCGCCAGCCCGGATCACGCAGGTCGGTCCGGCCCAGCCACATGCCGAACAGGTAGAACGCCACCCACGGGATCACCGGGTGGAACCCGTCCAGGAACAGGTTCCGCAGGAAGCCGATTGGCGTGGCGATACCCCGGTAGGAGTAGTCGCCAAGGTCCCAGTTGGCGAACGGGTCGAAGGCGACGATGAAGACCAGTGCCGCTGCGATCACTCCGCCCGCCAGGCCGATGAGGCGGCGGCTTGGGGCGAACAGCACGACGCCACCGATCGCCAGGTAGATCCCGTAGTAGTGCAGGATGTCCGCCGGCCAGACCGTGTAGAAGGCCCAGCCGAGGACGAAGAGGAAGACGGCTCGTTTGGCCAGCGTGAATTGTGCGGTCTTCCGGGCCTCGGGGTCGTCGCCTGCGCGGGCCCGGGCCGAACCCAGGCTGGCGCCGATTCCGGCGAGGATCACGAAGGTGGCGGCGGCACGGCCATCGAAGAGGGCGGCCAACGTTCGCAGCCAAGGTGGCCCGTCGCCCTCTGCGCCCATCGTGATTTTGAAGTTCACGACCACCATGCCGACGATGGCAAACGCGCGGGCGATGTCGAGCCCGACGATGCGCTCTGTTGAGCGCAGCTTGGGGCGTGCCGTTTCGGTCGACGTCACCGGATGACACTACTGCCAGTGAACTTCCCTCTAGAAGAAGGCCTGCGATCCGATGATGGCAGCGCACACAACGAGCAGACCGCCGTACATCTTGTGGGTGAGGGCCTTGATCTCGGCGCGGAGTTCGGCGATGTCGCCCTTGAGCTCGGCGCGGAGGTCGGAGATGTCGCCCTTGAGTTCGGTGCGCAGGCCGGTGAATCCGGCTTCCAGCCCGGAGATGTCGCCCTTGAGCTCGGCGCGGAGTTCGGCGATGTCGCCCTTGAGCTCGGTGCGGAGTTCGGCGATGTCGCCCTTGAGCTCGGCGCGGAGGTCGGAGATGTCGCCCTTGAGCTCGGCGCGGAGTTCGGCGATGTCGCCCTTGAGCTCGGCGCGGAGTTCGGTGATCTCTTCGCGCAGCGCTTGGTCACCGATCCGCATCTCCGCCCGAAGGTCGTCTCGTAGGCCGTTGAACTGCTCGGACATGTGGAGCACGAGGCGTGCTTCGGTTTCCGCGAGTTCGCTTCGGACGCCGCCGATGTCGAGCTGGGCTTCGGAGATACGCGCGTCGATGTAGTGCTTGGAGGCGGGCTCGTCGCTTTCGCGGATGGCGAAGTTGGCCAGCAAGTTGTTGAGCGCCTTCTCGTCGGAAATGACTTGGGAGAGCCCGTCGTAGACGAGCCTCCGGTCTCTGTCGGTGAGGATCATGGTGTTCGCCTGCGCATCCGAGGTCAAGGGTTCTGCGTCAGACGAACGTAGCGCCGTGGGTGGATGAGGGGGATGGGTCCCAGTCCCCGGGGGTGCCTACCCGTCGGCGCCCTTGGAGGTTCGCAACTCGTTGAACGGCAGGGTCTTGTCGTTGCGGGGCTCTGATGGAAGCCCGAGCACCCGTTCGCCGATGATGTTGCGCTGGATCTGGTCGGTGCCGCCGTAGATGGCCGGGCCAGGGGCGAAGAGCACCATCTCGGTGATGGCTCCGTCGTGAGGGGCGGACTCGCCGGCGAGTTGGCCGGCGGGGCCCAATATGCGGGGTCCCAGGTTGATGATGGCCCGCATCATGTCGCTCATCATCAGCTTCGACAGGTTGGGCAGGCCGGGAATCTCCAGCCCGATGGCCTTGGCGGCCTTCGCCCGCTTGTTGGTCATCTTGGCTAGTTCCACCAGGGTGTGGAGCCGCATCAGGTCGTCGCGCAGCACCGGATCGTGAACTGCGGCGCCACTGGCGGCGGCCATCTTGAGGATGGCGCCGGCGCCGCCGCCCGCCATGGCGTTGCCGGAACCGGATCGATCGCCCAGCACGAAGTCGCCGACGCGGCGCTCGAGATGCCCGTGGACGGTGCCGGGCACGGCCGAACTGGTGGCGCCGGTGCCGCCGGCGCCCAGGCCCGCCCGCTCGAACATGAGGGTGGTGTTGCCCACCGCCCAGCCGTTGCCTTCGCCCCCGATGAGCGCGTCGTGAGCCACCCGCGCATCAGAGATGAAGACCTCGTTGAACAGGGCCCTACCCGTCATCTCCTTGAGGGGGCGTACCTCGATGCCCGGCTGGTCCATCTCGATGGCGAAGTAGGAGATGCCCCGATGCTTGGGCACGGTCGGGTCGGTGCGGGCCATGAGCATGCCCAAATCGGCGATATGGCCGGCGGAGGTCCACACCTTCTGGCCGTTGATGATCCACTCGTCGCCGTCGCGCATGGCCGACGTGCGCATCCCCGCCAGGTCGGAGCCTGCCTCGGGCTCGCTGAACAGCTGGCACCACGCCTCGGACCCGTCCACGATCGACGGGATGTAGCGCTGCTTCTGCTCCTCGGAGCCCTGGGCGATGATGGTCGGCCCGGCCAACAGCAGCCCCAGGCCCCCTGGAGGCCCGATGGCACCGGCCTTGGAAATCTCCTCGGCCACCACGACGGCCTCTCCCCGAGACAGGTTGCGGCCGAACCACTCCTCGGGCCAGGCCGGCACCGCCCACCGGGCGTCGCGCAGCAGCTTCCACCACTCGCCCACGGTCAGTTCCGGATCCCAGTTCTGGGTGACCCAGGAGGACACCTCGGCGCGCAACTCGGCGTTGTCGCGCTTGGCGGAGGTGGGCTCGTCGGTGGCGGTGTCGGAGGTCGCTGCGCTCATGGGCGGATGCTAACCCCCAGCGTTCGGCCAAACCTGACTGAGCGGTCAAGTGAGGGCCGCCGTCGCTCGCCCGGACTGGGAGCGAGCGGTGCGCGGTAGCTTCTCGAAGTGACCCCGCACGCCCAGCCAGCTCACGCGAACGGGCCGCACGCTTCGTCGCCGGGTGACGCCGACGGGTCACGACCGCTGCGGGGTAGCCCCGTTCCGATGCCGATCGACGGCGACGAACGCGAGCGGCGACGGGCGCTCCGGCGCATGAAGGGAACCGCCGTCGGCCTGCTGGTGTTCGCCACCGCCGTCTTCATCGCATGCGCCGCGGCGGGCGAGGGCGCCCCGGGGTGGGTGGGCTACGTGCGGGCGGCTGCCGAAGCGGGCATGGTGGGCGGCCTGGCCGACTGGTTCGCCGTGACGGCGCTCTTCAAGCACCCCCTCGGCATCCCCATCCCGCACACCGCGATCATTCAGAAGCGCAAGGACGACATCGGCCGCGGCCTGGGCGCGTTTGTGTCGGATTACTTCCTGACGGCAGAGGCCATTGGCGAGCGGCTCAGCGAGGCGCAGGTGGCGTCGCGCCTCGGCTCCTGGATGGCCGAGCCCGAGCATGCCCAGCGCCTGGCCGGCCAGGTGTTGGGCGTGTCCGCGAGCGTGCTGGATGCCGTACGCGACGACGAGGTTCGCGACGCCATTGAGGAGGCCGTCACGCGGCGCCTGCGAACAACCTCCACCGGCCCGCTGGCCGGACGGGTGTTGGAGTTGGCCATCGCCGAGGGCCGCCACCGCGACCTGGCCTCGGTCATCCTGGCTCGGCTGCGCGAACTGCTGGAAGCCAACCGGGGCACCCTGCGAACCCGCATGGCCACGGAGTCTCCCTGGTGGGTGCCCGATCCGGTTGACGACGCGGTGTTCGAGCGACTGTTTGTGGCTGCCGACTCCTTCCTGGGCGACCTGGCGGCGGACCCAGACCACGAGTTGCGGCGATCGATCGACGTACGGGTCGAGCAGCTGGCCACCGACCTGGCCCACGATCCGGCCACGGGTGCCCGGGCCGATGAGCTGCGCGACGAGCTGCTGGATCATCCCCAGCTGCGGGAGTGGACCAATTCGGTGTGGGCCGACCTGAAGGAACGCATCAAGGCCGCTGCTGCGGACCCGGACCACGCCACCCTCGCACGGTTGGCGTCCACCATCGCCCAGTTCGGGCGGCGCCTGGCCGAGGACCCCGCGCTCAGCGCCAAGGTGGACGAGTGGGCGGCGTCGGTTGTGGGGGAGGTGGCCGAACAGTCGCGCACCGAGGTGGGGGCCTACATTGCCACCACGGTGCAGCGCTGGGACACCGCCGAGGCGGCCGATCGCATCGAGCTGCAGGTGGGCCGCGACCTTCAGTTCGTCCGCATCAACGGCACGGTGGTTGGCTCGCTCGCCGGCCTCGTCATCTACAGCATCGGTCAGCTGCTCGGCTGAGCCGTCGCTGGGGTGCCGAGCGGGCTATCGGCGGCCCATGCGGCTGCGGATCACCTCCCGGCGGCGCCGCAGTTCCTCGTGCGTGAGCGGATTCGCATCCTCCTCAGTCATGCCGAAGGCGGCGCGAACGGCGGTCTCGTCGACGTCGATGGCCTGGCCGGGCGCCAGGCCGACCTGCGCGGCCAGGGCGTCGCCATGGCGGCCGGCCATGGATGCCCACAGGTGCATGATCTCGGCCATGATGTCCAGGTCGGGGGCCAACGTGGCGATGGCGCCGTCCAGGAACACCAGGTTCTTCACGTACAGCATGAGGATCTTGGGCAGGCGAGCGCCCATGCCCAGCAGCGCCTTGGTGATGCGCTGCAGCTCGGCCATCATCTCCTCTTGGGAGAGCTGGGTGGGGTCGATGACCTCACCGTCCAACCGCAACTCCTCGATCACCCAGTCGAGGTCGACGTCGTCGGGCAGGGCGCCCAGGTCGCGGAAGGCCTCCAGCTGTCCCCGGATGTCTCCGGTTGCGCCCGTGATCATCATCTTGAGAAAGGCCAAGCGCTCCTTCTCGGTCATTCGGGCCGTGATGCCGAAGTCCAGCAGGGCGATGCGTCCATCCGCGAGCACGAACAGGTTGCCGCCGTGCAGGTCGCCGTGGAAGATGCCGTGCACCATGGCGCCCTCGGTGAATCCCACCATGCCGGTCCGGATCACGTCGTGGCCGTTGATCCCGCCGGCCACCATGCCCTCGATGTCCTCCCAGCCGTACCCCGAGAGCCGCTCCATCACTAGCACGCGTCGCGTGACCAGCTTGGGGTGTGGCCGGGCGACCACGAAGCCCCGCTGGTCGAGCTTGGCGAACACCTCGGCCACGTCCAGCATGTTCTCGGCCTCGAGACGGAAGTCGAGCTCCTCGGTGATGGTTTCGGTGAACAGCTCCACCAGGGCCGGAGGGTTGGCCAACGCCGACACGGGGATGCGACCGACCAGGAAGGGCGCCAGCCACGCCATGACCTGGAGGTCGCGATACACCTGAGAGCGGATGGTGGGTCGCTGCACCTTGACCACCACCTCCTCTCCCGTATGCAGTTCGGCCACATGCACCTGGGCGATGGATGCGGCCGCCAGGGGCCTGCGATCGAACCGGGCAAACACCTCCTCCAGCGAACGACCCAGGTCGGCCTCGACCACCTCGCGCACGGTGTCGAAGTCCTCGGCGGGCACCTTGTCCCGCAGCAGCGAGAACTGGGCCACGAGTTCGTCGGGGAAGATTCCGGCGCCGGAGGAGATGATCTGACCCAACTTGATATAGGTGGGTCCCAGATCCTCGGCGGCCTGGCGAAGTCGCCGCGACAGGCCCTCCATGCGGCGACCGGTGTCGGCAGAGCGGCGTTCGCCGATGGCCCACCCGGCAAGCGCCCACAGCAACCGGCTGGACACCTTGACCAGCCGCCCCAGCGGTGGGATGCGCTTGGGCGTGGTGAGCCGGGGTACCTCCCGCGCCAGGGCGGTCCGCACAACGCCAAGTCCGATGTCCCAGGACAGGTCGTCCCGATCGATCATCCACGGTCCGTCGTCGGTGAAGGCGAACCGTTCCACCTCGGGTGTGCGATCGAACGAAGCGGGATCTGGCGGGGAGGAGGGGGCTGGGGTGGCCATGGCTCCATGATCGCCCGGGAGGCGTGGCCGGGGCGAGCGGGGCCCCTACAGTGCCCACCCGAGGAGGCGTCGATGGCCGACAAGGAAGATCATGAGCTGGCCCACCGGCTGGCCGACGAGGCGGGGGTCATGCTGGTGGAGCTGCGTCGCCAACTCGCCCAGGAGGGGGCGTTCCCGGGCATGCTGAAGGCCCGGGGTGATCGAGCCGGCCACCTCATGCTGGTCGAGGCGCTCGCCAAGGAGCGGCCCGGCGACGCCGTGCTGTCGGAGGAAGGCCGTGACCACGTGGGCAGGCTGGATGCCGACCGGGTGTGGATCGTCGACCCGCTGGATGGAACCCGGGAGTATTCCGAGGTGCCGCGCAGCGACTGGGCCGTTCACGTCGCCCTCGTGGAGGACGGCGAACCCACGGCCGGGGCGGTGGCCCTGCCCGCCCTCGGCGTGACCTACTCAACCGCACATCCCCCGGAGGTTGCCGAGGCCCCCAGCGAGCCGCCGCGGCTGGCCGTCTCCCGCTCGCGGCCGCTGCTGGAGGCCATGGCGCTGGCCGAGTCGCTGGATGCCGACCTGGTGCCGATGGGCTCGGCCGGGGCGAAGTCGATGGCTGTGGCCACGGGCGTGGTGGACTGCTACCCCCACGCCGGCGGTCAGTACGAGTGGGACAGCTGTGCGCCGGTGGCTGTCGCCAGGGCTGCCGGGTTGTGGTGCTCCCGCCTGGACGGCTCGCCGTTGCGCTACAACCGCCCCGATCCCTGGCTGCCCGATCTGTTGGTGTGCCACCCCGTCCTCGTGGAGCGGGTGGCGGCCACCCTGGCGCGGCTGGGCTGGAGCTCCTGAGCGGCCGTGTCTGCGGGTCGCCGTCGTCTCGAACTTGCGTGATGTTCCTGGCTCGTCAGATGACCTTGGGCCCTGGCGGGTCGTTCCCCGCCCTGCGGAGGATGGTGGCAGACTCGGAAGGGGTTGGTCATGAAGATCGTCGTTGGTGTTGATGGGTCGGAGGCGTCCGAAGACGCCCTGCGTTTCGCGTTCGGTGAATCGATGGCGCTGGGTGCCGACCTGGTTGCGGTGACGGTGTGGGAGGTGCCGGTCATGGCTGCGGCCTATGTCGCGCCGGCCGAGGTGGATGAGGCCATGGGTCCGTGGATGGACACCTTCGTCGACAAGGTGCTGGGCCCCAATGGCGCCTCGGTGACGAAGGCACCGGCATCCGGTTCGGCGGCCGCCGAAT
Source organism: Microthrixaceae bacterium (assembly GCA_041394405.1). Taxonomy (GTDB): domain Bacteria; phylum Actinomycetota; class Acidimicrobiia; order Acidimicrobiales; family Microtrichaceae; genus Microthrix. The sequence goes on from JAWKIF010000006.1 coordinate 494,568, forward strand.
TGCTGCGGGCCGCCGAGGACGCCGATGCGATGGTCATGGGAACGAGCGGGCGAGGCGCACTGTCCGGCGTGATCATGGGGTCGGTCAGCCACCAGGTGGCCAATCACGCCCCGTGTCCGCTCACGGTGGTGCCGGCCGGCAGCAACGACGGAGACGGCCCTGGGCCCGGCCCAGCGGTTGTTGGGGTGGATGGATCGGCCAACGCGGGTTCGGCACTGCGCTGGGCCGCCGAGCGGGCGGCTCGAGTCGGCGTGCCGCTGCGGATCGTGATGGCATGGCGGGGTGAGCCCGCAGGATGGCTGCCCCGGCGCGACGAGGCTGGGGCGTTGCCGACCGACGAGGAACTGCAATCGCAGGCGCGCGAGATGTTGGCCGAGGTGGTCGACTCCGTCGAGCTCCCCGGTGGCCTGGTGACCGAGCTGGTGGTGGGCGAGGGGGCGCCCGCCTCGGTGTTGCGTGACGCCGCCGAGGATGCCTCGATGCTGGTGCTCGGGGCCCGCGGCCGCGGGGGCTTCATGGGCCTCTTGCTGGGGTCCGTCACCAGCCACATGCTGAGCGACGTCTTCTGCCCCATGACCGTCGTCCCGGCACCGTGATGACGCGGAGGCTCCCATGAGCTCCTCACCGCGCCGGAGGAGGTAGCCGCCATGCAGGCGCTCCAGCTCACCCAGTGGCAGCATCCACCGGAGCTGCGCGAGGTCCCTGACCCCGAACCGGGCCCGGGACAGCTGGTGATCAAGGTTGGCGGCGCTGGGGCGTGCCACTCCGACCTCCACCTGATGAACGACTTCGTGGAGGGCCTGGTGCCGTTCAAGCTGCCCTTCACGTTGGGGCACGAGACGGCCGGCTGGGTGGACGCCCTCGGAGCAGGCGTCACGGGGGTCGAACTGGGCCAACCGGTTGCGGTCTATGGCCCGTGGGGTTGTGGCCGGTGTCGCCGCTGCCGGCTGGGAATGGAGAACTACTGCCTTCGTCAGGCCGAGCTGGTCGTGGCGGGCGGCGGCATCGGGCTCGATGGGGGAATGGCCGAGCGGATGTTGGTGCCAGACGCCCGGCTGGTCGTGCCCTTGGGCGACCTCGACCCGGCCGCAGCCGCCCCGTTGACCGACGCTGCGCTGACGCCCTATCACGCCATCGCGCGGTCGATGGCGCTGCTGGGTGCTGGCTCGAGCGCTGTGGTGATCGGCGCCGGTGGCGGATTGGGCCACATGGCGGTCGCGATCTTGGAGGCGCTCACGCCGGCCACGATCATCGCTGTGGATCAGACTGAGGCTGCGCTGGGCTTGGCGGCCGAACGGGGGGCGGGGCACGGGGTGATCGCCGGCGCCTCGGCGGCCGCGGAGGTTCGGGCCCTCACGGGCGCATCCGGTGCGGAGCTGGTGCTGGACCTGGTGGGCACCGAGTCCACGCTCGCCCTGGCGGCCGCCGTCGTCGGCAGCCTGGGCCACCTCACCCTGGTGGGCCTTGGCGGCGGCACGCTGCCGGTGGGGTTTTTCTCGGTGCCCTACGAAGCCTCGGTGGCAACCACCTATTGGGGCTCCATCATCGAGCTGATGGACGTCATCGCCCTGGCCCAAGCAGGGGTGATCAGCGCCGAGATCACCCGCTTCCCCCTGGCCCAGGGCGCCGAGGCGTACGAGCGACTGCAGGCGGGGACGGTGCGGGGGCGGGCCGTGATCGTCCCGTAGCGGGTCCTTCCAGGCGTCAGCCGTCGGCGGTTCGGGGCACGGGGGCGTCGCGGTGACCAAAGATGGTCTCGCCCGTCACCGGCCGGCTGAGGTCGGCCAGGTCGGCAGAGACGTTGATGAGCAGGTCATCGACCGTGATCATCCCGACGACGCCCTCCCCATCGGTGACGACCAAGCGACGCACGGGGTGCTCCCGAAAGGTGGCAAAGGCCGCCTGCAGGTCCGCGTCCACGGCGACGGAGTGCACCGGCGTGCTCATCAACGAGTCGATCCGTGCGTCGTTGGCCACGTTCGCAGCGATGCCCCGACAGACGATGTCCCGGTCGGTCACGATGCCGACCAGCTCACCTCCGTCGACGACGGGCAGCGCGCCAACGCCGCTCCGTTCCATGAGTTGCGCCGTGGCCTCGATGGAGGTGTCGGGCTCGACGGTGACGGCATTGCGCCGCACTGCCTCGATGATCTTCATGATGGTTCTCCCCGGTTGATCGGATTGGTGGTTGGGTCAGTCGCTGAGATGGCGAATGGAGTGGGCGGCATCGACGACCGCCGTGCGGATGCCGCCGATGGCGTGCACGGAGGCCGTGCGCATGTCCTCAAGTTCGGTGCCGACGGCGTCGCCCACGCGTTCGGCCGCTCGCACCACCTCGGCTCGGGCTCGGTCGAGGTAGCTGCCGACGGCCTCCATCCGGTCGCGGGCTTCCATGCTGCCCAAGCGCGCCTGAACCGCAGCATCGTCGAGCCACCGGCGGGCGGCCTCGCTCGCTTCGTTCAGGGAGGAGTCAAGGCCCTCTGCGGAGTCGCTCCGTCGGGCGGCCAGCGTGGCGCGAGCCACCGTCAGGTCCAGTTCCATGCCGGAGACCGCCTGCAGCGTCTCCGCTGCGAAGTCCGCCTCGGCATCGCTGCCCGACTTCAGGTCGGTGGCTGCGTCGCGCACCGCCTGTGCTGCCGTCAACAGGTTGGCCAACGCTTGTTCCAACTCAGGACTGGATGCGTTGGCCTCGGCGGTGCGTTCGGTGCTCATCGTGGGTTCTCCGATTGGGTTGCGGGTGGATCGCTTGCAACCCCGATCTTGCGCCGAGCGCCTCGGCCGGCGTCAGGGCCCAAGGTCACTGAAACCGGCGAGCCTGGGGCCCGGCTTGGGAGGTTCGGGACCCATGGCCCTAACGAAACACGTGTGGTTCCCCGAAGCTAAGGCGCATGGCGACGGGGACTCCCAGCCCTTCCGAGGCACGTCGAACCCGCATGGTCAGCCGCGACATCGCCGCACGAGGCATACGCGACCAGCGAGTGCTCGACGCCATGGCCACGGTGCCCCGTGAGCGGTTCGTCCCCGACGATCTGGTCGAGTTCGCCTACGAGGACAGCCCGCTCCCCATCGGCGAGGGCCAGACGATCTCACAGCCCTACATCGTTGCGGCGATGATCGATGCGGCGGAGCTGCAGCCGGGCGACCGCGTGCTGGAGATCGGCACGGGTTCGGGCTACGGGGCGGCGGTGCTGAGCCGGGTCGCCCGGGAGGTGTGGTCGATCGAGCGTCACCGGCCGCTGGCCGACGCGGCGAATGAACTGCTGGGCTCCCTTGGCTACCGCAACGTGCGGGTGGTGGTGGGCGACGGCACGTTGGGCTGGCCCGAGGCCGGGCCATACGACGCCATCATCGTGACCGCCGGCGGACCATCAGTGCCCCAGGCGTTGCGCGATCAGTTGGCCGACGGGGGGCGGATGGTGATTCCGGTCGGCGCCCAGACACGGGGCCAACACCTCACGCTGGTTCGACGTCGCTGTGGCCAATTCTCCGAGGAGGATCTGGGCGCAGTTCGGTTCGTGCCGCTGGTGGGGGCGGAGGGGTGGGGCAACGGGGGCGAGGGGCCAACGATGCTGTTGCCGCAGGGCAGCGCCCCGCGCGCGCAGGGTGTGGCCGAACTGGTGGCGGAGGTGGCCGAACCGTTCGACGAGATCGACCACCTCGAGCTGGGGCCCTTGCTGGAGCGCGTTGGCGACTGTCCCGTAGTCCTGCTGGGGGAGGCGACCCACGGAACCTCGGAGTTCTACCGGTGGCGTGCGCGACTCACACGGGAGCTGATCGATCGCCTGGGGTTCAGCGTGGTGGCCGCCGAGGCCGACTGGCCCGATGCCGCCCGTATCGATTCCTACGTCAAGGGCCGTCCCTCGCCGGGAGGGCCCTTCCAGGCGTTTGCCCGGTTCCCGACGTGGATGTGGCGCAACCGCGAGGTGGTGGAGTTCGTGGAGTGGCTGCGGGTGCACAACGCGTCGCGGGACGACCCCGCCAGCCAGGTGACCTTCTGCGGTCTCGACCTCTACAGCCTCTTCACCTCACGGGACGCGGTGCTCACCTACCTGGACCGCGTCGACCCCGACGCGGCGGAAGTCGCAAGGCGGCGATATACGTGTCTGAACCCGTGGCAGCACGACCCTGCCGCCTATGGGCGCGCCGTCGTCTCGGGCCGGTTCGCCGGTTGCGAGGAGGGCGTGGTGGCCACCCTGACCGACCTGTTGCGCCAGCGGGTGGACTACGCCGCCGCCAGCCCAGACGACTACCTGGACGCAGCGCAGAACGCCATGGTGGTTGCCAACGCCGAGCGCTACTACCGGGTGATGTTCCATGGTTCGCGTGAGTCGTGGAACCTGCGGGACCAGCACATGTTCGAGACGCTGAAGTACGTCAGGGCCCACCACGGCCCCGACGCCAAGGTGGTGGTGTGGGAACACAACTCCCACGTGGGCGACGCCTCGGCCACCGAGATGGGGGCTCGGGGCGAGCACAACGTGGGCATGTTGGCACGCCGGGAGTACGGCCACGACGCCTTCCTGGTCGGCTTCGGCACGGACCACGGCGTGGTCGCCGCAGCTTCGGACTGGGGCGGCCCCATGCAGCTCAAGTCGATCCGGCCATCCCACGTGGACAGCTACGAGCGGATCTGCCACGACACCCACGTCCCGGCGTTCATGCTGCATCTCCGTGAACCCGGCCGCCCCGAGCTTCGGGAGGAACTGGGCGTGCCTCGGCTCGAACGCGCCATCGGGGTGATCTACCGGCCGGAGACCGAGCTGGAGAGCCACTATTTCCAGGCCTCGTTGCCCGGGCAGTTCGACGAGTACGTCTACTTCGATGCCACCACCGCCGTCGCCTCGCTGCCGGCTCAGCCGGTGGACGACGTGCCAGACACCTACCCTTTTGGGGTGTGACGTGGCTGCCTCAGCACCGGCCGGTCGGGCGGAATACCGGGTGGCGGCGGTGCCCTGGGACGGCCACGACGAAGGGGCAGCGCATCTGGAGCAGTTGCTGAACGGCTGGGCCGCCGAGGGGTGGGAGCTGTTGTCCGTGATACCGACCACGGCCGGTACGTCGGTGCGGTCGTTCGTCTCGGCCAACGCCGCTGCGAACACCACCGAGATCGCGCTCATCCTGCGGCGTCAAACCGGCTGAGCCCCAACCATCGACCGGCGGGGCAGCGTCCCTCGGCCCGAAAGGACATTGATGCATCAGAGCTTCTCGCTCGGTCGGATCGCCGGAGTGAAGGTGGGTGCCAATTGGAGCGTGATCGTCATCATCTGGCTCATCGCCTGGAGCCTCGCCGAGGAGCGGTTCCCGGGGGTCGCTCCCGGGTACGGCACCGCCTCCTACTGGGTGGCGGCGGTGTTGGCGGCGGTCGCCTTCTTCGTGTGTCTGCTTGCCCACGAGTTCGCCCACTCGCTGGTGGCCCGCCGCTTCGGCGTGGGTATCGAGGGCATCGTGTTGTGGCTCTTCGGGGGCGTCTCGAAGTTCGCCGATGAAGCGCCCTCTGCGGACGCGGAACTCAAGATCGCCGTGGCCGGGCCGGCAGCGAGCATGGGCATTGGCGTGGTGTTCTTCGGCTTCGCCCGGCTGCTGGATGCGTCCGGTGGCTCTCCCCTGGTGGCCGCCGGCCTGGGTTGGCTTGGCTGGTTCAACGGTGCCCTGGCGCTGTTCAACCTGCTTCCGGCCTTCCCGCTGGACGGGGGGCGCGTGTTGCGGGCTTGGTTGTGGAGAGCACAGGGCAACAAGGTCCGCGCCACGGCCGTTGCGGCGAACGCCGGAAGGCTCTTCGCCTACGCGCTCATTGGGCTTGGGCTGCTGCAGTTCCTGGTCGGCGCCGTCGTCGGTGGCCTCTGGTTCGTGTTCCTTGGGTGGTTCCTGATGGCGGCGGCGCAGGCGGAGTCGTCGCAGTCCACGCTGGAGCACCAACTCCGCGGGATGACCGTGCGGGCGGCCATGACCGCGGACCCCATTGTCGTGCCGGCCACGGCGAGCGTGGAGGAGCTGATCCATGACTGGATGTTTGCCAGCCGGTGCTCCACGTTTCCCCTGGTGGGCGCCGGTGGCAAGGTCGCGGGGCTGGTCACCATGGCCCGGGTCAAGGCGGTGCCCGCGGATCGGCGGGCAGATTCCTTGGCGATGGATGTTGCGGCCCTGCCCGGAGCGTTCGTGACCTGCCAGGCGGACGAGCCGCTGTGGTCGGTCATCGGACGGCTGAGCGGTTCGGTCGACCAGCGGGCGCTGGTCTTCGACGGGGACGACTTGGTGGGTGTGGTGTCACCCAGCGACATCACCCGAATGCTCAACCTGGCCGAGTTGGCGGGCAGCGTGGGTCACCTGGACGCAAGCGTCTCGTCGATCCAGCCCCGCAATGCCGGGCCGGGCAGGGCCCCAACCTGACGACCCACTTCGGACCCTCCCGCGAAGAGCAACAGCGTCGGAATGCCCTGCACCCCCAGCTGCGCCGAGACGGACGGCGCCTCGTCGACGTTCACCTTGACCACCCGCAGCGAACCGGCGCGCTCGGCCGCAAGCCGCTCCAACTCGGGTGCGACCATGCGGCAGGGCCCGCACCAGGGGGCCCACAGGTCCACGACCACGGGGAGCGAGGAGCTGGCGGTCACCTCCGAGAACCCGCGGGCGTCGGCCTCGATGAGCCACGGCAGGTTCGCGTGGCAGCTAGCGCATCGCGGTGTTCCCGAGGTGGCGTCGGGGACACGGTTTCGAGTGTTGCAGTCGGGGCAGGTGAGGACGGTTGAGGTCATGGGTCGCTCGCGTCGTTGTGGGTGGTTGTCGGGCCACCCACTCCTACCTCAACGAGGGTCCCTTGGGCAGGTCGGCGACCCGCTCGTGACGAAGGGCCCTATCGGCGCGATCGTCTGTGGTTCAGGCTGATGCCCGAACCTGGAAGCGTGACGGGAGGCAACGCCATGAAGATCCGCAGCATGAGGACCCAGGCGGTGAGCGTTCTGGCATTGCTCGTGGCGGTCGTTGGGCTGGTCGCCTGCGGCCAGTCCGCCGAGCAGGGCACCGGTGATCAGGTGTCGGTTGGCGAGCCTGGGGCCGCCGCGTCGGCATCCGCGGAAACATCCCCACGCGGAGCCACCGGGCAGACCCGTGTGTACTTCGCCTGGAACGAGAAGATCGGCACTGCTGGGCGCCCCGACGCGGCGGCCACTCCGGAGGCTGCGCTGCAGGCGCTGTTGGATGGCCCGGACTCCTTCGAGCGCGAGATCGGCATGAACAGCCAGATCCCGGAGGCGACGGAACTGCTCGGAGTGTCGGTGGCCGACGGCACGGCAGTGGTCGATCTGGCTCAGGCCTTCGAGACGGGCGGGGGCAGCCTCTCCATGGAGCTACGGGTGGCCCAGGTGGTGTTCACCGCAACCCAGTTCGACGAGGTCGATGACGTCACCATCCATCTCGACGGGGCCGCCGTGGCCGGTATCGGTGGCGAGGGCGTGCCGGCGACCGAGGTTGCCCGAAGCGACTTCCCCAACGTCACGCCGGCGATTCTGATTGAGTCGCCCACACCCGGCGCCTCGGTGGCTTCGCCGCTGACGGTGTCAGGTATGAGCAACACCTTCGAGGGCACGGTGAACTACTCCATCGTCGATGGCGACGGGCTGATCGTGGCGGAGGGGTTCACCACCGCCACGGCGGGCAATGGCACGTGGGGCACCTTCGAATTCACCGAAACGTTCTCCGGGGCCAAGCCGGGGTTGGGCGCGGTGATTGCGTTCCAGCTGGACGCCGAAGACGGTGGCCAGCGAGACGTCTATGACGTACCGGTCCGATTCGGGGAGGCGGCTCCGCCCTCAAGCCCCGATGATCCTGGATCCCAAGCCTCAAGCGCCGACGATCCGGCCGCTGGTCCCGAGCCCTCGGCCGCAGCTCCACAGCCCGCCGCCCCTGTCGAGTTCACTGGGTAGACGGCCAGCGCCGATCTGGACCGCGAGCCGCAGCCCGCTGGGTGGCCAAGGCAGCCCGGTGGGCGCATGGTCGGGTGTCATAGGGGATTTCGCGTCCGCTCCTCCTAGGATCGAGCCCCCATGAGATACGAGCTTTCCCATCTCCGAAGCCTGGAAGCGGAGGCCATCCACATCATCCGTGAGGTGGCGGCCGAGTTCGAGCGACCCGCCATGCTGTTTTCGGGCGGGAAGGACTCGGCGGTCATGTTGCACCTGGCGGTGAAGGCGTTTTGGCCCGCCCGGCCTCCCTTCCCGCTGCTGCACATCGACACTGGCCACAACTTCCCGGAGGTGCTGGAGTTCCGGGACGAGACCGTGGCCCGCACCGGTGTGCGGTTGGAGGTGGCCTCGGTCCAGCAGGCCATCGACGATGGCAAGCTGGTCGAGGAGACCGGCCCTCGGGCCAGCCGCAACCAGCTGCAGACCTTGCCCCTGTTGGAGGCCATCGAGACCCATCGCTTCGACGCCCTCTTTGGCGGCGGTCGTCGCGACGAGGAAAAGGCCCGGGCGAAGGAGCGGGTCTTCTCGCACCGGGACGAGTTCGGCCAGTGGGACCCGAAGAACCAGCGGCCCGAGCTGTGGAACCTCTACAACCCCCGTCATCGGGTGGGCGAGCACTTCCGTGTGTTTCCGCTGAGCAACTGGACCGAGCTGGATATCTGGCAGTACGTGGAGGCCGACGAGGTGGCACTGCCGCCGATCTACCTTGCCCATCAGCGGGAGGTGTTTCTGCGCGACGGCATGTGGCTGGCGGTGGGTCCCTACGTCACTCCGGCCGAGGATGAGGTGGTGGAGGTTCGCACCGTGCGCTACCGGACGGTCGGCGACATGAGCTGCACCGGCGCGGTGGAGTCGCCGGCCGCCACCGTGTCCGACATCGTTGCCGAGGTGGCCGCCGCTCGAGTAACCGAGCGAGGCGCCACCCGAGCCGACGACAGGGCCTCCGAGGCGGCCATGGAGGATCGCAAGAAGGTGGGGTACTTCTGATGAAGCTCGCAGCGCTCGTGTGCGCCATACCGTGCGATCCGACCGGATGCGCAGTGGATCACAAGTTGGTGGGGTACTTCTGATGGAACTGCTTCGACTGGCAACGGCCGGAAGTGTCGACGATGGCAAGTCAACGCTCATCGGACGGCTGCTGTATGACACCAAGACCATTTTCGAGGATCAACTGGCTTCGGTGGAGGCCACCTCGGCCCAGATGGGCACCGAGTACACCAACCTGGCCTTGCTCACCGACGGCCTGAGGGCCGAGCGCGAGCAGGGCATCACCATCGATGTGGCCTACCGCTATTTCGCCACCCCGGCCCGAAAATTCATCATCGCCGACACGCCGGGCCACATCCAGTACACCCGCAACATGGTCACTGGCGCCTCCACGGCGGACGTGGCCATCGTCTTGCTGGATGCTCGTAAGGGAGTGCTCGAGCAGAGCCGCCGGCATGCGTTCCTCGCCTCGCTGCTCGGTATCCCGCACCTGGTGCTGGCCGTGAACAAGATGGATCTCGTTGACTACGACCAAGAGGTCTTTGATCGTCTCAAGAGCGAGTTCCGCGACTTCGCCTCCAAGCTGGATATCGGTGACCTGACGTTCATCCCGGTGTCGGCGCTCCACGGTGACAACGTGGTGAGCCGAAGCCCCAACACGCCGTGGTACGAGGGAACCTCACTGCTGCACCACCTGGAGGAGGTGCACATCGCCTCGGATCGCAACCACATCGATGCCCGATTCCCGGTGCAGTACGTGGTCCGCCCGCAATCCACCGAGCACCACGACTATCGGGGGTACGCCGGAACCGTCGCCGGTGGCGTCTTCAAGCCTGGCGATGAGGTGATGGTGCTGCCGTCGGGCTTGAGGACCACGATCGCCTCCATCGACACCGCCGATGGGCCGGTGGAGGAGGCGTTTGGCCCGATGTCGGTCACGCTTCGCCTGACCGATGAGCTGGATGTGAGTCGGGGCGATCTCATCTGCCGTCCGGCCAACCAACCCCGCTCCACCCAGGATGTGGAGGCCACGGTTGCGTGGCTGTCCGACCAGGGCACCCTGTCGCCGCGGTCGATGTACGCCGTCAAGCACACCACCCGCACCGTCCGGGCCATGGTGCGCGACGTGCACTACCGGCTGGACGTCAACACGCTGCACCGCGACGAGGCCGCCAACTCGCTGGCAGTGAACGAGATCGGCCGGGTGACTTTGCGCACCACGGCGCCGCTGTTTGTTGACGAATACCGCCGCAACCGCACGACCGGCTCGTTCATCCTGGTCGATGAATCCACCAACGCGACGGTGGGTGCCGGCATGGTGCTGGGCTCCTCGCAGCCGACGTGACCGAACACGTCACCTGGCATGCGGGCGCGGTGGATGCCGATGGGCGGGCCGCCGCCTTGGGGCACCGGGGCGCTGTCGTGTGGTTGACGGGCCTATCGGGCTCGGGGAAGTCGACCGTGGCCGTGGAATGCGAACGAAACCTGGTGGCCTCCGGTCGCCCAGCGTTCATCTTGGATGGCGACAACGTGCGCCACGGGCTGTGCGCCGATCTGGGCTTCAGTGAGGCCGACCGCATGGAGAACATCCGGCGGGTGGGGGAGACGGCGCTGCTGATGGCCGAGGCGGGGATCGTGGCGCTGGTGCCGTTGATCTCGCCGTACCGTTCGGGACGCGACGCCGTGCGGGCCCGAGCCGCCGATGCCGGCGTGGCGTTCTCGGAGGTGTGGGTGGCCACCCCGCTCGAGGTGTGCGAGGCGCGAGACCCCAAGGGCCTCTATGCCAAGGCGCGGGCCGGGGAGATCGCCGACTTCACCGGTCTCGACGCCCCCTATGAGGAGCCGCTGCGACCCGAGCTGGTGCTGGGCGCGGACGCGGGCGACCCGATTGAGCAGGCCCGGGCCGTCTGCCTACTGCTGGACTGAGCGCACCACGTCCGCCGCCAGGTCGGCATCCGCCAGGGTGTTGTACACGTAGAACGACAGCCGGACGCCTCCGGCTCGCACGGCCGCCGCAACGCCGGCCTCGCGGAAGGCCGCAGCTGCGGCATCGGTCTGTGCGGTGGGAACCCTCACGATGGCGCTGTCGGAGGGCCCCAGGCCGACACCCGCCCGGAAGTGGTTGGCCAGCGCCACGCTGTGGCTGCCGACGGCCTTGACGCCCAGGTCGGCCAGGAGCTCCAGCGCCGGAGCTGTCCCGACGACGTCGAACCAGGGCGGTGACACGTTGAATCGACGGGCGTCGGCCGCAAGGCGCAACGGCGGGCCGTAGATGGACTCCCACGGCTGGTCGCCTGCGTACCAGCCGGCGTGGCGGGGGATGAGCCACTCCGCTTGCGGCGCCACGGTCAGAAAGCCGGTGCCGCGAGGAGCGCAGAGCCATTTGTAGGCACCTGTGGCCGTCACGTCGAAACGGTCGGTGTCCAGCCGCAGCCACCCGGCGGCCTGGGTGGCGTCAACGTAGGTGCGCGCTCCGACATCGGCTGCCGCGTCGGCGAGCCGATCCAGGTCGAGCACCCGGCCATCGGCCGACTGCACGGCGCTCACCGCAACCAGGTCGGTGCCCCTGCCGATCTCGTCCACGAGCGCGTCGAGCGGCACCATGCGCACCTTGAGTCGCTCGTCGACCAGGAAGGGGAACAGCACCGAGGTGAAGTCCTCCTCGGCGCATACGACGGTGGCGCCGTCCGGCAGCGAGGAGGCCACCAAGCCGCTGGCGGTCGACACCTGCCCGATGAGGGCAACGTTTGCCGCATCGGTACCGGCCAGCCTGGCGAATGCTCGACGCGATCGGTCGACGTCGGCATCGAAGCCAACCGGGTCGCACAGCCCGGCCTCCCAGGCGTCGTGAGCCCGTCGTAGTGCTGCCATCGTGGCCCGGGCGGGAAGGCCGACCGATGCGGTGTTCAGGTAGCCGGGGCCGGCGGCGAAGCAGGCGGTGACCGAAGCGTCGAGCATGTCCCATTCTGGCCCGAGATCATGCGGGGCGCGCCCGTGCCCCCGGCAACGGCGACGCCGCTCGGGGGCACGGGAGGATCCCGCCAGGGAGTTCCGGCCCCCCGAGCGCATCGTTGCGCCGGGGGGGCCGTTCGGGGCACAGATCGAGCTAGCCGGCTTCCCGCAAAGCCATTCGCTCCTGGACCCTCGAGGTGCGGCCGACGTCCACGGAGCCGTGGGGCTCGCCGGCCGTGTCGTAGCACTCGGGGTGGAAGTGCTCGACCCGCTGCCAGACGCCGGCGTCGTAGACGTTGCAGATGACCTGCCGCAGCCGTTGCTTGGCCCGGAAGGAGAGGCGCTCGCCGCAGAGACCACAGTCGGTGGTCGACCCGGCTTCGATGTCGCGAAGCACGGCTCGGCTGTTCGGCGCCGGCGGGGTTGATCGTGGGGAGGTAGTGGGGGCTTGCGCCATAGCAGATCAATCGGAGCCAGACCACGCTGCGTGAGCGAATTGGGCGCAGCAGGGACGAACGGCCTACGTCGGTGTTCTGTGCACCTTCGGGCAACTCCACGATGCCGAGGGTGCGGAGAAGGCCGACGAGGTTCCGCCGGGCGGTACCAACGTCAGCTGCGGGTGAGCGGCTTGTACTTGATGCGATGGGGCTGGGTTGCCTCGGCGCCCAACTCCTTCTTGCGCATGGCCTCGTAGTCGGTGAAGTTGCCCTCGAAGAATCGCACCTGGCTGTCGCCCTCAAAGGCCAACACGTGGGTGGCGATGCGGTCGAGGAACCAACGGTCGTGGCTGATGACCACCGCACACCCGGGGTACTGCTCGAGCGCACCCTCAAGGGCCCGCAGCGTGTCCACGTCCAGGTCGTTGGTGGGCTCGTCCAGCAGCAACACGTTGCCGCCCGTGCGCAGCAACTTGGCCAGGTGCACCCGGTTGCGTTCGCCACCCGACAGCTGGCCCACCAGCTTCTGCTGGTCGGCGCCCCGGAAGTTGAAGCTGGCGCAGTAGGCCCTGCCGTTCATCTCCCGATTGCCCAGCTTGATGGTTTCGTCTCCGTCGGTGATCTCCTCGTACACCGTGCGTTCGCCGTCGAGATGATCACGGTGCTGGTCGACGTAGGCAAGATCAACGGTGGAACCCACCGTGATGGCGCCGGCGTCGGGTTGGGCGTCCGGGGTGGCCTCGGCGGCGTCACCCGCGGCCACCAGCATGCGAAAGAGGGTGGTCTTGCCGGCGCCGTTCGGGCCGATGACCCCCACGATGCCCGCCTTGGGGAGCGAGAAGGTGAGGTCGTCGATGAGGAGGCGATCGCCGAAGCCCTTGGACAGGTGGTCGACCTCGATCACCTGGTCGCCCAAGCGGTCGCCCGGCGGAATGTAGATCTCCAGTGCGTCGCCGCCTCCCTGCGCCGATTGCTGCTCAGCCAGCAGTTGGTCGTAGGCGGCCAGGCGGGCCTTGCTCTTCGCCTGCCGCGCCTTGGGGGCCATGCGCACCCATTCCAGTTCCCGCTCCAGGGTGCGGCGGCGAGCCGACGCGTGCTTCTCTTCGCGGGCCAGTCGCGCCTCTTTTTGCTCCAGCCAGCCGGAGTAGTTGCCCTCGAAGGGCATGCCCTTGCCGTGATCCAGCTCCAGGATCCACTGCGCCACGTTGTCGAGGAAGTAGCGGTCGTGGGTGATGGCCACCACGGTGCCCTCGTAGTCCGACAGGAACCGCTCCATCCAGGCCACCGATTCGGCGTCCAGGTGGTTGGTGGGCTCGTCGAGTAGGAGCAGGTCCGGGCGCTGGAGCAGCAGGCGGCACAGGGCGACCCGGCGCTTCTCGCCGCCCGACAGCGACGCCACCTCGGCGTCGCCCGGCGGCAGGCGGAGGGCATCCATGGCGATGTCCACCGTGCGCTTCAGGTCCCACGCCCCGGCGGCCTCAATCTTGGCCTCCAACTCCGCCTGTTGGGCGCCAAGGGCCTCGTAGTCCGCATCCGGGTCTGCCCAACCGGCCATCAACTCGTCGTAGTCGGTGAGCAGCTTGGCGGTGTCGGCAACGCCGTCCATGACGTTGCCGGCGACGTCCTTGGACTCGTCGAGGTGAGGTTCCTGTTCCAGCATGCCGACGGTGAAGCCGGGGGTCAGCCGGGCCTCGCCCGTGTACCCGTCGTCGAGACCCGCCATGATGCGCAACAGGGTGGACTTTCCGGCCCCGTTGGGGCCGATGACGCCGATCTTGGCGCCCGGGTAGAACGACAACGAGATGTCCTTGAGCACCTCACGATCGACCGGAACCACCCGGCCGACCTTGTGCATGGTGAAGATGAACTGTGCCGACATGCACGCTCCAGGAGGTCTTGGGGGGCAGCAACGTGGGGAACTGGCGATGGTAACGCCAGCGCTACCGGGCCTTGGATCGAGCGGCCGTGGCCTTGGCGTGCTCGGACTTGGTGGGACCCGACTGCGCTGTGGTTGCGGGGGTCTTCTTCGCCGGGGTCTTCTTCGCCGGGGTCTTCGTGGCGGGTGCCTTCTTGCTGGCGGCCTTCTTCGCCGAGGCCTTCTTGGCCGGGGCCTTTTTCGCTGGGGCCTTCTTGGCTGGGGCCTTCTTGGCTGGGGCCTTCTTGGTGGCGGCTGTCTTCGCCGCTGCCTTCTTGGCGGGGGCCTTCTTGGCGGGTGCCTTCTTGGCTGGGGTCGCTTTGGCCGGGGCCTTCTTGGTTGGGGCCTTCTTGGTGGCGGCTGTCTTCGCCGCTGCCTTCTTGGCGGGGGCCTTCGTGGCGGGCGCCCGCTTTGTCGGGGTCGTCGCCGAGCCTCGTGGAGCGTCGCCGTCGCGCTTCGAGAGGGGTTCCAAGGTCGCGCCCGCAGGCAGCCGTAGGTCGACGCTGCGAAGGGGTGGATCGTAGCCCTCCACCTCCAGCGTCAGTTCGTCGCCCATCGACATGTAGTCGCGGGCCCGATTCGGTGGCGGATCGCCGAGCGCCTTCAGGGGCAGGTACGCCTTGGTGCTGCCGACCTCCACGTAAGCCCCGTGCGACGAGAACTCGACCACCTTGCCGGTGACGGTGTCGCCGGGGTGGTGCTCGCCGATGAAGCTGAGGAAGTCCGCCGGAGAGTTGACGGGCTGGGGCTCGTTCTTCCTGCCCGACTTCTGTTGGGACGCCGCAGCGCCGGACCGCTGGCCACCCCCGTCGGCCGTCTGCGTCTGCTTCCGTGACTTCTGTGGCTGGGGTTTCCGGGAGCTTCCCGTCGAGGTCGAGGCTGCAGCCTTTGCCTTGCGTCCCGCCTTGTCGCCCGCCGTTCCACCCTTGTCCGCCGCGGACGACCGGCTCGCGGTCGCCTTCTTGGCCGCGGGCTTCTTGGCGGCCGGCTTCTTGGAGCCGCCGGCCTTGGAATCGGTTTTGGCCTCCTTGACGGCTTTCCGGCTCACCGAACCTCGCACCGGGGTGCGGGGCACGAAGACCCATCCCACGCCGGTGACGGGCTTGCCGCCCCACAGCCGATCCTCGTCGAAGAGCCAGGTGTGCGTCCCGTGGAACTCCTGGAAGGAGTCATTGGAGAACACCGCAGCGTTTGCCTTCTCCGCCACCTGGAGAATGAACGCATCTCCCCGGCCCACCACACCGGCGGGGGGAGCGACGATCGAACCATCGAGGACTCGTGCCTCGTAGTCGTCCTTCTCCTTGCTGGAGATCCGGTGCCCGAACGTTGCGTCCACGATGACCGTGATGTCGGCCTCGGGGTGCTGGGCACTGAACTGCGCTACTGCTTCATCGAGTTGTTTCAGACTGGGTTTGGTGCGCCCTTCGGTTGCGATGTTGGATCCGTCAACGACCACATGTGAAAGGGTCATGACACCCCCAGTCAATCACCTCCCGGGGTTGAAGGTGCGGATCGGGGCGGATGCCTAGCATCGGCCGATGCCTCCCCACGCTTCCTCAGACGCCGTCGCCCCGCCCATCGACGCCGTGATCTTCGATCTCGGCGGTGTCGTGTTGTCGAGCCCGTTCGAGGCGTTTGCGCGTTACGAGGCGAGCCAAGGCTTGCCCGATGGGTTCATCCGGCGGCTGAACATGGACAACCATCACGACAATGCGTGGGCTCGCCTGGAGCGGGGCGAGTTGGACCCGGCGGAGTTCGCCCACGCCTTCGAGGTCGAGGCCCGGGCGGCCGGAGGCGAGCTGGACGGTGGAGCCATCCTGGGCCTGCTCGTGGGGGAGGTGCGCTCCGCCATGGCCGACGAAGTCCGTCGCCTGGTCTCCGTCGGCTACCGGGTTGGCTTCCTCACCAACAACGCCGTGCCGTTTTCGGAGGTGGCCGATTCGCTGCCCGACGGGCTGGGTGACCTGCTTGGATTGGTGGACTCGGTGGTGGAGTCGGCCGTGACCGGCCTGCGCAAGCCCGAGCCGGCGTTCTACGACCTGGCCCTTCGCGACCTGGGGGCGGAGCCCCAGCAGACCGCCTTTCTCGACGATCTGGGCGTCAACCTGAAGCCCGCCCGCGCCATGGGCATGACCACCATCAAGGTCGACGATCCGCATGTGGCGATCGACGAACTGCGCCACGCCCTGGCGGAGCGCCCCAGGCTCAGTTGAAGTCCCAGCGGTCCTTGGGTGGCAGCTCGGCGCGGAATGCGGTCTCGAGGATCTCGGCCTGCTCTTGGCGGTGGATGAGCGCCGAACCTGTCGCGGGGCTTCCCGAGGCGACCCGGCTGACCCGGCGGATCTCATAGCCCTGGCCCTCCAGGGCCTCATACAAGCGCCCCTTGATGCCGTTCCATGGGCCCATGTTCTCGGGCTCTTCCTGCAGCCACACCACCTCGCTGCAGTTGGGGTAGCGGTCCAGTTCGCTCTGGATGGCCTTGAAGGGCCAGGGGAACAGCTGCTCCACCCGGGCCACCGCCATGTTCGCACCCAGCTGGTCGCGATGCTCGATGGCCTCATGGGCCACCTTGCCTGATGCCAGCACCAGCCGGGTGACCTTGGCCGGGTCGAGGATGGACTGGTCGCCGATGAGCTCGTGGAAGCAACCGTCGGTGAACTCCCCGACGGGCGAACGGTAGCTCTTGGCTCGCAGCCCCGACTTGGGGGTGAAGATCACCAGTGGCTTGTTGCCGTCCCGGTGGATCTGTCGGCGCAACAGGTGGAAGTACTGGGCGGAGGTGGTGGCGTTGCACAGCTGGATGTTGTCCTCGGCCGCCAGGATGAGGAAGCGCTCGATGCGGGCCGACGAGTGTTCGGGCCCCTGACCCTCGTAGCCGTGGGGCAGCAGCAACACCAGGTCCGAGGTCTGCTTCCACTTGTCCTCGGCGGCCACGAGGTACTGGTCGATGATGATGGACGCGCCGTTGACGAAGTCGCCGAACTGGGCCTCCCACATCACCAGCGCATCCTGGTTGGCCACCGAGTAGCCGTACTCGAACCCCAGCGCCGCGTACTCCGACAGCAACGAGTCGTAGATCCACAACTCGGCGCCGTCCGACGCCATCTTGGCGAGGGGCAGGTAGTCCTCGCCGGTGTGAAAGTCGACGAGCGCGGAGTGGCGCTGGGAGAACGTGCCCCGGCGGCTGTCCTGCCCGGCGAGGCGCACCGGGGTCCCCTCGGCCAGCAACGATCCGAACGCCAGCGCCTCACCGAGGGCCCAATCAACCTGGCCCTCCTCGTCGAACATCTTGCGCCGGGCGTCGAACTGCTTGGCCAGCTTGGGGTGGACGGTGAAGCCGTCCGGGACCGTGTTGAGCGCCTCGAAGATGCGATCGAGCTCGGTGCGGTCGACGCCGGTCTCGACCGAACCGATCACCCCGACCGGCTTGGGCGGAGGTGGCACGGTGCGGGTCTCCGAGGGCTTGGCCTCCCGGGTGGATTCCAGCGCCTTGGTCAGCTCGGCCTGGTAAGCCTCGGCCGCCTGTTCGGCCAGCTCCAGGCTGAAGTGGCCCCGGCCCACCAGGGAGTCGCTGTAGAGCTGACGCACCGGCGCCATCTGGTCGATGCGCTGGTACATGAGGGGCTGGGTGTAGCTGGGGTCGTCGCCCTCATTGTGGCCATGGCGGCGGTAACACACCATGTCGATGACCACGTCCTTTTCGAACTTGCGGCGGTACTCATAGGCCAGGCGCGCCACCCGCACACACGCCTCGGGGTCGTTGCCGTTGACGTGGAAGATGGGAGCCTGCACCATCTTGGCGACGTCGGTGGGGTACTCCGAACTGCGGGCCGACTCGGGTGGGGTGGTGAACCCCAGTTGGTTGTTGATGACCAGGTGGATGGTGCCGCCGACCCGATACCCCTTGATGCTGGACAGGTTGAGCGTTTCGGCCACCACCCCCTGCCCGGCGAAGGCCGCATCCCCGTGGATCAGCAGGGGCAACACGGGATAGCGGGCGGCCTCGTCCTTGGGGATCTGGTCCATGCGCGCCCGTGCGATGCCCATCACGATGGGATCGACGGTCTCCAGGTGTGACGGGTTGGCGGCCAGTTCCAGCTCGATGGTCTTGCCCGCCAGCGACTTGAACACCCCGGTCTGGCCCAGGTGGTACTTGACGTCGCCCGAACCCTGCACTGCCTGCTCGTCGATGATCTGCTCGAACTCCTCGAACAGGTCGGTGTAGTGCTTGCCGACGATGTTGACCAGCACGTTCAAGCGGCCCCGGTGTGCCATGCCCAGAATGGCGTTGGCCAGTTCGTCCTCGGCCGCCTGGGAGAGGATCTCGTCCAAGACGGGGATGGCCGATTCGGCCCCTTCCAGGCCGAAGCGCTTCTGGCCCAGAAACTTGGTCCCGAGGAACTGCTCGAGCGCGTCCGCCTTGTTCAGCAGGTCCAGCACGTGGATCTGTTCGTCGCCGGTGAGCGCGAATGCCTCCGGTTGTTCCATCTGTTCCTGGATCCAGCGCTTTTCCTCCACCTCCTGCATGTGCATGTATTCGACGCCGATGGTGCGGCAGTAGGCGTTGCGCAACACCCGGAGGATCTCGCGCAGCGGAAGCCGGTCGGCTCCTCCGACGCTGGCGTAGATGCTGCCGGGGCCGGTCCGGAACTCGCGATCGAGGTCCCAAATGGTGAGGCCATAGGTGACCGGATCGAGCTCTTCGTGGATCTCGGGGGCCTTGGCCGACAGCGGGTCGAGTTCGGCGATGAGGTGGCCGCGGCTGCGGTACATGTTGACCAACATCGCAATGCTCATCTGCTTCTGAACCAGGCCGCCTGTCTGGTCGGCGGGGTTGGTGTCGCGCCGCCACTCCACGGCCACGTAGGGCACGCCGATGTCGGCAAAGATGCGCTCGTAGAAGTCCTCTTCGCCCAGCAGCAGCCCTTCCAGGGTCTTGAGGAACGACCCCGACTCGGCCCCCTGGATGACCCGGTGGTCGTAGGTGGAGGTGACGGTCAGCACCTTGGAGATGCCCAGGTGGGCGATGGTCTCGGGGTCGGCGCCCTGGTAGGCGGCGGGGTAGTCCAGCTTGCCCACGCCGACGATGACCGATTGTCCCGACATCAGCCTGGGCACCGACAGAACCGTGCCGATGGTGCCGGGGTTGGTGAGGGAGACCAGCGCACCCTGGAAGTCCTCCACCGTGAGCTTGTTGGCCATGGTGCGCTTGACGACGTCCTGGTAGGCATCCACGAACTCGCGGAAGTTCATGGCATCGGCGCCCTTGATCACCGGCACCATCAGGAGCCGCTCGCCTCGGCGTTCCACGTCGATGGCCAGCGCAATGTTCACCTGCGAGTGGCGGGTTGACTGGGGCTTGCCGTGCTCGTCCCGCCCGAAGGTGACCGCCATGTCCGGGTGGTGATCGGCGATGGCCCGCACGATGGCGTAGCCGATGATGTGGGTGAAGCTGACCTTGCCGCCGCGGCTGCGACCGAGGTGACCGTTGATGACGCCCCGATTCACCTCCAGCAACTTTGCGGGCACGTCGCGTACCGAGGTGGCGGTGGGGACGCCGAGCGAGGTCTCCATGTTCTCGACGATGGCGGAGCCGATGCCCCGGATGGGCTTGGTCTGCGGCCCGGGGTCCGCCGACGGGTCGGGCTCTGGTGCGCTGGGTGTCTCGGGCGTACTGGGTGCTGCGGGCGTGCTGGGTGCTGCGGGCGTGCTGGGCGTCGCTGCCTGGCTGGGTGTCTCGGGCGTGCTGGGTGCCTGAGCGTCGCTGGATGCCTGAGCGTCGCCGGATGCTTCCGGCTGGGCGGGGGCAACTGGTGCGGTCGTTGGTGCGACCTCGGCGGGGCCTTCACCGTTCTCGCCGGCGAAATACTGCTGCCACTGTTCCGACACCGACGACGGGTCAGCCTCGAACGCCTCGCGGTACTCGTCCACCAGCCAGCTGTTGGGGCCCAGAAGATCATCAGGTGAGGTACTCATCGCGAGCGAGCCTACAAACCCCCACCGTGAGCCGGTCGACCACGACCCACCGCGTGGTGGGGCCGAGGGCGGCTCTTGGCCCCAGCGCTACGGTGAGCTCCACCCGGTCCCCGTCTCAAAGGAGCATTCGTGCTGGTCGCCACCTGGAACGTCAACTCGCTGAACGCCCGACTGCCGCGGGTGGAGGAGTGGGTGACCCAGGTGCAGCCCGACGTGCTCATGATGCAGGAGACAAAGCTGGCCGACGACAAGTTCCCCCACCTGACCTTCTCGGCTCTGGGGTACGACAGCGCGCACTTCGGTGAGGGCCGATGGAACGGGGTGGCCATCATCTCCAAGGTGGGACTCGACGACGTCCACGTCGGCTTTCGGGGCGACGATCCCGCCGCCTGGGGGCATCCGGCCGAGGCGCGGCTGATCTGGGCCACCTGCGGGCCGGCGCGCTGCGCGTGTGTCTACGTGCCCAACGGTCGGGAGGTACAGGCAGAGCACTACCGGTTCAAGCTGGATTGGCTGGCCCGGCTGCGCGACGACCTGGCAACCGAGGTGAACCCCCGGGACCCTTTTGTCATCGGGGGCGACTGGAACATCGCCCCGACCGATCGCGATGTCTGGGACATTGGTGCCTTTGGCCCCGACTCCACCCACGTCAGCGCGCCCGAGCGCGAGGCGCTTGGGGCCATTACCGACGTCGGGCTGCGCGACACATTCCGGGAGCGCTACGCGGACGCGGACGACCTGTTCAGCTGGTGGGACTATCGAGGCGGGAACTTCCACAAGAGGATGGGCATGCGCATCGACTACCTGCTCAGCACACCCGCCCTGGCCGATCGGGCCGTCTCGGATTTGATCGACCGCAATGCCCGCAAGGGCACCAAGCCCTCCGACCATGCACCCGTGTTGGCCCACTACGACGTGTAGCCGGGTTCGATGCCGGGGCCCTGCGTGGCGGTAGGTTTCGACCTCGACGAGAGGGGGGAGCCCCATGAGCGATGACGGCGACGCGGGTGGCGCGAAGTTCCCGGGCACCAACACGGTCTCGCGCATCGAGCGGCTGGATCAGTTGGAGATCACCCCACAACGGGCTGCGCTGCGACGCGTGGCGGCCGAGATGCGGGCGGTCATCGAGGGGCTGACCTCGACGGCCGCCGAGGCCGAGGACCTCGATGGCATGGCCGATCAGTTGGCCGGCATCGCCGCCGACCTGCGGGCTCATCACAAGGGTCGCGTCTACGAGGGGTTCGCCGAGTTGGCCAACGCCGGGCGGCTGGTCCCCGAGAACCCCGAGGTGCAGGCGCTCGCCGCCGAGATGTATGCCACCTTCGACCACAGCCCCTTCATCGGCTTGGCCAACCCGCTCTCACCTCCCATGAGCCTGCACCTCCACGACGACCAGGTCACCGGCACCGTGACGTTTGGGTCGGCCTATGAGGGCCCGCCGGGCAACGTCCACGGCGGGTACGTTGCGGCTGCCTTCGACGAGCTGCTGGGCTCAACACAAGGGCTGTCGGGCGCCCAGGGCATGACCGCCTACCTGCATACCGACTACCGCTCTCCCACGCCGCTGCACACCGAGCTGACGCTGCGGGGCTGGGTGCACGAGCGCGTGGAGCGCAAGATCTGGGTGCGGGGCTCGATCCACGCCGGCGATCGGCTGACCGCCGAGTGCGAGGGGCTGTTCATCTCCATGCAGCCCGGGGTATTCGCCTCCCTCCTCAAGGAACGCTCCGAGACCGAACCGGCCTGAACCTCACCGCTACGGCGCGTCCGAGATCAGCTCCAGCAGCTCGTCGCCGAACAGGTCGGCCTTGGTCGGGCCGATGCCCTTGATGCTCAGCAACTCGGCGCGGGTGGCGGGACGATCACCGGCCAGCCGCGTCAGCACGTCGTCGGTGAGGATGACGAACGCCGGCTTCTTGGCGGCCTTGGATCGGGTCAGGCGCCACGCTCGCAGCGCCTGGAACAGCTCGGCATCGGCGCCGGTGAGGCTGCCCTTGGTTGCCGGCTTGGTCGGCCTGTTGGTAGCCCGAGGGCGTCTGGGCCGCTGGCGTTGGACGCCGTTGAGGAAGTCGAGCGCGCCCTCGACCGAGTCGAGGAATTCCGAGGGCTTGCGGCGCATCTCCCGGCTGCCTGCAGTGCGCCGCTCGGCGCGGTGCAACACCAGCTCGTCCTCGGCCCGGGTGATGGCCACATAGAACAGCCGGGTCTCCTCGGCGAGTTCGGCCTGGGTTTCGGCGAAGTGGATGGGCACCAGGCCCTTCTCCAGCCCGGCCAAGTGGACAATCGGCCATTCCAAACCCTTGGCGGCGTGGAAGGTGGACAGCTCCACGACGTTGCCGTCGGGCCCGCCGTCGTCGGCCAAGCTGGAACGCAGCCAGGCCCCAAAGCCCGGAGCGGTGCCGGCTGGGTCCAAGTCGAGGTACTCGCGGCCCAACCGAACCAGCTCGTCCAGGTTGGCCAGGCGTTCCGCGGTGAGGTGTTCGGGCGCAATCCGCCCCCGAGAGACCAGCGGCTCTGCGGGGGTGACACCCGATGCCGTCGCCGACGTGCCGCCGGCGACCCCTTGGCTGTCCCATTCGTCGTCGAACTCATCCTGGTCATCGCCATCGACCAACCGTTCGGCCCGCTCCACGCGGGGCCGCAGCTCGCGCAGCTCTCGGTCCAGGTCGGCCACCCAACTGCCCACCTCGTGGGCGCGGCGCAGGCTGCGCATGGCGTCGGCCACCTCGGGCTGGTCCAGCAGGCCGCCGCCGCCTCGCGTGCGATGCGGCACCTGCGCGGCGCTGAGGGCCTGCGCCAGCGGTATGAGCTGGGCGTTGGTGCGCACCAGCACGGCCATGTCGCCCCAACGGTTGCCGGGGTGGCGGGCCCGCAACTGCCGGACGATGTTGCGGGCTTCGTCGGTTTCATCCCCGTGCACCACCACCGTTGGGGCGTCGCCGTCGGGACGCGTGGGCACCAAGGCCGAGCCGCGCTGGTCGCTGCCGTCGCGCAGCACGGCGTTGGCCACCGTGAGGATCTGCGGGGTGGAGCGGTAGTTGCGGGTGAGCGAGACGCTGGCTGCGCCGGGCACATGGCGGGGGAAGTCCACCAAGTACGAGGCGTCGGCGCCGTTCCAGGCGTAGATGGCCTGATGCGGGTCGCCCACCACCGTGAGGTGTGCGTCGTCACCCATCCACGCCGACAGCAGTTGAAACTGCCTGGGGTTGACGTCCTGAAACTCGTCGACGAACAGGAACCGGTTCATCCACTGACGTCCGGCGGCATAGACGGGATCGGCGCGCAGATCGCGGGCGGCCAACCGAAGGAGATCATCGAAGTCCACCACCCGCTGGCGGCGCTTGTGGTCGACGTAGGCGGCCATGATCTCGGCCATGCGTTCGGGTGGATACGGGGGCTCGCGACGGGCCGCCGCCGCTGCGGCCGGATACTCGTCGGGCTCGATGCAGCGGGCGTTGGCCCACTCGATCTCCCCCATGGTGTCCAGCAGTGCGGTCTTGGAACGCTCACGGCTGACGGTGCGAATGTGGCCAAGCTTGGAGGTGATGAGCTCGGGCGGGGTGATGCCGCGCTCGGCCCACCGCTGGCGCAACTGCGCCCAGGCGATGGAGTGAAAGGTGCCGGCCTGCACCCCGTCGCGCAGGCCCAATTGGGCCAAGCGGTTGCGCAACTCGGAGGCCGCCTTGCGGGTGAACGTCACCGCCAACACGGCGCGTGGATCGATGGCGCCGGTGGCGGACTGGAAGGCGATGCGCCGGGTGAGCACTCGGGTCTTGCCGGAGCCGGCGCCGGCCAGTATGCGCAGGTGCCGGGCCTCGTGGGTGGCCGCTTGGCGTTGCTCGGGGTTCAGGCCGGCCACCAGCCTGGCGGCGTCGTCGGGCGCTTCGATGGACGGCTCACTCACCGGGCCGAGCGTACCGGGGGCGGGGGACAGCCACGGAGGGGTGCGCAGCCCATCGGGCGGTGGCGCACCCGGCCGCCAGTCCGTCGCGTCCGTTCGCTGGCGGGATAGCGTTGGAAGCGAAACCGGGGAGCGACCATGGCCTATCCAACGAAACTGCTGCAGCCCACCGAGGAGATCATCCTCGACCTGAACCCGCACTGGAAGTTCCTGTTCCTGCCCACCGTGGGGCTCGTGGTCGGCACCGTCTTGGGCATCGTGGCGCTCGCCAACAGCTGGCGCGGCGCGGTGGCCATCGTGCTTGGCCTGTTGGTGTTGGCGGCGCTCGGCTGGTGGTTGCAGCGCTTCATCCTGTGGCGCACCACCAGCTTTGTGCTGACCACCGACCGCTGCATCTACCGCTCCGGGGTTTTTGTCACCTCGGGGGTGGAGATGCCCCTCGAGCGCATCAACACGGTGTTCTTTCAGCAGACCCTGTTCGAGCGCATGCTGGGCGCCGGCGACCTGGCCATTGAGTCGGGCGGGGAGACCGGCAAGGAGTACTTCCACGACATCCGCAATCCGCCCGAGGTGCAGCACGAGATCTACACCCAGATGGAACAGAACGAGAACCGCAAGTTCGACCGAATCGGTAAGGAGGCCGCCGAGGGCGCCCGGGCCCACACCGCCGGCGCCACCACCGGGCCGTTGACCGTCGCCGAGCAGCTCGAGAAGCTGGCCCAGTTGCGAGACAGCGGTGCGTTGACCGACGAGGAATTCGAGGCGCAGAAGGCCCGCCTGTTGGGCTGACGGACTGCGCCGGAGCGTCCCGCTAGTCGGCCTCGTCCGGCGACCAGACCAGGTCCCATCGGTCTCCACAGCCGCTGCAGCGGTAGACCAGCGGGATGCCGTCGGTGATCTCGTCGGGTTCGCCGTCGAAGGAGTTGCCGGTGGGAATGGCCGCCAGCTCGGACTCGTCCCATCGGTCGAGGTTGGCTGAGGCGTCCGTCGAAGGCGACGCGACGCCGTCCGGGTCGGATGCGGCCGGGTCGGTGGGGTCGACGAGCAGGTGGGCCTCGAAGCCGCAGTCGACGCAGGTGATCACCTTGGGCGGTCGGGCGGGGTCGTGCATGGCCGCACCGTAGGTCAAGGGGCGTCGATGAGCCGAGCACCATCGGAGGGTCGCACCCGCCACACCCGGGCGGCGGCATCGCCGAGGTCCGAGCCTGCGCGTGCAAGGGCCACCACGCAACCTCCGAAGCCGGCCCCCGTCAGCCGTGCCCCAAACACGTCGGGCCGCTCGCACAGCGACTCCACCAACGTGTCCAACGCAGGCACCGAGACGTCGAAGTCGTCTCGCAGCGAGTTGTGGCTGGCCACCATCGCTGCGCCGGCAGCGGCGGAGTCGCCGGCGGCCAAGGCGGCAGCGAACACCTCGACGCGGTCGCACTCGCTGCGAACGTGCCGTGCACGACGCCTCAACACGGGGTCCTCAAGCGATTCGATGGCCTCCGCCGATGCCGTGGGGAGCGGTCCGATCAACCTGGCGGCCCGTTCGGTGGCGTCCCTGCGCTCGGAGTACCCCGAGCTGGACAACCGGCGGCTGACGCCCGAGTGCGCCACCCACACCTCAACCTCGGGTGGAATGGGCACGTGCCGGTAGCGCTCCGTGGCACAGTCGATCAACAGGCCATGCCCGGAGCGCCCCGCGGCGATCACCAGTTGGTCCATGATGCCTCCCTGCACGCCTGACGCGGCCCGTTCCGCTCGCTGGGCCAAGCGGGCCAGCTCCAGGGGCTGGCCGACGTAGCCCAGCGCGAGCGCGGTGGCCACCTCAAGCGATGACGATGACGACAGCCCGGCTCCCACGGGCAGCGTGGTGGTCAACTCGCCGCGCCCGCCGGTCGTCGCGCCCAGCTCGACCGCCATGGCAGCCACATAGCGCCCCCATGCCGGTTCGAGCCCCGCCAGGTGAGCGGCGAGTCCCTTGCGAACCGGCACATCCAACTTGAGTGGCTGGCGCTGGCCCGATGTCACGGTGAGGACGGTGCCCCCTGGTCGCAACGTAAACGTGGTGCCCAGGTCGATCGCCATGGGCAGCACCAGGCCGCCCGCATAGTCGGTGTGGTCGCCGATGAGGTTCACCCGCCCGGGCGCCCAGGCGGTTCGTCGGTCGGCGTCGATCATCGGCGGGAGGGTAGCGGCCGGCTGGCAACGTTGCGGACGCGGCAGCAAGAACCGTGGGGAGCACCACCCCCACCCAAGTTGGTGCGGACCCTGTGCGGGACAACATGCGGAGGGGTTCATTCAGCTACGGTCACGGGCCATGAGCGCCTACCCCTACGCCGACCGTTTTCCCATCAACCGCACGCTGCCCGACCATGGCCGCCCGCCGCGGGAGATCCTCGACGAACTCCGGGCCCTGGCCACCGAGGAGGACGCCTCCTGGGAGTCGGGCAAATGTTCGGGCACCATGTATTGCGGTGACCACGACCACTACGAATTCCTCACCGAGGCCTTCGGGATGTTCGCCCACGTGAACGCCCTCCAGCGCGACATCTGCCCCTCGGCTACCCGCTTTGAGGGCGAGATCATCGCCATGACCCTGGACCTGTTCCATGCCGAGGCCGTCACCGACACCACCCCGGCCGGCATCGTCACCTCGGGCGGCACCGCCAGCATCGCCCACGCCATGTTGGCCTACCGCGAGGCTGGGCGGGCCAGGGGCATCACCAACCCCAACATCGTCAAGCCCGAGACGGCCCACCCGGCCTTCTCCAAGGCGGCCCACCTCTTCGGCATGGAACTGCGCGTGGTGCCCGTCGACCCCGAGAGCACCAAGGCCGACGTCGCCGCACTGGCTGCCGCGATCGATGAGAACACCGTGGTGATCGTCGGCTCGGCATGCAACTACGGCTACGGCACGATCGACCCCATCGGCGAGATGTCCGACCTGGCGCTGGAACGCGGCGTGGGTCTGCACGTGGACGGTTGCCTGGGCGGCTTCATCCTGCCGTTCGGCCAGGAACTCGGCTACGACATCGAGGTGTTCGACTACCGCGTGCCCGGCGTCACCTCCATCAGCTCGGACACCCACAAGTACGGCTACGGGTTGAAGGGTTCCTCGGTGGTGACCTTCCGCGACAGCGCCCTTCGGGCCGGGCAGTACTTCTACGAAACCGAGTGGACGGGCGGGAAGTACTGTTCACCGTCCATGGACGGATCGCGCAGCGGCGGGCTGCTGGCCGCCACCTGGGCGTCCATGGTGAAGCTGGGCCGCGACGGATACCTGGGCTACGCGAAGCAGATCTTCGAGACGGCCGACGCCATGGTCGCTGCAGTCCGGTCGCATCCCGAACTGAAGCTGATGGGCGATCCCACCTTCGTGTTCAGCTTCCGGTCGGATGACTTCGACGTGTACCACGTCAACGACTTCATGAAGCTGCGAGGCTGGCGCTTCAACGGGCAGCAGTATCCCAACGCGCTCCACATGGCCGTGACACGCCCCCAGACCCAGCCGGGCGTCGCCGAGGAATTCGCCGCCGACCTGGCCGAGGCCGTCGCCTACGCCAAGGAACACGCCGACGAGGAACCGGGAAGCGCCGCCATCTACGGCGGCATTCCGGGCGGCATGACCAGCGATGCTGACGCCTTCATCCGCGACATCATGGCCCAGATGATGGATGAGCAGCAGGGCGTACCCGCCCCGTGAGCCACGGTGCCGGACGCACCCACCGCGCGACGGCGATCGGTCGGTGAAACGGCCAACCTTGGCGCATTCCGGTGGGGCGGTGGGCGTGGGGATCGACGTCGGGTCCAGCAACGTCAAGGCGGTTGCGGTGGATGCCAGCGGCACGGTGCTGGCCAGCCGGCGCCGGCGGCTGTTCACGAGGGACGCGCCTCCGGTCAGCGAACAAGACCCGGAGGTTCTGTGGGAAGCGGTCGTGGACTGCCTCGCCGGGCTGGCCGCCGGCCTGGGTTCCGCCACATCCAACGCTCCGCCGGAAGTGGCGATCGGAGTGGCTAGCCAGTACTCCTCCACCGTCGCCGTTGCGGCCGACGGCACTCCCGCAGGTCCGCTGTTGATGTGGCGCGATACCCGAGGAACCGAGGCGTGCCACGCGCTGTTGGCCACGCCGGGCAACTTCGAGCTGTGGCAGGAACGCCACGGCATCCCACCGATTGGTGGGGGACTCAGCCTGGGTCACGTGCTGCATCTCAGCGCCGAGGACCCGCACGGCGACACCCGGTTCGTGGAGGTCATGGACTACATCACTGCCCGGCTCACCGGCGCAGTGACGGCCACGCGCCACACCATGTTCACCAGCCAGCTGTGTGACAACCGGGCGCCGGAGGGCGGGGGGTACGACCCCGAGCTGATCGCCGCGGCCGGCTTGGACCAACGACGGCTGCCGCCGTTGGTGCCCGAGGGGCAGGTCGTTGGCACCGTGGTCCCGGTGCTGGCCGACCGATTGGGGATGGCATCGGGGTCCCGCGTGGTGGCGGGCATGAACGACACCGCCGCCGTGGCGCTGGCCACCGGCGCGGACGACGGGGCCACGATGGGCCTGGCCATCGGCACGACGGCCGTCCTGGTGTGCCGCGCTCCGGCCAAGGCCGAGGACCTCGGCCACGAGATCCTCACCATGCCCGGACCCGACGGCGGCTACCTGGTGATGGCCGAGAACGGCCTGGGCGGCCGGGTGATCGAGTTTGTCGTCGAAGCACTGGACCGGCCGCACCCGGTAGCCGAGGGCGTCGCTCCCGCAAGCGACGAGCGCCCGCCGGGGCGCACGGCGTCGGATCGATACGCCGAGGCCGATGCGGCGCTGGCCGCCACCAGCCCGGGGGCGGGAGGCGTGCTGTGTCTGCCGTGGCTCTCGGGATCGTTGGCGCCACGCGGCAGCGGCACGGCCCGGGGCGGGTTCATCAACTGCTCGCTCGAGACCACGCGAGCCGACCTGTTGCGGGCACCGTTCGAGGGCGTGGCCCACAACGTGGCCTGGTTGCTGGGGCACGTCGAGGCATTCACCGGGCGGACGGTCGCCGACGTGCGCCTGACGGGCGGCGGAGCAACCGTTCAGCGTTGGCCTCAGGTCATCGCCGACGTGCTGAATCGCCCGGTGCGGGTGGCGGGCGAACCATCGCTGTCGGTCGCCCGCGCAGCTGGTCTGCGGGCGCTGCAACGCACCGGCACCGACTGTGCCGACCCGGCCGATGAGTTCGATGGCACCACGGCGTTGGCGCCCGATCCCTCGACCCGCCACATCTACGCTCGCCATCAACGGGCGTTTGAGGCTTCCTTCGAAGCGCTGGAGCCGGTTTGGCAGCAGCTCAACGGTTGATCCGTCGGCCGGTGCCGCAGGGACGAGCGGTCAGGAGGGGGCGTCAGCCAGCTCCAGCAGCTCGGCCATGGCCACCTCCACCCCGTTGGCCAGCACGTCGATGTCCTCGCAGGTATCAAAGTCGCCGGTGACGCCGTAGTACACGCAGCCGTCGTAGCTGAACATGGCCACCCCGATGCGTACCTGCTCGGCCAAGGGAACGTAGGGGTACACCTCGGTCATGCGGCATCCGGCCGAGTACAGCGGCAGCTGCGGGCCGGGCACGTTGGTGGTCACCGTGTTCACGTTTCGTTGGGCGGCGCGAGCGAAGGCCCGCTCACCCAAGGCCAACAGCATGGGTGGGGTGAACTCGGCCATCGAGGTGAGCGCCTCGCCGGCCAACGCCTGATTGGATTCCTTGAGCCCCTCCATCTGAGCGCACACCGCCGCCAGCGCATCGGCTGGGTCCTCCAGCATCACCGGCAGCTCGGCGAACATGGCCGACACCTGGTTGTCCATGGTGCCGTCGCCGTGGGCCGCCTCGCCGTCCGAGCGAGGTCGTACCGAGACCGGCACCAGGGTGCGAACCACCCGATCGGTGGACTCGCCCCGGCTCTCCAACAGGGCCCGAAACCCGCGCGTGATGGTGGTCAGGATCACGTCGTTGAACGATCCGCCCAGGGCCTTGCGGACGCGTTTGATGTCGTCGACGTCGACCGAGGTCCACACGTACCGGCGATGTGGCCCGATGGGCCCGTTGATGGAGCTGAGCGGGGTGGGGGGCAGAATGCCCGCCATGGACGTGAGGCCGCTGGCCACCTCCGACAGGTTTTCGATGGCCTGACGAGGCACCCGGGTGGCGGCCCGCAGCGCACGGAGTTGCTCGTAGGGGCTGCGCACCAGGTCGCCCACCGCCTCGCCCGCCAACTCCAGCTCGCTGGGAGGGGCCTTCGGGCTCCACTCCGAGGGTTGGGGTTTGGGCACCTCCGGGCTGATGTCCAGCACGGTGGAGAGCAATTCGGCGCCCGAGACGCCGTCCACCATGGCATGGTGCACCTTGGAGATGATGGCCCATTGACCGTCCTCCAGCCCCTCCACCACCCACATCTCCCACAGCGGACGGGATCGGTCCAACTGCTGGCTCATGACCCGGGCAACCAAGAGGCGCAGCTGTTCGCGGCCCCCGGGGGTGGGCAGCGCCGTGTGGCGCATGTGATAGTCCAGGTTGAAGTGCGGGTCGTCGGTCCAGACGGGCCGACCCAGGTTGAGTGGCACGAAGCGGGCCACCTGGCGGTAGCGGGGAATCTGGTCCAGCTTGCCCTCCACGATGCCCCGCACCAGCTGGAACTCGGGCGCGGGTCCCTCGAAGATGGAGGTGGAGCCGATGTGCATGGGGGCGTAGTCGTTCTCCAGGTGGAGAAAGGCCGAATCCAGCGGGCTCAGTCGGTCGGTCGCCATGGTGCCCTCACGCTCTCCAAGTGGTCAGGAGGCTCGACCTCCCCCGGCCGCCTCGTCGCCAGCATAGAGCGCGTTGTCCGGCTCCTCGCCGCCTCGGCGATGCAACAGCCACGCGGCACCGATGCCGCTGAGCGCCCCAAACAGGTGGCCCGAGAACGACACGCCGTTGCGCGGGATCAGGCCCCAAAGGAGGGACCCGTAGAACAACGCAATCACGCCGGCCCCCATGATCCAGGTGACCCGCCGGGCAATGAAGCCCCGGGCAAGCAGGTAGGTGAGGTACCCGAACACGAGCCCGCTGGCGCCCACCTGCAACGAGTTGGGCGATCCGAACAGCCACATGCCCGCCCCGCTGCCCGCCATGACGATGGCGGTCACCAGCGCGTACTGGCGCAGCCCCGAGTAGGCCACTGCGCCACCCAGCACCAGAAACGGCAGGGTGTTGGCCATGAGATGGCCGAACCCGGCGTGAAGGAACGGGGCGAACAGCACTCCGTCCAATCCGGCGAGTTGGCGTGGGAGCACCCCGAAGCGATCGAGGCGCCCGTCGAGGGGGACGTCCACGATCTCGACGGTCCACATTCCGATGAGCAGCACCACGACCGGGGCAAGTGGCCGCAACCAGGGCGGGATCTCGTCGAGACGGTCGGACAACGCAGCCGCCGGCCCGTCGTCGGCCTGGGATGGGTCGGAACTCATCGATCCAGTGTGCCAGGAGTGGGCCGCCCGCCGTCGGAGTCCTCCGTCGTACACTGCCCGTCATGGGACGTGTGTCGGAACGTGAACTGCCGGGGGTTGGCGCTCGCTTCGACCTGGCCACCAGCGACGGCGATCAGCTGGGGGTGGTGGTGCACCGCAGCGGACGACGCGATCTCGCCGTCTACGACGAGGCCGATCCCGACGCCTGCCGGGCCGTGGTGCGGTTGGAGGAGGCCGAGGCCCGCGACCTGGCGGAGCTGCTCGGCGGCAGCCGCATCTCCGAGGCGGTCGCCAAGCTGCGCCACGACGTGGCGGGACTCACCCTGGAGTGGGTGGAGGTGCTCGACGGCGCCCCCTGGGCCGGCCGGAGCATCGGCGAGGTTGAGGTTCGCACCGAGACCGGCGTGTCCATCGTGGCCCTGGTGCACGATGGGGATGCCCGGCCCTCACCCGGCCCGGACGACCGATTTGAGGTGGGCACCACCGTCATCGCCATGGGGATGGCAGAGGGCCTCGAGCAGCTTGCCGAACGACTGAGCGGCTGAGGGGCCCGCGTGCCGATGCTGGCGGCCGGCAGCGCCGAGATCGCTCTTGCATTCGTCGAGTTGGGCGCCATCATCCTGGGCCTGGCGGCCCTGGCCCGGCTGTCGCACCGCGTGGGTCTCAGCCCCATTCCGGCCTATCTCGCAGCGGGTCTGCTGTTCGGGGAGGGTGGCGTTGCCCAGATCAGCCGGGCAGATGACTTCATCGGCCTGGCGTCCGAGATCGGTGTGCTCCTGTTGCTGTTCACGCTGGGGCTGGAATACACCGGCGCCGAGCTGACCGCCGGGCTGCGATCCGGCTGGCGGGCCGGAGGTGCCGACCTGGCCCTCAACTTCACCCCGGGCTTCGTCGCCGGGCTCTTGCTGGGCTGGGGCCCGCTGGGCGCGCTGATGCTCGGAGGCATCACCTACATCTCGTCGTCCGGGGTGGTGTCCAAGCTGCTCGTGGACCTGGACCGCATGGCCAACCGAGAGACCCCGGCGGTGCTGACCGTGCTGGTCTTCGAGGACCTCGTGATGGCCGCGTACCTGCCCGTCCTGGGCGTGTTGCTGGTGGGCGGCTCGGTGCTGTCGGGTGCGATCTCGGTCGGGGTGGCCCTGGCGGTGACGGCCGTCGTGTTGTTGGTGGCGGTGCGTTTCGGCGGCCCCATCAGCACGCTCATGGCCGCCCGCTCGGACGAGGCGCTGCTGCTCAGCGTGATGGGGCTGATCCTGGTGGTCGGCGGGTTGGCCCAACAGGTGCAGGTGAGCGCCGCCATCGGCGCCTTCCTGGTGGGGATCGCGTTGTCGGGCGAGGTGCGGCATCGGGCCGAGGCGCTGCTCACGCCGTTGCGCGACCTCTTCGCTGCGCTGTTCTTCGTGCTGTTCAGCCTGCGGATCGACCCGGCGGACCTGCCGCCCGTGCTGGCGACGGCAGCGGTGTTGGCGCTGGTCACCGCTGCGACGAAGATCGCCACCGGCCGCTACGCCGCCTCGCTTCTGGGCGTGGGCCCCCGGGGTCGGAACCGGGCCGGGATGGCGCTGGTGGCCCGGGGCGAGTTCTCCATCGTCATCGCCGGGCTGGCCGCCGGCACGGTGGTGACCGAGGCGCTGGCCCCGACGGCGGCGGCGTACGTGCTGATCCTCGCCGTGCTCGGCCCGCTTCTGGCACGGCTCAACCCGGCGCCGCCCGCATGGGTGGGGCGCGTGCCCGGGTTCCGGCGGCGCGAGAGGTCCGGCGTTGCCCGCTGACGGCGCCGCCGCGCCATGGTCTCCGAGGGAGGAACGCGACGTGGGCCGCGTCTTGACCGGTCGACGCGGCGCCGGTGAGCATGTCGCCATGAGTGGACCACTGAGCGGAATCAAGATCGTCGAGATTGCCGGCATCGGCCCTGCGCCGTTTGCCGCCATGATGCTGTCCGACCTGGGGGCCGACATCGTGCGCGTGGACCGGGCGGGCAACGTCAGCGGCGGCAGCCCGGAGTTGCCCCCGGCCGACCTGCTCACCCGCGGCCGCCGGTCCATCGGCATCGACCTCAAGTCGCCCGCCGGCGTGGAACTTGTCCTCGAGTTGATCGAGCAGGCCGATGCCTTTCTGGAGGGGTTCCGCCCCGGCGTGGCCGAGCGCCTGGGGATCGGTCCCGACGAGGCGCTGGCCAGCAACCCGAGGTTGGTCTACGGCCGCATGACCGGCTGGGGCCAGGACGGGCCCTATGCGCCGACCGCCGGCCACGACATCAACTACATCGCCCTGGCCGGAGCGCTGGCGCACCTGGGTCGGGCGGACGAACAACCGACCCCGCCCATCAACCTGGTCGGCGACTTCGGCGGCGGCGGCATGCTCATGGCGCTCGGTCTCTGCGCCGCCCTGCTGGAGACGGGTCGTTCGGGTGAGGGGCAGGTGGTCGATGCCGCCATGGTGGATGGTTCGGCCAGCCTGATGACCATGATCTGGGCGTTCCAGGCGATGGGCATCTGGACCGAGGAGCGGGGCACCAACCTGCTGGACACCGGGGCCCACTTCTACGACACCTACCGAACCTCCGACGACAAGTGGGTGTCCATCGGTTCCATCGAGCCCCAGTTCTACTCGGAGTTGCTGCGCCTGACCGGCCTCGAGGGCGAGGAGCTGCCCCACCAGATGGACAAGGCGGCATGGGCCGAGCTGAAGGAGCGCCTGCGCGGCGTGTTCGCAGCCAAGTCCCGGGATGAATGGTGCGAGATCATGGAAGGCAGCGATGTGTGTTTTGCGCCGGTGCTCACCATGAATGAGGCCGCCCAGCACCCCCACAACGTGGCCCGAGGCACCTTTACCGAGGTGGCCGGCGTCACCCAGCCGGCGCCGGCGCCCCGCTTCAGCCGGACGCCCGGGAAGATCCGCCGCCCGCCGCCCCACGCCGGCCAGCACACCGACGAGGTGCTTGCCGAGTGGCTGGGCGCCGACGACGCGCGTACCGCGCAGCTCAGGGCCGAGGGCGCCGTCGCCTGACCGACGCCGCGGTGCAGCGCGGGTAGCCTCGCCGACCGTGTCAACCCTTGTGTGCTTCCATGCCCATCCCGACGACGAGGCGATCGCCACCGGGGGCACGATGGCGCTGGCGGCCGCGGCCGGCCACCGGGTGGTGCTGGTCGTGGCGACGGACGGCGAGTTGGGCTTCACCGTGCCGGGCAGCGCCGAGACGCCGGCCGAGCTGGGCGTTCACCGCCGCGAGGAGACGGTTGCGGCCGCGGCCCTGCTGGGCGTGCATCGGGTGGAGTTCCTCGGGTACCACGACAGCGGCATGGCGGGAGAGCCCAGCAACGACGACTCGGCGTGCTTCGCCCGGGCCGACGTGGAGGATGCCGCCGGGCGGGTGGCGGCGCTGTTGCGGGAGGAGCAGGCCGACACCTTCACCATCTACGACGATCACGGCGGCTACGGCCACCCCGACCACATTGCGGTGCACACCGTGGGCACTCGGGCGGCCGAGCTGGCCGGCGTGCCCAGCGTGCTGTGGGCCACGATGAACCGGGACAGGATCCGCGAGCAGATGAAGGGCGCCGCCGACCTCATGGCCGAGCTCGACGAGGCCACGGACGGCGACCCGCCCGAGATGGACGAGGAGATGGGCAGCCCGGAGTCGCTCATCACCCATGCCGTCGATGTGGCGTCGGTGGTGGGACTGAAGCGCCAGGCCATGGTGGCCCACGCCAGCCAGATCGGCGAGGACTCCTGGTTTCTCAAGATGCCCGAGGACGTCTTCGCCATGGCCTTCGGCACCGAGTGGTTCGTCGATCCGGCCAGCCCCCGCCGGGATGGAGCGCCGATGGCCTCCGAGGTGCTGTGAGCCAGCTCGGCCGCCGAACCCCGTGACGCCAGTGGCGCTGTCGCTTCACGACCTCCATGCCGACGTCGCCTGGGTGGTCATCGTCGCCAACGCCGCCGTGGGGCTGTGGGCCCTGGGCGCCCATTGGTGGGCCCCGCTTCGGGTCCAGGCGATGTGGGCCGCCATTGTCGTGGCCGAGGTATCGATCTTCGTTCAGGTGGCGCTTGGCGTCGCCAACCTGGCCGGAAACCGGGCTCCGGGAGACGACTTCCACATCTTCTACGGGTTTGTGGCCCTGATCACGGTGGGCATCCTGTACGGCTACCGCACGCAGCTGCGAGCGTACGCCTACCTGCTGTACGGGTGGGGCAGCCTGTTTCTGATGGGGTTGTGCATCCGGGCCATGCTCCTGGCCTGAGACGCCTCGACCGGTCGCAACTACCAGCCGGCGGCGACGAACTCGGCCAGCGCGCCCAGCGCCGCGTCGCGTACCTGGAGGTCGCTCTTGGTCGCCCAGTCGCGCGCCACCTCGCCGCCCGTCAGGCTGGCCAGCTGCACGTCGCCCACCAGGGACGCCAGGTTGAACCACTCCCGGTAGGGCGCGCCGTCCGCCACCCGGGTCCACATCGTGGCGTCCTCGTCCCAGAACGGCTCGTCGAACACGAACACCACCTTGTCCAGCAGGCCCATGCCCAGGCCGTCGATGGCGTGGAGGTGATCCTCGGGAAGAGCGGGGGAGAAGGTGATGTCGCCGGCCTGCAGCACGCCCAACGGGACGGTGATGACCGCACGGTCGGCCCGCAACACCTCGCCACCCAAGGTTGTGATGGAGACCCCTGAGCCGTCGTAGGCCACCTCGCCGACGGGTGTCTCCAGCCGCAGCTCCACGTCGGGAGCGTCGGCCAGCAACCGATCGGTCAGCCGCGCATAGCCCCCGACCACCAACAGGTCCTGGCCATCGTTGCCCTCCGCAAACGCGTACCGGGCGGAGAGCTCCTCGGCGGACGCCCCATACTCGGCGGTCACCTCGGTGGTGAGCAGGTGCTCCATCGCCACGGGGTCGACATTCTCGGCCGCCCCGCTCGCCTCGATGGCCTCGGCGATGGAACGGTCGTCGTCACGTTCGGCCGCCCAGCCCACCGCCTTGTACAGGGCGGCCGCAGCGGGCTCGACGTAGTCGTCGCCCAGGCGGGCCCCGTCGGGGCCCAGGATGGCCTGGTCGTAGTCGAAGGGAACCCCCGTCGCACCGGCCACCTCCAACTCGGGCGCCAGTTCGTGGGAGCCGATGGCGTGCAGCCAGGCGGCGCCGCGTTCGACGGGGCTGGTCGCCCCCTCGGGAACCAGCGAGTCGATGCGTCCACCGGTGCGGGCGCGGGCCTCCAGCACCGTGACGGCGTAGGTGCGATGTGCCCACCGGCCGCCGGTAGCCAGCTGCGACGCAGCCGTCAGTCCCGCCATGCCCGCTCCGACGATGATGATGGCCTCACCGGGTTCCGCCACCGCCGCCACGGCCCGGGCCGTGCGCAGTCCGCTGGCGTTGGCCCCGTGCACGGTGGAGGGGTTGTCCGAATCGGTGGCCTCCCCGGCGAAGAACAGCCGGTTGTCGATGGGCCGCGCCAGGTTGGTGCGCAGCCGAGGCGAGGCGCCGACCGGCAGGTAGCTGTAGGAACCGTGTGCCCACGGGTCCTGAGACCAGTTGGTGCGCACCATGGCGCGGGGACCCGGCACGCCCCGGCGCGACGTGCCGGCGTCCGCGCGCCGCTCACCCTGGGTCGAGCAACCCGTGCCAAGGCCCGCGTGGATCGCCCAGGTTGCGACCGCGGCCGACCCGCCTCGCAGCACGTCCCGTCGCTTGGCCATGTCGCGCTCCTCAGCCCACGGACTCTCCCGGTTGGGAATCCTGGCTGCTGAGCGGTGCGGAGACCACATTGAGCGCGCGCCACCAGCTGGGCTGCTGGGCTGCATCGGCGGTGGGTCGTGGACCATGCTGGTGCCATGACCCGCAGCCGCCGCTATCGAGTTGGTGTCCCCAACCTGGATGACGCCATTGACCAACTGGTCGCCGCCGCCGAGGTTGACGGAAACCAGGATCTGTATGCAGAGATGCTCACGTCCGTCGTGCGCATGGGTCGCGAGCGCACCGAACGCAGCGATGCCAAGATCGTCAACTCCGCCCTCAAGGAGCTGCGCCACGCGTTCGGGGTCTTCGCCCCCTATGCCGACGTGCCCAAGTGCGCCGTCTTCGGCTCGGCCCGTACCAAGCCTGGGACCGAGGCGTACCGCATGGCTCGCGAGGTGGGACGGCTGCTCGCGGAGGCCGACTGGATGGTCATGACCGGAGGGGGACCGGGCATCATGACCGCAGTGGTGGAGGGCGCCGGGCCGGAGGCCAGCTTCGGTGTGTCCATCGTGTTGCCCTTCGAGCCGGGAAGCGCCGAGCACGCAGCGCTCTTCGATGGCAAGAGCATCAACTTCCGGTACTTCTTCAGCCGCAAGTTGACCCTCACCAAGGAGGCGTCGGGCTACATCGTGTTCCCCGGCGGATTCGGCACCCTGGACGAAACCATGGAGCTGCTCACCCTGATGCAGACCGGCAAGGCGCCACCGTCGCCGGTGGTGCTCTTCGAGCCGGAGGGCGACGCCTATTGGCGCAGCTGGCGTCACTATCTGGAAGTGGAGCTGTTGGATGCGGGGTTGATCTCCCAGGTTGACCTGAAGGTGGTGCACATCACGTCCGACCCCGCCGAAGCGGTGGCGTACGTGCGGGACTTCTACCGGGTGTTCCACTCCATCAGGCACGTGGGCAACAAGCTGTACGTGCGGCTCAACGTGGCGATCTCCGACGAGGCGCTTGCCGTGCTGAACGAGGAGTTTGGGGATCTACTCACCAGCGGCGCCATCGAGCGCGCCGAAGCCGCACCCGTCGAGGTGGAGGACGACGATGTCCCGCACCTTCCCCGGCTGCGGCTTCGGTTCAACAACGCCGCCCACGGGCGCTTGCACCTGATGGTGCAGCGGCTGGGCCAACTGGCCTGAGCAGCCTGCGCCGGCCCTGTCACCGGGGCCGAGCCACCTCGTGGCGCTCGGCCCCGGCTCAGGCTTGGGGGCACCTGTGTGGGCGGACCGGTTGGGGTGGCGCTTACCCGGCGTCGGAGTCGGAGGTGCTGGACGCGTCGATGGCTGCGGCGGACTTGCCGGAACCGATGGGTACCTTGACCGCCTGGGCCCGCTCGGTCACGGGGATGCGCAGCTCGAGCACGCCGTTTTCGTAGTGGGCGGACACGGCCTGGCCGTCCAGGGTGTCGGCCAGCGTGATCTGGCGCCGCACCGTTCCCCAACGCCGCTCAGCCACCAAGCGCTGGGTGCCCTCGGGGAGCTCCGGCAGGTTGCGGGTGGCGGTGAGTGTGAGTTCGTGGTTCTCCACGGTGACGTCGACGTCATCGGGGGCGAAGCCCGGAAGGTCGATGCTGATGATGACCTCGTCGCCGGTGCGGACCGCGTCGAGCGGTGCGTTGAACGAACGGTTGCGGGCCTCGGTGGCCTCGAAGAGCCGATCGACGTCCCGGAAGGGATCCCAAGTGGTGAGCATGATGTGGTGCCTCCTGTGTGGTGGTAGCTGCGGACGCTTACCAGTATGTCACCAAAGTTGAGTGATGCAACATCAAGTTTGCTCAGTGTGGCACATGCCATAGCTGGGCGCGGGTCGAGCACCCCCGTGTTGGGGAACGGAAGCGCGCTCGAGCGCGACGTCAAGCGCCACGCGGTGAGGCTTATCGGTGCCAGACACCCCATCACCTTCACGGGAGGGGCGGCGAGGTGAGTGGCCGCCGGCTCAGTTGGCCAGGCGCTTCTCCAGATCGGACAGCTCGTCGGCCATCTGCTGGGGGAGTCGCTCTCCGATGAACTCGTAGTGGCCGCGGATCAGCTCCACCTCGGTGCGCCAGGCCTCGTTGTCCACCTCGAGGATCTTGGCAATGGTGGCGTCGTCCAGGTCGAGGCCGCTGAGATCGAGCGAGTCGGCGGTGGGGACATAGCCGATGGCGGTCTCGTCGGCATCGGCCGTGCCCGCCAGGCGTTCCACGACCCACTTGAGCACTCGGGAATTCTCGCCGAACCCCGGCCACATGAACTTTCCGTCCTCGTCCTTGCGGAACCAGTTCACCCAGAACAGCTTGGGCAGCTTGTCGGGATCGGCGGCCTTGCCGATATCCAGCCAGTGCCCGATGTAGTCGCCCACGTTGTAGCCCATGAACGGCAACATGGCGAAGGGGTCGAAGCGGACGTCGCCCACCTTGCCGGCGGCAGCTGCGGTCTTCTCGGAGCTCATGATGGAGCCCTGAAACACCCCGTGTTGCCAGTCGAAGCTCTGGGCCACCAACGGCACGTTGGTGGCCCGGCGGCCGCCGAAGAGGATGGCCGAAATGGGCACGCCGGCTGGGTCCTCCCAGGCCGGAGAGATCGAGGGGCATTGCGAAGCCGGTGCGGTGAAGCGTGCGTTGGGATGAGCGGCGGGCGTCTCAGATCCGGGGGTCCAGTCGTTGCCCTTCCAATCGATGAGGTGCGCCGGCGCCTCGTCGGTCATCTCCTCCCACCACACGTCGCCATCGTCGGTGAGGGCCACATTGGTGAAGATGGAGTTGGCCGCCGCCGAGGCCATGGCGTTGTGGTTGGTCGATTCGGAGGTGCCCGGCGCCACGCCGAAGAACCCTGCCTCCGGGTTGATGGCGTACAGCGAGCCGTCCTCGCCGAACTTCATCCAGGCGATGTCGTCCCCGATGGTCTCCACCTTCCAGCCAGGGAGGCTGGGAATGAGCATGGCCATGTTGGTCTTGCCGCACGCCGAGGGGAACGCAGCGGCGACGTAGGTGACCTCGCCCTCGGGTGAGGTCAGGCCGAGGATGAGCATGTGTTCGGCCATCCAGCCCTGGTCTCGGGCCATGGTGGAGGCGATGCGCAGTGCGAAGCACTTCTTGCCGAGCAGGGCGTTGCCGCCGTAGCCCGAGCCGTAGCTCCAGATCTCGGAGGTCTCCGGGAAGTGGCTGATGTACTTGGTGCTGTTGCACGGCCAGGCGACATCGGGGCGTTCGTTGCCGTCGGCGTCAACCAGCGGATAGCCCACCGAGTGGATGGCGGGCACGAAGTCGCCGTCGGCGCCGAGCACGTCCAAGGCGCCTTGGCCCATGCGGGTCATGATGCGCATGTTGGTGGCCACGTAGGCAGAGTCGGTCAGCTCAACGCCGATGTGGGCGATGGGGGAACCCAACGGTCCCATCGAGAAGGGCACGACGTACATGGTGCGGCCCCGCATCGAGCCCCGGTACAGCTCCAGCATCTCCGCCTTCAACTCGGCGGGATCGCGCCAGTGGTTGGTGGGCCCGGCGTCGATCTCCTGCTCGCAGGCGATGAACGTGCGGTCCTCCACCCGGGCGACATCGGAGGGGTCCGACATGGCGAGATAGCTGTTGGGCCGCTTGGCCTCGGACAGCTTGGTGAAGACACCCTCGTCCACGAGCAGCTGCGCCAAGCGGTCGTACTCCTCGGCGGTGCCGTCGCACCATTCCACGGCGTCGGGCTGGAGGATGGCTCGCCATTCCTCCACCCAGTCGAGCAGCTTCTGATTCGCGGTCGTGCCAGCCATCAGGCCCGCCCTCCTTCGTTGTCGGTGGTGCGCGGGTCGGTTGCCGGGGTCGGAAGGAGTTCCGAGGCGGGAAAACCCGGCGTGCCCATGTCGATTTCGGATCCCAGCCGCACCGTGGTGGCCAGCTCCACGGGCTGCTCGTGCACGTCGCGCCCGGTGGTCAGCTCGAAGATGACCCGCTGCCCCTGGCGCAGCATGCGAAAGAGCGAGCCTTCCAGTGCGTCGGCGGCCAGCTCGTACTCCGAGAGCGTGCTGTCGGAGATGACGGTGCCGTCACCGGTGAACGGGTCGTAGCTCTTGATGACACCCTGCAACGTGGACGCTCCGTTCGTCGGAAAACCGTCGACGGGCCGCTTCAGCGCGACTCCCGCCGTTCGGAAGCGTCAGAGTACCCGCACTACGCGCGGATTTCACAAGCTCGGCGGCTCGCGGCGTGGTGCCTGCCTGGCGGCTCAGACCGACTCGGGTTGCCAGTTGCGGGCGGGCGGCTTGGTGACCTTGCCCGCCTTGAGGCAACCCGTGCACACATCGATGCGCTTGGTGGACCCGTTCACCAGGGCGCGGACCCGCTGAATGTTGGGGTTCCAGCGGCGACGCGTGCGCCGGTGGGAGTGCGACACCGACATGCCAAAGCTGGGCTTCTTGCCGCAGAGTTCACACACACTGGCCATGAGACGTTCCTTCGGTGGGGGGAGGCGGCCGGATCTCAGGTGGGAATCCGACGCGAGCGACCAATCATCGTAGCGTCTGGCCCGGAGGCACGCCATGATCGGGCTGCCGCAGCCGGGCGGGGGCACGTTGCCCACCGGGGTCTCCGTGCGGTGCCACCATGAAGGGGTGAGCGCAGCCAACCCCATCTCGCTTCGGGAGCTCGAATCGCTGCCCGTCGATCGTCTCAAGGGCGTGGGTGGCAAGAAGCGCGACGGGCTGGCCGCCCTGGGCATCAACTCGGTGCTGGATCTGCTGTTCCACTATCCCCGCCGCTACGTCGACCGCACCCGCGAGGCGCGCATCGCGGACCTGGCGCCGGGGGAGGAGGGAATGTTCCTGGGCGAGGTGCAGCGCATTGCTGGGCGGCGGGTACGCGGGGGGCGGGCCCTCGTGGAGGCCACGGTGTCCGACGGCACGGGCACGATCAAGGTGACGTTCTTCAATCAGGGGTGGCGGGAACGGCAGCTTCCCGCCGGCACCAAGGCGGTGTTCTACGGCAAGGTCGACGAGTTTCGAGGCAACCGGCAGCTGACCAATCCCGTGGTGGATTTGGTGGGCGACCGCACGGGCCGGATCCTGCCCATCTATCCGCAGTCCGAGAAGGCCAAGCTGAGCACCTGGGAGTTGGCCGATTGGGTGGCGGAGGCGCTGCGCCGAATCGCCCCGCGGGGGTTGGCGGACCCCGTCCCGGCACCGGTCGTGCGGGAGCTGAACCTGGTCGGCCGCCAAGACGCCATGGCGGCCATCCATGCCCCCGAGACCATGGGGCACCAGCGGCGGGCCCGGGACCGGTTGGTGTTCGACGAGCTGTTGCGGGTGCAGCTGGCGCTGGTGGCGGCCAAGGCCCAGCGCGAGGCGACAGTCACCGGGGTGACCCATGCCGTCGGGGCGAAGGCCGACCTGGCAGTCTCTCCGGGGCTGGTAGAAGCGTTCTTGACCTCGTTGCCCTTTGCGTTGACGGGCGCCCAGGCCCGGGCGATTGACGAAATCCTCGCCGACCTGGAGCGGCCGTGGGCGATGCACCGCCTGTTGCAGGGCGACGTGGGTGCCGGCAAGACGCTGGTTGCCGTGGCGGCGCTGCTGGCTGCGGTGCAGGGGGGCCACCAGGGGGCGCTCATGGCGCCCACCGAAGTGCTGGCCGAGCAGCACCACCGCGGCATTTCCGAGTTGCTCGAGGGTTTCGTCGTACCGGCCCCCAACACGCTCCTCGGCGATCGGCCGCTGCACGTGGCGCTGCTCACCAATCGGTTGTCCGCGCCCGAGCGGCGGCGGGTCTTGGCCGAGTTGGCCTCCGGCGACATCGACCTGGTGGTGGGCACGCACTCGTTGATCTCCGAAGGCGTGGGCTTCTCCAGCCTGGGCGTGGCGGTGGTGGACGAGCAGCACCGCTTCGGCGTGGACCAGCGAGCTGCGCTGGCCGAGGTAAGCGAGGGCGACAGCCAGCCCGACCTGCTGGTCATGACGGCAACGCCCATCCCGCGCACCGCCGCCATGACCGTCTACGGCGACCTGGACGTGTCCACCCTGGACGAGCTGCCACCTGGCCGCACCCCGATTGTCACCAACTGGGCCCAAACGCCGTTGGAGGTGGCGGGCGTGTGGCAAGCGGTGCGCGACGAGGTGGCGGCGGGGCGTCAGGCCTATGTGGTGTGTCCGTTGGTGGAGGAGTCCGACAAGCTCGAGGTGGCCTCGGCCGAGTCCACCCTGGAGGAGTTGGCCGCCGACGAGTTGGCGGGCCTCCGGCTGGGGCTGCTGCACGGCCGGGTGCCTGCGGAGGCCGGCGACGCCACCATGGCGGCGTTCCGGGCGGGCGGGCTGGACGTGCTGGTGGCAACGACCGTGATCGAGGTGGGGGTGGACGTCCCCAACGCCACGATCATGGTGGTGCTGGACGCCGACCGATTTGGGATTGCCCAGCTGCACCAGCTGCGGGGGCGGGTGGGGCGTGGCGCCGCCAAGTCGTCGTGCTGGCTCGTCTCCCCCGAGCC
The DNA here is from genome assembly GCA_041394405.1 of Microthrixaceae bacterium. Classification (GTDB taxonomy): domain Bacteria; phylum Actinomycetota; class Acidimicrobiia; order Acidimicrobiales; family Microtrichaceae; genus Microthrix. Next base: position 538,317 of record JAWKIF010000006.1, read on the forward strand.
CAGCGCCGATGGACGGGCGCGCCTGGAGGCCTTGGTGACCAGCACCGATGGATTCGAGCTGGCCGAGGTTGACCTGGACCTGCGGGGCGAGGGCACGCTGATGGGGGAGCGCCAGAAGGGTCGCAACGACCTGCGGCTGGCCTCGTTGCGGCGCGACCGCGACTGGGTGGTGCGGGCGAGGGCGGCGGCGGTCGAGCTGCTGGCCGGCGCCGGCTCGCTGGATCAGCTGGGTGGCCTTGCCGACGAGGTAGACCTCCTCCTCGGCCAGGACGATGTGGGCTATCTCATGAAGGGCTGAGGCCCATCAGGGGGGGGCGCTGCGGTCAGTGCCCTCCCGCTTGCCTCGGGTTCGAGGACGTGAAGTACTGGCTCAACGACCCGCCCGGTTGGCGTACGGCAGCATCGAGTTGTGCCAGGTCGTCATCGGTCAGGTTGGTTCCCTGCAGCGCCGCAGCAGGATCGTTCTCCAGGGCTGCGCGGAAGACGTCGTCGCTGGCAACCTTGGCGAGCAGCTCGTCGATTTGGCTCATGTCAGCAGGCCCAGGTGCCGGACATGTCCCCCTCGGTGGTCGCCACCGCGAAGGAGCCCGACCGCTCGCCATCCTCGACCACGATGGTGCCGGGGCCGCCGAGGTCGGTCTGGTCGTCGGTCGTGGTCATGGTGATGTTGCCGTCGTAGGTGCCGGGGCCCTGAATGCCGGCATCCACCGCCAACGAGAGGCGGGCCAACGGACCCTCGGCACCCACGCCACCGCCAAGCAGGTTGGCCTGACCGTTGACCAGCCACGGACCACCTGCGCCTGGAACGGGGCACAGCACCTGGGCGCCGTCGCCCAGGCTCGCTTCGGTGATCACCGTTGCGAGCGAGGCCGGTTCGGTGACCTCCAATCGAAGTGCGACGTCGTCGGTGGCGGCTGGCGCTGTCGTGTCGCCGGCTCCCTCCGGCGACGCCGAGCCGGCCCCTGCCTCCGAATCGCTCGGCATGGCGACCATGCGTTGCCGGACCGTGTCGGCGAGTTGCAGCAGCGCGTCCTTTGGGTCTTCCTGGTCGGCGCCCTCCACCCGGACCTGCACGTACCAACCGTTCAGCACTGCGTCCATGACGGCGTTGTTTGGGCCCTCTGCGGCATAGGCGGCCGTGAACCCGAGGTCGCCGATCATCTCGGCGCCGCCGCTGACGTCCTCAAACTGGAAGAGCCCGTCAAAGCGCTCCTGACCCGGTTGTTGGGTGTCCACCAGGAGTGAAAGCGTCCCGCCCGACGGCGACGAATAGCTGCACACCTGCTCGGGGTCGCCCGCCGACTTCACCGAGGTGGGTTGACCGGCGTCGGCCAACAGATCGCCCAGGTCGGTCGGGCTCACCAGCGCGCACACGTCGTCGACCGGGCTGAGGTTGCCCCCTCCGGACGCGTCGCCGGAAGGGGCAGCGCTCCCCGGGTCGGCGCTCGCCGAACTGGCAGCGGGTTCCGAACCGGAGCTGCCGCCGCATGCGGAGAGGACGGAGGCCGACAAGGCGAGGCCGAGGGCGGTTGCGGTGATGAGTCGATGCGTCATGGTTCCAAGTAGGCACCGGCGCGGTACTCAGTCGCCAGCACCTGCGCTACTCAAATCGCGCGTGCCCATCACTCTGGGCAGTTCGCGGCGCGAGGAGATGCCCAACTTCCCATAGATGCGATAGAGGTGGTTCTCCACCGTGCGTTCTGACACGACGAGCCGCCGAGCGATGCGCGCGTTGGTGAGGCCCGATGCCGCCAACTGGGCGACGTCCAGCTCGCGCCGAGACAGCGGAAAGGAGTCGTTCAGCGCGTCCAGCATGATGCCTCGCAGACCAAAGTCTGCGATCAGTTGTCGGGCCCGGGTGTCGATGGCCGATGCGCGTGCGGCCTCCCCGCACTGGCGGAGCACGGCGGTCGCATGAACGAGCGCCTCGCACGCCCGCAGGTGGGCACCGAACGCCTCAAACCGCTCCGAGACGTCGCACAACACGTCGGCGTCCCGGTCGGCCAGCGAGCGAGCGAAATCGAGTCGGAGCGTCGCCCAGCTCGATGTGGGCGCGCAGGCGTCCACGTGGGAGCGGACCGCCTTCGCGTGTCCCAGTCGGGCGATGTCGCACAGGGCATCGACCACCTCGGCGGTGAGCGCGCTGTGGGTGTGTAGCCCGTCGAGCAGCGCGGCGACCGAACGGTCCAAGGGGTGACCCCGTGCGGCGTCGGCCCACAGGGCAGCGCGCCGATGGGTCAGTTCCAGCTGGCGGAAGCCAGAGCGATTGAGGCCGTCGAGCATGGTGGTTGCGGCATCGAGCCGCCCGGTGTCGCCCAGCTGCGCGGCGCTGATCACCGCCCCCGCCGCACTCCACGAGGCGGGGCCCTGCAGGCCGCAGTCGAGCCAGAGCAACGCCGACTCGGTCAAGTCGCGCAGGGCATCGACGAGGGCGCCACGTTCCAGCGCGGCATGGCCCCGGCCCGACGCCGCCCAACCTCGGGCCTGTCGCCCAGGAGTGAACAGGGTGGCCTGATAGATGAAGTTGGCGAGCTCGTAGGCCTCGTTCAACTCGCCACTTCTCACCAGAGCCATGGTTCTGGTCACCAAGTGGATGCCCGGCTCGCTGTCCAGCGGTGGGGGCGACCTCGCGAACTCGTCGAACGTCTCCGATGCTCGCGCCGCGCCGCGTTCGCCCTCGTCGGTTGCGGCGTCCAGCATCACCTCGGCGATGGCGGCCACCGATCGAACGCCGAGAGCGGGATGGCGACGCACGGCCGCCACCAGCTCACGGGCGCGCTCCACGTTGCCGTCCAGCATCTCGAACACGGCGCACTGGCCCACCCTCAGGGCGCCGGGCGCGTCGAGGTCGGCAGACGGTTCGGGCGCGTCCAAGACCGCCCGTGCCCCGGCCACGTCGCCCGCTGCCCACCACAACTCCCCAGCCATCCTGGCGGCTACGGCGGCTCGAGCGTGCGGCTCGTCGACCACTTCGGCGAGCCGCTTCAGCAGGTCGATGGCGTCGTCGTGATGACCCTGTTCGGCCAGGCAGGTGGCGGCGAGCAGCCCAGCCTCCAGCGAGAGTTCGTCGGCGCATGCGGCGACCGCGAGCCTCGCCGCCAGGGGAGTGTCGCCGCGTGCCGAGGCGGCCCGTGCAGCACCGAGCAGCCGGTCCGGCGCCACCGGGACGAGGCTCTCGTGCTGCCACATGACCGTGCGCAGCTCGGCGTCTTCGCCCAGGACGCCCTTGCTGGCCAGGTCGGCCAGACGGGCGCAGTGCCGGAGGCGAGCGAGGCGCGGCAGGCGGGCGGTCATCACCTCCCCATGAAGCGGGTGCTTGGGGCGCACGGAGATGCCACCGGTGACGGTGTCGTCGTCGACACACACCAATTGTTGGCGTTCCAGCGATTCAAAGGCCCGCGCGGCGCCGAGTTCCTCGATGGCCTCCAGCGGCAGACGGCCTGCGAGGGATACCAGCTCCAACACATCCAGCAGGTCGTGGTCGAGGGCGGCCAGGCGGGCGGCGACCAGGTCCTGTATGGCGGGTATCGTGCTGAGCGCGCCCTCGAAGCGCCACAGCCCGAGGTCGTTGCGGAGCAGCCCCGACGCCAGTGCGCCCTCAACCAACTCTCTGACGTAGAGGGTGTTGCCGTCCCCCGCCTCGACGATGCGGGCCATGGCGGCGCCGTCCACTGGTCCTCCCAGAGCGTCCTCCACAAGCTTCGCCATGTCGGATCGACCCAGCGGGCCAAGACTGATGGTGTCCACGCCGACCTCGCCGAACGCAGTCGTGAGGGCGCTCGGCAACCCGGCGCGTGTCCTGGCTGCGACGGCCACGACGATCCTCCCGTCGTACAGGAGGTGACGCACGAGCGACACCGAAGCGTCGTCAAGCCAGTGCGCATCGTCAACCTGGAGCACCGCCGGAGGCCCGCCGGGCGATGACCCCGCCACCAGGCAACGCACGATTTCGGCGAATGCCTCCTGGCCCACTCGAGGCCCGACCATGGCGGCGAACGGCGCCAGCGGGAAGTTCATGGCCGACATGGCCCCCGATACCTGGTGGGCCCGACCGCCGCCGTGGCGCACGCGCCCCAGCCCGGCATCCAGGAGGCGGGTCTTGCCGACGCCGGGCGCCCCCAGCACCAACTGGTGGCGCCCCGATGCGAGCCCGGCTCCCAGCCGATCCAGCTCGGCGAGTCGGCCCACGAACGGCCAGTTGGTCATCCGTCGAACGTTACAGAATTATTCGGCTCAACCGAGGCTTTCGGCTGCTTGACCGTCCGCCTCAGACGGGCTCTGCTCTCGGGGCACCATCGGCGTCAGCGTTGAGGCCGGAGTGTCGGCTGCGGCGGGTGGAGAGATGCGGCGGGTTCAGCACCTCGGGCACGCGCGACGGGTCGCGGCCGCCGGCAGCCACATGGGCCGCACGAGCCGGCCGCAGCTTGGCCGGGTTGTTCACGGCATAGATGGTGCACACCCGTTCGCCGTCGAATGCGAGTTGTTGGACCATCACCGGCACCCCCTCCATGGTGAAGACGAAGCCCAGGTCGCCGTTCACCTCGGCGACCTGGAAGCCGATCCCTTCGGGTGAGTGGTGTGCAAGGTTGCACACCAACCGCGCCACCCGGTGCGAGCCGCGGACCGGATGCCGGGCCGCGCGCTGCTCCGCACCCCCGTCGCTGAACAGCACGACGTCGTCGGTCAGCAGGGCCTCAAGGTCTTCCAGCCCCCCGCCCATGACTGCTGCGACGAACGCGTCCAGCAACCGGCGGCGCCGCGCTTCGTCCATGACGACTCGGGGCCGTTCGGAGCGGACGCGCCGGCGGGCGCGCACCGCGATCTGGCGGCAATGGGACTCGGTGCGCCCGACCGTGTCGGCGATCTCGGCGAACGGCGTCGCAAAAACCTCGTGCAACAGGAACACCGCCCGTTCCACGGGCGACAGTCGCTCCAGCGCATGCAGGAACGCCATCCGAACGCTGTCGTCCAGCTCCACCACGTGGGCGGGGTCGCAGTCGGTCAACAGCGGTTCGGGCAGCCACGGCCCCACGTACACCTCGCGGCGGTGCCGGGCCGAGCGCAGCCGGTCGATGGCCAGGCGGGTGACGACGGTGGTCAGCCATGCTTCGGGGCGGCGAAGCGGAGGTCCCGAGTCGGCGGTCCGGTGGTATCGAATCCAGGCGTCCTGAACGACGTCGTCGGCCTCGGCCACCGAGCCGAGCATGCGGTAGGCCAGCCCGAAGAGCCGGCGTCGTTCACCCTCGAACAGCCGGTCGCCGGCGCCAGCCTCAGCCAAGGTCGTAGCCGTCGTGTTCCACTCCGAAGCATCGGTTGAATCGGGCACGGCAGTTCTCCCACGCGATCGTGTGGGCCAATTCCACCAGCTGTCGGTCCGAGAAGCTGGACTCCAGTCGGATCCGGAGGTCATCGTCGACGGCGGCGGGGGTCATGGTGAGCGCCTCCGCCAGTTCCAACACCAGCTTCTCCCTGGCGTCGAGCGTTTCGGAGGCGCGCCAGTCGTTGACGGCGTCGATCTTGTCCTGGCTGAGGCCCAGCTCACGGCCGAGCGCGGTGCCAAAGTCCATTCACCAGACGCAGCCGACCATGGCCCCGGCCCGCATGCCGGCGATGCTCTTCAGGTCACTCGGCAGCGAGGAACCCGCCGCCACCCATCGCTCCATGGCGAGCTTCCCGAAGAAGGTTGGTTTGTGGCGCCATGCCACCCGGTACGGCGCCGGCAACACCGGGCCCCGTCGCATGACGACAATGAGCTTTCCGAGTGGGGTCATGGGTCGCTCCTCAGCGTGGACAGGTAGACGGCCGACGAGGCGCCGGCCGCAGCGAGCAGGGTCAGGTTGTTGACGGTTCCGGCTGCTCGGGAGAGCTCGTGGTGCGAGGCCGGAACCAGCAGGTGGAAGGTGGCGTGGACGAGGCCAAAGAGGGCGAATCCGGCCGAGGCCGTCAGGACGATGTCGCGTCGGGGCCACGCCGCCGCCCCGAGCACGAGCAGGCCGGTGATCAGCAGGCCCGTGCCCGCATCGGTCGCCAGATGCTGGTTGTAGGGCGGGTAGGCGGAGATGAGGCGGGGGGCCCACCCGGGAAAGGTCTCGTACCAGCTCCGGGGGGCTACCACCGCCCACGCGCCGGTGACGACGTTGGGAACTCCGAGGGCGACCAGTACCACCCTGATCCAGGGCGGGCACTGGGCCCGACGGCCGGCGGCAACATCGTCCATCACCATCTTGACGAAACAGCGCTTCTCAATGTGACAGCACCGCGTGACAGCACCGCGTGACGGGGCGGCGAGGCCGACCCATCCGACCGGCTACCGCAGGGCGATGCTGTGGCCCGTGGACGCTGGCTGAGTGGTTGTGCCGATGCATGCGGCCGCGTGGCCGGACGCTGCGAGCTCGGACAGCACCTCTCGGGTGGCGGCGGGGTCGACGCCGAAGACCAATCCGCCTGACGTCTGGGCATCGGCCAGGAGCAGTTGGGTGAGCTCGTCGGCGTTCCCGGGGTCCATCAGCGTCGTCGCCCACGCGAGGTTTCTTCGACTTCCGCCGGGTATGAGGCCCTCGCGCGCCAACTCGATCGCACCCTCAAGGAAGCCGACGGCCCCAACCTCGATGTCGACGGCGACCCTCGACTCGAGGGCCATGCGGCCGAGGTGCCCCAACAGCCCAAACCCCGTGACGTCGGTGCAGCCGGTGGCGCCGGCGGCCACTGCCACCCGGGCGGCTGCGTCGTTGAGTCGCGTCATCGACGCCACGGCCCCCTCGACCACGTCGGCCGGCGCCGCATCCGCCTTGATGGCGGTGGTGATCACCCCGATGCCGAGTGGCTTGGTGAGGACGATGTCCTGACCGGGCCGAAGCCCGGCGTTGGTCATGATGCGGTCGGGGTGCACCTCGCCGGTGACCGACAGCCCAAACTTGGGTTCCGGGTCGTCGATCGTGTGGCCGCCCACGATCACAAACGATCCGGCCTTTGCCACATCGTTGGCGCCGGACAGCAGCTCGTGCAGCTGTTCCATGGCCAGTTTCTCGGAGTTCCAGCTCACGAGGTTGAGGGCGAAGAGCGGTCGGCCGCCCATGGCATAGACGTCGGAAACCGAGTTGGCTGCGGCCACGCGACCCCACGTTCGGGCGTCGTCCACCACGGGCGTGATGAAGTCGACCGTCGAAACGAGGGCGCGCTCGGCGTCCAGTCGCCACACCGCCGCGTCGTCGCCGGTGGCGGTTCCCACCAACAACTCGGCCGGGGTTTCGGACTGCATCGGGCGCAGGACCTGCGCCAACTCGCCTGGTGCGAGTTTGCAGCCTCAACCGGCGCCGTGGCTGAAGCGGGTCAGGCGGTTGGTCTCGGCGTCGCTCATCGAGCTGGCGACGCGGCCGGCGGTTGGATCATGCTGCGAGGGTAGCCAGCCCATCGGTGTCGGCGGTGGTCTCGCCCTGACCGCCGTCAACTCGCGGCGTTGCCCCTGCCCGGCGAGGCGAGTGGGCACCCACCCGACTTGGCTGCCGCAACCTGGGCGGGCCCTAGCCGAGCCTGAGGTTGGCTCGGGCGAGGGCGGCGGCCATCACCGTGGCGAACACGTCAACGTCGCCGTCGCAGGCATCCAACTCGCCGGGCCCCAGCAGGTAGACCCAGCGGCCGTCCACCCGAGCCAGCACGCACGGCGTGCGATCGCCGCTGGCTTCGGCGATGTCGGCGGTCCGCTCGTTGCGGTGCAGCACTTGGACCGGAACGGGCACGGTGCAGCGCCAATCGGACCACGACCGCCGCTCGCGCAGCGCGCCGTGGGTGATGTCGCACAGCGAACAGTGGGTCGTGCGGCGCAGCTTGCCCCACCCGTAGGCCAGTTCGCCCCGGATGCCGCCGTCGGCGTGGTAGATCATGGCCAGCTCGTCAACAGTCAACGGCGCCGCAGCGCCGTCGGCTGTGGTGGGCGAGTCGGCTTCGGGGGAGCGGGGCTCGGGCGGGTTCACCGTGTCAGCTTGTCGCAGCCACGGGGCGGATGGTGGTCAGTAGCCCATCTCCTTGCGGAGCTGCTGGCCGACCACCATCGACTTGCCCATGCGCGCAATCCACTCCTGAACCGCGGGGCCGAACACCGCGGGGTCATAGCCCATCTCGGCGGCCACTTGGTTCATGCCCGCCTCGTCGGTGATGCCTCGGGCCTGCGCAGCCTTGGCCACCGAGGCATATTCGGCGATGCCGATGCCGTTGATGGGGGCCAGCATGGGGTCGTCGGCGGCGAGCGGCTGGCTGGAGGGCCCTCCCAGCGCCGCCGGGTCGACGGGCATCGATCCTTCGATGCCCACCTGGCCCGGCCCGGCCTGTTGCGTGGCGTTCTGGGCCGCAAACTGCTGCGCCCCGGCTGCCTGGTCCATGCCCGCCTTGACCTTCTTGAAGATCCCCATGAGTCCCCCGTGAATGATTGGTCGCTTGGATTCACCCTACCGGGTTGGGTCGTCCATGGGTAGAGTCTCATTCATCCGGCGCCGGGGAGGGTCCGCCTCGGACGACAAAGGGGGCGCACAGCCATGGGTATGTGGGCGGATCTCAGGAGCATCAGGCGCTCGAGTCAGCAGCTGGCGGAGGCATCGGGACGTCCGTCATCCACGATCGGCCGCATCGCCCAGGTCCCCTCCGATCTGGCCTGGTCGGCCGAAGCGGCCGGCTTCGCCGCCACCCAGGCCCAGCAGCAGGCCGCCGACCATGGCGAGGCGATTCCGGGCGGCATCGCCGGCGAGGCGTCGCTGGTGGGAGGTTTCCGGGCCACCGGTGAGCTGGCCGGCTACCTCCCCGTGGGGGACCTCACGCTGGACATCGAGGTACCCGGGCGGCCCCCGTACCGCCAGGACGTGCGCCTGGTGGTGCCCCACCAGCAACTCACCCGGATGACCAACGGCCGTCGGTTCCGCGTGCAGGTCGATCCCACCGATCCCGCCCGAGTGCGGGTCGACTGGTAGCGGCTCAGCGCCCGTTGGGCAGCGGCATGGGTCTCACCGTGCTCTGGGGCGCCCAGAACCCTCGGGGGCACAGCAATGCGTCGATCAGGAACTCCATGGCTGGGGCATAGGACTCCCGCAACCGTTTGCCCTCCTCAAAGGCCACATCGAAGGGCACCAGCTCGAAGCCGTGGGCAACCAACTGGTCGTACAGCTCGCGAAACCGCCGCGCCCCCTCTTCGGGGGGCAACAGGGCCTCGGCCCGCCACGGGGCAAGGTCGGCGTTCGGGGTCAGTTGGCGGAACAGCACCTCGGCTCGACGCAGGAACCAGTACGCCGATCCGTTGGAGGCGCCGATGATCATCTGGGTCTGCAGCGCAGCGTCCGACAACAGGCCCAGCGCGGTGATCCAGTTCTGCCGGTGGTCGTGGCTGCGAAACAGCCGCAGCATGGGTGCATTGCCGTGCGTCTCGGCCACCGCGGTGGCCCAGCGCTCCCACTCGACGAATCGAGCATCCAGGTCGGCCGGGTTGGCGTCGGGCGCCCAGGCCATCACCAGGCTGGTGGGGGTGATGCGGTCGCCGGAACCATCGTCGATGGTCATCATCGCACGCTCCCGGTCGGAATACGCGCCATACAGGGTGGGGAGGTAGCCGATGACCAAGGCGGTGGTGATGACGCCGGAGAATGCCTCAACCAGAACGCCGAATCGGGGCACGACCTCGGTGGGCACCACGTCCCCGAAGCCGATCGTGAAGAACGCAACGCCCGAGTAGTACACGGAGTCGAGTAGCGAGTCGGCGCCCTTCAGGCCCCCGACGCCCGTCCAGACCATGCCGAAGCCCACGACCTGCATGGCCACCCAGAGGGTCAGCATCTCCAGCAGCAGGATGGGGCCGAACGTTGCCAAGAGGCGCTCGCGGCCGGGCCGGTCCTCCCTCATGCGCACGGCGACCCCTCGCACCAGCCGGAACGAGACCCGGGACAGGACGCGCGACGGCCATCGGTGCGCGTACTTGGAGCGCGAACTCGAGGTGGTCACCAGGGTGTTCACCAGGTCGACCAGGGCCAACGCCACCATCGCTGCGCCGGTCACCACCAGCATCACGTCGACGATCACGTCTGCCCCGAAACCACCGGTTTCGCTCCGGCCCTCACGGCTCCATCACGACCCAGCCCCGACGCTGAAGCTCGGCGGCCAAGAGCTCGTCGGCGACATCGCTCAACGACAGGAGCGCCTCCTTGGCCAGCCGCTCGTCCCTGGTGATTCGGCGATGGGCGTCGCCCGGGTGTGGTGGGGCGTCGACCGCCTCCGATTCCGCTGGAGCGGTGCCGGCATGGGCCTCAACCTCGGCCTCGAGCAGTTCGATCAGGGCGTCGGCCTCGTCCCGGGTGAACTTGCCGTTGGCCTGGCGCTGGGTGAGGTCCAGCGGCCCGCGGGCATCACGGAAGTCGCTGTGTCCGACCGAGTTCATCAGCTCCAGCAGGCGACTGAGCTGCCGCTGTCCCGCTGGGGGACCGGGAGACTGTCCGAAGGCCACGGGTCGATCCTGCCACTTCGCCGAGCGGTCTGCAGTCACCCTGGGTCGGGTACCGCACCCCGGTACGGATGGCGCGAGCTGCGAACGTGTGGGTCGCTCGGCGGGGGTGTGCTCTGGGACGATGTGGGCGTGCGTGCGGAGTCGGCCCCTCAACCAGTGCAGCTCACGGTGCGGGTGCCGCTCGGCGCGGCGGAGGAGTTGGAGGCCGTGCTGTGGGGCGGCCTGGCGTGGGCGGGGCCCGGGTCGGGTGGCGCTAGGGCGGGCGGCACGGGGAGCGGGGACCCGCCGGGTTCGGTGTGGCCCGACGGGGTGGAGGAACGACCGGCCGGCGACCAGGCGTCGCTCTGGGTGATCAGTTGGATTGATCCACCGCCCGCCGAGGCGCTGGACCGGCTGGCTCGGGCCATGCAGGCGCGGGGCGCCGTGGTGGTGGCCCGAGCGGCGGTGGCCGCGGACGAGGGCGTGGACGCCTGGCAAGCCTGGGCCCGGCCCTGGCGGGCGGGCCCGTTCGTGGTCCGACCGCCCTGGCTCGATCCGCCGCCCGAGGGCCCGAGGGCCGGGACGGATGGGCGCGACCTGGAAATCGACCCGGGAGCCATGTTTGGCTCGGGTTCGCATCAGAGCACCCGCATGGCCCTGGAGCTGCTGGTCACGCTGGTCGAGGCGGGCGATGCCCTGGTGGACGTGGGCAGCGGCTCGGGCATCCTGGGTGTGGCCGGGGCACTGCTGGGCGCCGCCGAGGTGCAGCTGGTGGAACTGGACCCTCAGGGCGAGCAGGCGGGCCTGGCAAACGCCGCCCGGAACGGTGTGGCCGACCGGGTGCGATGGGCGGGCACCGATGCCTTCGCGTTGACGCCACCTGCGGCCGGTGGGCGCCGACTGGTGGTTGCCAACCTGTTGATCGGGGAGCACGAGGCGCTCGCTCCGGCGCTCCGCAGCCTGGCGGGAGCTGGGGGAACGCTGGTGCTGGCGGGCGTCCTGGAACGCCAGGTCTCGCGCCTGCTCGCCGGGCTGGGCCCCACCGCGCCCGTCGCGACCCGGCTGGAACCCTCGGAGACCGACCCGTCGGTGAGCTGGGCGGCGCTGGCGGTCAGGGTGGCCGGGGACGTGACGGCTCCGCCAGGGGACACGGCTCCGCCCGGGGAGACAGCACCGTGCGGGTGATCGCCGGGTCGGCTGCGGGCCGACGCTTGGAGGCGCCCCCGGGGCCTGGCACCCGGCCCACCGGGGACCGGGTGCGGGAGGCCACCTTCAATGCCCTGGGCTCGCTGGGGGTGGTGGCCGATGCCAGCGTGCTCGACCTTTTTGCCGGCAGTGGTGCGCTGGGCATCGAGGCGTTGTCGCGAGGAGCGGCCTCCGCAACCTTCGTGGAACGGGATGCCCGGGCGCTTCGGGTGGTGCGGGCGAACCTGGCCGCGACGGGCCTGGCCGACCGCAGCGAGGTGATTCGCTCCGATGCGTTGGCGGTGCTGGGTGCGGCGAATACCCGCTGGGACCTGGCCCTGCTCGACCCGCCGTACGCCTGGAACGACTGGGACCGGTTGTGGCGCGTGCTGCCTTCCGACTGGGCGGTGGTGGAGCGCGACGTTGAGATCGACGCCCCATCTGGTTGGCGGCTGCAGCGGGCTCGTCGCTACGGCGGAACCTGGGTGAGCGTGTTGCGGCGGGAGGCCGCAGCGCCGGGCCTCGGGTAGGTTCGGCACTCATGGGTCCTGCCGGAACAGGCCGCGAGGTCGTGGCCTCCGGCGACGACCCCTCCCCGGCCCGAGCGACGATCCAGGAGCGGCGGGTGGGCCGGCTGCTGGTGGGCCTGGGCGTGGTGCTCATGTGGTTGGTGGTCACGCGGGGCGTTCCGTGGCATCTGTTCGCCCCGGGCGAGTTCAGCGCCGACTTCTACGACGAGCAGGCTCGCGCCCTGCTGGCCGGCCATCTCGACGTGAATCCGGCGGTACCGGCCATCGAGGGATTCGACGTCAACGGCCGCACGCAGTTGTACTTCGGCCTGTTCCTGGCGATCGTTCGCATGCCGCTGGTGGCGCTGACCGACGCTGCCGTGGGGCGGTTGACGGGCCTGTCCATCGTCGTGGCCTACGCTGTGGCCTTGGAGGCCACCTTCCGCCTCGCAGTGGCGGCCCGAGCTCCGCTGAGGCCAGGCGCTGCGCCCCGGCCCGGTGACTGCTGGCGCATCGCCGCGCTGATGGCGGCCGTTGCCACCTCGCCCGCCCTGTTCGCCGGCGGCTGGCTGACCGTCTACCACGAGACCGAGATTTGGGCGCTGGCGCTGGGCATCGCCGCCCTGGCAGCGGCGGTTCGGTTGCTGTCGGACCCCGCCCCGCGCCACGCCCTTGTGGCGTCGGCTGCTGCGGCGGCCTGCGTGCTCACCCGGGTGACGGTGGGCCTGGGGGTCACCCTCGCCGTGGCGTTGCTGGTGGTGGCCACCCTGCGGCATCGGCGTGCGGCGCTGATCGGCGCGGCGGCGACGCTGGCGGGGGGCGTGGGGGCGTTCGTGGCCGTCAACATGGCCCGCTTCGGCACGCTGTTCTCCATTCCCGTGGACCGCCAGCAGATGACCCTGCTCACCCCCGAGCGAGCCCAGTGGTTCGCCGAACACAACAACAGCTTCTTCTCGCCCCAGTTCGTACCCTCCAACCTGTGGTCGTACCTGCGGCCCGACGCCGTGGCCTTCGAGCGGCTGGCGCCGGTGATCCGGTTCGGCCCCCACCCGGTGGAGCTGGGCGGGGTGGACTTCGAGAGCATCACCCCGACGACGTCGCTGACGGTGTCGGGCACGCTGCTGGCGGCGCTGGCGGTCGTGGGCCTCGTGGTCGCAGTGCGAACCCGTCGCTGGTTGTGGGTGGCCGTCGCGTCGGTGCTGTCGGTGGGTGGCCTCGCCAGCCTGGCCATCGGATTCGTGGCCAACCGCTATCTCATCGATCTGTTGTTGCCGTTGGTGGTGCTGGCCGCCTTGGCCGTGTTCGTCGCCGGTCGGCCGGCGTGGCTGACCCCGCGCCGTGTGGTGGGGCTGGTGGGAGCGCTGGCGCTGTGGGGCATGTGGGTCAACGTTGCGCTGGGCATGTGGGCCGGGCAGGCCCGCAACCCTGGCTTCACCGAGGGCAGGTACCGCCTGGACGGCATGGTGTTTCCGTCCCCGTCACCCGGGCTGGAGCGCCTGGACGCAGCGCAGCTGGTGGATCCACCGCGGTTCGGTCTGGTCGGCCTGGATCCCGCAGACGGCGATGCGGCGGGTTGCGATGGCGTGTACCTGAGCACCGTGGACGAGTGGTCGGCCCTGGAACTGGGCCCCGGGCGCGAGGTTGTGGGCACGGTGACCGTGCCATCGACCGACGATCCCCCGGCGCTCTTGGCCGCCCGCGACGACTGGTCGCTGACGCTGGACGGACGGGGAGTGGTGGCCTTCGGCCCCGCGGGTGCCCCGACCCGGCTCGCCCGAGTCGAGGTGGATCCGGGCGACCGGGTCGACCTGCGCGTGGTCGCTGATTCGGTCACCACCGTGCGCAGCGTCCAGTTGAACGGCGAGCTGACGTTCCTTCCCGAGGTGGTGCTGGAGGGCAGCTCGCCGATGGTCAGCGATGCCGAACCGGCGGGCACGACCGAGCTGTGCACGTTGATCGCCGAGCGACTGGGCGATCCGTGAACGGCTCCCGGGGGTCGGCGCCGGGCGGCCCGGCTGAGGAACCCTTCACCCTGAGGTATCGACCGGAGCTGGACGGCCTGCGGGCGCTGGCGGCTGCCTTGGTGGTGGCCTACCACCTGGACGGGCTGTTGTACTCCCACGATTGGGGCATCACCGGCGGTTGGATCGGCGTGGACGTGTTCTTCGTGTTGAGCGGATACCTCATCACCACCCTGTTGCTGCACGAGCGGGCCACCAGCGGCACCATCGCGCTGCGTCGATTCACCGTGCGGCGATTGGGCCGGCTCGTCCCGGCGGTCGCCCTGCTGGTGGTCGGGGTTGGGCTGGCTGCCCTCGCGTTCGGCTCGGAGGCGCTCGGCGACAACTATTGGACCGGCGCCATCGGGTCGCTGACCTACACCACCAACTGACTGGTGGTCCTGGGCCACGGGGTGGGGCCCTTTGGTCACCTGTGGACGCTCGCCATCGAGGAGCAGTTCTACCTGGTGTGGCCGCTGCTGGTGCTGGCAGTCACCCGGCTGGCCCCACCTGATCGACGATCGCCGGATGCCGCTCGCCCCGGCCGGTTTGGGGTGGCCGTGGGGCTGGCAGGCCTGTGGCTGTGTGTCCTCGCCTGGGGCGCCTACAACCTGGCCACCGACGCCTCGCTGGTGCGGCTGTCGTTCTCGTCGGACCTGCACGGCGCGCCCACCATGGTCGCCGGTGCCCTGCTGGCGGTGGCGCCCGACCCGCGGCGCCTGGGCCGGTGGGGCGACGTGCCGGCCGTCGTCGGTGTCGCCGTGGTGACCTGGCTCACCTTGGGGTACCGCTGGACCGATGCGATGCACAACAGCACGCTCTATCTCCCCATCACGCTGGCCAGCGTGGCGCTGGTGGTGGGCGCCCTGTCCGCCCGTTGCGGCTTTGCTGCCCTGCTCCGGCTCCCGCCGCTGGTGTGGTTGGGTAAGCGCTCCTATGGCCTGTACCTGTGGCACTTGCCGGTCATCCTCTTGGTGCGCGAGCAGCTGGGGAGCGCCGTGGTGCCGACCCTGCCGGTGGCCCTCGTGGTGACACTGGCCATCACCGAGGCGTCCTACCGGCTGGTGGAGTTGCCCGTTCGTCAAGCCGTTCGGGCCCGCGAGGGTCGGGGCTCTCGGGGCCCCACTCCGCCCGTCGACCCCATCGCACCGCTACGCTCGCCGACGTGACCACGGTGCTCTATCCCGGCTCCTTCGATCCCATCCACAACGGACACGTGGAGATCGTCGAGACCGCCTCCCGGCTCTTCGACCGGGTGGTCGTCGCCACCCTGCATAACCCGCAGAAGGGCACTGCGCTGTTCGATCTGGCCGAGCGGCGCGAGCTGATCGAGGCCAGCCTGGCGCACCTGCACAACGTCGAGGTCACCAGCTTCGCCAGCCTGGTCGTGGACCTGGCCAAGAAGCTGGACGCCAGCTTTATCGTGAAGGGGCTGCGGGCGGTCTCGGACTTCGAGTCCGAGCTGCAGATGGCACAGACCAACACGACCATCTCGGGGGTGGACACCCTGTTCATCCCCTCCGCCAGCAACCATTCCTTTCTTGCGTCCAAGCTGATCCGGGAGATCGCCCGGTTCGGCGGCGACGTCACTGCCATGGTTCCACCACCGGTGGCCGAGCGGCTGCAAGCCCGTTTCGCCACGTCGAACGAGGAGACCCCAAGATGACCGACGGAGTGAGCTTCGACGACGACTACGCGGACGACGACGCCTACGACACCCGCCCGCTGGCCTCGGGGGAGCATCAAGCGTACGTCGAGAGCGACTACAACGAACCGGGTGACGCCTATGAGGCCGAGGTCTTCGACGACCAGCCGCTGGACACCGCCGGGTACACCATGCCCCGCACCGAGCAGCTGCTGCGGCGCGTCGTCGACCTGATCGAGACCGCACCGGGGTTGCCAATGTCGGCCTCGGTGCGGATCAACAAGGACGAGATCCTCGAGCTGCTCGACGACGCGGTGGCCCGGCTGCCCGACGAGTTGCGGGCCGCACGCTGGTTGCTGAAGGAACGGGACGAGTTTCTCGCCAAGACCCGACGCGACGGTGAGGAGATCATCTCCGATGCCAAGGCGCGCGTCGCCCACATGGTGCAGCGCACCGAGGTGGTGAAGGCGGCCGAACACCGGGCCCGCACCGTCACCGAGGACGCGGAGGCCGAGGCCCGCCGCATGCACCACGAGGTGGAGGACTACTGCGACCAGAAGCTGGCCAGCTTCGAGATCGTGTTGGAGCGCATCACCCGGGCCGTCAGCGCCGGCCGCCAGAAGCTGTCGGCCACCTCCCTGGCCGAGGCCGCCCTGGCCCCCGAGGACGACACCCATTCCGAGGCGCTCTTCTTCGATCAGGACGCCATGGACGCCGAGCGTGAGCAGCAACAGCACTAGTCCCAGTTGGGCGGGCAGCGCGCCCGAGCGCCTGCTGGTGCCGGTGGCGGAGCTGAGGCGCCGGGTGGGCAACGTGGACGAGCGCGACGCCGAGGTGGCCCTGGAGGGCGCCGAGGTGGTGGGCACACGCTTGCCCCATGGCGCCACGGCACGGGTGCACCTGCGCCTCGAGGCGTTGTCGGACGGCGTGGTTGTGACCGGCAGCGCCGAGGGGCCTTGGGAGGGGGAGTGCCGCAGGTGTCTGGACGACGTGGCCGGCACCGCCTCCGGTGACATTGACGAGGTGGCCCGCCCGCACCCGGGGGAGGGCGAACTGGCCATCGAGGACGACCGAATCGACCTGACCGACGCCGTAAGGGCCGCAGTGGTCCTGGGCCTGCCCCTGGCGCCGCTGTGTCGGGAGGAGTGCCCGGGGCCCGACCCGGAGGGGCATCCGGTCAGCGTGGCGGCCGACAGGGACGACGGCCCCGAGGCCACCGACGAGGCACCCCTCGACCCTCGCTGGGCAGCCCTCTCCGAGCTGCACCCCGACCGCTGAACGGTCCGTCAACGGGCGGCGGCGCGCCGCGTCGCCGCGCCGCTGGCGATCCTGGGCGGCCCGCGAGGTGCATCGAGCGGCGCCCGGACGGTAACGTGGTCGGCCGCACGACGAGCCGCATCCCCACCCCGATGCCCGGCTCCCTCCGACGAAGGTGTCTCCCCCATGGCCGTTCCCAAGCGCAAGACCTCCAAGGCGAAGAGCCGCAGCCGACGGGCGTCCAACTGGCGCCTGGAGTCGGCCCCTCGGTCGTTGTGCGATCGGTGCCAGACCCCGAAGCGCCCGCACACGGTGTGCAGCAACTGCGGCTGGTACCACGGTCGTCAGGCCGTCGAGGTCGGCTGACCGATCCAGCGTCGCCCGTTTCTCTGCACCTTCGGGCGACTCTGCGATGCCGAGGGTTCAGAGAAGCCGGATTTCGGCGCGAGGGTGAGGAACGGTGCCGTGGACGGCCGGTGACTTGTGGGCGACCCGGCAACCTGGCGCGCTTGCGCGGTCAGCTGCCGGCGACGGTGCGGGTGCCGGCCTCGAAGTCCAACGCCAGGCTGGCGGTGTCGCCGCTGAGTTCCAGCGTGGTGTCCAGGTGCTCGGCAGTTCCGAAGGCCGAGTCGTGGCGGGGATAGTCGCCCAGGGCCACGTCCTTGCCATCCACCGTGAATGGCGCTGTCGACCCGAAGGTCACCTCGCCCGCCGACGGGGACGTCCAGGTCACCGAGAACCCGTCATCTGAGCGCTCCACCGTGGGCTCGCCTTCCAGCACCGCGGCCTTCCAATCGGCGAAGTCGCCGTCGGCCGCCTCACCAACCTCCACCAGCCAGACGTTGTCCGGCCCGCCCTCGGCCACCAGGTCGAATGGCTTGGACATGCCGTCGGTGGCCTGCTTGGCAGGGTCGTAGGTGCGCCAGGTGGGCTCCCGCCACGACCACAGCGCGATCCAGCCGTCTCCCTTGCGGGCGAAGGTCCAGCGATCGTCCTGGGTCACCTCGTCGAAGCGATCCTGGGGCACGTAGGCGTGCGTGTAGGGCTGGTAGCCGAACACTCCCCACAGCAGTTCGTCGGTGGACTCGTCCCACGCCGGTTGGTAGATGTGCACGGCGGTTCGTTCGTGCTGAGCGGAGCGGGGCATGGAGGCCTCGCCCGTCCAGTAGCCGGGCCGGCCGTCATCGCCCCAGTCGGTGCTGTCGTCCACGTCGGTCACCGGGTGGTTGGTGAACACGAGCGCGTTGGCATCGATGGCCGCCTGCCAGCTGTGGGCCTGATCGCGCATCTGCCCGAACCGGTGATCCACCACCGAGGCCAGCGACACGGCGTCGCCCCGCCAGGCGTAGCTGTTGGCCTCACGCAGGTGGCCGAAGTTCACGACGGCATGGTTCTTCTGGAGCCACGGGCGGATCTTGTCGATGTCGCCGTCGTTCAGGTCGACCAGGGCCTTCACCTGGCCCAACTGCTCCACCTCGAAGAGCCCGTACTTCTCGGCCTCGGACAGCCCGATGTCCGCAACCTGCCACATGCCAACCGCACCCTGGCTCCACCAGAAGGACAGGTTCTTGGGGTCGTCGAAGTCGTAGCCGTAGGGCGCCTTGGGGTTGTCAACCACGGGGTCGGCACCGTCCACGAAGATGCCGTGGCGCTCCCGCAGGACGCCGGGTTGCTTGGCGGTGGCCATGTCCAGCGTCACCTGCGGCGGGCGGTAGCGGGCGGCGGCGCACAGGTAGGTGGCGCCGCCGTCGTTGGGGTTCTGGTAGTCGAACGTCGTGTCGTCGAAGAGGAACTTGGCGGTGCTAAAGGTGGCCTCGTCCAGTGACGACGTCTTGTCCTTCTTGTAGGTGCGCCCCCGCGACGCCGTGTACGTGCCGGCGTGGGTGTGCCCGGCCAGATCGACGAGGCAGAGATCCAGCGCCATGGCCGCAGCCCGCACCAGTTCGGGGTCGTCGGCCAGCTCGATGAGCGTGATCAGCGGTGTGATGTTCTTCAGCATGTAGACGTTGCTGTGCCACTCGAAGAACCCGAAACGGGCCCGCTCGTCGATCCATTCCAGGATCTCGGGCCGGGAGCGCTCCATCTGCTCGGTGCCGGTCAGGCCCGAAATGGTGAACGTCCGGTCGGGCATCCGCTGGCCGGCCAGGTATTCGATGACGCGGCCGATGATGATGTGGTTCTCGGACCAGTACCAGAGCTCGTCGACGCGGCCCTCGGGATTGGGGTCGTTGTAGCGAAACCGGTTGTCGACCAGCCGCGTCTCGATGGCCTCGAGGAGGGCCGGGTCCAGCTTGGTCGAGGGGGTGTCGCCCTCGCCCAGGGCCAACAGCCAGTGCAGGTACATGAAGTTGAAGTCGCGGGTGTCCTCCCACGCGTCGATCTTCGCCCAGCTCTCGGCGAACGCGTCGACGGTGACCGAGTCGATGTCCCAGGTGAAGTCCGGCTCTCGCGTGGCGCGCACCAGGTGGGCGGCCACCCCGGTGGCGTTGCCGGGTTCGAGGGAGGCGGTGGCGAAGGCCAGGTACTCGTCGATGCGCTGCTGGTAGCGATCCTCGTCCATCAACCCGGGTGTGCCGGGGGCGTCCAGCGCAGAGGCCAGGTCGGTGGGAGGCTGAGCCTCTGGCGTGCCGTCGGCGCCGGAACCCGAACCAGAGCCGTCGTCGCCCGAACAGGCGGTGACCACCCCCAGCGAGGCAAGGCCCACCGTTCCGGCCAGAAACCCTCTGCGATTGACCTCCATGGCCGCTTCCCCCTTGGTGCGTCGCGAACCCGGTCAGCGTAGGGGACGGCTCCGGCCCGGGCGCAGCGCAACGAGTCGGTGCCTCGGCGTGGCAAGGTTGGCCGATGACTGTGCGCGCCGAGCCGACCGACCGAACGCTGGTGGTCACCATCGACCGACCCGAGGTCCGCAACGCGATCGATCGCCCAACCGCCGATGCGCTGCTGGCTGCCTTCGAGCGCTTCGATGCCGACGACGGTCTGGACGTCGCCGTCCTGACCGGTGCGGCGGGCCAGTTCTGTGCGGGCGCCGACCTCAGGGCCATCGGCACCGGCCGTGGCAACCGGGTGAGCGACAACCCCGCCGATGCGGGGCCGATGGGCTGCACCCGGATGGTGTTGGGCAAGCCTGTGATTGCGGCCATCGAGGGCCACGCCGTCGCGGGTGGGTTGGAGCTGGCGCTGTGGTGCGATCTGCGCGTGGTCGCAGCGGACGCCACCCTCGGCGTGTATTGCCGCCGATGGGGTGTGCCGCTGGTGGACGGCGGCACGGTCCGGCTGCCCCGGCTGATCGGACACAGCCGCGCCATGGATATGGTCCTCACCGGCCGCGCCGTTGGTGCCGCCGAGGCCGAGGCGTGGGGGTTGGCCAATCGGGTGTGCGACCCGGGCGTGGCGCTGGAGACGGCATTGGGCCTGGCCGCCGCGTTGTCCCGCTTCCCGCAGGGCTGCCTGCGCAGCGATCGACGCTCCAGCATGGACCAGTGGGGGCTGGACCTGCACG
This sequence comes from Microthrixaceae bacterium, assembly GCA_041394405.1. GTDB lineage: Bacteria > Actinomycetota > Acidimicrobiia > Acidimicrobiales > Microtrichaceae > Microthrix. The sequence continues at coordinate 558,871 of JAWKIF010000006.1, forward strand.
AGGCGCTGATGCACGAGACCGCGCTGGGACTCGCCACCATCGCCACCGGCGAGACGCAGGCGGGCGCCGAGCGCTTCGTGGCCGGCGAGGGCCGTCACGGTATCGGCGTCTAGGATCGTCCGGCCGAGTAGCGATGGAGGTTTCGGTGCCTGCGGAGACCCATATGGAACGCCAACCGCTCGACCGCCCGACGGTCGTGGCGCTGGTCAAGGAGCAACTGGCCGACATCCTCGAACGCGAGGCGGAGGGCATCGGTGAGGACGACCGCTTCGCCGAGGACCTCCACGCCGACAGCCTGGCCCTGGTCGAGCTGGTGGAGATCCTCGAGGAGGAGCTGGCCGAGCGTTCCTGCGCCGTGCTGTTCGACGACGAGGACTTGGTCGACCTGGTGACGGTGCGCGACGCCGTCGACTACGTCATGGCCCGAGCCGAGTCCTGAAGTGGTGAGCGGCTCCAGGGCCGCCGCCAAGGCCCGACGAACCGAGACCGAAACGGCCGAGGCGGCTGCCCTGGCCCAGCGGTTGGGCCACGAATTCGCCGACCCCGAGCTGTTGCGGCTGGCGCTGCTGCACCGGTCGGCGGCGGCAGAGGCCGACCTTGCGGAGAACAACGAGCGCCTGGAGTTCCTTGGCGATTCAGTGCTGGGCCTGGTGGTCACCGACGCCCTGTACCGCCGCCGCAGCGACCAAGCGGAGGGCCGCCTGGCCCGCGCCAAGGCCGAACTGGTTGACGAGGCAACGCTGGCCGAGGTGGCCCGCGACCTGGAGGTGGGTCGTGCGCTGCGCTTGGGAAAGGGGGCCGATGCCGAGGGGGGGCGCACCAACGACTCGCTGCTGGCCGACGCCACCGAGGCGGTCATCGGCGCGCTCTACCTGGATGGTGGCATCGAGGTGGCCCGTCGGGTGATCCTGGAACGCTGGGAGCCGTACTTTTCGCTCCGGTTGGGGGAGGCCGACCCCAAGTCCCGCTTGCAGGAGGTGCTGGCCGCCGCCGACGCGCCGGAGCCCCGCTACCTCACCGAACCGTCGGGACCGGAACACCGGCGGCAGTTCAGTACTACGGTCGAGGCCAGCGGTGCCCGCTTCGGCCCTGGCCTCGGAGCATCTAAGAAGCAGTCAGAACAGGCCGCAGCACGCCTGGCACTTGAAGCATTGGAACGTCCCCCGGGCCGCCCCAGTGGCGCGAAACGCTGAGTGCCGCGAGTATCAGCGCCTACCTGGGCGCAAGCGCACCGAACGGAGACCCATGGAACTACCTGAGTATGAAGTGATTCGTCGAGACTTGGAGCGTGAGGCGGGCGGCAAGAAGATCACCTCCATCGACCTCCACACGGCCAAGCTGCTGGTGGACACCACCAAGGAACAGCTGGCCGAGCAGGCAGAGGGCGTCAAGGTGACCAGCGTGGAACGACTTGGCCCCTACCTGGTGTTCCGGCTGGCCACCGGCCAGGCGCTGGTGATTCGCCTGGGTGCCGGCGCGTGGGTGCGCAAGAACATCCCGGAGAAGGCCAAATCCAAGGCGCGCAAGACCGACACCTCCCCGCCCCGCCCCGAACCCGACCCCGACCTGGTGATCTCGTTCTCCCAGGGCAAGCCCATCCGCCTGAACGACCCCGAGGGCACCACCGAGGTGCGGATTGTGGCCCAAGATGCGCTGAAGGAGTTGCCCGATGCCGGCAACCTGGGCATGGACGTGGTGGCCAGCCCCGTCTCGTGGGTGGCGTTCGGCGATGCGCTGCTTCGCCAGACCGGCAAGTTGAAGTCGATCCTCATGGATCAGAGCTTCCTGGTGGGCATCGGCCCCATCTATTCCGACGAGATCCTTTTCGCCTCGGGGTTGCGTTTCGACCGCAATCCGGCGTCGCTGACGGCCCAGGAGATCCGACGCCTCTACCGGGCGGTCGTGGAGACCATGCACGATGCCATCAAGTACGGCGGCACGGCGGTGGACCCGCCGCCCTTCGAAGATCTTTCGGGCAAGACCGGCGGGTACGGCGAGTATCTGGCCGTCTATCGCAAGGACGGCCAGATGAGCCCACGGGCGCGCGGCCCGGTCGTGAAGCGGCGCTACGGGCACGGCTGGACGTACTACTGCGAGCAGACCCAGGTCTGAGGGGTCGGTGTTTCTCAAGAGCTTGCAGCTGAAGGGGTTCAAGTCCTTCGCCGATTCGACCACCCTGGAGATGGAACCGGGGGTGACGGTGGTGGTCGGCCCCAACGGCTCGGGAAAGTCGAACGTGGTGGATGCCATCGGCTGGGTGCTGGGCGCCCAGGCGCCGTCGACGGTGCGCTCGGCCAAGATGGACGACGTCATCTTCGCCGGCACCGCCAAGCGGGCGGCGCTGGGCCGGGCCGAGGTGTCCCTCACCATCGACAACGCCGCCGGCGTGCTGCCCATCGAGTTCGCGGAGGTGACGCTCAGTCGGGTGCTGTTCCGCTCCGGTGACAGCGAGTACTCCATCAACGGCGCCCCGTGTCGCCTGCTGGATATTCAGGAGCTGCTGTCGGATTCGGGTGTCGGCCGCCACCAGCACGTCATCATCAGCCAGGGCCAGATCGATCAGGTGCTCAACGCCAAACCCGAGGATCGGCGGGCCATCATCGAGGAAGCGGCCGGGGTGCTCAAGCATCGCCGACGCAAGGAGCGCGCCGAGCGGCGCCTGGCCTCCACCGAGGCCAACCTCCACCGGGTGGGCGACCTGCTGCGCGAGGTGCGCCGCCAGCTCAAGCCGCTGGAACGGCAGGCCGACGCCGCCCGACGCCACGACGGGCTGACCCAAGAGCTCGGCCAGCTGCGCATCCACCTGTTGGGCAAACGCCTGGCCGGGCTGCGGCGCCAGCTGGTGGAACGGGCCGCCGACGGTGACGCCATGCGCGTGGAGGACCAGCGGCTGCGGGCCGTGTTGGCGGACCTGGACGCGCGGGTCGTGGCGGCCGAGGCCCGGCTGAGTGCGCTGGGAGAGGTGGACCAATCGGGCCTGCTGACCCGGTACGAGGCGTTGCGGGAGCGCGCCAATGGCCAACGCGCCCTGCTGGCCGAGCGACGCCGCAGCTTGGAACGCGAGCGAGAATCGTTCATCGACGAGGGCGTGATTGCCGCGCTGGAGGCCGAGGGTGCCCAGCTGGACCTGGAACTGGCCGGGGTAGATGGCGATACCGACGCGCTGGGCGACGCCGAGGCCGAATGGCGCCGCGCCGAGGAGGCCCTTGAGGCAGCGCAGGCGGACTTCGAGCAGCGCTGGCCCGACGGGGTGCCAGCGCCCTCCGGCGAGGCGGCCCATTTGCGGGGCGAGTTGGCTGGACTGGAGCGCACCGTCGTCCAGCACGAACGCGACGCCAAACGGTTGAACGAGCGGCGCTCGCAGCTGGCCGAACGGCGTCGGCAGCTGGAGGGCGAGCTTGAATCGGACCTTGGGGCAGTCGATGCCGAAACGAACGCCGATCCGGACGCGGCGGTAGCGGCCGCACAGGCCGATCGACAGGCGGCGGCCGAGGCGCTGGAGCGCTGCGAGGCGGCAGCCCGGGCGGCCGCCGACGAACGGGCGACCTGGACCGCCCGGGCCGAAGCGCTCAGCCAGGCGTTGGATGCCGCCCGCAGCCGGGCGGGCGCCGAGCGGCTGCGCGACGTCGAGGGCTATGTGGGCACCCTGTTGGACGTAGTGGATGTGGACCCGGGCTGGGAGGCCGCCTTCGAGGCGGCCGCTGGCGATGGGTTGGCGGCCGTGGTTATGGACGACGCTGCTGCGGCGCGCCGCGCTCTGGCGACACTGGCGGGCGAAGGCGATGCCGGGGCCGTCCTGGCCCTCGGCACCGGGGGAGCCACGGCCGCGCCCGCTTCGGTGGCCGGTGCGGAGTTGGTGCGCTCCCACGTGCGCTCCACGCGTGCCGGTGTCGACGCATTGCTGGATGCGCTCGTGGGCCATGCCGTGTGCGTCGCCGGAGGATGGGCCGAGGGCGTCGACCATGCCGTCGCGCACCCCGAACGAGTGGTGGTCACGCGCGACGGCGATCGTTTTGGCACGTCAGGATGGCGGGTCGGCACCTCCACCACGGAGGCCACGGGCGCCGCATTGGCTGAGGCCACCGATCGGGCCGAGGCCGCCGTTGCCGCTGATGAGGCGGCTGCTGCAGAGCTGCGTGAGTCGAAGTCCGCGGACCGGGTCAGCGCCGAGGTGTTTCGCGCCGCCGAGCGGGCCCGGGACGACGCCGCCCGAGCCGCAGCCGCAGCAGCCGAGCGGATTGACCGCCTGAAGGCGACGCTGGCCGAGACCGACGAAGCGCTTGAGGCCCTCGACGCCGACATCGCTCAGCAGGCCCAGCTGGCCGAAGTGGATCAGAACCGGCGCGCTGAGTTGCAACGGGCCCTACCAGCGTTGGAAGCCGAGGAACGTGAGCTGGCCGAACGGGCCGAGGCCATGGCCGCCGCCCGGGCCCGTTTGGACGAGCGAGCCACGGCCACCTCGGCGCTGCGCCGCGACCTGGAGGTGCGGGCCGCCGGGGTGGAGGAGCGACGGCGCATGCTGACCGCCCGGCGATCCTCGGTGCGGGATCGCCTTGATCGAAACCGGGCCGACGCCGACGCGGCGGCAGAGCGGCGGGTGGAGCTCGATGCCCGAGCTGAGGCCACCGAGCGGCTGGCCAACTTCGTGTCCAAGCGGCTGGTGGTGATCGAGGGAGACCTGGTGGGCGTCCGCGAGGCCCGCCGTCGGCAGAGCGAACAGGCGCGTGCCGTCACCTCCGAGCTGGAGCGGCTCCGGGCCGAGCGCACCGCCACGGAGCGGTCGCTGAACGAGCTGGCCGAGCGTCGCCACCAGGCGGAGGTGGCCGATGCCGAACTGAAGCTTCGGTTGGAGACGCTCACCGAACAGGCCCGCACCGAGCTCGACGTCGAGCCGGAGGCGGCCGACGCCGCGCCGCTCCCCGAGCTGCCCGAGGGCATCAGCGCCGCCGAACGGGTGCGGGAGCTCGAGCGCGAGCTGCGCCTCATGGGCCCTATCAACCCGCTCGCCTTGGTGGAATTCGCCGAGCTGTCGGAGCGCCACGAGTTCCTGGCCGCCCAGCTCGAGGACGTTCGAGGGTCACGCAAGGAGCTCGCCAAGATCATCCGGGCGGTCGATGAGGAGATCGTGTCGGTTTTCGCAGCCGCGTACGCCGACGTCGCAGGGCACTTCGAGTCGCTGTTTTCCACCCTGTTTCCCGGCGGTGAAGGGTCGCTGTCACTCACCGACCCAAACGATCTGCTGAACACCGGCATCGAGCTGAAGGCCCGCCCCTCGGGCAAGAACGTGCGCAAGCTGTCGCTGCTGTCGGGCGGCGAACGCAGCCTGACGGCCCTGGCCTATCTGTTCGCAGTGTTCCGTAGCCGGCCCTCGCCCTTCTACGTGATGGACGAGGTCGAGGCCGCCCTCGACGACGTGAACCTGCACCGGTTCCTCCACCTGGTAGGAGAATTCCGCGACCACGCCCAGCTCATCATCGTCAGCCACCAGAAGCGCACCATGGAGGCCGCCGACATCCTGTACGGAGTCACCATGGAGCCAGGAGGTTCGTCCAAGGTGATCTCCGAAAAGCGGGTGCAGATCTGACCGGCCCGGTGTGGGCCTGTTCGTTCAGCACCTTCGTTCCCGGCTCGGCCATGGCCGGCACCTCGTCGGCCCACGGGCTCAGTTTGCCCTGGCTGCGACGTCGACTCTCACTTTCTTCGACCGGGACGCCATCTGGCCGATGCTCGCACCCGACGGCACCGTCTCCGGCCTCTGAGCTTCCGTCGGACAGCCTGGGTCGATTGCGTTCCAGCCAAGGCTGGGCCAAACTCCCGTGGTGACCGGCCGGCCAGAAGCCTCGCGGCGGGACCAACGCGGGATGGCTTCGGTGACACGTCGGCTGTTCGGGCCCACCGCAGGGCTGTTTCTTGCGGTCGTTGCAGGGTGGTTCATCTATCGATCGCTCAGCCGTGACTGGCCACGGGTCACCGATGCGCTCACCAGCGCCAACGTCTTCCTCATCATCCTTGCTGGTGGGGTCTCCGCGGTTGGAATGATCCTGCTGGCAGTCGGTTGGGCCTGGGAGCTTCAGCGGGACGCACCCGGACACTCGTTGCTATCTGTGATCGACTGGTTCTTCGCTGGCGAATTGGTGAAGTACATCCCGGGCGGTGTATGGCCAGTGCTAGGGCGAGGTGAATTGGCGCGGCGGGCGGGCGTTGCGCCCAGCGTCGCGTTCCTCACCGCAGCAACGTCGCTCTTCTATCGCTATGGAGCCGCAGTCGTGGGACTGGCGCTGTTGCTTCCATTGCTGCCGGAGACCCCGTTGTGGGCAATCGCAGCTCTCATTGTCGGCTCACTCGCCGTGCTGACCGGTTGTCTCCCCTCGGTGTTCGTTTGGGGGCTAGATCGCTTGGTCAAAATGACCGGACGCGATCTTGAAGTGACCGCGCCAGGCTTCACCAACGCACTGATGCACGTTGCCTCCTACCTTCCAGCGTGGCTGGCCATCGGCACCTCATCGTGGGTCGTCTCGGAAGCTCTTGGATTCTCCGGCTCGTTTCCCCGCCTCGTTCTTGCCACAGTTGCGGGTTGGCTTGCGGGATTTGTGGCCATTCCCGCGCCGAGCGGCGCCGGAGTACGGGAGGCAGTGTTCGTGTTTCTCGCCGGTATACCTCGAGCCGAAGCCGCTGCCGTTGCGGTGGTTGCCCGGGGATTGTTCCTGGTGGTTGACGTCGCGGGCTTCGCGCTGGCGACATCGAGGATGGGACGAACCGCTGTGCAGGGCTCGCAGGCCGGTTGACGCAACCGTGGCTCGTCCCTATCGTGCAACCATGTTCACTCATGCTCTAGAAGTCGATTCATCGGAGGAAATGAGTTCCCGCGCCGTGAAGCTCAGACGGCCGACGGCGCGCAGGCTGGCCATCGCCGTTACCGCTGTGTTCTTGCTGGGTTTTGCGCCGACGTCGGGAGCCTCGGACCGGGATCCCGAGGGTGCTCAGGTGAGCCTTGAGCGGCGCGCAGATGACCGATCAGGAAATCCTGCGGCGACCTTCCTCGCCGGGGAGCGGGGGATTGCTCCTGCGGATGCCGCTGAGCGGATCTCGATGCAGGAGCGCGTGCTTGGCGAACTGAATCAGGCGTCAGTTGAATCGCGCCCATGGTTTGGCGGGATTTGGATCGGGGAAGACGACCGTGTGGTAGTAGGAGTCCGGTCAAGAATGGACTCGTCGAAGGTTCGCACAACGCTCCGAGACTTGGCTCCTCGCGCTTCGGTGCAGCCCGTGAAGCACAGCTGGAGCGACCTGGTTGCAGCTAACCAGACGATCACGTCGTGGATGCGTGACCTACCGGTCGCTGAGAGCCGGACGCTCGCCGTTTCTCTGCTTCCCACCGAGAATTCTGTTCTGGTCAAGACTTCCGATAGTCCTACTTCCGCAGTGGAGGCCCTCGTCAGTAAGGCGCAGGCTGAGTTTCCAGGGGCCGTCCAAATTCGACGGGGCTTCGAACCAATTCAGGACTACGGCTGCCAAATCAGCCCACCGATGGACGCAAGCGGTCCCTACTGCGATCCTCCGCTCCGTGCGGGTATTCAGATCGACAATTCTGGCCGCTGTAGCGGTGGGTTCTTGGCTCGGTCGATCTACGATGCGAAGCTCTACGTTCTCACCGCAGGGCACTGCGGTTCGGGCACGTGGCGATCTGATTTCTCGGACGGTTCGACTCACGTCATTGGAGACATGTGGAGCCGGCATATGGGTGCCTTCGGGGATTTCGGCATCATTCGGGTGAACAACGAGCCAGGTTGGGCCGCTCGTGCATGGGCGATCGTCTTGAACGGGCCATGGACGACGCAAAACCTTGGCTACAAGATCTCCGCTGAGGGGTCGTCTGTCGTGGGGATGCCAATTTGCAAGACCGGGGCAGCCACCGACACGAGCTGCGGATTCGTCACCGAGGTTGGTGCTTCCTCGGGTGCAATCGGCAACTTGGGCGTTGCGGGCCTTGAGGCCTTGCCGGGCGATAGCGGAGCCCCTCTTTTCAAAGCGAATACGGCTTACGGGCTGTTGATGGGCGGAACCGCTCCTTACCCGACCACCTACTACTCGAGCGTGAACGCGGCTGAGGCGATCCTGAACGTGGAGATCTCAAACGAGAGCTGAACCGGTTGCGGGTCCTTCCCTCAGAAGCTGGTAACCGGGCCAACTCCGCCGAGACCTGACGCTCGACCCGCGTTGGTTTCGATCGATGCGCCCGCCTGCTGCGGACCGAGACGGCAGCCTTGAGTAGGGTCGTGGGCCATGGAGAGACCGGCGCTGTCTGTCGTGATGCCGGCCTTCAACGAGGCGGAGAACCTGCCTCAGGTGTTGGCTGAGCTGACGGCGACGCTGGATGCCCTGGGTTCAACCTGGGAGGTGCTGGTGGTGGACGACGGCTCCACCGATGACACACGCGCGGTGCTCGATGAGCTGGGCCGTGACATGGCTGGACTTCGCCAGATCCGCCTGGGCTCCAACCTGGGCAAGTCCGGTGCGCTAGACGCTGGCCTGGCCCGCGCCACGGGCAGGGCGGTGGTGCTGATGGACGCAGACGGCCAGGACGACCCGGGTTGCCTGGCGGACCTACTGGCGGCGCTGGATGGCGGGCTGGACATGGTGACCGGCAGCCGTTCGGGCAACCGGGCGGACCGGCTGGTGAAGCGGGGCACGTCTCGCCTGTACAACCGGGCTACTCGGGCGGTCACGGGCGTCGACTCGGCCGACATGAACAGCGGCTTCAAGGCCATGCGGGGCGAGGTGGCCCGAACGCTCACGGTGCAAGGCGAACTGCACCGATACCTGCCCGTGTTGGCCTCCTGGTCGGGTTTCTCGGTGGGCGAGGTGCCGGTCACCCACCGGCCGCGCCTGCACGGCGCCACCAAGTTCGGCGTGAACCGGTTCTGGCGCGGCATGTTGGACCTGCTGAGCGTGAAGTTCATCACGCAGTACACGGGCAGACCGTTCCACCTCTTCGGCGGCCTGGGCCTGGTCTCGGGGGTCTTCGGGCTGGGCCTGCTGGCGTGGATGCTGGTCGAGCGGCTGAGCGGAGCAACGGTTGGCACCCGCCCCGCTCTCGTCGCCGGAGTGCTGCTGACCGTGGTGGCGGTGCAGCTGGTGTCCTTTGGCCTGTTGGGCGAGTTGGTGAGCCACGGCGCGGCGCGGGGCGACCGGCGGCCCCCCGGGCGGGAGGTCCGTCCCGGTGGCGATCCGCCCGTGCTGTCACCGCTCGAATGACCTTGATCGGCAGATTCAGGGAACGCTGGAGCAGGCCGCGCGCCGACGTGGTACTGGTGCGCCATCTGCCCTGGGCGATGCGCCTGGTGGTCGCGTTGCTGGCCGCCTGCGTCGCCGCTCCCGTGGTGGTGGCCTACCTCCGGATGCGGGGCACCATCGGCTCGGCTCCCACCTGGACGGCATTCGGCGACGCCGCGTACCTGGCGCTGCGCAGCTTGGATGTGACGAACGGGCACCTTCCGTTGATCGGCAGCCAGAGCTCGGTGGAGGGCAGCATCCTCATCATGCAGCCGGGCCCGGCGCAGTTCTATGCCCAGGCGCCGTTCACGTCGTGGCTGGGGGGTGATGTGGGCTCGCTGGTGTTCGCAGGGCTCACCACGGCGTTGGCTGGCATCGGGTGCATGTGGGTGGCGCTCCGCCGGTTCGGGATGTCCGGCGCGGTAGTGGGCACCGCGGTGGTGTTGGCGGTGGAGGCGCAACTGGGCCTAAGGGCGTTGGTGGATTCCATCAGCTCTACCCACGGGCAGCTCCCCATGTTGTTCGCAGCGCTCGCCACCGTCATGGCGGTGGCGGGGGACCGGCGGTTGTTCCCCGCGGCGGTGGTGGCGCTCAGCTATGCGTTGCAGGTTCACCTGAGCTTCGTGGGCTACGGGCTGACGCTGGGACCGTTGCTGGCCGTGGTGTTGGTGGTGGGAGTTGCCCAGGCACTCGGCGGAGATCGTCGATGGTTCCTGCGGTGGGCCGCCGCCGGGGTGATCTGTGGGGCAGTGATGTGGGCGCCGCCGGTGCTCGATCAGCTCTTCGACAGCGGCAACCTGGGCAACATCATCACGGCGGGCAGCGGTGAGGGCGGGGTGGAGGGGGTGCCGTGGAACGACCGAGAGCTGGCCAGCGCGTTGGCTGCGGTGTTCGGGCCGGTACCGGCGCTGCTGGCGCCCACCGAGGCGCCTCTGGCCTTTGAGTATTTTGGGTTGAGCCTGACCCAAACCCTGGTTGGGCTGGCCATGGGGGCGACGGCCCTGGTGCTCGGCGTCGCCCTCGCCGTCTGGGGCCCCCTTCGGGATTGGCTGTCCAAGCGGGTCGACGCAGCACGGCGCTACCGGGGCCGAGGCCGGGCAGCGGCCGCGCGCGACGGAGCGCTGCGATCCGGCGGGTTCCTGCACCGCGGCGTCCAGTCGGCGGTAGCGGACACGGTGGCGCTGCGACGTTCTGCGGCGGGCATGGTGCTGGTGTCCGGGGTGTCGTTGGCGCTGGTGGGGGCGCTCTTTGCCAGCCAGCTGCGGGGCCCGGCGGTGTTCAAGCCCAACAACAACCGGTGGATGGTGGTGACAGGCGCCGTGGTGTGGCTGGGGGCCTTGGTGGCCCCGACCGTGTCGGTGACGCTTCGCCGGTCGCTGCGGACGGCTGCCCGAGGGATGACTCAGCGGGCTCGCGTGGTGGCGGCAGTGGTTGCCACCGTGCTGCTACTTGCCCCCACCGCCGGGGCTTCGGTGTACCTCATGACGCGTCCCTTGGGCACCTCCATCTCTGAACCCTGGCTGGGACGGTCCGCAGCAGTCACCGATGACGTCGTGGGAGTGTGGGGCGATCGGGGGCCGGTGCGGCTCTATTCGCCGGGTGCCAATTCGGCTGGCGGCATGCAGCCAGCCGTCATGTTGGGTCTGGAGCAGCGCGGGATCCCCACCCAGACTGTGGGCGGCCTAGAGGCGTTGCGCGCTGGTTATGGGAAACACCGGCAGGCCGAGGGCGAGGATCCCCCCTTCATCCAAATTCAAGACGGCGACATCGAGTTGCCAGCGGAGGGCACGATGCTGCGGGCGATCATCGCCCGCCAGGTGCAGGGCAATCCCACCCGCTACCAGCAGAACGTCGGTTCGTGCCTGGAGCGCGCCCAGCGGGCGGGCGAAGCCGTCACCATCACGGATTGGGGGCGCAAGGTGATGGCCGACCCGGACGTGGTTGGTTCCACCCCACTTGATCAGCTGCTGGTGGAGGGGCTGCGGCGCCCGCAGTTGTTGTTTCTGGCCGACCTGGCGCCACAGGCTCTCCGGCGCGGCTACATCGAGCCCATCGAGGTGAACGTGTGCAGCCCCGAGTATCAGCGGGAGCTTGCCTCGGGGTTGTTCATGACCGTCTGGCTGGTCGAGTAACCCCACGAAACCCCGTAGTGGGGACCCCCGCCGGGGTCAGGGCCCCGAAATCAGTCCCCACTACCGGGTTGAGGGGCCTACAGCATGCGGCGGAACCACCAGGTGGACAGGCCCCCGGCCACCACCAGCAGTGCGAAGCTGCCCAGCGTCCAGCGCCAGCCGATCTCCTGAAGCTCGGTATCGGTGCCAATGGCCGAACCCAGTTCCTTGTACACCTCGTTGAGCTGGCTGGCCGACTCGGCGGTGTAGGCCCTGCCGCCGGTGCCCTCGGCCAGATCCTTGAGGGGTCCGGGCGCCACCGGCACCGGGATGTCCTGGGTGCCGCCGAACTCGCCGGGCATGGAGATGACACCGTCGGGGGTGCCGTAGGCGATGGTCCACACCGGCACCTCGGCCTCCGTGGCCAGCGGGATGGCCTCCTCGGTGGGCCGGCCCACGGTGGTGTCCCCGTCGGAGAGCACCACGACGGCGGCGGGTGCGGCATCGCCCGACAGCTCGGCGTCGGCGGTGAAGTCCTCGATGGACTTGAGGCTGGCGTCCACGGCGTCGCCGATGGCGGTGCCCTCGTCGAGCTGCAGCTTCTCAACGGAGCGCTTCACTCGGGAGTGGTCGGTGGTGGGCGGCACCAGCACCTGGGCCGTGCCCGAGAACGCCACGAGGCCCACGTTGAACTTGTCGGGCAGGTTGTCGATGAAGTCCGACGCCGCGGCCTGGGCGGCCTCGAGACGGTTGGGGTCGACGTCCTTGGCCTCCATCGAAAGCGACACGTCGATGGCCAACATGAGGGTGGCCTTCTCGCTGGGTACGGTCACCTTGGTCTGCGGACGGGCCAGTGCCACGACCATGAGGGCGAGCGCCACCAGGAACACGCCGGAGACGACGTGGCGTCGCCAACCGGCCCGCGACGGCGCCACCTTGTCCAGCAGCTCGGCGTTGGAGAAGCGCACCGCAAAGCGTCTCCGGCCGAAGATCGACCAGGCGACGTAGCCGACGGCGAGGGCGACGACGATCAGCTCGGCAAGGAGCCAGGCGGGGCTCACGAAGTTGCTCACGGGTGTGCGCTCCTGGGGGAGGGGGCGCGGCGGTTGGGGCACGGCGCGCAGACGGGGTTGGGGAGGGGACCGGCGACGGTGCGGCGTCCAGCGGCGGGTGTCACGGTGCCACCCGTGCAGCGCCCAGGTTGGCGGCCCGGTGGCGGCGTTTGGCCACGAAACGCACCAACTCCAGCAGCCAGTCGCCGTCGGTGCGCACGATCATGTGATCGGCGCCCGTCGACCGGATGGCGGCGCCGATGCCGGCACGTTGTTCGCGAGCCGCTTCGGCAAAACGCTCCTGCACCGCCTTGGTGACGTGCACCTCGCGGGTGCGGCCGGTCTCCGGGTCGGTCAGCTCGACGTACCCCAGCGGCGGCAGGTCCAGCTCGCGGGGGTCGAGCACCTCGGCGGCCAGCACCTGGTGGCGCAGCCCAACGGTGGCCAGCGGGTGGCGCCAGGTGTCGACGGGATCGAGGAAGTCCGAGATGATGGCGGTGAGGCCCCGCCGACGGGCCACCCGGCCCAGCCGGTGCAGCGAGTCGCCCAGCGTGAACTCGCCGCGCTGCGCCCGAGGGGCGCTCTGGATGCGACCAAGGATGGCCTGCAGGTGGCGACGTCCCTGCTTGGCGGGAACCACGGCCAGTTCGGAGCCAAGGTTCAACACGGCTCCCACCCGATTGCCCGAGCGGGCAGACAGGAAGCCGATGCCGGCGGCGGTGGCCAGCGCCAGGTCGCGCTTCTCCCAGGTGTGGGTGCCGAAGTCGAGGCTGGGGGAGAGGTCGACGCACAGCCAGGCCTCCAGCTCGCGGTCGGCCACGGCCTCGCGTATGTGCGGGGTCTGCATCCGGGCGGTGACGTTCCAGTCGATGCGCCGGGTGTCGTCTCCGGGGGCGTACAGGCGGGTCTCGCCGGGCTCGGAACCGTGGCCCGGCACCAGGCCGCGATACTCGCCGTGGAGGATGCCGTCCAACCGTCGGCTGACGTTCAACTCCAGACGTCGAAGCACCTCCTGGGTGCTGGTCCCGGGCGCGCCCGAACCCAGCGACCCGTTGGCCCCAGCGGGGTCGGACCCCGAGGCGGGCGCACCGGCGGCGGCCATCGGCTCAGGCCGGCCAGGCGACGGCGTCGGTGACGGTGCCGTGGTAGGCGTCCTGGCTGCCGTTGCTTTGTGACGGGGTCACCCGGGGGGCGGGAACGCTGGAGAGGATGCGGGTGACGACGGCCTCGGTGTCGATGTCCTGGGCCAGCGCTTCGTAGGTCAGCACCAGTCGGTGGCGCAGGATCTCCGGTGCAACATCGAACACGTCCTGGGGCAGCACGTAGCTGCGGCCGCGCATCAGGGCCAGGGCCCGGCTGCCCTTCACGAGCGCCAGGCTGGCGCGGGGGCTGGCGCCGTACTCCACCAACGGCCGGAGGTCGCCCAGGCCGAAGTTCTCCGGGGCCCGGGTGGCCAGCACCAGGTTGACGGCATACTCGACGACGCTGCGGTCGATGAACAGGTCGCGTGCGCCGGCCTGCAGCCCCAGCACGTCCTGGGGTGTAATCACCTGGCTGGGCTCCGGCGGGATCTGGCCCATGCGCTCGACGATGGCCACCTCCTCGCCGGGGCTGGGGTAGCCAAGCACCACCTTCATCATGAAGCGGTCGCGCTGGGCCTCGGGCAGGGGATAGACACCCTCGGACTCGATGGGGTTCTGGGTGGCCAGCACCAGGAAGGGATTGGGCAACTCGTGGGTCTTGCCGCCCAGGCTGACCTGGTGCTCGGCCATCACCTCCAACAGGGCGGATTGCACCTTGGCCGGGGCCCGGTTGATCTCGTCGGCCAGCAGGAAGTTGGCGAACACTGGGCCCAGCTCCACATCGAAGGTCTCCGACGATGCCCGGTAGATCCGGGTGCCCGTGATGTCGGAGGGCAACAGGTCGGGCGTGAACTGGATGCGGCTGAAGGTGCCGCCCACGGCACGGGCCATGGTTTCCACCGACAGGGTCTTGGCCAACCCAGGCACCGACTCGAGCAGGCAGTGCCCGCCGGAGATGAGGCACACCAACATGCGCTCGATGGCGCGATCCTGTCCGACGATCACCTTCTTGATCTCAAACAGGACGCGTTCGAGCACCTCGGCGTTGCGACGCGCCTCGGCCCGGTCGTCGGGGGTGATCTCCGGAGCGTCGGCCTGCACCACACCTGACGTGGGTGCTTCGACGGCTGCGGACGGTTCGACGGCCGGCGAAGAGCCGGTCACCGGGGGCGAGGCCGGGGCCGGCCAATCGTTGGGTGTCTGTTGGTCCACCGGTGCTCCTGGTTGCTTGGCGGGAAGTAGCGGGGTTGCGTGCGCGTCGTTGGTGAACGGGCCCCGCCAAGGGTAGGGGTCGCGGCGTTGCTTCGGTCGCGGTTGGCTCCACGGCTGGGCCGGCTCTCAGCACTCACCTGCCGCGGCGGTCGCACCTCGACGGTGTTCGCCTTGCCTCGTCGGTGTTCAATGTCGCCGCCATGGTGGAGGAAGACCTCGGGTGACTTCGTGCCCTCTAGAGTCGCAGCGTGGATCTTGTGTGGATACTGCTGATCGTGTTGCTGGTGGCCGCCGCCGCCGCCGCAGCGTTCATGTTCGTGGGCCCCGGTTCCGGGCGAGGCGCGCCAACCCTGCGTCCTCCCGAGGAGCGGCCGAGCACGGGCGAGGCGGTTGGTGGCGACACGCTGGTGGCGCCTCCCGAAGCACCGGAGGGCCCGTCGGTCGAAGCGCCGGTGCCGACCGACGAACGGCCGTCGTTTGCGCGGCGTTTGAGCCGTGCGCGGACGGCCATGGCGGGCTACGTCGGGTCGGTGCTGTCCCGGTCGGGGATCGATGAGGAGACCTGGGACGAGCTGGAGGAGGCCCTGATTCGTGCCGACGTCGGCGTGCATCTGGCCCAGGACCTGTTGGTCTCGGTCAGGGAGACGGTGCGGGAGCAGAACCTGACCGAGCCCGCCGAGCTCATCGAGGCAGTGAAGGACGAGATGAAGACCCGGCTGCGGGGGCCGGTGGAGCTGTTGCGCGCCGACGACCCTCCCAGCATCTGGCTGTTTGTGGGCGTGAACGGGGTGGGGAAGACCACCACCATCGGCAAGGTGGGCCGGCGCCTTGCCGACGAGGGAACGTCCGTGCTGATGGCCGCCGGCGACACCTTCCGGGCGGCGGCCGCCGAGCAGCTGGGCACCTGGGCGGAGCGCTGCGGCGCCGAGTTGGTGCGGGGGGCGGAGGGTGCCGATCCGTCGTCGGTCATCTTCGACGGGGTGGCGAAGGCGGCGGCCAACGGCATGGAGGTGGTTCTTGCCGACACGGCCGGCCGCCTGCACACGAAATCGAACCTCATGGACGAACTGGCCAAGGTGCGGCGGGTGGCCGACAAGGGCGACGGCGCGGTCACCGAGGTGCTGTTGGTGTTGGACGCAACCACGGGGCAGAACGGCCTGAGCCAGGCCCGCCAGTTCACCGAGGCGGTGGACCTGACGGGCGTGGTGCTCACCAAGTTGGACGGCTCGGCCAAGGGCGGCATCGTGCTGGCCATCGTGGCCGATCTCGGCATTCCGGTGAAGCTCGTGGGCCTGGGCGAGGGCGCAGCCGACCTCGTGGACTTCGACGCCGACGCCTTCGTCGACGCGCTGTTCGAAGGCTGACCGGCTCGCTCATGGGAGGCGCAGCCGTCTTCCTCCACGCCCATCCCGACGACGAGGCGATCTTCACCGGCGGAACCATGGCGGCCCTGGTCGATGCCGGGGTGGAGGTGGCAGTGGTGTTCGCCACGGCGGGGGAGCGCGGCGGCGAGGGCGACCGTCTGGGGCCACAGCGCACCGAGGAGGCCGACTGGGCCGCCGACGTGTTGGGGGTGTCCGACGTGCGCTGGCTGGGATTCGCCGACAGCGGCCTGGCGAACCCCCCGCCGACCGACGGGTTCGCAGCGGTTCCGCCGGAGAGGGCCGCCCGGTCGTTGGCAGCGATCCTGGAGGAGCTGAGCGCCAGCTGCGTGGTGGGCTACGACGAGTTGGGCATCTACGGCCACCCCGATCACCTGGCGGTGCATCGGGTGGCACATGCGGCGGCGGCCCTGGTGGGGTGTCCCACCGTGTACGAGGCCACGGTGGATCGCGAGCACCTGCACTTCGTGGAGAGCCACCTGGTGGAGGAGGCGCACCGTTCGACGGGCTTGGGCCTGGCGGCGGTGCCGTTGGGTACGGCCTCGGTGGAGCTGGACGTCACGGTCGACGTGTCGACCTACCTGGGTCGCAAGCGTGCAGCCATGGCGGCGCATTCCAGCCAGGTGCCCGCCGGTTCGTCGGCGTTGTCGCTGGCCCGGGCCGGCTTCGCCGACGTCTACGGCCTGGAGTGGTATCGCCGGCACGGGCCGCGGTCGGTGATCGACCGACTGGAGCATGCTCGGTCGGGGTGGTGACCGGAGCCGCAGCGATCCCTTGACAAAGTTACAAAGCCTGTTAACTTGTAACTCATGGTCCCGGCCCCTCCCGCCAAGCCCGATGCCCCCAACGTGCGTGACCGGCTGCTGGACGGCGCCGTCGAGGCGGCCGCCGATGTGGGCCTGGCCAAGCTGTCGATGGGCGACGCCGCTCGTCGGGCGGGGTTGTCCCGCCAGACCCTGTATCGCTACTTCCCCACTCGGGACGCGCTCGTGTTCGAGGCCGTCTCCCGCGAGGTGTTGGACCTGGCACGGCAGGTGAACGAGGCGAGGACGGGCATCGAGGATCCGGCCCGGGCGCTGGAGGTGAGCCTGGCTGCCGCCCTGGGCGCAGCCCGCACGCACCCGCTGCTGGATCGGCTGCTGCGCACCGAGCCCGAGGCGCTGCTGCCCCTGGTCACCACCGAGGGCGGGCCGGTGCTTCGGATGGTGCGGGTGATCGTCGACGAGGTGCTGGGCGAGCACTCCCCCCTGCCCGAGGGTGAGCGCCGCCGCCGCCTGGCCGACGTCATCGCGCGCCTGCTCATCAGCTACGCCACGACCGTGCCCGACGAGTCGCCCGAGGCGGTCGCCGCAGGCATCACCGAGCTGTTGATGCCGCAACTGAACCGCCCCGCCGGCTGACCGGCCACCCCGTTCCCCAGTGCATCGAGGAGCCCGACCCATGAGCGTGACCGCCGACGACATCACTGCCCCCGGCCCCGACGGCGCCGCAGCGCCGCCCCGGCGCTGGAAGGACCCCAAGCGCCGTTGGTGGCTGTTGGGCCTGGTGGTGCCGCTGCTGCCCCTGGGGGCACGAGACCTGGTGTCGCTCACCGGGTCGTCGTTGGGCTGGTGGCTGGGCGTGTTCTGGATCGTCGCCCTGATCCCGCTGTTGGACGCGGTCTTCGGCGAAGACCGATCCAACCCACCCGAGTGGGCCGTGCAATCGCTCACCGACGACCGCTACTACCGCTGGTGCACCTACCTGTTCTTGCCGTTGCAGTACTTCGGGCTGGTGGCGGCCACCCACATCGTCGCCACCCGCGATCTGAACTGGTTCGAGTGGCTGGGGTTCTCCCTCACCGTTGGCACCGTGGCCGGGGTTGCCATCAACACCGCCCACGAGCTGGGCCACAAGTCCGACCGGGTGGAGCGGGCCCTCGCCAGAGTGGCCCTGGCCCAGAGCGGCTACGGCCACTTCTACATCGAACA
The DNA here is from genome assembly GCA_041394405.1 of Microthrixaceae bacterium. GTDB lineage: Bacteria > Actinomycetota > Acidimicrobiia > Acidimicrobiales > Microtrichaceae > Microthrix. The sequence goes on from JAWKIF010000006.1 coordinate 576,953, forward strand.
CAACCGGGGGCATCACAACCGGGTGGCCACCCCCGAGGACCCGGCCAGTTCCCGGCTGGGCGAGTCGCTCTATGAATTCCTGCCCCGCACCGTGATCGGCAGCCTTCGCTCGGCCTGGGAGCTGGAGGCAAAGGGCCTGCGCCACCGAGGGCAACGGGTGATCGGCCCCCACAACGGCATCCTGGTGAGCTGGTCGCTCACCGTCGCGCTGTTCGCCTCGCTGACCGCGTGGTTCGGCTGGAAGGTGCTGCCCTTCCTGGTGGCGCAGGCGGTCTTCGGGTTCCTGCTGTTGGAGGTGGTGAATTACGTCGAGCACTACGGCCTGTTGCGCCAGAAGACCGAAACCGGCCGCTACGAGCGCTGCCGGCCCGAGCACAGCTGGAACAGCAACCACATCGGCTCCAACCTGGTGCTCTACAACCTGGAGCGGCACTCCGACCACCACGCCCATCCCACCCGGCGCTACCAGGCGCTGCGCCATTTCGACGAGGCACCGCAGCTGCCGAACGGCTACGGCGGCATGATCACGCTGGCCACCATTCCACCGCTGTGGCGCCGGGTGATGGACCACCGCGTGCTGGCGCTGTACGACGGCGACGCCAGCCGGGCCAACCTGCATCCCCGAGTTCGCGAGCGGCTGCTGGCCCGCTACGGCCGGGGCTGATCGCACGCGCGAATGCCGGGCCCCCACCGGCCCGGCGTTCGCTCATGGTCATCGCTGGCGGCCTCGGCCGGCGGCGAGCCGGTCCGGCCCTCTGTCAGCGTTGCCGCGCCGCGTTGCTGTACGCCGACGTGCCCGGGGCACAGCTCCAAGGCGCCCACGGGTTGCGGTTGCGCTTGTAGCCCCAGAGCCAGATCGCGGCGGCGCCCCGGGTGTTGGCTACGGGGTCGTGCACCTTGGCATAGCCGCCGGGCAGGTAGGCATTGGCAGTGGACCGGATGATCTGGAACAGGCCGGCCGCAGAGTACTTGTAGCCGGTCGCCGGGTTGGGCGTGTACAGGTACTTGCCGCCGTAGACGACGGCGTTGGTCTTGTGGCGTGACTCGCACCACGCCACGCCGTCGGCCTGCCGGGCGGCCGTGGCGATGGTGCCCTCCGGTACCCCGGCCTTGCGCAGCTCGCAGCTGAAGACCTTGTTGATGAGGGTGGGCACCGACGTGCTGGCGGGCACCGAGCAGTCGGCCCCGACGGTCACCTTGGGCGAGGCGGGCGCCGGCGCACAGGCGCTCAGGGTCAGGATGGTGGCAACGCCCGCTGCCGCCATGTGGCGACCGGCTCGGGGTGCGTTCGTGGTTCGGTGTCGAAAGATCATGGGGTTCCATCGGAGGGCGGGAGCGGCCACGAACGGGCCGATTGGCTTTCATGGCTCCTCGAACGTGGGCCGTCCGAACCACGGCCGCGAGGGGAAGCGCCCTCGGTGCGACGACGGGCGGCCGTGGGCCAGTGGCGGAATCGGGCGGTAGGATCGTCTGCCCATGTTCGAATCACTGACCGACCGTTTTGAAGGCATCTTCACCAAGCTGCGCGGCAAGGGGAAGCTCTCCGAGTCCGATGTCGACGAGGTGCTGCGAGAGATCCGTCTGGCCTTGTTGGAGGCCGATGTCAACCTGTCGGTCGTCAAGGCCCTGCAGGGCCGCATCCGCGAACGCGCGGTGGGCGAGGAGCTGTCGGGGGCCCTCAACCCCGCGCAGCAGGTCGTCAAGATCGTCAACGAGGAGCTCACGGCCACCCTCGGCGGCGAGGCCATCCGCATTGCCTATGCCTCCAAGCCTCCCACCGTGGTACTCATGGCCGGCCTGCAGGGCTCGGGCAAGACCACCAACTCGGCCAAGCTGGCCCGCTGGTTCAAGGCACAGGGTCGGAATCCGTTGCTGGTGGGCGCCGACCTGCAACGTCCGGCGGCCGTCGCCCAGCTCCGCACGCTGGCTGCCCAGGTGGACGTGCCGGTGTTCTCCGCATCCGATGACGTGGTGGCCTCGGGCGGCGGCGACCCGGTGGCGGTCGCCGCCGACGCCGTGGCCCAGGCACGCGCCACCGGTCGCGACGTGCTCATCGTCGACACCGCCGGCCGCCTGGCCATCGACGAGGAACTGATGGACCAGGTGCGGCGCATCTCCGGCGAGGTGCAACCCGACTACACGTTCCTGGTGGTCGATGCCATGACCGGCCAGGACGCCGTGGGCGTCGCCGAGTCGTTTCACCAGACCCTGGGCCTGGACGGCGTCATTCTCACCAAGCTGGACGGCGACGCCCGCGGCGGCGCCGCCCTGTCGGTGAAGGAGGTGGTGGGCCGCCCCATCGCCTTCGCCTCGACCGGAGAAAAGCTGGACGACTTCGAGCTCTTCCACCCCGACCGGCTGGCCGGGCGCATCCTGGGTATGGGCGACATGCTCAGCCTCATCGAGAAGGCCGAGGCGGTCTACGAGGTGGAGGAGGCCGAGGAGGCCGCCGAGCGCCTCATGGCGGGCACGTTCACCCTCGACGACTTCCTCGATCAGCTGGCGGCCATCAAGAAGATGGGCCCCCTGCAGAACCTGGTCGGGATGATGCCGGGCATGCCCAAGGAGGTCCGCGACGTCCAGTTGGAGGACTCCCACCTTGCCCACGTGGAGGCCATCATCCAGTCGATGACCAAGGCCGAGCGCTCCAACCCCGACATCGTCGACGGCTCGCGGCGGGCCCGCATCGCCAAGGGCTCGGGCACCTCCCCGGGTGAGGTCAGCCAGTTGCTCAGCCAGTTTGGCGAGATGCGCAAGATGATGCAGTCCATGGGCGGGGGCTTTGCCAAGCAGAAGGCCCGCAAGATGAAGAAGGCCAAGAAGAAGGGGCGAAAGGGCGGGCGCACCACGCCGAAGGGCTCGAATCGCCCCAAGGTGCCCGCCGGCGGGTTCCAATTGCCCCAGCTGGACGAGCGGGGGAACCCCATCGCCGGCGGACCCGGCGGTTTCCCGGGGCTGGGCTAGCCTGACGCCTCCCGGGCGTTCGTGCCCGAGATCGCCCTGCGGGAGCGAACCGGCCCCGGTGCTGAGTTGTTCTCATGTCCCCCAGCGGCCAGAATGGTCGGCCGCTCGACACCTACGTCAGGAAGTTCCACGTGTCCGTACGCCTTCGCCTTACTCGTGTGGGAAAGAAGAAGCAGCCGACCTATCGCATCGTCGCTGCCGATCAGCGCTCCCCCCGAGATGGCCGCTTCATCGAGATCATCGGGACCTACAACCCCCGCACCGACCCGTCGTCCATCAAGGTCAACAACGCCGCCGCCTTGAAGTGGCTGCGCAACGGTGCCCAGCCCTCCGAGCGGGTGCGCAAGCTGCTCGAGGTGAGCGGCGCGTGGGAGGCCCACACCACCGGCGCCGAGGCGCCGGACGTCTTCCAGGTGCCCGAGCCGGTTGCTCCGCCCGAGCCCACGTCCGAGCCGGTCAGCGCCGTCGCCGATGGGGGCGATTCGTGAGCGAACTCACCCGGGCCACCGAGGTGGCCGAGTATCTCGCCAAGTCCCTGGCCGACGAGCCCGACGCGGTGTCGGTTGCCGTGGACGAGTCGGGCGACGTGCCCCAGATCGACGTCACCGTGGCCCAGGGCGACCTGGGTCGCGTCATCGGCAAGCGGGGCCGCGTGGCCAACGCGTTCCGCACCGTCGTTCGCGCCGCAGCGCACCTCGACGGCGCCAAGGTCGACGTGGAGTTCGACTCCTGACCGAGGGTCGGCCGGGCGCGGCGCCGCCCGATCTGCTGGAGGTGGGCCGCATCGTCAAGCCCCATGGGCTGACCGGTGAGGTGGTGGTTCATCTGACGACCGATCGCCTGGAGCGTGTGGCTCCGGGCTCCGTGCTGAGCACGCCGAGTGGGCCCCTGAGGGTTCGTTCGTCGCGCCCGCATCAGCAACGGCACCTGGTGCGCTTTGAGGAGGCATGCGACCGGAACTCCGCCGACGCGCTGCGGGGCCTGGTGCTGTCGGCCCCGCCGCTCGAAGACGCCGAGGGTCTGTGGGTGCACCAACTGGTGGGTTGTGAGGTGCGCAGCGCCGATGGGGTGCAGCGTGGGAAGGTGACCGCCGTGGTGGACAACCCCGGCGGCGACCTGTTGGAGCTGGAGGGCGGCGCGCTGGTGCCGGTGGCCTTCATCGCTCACGGACCGGCCGACGGCGTGATCGCCGTTGAGGTTCCCGATGGGCTCTTCGATCTCTGACCCCGCCGCCGGTCAGGCCGGCGGCCCTGCCGAACACGGGTCGCTGGCGATCGAGGTCTTCACGATCTTCCCCGGGCTCATCGCCGGATTTGCCCGGGAGTCGCTCCTGGGCCGAGCACAGGAACGCGGCGTGGTTCGGCTCCGCACCCACGACCTGCGTGACCACACCGCCGACCTGCACCGCAGCGTGGACGACGCCCCCTTTGGCGGGGGAGCGGGCATGGTGATGACCCCCGAACCCATCTTCGCCGCCGTCGAGGCTGCGGACCCGCCGCGACCCCTCCTGCTGCTTGGCCCCTCGGGCCGGCGCTTCGACCAGGCGATGGCCACCGAACTGGCGGGCGGTGAAGGGTTCTCGCTGCTGTGCGGGCGATACGAGGCCATCGATGCGCGGGTGCGTGATCACCTGGTGGACGACGAGGTGTCGTTGGGCGACTTCGTGCTCTCCGGCGGGGAGGTGGCGGCCCTTGCCATCATCGAGGCGGTGGCTCGGCTGGTCCCCGGGGTGATGGGCAACGCCTCCTCGGCAGCCGAGGAGAGCTTCACCGACGGCCTGCTCGAGTATCCCCACTACACCCGCCCCGCGGAGTTCCGGGGCCGGGCGGTGCCCGACGTGCTGCGCTCGGGCGACCACGCCCGGGTGGCCCGTTGGCGTCGGGCACAGTCCTTGGCCCGCACCGTGGCGCAGCGGCCGGATCTCATCGAGGCTCGCGGCGGCCTCACCGACGCCGACCGAGCGCTCCTCGCCGAGTTCGGCCTCTGACCTCCGGCAGATGATCTCCAGCGGCGCCGCGCGGTTGCCGCTCGCCACTTCCGCGCCCGCGGTGTTTTTGGGCGCGTTTGTGGTGACCTGTCCACCAAGATCGCGCCCAAAACGAGGCTGGGCGCGTTTGTCGCGGACGCGGAACGAGAACGTGTTCTCGTTTCGGCCCAGCCGATAGTCTGCCGCGATGGCTGACGTTGTGATCGCAAGCGCTGTTCGTACCCCCATCGCCACTGCCTACAAGGGCACCCTGGCCGCCACGCCGGCGCTGGATCTGGCCCAGGTGGCCGTCGGCGCAGCCCTGGAGCGAAGCGGTGTCGACCCCGCGGCGATCGAAGACCTGGTGATGGGCGAGTCGATGCAGGGCGGCGGTGACATCGCACGCTATGCCGCCATCGAGCTGGGGCTGGACCATGTGCCGGGCGCCGCCACCCAGCGGTGGTGCGCGTCGGGCATGGCCGCGGTGAACTACCTGGCCGCCAACATCGCCTCGGGCATGATCGAGTGCGGCATCGCCGGTGGCACCGAGTCCATGTCCACCGCTCCCGCCACCTCCAAGCCCGGCCCCGATGGGCAGCCGGCCCCCTGGCTGCCTGCCGCCCACCCCGAGACCGAGCTGACCCCCGCGTTCAATATGGCGATGACCGTGGGCGAGAACGCAGCCCGCATCGCCGGCGTGACCCGCGAGCAGGCTGACGAGTGGGCCTTTCTGTCGCACCAGCGGGCCGTGGCGGCCATCGACGGCGGCTTCTTTGACCACGAGCTGGTGCCCGTCGGCCTGGGCGACGGCACGTCATTCAGCGTTGACGAACACCCGCGCCGCACCTCGTCGCTGGAGAAGCTGGCGTCGCTTCCCGTGATCAACCCGATGGTGGAGGGCGCCATCGTCACGGCGGGCAACAGCTCGGGGCTGAACGACGCCGCCGCAGCCATGGTGCTGTGCAGCCGGGAGTTTGCCGCCACCCACGGTCTGACGCCGCTGGCCACGATTCGTTCGTGGGCCTCGGTGGCCGACACGGTGGAGCGCAACGGCCTGGCGCCCACGCTGGCCATCCCCAAGGCGCTGAAGCTGGCAGGCATCGGCCTGGGAGACGTCGACGCCGTGGAGATCAACGAGGCATTCGCCTCGATGGCCGTGGCATCGTCCCGCGAGCTGGGGCTGGACCACGAGATCACCAACCAGGTGGGCTCCGGCTGTTCGCTGGGTCACCCCATCGCCTGCACCGGCGCGCGCATGATCGTCACCATGGCCCACCAGCTGGCTCGCACCGATACGCAGTGGGGCGTTGCGGCCATGTGCGCCGCCGGCGGCATGGGCGCGGCCACGGTGATCGAGCGGGCCTGATCGCCCTCGGCCCAACCCTCGGCGGTTGGTGGGGGAACCCATCTACCGCTACGCTCTCCCGGTTCCCCGTTCATCCACGTGCCGCGCCCGGCGGTGTACCCCTGCGTAGGTACCCCGGCGTCGCAGCCCTTCTTGGAGCACATCATGAAGGCCACCGACCTCATCGACGAAGGCACAGTCCGCACCGACATCCCCGACTTCAACATCGGTGACACCGTGAAGGTGCACGTGAAGGTGGTGGAGGGCAACAAGGAGCGCCTGCAGGTGTTCCAGGGCGCGGTCATCCGCCGGGAGCACGGCGGCGCCCAAGAGACCTTCACCGTGCGCAAGGTGTCCTACGGCGTCGGTGTGGAGCGAATCTGGCCGATCCATTGCCCCACCATCGACCACCTGGAGGTGGTCAGCCGGGGCGACGTGCGTCGAGCCAAGCTGTATTACCTGCGGGATCGGGTGGGCAAGAAGGCCAAGATCCGCGAGAAGCGCGACTGACGTTTCTGGGAGCGGCACCGGGGAGCGATCCCCGGGGGCCGCTCCCCATGGTCCGTCGCCGGTGAGGCGGCCACGCTGGCTGCATGCCGACCCCGGATCGCCCAGCCATCACCCCGCCGCCCATCACCTCGCCGCCCGTCACCTCGCCGCCCGTCACCTCGGTGGACCGCTCCCGCCAGGCGCTGGGAGCCTGGGGTGAGGCCAAGGTGGCGCGTTGGTATCTGGCTGCCGGTTACGAGGTGCTCGACCGAAACTGGCGGTGTGCCCGCGGGGAGATCGACCTGGTGGTGGGCCGCAACGGCGGTGTCGTCATCGTCGAGGTGAAGACCCGCTCCAGCGACCGCTTTGGCGCGCCGGCGCAGGCCGTGGGACGGGCCAAACAGGCCCGCCTGCGTCGCCTGGCTGCGGCCTGGCTGGCCGAGCACGGGGGCGGTGTCGGCTCGGTGCGATTCGACGTCGCCTCGGTGCTGGCCGGGAAGGTCACGGTGATCGAGGGCGCGTTCTGACGACGAGCCAGCGGCGGGTCGACGACGTGCTTGGGAAGGCCGAGGCGAGGCCGTGCGACCGTCGGCCGCTGGTACCGTCGGCGCCATGGCACGGAGGTGGCGACTCGGTCTTCGTTCGCTGCCGCTGGTGACCGCCGGCGTGGCCCTCCTGGCCGTCGGCTGTAGCGGCGACCTCGATGCTCAGGCCGGCCCCGAACCCATCACGGTGGAGCCCAACGAGTCGCCGGTGGTGGCCGGCAAGGAGCACTTCCTGGTGTCGACCGGCGACGCAGGTCGGCCCACCCACCTGGTCCGCGTGGGCGAAGCGGGCCAGGTCGCTTTTCCCGAGGACCGGGGGCTCATCTCGGGCACACAGCTGGACGATGGCTCGTGGTTCATTCTCAACTCGTCCTGCCAGGGCAGCACTGGTGTGTGCGGCGACGTCGGTGGCATGACCATCGATGACGAAGGAGCGGTGACGGCCACCGGCGAGCTGTGGGACGTGCCCGGCACCTACGAGGTGATCGGCTCGGCCGGACCGCTGGTGGCGGTGTCGGCGCGAACCGACACCGAGACCACGGCGTGGTGGGTGGACACGGGCACGGTGACCGCCGAGTCCTACGCCTACCGTTCGGCCCCCTACGACAGCGTGGCGATTCGGGATGCGGCCAACGAAGCCGGGGGTACCAAGGAATTCGATGTGCCCCGGTTCCGATTCTGCGTCTCCGACGACTGGGTCTATGTGTTGGCGTCCCCGGCGCATCTTGGCTCGGCCGCAGCGCCGTCGCGGGTGGTGGAGATCGTGCCCGTACCCACCGATGCAGATCGCCAGGCCCGGCTCTTCGAGGTGGGCGTCGACGGTCTGGATGCCCGTGAGGCGGGGGCGCTGATGTGCGACGACGACGGGCTGAGGTCGGTGTCGGTGGGGCCCTCGGCGGATGGCGGCAGCGAGGTGAGGCTGACCTCGATGGAGCTGGCCACCGGCGAGGCCCGCGAGCAGGCCGTGGCCAGCTACGACACCCCGCTGGTGGACCTGTACGGCGGCGGCGACGACCGGGCACTGATCAGCGTCAGCGACCTCGGCCCGATCGATCAGGGAGCGGAGAACTCCTCCGAGGGTTCGGCCGAGGAAGCGTCGCCGTCGACGCCCGAGGACGAGCCCCCCTCCGAGCTCCAGTTGGTGACCGATGAGGGGGAGCAACTGGTGATCGGCCCACAGGCACCCTCGGGCCCGGCGGTGCTGAGCCTGGACGGACGATGGGTGATGCAACCGGACGGAGCGAGCGTGTCGATCACCGCGGTTGGCGGCTGAACGCGCTCGTTGGGTCCGAGCCGGTGGAGCTGGCTCGCACGCGCTTGTCCCAGCAGCCCCGATGCCAGTGTCGGCGCAGATCGGCAGCGTCATGTGGCACGACGACGACGTGCCCGGTGCCCGGTGGGAGGTCGCGGTTGCACCAGGGGCAGAGGTAGGCCTTGTTCGCCTCGTAGGGCTGCACAAACCGGACATCCACGGCGCTCGGGTCGTAGGGGTCCGGCGGCTCGGGGCGGGTTCGGCGGCGGCTCACCCCAGCAGTCCCCACAACACCAGCCCGATGCAGACCGCCAGGGCGGCGGCGACCAACAGGAAGTCGGCGGGCTTCTTGTCCGTCTTCTGATGTGGGTTGAAGCCCATGGCACCAGTCTGGCCGCTGGGGCGCCGGCGCACACGGTCGCGTTCCACCGGCGAGCACTGCCTGCAGCCGGCGAGCACTGCCCGCAGTCGGGGAGCACTGCCCGCAGCCGGGGAGGCCTGGTCTGCCCGGTCGGGGCGGAGCTGTCAACGGGGAGCGTGCCCCGCCCCCGGCGCTTCCCACGGTCGGACCGGCCGGGTACGGTCCACCCCACGGCTCGCAGGCGGCCGACGCCTTGCCCTCAACCCACCGTTTCGGGGCACCCCATGTTGGCGACCACTGCATCTGCGACCTTGCTTGGCGTTGACGGCCATCCCGTGTGGGTCGAGGTGCACGTCACCCGCAAGGGTCTGCCCCGCTTTGTCCTGGTGGGCCTGCCCGATGCGGCCTGCCGAGAATCTCGGGACCGCATCCGAGCGGCCATCCTGAGCGCGGGCCTGAGCTTTGACTCCTCCGAAGTGGTCACCGTGAACCTGGCCCCATCGGGGCTCCGCAAGACCGGTTCGGCCCTGGACCTTCCCATCGCCGTGGCCTACCTCGTTGCGTCCGAGCAGCTTGATCCCCAGGCGGTGGCCGACGTCGGGCTCGTCGGCGAACTGGGCCTGGACGGCTCCGTTCGGGCGATTCGGGGTGCCCTGCCCCTGACGGAGGCCACCGAGGCCACTCGGGTGGTCGTGCCGGCCGGCAATGCCGGGGAGGCCCAGCTGTCCCAACGGCAGGTGGTGGTGGCGGAGTCCTTGGGCGGGGTGGTGGCGTCGTTGGCGGGGCAGGAACCGTGGCCGGATGCGCCGCCGTTGAAGTTGGCCGACCAGCAGCCCGGGCCGGACCTCGCCCAGGTGCGCGGCCACCGCCTGGCGCGCCTGGCGCTGGAGGTGGCCGCAGCCGGGGGCCACCATCTGCTCATGCTGGGTCCTCCCGGGTCGGGCAAGACCATGCTGGCCCAACGATTGCCCGGCCTGTTGCCCCCGCTCGACGACCGGCGGGGTGCCGAGGTCATCCGGGTGCATTCCGCAGCGGGCGAGCTGTTCGGCCTGGAGGGCGAGGGCAGCGCGCGCCGGTCCGTGCCGTTGCGCCGCAGCGACGCGGGTGACCTGGAGGTGAGCGCACCGTTTCGGGCGCCCCACCACACGGCGTCCGTGGTGTCGCTGGTGGGCGGCGGCAGCACGCAGATGCGGCCCGGCGAGGTCAGCCTGGCCCACGGAGGGGTGCTGTTCTTGGACGAGCTGGCCGAGTTCCCAGCCCACGCGCTCGACGCGCTTCGGCAACCGTTGGAGGACGGCACCATTCGGGTGAGCCGGGCGCACGCCACCGTGTCCTTTCCCGCCCGCTGCCTGCTGGTGGCAGCCATGAACCCCTGCCCGTGTGGTGCGGGCAGCACCGAGGATTGTCGCTGCGGCGACGTGGCCTTGCGCCGCTATGCCCGCCGCATCTCGGGCCCGCTGCTGGACCGCTTCGACCTGCGAGTCCGGGTGGAGGCCGTCCCGACGCAGGAACTGGTGGATGCCAAGCCGGGGGAGTGCAGCGAGGCCGTGGCCGAGCGGGTCGCGCTGGCCAGGCGGGCTGCGCTGGCACGGGGGGTGTCGGCCAATCGAGAACTCGACCTGGAGACCCTGGAGGCCGAGAGCCGGCTGACCCCTGCCGCGCGCGACGTGCTGGACCGTGCCCTGGCCCACGGTCGGTTGAGCGGTCGTGGCATGGCGCGGCTGAGGGCCGTGGCCCTGACCTTGCGCGACCTGGCGGGGAAGGATCCCACGTTGGACGCCGGCGTCATGCAGGTGGCGATGGGGCTGCGGGCCGAGGTGGGCACCCGGCTGGAGCAGGTGGCGTGATGGCGGGCCACGAGGCGGCGGTGGGCACGGACGCGGCGGTGGCGGCTGCCACGCTCGCCGGCCTGGAGGGCATTGGCCCGGGCCTGCTGGCTCGGTGGTGCGCGCCGCCCGGGCCGCACGCGGCCATCGAGCGATTGCTGGCCGAATCCCGACCCGCGTCTGCGCAGGTGGACTCCGTTCGATGGCGTTCCTGGCAACGACAGCTGACGGCGCCGGACAGGGGCGAGGCGACAGGGCCCGCGGGGCTCCATCGCACGGCGATGGCGCTTGCGGAGTGTGCGGCGCGGGCGGTGCTTCCTGGGGAACCTGGCTATCCCCTCCGCCTGGCCGAGGACGCGCACGCGCCGGGAGTGCTCATCCGCCGTGGCGTCGCGGACGGGCCGTCGACCGGCGAGGCCGTGGTGGCGATCATCGGCACCAGGCGGGCATCCCGAGTGGGGCGGGAGGTGGCCCACGAGCTGGCGGCGGAGCTTGCCGGCCGCGGGGTCGTGGTGGTGTCGGGTCTGGCCCGGGGCATCGATGCTGCCGCCCATCGCGGGGCGCTCTCGGTTGAGGCCACCCGCACGCTCGGTGTCATCGGCTGTGGCCCGGATCAGGTCTATCCCCGGGAACACGAGCGGTTGTGGGGCGAGGTGGCCGACGGCGGAGGGTTGGTGGGGGAGTGGCCGCCGGGTGTTCCGCCCCACGCCTGGCGGTTCCCGGCGCGCAACCGGCTGCTGGCCGCCCTGGCCGATGTCGTGGTGGTGGTCGAGTCGGCCCGGGCGGGAGGTTCCATGCACACGGTGCGCGAGGCCATCGAGCGGTCGGTGCCCGTGCTCGCCGTGCCGGGCTCGGTGCGCGCCGGTGCCAGCGCGGGCACCAACCAGCTGATCTCCGAGGGCTGCGATCCGTGTCTGGATGTCCTGGACGTGCTGGCGGCCCTGTCCCGGCAGGGGGCTCGCTGCGCGACTGCGGGCACCGGCGCCGCCGGCGTGGGCTCCGCTGCGCCGAAACGGACGGGGCGCCGGGCTCCGGAAACCGGGGGAGCCGGCCAGTTGGCGTTGGCGGTGCCCGAGGGTGGTGCGCTTGTCGCCCCCGACGTCCAGGAGCATCCGTTGGACTCCGTCGAGCCGACTGGTGCTGGGCGCGATGCCGATGAGGCCGCGTTGCTGGATGCGGCCGGCTTCGATCGGGTCAGCTTGGACTATCTCGTCGAGACATCGGGCTTGGATGTGGCGTCGGTCGCCGCTGCGGTGGGGCGGTTGTGCGAGCGCGGCGTGCTGGTTGAGTCCGAGGGATGGTTCGAGCACTCGGGGCGGAAATCGTGAGCGGACGCTGGGCCCAACGGTCCACGGAATTGGGGAGTCCGCCGATAGCCTCGGAGCCATCGCTGTGGCCACAACACCCGACGAAACCTGGCGCCTCGACGAGGTGGTCGCCGGTTCCTCCCTCGCCGAGAGCACCCGGCGGGCCTATCTGCGCGACCTGGTCGCCTTCATCGGCTACTGCACGGAGGCCGGCGTGGCCGGTCCCGGCGACCTGCGTCGTCGTCACGTTCGGGCCTGGCTGGTGGCCCGGTCCGAAGACGGGCTGGCTCCGGCCACGCTGGCTCGCAGCCTGGCGTCGGTGCGTCACCTGGTGCGCTGGCATCAGCGGGAGGGGTCCATCGAGGTCGATCCCACGATGGGGGTCAGCGCACCCCGAGGCGCACAGCGGTTGCCCCGGGTCCTGCGGGCGGACGAGCTGGGTCAGCTGCTGGACGAGGACCCCCACCCCCAACGGCCCACCGCCGCCCGCGACAACGCCGTGCTCGAGCTGCTCTACGGCTCCGGCCTGCGGGTGTCGGAGCTGTGCTCGATCGACCGCGGCGACCTTGAGCTGGGACGTGGGCTGGTGCGGGTGCTGGGTAAGGGCTCCAAGGAACGCATGGTTCCGTTGGGCGATGCCGCCATCGAGGCCGTCACCGCTCACCTGGAGGTTGCCGACCGTGCCGTGGTGGCCGGGGAGCGCACCGATCCGGGTGTCGGCTGCGGCCCGGAGCTGTTCCGGAACTCGCGCGGTCACCGACTGGCCCCCCGGGACGTGCGCCGCATCGTCGACCGCCGGTCGCCCGTGCCCACCCACCCCCACGCGCTCCGCCACAGCTTCGCCACGCACCTCCTTGACGGCGGCGCCGACCTGCGCTCCGTGCAGGAGCTACTTGGCCACGCGGACCTGGCGACCACGCAGATCTACACCCACGTCAGCCGCGAACGCATGCGCTCGGCGGTGGACGCTGCGCATCCGAGGGCCTGAGGTGGACGGCGACCCGCTGAACGGGCAACGCGTGCCGGACCACGAACTGGCCGAGCTGTGGCGCCAGTACCGAGCCCGACCGTCGCGCACCAAGCGCGACCGCATCATCGTGCACTACGCTGCGTTGGTGAAGTACGTGGCGGGTCGCGTCGCCTCGGGGCTGCCTCGCAACGTCGAGGTGGGCGATCTGGTGTCGTCGGGCATGTTCGGGCTGATCGAGGCGGTCGAGCGATTCGACCCCGACCGGGGCTTCAAGTTCGAGACCTACGCCATCCCTCGCATCCGTGGCGCCATGACCGACGAGATGCGGGCGATGGATTGGGTTCCCCGATCGGTTCGCTCCAAGGCTCGGCGGATCGAGGAGGGGTCGGCCAAGTTGCAAGCTCGGTTGGGCCGCGCACCCACCGACGAGGAGCTCGCCGGCGAGCTGCGCTGGACCGAGGCCGACCTGCACCGGGCGCTGACCAAGATCTCCTCCGCCGGGTTGGTGGCGCTCGACGAGCTGGGCGGTCCCGGCGGCGACGGCGACGGCGAGTTGGCCGACGACTCGCGGTCCCCCACGGCCCACTTGGACGCCATGTCGGACCGTCAGCTGCTGAGCGAGGCCATGTCGGGTGCGGGCGAGCGGGAGCGCACCGTGCTGGGGCTCTACTACTACGAGGGGCTGACGCTGGCGGAGATCGGAGAGGTGCTCGGCGTGACCGAGTCCCGGGTGTGCCAGATTCACGCCAAGGCCATGCTGGGGTTGCGCAGCCGGTTTAACGCCCTGGGCAACGCCCACGCCTGAGGGTGGCTGCGCCGTGGGTCGCCTTGTTGCACTCGGCCTGACCCTCACCCTGCTGGGCGGCCCTGCGCCGCTTCCCGGAGTGGGCGCCGGACCCCACCGCGCGACCCAGGCTGCGCCGCGACCTCCCGGCGTGGCTCCCGACGGATCGCGCCCGCGCTTCGCGCCGCCGGTCGACGCACCCATCGCCGACCCGTTCCGTGCGCCGTCGGGGCCCTACGGGCCGGGGAACCGTGGCATCGAGTACGCCACCGCCCCGGGCACGCCGGTGCGAGCGATCGGTGCCGGCACCGTGGCTTTTGCCGGCGTCGTAGCGGGCCGGGGAGTGGTCTCGGTCGATCACCCCTCCGGATTGCGCAGCACCTACACCGGCCTGGCCAGCCGTGCGGTGGGGGCGGGGGAAGCGGTGGCCCTGGGCCAGGTGGTCGGCACCACGGCCGCCCACCTCCACCTGGGCCTGCGCGATGGTCGCACCTACCTCGACCCGGCGGCGTTCTTTGGCGCCGCTCCCGCCGTGCTGGTGCCCGACCCGTAGCCCGTCCCGGCGAACTCGGGTCACCTGGCGTCGCTCTGGCGCGGATCTGAGGACCCGAGTTGGTGTGGCTCCGGGGTGGGGATGGGGACCGACGCCGGCGTGCGGCAGCGGAGTGGGACGCAGTGCCGCCAGGCAGTAGCATCCTTCGTCGGCCCAAACGGGCCGGTCACTTCATCGATCACCTTCAACTCATCTTCACCCGGGCGCACCTTCGGTCGCCCTGTGGCGCATCGCACCCGGGCTTCGTCGAACCGAAGGAAAGGAACCCACCATGGCCCCCGTTGTCACCATGAAGGAACTGCTCGAGGCGGGTGTCCACTTCGGACACCAAACGCGTCGCTGGAACCCGAAGATGCAGCGCTTCATCTACGCCGAGCGCAACGGCATCCACCTCATCGACCTGCGTCAGACGCTGGAGCGCATCCGCGACAGCTACATCTTCGTGCGCGACCTCGTGGCCGACGGCGGCACCGTCATGTTCATCGGCACCAAGAAGCAGGCTCAGGATTCGGTGCAGAGCTACGCCGAGCGCTGTGGCATGCCGTATGTCAACGAGCGTTGGCTCGGCGGCATGCTCACCAACTTCGAGACCATCTCCAAGCGCATCTCCAAGATGAAGGAGTACCAGCGCATGCGGGACTCCGGCGAGTTCGAGGCGATGCCGAAGAAGGAAGCGCTGCTGCTCACCCGCGAGCTGGCGAAGCTGGAGCGCTACCTCTACGGCATCCGAGACCTGGATGCCCTTCCCGACGCGGTGTTCATCCTGGACACCAAGAAGGAAGACATCGCCGTCACCGAGGCCAACAAGCTGGACCTGCCCATCGTGGCGGTGGTGGACACCAACTGCGACCCCGACATCATCAGCTACGTCATCCCGGGCAACGACGACGCGATCCGCTCGGGCAGCCTCATGAGCCGGGTGATCTCCGACGCCGTCAACGAGGGCCGCCAACTGCGGACCAAGACGGGCGGGGCATCCGAGGGCGAGGGCGGCCCGCCCGAGCCACCACAGCCCGTCGAGCGCACGGCTGAGGAGGAGGCCGCCCATCGGGCAGCCCAGGAACAGGCCCGGAACGAGGCGGCCAAGGCCGCTGCCGAGCGAGAGGCACGCCTGAGCGAGCCGAAGGCCACCGCCGCTGCGGCGCCTGAGTCGCCCGCCGACACCAGCGCTGACGATGCCGCCAGCGATGACACCCAGAACGACACCGACGCTGCCGACACCACCGGGGAGGACGCATGAGCGAGGTCACCGCCGCCGCCGTCAAGAGCCTGCGCGACGCCACCGGGGCAGGCATGTTGGACTGCAAGAACGCGCTCGTGGCCGCCGAGGGCGACCGCGACAAGGCTGCCCGCATACTGCGGGAGAAGGGCCTCACCAAGGTGGCGGCCCTCGAGGACCGCGAAAACAACCAGGGTGCGGTGGCCATGGCCACCGACGGCAACAATGCCGCGCTGGTGCAGCTGAAGTCCGAGACCGACTTCTCGGCCAAGGCCGACGACTTCACCTCGCTGGCCCAGCAGATGGCGGACGCCGTGCTGGCCGGAGGCCCCGAGGCGATTGACTCGCTGGCCGACGCGGTGGACAGCCTGAAGATCGCCAAGCGCGAGAACATCGAGGTTGGCGCGGCGGTGCGCTTTGAGGCTGCAGAGGGCAACGTCCTGGACGCCTACCTGCACGTGCAGGATGGCCGCGGCGTCAACGGCGTGCTGCTGGAGCTGTCGGGCACCGACGATGCCGAGTTGGCCCACGAGATCGCACTTCACATTGCGTTCGCCAAGCCGACCGCCATGACCCGGGACGAGATCCCTCAGGACCTGGCCGACAAGGCGCGCTTGAGCTTCGAGGACCTCACCCGCAAGGAGGGCAAGCCCGAGCAGGCCGTTCCCAAGATCGTGGAGGGCCGCATGGCCTCGTGGTACTCCGAGCGCGTCCTCCCCGAGCAGGGCCTGTTCGGCGAGAAGCAAACGGTTGCCGATCGTCTGGGCGACGCCCGTATCGTGCGGTTCTCCCAGGCGACCATCGGCGAGTGAACCAGCCCCGGTGGTCGCGGGTACTGCTGAAGCTCTCGGGTGAGGCGTTCGCCGGCCCGGCGGGAAGCGGTATCGACGGCGACGTCGTGACCCAACTGGCCACCGACATCGTCGAGGTGAAGCGACGCTTCGAGGTGGCCCTGGCCGTCGTGGTGGGAGGCGGCAACATCTGGCGCGGCCTCACCGGTGCGGGTGCGGGCATGGACCGCGCCCAGGCCGACTACATGGGCATGCTGGCTACGGCCATCAACGCCCTGGCCCTGCAGGAAACGCTGGAGCGCCTCGGCCAGGAAACCCGCGTGCAGTCGGCCATCCACATGCAGCAGGTGGCCGAGCCCTACATCCGGCGACGCGCCATGCGGCACCTGGAGAAGGACCGCGTGGTGATCTTCGCCGCCGGCACCGGCAACCCGTTCTTCACCACCGACACCGCAGCGGCGCTGCGTGCGGTGGAGATCGACGCCGAGGTCATGCTGAAGGGAACCCACTCGGGCACCGAGGGCGTGTACTCCGACGACCCGCGCACCAACCCCGATGCCGAGCTGCTGCGGGAGGTGACCTACCTGGAGGTGCTCTCCAAGGGGTTGAAGGTGATGGACTCCACCGCCACCAGCCTGTGCATGGACAACGAGTTGCCCATCGTCGTCTTCGACCTGATGGGTGAGGGCAACCTTGCCGGGCTGCTCGCCGGCGAGGCCATCGGCACGGTCGTCAGCTGACCCGCACCGACCCTCCCCGCTCAGAGTGGTCGACCTCGGTAGGGTGGGGACCGAAATGAGTGACGAACTGGTACAGCTGATCTGCGATGAGGCCGCCGAGCGCATGGAGCGCGCCGTGGCCCATACCCGCGCCGACCTGGCCTCGATTCGCACGGGCCGGGCCAACCCGGCGCTGATCGAGAAGCTCACCGTGGACTACTACGGCTCCATGGTGCCCATGCAGCAACTGGCCTCGTTCTCGGTGCCCGACGCGCGCATGCTGGTGGTGACCCCCTTCGACAAGGAGGCCATGCCGGCCATCGAGCGTTCGATCCAGGAATCCAACCTGGGACTGAACCCCAGCAACGACGGCGTGAACATCCGCCTCGCCTTTCCTCAGCTGACCGAAGAACGCCGACGCGACTTCGTGCGGCTGGCGCGGCAGAAGAGTGAGGACGGGAAGAACTCGTTGCGTGGGGCCCGCCGGGAGGCCCGCAAAGAGGTCGAGAGCCTGGAGAAGGACGGCGACATCTCCGAGGATGTCAGCCGTCGCGCCGTTGAGCGCATCGACAAGTTGGCGAAGGCCTACGAGGCGCAGGTCGACGAGGCCATCGAAGCCAAGACCGCCGACCTCATGGAGGTGTAGGGGCATGTCCGGCACCCCATGGGTGAACCAGGTCGGTGCCGCGTGGCAGGCTGACCGTTGGGCGGGTGGACCGGGCGGCCACGGGCCGGCCCACCACAAGGCAGGGGAGTAGCACCATGGCAGGACCCGAGGACGACGACCCGTTTGCATCGTGGTTCGACGAGAGCGACACCGGTGCATTGGTGACCCCCGATGAGTCGGGCGACCTTGAGGACGGCTTCGAGCTGCCCGATTGGTCCGCTCCCCCCACCGGCCAGGTGCCGGCGGTAGTGGGAAGTGATCAGGGGCCGGCGACGGGCCCGGTGTATCGGGGCGAGAGCCAGACACGGGGCGACAACGTGCCGTTGGCCTTCGACGACCTCGCCGAGACCCACCTGCGTGTTGGCGCCCTGGACGACGTGGCGCTGGGCTTCGAGGGCGACCCCCATGCGGCCGAGGACTACTCGGTCGACGCCGGCGATCGCCCCCCGCTGCGCCCGGTCAACGACGACTTCGAGGCGGGCCCCTCCACCGAGGGCGTGGCGGCGGTGCCCTCACGAACTGCGCCGCCACCGCAGCGGCGTGACGCCCCGCCCCCGCCGCCCGGAGGACAACCGTCAGCGCCGATGGCCGCCCCCAGGGAGCAGCCGCAGCAGGGCCGTCCCGCCGGAGCGCCGCCTCCCCCCGGCGGTGGAGCCCCCCCAGGCGCGGGCCCACCAACCGGGCAACGGCCCCAGCGACGTCAACCGCCACCCCAGGGTGGGGCCGGGGCGCGCCCGCGTCAACGCCCGCCGAGCGCCGGCGGGCCGCCGCCGGAGGAGGGCCGCGCCCGTCCGACGCCCCGCCGCAGTGGGTCCCCTGCCGACGGTGAGAGCGGCGAACGAGACCTTCCGCAGGCGGTCATGGTGGGTGTGGGCCTCGTCGTCGTGGGGGTGGCAGCCTTCGCCCTGGGGCCGATCCCGGCGGTTCTGCTCATCCTGGTGGTGCTCGGAGTGGCCGGCACCGAGATGATGGGTGCGCTGCACCGGGGTGGCTACAACCCGGCAGGGCTCGTTGGCCTGGCGGGCATTCTGGGCCTGGTCATCGGCGCCTACAACGTGGGAACCGCCGCCTACCCGGTGGTGCTGGGCCTGGCCGTCATGGCGGGGTTGCTCTGGTACCTGGTGGTGGCACCGGGCGACAACGTCGTGCAGAACCTGGGCGCCACCATGCTGGGCATGCTGTACGTGGGCGGGCTCGGCAGCTTCGCCGCCCTCCTCATCGGGCTGGGCCGGTTCTCCGAGGACGGCAAGGGTGGCGCCTGGCTGCTGTTCGGCGCGGTCATCGCCGCCGTGGCCTACGACACCGCCGGATACTTCATCGGCAAGACCCTGGGCGCCTCCCCATTGGGAGGCTCGCTGCGCGCCGTGAGCCCGAACAAGACCCAGGAGGGCCTGATGGGGGGCGTCGTGGTGTCGATCCTTGCCACCTTCGTGTACCTGACGGTGGCCTCACCGCAGCTGCTCGGCGGTGAGGGCTTCTCCACCCGGACTGCGCTCTTTGCTGTGCTCTGCGCCCTGGCCGCACCGCTGGGCGACCTGTCCGAGTCGCTGCTGAAGCGCGACCTGCAGATCAAGGACATGGGCACGCTGCTGCCCGCCCATGGGGGAGTGCTGGATCGCTTCGACGCCATGCTGTTTGTGTTGCCGGTGGCCTACTTCGTCACCACGACCAGCCTGTAGCGCATGGTCGATGTCGCCGTGCTGGGGTCGACCGGCTCCATCGGCACCCAGACGCTGGAGGTGGTGGCCACCGAGCCGGACCGCTTCCGCGTCAGCTCGCTGAGCGCCCATGGTTCGGTCGAGGCGGTGGCGGCCCAGGCTGCGGCGGTGCGCCCCGACGTGGTGGTCCTGACCGACCCACGTCGGGCGGACGAGCTGCGGCGGCTGCTAGCGCCCGAGGTGACGCTGGAGGTTGGTGCCGAGGCGTTGGAGGCGGCGGCCGCCGCTGCGGACGTGGTGATCAACGGCGTGGTGGGCTTCGCCGGGCTGGGCGTCACGCTGGCCACGCTGAACGCCGGGAAGCGGCTGGGCCTGGCCAACAAGGAAAGCCTCATCGCCGGGGGACCGGTCGTGCAGGGCGCCCGGGCGACGCCCGGCGCCGAGCTGGTGCCGGTTGACTCCGAACACTGCGCCATCCACCAGTGCCTGCGCGCCAACGACGCGCCCGAGCGGCTGGCCCGGGTGGTGCTGACCGCCTCCGGTGGCCCATTCCGGGGCCGAGGCGCCGGCGAGCTCGCCGAGGTGACCGTCGAGCAGGCGCTGGCCCATCCCACCTGGTCGATGGGCCCCAAGATCACCATCGACTCCTCGACCCTCATGAACAAGGGCCTGGAGGTGATCGAGGCCCACGAGCTGTTTGGCGTGCCCTACGACGACATCGATGTGGTGGTGCACCCGCAGTCCGTCGTGCACTCCATGGCCGAGTTCACCGACGGCACCACCATGGCGCAGTTGTCCATGCCCGACATGCGCCTGCCCATCGGCTACGCCCTCGCCTACCCCGACCGGTTGGGCACCTCGTTCGGAGGGATGGATTGGCGGGTCGCATCGGAGCTGACCTTCGAGCCACCCGATCGCTCCACGTTCCGATGCCTCGACCTGGCCTACGAAGCCGGCCGCATGGGCCAGACGGCCCCCGCCTGGCTGTCTGCGGCCAACGAGGTGGTAGTTGAGTCGTTTCTCAGGGGCGGACTGGGCTGGACGGCCATTGCCGAGCTGAACGACGACGCTCTGGCTGCATGGGATGGCACACTGGCCGACAGTGTTGATGCGGTCCTCGAGGCCGACAGGCGGGCCCGCGAGGTGACCCGCCGCATCATCGACCGCCGCCGCTGAGGAGCCATTCGCCACATGACCGACGTGACCGACCCCAACCCGTCACCCGTCGAGGCCCCTCAGGATGCCGCCGACGGGCCTGCCGCCGAGCAGGACAAGCTCGTCGAGGAGGACAAGGTCGCCGAGGAAGCCATGGAGCGACCCGGATGGTGGCGGTTGGTCCTGGTGGCGGCAGCGCTGCTGGGCCTGTGGTGGTGGCAGGGGTTGGCCTTGGTGGTGGTGATCGTGTCGTTGGTCTTCATGATCACCATGCACGAGTTGGGCCACTACCTCACCGCCAAGCGGGCGGGCATGAAGGTGACCCAGTTCTTCGTCGGTTTTGGTCCCCGTGTCTGGTCGGTGCGCCGCGGCGAAACCGAGTACGGCATCCGCGCCATCCCGGCCGGTGCGTTCGTGAAGGTGCCCGGCATGCTGCGGGACGAGCAGGTGGCCCCGGAGGACGAGGCCCGCAGCTACCGCCAGGCCTCCTTCAAGGACCGGGTCACCATGGCCTCGGCCGGTTCGGCCATGCACTTCATCATGGCCTTCATCCTGTTGTTCATTCAGTTCAGCTTCTTCGGCCAGCAGGACCCGGATCAGTGGTCGGTGGCCGAGGTGCTGCCCGGGTCCGCGGCCGCCGCCGCCGGCATCCAGCCGGGCGACCGCATCGTGTCGGTGGACGGACAGGCCGTGTCGACAACCGAGGACCTCGGCGACGAGGTGCGCAAGCGTGCCGGCGAGACCGTGCCGGTCGAGGTGCAGCGAGACGGCCAGACCGTCGCGCTGGAGGCATCGCTGGGCGCTCGGGCGTCGGTGATCGGCACCGTGGGAGAGGACTTGGGCCTGTTCTTCACCGATGAGGGCGGCGCGGTGAAAGCGTTTGGCGACCGCGCGGTCGATGCGGGGCTCAACGAGAACGACATCGTCACCGAGATCAACGGCGTCGCCCTGACCCGGCCCGAGGCCCTGGTGGCAGCCACCGAAGCCGCCGAGGGCGGGGAACTGGCCATCACGTACCTGCCGGCCGCGGGTGGCGACGCCACGACCACGTCCCTGGACCTGGGCACCGCGGTGGCGGCGACCAAACCAGAGGGCATGATCGGCACCACCTCCGAGTACGCCGAGATCCGCAAGAACCCGTGGCAGGCGACCACCGCCTCGGTGGGTGCCTTCTGGGAGTTGTCGACCGGGTCGATCTCCGGGCTGGTGCGGGTGATGAACCCGGCCAACCTGGCCGACTTCTTTGGCCGAGCGGCCACGGCGCGGCCCGACGACGGCAACCTGTCCGACACCCCCACGCCGGCCTCGACCGCCCTCCGGGCAAGCCAGGAGGAGAACGAAACCCGCCCCATCAGCATGGTGGGCGCCGCCTCGCTCGCCACCGGGTTCGCCGAGGCGGACTGGGCCTCGCTGCTGATGCTCATGGCGGTGCTCAACATCTTCATCGGACTGTTCAACCTCACGCCGCTGTTGCCCTTCGACGGCGGGCACATCGCCATCGCCTGCTACGAGCGCATTCGGGAGCGGATGGCGGGCGACGGCAAGCGCTACTTCATCGACCCGAAGCGGATGTACCCGGTGGCGGTGGCGGTGGTGAGCGTGTTGGGGTTGCTGTTCCTCAGTACGGTGTACTTGGACGTCGTCAACCCCATCCGCATCTGACGTCCGGGCCCGTCCCCCGCGGAGCCGAGCGGGTGGTAGCGCCGCCGATGGCGCGGAGAGGACCGGTCGTGGACAGCGGAGTATCCAGCAGCATCGAGCGGCGGCCCACCCGCCAGATCATGGTCGGCGACGTGCCGGTGGGCGGCGGCGCGCCCGTGACGGTGCAGTCGATGACGGTGACCAAGACGGCCGACGTCGACGGCACCCTGGCCCAGATCTACGCGCTGGCCGCCGCAGGCGCCGACATCGTGCGCTGCACCTGCAACGACACCGAAGCCGCCGAGGGCCTTGCCCGCATCGTGCCCCGCAGCCCTGTGCCGCTCGTCGCCGACATCCATCACCAGTACAAGATGGCCTTGGCGGCGTTGGAGGCCGGGGTGGCGTGCCTGCGGCTCAACCCGGGCAACATTCGCCGGCCCGAGCACATCAGGACCGTCGCCGCCGAGGCCAAGGATCGGGGCGTGCCCATCCGCATCGGTGTCAACGGCGGCTCGCTCGACCCCAAGCTGTACGAGCGCCACGGCGGCAAGGTGACGCCGGAGGCCATGGTGGAATCGGCCCTTCAGGAACTGGCCTACTTCGACGAGGTTGGCTTCGACGACGTGAAGATCTCGGTGAAGGCCTCCAACGTGCCCCTCATGATCGAGGCCTACCGTCAGCTGTCGGAGGTCACCGACTACCCGCTGCACCTGGGCGTCACCGAGGCGGGCCCCCTGCCCGGGGGCTACATCAAGGCCACCGCCGGCATCGCCACGTTGCTGGCGGAGGGCATCGGCGACACCATCCGATACTCCCTCACCGCCGACCCGGTGGAGGAGGTCAAGGCCGGACGCATGTTGCTGGAGGCCATGGGCCTGCGCGAGCGCAAGGGCGTGGACCTCATCGCCTGCCCCTCGTGCGGGCGGGCCGAGGTGGACGTCATCGGCGTGGCCGAGGCGGCCCAGGCGGCGTTCGGCGAGCGCCAGATTCCCCTCCAGGTGGCCGTGATGGGCTGCGTGGTGAACGGCCCGGGCGAGGCCCGCGATGCCGACCTGGGCATTGCGGCGGGCAACAAGCGCGGCCACCTGTTCGTCAAGGGCGAGAACGTCGCCGTGGTGCCCGAGGACGAGATGGTGGACACGCTCGTCGAGTGGGCCGACTACATCGTCGAGCATGGCACCGAGGCCGCACTCGACCGGGCCCGCGACACCAAGGCGGCGGCGAAGGCGGCGGCCCGCGAGGATCGGGACCGCAACCTGGGCGAGCTGGGCGACGATGCCAACGATTCCGAGGCGACCGTCGAGCTGATCCGCAAGACCACGTAGCGGCCACCAACGGGATCCGGCGCCAGCCCGCCCTCGATAGCGTGGCCGGATGAGCGATGGACGAGTGTTCGATCTCCCGGTGCTGGCCGCCTCGCGGTGGATGTTCAACTGCTACGCCATCGTGGGCGACGACGGAGCGGTCGTCCTGGTGGACGCCGGCCTCCCGTCGTCGGCGCAGGGCGCCCTCGACGGGTTGCGGCGGCTCGGCCGGGTGCCCGAGGACGTGTCGGCGGTGCTGGCCACCCACGGGCACAGCGACCATGTGGGCGGCATGGCCACGGTGCTCGAGCGCACCCCGGCCGGAGCCCTGCTGCCGGAGCGTTGCCGCGACTACCTGGCGGGCGAGACACCCAGAAACTTCGGCTTCGACTCCAACGTTCGGTTCCTGCCGATGATGGGCCAGCAGCGCTTCAGCCTGCGGGCCACCCGTGAGCTGGCCCGGGCCGGAGCCACCGTGGGGTACGGGCGCCGCAAGGAATTCGCTCTGCCGTTCGAGCCGACGGGGTTCTTGGCGGACGGTGATTCGGTGCCGGGCGCCCCCGGTTGGGTCGTGCGGGCGACGCCGGGACACACGGACGACTCGATCTCGCTCTATCACGCCGGCTCGGCGACGCTGATCTCCGGGGATGAGGTGCTGACCCACGACGGCCGGGCCTGGTTCAACTCCGAGTGGGTGGACCGTGGCGCCCACGACGCCACGGAGGAGCGCCTGCGGTCGCTCGATGTGCGACACCTGTTGCCGGGCCACGGCCTGCCGGTGGAGGGCGACGTGTGGGGCCGCGCCCGGTCAGCAGGGCAGTGCCCGCCAGGAAAGGGGCTGCTCACCCGCTGCGCCCGCAGGTTCGGCCGCTGGGACTGAGGGCTGGCGTTGCGACTGGTCTCGTCGACTGGAGGATGCCCAAATACGCAAGGCACATTATTGAACTACTTGCGTCGGAGCGGCGGGGGGGGGGTACGGTCGAACACATGATCCAGTCTCAATACAAGTTGGGTTCTCGCCCCCAACGAGATCTCCGACGTGAACGACGTTGGCAGTTGGCGAGGAGGAGCGCGCGATGGTTGGGGGTCGTGGCGCTTCTGGCGGCAGCGTCATGTGGGGAGCGCGTGGCCACCATCGATCCCGGCCAGGCCAAACCGGCCGCCGACCTGTCCGGTTTGGAGGTGCCTCCGGGTGCTCTGGTTGCACTCCCCGACGGGAGCGTGTTCGACGTTGGCGGTCCTCGGGCCTCGCACGACACGCGGCTCAGCAATCTTGGGCGTGGTTCGGTTCTGGCGCTGGATGGCACCGAGTGGAAGAAGGTGGCCGACCCTCCACCGTTCAATCCGACGATCCATCACTCGTCGTACATGGTGCGGGTGATGGCGGACGACAAGATCGCCGTCGTGGGCACCGAGTGTCTCGGTGCTCGGGTACCCGACGAAATCGAGGAGTGCGACGATGCCTACGTCCAGGTCGCCTCGGTGCTGGACACCTCCTCCGGGACGTGGTCCAAGCGAGTGGAATTCGACGTTCCAAACATTGATGACCAGCCAATGGTCTCCATCACCGCGACCGAGGGGGACGAACTCCTCGTCCACTCATCCGGTGGCGTCGGCGCGTTGCTGTGGGTCGACCCGATCACCGGTGCGGCACGCAACGCCGATGGCTTCGTGCCCTGGCAACACAACTCCATCTGCGACCTGGGCGATGCCGGGGTTGTGCAGGTGATCAACCTGACGAGCATCGACCAGCGCACCCAGAGCCGCGTTGATCCCAACGATCCCGAGGCGGACCAAAAGGGCGTGTCGACCGAGCCGCAGCAATCCAAGCTCGACGTGGTGATGTCACACGAGGGCAAGCCGGCGGAGCGCATCGCAACGCTGCCCACCGATGCAAAGGTGACTCCCAACGACCTCGGCACGCCCACAACGTGCGGCGGCGGGAACATCGCCACGATCGGGAGCCCTGACCCGACCAATCCGGACGCTGGTGCCAAGGTCGAGGTTCGCGATGGAGCGACCTTCAAGGTGGTTTCATCCATCGAGGTGCCGTCGGGGTCAACGCTGATGCCCGACCCGCCGGCGGTGTTCAATCCGCTGACGGGAGAAACGACCCTGCTCAGCGCTGACCTGACCGAGTTGACCAAGCCGTTGGACAACCCGAGTGGTTGCATTCTCCGCACCTTGAACGACCAGACCTATTGCGAAGAGGAAGGGCAATTGCGCCGTGTCACCAGCTAAGAAGTCAATCGCACCACTGGTGGCGTCGAGCCTCGCTCTCGCCGGACCCCTTACCCCTCGGGTGGGAGCCTCCGAGGCCACCGAGCAGAGCCCCGGGCGCCCGTCGGTGCCGTCGGCTCCGGCCGACCTGGTCGAGTGCAACAGCGTCGACTCCGTGGTCACGATCCAACACAACATGCAGGGACGGGAGGGCGCCTACCCCAATGGGGGTATCCAGCAGTTCGCGCTGGGCATCTACTCCTATATCGAGGACTGCGTCGACGACGGGCTGCCCTTGGCCATCTCGGCCAACGAGGTGTGCGGGAAGCAGTTCGCGGCGCTCGCGGGCTGGGCCCAGGCGCACGGCTACTTCTACCACGAGGAGGTGACGGTGAAGGATCAGCCGGGATGCCCGAACAGTGGATTCGACCCCCAAGGTAAGGGCAAGTGGGGCAACTTCATCATGGTGCGCCCCGATGGCGCACAAACGGCGACCCAACTCGGCATGCAGGTTCTTCCGAACGGGGGTGAGGCCCGGGGCTACGGCTGCGTGAAGACCTTCTTCAACTCGCAACCCAAGTATGCAGCGTGTAGCACCCATCTTGACGCCGATCTCGAAGACTCACTGGCGCAAGCCAACGCGTTGGAGCCGGTGGTGACGGGCTGGTTCGTGGAGTATCCGGAGTACTACATCAACGGCGACTTCAATATCCCCTATGCGGATATGGAGGACGACACCGATTGGATGGAGCCAGGGTTCACCGACCCCGACTTCGGGGGTGAGGCGGACGACTACATGGATGACTCCGTCCGGGCCACAGCGGGCACCCCGTTGAATCGACGTAAGATCGACTACTCCTTCACACGGTTTACCTTCGACGACATCCAAGACGCGGAGGTGGTCGAGATTCCGCCGTCGGATCACTCGCTCCTGGCCGGGTTCCTGGAAGGTTGAGCGCGACAAGCGACGATGGGCTCAGCGCAACACCGGTGAACGACGACTGGTCGGGACCTCGGGTCGTATCCCGGCGCGCGGTCCTGAAGGTCCCCACCCCGGCGATGTTCGAACACCTGCGCCAGCTCCAACTGGAGACGCTCGGTCCCAAGTGGCGATTTCGGGGTAGTCATCCCTCACCGCCGGAGTTCCAGCGGTTGCTCTACGACGGCACGCTGTGCTCGTTCGTGATCATGCCGAGGCCAAGGTCCGAGTCCTCCGCCACGACCGCGCCCATCGTCGGCCTGGCCACCTGCTTCAACGTCTTCCCTCATGACGGACATGCCGAGTTCGCACTCGCCCGCCTGACCAACGGGCCAAGCCGGGTCTTCTTTGAGGGCGCGATGTTGTTCGTCAACTACCTGTTCGAGTGTTGGCCGTTTCGGAAGCTTTACGTTGAGGTCGCCGAATACAACCTGTCGCAGATGGAATTCATGCTCGGCGAGGTGGGAATGGTGGAGGGCCGGCTGCTGAACTACTTCTGGGCGAACGGACAGCACTGGGACAAGGTGATCGTGTCGATTGAGCGGGGCCGGTGGGAGACTTTCTCGGAGAGCCATCCGGTGCCGAACGACTAGCCCAACGACTAGCCCGGCAAGGCGCTAGGCGCCGACCAGGGTCTCAGCGCCCGGCAGCTGTGGGCGACACGCCGCTGGTGTCCGCCGGGCACGGGACTGCTCACCCGCTGCGCCCGCTGGTTCGGTCGCTGGGACTGCGCCACCCCCGGCACCCGCTGGCGGCCGAGTCACTCAGGCCGGATGGGCAAGATCCAGGATGTCATCTGATTCTTGACAGCATCCAGAATCTCTGGTGGAATGCCCACCATGTCCCAGCGCCTCCACGACCTGCTTCGCTCGCACGGCCTGCAGGTGACCGCCCAGCGCCTGGCGACCCTGCGAGCCGTTGCCGAACGCCCCCACGCCACCGCGGATGAGCTGATCGACGACGCCAGATCGAGCATTGGCTCCGTTTCACGCCAGGCCGTCTACGACGGCCTTGGGGTGTTGGCCGAGAAGGGTCTCGTTCGCAAGATCCAACCGGCCGGCTCCCCGGCCCGATACGAGGCACGGGTGGGCGACAACCACCACCATCTCATCTGCCGCGGCTGCGGAAGGACCTGCGACGTCGACTGCGCCGTGGGAGAGGTGCCGTGCCTCACCGCCAGCGACGATCACGGCTTCGAGATCGACGAGGCCGAGGTCATCTACTGGGGACGATGCCCGTCCTGTCGGGCAGGCGCATCAGAACCCGGTCAACGAGCCCACCCAACCACCACCGACCCAACCATCACCGGCACAGCCCAACACGACACAGCCCAGCACAAGGAGCAGCCATGACCGAACAGCGCGCATCGGATGACAGCCACGCCGGCGGGGGTTGCCCCGTGATGCACGGACCCAACGCCGCCCGGTCGGCGCTCGGATCGGCCGCCAACCAGCACTGGTGGCCCAACCAGCTGAGCCTGGGCATGCTCCACCAGAACCCGCCAGCGGCCGATCCCATGGACGCCGACTTTGACTACGCCGCAGCGTTCCAGACACTCGACCTGGCCGCCGTCAAACGCGATCTCAGCGAGCTGATGACCGTATCTCAGGACTGGTGGCCGGCCGACTATGGCCACTACGGGCCGCTGTTCGTCCGGATGGCCTGGCACAGCGCCGGCACCTACCGCATTGCGGACGGCCGCGGCGGCGCATCAACGGGCTCGCAGCGATTCGCCCCGCTCAACAGCTGGCCAGACAACGGCAACCTCGACAAGGCACGCGCCCTGTTGGCGCCCATCAAGCAGAAGTACGGGCGCAAGCTCTCGTGGGCCGACCTGATGGTCCTGGCCGGCAACGTCGCGCTGGAGTCGATGGGGTTCGAGACCTTCGGTTTCGCAGGCGGACGGGCCGACATCTGGGCCCCGGAAGAAGACATCTACTGGGGTCCCGAGAGCACCTGGCTGGCCGATGAGCGCTACAGCGGCGACCGTGAGCTGGCGAACCCGCTGGGCGCCGTTCAGATGGGGTTGATCTACGTCAATCCGGAGGGGCCGAACGGCAACCCGGATCCATTGGCCTCGGCCCGCGACATTCGGGAGACGTTCGCCCGCATGGCGATGAACGACGAGGAGACCGTGGCGCTCGTCGCCGGCGGCCACACGTTCGGCAAGGCACACGGGGCCGGAGACACCGAGTTGGTGGGCCCCGAGCCCGAGGGCGCCCCGATCCATCAGATGGGCTTCGGCTGGAAGAACGACCACGGCAGCGGCGTGGGCGTCGACACCACCACCAGCGGCATCGAGGGCGCCTGGACACCTACCCCGACCACGTGGGACAACACTTACCTGGAGGTGCTCTTCGACTACGACTGGGTGCTGACCGAGAGCCCGGCCGGGGCGAAGCAGTGGACTCCCTCCAACCCGGAGGCCCAGGGCACGGTGCCCGACGCCGCCGATCCGTCGACGGGGCACGCTCCGATGATGACCACCGCCGACATTGCCCTGAAGATGGACCCCGTCTACGAGCCGATCGCGCGGCGCTTCCGCGAGCACCCCGAGGAGTTCGCCGACGCGTTCGCCCGGGCCTGGTTCAAGCTGACCCATCGGGATATGGGGCCCGTCTCCCGGTACCTCGGCCCGGAGGTGCCCGACGAGGAGCTGCTCTGGCAGGATCCGGTCCCGGCGGTTGAGGGCCCGTTGATCGGCGAGGACGAGATCGAACGGCTCAAGGCCGACATCCTCCAATCCGGCATCGGCATTCCGGCGCTGGTAGTTGCCGCCTGGGCGTCGGCGTCCACCTATCGGGACAGCGACAAACGCGGTGGCGCCAACGGAGCCCGAATCCGTCTCGCCCCACAGAACGAGTGGCAGGCCAACAGCCCGTCGCGGCTGCGCAGGACCCTGGCGGCGCTCGAGGAGGTCCGCGCCCGATTCGGTGCCTCAGGCACCACCGTGTCCATGGCCGACATGATCGTGCTCGGTGGGTGCGCCGCCATCGAGGAGGCGGCGCGGAATGCCGGCCAGGAGATCACGGTTCCGTTCCGGCCGGGGCGCACCGACGCCACGCAGGACCAGACCGATGTCGAGTCGTTCCAACCGCTCGAGCCACGCGCCGACGGTTTCCGCAACTACCTGGGCAACGAGGGTGACCGGAGCCCCGAGGAGGCCATGGTTGACCGGGCTCAGCTGTTGACCCTCAGCGCGCCGGAAATGGCCGTGCTCGTGGGCGGCATGCGTGCGCTGAACGCCAACGCCGACGGTTCACAGCACGGAGTCTTGGTGGACCGCCCGGAGGCGCTCACCAACGACTTCTTCGTGAACCTGCTGGACCGAAGCACCGAGTGGTCGCCGATCCCCGGGTCGGACGACCTGTTCGAGGGACGCGATCGGGCGAGTGGCCAGGTGCGTTGGACCGCCACACGTTGCGACCTGGTGTTCGGGTCCAACTCCCAGCTTCGGGCCATCGCCGAGGTGTACGCGGCCGACGATGCTCGACAGAAGTTCATGACCGACTTCGTGGCCGCCTGGGACAAGGTGATGAGCCTCGACCGCTTCGATCTGCGCTTGCGGGGGGCGTAGCCCACTCCGCGTTCACCCGGTGTCGAAGGCGGTTTCCCAGGCGTCATCCTCGCCAGGTTGTGGGTGGGCGGGCTCCGGGGCGACCGGTGCGGGCCAGCGGGCCATCTCCTCGGCGGATGGCCGGCCGGGGGTGGTCGCCGTCGGGGCGGCGGGGGCTGGGTTGGCGTCCCCGCTGAACGCGAGTGCTCCGCCGATCCACGTCTCCGTCACGGTCCAGTCCGGGCTCCACCGCACGAGGTCGGCCAGGCCTCCCACCTCGAGGGTTCCGAGGTCGTCGCGACCGAGGAGTTGCGCCGGCGTTCGGGTGAAGGCGTTCAGCACCCAACCGGCATCGAATCCCGCCGCCACCAGGCCGGCGACCACCTGCGCCCCGGTGCGCACCCCGCCGGCCAACACCGTGTCGTCGGAGCCCACCTCGGCGGTTGCCGCTTCGTCGGCGACGAAGGCGTGCTGGGACGGCACGCGCGGCGCCTCGGCGTCGATTCCTGCCTGGGCCACCGCATCGGTCACCAGCAGACAGCGGCCGGGCGCGGCCCGCCGGGCCAGTTCGAGGAACTCGGCATGGATGTGGGTGAGGTCGCCGATGAGCCCCAGGGTCAGCCGGTCGTCCACCAGCGCCGCGCCCACCACGCCGGGCTCACGGTGATGCAGGCCTCGCTGGGCGTTGCCCAGGTGCGTCACCATGGAGGCGCCTGCATCGGCGGCTCGGTGCGTCTCCTCGGCGGTGGCGTTGGAGTGTCCGATGGACACCACGACCCCTGCCTGGCAGAGGGCTGCGATGAGCGGGTCGGCCCCCGGCAACTCGGGCGCCAGCGTGCAGATGGCCAGGGAACCGGCGGGCAGCCCGGCCAGGGCATCGACGTGCGTGGCCGTGGGGTCGCGCCGCCACCTGGCCTTGTGGGCGCCCAGGCGAACCGGCGACAGGAAGGGCCCCTCCAGGTGCACGCCAAGCAACCGTGCGCCGGTTGCGGCCGAGCCCCGGTGGCGGGCTGCGTATCGATAGGTGGCCTCGATCTGCGCCAACAGCGTGTCGAATGGGCCGCTGGTGAGCGTCGGGGCCACCGAGGTGACCCCTCCTTGCGGCAGCCAACTGCGCCAGGGTTCCCACTGCTGGGGTTCCGTCCGTCCCAGGGTGAGACCCAAGCCGCCGTTGCACTGCAGGTCGATCAGACCAGGGCTGAGCACTCCGCTTGGTTCCGGGGCATCGGGTGGAGCCTCGCCCCAGCGGACATCGGCGATGCGCCCGTCGCGCTGGCTGATCCACACCGGTCCGTTCAGCTTCCCGTCGGGGGTCAGGGCCGACTCCGCCGCGATCCACTGGGGCTGGGTGTCGCCGGGGGTGGACGTCGAACTCATGGTCATCATTGCCGTGCCAATCGGCACCGTTGGGGTGCCTCATGAGGTGGCAGCGAGGAAACCCGTTGCGACCGCGCCTGCGGGTGAGTTGGCCGGCGCCGGTTCACGGCACGTCGGCGTCGACCGCGGCGGCGGCCCGGAGCAGGCAATCGGTGACTGCGGTCGACCATCCCTGGCCGCCGTCGGTGGGCGGCCGACCGGGCCGTTGCGCGGCCTCGTCCCAGATCTGGTCTTCCACGGGATCGAGCACCGCGCGCACCTCGACGAGTGCCTCCGGCGCAGCCTCGACCGCGTCGGCAATGGCGCTTGCGGTGTGCCACGCCGTGGCGTCGCCCAAGACGTCGGGCACCCAGGCGGCGCCGCATGGCACGAAGACCGAGCAACACGGGGGCCCCACGGCTGCGACGGTTAGCGGCCGCTCGGAGCGGTCCGCCGGCAGCCACGACACCAGCGAGGCGGTGGTGCGCTGGTAGCCACGGACGTGCATGCACACGCTGATGCCCGAGAAATCGTCGCCGATGTCGCCCGGTGGCGGGACCGGCTTGTCCCGGCGGCCCGGCGCCCCCCACGGCCGGGCGTCGTGGCTGCGCAGCACGGCCACCGCCTCGGCCGGACCAGGGTGCTCGCCGGGGGCCTCGACGAACGCCGCGGTGCAGGCCAGTCGATGGTCGGCGAGTGCGGTGGGGACGTCGGGGTGGCGAAGGGCGCCCCAGGCGTCGGCGTTGGCGCCGCCACCCGAGCGATCCCAGGTGGCGTGGTCGGTGAGCCGGTTGGAGATGGCCCCGCCGCCCCGCAGCTCACGCGCCACCCACGCCCGGCCGCTGGTCTCCATCTGCCACACGGTGCTGGGGTCTGCCACCAGGAACGACGACCAGTAGGGCTCGGTACCCGTCGCCGGATCGTCGCCCCGCTCTCCGCCGCCGCCCTGGCCGTAGCGCTCCAGGAATCTGCCGATGAGGAATACGGCGTGGGCGGCGTCCCCGGCGCGCTCGGCAGCCAGGCGAACCAGGTCCATGCCGATCAGGGCGGGAGGTGCCTCGGCCGGGTCGTCGGTGGTCCAGACCTTCTCGTTGCCGATGGCCACCCGCTGGTGGGAGATGGCGGTCTCCGCGCCCCACAGCCAGTCGGGCTGGCTCAGCAGGGTGCCGACCGAGCCCGGATCCTCGCCCAGCTTGAGGTACTGGGTGGCCAGCCGTCGTCCGGGTGGACGCGGCGACGCGGTGCGGAACAGCTGCGGCTCGGCCACCGGCCGATCGGAGTTCTTGGCGAACAGCGTGCCGAGGGGCGTGGTCACGGCGAAGGTGTCACACATGTTCGCCGACCTCCTCGGTGTCGCCCGAGCCCGGAGTGCGGCCGGATTCCGCCTCGCGCAGCGCCGCCAACACGGCGCGGGCGCTGGTCTCGCCCGACTCGATGGCCCCGTCGATGTAGCCCACCCATCGGGTGGCGCACTCCGAGCCCGCCCAGTGGATCGGGCCGACGGCCCGCCGCAGTTCGGGGCCCCACCGGGTCCACGCACCCGGCGGCAAATGGGCGCCGTAGCAGCCCCGGGTGTGGGGTTCGGCCGACCAGTCGAGGTCGACGTAGTCGATCGGATCTGCCGCACGGGGACCGAGGGTTGCCGTGAGGTGCGCGACGACCTGGGCCCGGCGCCCATCTTGGGTCAGCCGCCCGGCGGCGGTGGCGTGGGCGGCCTCGAAGAAGCCGGTGATGATGCCGGGCCCCGGCGCGGAGCCGTCGGGCCCGGGCTGCGTGCCGTCGAAGGTGGCCCCCACGACGGCCTGCGGCGCGATCACCTGCCCGGACAGCCCTTCGGCCCGCCAGAACGGCGTGGGGTAGACGGCATGGAACTTGATCACCGATCCGCCCGGCATGTGGGCGATCAGCTGATCCCTCCCCGGCGGCAGCGGCGGGTCGAAGTGCAGGCGCTGGGTCACCGACGGCGGAACGGCCACCACGGCGGCCCTGGCCCGAAGCCGCCGCACCCCCTCGCCTCGTCCGATGGTGGCGACCACCCCGTCGTCACCCCACGCCAGGGCGGTCACCTCCGCATCGGTGTACACGCGGTCGCCCAGCAGGTCGGCCAACCGCCTGGCCAGCGGCTCCACGCCGCCCACCAGGCGGGTCTCCTGGGCGCCGCCGGTGGTGTCGGTCAGCGCCGCCCAGCCCCCCGAACATGCCAGGTAGTGGGCCACGTGCAGCAGCGAGAGGTCGGTCGAGGAGGCGGCAAACACCGCCTGCACGCCCACCTCGAACAGCTCGGCCACCGCAGGTGCGGGGCTGCGGCCGTCCACCCATCCAGCCAGCGTCTGGCGGTCCATGGCCTCGGCATCGGGTGCCTCCCACGGGGAATCGGCGGGAACCGACTCCGACAGCGCCTCCAAGGCGCCGACCAGGTCGATGTAGCCCAGCAGCTCCTCGTCGTCGAAGGCCAGCGCCGGGTCGGCCACTCGGCGGGGACCGTCGGCGCGAACCACCACATGATCGCCCTCGTCGTACTGCGGGTAGGTGTCCACGCCCAGCTCGTGGGCCAGCGCGGCAACGCGATCCTGGCCGGGGCCGATCCACTGGCCCCCCAGATCGATCGTCACGCCGTTCCGCTGCACCGTGTGGGTACGTCCCCCCACCCGTTGGCGCGCCTCCAGCACGACCACGTCAACGTTGGCGTCGGCCAACCTCCGGGCGGCGGTCAGCCCCGCAAACCCGGCACCCACCACCAGCACGTCGGTCTCGGTTGGCGGGCGGGTCATGGGCCTGCCTCGACTGCCTCCAGCGCTGTGGTTGACACTGATGCCCCTTTCGTCCTGAGGTCCGTGACGGACTCCTCCAGTGTCGCACCCGCGCGCCTGCCCGCACGGCGCCGCGAGGCCGACGGCGAGGTCTCGCTACCATCTCGGCGTGGCACCCAAGCGAGTACTCACCCCCCAGGCCGATGACTTCCCCCGCTGGTACCAGGACGTCATCGTCCGTGCCGAGCTGGCCGAGAACGGGCCGGTGCGGGGCACCATGGTGATCCGTCCCTACGCCTACGCCATCTGGGAGCACATGCAGGCGGAGGTGGATGCCCGGCTCAAGGCCACGGGTGCCGAGAACGCCTACTTCCCGCTGTTCATCCCCGAGGAGTACCTCAACCGCGAGGCCGAACACGTCGAGGGCTTCAGCCCCGAGCTGGCCATCGTCACCCACGCCGGCGGCAGCGAGCTGGAGCACCCGGTGGTGGTGCGCCCCACCTCCGAGACGGTCATCGGCGAGTTCATGTCCAAGTGGATCCAGAGCCACCGGGACCTGCCCATGCTGTTGAACCAGTGGAGCAACGTGGTGCGCTGGGAGAAGCGGCCCCGGATCTTCCTGCGCACGAGCGAGTTCCTGTGGCAGGAGGGCCACACCGCCCACGCCGGCGAGGAGGAGGCCAGCCGCTACGCCTTGCGCATCCTGCACGAGGTGTACGCCGACTTCATGGAGGAGTACCTGGCCATCCCGGTGTTCCGGGGCCGGAAGATCCCCCAGGAGCGTTTCCCCGGCGCCACCAACACGTTGACGGTGGAGGCGATGATGCGCGATGGCAAGGCGCTGCAGATGGGCACCAGCCACGAGTTGGGGCAGAACTTCGCCACCGCGTTCGACATCGGATACCAGGGCGCCGATGGCGAGCGGTCGTTGGCGTGGACCACCTCGTGGGGCGTGTCCACCCGCATGATGGGCGGGCTGATCATGGCCCACGGCGACGACGCCGGCCTGCGGGTGCCGCCCAGGGTGGCGGGCACCCAGGTGGTCGTCATGGTGGTGCGCGATGACGTTGGGGGCCGGGTGGGCGACGCCGCCCGCTATCTGGCGGGCGATCTGGTGGGCGGGGGCATTCGAACCAAGGTGGACGACAACGTCGACACCGGTTTCGGGCGCCGGGCCACCGCCTGGGAGCTGAAGGGCGTGCCGGTGCGCATCGAGTTGGGCCCCCGCGACCTGGAGGAGGGCGTGGCCGTGGTGGTGCGACGCGACACCGGCGAGAAGACCCCGGTGCCCACCGGCGAGGTTGCCGCACGGGTGTCCGAGCTGCTCGAGGAGATCCAGCGCGGGCTGTTCGCCGAGGCGCTGGCGTTCCGCAACGCCCACACCGCCGACGTCGACACCGTGGACGAGGCCATCGAAGCGGGCGCCAGCGGCTTTGCCCGCCTGCCGTGGAGCGAGGTTGGCGACGGCGGCGTCGCCAGGTTGGGCGAGCACGCCATCACCGTACGGTGCCTGCTTGCCGCCGATGGGGGAGTGGCCGACACCGACGACGGCGACGGCCTGATCGCCGTGGTGGGCCGCAGCTACTGACGCTGCGAAACTGTAGTGTAGGTGCCTGCGAAACTGTAGTGTAGGTGCCTGCGAAACTGTAGCGTAGAGGCATGGATCATCCCGATTTTCGTGCCCGTCCCTACGTCAGACGTGTGATCGACAACGAGCTCGATCTCCTCTGCGCCGGGGCAGGTGCCATCGCGCTCGAAGGCGCCAAGGCGGTGGGCAAGACCGCCACGGCGGCAGAACGAGCTCGAGTGGTGTTCTCGTTGGAGAACCCGGCCGTGAGAGAGGCCGTTGCCGCGGCCCCGTCTCTCCTTCAAACGAAGGGTCCGGTCCTCATCGACGAATGGCAGCATCTACCAGCCTCGTGGGACGTGGTTCGGCGGGCAGTGGACGCCGGCGTTCCGGCGGGTCATTACCTCCTCACCGGATCGGCCTCGGCGCTGAACCCCGGAACACATACGGGGGCCGGCAGGATCCTGAAGCTTCACATGCGTCCGCTCAGCCTGAGCGAGCGAGGGTTGGAGCGGCCCTCGGTGTCGCTCGCAGAGCTGCTGACCGGTCGGCGCGGTGACGTCGGCGGTGAGTCCGGCTTGACTTTGCTCGAATACGTGGACGAAATCTGTGGGTCTGGGTTTCCGGGTATCAGGTCTCTTCCTGGTCGAGTGCGCCGAGCGCAGCTCCGTGGCTACATCGACCGGATCGTCGACCGTGATGTCGCGGACTTGGGTCGGGAAGTGAGGAACCCCGATGGGCTTCGGCGGTGGATGGCCGCGTATTCGGCCGCGACGTCGACAACCGGATCGTTCGAGAAGATCCGTGATGCGGCGACCCCAGGCGAGGGTGACAAACCGGCAAGGAGCACCACCATTCCCTACCGAGATCTGCTCGAGCGTCTTTTTGTGCTTGATCCAGTGCCTGCGTGGTTGCCGACGAGAAACCACATCAAGCGCCTCTCCAGTTCTCCGAAACATCATCTGGTCGACCCAGCGTTGGCAGCCTCGCTGCTCGGGATGGGACCCGAAACGTTCCTGCGCGGCGACCAAGGCCCCGTAGCGGTTCCGCGGGATGGGACGTTGCTGGGTGCCCTCTTCGAGTCGCTGGTGACCCAGAGCGTCCGGACCTATGCCATGGCATCCGAAGCGAGGACTGGCCACTTTCGAACCCATGGCGGCGATCACGAGGTGGACCTGATTGTCGAGCGGCCCGACGGGCGGGTGGTCGCACTCGAAACCAAACTGGCTGCGACGGTTGGAAGCGATGACACCAAGCACCTGCGTTGGTTGCGAGATCACCTCGGTTCGGATCTCCTCGATGCCGCCGTGATCACCACCGGCCGATTCGCCTACCGACGTCCCGAGGACGGCATTGCCGTGATCCCGGCATCGCTGCTGGGCCCGTAGCTCTGGGCGGAGCGGGGCATGAGTTCCGGGTGAACCGGGCTACCGGATCTGCCTGATCCGGCCGGTTCTGCCCCAGGCTGAATCGGCAGTGAGTACGTCTAGGTCGAGGCGTTCGCCAAGCGCGAGGCATAGGCGGTCGCCGAGCGAGAGCCCCGCCTCACGGGACCGGCGGCGTGCCGCCCACTCGGCATCGTCGACGGAGACGGGTTCGACTCGGAGGCCGTAGCTCGCCAGCAGCGCGCGGGCCTGGCCCCAATCCCGTTCGTTGGCCAGCACCTTCTGCGCTACTTCCGACCAATTGGCGGCTCCGCAGACTGCTCCTTGGGTGAGGGCCGTCTCCACCTCACTGCTGCCGGTCTCGTTCTGGAGGAATGCCAGGAGCGCCGATGCATCAAGGACGGTCACGCAGCATCCTCCCGTGAGGAGCTCTCCCGTCGCTCTGCAAGGAGTTGGCCAACAAGATCGAGTCCGGCGAGGTCGCGTTGCACGCGGGCGCGCAGTTGTTCCCTGGTCAACAGCACCAGTCCATCCGAGGATTCCAACAGGATGAGCGTGGTGCCCTCCCTCAGGCCGGCACGCTCACGAACCTCGGAAGGCACCACGATGCGACCTCGGTCTCCCACGGCGAGTGTGTACGTGCCATCCATTGCTGCACCGTACCATTGACTTGTTGCGGGTGGGCCGCGATCACCTACCGCCGTCCAACGACTCCCTGAGCGGGGGCCGCTTGCATTCGGGCGGTACAGCATCGGAGAGTGGGCGATGGACGATGCGACCCCCGAAGGTCACCTACACGGACCGTGGATCGACATCCACGGGCATCCGGGCCGCTGCTTCCTCGGGGGCCTCGATGCCGGGTCACCGCTGGTGCAGTTGCTGGGTGGCGACGAGGCGGCCGTTCGGGTCGGCTCGGCCTCCGCCGGTGAGGTTTCCGTGGTCGCGGCAGCATCGGTTGCCGACCTGGCGGTGTTGGGCATGAACGACGAGGGAGGGCTGTACGCCGAGCGGCAGTTCGCCCCCGGGGAGGCCGCGGCCGATCATGGGCGGCAACTTGCGGCGATCCAAGCGCTTGCTGCGATGCACGATGTGGAGTTGGTGCTGGGCTGCGACGACATTCCGGGCGGCGATTTGGGCCGAACGGGGGTGTTGGTCACCTGCGAAGGCGGGGACTTTCTCGACGGCCGGCTGGAGGGCCTCGAGGTTGCCTACGGCCAGGGTGTCCGCTCCGTGACGCTGGTCCACTACCGGGTCAACGAACTGGGCGATATCCAGACCGACGACGCCGTCCACGGTGGTCTGACCGGATTTGGGAGGGAGGTTGTGCGCGAGATGAACCGGCTGGGCATGATCGTCGACCTTGCCCACGCCACCTTCGACGCGACCGTCCAAGCGCTCGAAGAGTCCAGCGCACCCCTGATGATCTCCCATAGCCATCTCGCCGGTCGCGGGGCCGACCATCCGCGCCTGTTGACCGAGGAGCACGCCCGGGTGGTGGCCTCTGCCGGTGGGCTGATCGGCGCCTGGCCAACCGGCATCGTCATGGAGACACTCGACGACTTCTGCGACGAGATCTGCCGTCTGATCGACCTGGTGGGGTTGGGTCATGTCGCCATCGGCACCGACCTCGATGCCAACTACCGGCCAGTACTGACGAGCTACGAGCAGTTTCCGGAGGTGGCGGCGGGCCTCGCCCGGCGGGGGATGACCTCCACGGAGGTCGATCGGGTTCTCGGAGGCAACTTCCTCGATCTGTTCGGCGTCGTCGAGGCCGGCGGGCTCGGCCGAAGCAACTCACCACGGAGGCAGGGTCGGTCGCGCATCAATCGGTGAGTGGCCGCTGCGACCGTTCGATACTCCGACACGTCTCGGAATGCACCCCGAGCCCGTTGGCCTTGGCGTGGTACATCGCCTCGTCGGCGCGGCGCAGCATCTCCTGGACGTCCATGCTGGACCCACCGGCGCCGGGCTGGAACTCCACCAGGCCGGCATTGACCCGGGGTACACCGGGTGACTCGAGGATCCGACGCAACAGCCTGGCTGCTGCGGGCGCTTCCACATCGGGTAGGACCACCACAAACTCGTCCCCGCCCACCCGCGCAAGGATGTCTCCTCGGCGGAGGCCTTTGCCGAGCCCCTGGGCCAGTGACCGGATCATGTCGTCTCCTGCCTGGTGCCCGAACTGGTCGTTGACCTGCTTCAACAACCGGAGGTCGAGGTACACCAGCGACAGCGGCTGCCCGGTCCGCTGCCCGTGGGCGACCTCGCGGTCGAGCAGGGACAGCAGGGCACGGCGGTTCCACGCCCCGGTGAGCGGATCGGTTGCGGCCAGGCGATCCAGTTCGTCGACCACCGATCGAAGGGCTGCGGCTCCGATGGTCAACAGTACGAAGAACAACAGGCGGAGCCCAACGTTGACGGCGACCGTCGACGTCGGCAGCGTGGCCTCGGGGTGCGACGTGGCAATGAGCCATGACCAGCCGGCGACGAACGCCGAGGCCATCAGGCCGGAGCGCGGCGAGATGCCGAACGCGGCGAACATGGTCACCAGCGCAAAGCCAAGGCTGAGGTTCACCTCGGGTCCGGTCCACCAGTCGAGCGCCACAACCGAGACCATGGCGAGGACGGTGGGAGCGACGAAGAACCGTTCGCTTCGAGATCGAAGGAAGTCGAGCGAGGCCATCAGCCGACGGGTGGTCGGGTCGGGGCCCTGTTGGGTCACCGTGTCCCATCGGCACCGGCGCCCCGTGGTTGACCCCCTGGGCTCAACCACCCAGGCGAGACACGCCGGCGAGGTCAGCTCGCATGGGTCGAGCTGTTCGCCGGTTCGGTCGTCACGGCAGTGTCCTGGGTGGGGACGGCCGACACGGGAGCTGCGACGGTGGTCGGTGTGGTGAGGACCGTCGTCGCGTCGGTCGTCGCCGTGCCGGAGGTGCTGTCGACGCTGTCCTCGGAGCCATCGATGAGCGTTCCGAGGTCCGAGAGCTCGGCGGTGTCCTGCTCGGTCGAGGTTGTGCTGTCGGTCGTTGCCGTGACGGAGTCCTCGGGCGCCGTCGAGCTCGACTGAGCGCTCGAGTCGGTGGCCCACAGGTATCCGGTGAGACCGAGCAGGGAGCCGGATGCGACCACTCCTGCCGTGCGGCGGGCTCGCCGGGCGACGTGGCGCCGCCGGTGTCTGTTCGCCGTCTGCCGGGATGGGGGTGGTTGCGACCCAGGGTGCGGTGGTGTTGCGTGCGGGTTCATCGTGCTCCTGCCTTCTCGGGGGTTCGGTCCTGGGTTGCTGGCCGGTGTTCCGCCGCCCAGTCGAAGGGCGTGTCGGGGATCGACGCCGTGGAGCGGTTGTGGCTCCGGGGCGGCTCCTGCGGGGCGGGGACGAAGAAGCTCCTGGGCGGGGCGTAGGCGATCGGCCGGAGCGCCGCCCGGCCCCTCGCCTCGGGTCGGACCGCCCCGGCACCCATCGTGGTCGGGTGGGCGTTGGCCGGTGCCGTCTGTCGGGGCTTGACGGGATGCAGCGCCTGGCGGATGCGCAGCGACGTCAGGCCGAGGACGACCAGCACCGAGGCCGCCATGGCGATGCGCAGCGCCGGGCTGGTGGCGTCGGTGCCCGCGGTCAGCCCGTGGACGGTCGCCAGGCCAAACAACGGGAAGGCGGCGAAGTGCGTAAGCCGCCAGAGTCGCTTCGGTAGGTGCTTGCGGGCCAGCGAGGTGGCCTCGACCGCCACCAGCAGGTAGGCCGCAATGACCCCCCAGCCCACGGCGATGGGGTGCCAGTCGCCGGTGAAGGGAACCAGGAGGTTGACGAGGCCGATGTGCACGTAGCTGTCGGCCACAATGGCCGCGACGTGGACCGCGGTGAAGATCACTCCCAACCCGCCCAGGTAGCGGTGTAGGTCCAACAACCAGGCGGGGCGTGGGCCGACCCGCCTGGTCGCCTTGGCGGAGAGCGCCAGGCCCCAGATCGTCGAGGCGGCGAGAATCGCCCACCCCACGATGCCTCCGGCTCGGGCGGTGAACCACCAGATCTGCGAATTCATGTCGGGCTCCCAAGGTGTGGTTGGTCGGTGAGCGGAAGCGATGCCGGCAACGGTCTGGCCGCGTACCCATCGAAGTTGGGCGTGGTGGCCATGGCGCCGTCGCGGTGCACCACCAGTGCTGCGTCGATGTGTTCGTCGATCAGGTCGAAGCACCGGCCGCTGCCCCGAAGCAGACTCGCCTTGGCGAGCACCTCGGCCCGCCAGGCTGCGCCGCTGAGCACCACCGCCAGCTCGACGTCGCTGTCGGAGGGCGCACGCGTGTTGGGGTCGATCAGGTGATGGCCGACCGCACCGCCTCGGGTGCGCCAGCGTCGTTTCAGGGTGGTGGAGGTGGCGACGGCCCCGCGGTGCAGCAGCAGCGTGGCAACCGGTGCGGCGTGGTGGGGGTGATCGACGTCGATGCGCCATCCGAGCCCGGTGGGGGAGCGGCCCTCCACCCTCAGGTCGCCTCCCAGGTTCACCAGGGCACCCTCGGCGCCGTCGGCCATCAACTCGGCCACCACCAGGTCGGCTGCCAGGCCTTTCCCGATGCCGCCCAGGTCGATGCCGCTGCCCGCGGGAATCCGGGCCATGACGTCGGTGGGCGCACCGGGGCCTGCGTCGTCGGGAAGCTGGCGCAGCTCGATGTCGTCGCACCCCAGGAACGACCGGACGCGGTTCGTCCCGAATCGCTCGACGGTGTCGTCGCATGGCGCCGCAGCGTTCGACTCGGTGAGACGTTCGAAGGAGCGGTCGTAGCCCGCCGCCTCGACTGCGGCCAGGGCCGTGGGGTCGAACGCCCCGCCGCTGAGCGCCCACGCCTCGCGGGCGTGGGCGACGGCCACCGCCAGGTCGGCGCCCACCCGCACCGACCGGCCGGATTGTGCGTTCAGGGCGCTGAGGTCGCTGTCGGGGAGAAACCTGCTCCAGCACGACTCCAGCTCGGCAATTCGGCGCCTGGCCATGGGCACAAGTTGCGCCGGACCGCCCACCACCGTGATCTGGGCATCGGCGCCCATGGCCCGGAACCACACCTCGGCTACTCCGGATGTGGTTTGGTGTGTTTCGGTGGGAAGGGCAGTTCGCATGGTGGCCTCGCTCGATGGGTTGCCCCCATCCTGCGCGGCCGTCCTGAGGATTCCGGGTGGTGCTACCCGAGAGTTTGCTGAGAGTCCGAGGGGCCGTCGAAGGGCAGGCGGATGCTGACCGTCGTGCCCTTCCCAGGTGTGGAGTCCAGCGTCGCCGTCCCTCCATGGGCACGCACCATCGCCTCGACGATGGACAGGCCCAGGCCGCTGCCCCCGCTGTGGCGAGATCGGGACGGATCGGCCCGGTAGAACCGCTCGAAGGCCCGGGTTGCGGCCTCGTGGGCCATCCCCGGACCCTCGTCGCGCACGGTCAGCATCGCCCAGCCGTCGTCTCGGGCCGTCGTGACCGTCACCGGC
Organism: Microthrixaceae bacterium; assembly: GCA_041394405.1. Lineage (GTDB taxonomy): Bacteria > Actinomycetota > Acidimicrobiia > Acidimicrobiales > Microtrichaceae > Microthrix. The sequence goes on from JAWKIF010000006.1 coordinate 619,740, forward strand.
GTGCCCGGCGGCGTGTGGACCCGCGCGTTGGTCAACAGGTTGGCGATCACCTGGCGCAGCCGAGCCTGGTCGCCCCGCAGCACCAGCGGCTCGCCGATCTCGGCGGTGACCGGCCGGCCTGGGTCCACCGCCGTCGCGTCGGCCACGGCGTCTCGGGCAAGGGCCGCAAGGTCCACCTCGGCCAACTCCAACGGGCGATCCTGGTCGGCCCTGGCCAGGGTGAGCAGGTCCTCCACCATCGAACCCATCCGCACCGCTTCTGCCTCGGTGCGGGCCATGGCATCGTCCAGGGAGTCCGGGGTGCCCAGCCCTCCGGCCCGATAGAGCTCGGAGTAGCCCCGGATGGTGGCCACCGGGGTTCGCAGCTCGTGGGAGGCATCGGCCACGAAGTCGCGCAGGCGCGCCTGCGCCCGCTGCTGCTCGTCGAAGGAGGACTCGATCCTGGCCATCATCACGTTGAGCGCCGCCCCCAACTCGCCGGCCTCGGTGCGGGGGTCCGCGTCGGGCACGCGGTGAGACAGGTCACCCTCGGCGATCGTCGTCGCCGCGTGGGTCATGGCCTTCACCGGGCGGATGCCCAGCCGAATCACCCACCAGGCCAGGGCCGCCAGGGCCGCCAGAATCACCAGCACCCCAAGCGTCTCCACCCGGATGAGGTCGGTCACGGCCGCCTCCACCGAGTCGAGCGGCATGGCCAACGTGATCACCGTGTCGGACGGGCCGTCTCGGTAGCTCAACACCCGGTAGGCGGCCGACTCGTCGTGGCCGTCGACGGTGAAGGGCTGCCGGGTCGGGGCGTTCGCCAGCGCCTGCTCGGCATCAATCTCGGGCGGGTGGGCGTCGCTGCCACCCAGGTTGGGGGTGAGGACCACGGCGACCTCGTCGCCCTCCACCCGCCCGACGAAGAGGCTGCTCAACGACGACGGTCCCGGCTCGTCGTGGCCAGCCTGCGAGGCACCGCTGTCGGGCGGCGTGCGGCTGCGCCCCAGGTCGTCGGCGTCGCGGATGGGGGCGATGGCCTGTTGAAGCTGGGTGTCTACCTGGCGCAGCAGGTTGCGCTCGGTGATCTGGGTGATGGCCACCGTCACCACGCCGAGCACCACGGCGATGACGGCGATTCCCGCCAGCAGGCGGGCGCGGAGCGACATGGTGTCAGTCGCCCCGCAGGGTGTAGCCCACCCCGCGTACGGTGCGTATCAGCGGGGGCGCCTCTCCGCTCCGGCCGCCGTTGTCCAGCTTCTTGCGCAGGTAGCCGATGTAGGTCTCCACGATGCCCCCGTCACCCCCGAAGTCGTACTGCCAAACGTGATCGAGGATCTGCGCCTTCGACAAGACCTTGTTCTGGTTGGCCAACAGGAACCGCAACAGGTTGAACTCCGTCGGCGACAGCGAGACCTCCACGCCGCCTCGGGTCACCAGGTGGGCCTCGTCGTCCAGCACAAGGTCGGCGCACTCCAGCACCGAATCGTTCCGGGTCTGCCCCGATCGCCGCAGCAGCGCCTGCACCCGTGCGACCAGTTCGTCCAGGCTGAAGGGCTTCACCAGGTAGTCGTCGCCGCCCAGCGTCAGGCCCCGCACCTTGTCCTCGGTGGCGTCCCGGGCGGTGAGGAACAGCACCGGCACCTTGTTGCCTTCGGCACGGAGGCGGCGGCACACCTCGAACCCGTCCAGGTCGGGCATCATCACATCCAGCACCACCAGGCCGGGCCGCAGCGTCTTCACCACCTCGAGTGCGTCGCGGCCGTTGTCCAACGCAGTGACGTCGAAGCCGTTGTGGCTGAGTGCCGCGTCCAGCATCGACCGGAGGTTGTCGTCGTCGTCCACCAACAGCAGTTGCTCGGCTCCCATCCGACGATGATCGCACCGTTACCTGGGAATTGGCTGAGAGCCACCCGAGAGGTTGGCGGCCCGATCGGGTGGCGAGGTCCCAGATGGTGATCGAGGCGGCCCGCCGCCGACCTGCGACTCGCCACAGGAACGGGGAACCGTCTCACGGTGCTCTCATGTGAACCCCAGATACTTGGGTCATGTCCACGATGAGTCCGCCGGCACCGATGCCGGAACCGCCTCCGTCATCCCTGGTGGGTCGGCCGCCGTTGGGTGGAACACCTCCCGGCGGTCCGCCGGCCGAACCGGAGCGTGGTGCGGCAGCGGAACCGGCGGAATCGGTGGAAGCGGCCGTCGCCGAGCGGGACACGGAGGGCGCCGCTCGACGGCCCATGGACCCCTGGGAGCGCCCGGCGGTCGCCCTGCTGCTTGCGGTGACCGCTGGGCTGTACCTCTGGGGCCTCAGCGCAGGTGGATGGGCCAACTCGTTCTACTCGGCGGCGGCCCAGGCTGGTTCCACCAGCTGGAAGGCCTGGTTCTTCGGCGCATCCGATGCCGCGAACTCGATCACGGTCGACAAGCCACCGGCGTCGTTGTGGGTGATGGGCCTCTCGGTGCGGGCCTTCGGCCTCAATCCGTGGAGCCTGCTGGTGCCCCAGGCCCTCATGGGTGTCGGCACCGTGGCGTTGGTGTGGGCAGCGGTCCGGCGCTGGTTCTCCGCCGGGGCGGCCCTGCTTGCCGGGGCCGTCCTGGCCACCACACCTGTGGCGGCGCTGATGTTCCGCTTCAACAACCCCGATGCGCTCCTGACGCTGCTCATGGTCGCGGCGGCCGTCTGCACGCTGCGCGGCGTGGAGGACGGGCGACGTCGGTGGGCGGTCGCCACCGGCGTGCTGCTGGGGTTCGCGTTCCTCACCAAGCAGCTGCAGATGATGCTGGTGGTCCCCGTGCTCGGCGGGGTGTGGCTGTTCGCGGGCCCGCGACGGCTGGGTCGACGGATCGCCGATCTGCTGGCTGCGCTCGGATCGATGGTGGTGGCCGCCGGGTGGTGGATGGCCATCGTGACTCTGTGGCCGGCCGACTCGCGCCCCTACATCGGCGGGTCCCAGAACAACTCCATCCTGGAACTCACGCTCGGCTACAACGGATTCGGCCGGTTGACCGGCGATGAGGCCGGCAGCGTGGGAGGCGGCGGCCCCGGCGGCGCAGGGGGTGCCGCCACCTCGAGGTGGGGGCAGACCGGCTGGTCGCGCATGTTCGACGGGGTCTCCGGCGGCCAGATCGCCTGGTTGATTCCCGCCGCCGCCATCGGGCTGGTGGTCGGGCTGTGGCTGACCCGTCGAGCCGGTCGGAGCGATGTTCGTCGCGCCGCGCTGTTGGTGTGGGGCGGCTGGTTGGTGGTGACGGTCCTGACGTTCAGCTTCATGGCCGGGATCTACCACGACTACTACACCGTGGTCCTGGCGCCTGCGGTCGCCGCGCTGGTCGGCATGGGCGCCGACCTGCTGTGGCGGGCGCGTCAACACCTTGCCGCCAGGCTTGTCCTGGCGTTGGCCGTCGCGGGAACGTCGTGGTGGGCCACGGTGCTGCTCGGTCGCGCGTCCGACTGGAACCCGTGGCTGGCTCCGCTCATTGCCGTCGTGGGGTTCGGTTCTGCCGCCCTCATCGCCGGTGCGTCGGTGGTGCCGCGCCAGGCGGTCGTGGCGGGCGGCGTGCTCGCCGCCGTTGCGGTGCTGGCCGGACCAACGGCGTGGGCGGTTGAGACCGTCGCCTATCCGGAGGCCGGCTCGATCGTGACGGCTGGGCCGACAGTCCAGGGCGCGCTCGGTGGTCCGGGCGGTGGCGGTGGCCCAGGCGGACTTCCCGGCGGCCCCCCTGGGCAGGGGGGAACCGGAGCCCAGGTCCCTGGCAACCAGATCCCTGGCAACCAGGTCCCGGGTAGCCAGACCCCTGGGAACCAGGCCCCGCAAGGGCTGCCGCCTGGCGACGCGGGCCGACCGGCCGGTGGTCCGAGGGCGGGCGGGAGCGTGCCCGGAGGAGTTGGCGGACCATCCCCGACCGGGCGTCAGGGTGGGCTTCCCGGGGGTGCGACCCAGGGCGCACCCGGCGGCGCCGGAGGGCCCGGCGGGCTGCTGGAGAGCGCCGAGGTGAGCGACGAGGTGGCGGCCCTGCTGTCCGAGAACGCCGACGAGTATCGCTGGGTGGCGGCGGGTGTGGGGTCGAACAGGGCGGCCGGGTTCCAGCTGGCCACCGAGCGGCCCGTGATGCCGGTCGGCGGTTTCAACGGCTCGGACCCCTCTCCGACGCTGGAGCAGTTCCAGGGCTACGTGGCCGACGGCGACATTCATTGGTTCATCGGAGGCGGGTCGTTGGGGAATCAGGATGGGGGCAGCAGCGAGTCGGCCGAGATCGCCGACTGGGTTGCGGCCACCTTCCCCGCGACGACGGTTGACGACGTGACGCTGTACGACCTCGCTGCTGACTGACCTCGGGCACCGTCGCCTCGGTGGGAACGAATCGGGCCGAACCGATGGTGGACTCCGGCGCGACAGTGGAGGTGTGCACACCCACCAGCGCGACGACGCCGAGCTGCTCCAGGCCGTCGTCGACCGCGACCTTGGGGCGTTGCGCACCCTGCACGAGCGGCATGCACCATGGCTCGCTGCGCGCCTCCGGCGTCGATGCGCCGATCGCGACCTGGTCGCAGAGGCGTTGCAGGACACGTTTCTAGCGGTGTGGCGCAGTGCACACCGCTACGACGGGAGCGGTGAAGTCGCTGCGTGGATCTGGGGCATCGGAATCCGCCAGCTGATCGGGCGCACCCGCAAGCGGCAGGCCCCGGTGCCGTTTGCGGAGGATGCGCTTGTCGCCGCCCTTCATCACTCGGGCTCGGCGGACGCGCTGCTGTCAGCCGAGGACGCTGCGCTGGTGGGCGTGGAACACGGTGACCTTCAGGGTGCGCTCGCTCGCCTTTCACCGGAGTTGCGTGCCGTTGTGCAGGCCACCGTGCTCGACGGGCTGACGTCGCGGGAGGCAGCGGCCTTGCTTGGGATTCCGAGCGGCACGGTGAAGACGCGCATGCGACGCGCCCGCATCCAACTCAGAGGAGCACTCACATGACCGGAGCCAGCCCATGACCGCGACGTGGCACGTCCCTCCCAACATGCTGGGCAACTACCTGGACGATGCCGTGGACCAGCCGACGGCATCGTCGGTCGAGGCGCACCTGATTGGCTGTGCCACGTGCCGGAATGCGCTCGCCGATCGCTCCGATCCAACCGTTGTGACCGACTCGTGGATCTCGATCGGTCGAGCCATCGACGATGAGTTTGAGTCCCGAGTCGAGCGGGTGGCGAGCCGGGCGGGCGTGAGCGATCGCGACGTTCGAACGTTGGCGCCGACGCTGTCGCTGCAGGGCGCCTGGATGGCTGCAACGTTGCTCGCGCTCCTTGCCGCTGCGTTGCTTGCCCGCCATGTTGACGCCCCGTCCGACGGGCTGGCTCGCATGCTGTTCCTGACTGTGGCCTCACTGGCCCCGCTGATCGCCGTGGTCACGGCGCTCAGCGCAGCATCGGAACCTGCTCCGGAGATTGCTCGCGCGACACCGGCATCGCGACTCCGCACCGCTGCCGTGAGGGCCGGCACCGTCATGGTCGCCGCAATCGCCATTGGGCTGATTGCCTCAGCGGTCCTCCCCGGGGGCTTGATCGAGGGGGTCGCGTGGCTGTTGCCCGCCGTCGCACTCAGCGGGGTGGGCGCGCTCAGCGCTGGTCGGGTCTCGCCGACTACGGCCATCGGTTGGCTGGGCTGCGCGTGGGTCGTGATCGTCGCGGTTGCTGCACAGCTCGCCGATGACCGACTCGCCGCGTTCCGCCCGGGCGCGCAGGGGCTGTACCTCGCAGTTGCCGTAGTGGCGGCCGCAGCCATCGCCCTCCGTCCCGACCTGCTCAACCTGAGGAGCCAACCATGAGCGCCACCATTCGCATCCGGGGGGTATCGAAGCGCTACCGGTCCACCTGTGTGCTCGACGGGCTGGACCTGGAGGTCGAACCCGGGGTGACCGGGCTGCTCGGCCCGAACGGTGCCGGCAAGACCACGCTGCTGCGAATCCTCGCGACGGTGATGGCCCCCGACTCTGGCACGGTGGACCTGTTGGGCCGTGACCCCGGCAAAGATGCCGATCGCATCGAGATCCGGCGGCGCCTCGGGTACGTGCCGCAGGAAACCGGGATCCACGAGGACTTCACGGCCTTCGAGTTCGTCGACTACCTCGCCATCCTCAAGGAGCTGACGAATCGTCAAGCACGCCATGACGAGGTGCGCCGGGTGCTCGACGTGGTCGGCCTGTCCGACGTTCGGCACAAGAAGCTCCGCAGGCTCTCGGGTGGGATGCGCCGACGCGTCGTGATCGCCCAGGCGTTGCTTGACCGACCCGAGCTGTTGGTGCTCGACGAGCCGACGGCTGGGCTCGACCCCGAGCAGCGGCTGAGGTTTCGCGAGACGCTCTCCAGCGTCAGCGCGGGCGCCACCGTTGTTCTGTCGACGCACCAGACGACGGACATCTCGGCGCTCTGCCAGCGGGTCGTCGTGATCGACGCCGGTGAGGTTCGATTCGACGGAACACCAGGTGAGTTGACGTCGACGGCGGCAGGGCGAGTCTGGGTGGCCGATGAGCGCCAACCGGGCTCGAGCATCGCCTGGGTGACCGGAGAAGGTCGGGTCCGCAATGTCGGCACGGCGCCGCCAGGCGCCGAGTTGGCCGAGCCCGGCATCGAGGATGCGTATCTCCTGTTGGTCGGCAGTACGAGCGACGCAGCGGAGCCGGCCGCATGACCATCACCGTCGCGTTCGTCATCGTGGTCGGCGTGATCCTGGTGGGCGGCGCCCTGTACCGGCGTTGGGACGAGGCCGCTCACCTTCGGGTCACCGACGAGGCCGGCACGAGCCGGGCAGTGCCTGCGCTATCCATCTTCGAGTCACGCCAGGTGCTCACCCACCCGACGTGGCTCATCACGCTGGCGCTGCTCACCACCCTGACGACGACGCTGACCCTCATGGAGCCTGACGGTTCGATTCCTCACGATGCACCGGTGACGTGGTTCACGGTGATCGGTATCCCGGTCGCAGCGCTTGCGTTGGTGGTGTCGTTGCATCGCATCGGAACGCGTGCGCGCCGCCGCACCGAGGAGATCGAGGCAGCCACGCCGACGGCTCCGCGTGCGCGAACGGTGGCGCTGTTGATCGCCTGCTGGTCGCCCCTTCCGATCATGGTCGGGGCGCTGGCCACCGGCGTGATCACCTCGCAGCTCGCCTACTCAAACATGCCGCCATTGGCGCTGTGGCATGTGGTCCACGTCCTCGGGTTTCTCCTCGCCGGTGTCGGCGGGGCGGTGGTTGGTGTGCTGCTCGCCCGGTGGCTTCCCTTCGCAGTTGCTCCGCTGCTGGGCATCGTGGCGATCATTTGGCTGAACAACGGCGTCGATCACCTCCACCCGCGGTTTCGTTGGCTCCGCGTGGCGGTTGAGTCCGACTATGGCGGGATGTTCGATGTCCGTCCGGTTGGGTGGTCGGCGGTGTTCATTGTGGGGCTGATCCTGCTGGGAGCCTGCTTGGCGGTGTGGCGCCACCCGGCAAGACCGATGCTGTTCGGCGTCACCACCTCAGCTGTGCTCGTGATTGTCGCAACCGGCTGGTCGATGACGAGGTCCCCGTCGGAGGCGGAGATCGCTGATCGGGTCGACTTGCTGGAGCGCCCAACTGCCCACCAGCACTGCGAGTCGCGCGGCATCATGGACTACTGCGTCTACCCGGGAGCGGAAGGGTGGATCGACGCCTGGGACCCGGCAGCGCGTGGCGTCCTTTCCCAGGTCCCGGCTGGGTATCGACCTGCCCGGCTGGAGGTGGTGCAACGCACGACGGTCGGCACCTACCCGTACCTTGCGGAGGTCGTCGGTGCGGTCGACCCTGCACGTGCCTGGCCGGCTGACGGCAAGCTTCACCCCCCGCTCTGGCTGGAGGACGAACGAACCCCTGACATGACGGTGGCGTGGCAGGCGGCGGCCACCGCGGTCGGCCTGCCGCCTGCCACCGACTGGAAGCGCCCTTCTGGCTGCCTGGCCGGCGGGCAGGCCCGTCTCACCCTGGCGCACCTCCTCGCGGGGCGGGCGACGGCGACGACCGCAGACGCACTGCGCCGCAAGGCCGGCAACGTCCGCGCCGAGGTGAGCTGGAACCAGCCGGTGGCGATGGACCTGCAATACGACTACGGCGAGCAGAAGACGCCGCCCGGAGGCAACGAGGCAACCGGGCACGAACTGCTTGCGGCGGACGGGCGGACCACCCGCGAGTACATCGCCGTCGCGGGAGCGACCGGCTGGGGCAGCGACCTAGTGGCGGCCGAACTGCTGATGGACGCCGACCGCGCTCGGGTGGACCGGGCGATCGAAGCGCACTGGGCCGAGCTCACCGATCCGGCGACGCCGACGTCCCGATTGACTGAACTCGTCGGCATCGATCCGGCCTCCTCGGCCGGGAATGCGGCGCCCCTCATCAAGGTGAGCGAGTCATCGGCCTGCCCATGACGGCCGCCCGCTCGGCGGTGAACGCTCCGGGTTCGGCGACACCGACCGGCGGACCGGCGGGGTTGTCGCTGTGGGGCGTCGGGCGGCGGTTGCTGCCGGTCGCCACGTACGCCGCATGGGGCGTGATCTGCGGTGCTTGGGCGGTCGCATCCGGCCTGGATGCACCCATCGAGACGACGGTTCTCGCCATCTTGGCGTCAGTGGTGCTCTCGGTGGTCTTCGTGGACGCGGCGGCAGCGGTGACCGCTCCGTCAGTTCTGACGCTGATGCGGCGGAGGTTCGTGGCGGCGCTGCTCGGCACTGGTCTCGCCACAACGACCTGGCTGGCGGCCCGGTGCCTGGCAGCAGCCTTCGGAGGCGGGCCCTGGCCCGGCCGCTGGGCGTTGCTGGAGTGGTCGACCATCGCACTCAGTCAGCTGGCCGTCGGGGCGTTGGCGAGCACCCGACGGCCAGACTCGACGTCCTTTGGGCCGGGAGTAGTGCTCGGGTTGGTGTGGTACCTGGTCGTCGCCATGCCACGATCCCATGAGGCGTTGTTCGACCCCCAGGACCACCCCCTCGAATGGAGCGTCATGCTTGCGACGGCTCTGTTGATCGCCATGCTCGCTTCCCGTGACCCGATGCATCGGCTCCCCAGGCGCAGTCGCTGAACAGCCGGTGCTACAGGATGGTTGCTGCGGCATTCACCAACGCGGCGGCGCTCGCCACGGTGGCTGCTGCGACAACGGCTCTCCCGATCGCCAACGCCTCAGGTCGGTCGAGCACCTTGCCAACGCGGCCCCGGGACACGGCGCGAAGGCCAAGGCCAACGATCGTCGATGCTGCCAACGCCGGGTTGAGCAGCACCACGAGCGACAGGTAGGGAAGCCGGGTGGCGATACTGACTGATTCGTAAGGGCCGGCCGCTTCGTGTTGGCTGTTTGATTCGTATGGCTGAAACACAGGAGGGACTGTGGCATCCAGCTTGGCCGCCAACGCTCCGAACGCCACGCCAAACAGCAGGGCCGTACCCGCCACCAGCACGACCGCCAGCCACGTGGGGGCGAGGATGGCGAAGTCGATGTTCTCGGGCGAGAGCGGCTCGGCTACGCCCAAGGTGCCCGCCAGGAGCACGCCGAGTGTCAGCCCTGCCGCCCAAGCGGGGCGTGGGAACCATCGGCGGAGCAGGAGGAACAACATCGCCGCTACCAGCGGGGCCACCAGCCCGGCAAAGAGGACGAACGAGACCGTCCCCGACATCGTGATCTCCCCCACCCGTTCGCCAGCTTCGGTGGTCAGGCCTTGGGCCGGGTCCCGAGAGGTGGCCCCGAGGATGCGCATCACCAGGCGGCCCCCGAGGCCAACGACGAGCAGGCCGGAGGCGGTGCCTGCGGCCAGCACGCAGGCCAACGCCCGGAGGGAGTCCAGCACACACCACCGTGCTGTCGGCGCATCGTTCGGGCGGGCGGTGGCGGCGTCCAGGTTCCGCCAACGCCAGGCCATGACGACCGCGACGGCGACGGCGGGAACACAGACCGCAACCAGGATCAGATTGTCGGCTCGCAACAGCTTGACCCCTCTTCGTAGACCTGGATGCGCATGGGCACTCCGCCGATTGGGCGATTGACCACCATGCCGTAGGGGCGGGGCACCTCGTCGGTGGTGGGCGTCAGCCGGAGGCGTTGTGCCAGGCGGGCGATGATGATGGTGAGTTCCATCTGGGCGAGTGCGAAGCCGACGCAGTTGCGGGCGCCGCCGCCGAAGGGCACCCAGCCCCGCTTCGCAGCGGCCCCCTGGGCATGGTCGAGCTCGACGAATCGGTCGGGGTCGAAGCGCTTCGGCTCGGGCCAAACGCCCGGATCTCGCCCAACCAGGTAGGGAGACCAGAGGATCAGGGTGCCGCGAGGAATCCGGAAGCCACCTACCTCGAGGTCGGTCCCCGCCTCCCGGGGCCCAAAGACTCCTGCCGGGTGGAGGCGCAGGGTCTCGTGCATGACTCCATTTGCCAGACCCAATCGGCCGAGCAGCGTGGCGTCCACCTCCGCCCCGGTCGGGTCGTCCACGCCGAACGCGTCGCGTGCTTCCCGCCCCAGGCGCTCCCACAACCCGCGCGTGGTCGTTGCGCGCCAGATCATCCACGCCAACGACGCCGAGGTGGTGTCGTAGCCGGCGCCGATGAGGGTGACGACCTGGTCGCGGATCTCCTCATCGCTCAGGGCGTCCGAGGTGACCAGCTCCGACAGCACATCGGAGGCCTCGCCGTGGTCGGACGATCGGCGTTGTGCGATCTGCTCGTCGATGATCGCATGCAGGCGGCGGCGGTCGGAGCGCACCCTCGCCCGGGCAGTCAGGGGAAACGGGTGCGGAAGCTGCTTCACCGCAGGCGACTCGAGGTAGGCCTGTGGCCGCTGAAAGAGCGCTTCGATCTCGTCGGCATGTGCCGCCATCGACTCGCCAAACATCGCTCGAACCACGATCCGCAGCACCAGGTTGCGGCCGACCGGGTACAGGTCCAGCGGCGCATCGGAGTGAGAGCGGGTCGAGGCGATGCGGTCGATGGCAGCGTCGGTCTCGGCGACGATCATCGGGATCCACCCGTTCAGCCGACGCCTGCCGAAGCCGGGTGTCACCGCCCTGCGGCGGCGGTGGTGTTCCGGGCCGTCGGAGACGATGAGGGACGACTTCCCCACGACGAAGCCCAACACGTTGAACTTGTGGTCCCAGCGAAACCGATCGGTTGACATGGCGAACAGGTCGCTGACGGCCTTTGGGTCGCCCACGACGGCCAGCCGCATCGGGCCAAACCCAAGACCAGTCATCGGCCCCCAGGTGGCACTGAGCTCGTCCAATACCGGCACCGGGTCGGCCAGCAGGCGTCGCAGCGTTCCGACCTGCTCGATGCGTCCCGGCCCCGGCAGTTGCTTGGCATCCATCATGCTCCAGCGCGTTGCGTTGTTCTCATGGTAGGTCGATGACGTCGGCAGGGATCGTGCGCTGCGTGGTGGTGCCGTCTCCCAGCTGGCCGTTGGCATTGGTACCCCAGCACGACGCACCGCCAGCCGCCCGGAGTGCACACGCCCACGACGCACCAAGCTCAACCGCCGTTGCGTCCGTGAGCCCAGTGACCGGGGTGGGCGGCTGGAAGCCGGAGTACGAGAACCCGTCACCCAGCTCGCCGGTTCCCCAGCACCGCACGGTGCCGTCGGTGAGCGCAGCGCAGGTCCGGCTCGAAGCCCCACCGATGGACCGCGCCGGTGCAAGCCCCACGACGTTCGTTGGGGTACTTCGGTTGGAGGTGGTGCCGTCGCCGAGTCGCCCCGCGAAGTTGGAGCCCCAGCAGGCCAGCCCGCCGGAGGCCCGAAACGCACAGGTATGCAGGTTCCCGGCGCTGATCGCCCGGACGTCGGCCAGCCCGGTGGCCGCAACGGCCGTCGGTGGCGAGCCCGCTCCGGCACCAAGTTGGCCGGCCCCGTTGCCGCCCCAACACTTGGCCACACCATCGGAGCGCAGGCCGCAGGTGTGGTCGGTGCCCGCCGCCAGTTTGATGGTGGTCGGCGGCGGCGGGGCCGTTGTGGTCGTCGTGGTTGGTTCGGTCGTTGTTGGCGCGCTTGTGGTGGTCGTCGATCCGGGAGGGTGCCCCGGTGCTGCGTGAATGCCCGCGGACAAGGCAACGGAGCCCAGGACCAGGAGACCAATGCGTCGCATAGCTCATCTGTCGCGGAGAAGGGTTCAACCGGTTCTCACTCGTACCGCCCGTTGCAGGAGGCCCCGCCGTCTCAGCCGCTGGGTGCCGTCGCGGCGGCGCGTGGCCGCACTTGATCGCCAGCTGCTTCCGAGATGTCTCGGTGCACCTGCGTCGACGTGCCGTTGCGCTGGTTGGATAGCGTCGCGGGCATGACGGAGGACGAGCTCGCCGACCTTGCGCACCTGCGTCGGGCGCGGGATTTCATCGACCGGGAGTATGCGCAGCCGCTCAACGTTCCCGCCATGGCAAGCGCTGCCCTGATGTCCACCGCGCACTTCTCCCGCAAGTTCCGTGCCGCCTACGGCGAGACTCCCTACTCCTATCTCATGACCCGCCGCATCGAGCGGGCAAAGGCGCTGCTGCGCCAGGGGCAGTCGGTCACCGACACGTGCGTCCTGGTGGGCTGCACGTCGTTGGGTTCGTTCAGCGCCAGCTTCGCCGAGATCGTCGGGGAGACGCCCTCGCACTACCGGGCGCGCGACCACGCGGGCCTCAAGGCGGTTCCGCCGTGCGTGAGCAAGGTCGCCACGCGACCCCGGCGGACCAAGGCGTCGGCCTGAGCGCCGTCGACACACGGCCAGGTCGAGCAGGATCGAAGAAGCGCCCACAGCGCAGAGGGCTTACGGTTTCGCCATGACAGTCTCCGTGTCGAAGATGTTCATCCCCGTGCACGACCCCGAGCAGGCCCTTGCCTTCTATCGCGATGCGCTCGGCCTCGAAGTCCGCCAGGACGTGGAGAACGATGGCTTTCGCTGGGTCACGGTCGGCGCGCCGGGCCAGGACGTCGACATCGTGTTGTTCCAACCCCACGGCGGCCGCTCGCAGGCGGAGGGCGACGCGCTGTTGGCGTTGGTGACGAAGGGTTCGATGCAGGCCGCCATCTTCAACGCGGATGATCTCGATGCCACCTTCGAGACCGTCGTCGCCTCGGGCGCCGAGGTGCTCGAAGAACCAACCGATCAGTTCTGGGGCGTCCGAGACTGCGCGGTGCGCGACCCGTCCGGCAACCTGGTCCGCATCGCGCAGTCCTGACCACCCAACCACCTCAACCCGGAAAGCAGAGAACCAACCCGTGAAGACCATGACCTGCAAGCAACTCGGCGGACCGTGCGACCTTGAGTTGCGGGGCGAAACGGCCGACGACGTGATCAACGCTCAGGACAAGCACCTCAAGGAGGCGGTCGCCGCCGGCGACGAGACGCACCAGAGCGCCCTGAAGGCGATGAAGGGTCGCTGGAAGCACCCCATCAAGGGGATGGGCTGGTACAAGGACACCAAGCGGGCGTTCGCAGAGCTTCCAGAGGACTGAGCGGCGCTTCCCGGAACTGACCACGACGGTTTTTGGTCGATCGCTATCGTCTCCCCGATGGAGTCACCATGAGGAGTGCCACAACGACCGACGCGCCGGCTGGGGCTCCCCATGTTGCCGACAGCCACGACCTGATCCGCGTGCGGGGCGCGCGGGTGAACAACCTCCGTGACGTCAGCGTCGAGGTCCCCAAGCGCCGCCTGACGGTGTTCACCGGCGTCTCCGGCTCGGGCAAGAGTTCGCTGGTGTTCGGCACCATCGCCGCCGAGTCCCAGCGGATGATCAACGAGACCTATAGCGCCTTTGTCCAGGGGTTCATGCCCACCCTGGCCCGCCCGGATGTCGACGTGTTGGATGGGCTGACGACCGCGATCATCGTCGACCAGGAGCGGCTGGGCGCCAACCCCCGTTCCACCGTGGGAACCGTCACCGATGCCAACGCCATGTTGCGCATCGTGTTCAGCCGGCTCGGAGACCCGCACATCGGCTCGCCGAAGGCGTACTCGTTCAACGTGCCCTCGGTGTCGGGCGCCGGCGCCGTCAAGGTGCAGCGAGGCGGCACCACAAAAACCGAGAAGCGGTCCTTCACGATCACCGGTGGCATGTGCCCGCGGTGCGAAGGCACGGGCAACGTCACCGACTTCGACCTGTCGCAGCTCTACGACGACACCAAGTCGCTCTCCGGCGGCGCGCTGAGCGTCCCCGGCTACAGCATGGACGGCTGGTACGGACGGATCTTCGGCGGCTCCGGCTACTTCGACATGGACAAGCCCATCGGCAAGTTCACCAAGAAGGAGCTGAACGACCTCCTCTACCGGGAGCCCACCAAGATCAAGGTCGACGGCATCAACCTCACCTACGAGGGGCTGATACCGAAGATCCAGAAGTCGATGCTCTCCAAGGACGTCGACGCCATGCAGCCCCACATCCGCCGGTTCGTGGAGCGAGTGGTTACCTTCACCGCCTGCCCCGAGTGCGACGGCACCCGCCTGAGCGAGGGTGCCCGATCGTCGAAGGTCGCCGGCATCAACATCGCCGATGCCTGCGCCATGCAGATCAGCGACCTCGCTGCGTGGGTCCGCGACCTGAACGAGCCATCCATCGCCCCGCTGCTCGACACCCTTGGCGACACGCTCGACCCGTTCGTCGAGATCGGGCTGGGCTACCTCAGCCTCGACAGGTCGTCGGGAACCCTGTCGGGCGGCGAGGCCCAGCGCACCAAGATGATTCGCCACCTCGGGTCGTCGCTCACCGACGTCACCTACGTGTTCGACGAGCCCACCATCGGCCTGCATCCCCACGACATCGCCCGGATGAACGACCTGTTGCTGAGGTTGCGAGACAAGGGCAACACGGTGCTGGTTGTGGAGCACAAGCCGGAGGTGATCGCCATCGCCGAACACGTCATCGACCTGGGCCCGCGTGCGGGTTCCGAGGGCGGTGAGGTGGTGTTCGAGGGCACCGTGGAGGCGCTGCGAGCCAGCGGCACCCTCACCGGGCAGCACCTCGACGACCGGGCGTCGCTGAAGCCGTCGGTGCGGGAGCCGGCCGGGGCCCTTGAGGTGCGAGGCGCCAACGCGCACAACCTGCAGAACGTCGACGTCGACATCCCCCTCGGGGTGCTCGTGGTGGTCACCGGGGTGGCGGGCTCGGGCAAGAGTTCGCTGATCGGTGGCTCGGTCGCCGGCCGGGACGGGGTGGTCGAGGTCGACCAAGGTGCCATCAAGGGGTCGCGCCGTAGCAACCCGGCGACCTACACCAAGCTGCTCGACCCCATCCGCAAGGCGTTCGCCACGGCCAACGGCGTGAAGCCGGGGATGTTCAGCGCCAACTCCGACGGTGCGTGCCCCACCTGCAACGGCGCCGGGGTGATCTACACCGACCTGGCCATGATGGCGGGGGTGGCCACGCCGTGTGAGGACTGCGACGGCAAGCGGTTCCAGCCCGAGGTGTTGGAGTACACCCTCGGCGGCAAGAACATCGCCGAGGTGCTGGAGATGTCGGTGGCCGAGGCCGATGCGTTCTTTGGAGGCGGTGAGGCCAAGACGGCGGCCGCACACAAGATCCTCGCCCGGCTCGTCGATGTTGGGCTCGGCTATCTCAAGTTAGGCCAGCCGCTGCCCACCCTGTCGGGCGGCGAGCGGCAGCGCCTGAAGCTGGCCACGCACATGGGCACGAAGGGCGGTGTCTTCGTGCTGGACGAGCCCACGACGGGCCTCCACCTCGCCGATGTCGAGCACCTGCTGGGCCTACTCGATCGACTGGTGGATGCCGGCAAGTCGGTGATCGTCATCGAGCACCACCAGGCGGTCATGGCCCACGCCGACTGGATCATCGACCTCGGTCCCGGCGCCGGCCACGACGGTGGCAGGGTGGTGTTCGAGGGGACGCCCGCCGACCTGGTCGCCGCCCGCTCGACCCTCACCGGCGAGCACCTGGCCAACTACGTCGACGCCTGAGCGGGATCGCTCCGCGGGGCCATCACCCGAAGGTGGCAGGTTCGAATCCTGCCCCCGCCACCCACCAGAAGGCCCGAAACCCAGCGAGGTTCCGGGCGTTCGTGCCGAGGGTGGCGGGACGGGTCTTTGGCATCGTGGGCGATGCTCAATGTCACAGCCGAATGAGACACTCGCTACATGAGCGAGCGACTACCAAGGATTCGTCGAGCGCCCCTGCCAGCCGATGCTGTTGTCGTGGTTCGCGGTGACGACCGAATTGGAGGATCGACGCGTGCTCAAGCCGAGGCGTTCCGTCGTCGCTATCCGGATTGGCGGAGATGGGGCCTTTCAGGTTTCTACGCTCGGAACGAGTCCGATATCGAAGACCTTGCGGCAGATCAGCTCGAACGGTTTCCAGTACTCCTGCCGTACCGTCCGTCAGCATTGCTAGCGCAGGACCTCGTGATCGTGCCGACGTTCCGCCGCCCACACGTCACAATCTCTTTACCGGCGATCTAGATGTCGGACTGTCGAAGTTGCGCATCGCGGACCACGGGAAACGACGCAACCCTTACCATGAAGAGGGCTGACCAGGAGGTGAGCAAACATGACAACCGCAACCCAAGTTGACCTGAGAATCGACCTCAACACGATGGATGAGACGGGCCTGCCTTGGGCGTTCCTCGATGAGGCGCCCGACCCTTCGCTCATCGTTCCGGGCAATCACATCGTCGTTGGCTCCGGCGCAGCCGTCGCCGTCGCCGTCGTGGTTGACATCACTGATGAGGGCGTCGTACATGTGCAGCCGATGCGGGGATCCGTGGCCTCAAACGCTCACCTTCTCGACGGCGACCGTGCATCGAGCTTCTGACCCCCTCCGGGCATGCCTGCGGGTTTCCCGGAGGCATGGGCGCGGAGCCTTGCCCCGATAGCTCGTCGGGCTCATCCCCCGAAGGTAGCGGGGACGCTGTGGGTCATCCTGAGCGGGCCGAGAACTCGTTTGGAGCGTCCTCGCAGTTCGAAGGAGGGTCGTCGTCGTTGGCCAGCCTGTCTGCGAGCCAACGGGCGGCGTCGGCGGCTGACGCGGCCAGCACTGCGTCGTGACCAGCGTCGGGGTAGGTCCGATACTCCACCGGAACGCCCTCGGCACAGAGTTCTCGGACCAACTCCGTGGAGAGTTGGAGAGGCAGCGCCTCGTCGGCTTCGCCGTGCACGACGAGCAATGGGCCGAGGGCGGCCGCGGCATCCGAGGCGCAACACTCCCTGAGCACCGCTCCGAGGCGCTCGCCCACCTCGGGGCTTGCGAGCATCCCGGCTGCGGCGAGGTCGTCGAACCCGGGGACCGCCTCCTCCCAGCAGCCGTGGGTGAGCAGCGCCTCCCGCGCCGCAGCGGCCGGCGTGAGCGCCACCGCCGGATCGAGCTGCGGGTCGAGTTCCGCCGCGGCCTCCAAGAGGAGCGCCCCGTAGCCCCGCCCCTCTGGGACGGCGAACATGGCCGAAGCCACCGGGCCGAGCTGCGCCGACGGTGCGGCGATCACCGCGCCCAGATAGCTGAGTTGGGGGAGCCCCTCATCGGCACGCTGGTCGGCGGCCAACGCCGCCAGGCCGCCTTCGGAATGACCCACCACCACCCACGACGGCGTGAGGGGACCCACCTCGTCGAAGCGGTGGGCCGCCGAGACCGAGTCGATCGTTGCGAGCGCCAGCTCGTCGCTGACGTGGTAGCTGTGCACCCCGGGCGTCCCGAGGCCGTGGTTGTCGGTGGCCGCCACGACGAACCCTTGGTCCAGCAGCCGCCGGCCCTCGGCTCCGTAGTCGTCATAGAAGAGGTTGCCGGTGGCGCTTGGCGCGCATCGATCCGCGACGCCCGTGGTTCCGTGAGCCCACGCCGCCACGGCGCGACCCCCGGAAGGAGCCGGGCCTTCCGGCGCCAGCAGCATCCCGCTGACGACGGCGGGGGAGCCCGAAGCGGTGGTCGACCGGTAGAGGACCCGCCAACCGAGAGCCTCCTTGAGCGGGCCCGTCAGGTCCACTGGCTCCGCTCTCAGCACGGTGCCCGGCTCGGCGGTGGTCACGACGTCGGCGTCGAGCGTGCCGGCGTCGTAGAACGCTGGATCTGCGGTCGCCTCGGGACTGGGTCCGTAGGGGCGGGGCGCGTCGGGGAGTGCCACGGCGGGTGCACCCCAGTCGCTCGGGTGCATCGTCGGCACCTCGTAGGTCGTCCCGGCCGGGCGAGACGTCGTCGAGGAAGAAGGAGCGGCGCTGCGCTCACCTCCGTCGCCGCTGCAGGCAGCGCCGACAGTCAGCACGGAGAGGGCCGCGAGTGCTGCGAGCCGGCGCAGGGTCGGGCGGTCCACCCGGGAACGCTAGCCCGGGCTCAACTCCGGAGGGCTGGAATCGGAACGGCGATGGTGCCGTTGTCGAACGAACTGCGCGCTGGCGGACGAACGCACGAGACCGGACGCGACAACAATGCGTGAGCGGCTGGCGCGGTTACGAGCCGCCGACTTCACTCCCTTGGAGGAACGATGGGCAAGCTCATCTACGCAATCAACACCTCGTTGGACGGCTTCACCGAGGATGCCAGTGGCTCGTTCGACTGGTCGGTTCCCGACGACGACGTGCACGAGTTCTACAACGACATGATGCGCGGCGTCGGTACCCAGCTGCTGGGTCGCCGCATGTACGAGACGATGGCCGTATGGGAGACGGACCCGTCCTTCGCCGAGGAGTCGGAGGTCCTGGCGGACTTTGCCGCCGCATGGCGGGACTCGGACAAGCTCGTCTACTCCACCACCCTCACCGAGCCGGTGACGGCGCGGACGCGCGTCGTGTCGGCGTTCGACGCCGACCACGTCCGGGCCGTGAAGCAGGCATCGCCCGACGATCTGCTGGTGGGTGGGCCGGGTCTCGCCGCGCATGCGTTGCATGCTGGGGTCGTCGACGAGATCAGGCTGGTGCTCTCACCCGTTGCGCTCGGCGCGGGCCGGCCGGCACTCCCGACCGATCTGCGCTTGCAGCTCGAACTCATCGACGAGCGGCGCTTCCGCAACGGCGCGATGCACGTTGCCTATCGGGTGCGGGGCTGACCGCTGCGCTGTTGTTGGGCTGCGCTGTTGTTGGGTTGCACGGTTGCACGCTCGCTGTAGATCGATGTCGGTTCGGCCCGAACATCCGACGAGGAGTCCTCCTCAGGCGAAGTCGGAGAGCCTGGGGAAGCTGCGAGCCTGCTCAACCTGGAGTGCGAGTTCCAACACGAGACGTTCCTGCCCGACCCGCGCGGCGAAGTGGACCCCCACGGGCAGTTGGACGGCGGTGTCGAGCCCGACAGGAAGGTTGATGCCCGGTGCGCCGACGACGTTGTGGAGCGGGGTGTAGGCGGCCCACTGCATCAAGCGGTCCATGTGAGCCTGATAGTCGAGGTCCTTGCCGAGGTGGGCCAAGGTCGGTGCTGGGTCGGACACGGTTGGGGAGAGCACCACATCGCACGCCCCAAACTGCTGGTGGTAGAGCTCGGGCACCGCCTTGAGCCGCCGGATCGCACCGGGAACGCGATGGACATTCCGACGTGCGTGGTCGGCCAAGCCCCGGGTGAATGACGTCAGCTTCGACGAGTCGAACGCGGGGTTGATGAGCTTCTTGCCGCCCAGGGCCAGGGCGCCGGCCAGGAAGGCCCAGTACAGTACGAAGTCATCGCCAAAACCCGTGGTGATCGCCTGGTCTGACTCGTCGATGTGGGCCACGTGGTGACCAAGCTCCTCCAGCAACGAGGCAGTGTCGTCGACCGCTTCCACGACCGACGCCGAGGGGTTCCTGTTCACCGGACTCGAGGTCAACACCCCGATGCGCAGCGGCCGGTCGAGTGGGCGGTCAACGAGGCCGACCGGCGTCAGCGCAGGTTGGGGGAAGTGCTGCTCCGCCGCCGCCAGGAACGCGCACTGGTCGGCAACGCTGCGGGAGAGCACACCGTAGGCAGAGATCTTCACCGGCAGCGGGGCGACATCGTTCTCATGGGGAAGACGGCCTCGACTCGGCTTGAGGCCGACCAGACCACACGCTGCGGCAGGAATGCGAATCGAGCCGCCACCGTCGCCCCCGTGCGCCATCGGAAGCACTCCGGCGGCGACGAGCGCGGCCGCGCCGCTTGAGGAGCCGCCAGCGATGTGGTTGCGGTTCCACGGGTTGCGAGTGGGTGGTCCGTGGTGAAAGTCCGACGAGGACGTCAGGCCGAACTCGGGCAGGGTGGTGGTGCCGAGGCTCACCGTCCCCACCGCTTCGAAGATCTCCGTGATCGGTGACGACGATGCGGATGGCTCCGCACCATCGAGCGCCCGCGATCCGAACCCGAGGGGCAGCCCTGCCACCGCAGTCTGGTCCTTGATGGCGGTGGGCAACCCGCCGAATCGCCCCGCAACCTGCCCGCGCGCACGCAGCCGGGCCCGGTCGAAGTCGGTTGTTGCGAAGGCTGCGATCAGCGGCTCCGCCCGCTCGGCGCGTTCGATGGCGGCATCCACCGCTTCCGAGGCGGAGATGTGGCCCGACGCGATGCTCTCGGCAACCCCAACCGCGTCGAGATCGCCGAGGGCATCGTCCGAGCCCACCCAGACAGGATCGTTGCCGAGCTTCTCGGCGGGGTGGTCCGGCATCGCTTCCTCAGTGCTCGTCGGCTGTCGCATCATGGTGCCACGTCGTCACCACCGACCCCGGGTGTCGGCCACGGACCGTGAGGGTGGAGCCCCGGTCAGCCCGGCAGGCCGGCGGCGACGGTGGCGTCGATGGTCTCCTGGTCAATGCCGCAGTCCTGAGCGGCCTGGATCACCGGCTCGAGCGCCTCGTCGGTGAACTCGGCGATGCCCAGGGAGATCAGCTCCTCCTGGGTCACCCTCGACAGCAGCACCTCGCCCGTGCAGACCGCAGCGTTGGGCGCCGCATCCTGGGCGGTCAGCGCGTCGAAGAGGGTGCCGCCGACCAGGTCGGTCGGACGTTCGGTGCCGTAGTTGGCCGGATCGGTATCCACGTCGCCCGCGGGCTCGCCCTCGCCCTCGGCGGCGGTCGTGGTGGTCGGCAGTTCTTGAGCCTCGAAGCTGATCTGCGTGGTGTCCCCGGACGTGCTGTCGGCGGCGAGGAACAGGCCCACCACCGTTGCGCCGACGACCACGACGCTGCCGATCCACACCCCCAGGCGGGCTCCCGTTGGCTTCGAGGCGAGCACCACCGCGCGCTCCGGTGCGTTCTCCCCCGTGTCGAGGAAGCCCTTGGCATCGGCCCATTGCAGGATCGGAGGCATGGCGACCAGGGCGGCAAGGAGCGCGATGGCGACGTTGAGGGTCACGATGATCCCGAAGTCGCGCAACAGCGGCAGGGGGGAGCTGATGAGGACTGCGAAACCGCCGATGGTGGTCAGCGCCGAGATGAAGAAGGCGCGTCCGGTGCGCCGGGCGGCCTGGTCCGAGGCTTCGGCCGGTTGGAGGCCGCGCTGTCGCTCCTCGAGGAACCTGGCCATGATCAGCACCGAGAACTCGGTGCAGGTGGCGATCACCAGCGGGCCCGACACCGTCGTGAGCGGTGAGAGGGTGAGCCCAACCGCCCCCACGATGGCGGTGGAGGTCCCGACTGCCAGCCCGATCGGGATCATGGTGAGCAGCGCGCGGGCCGGGCTGCGGTGGCGAACCAGCAGCCACATGGCCACCAGCGCCAGGCCCAGGTAGGTGAGGATGGCGCGGTTCGCCGACAGGTTTTCCAGCAGGCCGACACCGACCACGGCCAGTCCGGACGGGATGGCCCGGATGGGCGGTTCATCGTCCTGAAGCCCGGTGAGCAGGATCGAGTCCTCCGGCAGGCCGAGGGCCTCGATGCGTTCGTTCAGGTCGTCCTCGAGGTGTTCCACCAGCACGGCGCGTTCCTCGAGGCTGGCGGGAGCGAGGCGGAGGTTGACCTGGGTGGCGGTCCGGTCGCCGCTCAGCAGCAGCGCCTCGATATCCGGTGGCATGACCTCAGCCGCTGCCACCAGGTCGTCGGACGTGGGAGCCAGCGGAGTTGCGCCCGGGATGTTGATGATCTTGGCGATCGTGTTCTGGACGCTCGATGAGGCCACGACATCGTCGGTCGATTCGGCGTCCTCGCTGAATTCGAACACCACATCGGTCACGGGCTGGGAGAGCACGTTGTTGGAGCTCACCAGCACGCCGAGGTTGGAGGAGAAGCCGGTGGCCTCGCCGAGGGTGTCGACGTCCTTCACGGTCTGGCTCGACTGATCGATCCACCGCACGGGATCGGATTCGATTCGGATGCTGCCCTCGAACGCCACGCCGGCGACGAACAGCACCACCGACGCCAGCAGCAGCGGCACCGCCGAGGCGGCGGGAAGCCCGCCCAGCCACACGACGATCCGTTCGGGGATGGATGTGGCCCGTTCCTTGGTGGGCCGCTTCCACTCCCTGATCCCCAGCACCGAGGTGGGCAACACGATGCCCACCGTCACCAGCGCCACCACGCCAATCGCCAGCATCACGCCGAAGTCGCGGATCATCGGCACCTGGGAGATCAGCAGCGCCAGGAAGGCGAGCACCCCGGCGATCGTCGCCACGATCAACGCCGGCGCCAGGTTGGCGACCGACTGCGACATGGGGTGGTCCGTCTTGGCGAGCACCACCTCCTCCTCCACGCGGTTCTGGATCTGGATCGCAAAGTCGATGCCGAGGCCGATCAGGATCGGGAGGCCCGAGATGGTGACCAGCGACAGGTCGACGTTGATCAGACCCAGGATCGAGAACGCCCAAACCACGCCGACGAGCACGCTCAACAGGGGCAGCAGGCGCCAGCGCACCCGGAACATCAGCAACAGGATCACGGCCATGATCGCCAACGCGGCGGCGCCGAGTTTGAGCATGCCGCCCTGCAGGTAGTCGTTGATGTCCTTGAGGAACACCGGGGAGCCCGTGGTGATCACGTCGAATCCCTCGAACTCGGCGTCGGAGACGATGTCGAGGGTCTGTTCGGTGACGCTCGAGAGCGTGTCGAGATCGGCGTTGCCCTCGATGACCACACCGCCTACAGCGGTCTGCAGGTTCGGGAAGGTCGATCGCAGCGAGCCCCGAACGCTTCGGTCCCCGTCCGCCGGCGGAACCACTCCGTCGTCGCCGGCTTCGAAGCCGGTGTTGTCGAACAGCAGGAAGTTGACCCAATCAGGATCGGGCATCTCCTGGGTGTCCACTGCGGTCAGCCGTGCCAGGGTGGTGGAGATGTCGGCCTGGCGGATCTCCTGGGCCTCGGGATCCGGATCGCGTTCGGCGGCCGAGAGCAGCGCGTTGGTGCCCACCCCTTCGGTGACGATCGCCTCGGAGTACTGCACCGCGGTCAGCGGAGCAAGCACCGCATACACCTCGGGAATCTCCCGCAGCTCGGCCTCCAGGCGGCGCATCTCCTCGAGGTTCTCCCCCTGGAAGAGCTCGGTGATGTCGTGGCCCTCTTGAGCCTGGAACAACAGGATGGCGGTCTCGCCACCGAAGTTCTCCTGATAGCGCACGTTGTCGATGGCGATCTGGGAGTCGTCGTTGAGGTAGCTGTCCTGGCCGGTGGCGAACTCGAGCTTGGGCAGTCCGAGCCCGAGCAATGCGGTGATGGCGAGCATGGCCCCGAGAACCGCCCACCAGTATTTGCCCAGCTGTATCCCGCTGGCGCGCCAGAACCGTTCCATACTTCCCCCTCAATTCTCCCGATGCAGGGACTCTGAACCTTGCCATGTCGCAGGTGCCCGTGCAGCGATTCCTCGGCGAAGGGGCTGAGTGAATCGTGGCACACGGGTCTGCCACCGGTCCGAGTGATCGCACAGGTCCTGGCGAACCACAGCAGGTACGTTGTCGCTCGGCAAAGCTGGATGAGTGGTCGATGACCAAGCCGTGGGGGCGCGTTGTGCACGATGAATCTCGGTCGTCCGGAGCCGGGAAGGTGACCGGGTGACGGTCGGGTTGACCGCCGCCGAGTCGACCTCGGCCCCAGCAACGCCCCCGTATCGTGCTGGTGTGCCCAACGTGGTGGTGGTCGTGCTCGATGACGTCGGCTTCGCGCAGCTCGGCTGTTATGGCTCGGACATCGCCACTCCGGCGATCGACGGCCTGGCGGACCACGGGATCCGCCTCACCAACTTCCACACCACTGCGGTGTGCTCGCCCACCCGTGCGTGCCTGCTGACCGGCCGCAACCACCACCGGGTCGGGGTCGGCATGCTGCCCGACCTGCCCATGAACTTCCCCGGCTACACCGCACGCATCCCTGCCGAGGCCGGCACGCTGGCCGAGATCCTGAAGGCCGAGGGTTACGCCACGTTCGCGGTCGGCAAATGGCACCTGACCCCACGCGACCAGCGCTCGCCCTCGGGCCCGTTCGAGAACTGGCCGCTCGGGAAGGGCTTCGAGCGCTACTACGGGTTCCTTGGCGGCGACGCGAACCACTGGGCGCCGGAGTTGGTGCGCGACAACACCTACGTCGACCCACCTCGCACCCCCGAGGAGGGCTACCACCTGAGCGAGGACCTCGCCGACGAGACCATCGCCCGGGTGCGCGAGCTGCGGCGAAACCAGCCCGACCGTCCATTCCTGGTGTGGCTTGCCCTCGGCGCCGGCCACGCACCCCACCACGTCACCCCCCACTGGAGCGACGCCTACGCCGGCCGCTTTGATGGCGGATGGGACACGTGGCGCACGGCGGCCCTGCGCCGTCAGATCAACCTGGGCATCGTCCAGCCGGGAACGGAGCTGCCGCTGCCGTCCCCCCATGTGCCCAACTGGGACGACCTGGACCCGGACCAGCGCCGCGTCGCGGCCCGTATGATGGAGGTCTACGCCGGCTTCCTGACCCACTCCGACGCTCAGATCGGCCGGGTCATGGCCTCGCTCGACCAGCTGGGCGAGCGGGAGAACACCATCGTGGTGGTGGTCTCCGACAACGGCGCCTCGGGAGAGGCCGGGCCGCATGGTTCGGTCAGCGAGTTCCGATTCGCCCAGGGTCGCGACGAGGATCCAGAGCTGAACCTTGCCCTGATCGACGAGCTTGGTGGGCACCGCACCTACAACCACTACCCGTGGGGCTGGGCCGAGGCCGGCAACACACCGGTCCGTCGTTTCAAGCGCTACACGTTCGAGGGAGGCGTGCGCGACCCGCTGGTCATCTCGTGGCCGGCCGGCCTCGCGGGTGCCGGCGAGATCCGCCACCAGTACTGCCACGCCATCGACGTGCTGCCGACGTTGCTGGACCTGCTCGGCATCGACGCACCCGAGCAGCTCAACGGCACCAATCAGATGAGCCTCGATGGCGTGACCCTGCGCCCGCTGCTGGATGCCGCCGACGCCCCCGATCCACGCACCGCCCAGTACTACGAGTGCTGGGGGAGCCGGGCCATGTACGCCGACGGTTGGAAGGTGGTCACCAACCACGTCAACCAGCTGACTCACGCCGAGCGCGATCTGATCGCCGGCAGCTCGGACTTCGCCAGCGACCACTGGCACCTGTTCGACACCCGGACCGACACCGCCGAGAACCACGACGTCGGCGACGAACACCCCGAGATCCGGGACCGCCTCATTGCCCGGTGGTACGCCGAGGCCGAGCGCAACGAGGTGTTGCCACTGAGCGACGGGGTGTTCGATCGCCTGGCCCATCTGTTGCTCCCGTGGCCGACCGGCGCCACGCGCGTGGAGCTGCGGCCCGGCGAGCGTGTCTTCGAGGACAACACCCCAACGCTGTGCAATGGGTTCACCATCACGGCCCACCTCGCCGAAGCCATCGCAGCAGAGGCCGACGGAGTGCTGGCCGAGCAGGGCGACTACAACGGCGGCTGGGTGTGGCACGCAGGCGGTGGGTGGCTGCGGTTCGTGGTCAGCTTCGTGAGCGAGTACGTCACC
This sequence comes from Microthrixaceae bacterium, assembly GCA_041394405.1. GTDB lineage: Bacteria > Actinomycetota > Acidimicrobiia > Acidimicrobiales > Microtrichaceae > Microthrix. The sequence continues at coordinate 645,518 of JAWKIF010000006.1, forward strand.
GAGCTTGCGGTGCCCGTGCCGGCGGGGGCCACGACGCTGCAGGTGGTCGGGCGACCCGACGACGAGGGTGGGGTGGCGTTGGCGGCCGTGGCCGACGGCACCACCCTGGACACCGGGCGGCTACCCCACGAATGGCCGGGTTTGTGGACCCCCAACTCCTCGGCGTCGCTGCTCGCCGGCGTCGGTCGACCCTTGCCGGTGTGCGACGGCTACGACCCCACCGTGGAATTCAGCGGCACGCTGAGCCGGTTGGTGGTCGAGGCCGACGGAGCGGTCGCCTGGCCCGACCTCGACCATCAGGTCGACACCGCCTTCCGGAATCAGTAGCCGCCCGACCCGACGTGGCTCATCGGGTGGTAGACCTCCCCCATGGCCCACGCCCTGTCCAGTCGTAGCGGTGACCTCATGGTCGCCGTCAGCCAAGGAACTCGTCGATGAAGGCCGTCCGCATCGTTGATGGAGCGGCAACGTTGGTCGATGCGCCCGCACCCACGGGGGAGGGGGTGCTGGTCGACGTGGTGTCGGCGAGCATCTGCGGATCGGATCTCCACCTCATCGATGGGGGCCTGGCCGAGGGCCGGATTCTCGGCCATGAGGTGGCCGGAAGGACCCCAGACGGAACGGCGGTGGTGGTGGAGCCCATCGGGCGCTGTGGGCACTGCCGCAACTGCCTGGGCGGCCTAGGCAACCACTGCGACTCGCTGGTGGCCTACGGGATCTTTGCCGACGGTGGCATGGCCGAGCAGCTGTTGGTACCCGCCGAGTGCATCCATCCGCTGCCCTCCGGCGTGGATGTGGCGACCGCCTCGGTCGTCGAGCCGCTTGCGGTGGCGGTGCATGGCCTCCATCGCGCCCGGGCCGCGTCGGGCGACCGGGTGGCCATCGTCGGAGCCGGGCCGGTGGGGCTGGCGCTGGCGGCGGCCTGCCGCGCCGAGGGCATCGGTGTCGAGGTGGAGGCTCGCCACGACCACCAGCGGGCGGCGGTTGAGCGGCTCGGGGGCGCGGTCGGGCTGTCCGACAACTACGACGTGGTGTTCGACGCGGTCGGAACCTCCGGTTCGTTGGCGGCGTCGATTGGTGCGTGCCGCCCCGAGGGCAGGGTGGGCCTGGTGGGCTCGCTGTGGGAGCCGGCCACCATCGACGTCGGGCTGTGCATCAGCGAGGTCGAGATCATCCCCTCGATGATGTACTGCAATCGGGGCGGGGAAAGCGACTTCCGGTGGGCGGCGCAGATGCTGGCGGCTGAGCCCTCGATTGCCGCAACGATGCTGACCCATCGGTTCCCGTTGGATGGGGCAGAGGATGCGTTCGAAGCCGCTCGCGACCGGTCGGGCGGGACGATCAAGGCCGCCTTCGACGTCACCGCGTAGCTCCGACCGAACCCCGCCGTCGGTCGGCCAACGGCATGCCGGCACTGAGTGCCTGGTCAATCCGGCTCGAGGGCCAGTCGTTCGTCGTGAATGGAGCTGGTTGGGCGAAGACACCTGGGCCCGCGCTGGTCACCATGCACGCAGGTCGCCCAGCTCGGACTGGACGCGCCGACGCCGTCCGCCCGGTTGGCTTGGACCTCGGAGTCATCGTTCGTGATTCTGAATGGCCTGGGTGGTGCCTCGGCGCCACTTTGGTCGCGAGTTGCCACGTCGCGGCCCGTGTGCTGAGAAGCTGGTGCCGGATGTCTGGAAGGGCACTGGGTAGAGATGGGGGACAACGTGATGGACCGAAGCCGAATTGTCGAGGGCCTGGAGGCCGAGCGGCGGCTGTTCGCCGAGCGAAACCCGCGATCGGCGCAGGCGGCCTCCGCGGCCACCAACCTGCTCGCCGGCGTGCCGATGACCTGGATGGCCAAGACTGCCGGTGGCTTTCCGCTGTACCTCGACCGAGCCTCGGGTGCCCGGGTGACCGACCTCGATGGCCACGAACTGATCGACTTCTGCTTGGGCGACACCGGGGCGATGGCGGGCCACTCGCCGCCGGCGACGGTGGCCGCGGTGCGGCGCCGTCTTGGCGACCTGGGCGGTGCCACCGTCATGTTGCCGACGGAGGATGCCCAGGCGGTCGCCGCAGAGCTCACCCGACGGTTCGGGGTGGGGGCATGGAGCTTCTCGCTGACCGCAACCGACGCCAACCGCTGGGCGCTGCGGATGTGCCGTGCGCTGACCGGCCGTCCGCGCGTGCTGGTGAATAGCTGGTGCTACCACGGCACGGTCGACGAGTCGTTGATCGTCACCGCTCCCGGCGGGGCCGTCGCCCGTCCGGGGAACGTTGGGGCACCGTGCGAGGTGACGCTGACCAGCAGGGTGGTGGAGTTCAACGACCTGGACGGTTTGGCCGCCGAGCTGGCGCACGGGGACGTTGCCGCCGTGCTGATGGAGCCGGCGCTGACCAACATGGGCATCGTGCTGCCCGAGCCCGGCTATCTAAACGGGGTTCGGGCGCTCACCCGGGAGGCCGGCACCCTGCTCATCATCGACGAGACCCACACGCTGTCCGCAGGCCCGGGCGGATGCACCGCAGCCTGGGGGCTGGATCCGGACATCGTGACGCTGGGCAAGGCGATCGGTGGCGGGGTGCCGATCGGCGCCTATGGACTGTGCCCCCAAGTGGCCGAACGGTTGATGGGTCGCACGGACCTGGACTTGGTCGACACCGGCGGGGTGGGCGGCACGTTGGCCGGGAACGCCCTCAGCCTGGCCGCAACCAGGGCCACCTTGGAGGAGGTGCTGACCGCGGCGGCGTTCGAGGGCATGATTCGGCTGGCCACCCGCTACACGGAGGGTGTCGAGCGGGTCATCGCCGAGCACGACCTGCAGTGGTCGGTTGCCCAACTGGGCGCTCGCTCGGAGTATCGATTCGGTCGACCGGCGCCGCGCAACGGCACCGAGTCACAGGCCGCGACCGACGTCGAACTCGAGGACTTCCTGCACCTGTTTCTGCTCAATCGAGGGATCCTGCTGACCCCGTTCCACAACATGGCCCTGATGGGGCCGACCACCACCGAGTCCGACGTCGATGCGCACCTCGCGGTCCTCAGCGATGCCGTGGAGTTCCTCGTGGGGCGGTAGCCGCACCTCGCTCAATCCGCCCGGGCCATGGCGGTTCCGGTCGGGTCGGGGATCGGTGCAACCGGGTCGGGCTGCGATGATGGCAACGTGCATCCTCTCGTTCGTGTTGGACAGCCCTCGCCCCGCCCGGAAGCCGAGCGCCGGGCAATCCTCGACGCCCCGGTCTTCGGTGAGGCCTTCACCGACCACATGGTGCTCATGCGGTGGACCGCTGCCGAGCACGGCGCGGGGGAGTGGGGGCCCATCGAGCTGCACCCGTTCGGGCCACTGTCGCTGAGCCCGGCAACCCTCGCGCTGCACTACGGCCAGTCGATCTTCGAGGCGTTCAAGGCCTACGCGCAGGCCGATGGGTCGGTTGCGGTGTTCCGCATCGACCGCAACGCCGAGCGGATGAACACCAGCGCCACCAGAATGGCGATGCCGACGCTTCCCGACGGGGCCTTCGAGCAGGCGTGCGCAGCGTTGGTTGATGCCGACCGGGCGTGGGTGCCCACCGCCGACGGCTCGGCGCTCTACGTGCGGCCATTCATGTTCGCCGAGGAGGCACACCTGTCGGTGCGGCCGGGAAACGAGTACCTGTTTGCCGTGATCGCCTCGCCGGTGGCGTCATACTTTGGGCCTACCCTGGGTGCCATCAGCGTGGCGGTGGAATCGAGCGACGTGCGGGCCACGCCCGGGGGCACGGGAGCGGTGAAGTTCGCCGGCAACTACGCCGCCGGATTCGCTGCGCACGGCCGCGCCGCCGCGGCCGGCGGCGACCAGGTGCTGTGGCTGGACGCGGTCGAACACCGGTGGATCGAAGAGCTGAACGCCATGAACGTGATGTTCGTGTGGGAGCGAGACGGGCGGACGGTGCTGAGCACCCCGCCGCTGACGGGCACCATCCTGGAGGGCGTGACGCGCAGCTCGTTGCTGGAGCTGGCCCGGGGCGGAGCCTGGGACGACATCGACGAGGTGGCCGAGGCGCCCACCTCCATCGAGGAGGTGCGGGCCGGCATCCAGTCGGGGGAGCTGCTGGAGGTGTTTGCCTGCGGCACGGCGGCGGTGATCGTGCCCATCGGCCGGTTGATCGACGCCGACACGACCCGCACCGTGGGCACCGGCGAGCCGGGACCCGTGACCATGGGGTTGCGGGCGGCGTTGCTGGACATCCAGTACGGCCGGGCCGCTGATCCCCATGGCTGGATGACCACGGTCAAGCCGCTGGCTTGACGATTCCCTGCCCGAGCTCCGCCCGCGGTTCGGCGTGAGTTGGGGCGCGCTCTGGAGACGCGAATCCGGGGGGTGTCCTCGTTGACCTTCGTTGTCACACCTCATTCGTAGGATGGGGAACATGAGTTCGACAGTGCCCCAGGCGACAGCGTTTCAGGCGACGGTGCCCCAGGCGACGGTGGTTGAGGAGGCTGCGACGGCCGCCATCGATCAGATCCATCGCGGCATCACCGCGTTGTTTGAGTCGGGTATCGACCCGGCCGACGCCCGTGACGCCGAGGCGTGGATCCGCGCGTTGGAAGGCATCGGCCGCCGCGTGGACGCGGCCCGCTCCGACCTGGTTGGCGTCATCGACCGTGCCGGGCTGCACATCCCCGACGGACACGGCTCGGCCAAGGTCATGGTCCGCCACCACGCCAAACTCTCCGAAGCCGAAGCCAAGCATCGCGAACACACCGCCAGCACGTGTCGGGACCTCCCCGAACTCGCGGACGCCTGGCGGGACGGCCTGCTTGGCACCTGTCACATGCGGATCCTCGGCCGGGTGCATGCCAACCCCCGGGTCGCAGCGGCCATGGAGACCCGCCAGCAACGGTTCCTCGACGACGCCCACCGCCTGAACACCAAAATGTTTGCCAACACCGCCTACCGGTGGGCACGACTGGTCGACCAAGACGGCCCCGAACCCGCCGGGGAACGCTCACACAACAACCGCGACACCAAACTGATCCCCGACCCCCTCGCCGGCACCTGGACACTGTCGGGAAACTTCGGGTCGATGCAGGGCGCCGAGATGCGCGACATCCTCGACCACTACATCGACGCCGAGTTCCGCACCGACTGGGAAACCGCCAAAGCCAGGCTCGGTGAGCACGTCTCGAAAGCCGACCTGGAACGCACCGACGCCCAACGCCGCGCCGACGCCCTCCACCGGCTGTTCTGCGACGCCGCAGCCGCGCCCGCCGGCGCGGTCCCACCCGGGTTCGTCCACAACATCCACTGGAACGCCGACACCTACCAAGAAACGTTGGCGTCCATGGCCGAGAACCGGCCGGCCCGCTACGACCCCGATGGGTTCATGTGCCGTACCCCTGACGGCACCGATGTCGACCCGACCGAAGCGGCCGCCAACAGCCTCGTTTCCCAGATCCGCCGCATCATCGTCGACGCCCAAGGTGTCGTCATCGACCTCGGACGGGCCCGCCGCTTCACCGGATCAGCCCGCACCGCAGCCACCGCACCCCACACCACCTGCATCTGGCCCGGCTGCTGGCTCCCAGCCAGCGCCTGTGAGGTCGACCACCTCCACGAACACGCCACCGGCGGCACCACCAACCCCAACAACGCAGCACCACTCTGCGGCAAACACAACCGGTGGAAACAGAAAGGCTTCACCATCCACCGACAACCCAACGGCACCTGGCGCCTCACCCGACCAGACGGAACCCAAGTGCCCTGAACCCACGGGCCAACCGAACGGGCCGTGCCGACAACGGCTCGGCCGGTGGTATCGACGCGGCATCATCGGCATATGGCCATGACCCTGAGGCTGAGCGAGGACCAAACTCGGGCCCTGCGTGATGCGCGGCCCGCGAGGGCACGTCGATGCACGCGGTCGCCCTCAAAGCAATCGACGACTACACCGAGCGTCGTCGGCTCGAAGAGACGAGCTACTGGCCCAAATCGCGAACGAGGATGCTGCCGTGCTGGCGCGACTTGCCGACACATGACCGACGACGGGGTTGTCTTTCTCGACCTGGACGACCTCCTCGCAGCCGCATCCGCGGCTGTTGGCCACATCCCGGCAGTTCGCGACGTTGGCCTCCTGGAGTCGGCGTTGGCCCGTCCGCAAGCGACGGTGTTTGGCGAGGATGCCTACTCGAGCCTTCACGCCAAGGCGGCTGCGCTCCTGGAGTCCGTCGTGGGCAATCGCGCATTGGTGGACGGCAACAAGCGTTTGGGACTCGTGGCGGTCCGCCTCCTTGATGCCTTCAACGGCCACGAGTTGAGCGCCACCGACGATGGCAAGTACCGGCTCGTCGTCGACATCGCAACCGGGTCGCTTGGGGGCGTGGAAGCGATCAGCAACCGCCTGGCGGATCTCGTGTTTCGGCCTGAGCCCGGCTCCACAGCGGACGGGGCGTGTAGGTGACGGGTTTGGCCGGTGTCAGGCACCCGATCGGCCGTGCGGGCTAGCATGGTTGCAGCTTGAGTCGCCGAGTGGGGCGTGGGCCGTTGGCCCACGCCACTTCTTTGCCCGGCGCTCGCTCCACAACTGACGCAAGAACAACCACAGGGAGGTGCCGATGCTCGACGACACGAAGTTGACCGAGATCATCGAACCGGTGGTTGCCGCGGCCGGCCTCTCGTTGTACGACGCCGAATTCCGCGGCTCCTCCCTGCTGGTGATGGTGGAGAGCGACGACGGCGTCAACCTGGACCAGGTGGCCGCCGTCAGCCGGGCGATCTCCCGTCACCTCGACGAGGACGACCCCATCCCCGGCACCTACACCCTCGAGGTGTCCACGCCGGGCTTGGAGCGACGGCTGCGCCGCCCCCATCACTTCCAGGGTGCGATCGGAGAGACCGTCAAGGTGAAGCTGCACCCCGGTGCGCCGGGCGAACGTCGGGCCGACGGCGAGTTGGCGGCCGCCGACGACACCACCGCCACGATCCGCACGGCCGATGGCGTCGAGCGCAGCGTGGCCTACGCCGACATCGACCGGGCCCGCACCCACTTTGAGTGGGGGCCGGCACCTAAGCCGGGCAAGGGATCCAAGCCCGGCAAAGGCAAGGCCAAGCCCAAGAAGACCGCCAAGAACGCAACAACCACCTCGGGGCCCGCCCCGACCGACCCAGGACACAGCTGAGCCATGAACGTCGCCATGATGGAAGCGTTGCGGGAGCTTGCCGCCCACAAGGGCATCTCCCCCGAAACCCTGTTGACCGTGCTGGCCGATGCCATCGACGCGGCCTACAAGAAGATGCCCGGTGCCGAGGAGTTTGCCTGGACCGAGATCGACGCCGAGACCGGCGAGATCCGGGTATGGGCCCAGGAGCTTGGCGAGGACTACGAACTGCTGGGCGAACCCTACGACGTCACCCCCAGCGACATGGGCCGCATCGCCGCCCAGGCCGCCAAGCAGGTGATGAACCAGCGCATCCGCGAGACCGAGCGCGAGATGAAGTACGAGGAGTACGCGGGCCGTGAGGGCGGCATCGTCACGGGCATCGTGCAGCAGACCGACAGCCGCTACACCCTGCTGGATCTGGGCCGGGTGGAGGCACTCATGCCCCAGAGCGAGCAGGTGCCTCACGAGCGGGCGCACGCCGGCGACCGGGTGAAGGCCTACATCGTCGAGGTGCGTATGACGGTGAAGGGCCCCCAGATCGTGGTGAGCCGCACCCACCCGGGCCTCATCCGGCGCCTCTTCGAGATGGAGGTTCCCGAGATCGAGGACGGCATCGTCGAGATCAAGGCGTGCGCTCGCGAACCAGGCCAGCGCACCAAGATCGCCGTGTGGTCCAACGACCCCAACATCGACCCGGTGGGCGCCTGCGTGGGCGCCCGTGGGGCCCGTGTGCGCCAGGTGGTGAACGAGCTGCGGGGCGAGAAGATCGACATCGTTCCATTCAGCGACGACGAGATCGAGTTCGTGGCCAAGGCCCTGCAGCCGGCACGGGTGCGCGAGGTGCGCATCCACCATGATCTGGGCACCGCCGAGGTGATCGTGCCCGACTTCCAGCTGAGCCTGGCCATCGGCAAGGAGGGCCAGAACGCCCGCCTGGCACACCGACTCACCGGCCTGCGCATCGACATCCGCTCCGAGACCGAGGACGCGCAGGGCGACTATCGGGGCATGGAGGAAGGCGCCGACTACGCCGCCGGCGAATGGGTGGTGGATGCCGAGAGCGGGCAGCAGATGTGGCAACCGGCCGATGGCAGCGCCCCCATCAGCCTGGAGGAGTGGAACAAGATGAACGCCGAGGCCGAGGAGGCCGGCGACGCCGATGCGGCTCCGGTCGACGGCGATGCGGCCCCCGACGCGGACGATTCCAACGACGACACTGCCGGACAAGAAGCTGCCAGTGAAGAAGCTGCCGGTGACGACTCGGCCGAGCCACCTGCCGACGCTGGTGCTGGGGTGGATGCCGAGTCAGGCGACGCTGGTGAGGCCGAGCCCGACGGTGCTGGCGAGGCAGAATCGGAGCCGGCTGCCGACCACGGTGGCGGCCCTGACGAGGCCACCGACGCCGAAGCCGATGACGAAGCGGCCGACGAATCGGCCGAGGACGAGGCGGACGAACCCGACAAGACCAACTAGGCCCAACTGCTCGGCGTTCGGCACCGGGGTGCTCGACGCGCGAGACTGTGCTGTCCGCCCAAAACCGGGCGCGTCAGCCCAGTGGCACCAACCATGCAGTCGACGGGTACCCCCAACCGCCCGCCGTCGAAACCCCCGCAGTTACAGCCAGTGAGGTGACACCAGCCCTCTCGGGCCACCCAACGCCGCGGCGTTGGGGCAGGCCACATCTCTAGCGATCAGCACAGCAACCAACATCAGGCGAAGTACAGGGAAAACCTTGGCAGCAAAGAAAATTCGGGTCTTTGAACTGGCCCGTGAGCTCGGCATGACCAACAACGAGGTCCTGGAGCTCACCGAATCGCTCGGCGTGGGCGTCAAGACCCACAGCTCGGGCATGATCGAAGCGCAGGCCGACCGCGTCCGGCGTAAGGCCGAACGAGAGGGCCTGACGCGCGACGAACAGCCGGAAGAGCCGAAGGCCCCCGCCAAGAAGGCAGGTGCCAAGAAGGCCGCGGCGAAAAAGGGCCCGGCCAAGAAGAAGGCTCCGGCCAAGAAGGCGGCATCGGAGGGCACCAAGCCCATGCGTGCCACCGGCAAGGCCGCTCCCGGCGGACCCAAGCCCATGCGGGCCACCGGCAAGGCCGCGGATGCCCCAACGCCCGAGGCGCCCGCCGCCAAGGCGAGCGAGCCGGCCGAGCCTCCCGCCGAACCCACCGCGCCGTTCGACTCCGGCGGCGCCAAGCCGGCCACGGGTGGCAACGCCCCTCGGCCCAAGATGCCGCCGCCACCCCCGGGGTCGCGTCGCACCATTTCCTCGCGTGACCGAGCCCGGGCCATGCACGTCGAGGCTCAGTCCGTTGCGACACCAGACACCACCAAGCCGCCTCAGCCGCGGCCGGCGGATCGTCCCATGCGTGCCACCGGCAAGGCCGTGGCGCCGCCGCCTGGGCACCAGCTGCACGACGTGCAAAAGGCCAAGGAGGCCGAAGCCGCCGAAGCGGCCCAGGCCGCCGAGCAGGCTGCGGCCGAAGCACAGCAGGCCGAGGCGGCCACCGAGCCGGCAGAGCCCGCAGCCGAGGCTGCCGAGCAGGCAACCACCGAGGCGCCCGCCGCCGAAGCGACGGCATCCGAGGCGACGGCTTCTGCGACATCCGATGCCGAGGCGCCCGCCACCGAAGCTGCGTCGAGCGACGCCCCGCCCGAGGCGGCCGGCGATGCGCCGGCCGGTCAGGACGGCGCCCCGTCCGGGCCCGTGAGCAGCACCGGCAAGGCCATTCCGCCACCGCCAACCTCGGCCAGCGGCAAGGCCATTCCGCCGCCACCGGGCATGGGCGGACGCATGCCGGCGCCGACGCGCGCCGGCCGTCCCGGTGCCGGTCCTCGGGCCGGACGTCCCGCAGGCGGCGGTCCCGGCGGTGCGGGCCGCCCCATGCCCCCCGGCGGCGGCTTCCCCCCGCCCGGCGGCGGTGGTCCTCCCGGACGCGGCCGTCCCGGTGGTCCGAGCGGTCCGCAGCGTCGACGCAAGAGCCGGCGGCGCCGCAATCGCGAAGAGCTCCAGCCCATGGATGCTCCCAGCTACACGCCCATGGATGCGGCGGTGCCCGACGGCGAGATCGTCGTCGAGCGCCTCTCGCCGCCCCAGGATCTTGGCCCCAAGCTGAACCGCACCGCCGCCGACGTGGTGCGCTTCCTCATGCAGCAGGGCGAGATGGTCACGGCCACCCAGTCCCTGTCCGACGACATGATCGAGCTGTTCGCGGCCGAGATCGGCGCCGAGGTGCGCCTCGTCGACCCCGGCGAGGAGCAGGAAGTGGAGCTGGTGCGCCAGCTCGATGTGCCCGAGGACGAGGGCGACCACGACGACCTGCCCGAGCGCCCGCCGGTGATCACGGTGATGGGCCACGTCGACCACGGCAAGACCAAGCTGCTCGACCGCATTCGCAATGCCAACGTGGTCGAGGGCGAGGCCGGCGGCATCACCCAGCACATCGGCGCCTACCAGGTGAACCACGACGGCCGGGCCCTGACCTTCCTCGATACCCCTGGCCACGAGGCCTTCACCACCATGCGAGCGCGCGGTGCCGACGCCACCGATGTGGTGGTGCTGGTGGTGGCGGCCGACGACGGGGTGATGCCCCAGACGATGGAGGCCATCGCCCACGCAAAGGCGGCCGAGGTGCCCATCGTGGTGGCGATCAACAAGATCGACCGCGAGGCGGCCGACCCCAACCGGGTCATGCAGCAGCTCTCCGAGTACGACCTGGTGCCCGAGGGCTGGGGTGGCGACACGGTGTGTGTCGAGGTCTCGGCCCTGCAGGGGCTGGGCATCGACGACCTGCTGGAGCACCTGCTGGTGGTCGCCGACGTGGAGGATCTGCGGGCGACGCCCGAGGGTCGGGCCACCGGCGTCGTGCTGGAGGCCAACCTGGACATCGGCCGGGGCCCGGTGGCCACCGTGCTGGTTCAGCGCGGCACCCTGAAGGTGGGCGACCCCATGGTTGCCGGTCCGGCGTTCGGCAAGGTGCGTGCGCTGATCAACGACCGCGGCGAGCAGGTTGACGAGGCGGGTCCGTCCGCTCCCGTGCAGGTGCTTGGGCTCTCGGACGTCGCCCAGTCGGGTGACAACTTCGTGGTTGCCCCCGACGAGCGGAAGGCCAAGGCCGTGGGCGCCACGCGTGAGCGCTGGCAGCGTGAGATCCAGCGCAGCCGAGACGCGTCGGCCCTGGCCGGCGGCGCCAAGCTGGAGGACATCTTCAAGGAGATCCAGGCCGGCGAGACCGCCACCTTGAACGTGATCGTGAAGGCCGACGTCCACGGTTCGCTGGAGGCCGTCACTGAGAGCCTCCAGAAGTTGGAGCGCGACGAGGTGAAGGTGGCCGTGCTGCTGCGCAGCGTTGGCGGCATCACCAAGAGCGACGTGCAGTTGGCCGGCGCCTCCAACGCCACGATCCTGGGATTCAACGTTCGCCCGGACCGCAAGATTCGGGAGATGGCCGACGAGGCGGGCGTCGAGATCCGCACCTACGAGGTGATCTACAAGCTGCTCGAGGACATCGAGGCGGCCATGGTGGGCATGCTGGCCCCCGAATACGAGGAGGTCGTCACCGGCGACGCCGAGGTTCGGGAGGTCTTCCGGGTGCCCAAGGCCGGCATGGTGGCCGGCTGCCAGGTGCTCAACGGTGTCATCACCCGCGGTTCGCCGGTTCGGTTCCTGCGCGACGGGGCCATCATCTGGACCGGCGAGGTGTCGTCGCTGCGTCGTTTCAAGGACGACGTGCGCGAGGTGGCATCGGGCTTCGAGTGCGGCATCGGCCTGTCGGACTTCCAGGATCTGAAAGAGGGCGACATCATCGAGACCTACGAGCTGCGGGAGATCCCGCGCACCTAGGGCCCGTGTTCGCATGCGTGCCGGTGAGCGCGCCGGGTGCCTCACATGGCTGAGCTGAACGTGCTGGCGGCCCGCATCGAGTTGCGGGTGGGCGACGCCGGGTCGCTGAAGGCCAAGCGGGCTGCCCTGCGGCCCGTGCTCGACCGGTTGGCCAACCGCAGGGAGCTCTCGGTGGCCGAGGTCGACCATCAGGACTCCTGGCAGCTGGCCACCCTGGGCCTGGCGGTGGTGGCCACCACGCCCGGGCGCTGCCAGGAACTGCTGGACTCGGCCGAGCGCCTGGTGTGGTCTCGGCCGGAGCTCGAGGTCCTCAGCGTCGCCACCTGGTGGCTGGAGACCGACTAAGCCCGAGGTACCGGAAGCGCGAGGATGGAGCGATGAGCAGACGACGAGCGACGCGCCAACGGGCCACCGGGCCCGGGCGGACATTTCAGCGCACCGACCGCATCGGCGAGACCGTTCGCGAGTTGGTGGCCGAGGAGCTGGAGCGCATCGGGGACGAGCGGCTCGACCTGGTGACCATCACCAGCGCCGACGTGGACGGCGATCTGGCTCGGGCCCGCGTCTACTACTCGGCCCTCATGGCCGCCGAGGAGGGCGACCTCGACGAGGTGGAGGCGGCCCTGGACGAGCTGCGTTGGCCCCTCCAGCAGGTGGTGAACCGCAACATCCGGGCCCGCAAGACCCCGCAGATCAGCTTCGAGCGGGACACGTCCATCGAGGCCGGGCTGCGCATCGAGCAGGTGCTGGCCGGCCTGAAGTCATCGGCCGAACCCGAGGCGGCCGCCGAACCGGCCGATGCCGCTTCCGACGAGGAAGAGTGAGCCGACGGTCCCGTCGCCGCGATGGGCCCACCGGGTTCATGCTGGTGGACAAGGATGCGGGCCTGACGTCTCACGATGTCGTGGGGCGCCTTCGCCGACGCCTGAACACCCCGGCCGTCGGCCACGCCGGAACCCTCGATCCCGACGCCACCGGGCTGTTGCTGATCGGCGTCGGCAAGGCCACCCGCCTGCTGACCTTTCTGGTGGGGCTCCCCAAGACCTACGAGGCCTCCATCGCCTTCGGGGCCGCCACCTCCACCCAGGACTCCGCCGGCGAGGTCACCGACACGTTCGACATGGCGGGCCTCACCCCCGATGCCGTCGTACGCGCCGCCCAGGCGATGGAGGGTGAGCTCGAACAGGTGCCGCCCATGGTTTCGGCCATCCGTGTGGACGGGAAGCGGTTGCACGAGCTGGCCCGGGAGGGCCGAGAGGTGGAGCGCAAGCCGCGCCCCATCCGCCTGGACCGCTTCGAGATAGCGCCCGCATCCGACGCCGACCCCGCCGTCCACGCCTGGATCGGCGGAACGCCACCGGCCGCCACGACGGCGCCCGATGGCTCGCCCCTGCTGTACCGCGCGCTGGTGGAGTGCTCGTCGGGCACCTACGTCCGCACCCTGGCCCACGACCTCGGCATCGCCCTGGGGGGTGGGGCGCACCTGGTGGCGCTGCGCCGCACCAGGGTGGGGAGCTACTCCGTGGAGGACGCCGGGCCGTGGGAGGACGCGCCGCTGCTGCCCGCAGCCGCCGCGGTGGCGCACCTGGCGGCACTCGCCCCGGGCCCCGAGGCGGTTGCCAGAGTGCGTCACGGGCAGGTGTTGGAGCGTGCCGTGTTGGGCGCAGCCAGCGACGATCCGGGCCCCTGGGCGGTCTTCGGCGAGGCCGACGACCGGGGCGAGGCGCAGGTGCTGGCGATCTATGGGGCACACAAGGGTTCCACGCTGAAGCCCGACGTCGTGTTGGTCGGCGGCTGAGCAACCGCGTGCCTCTCGTCCCCCAGGAATCGGCCACCCCCGCGCCGACGGCCGCGCCCCGCCGCGCGCCCCCGGTGTCGCTGGGCTACCAGCCCGGGCTGGACGGGCTGCGGGGCCTCGCGGTGGCGGCGATCATCGGCTACCACGCCGGTGGCGGGCTCATCCCCGGCGCGTTTCTCAGCGTGTCGACCTTCTTCACGCTGTCCGGTTTTCTGATCACCACGGTGCTCCTGGCCGAACACGACCAGCACGGCGGCATCTCGCTGCGGACGTTCTGGTCCCGCCGCCTGCGACGCCTGATGCCGGCATCGCTTGCGGCCATCGTCGTGATCCTGGCCATGTCGCTGGCCTGGGCGGACTCCACGCAGCTGGCCCGCCTTCGGGGCGACGCCCTCTCGGCGCTGGGGTACGTGGCGAACTGGCGGTTTGTCTTCTCGGGCGACACCTACGGCGCCGAGTTGCAGAGTGCCTCGCCGTTCACCCACTTCTGGTCCCTCGCCATCGAGGAGCAGTTCTACGTGTTCTATCCGCTGCTGGTGGTGGGAGCGCTGGTGGCGGCGAAGGGGTCGCGCCGCGTGCTGGCCTGGACCTTCGGCGCGCTGTGCGTCGCCGGGCTGGCCTGGACCCTCGTGTTGGACGGCTCGGGCGTCGCCCGCGACCGCCTGTACTTCGGGACCGACGTGCGCTCCGTCGAGTTTCTGGCCGGCGCCCTGCTGGCGCTGTGGTGGATGCGTCGAGGAGAGCCGGTGAGCGAGCGGGCCCGGCCGTGGCTGTCGGGCGTCGGGCTGGTGGCGCTGGTGGGCATGGTGGCGCTGTGGGCCACGGCCGACCTGCAGGGTGCGTGGGTCTACCAAGGCGGGCTGGCCCTGTACTCCCTCGTCACCTTGGCGGTCATGCTGGGCGCGCTGCAGCGGGGCAGCGTGGTCGACCGGTTGCTGAGCGTCCGGCCGCTGGTCTGGCTGGGCACGGTGTCCTACGGCGTCTACCTGTTGCACTACCCGATCCTGCTCTTCCTCGACTCGCAGACCGACCTAGGGGTGGTGCCCCGGCTGCTCATCGCGGTTCCGATCACCCTGGCGATCGCCGGAGCGTCGGCGCGCTACTTCGAACAACCGATCCGACGCGGCACGATGGTTCGGGGCCGCTGGGCCGGCTGGGCGGTGCCCGTCGGGGTGACCGCGGTGTTGCTGGCGGCCGTCGGGGCCGGTGCCATCGGCGAGCCCGGAACGGATCGGGTGGATCTGACCGCGGCGCAGCAGCAGTACCTGGAGCTGCAGGCGGAGGAGGCAGCGCGCGAAGCGTCGCCCACGCCCAAGGTCACCGTGTTCGGCGACTCGACCGCACTGGTCACCGGCATCGGGCTGACCGAATGGGGTCGAGCCCACGACGACGTGGCGGTGGGGGGCGGCGGCGATGGCGCGTTGGGGTGCACCCTCACACCCGAGTTGAGCTACCGGTCGAACGAGCGCATCGGCAAGGCGCCGGAACAATGCCTGGGGTACCAGGACCGGTGGGCGGCCGCCAGCAAGCGGAGGCCGTCGGATGTGGCGCTGGTGCAGGTGTGGACTCGGGCCGTGTTCGCGCAGCAGATCGACGACCAGGGCCCGTTTCTGGTGGTTGGCGAGGACCCGACGCTGGACGCGCTGCTCGAAGCGCGGCTGCGCGAGGTGGCCGAGGTGCTGCTTCGCGACAATGGCATGGTGGTGCTTGGGCTGGGTCCCTACATCGAGCCCGGTCGGGTGGACGGGGTGTCACCGCAGCAGGCCATCGCCGAGGGCGACCATGGCCGGATGGATGCCTTCAACGAGATCCAGCGTCGGGTGGCCCGGTCAACCGATCGCGTGGAGACCATCGACATCGCCGACGTCTACGACCAGGCCGGGGACCAACGGCGGTTGGTTCCCGACGGTGTCCACCTCAGCCAGGACTCGGCGCTGGAGGTGGCCGAGGTGCTGGGCCCCGCACTGGCGGCCATACACACCGAGCGAACCGGCAAGACCACCACCGTGGTGCGACAGCCCCAGGCGGACTGACGCGGCTGCGCCGCTGAAGGGGCAGCGTTTCGGGCGGTCGCCGTGCACCGCCGGCCGCACTCGCTAGCCCGCCGGGTCAAGATCGAGGCGTCGAGCGGCCAGGTCGCCCCCGGTTGGATGCGCCAGTTCGATCACGGCGTCGGCGACGACCGCCCCGGCCGGGCCGACGATGACGGGGTTGGCCACGAGCGTGGACACCTCGGGTGCGGCCTCGACGAGCGCAGCGAGCCGGTGGAGCAGGTCCACCAGTGCCTCGGTGCCTACGGTGCGTCCCAGGGCCCGGCCCACCGAGGTGGAGCCGACGAGCATGGCCAGGTCGGTGGCCGAGGCGGGCAACACGCCAAGGGCGGCATCGTCCTCGTCGGCCGTGGTCCCGCCGGGGCCGACGGTGATGGTGGTCACCCGGTCCCGGCGGCGCAGCACCACCGCCACGTCGATGCCCCGGTCGATCATGGTCTGCAGCACCAAGGGTGTGGCACCTGCCCCGAAGCGTTCCACCAGCCGTTCGGCGGCGCCCTGCACCGACTCGCCGTCCGGCAGGTCCAGGACGACGCCTCCCGCCTCCGAACGCAGCACCCGGTCTCGGGTGGCGCCCTTGACGGCCACTGGGAAGCCAACGGTCGCTGCGGCCGCAGGCGCGGCCGCCGGGTCGGTGACGATCGCCCGGGGGGCCATCGTCACGCCGGCTGCGTCAAACAGCCGATCATCCTCGCCCAACGGCACCTCGCCAGGTCCGAGTCGGGCCAGGAGCGCTCCGGCAACCGCAGCGGCGGCCTCCGCAGGCCCGGCTCCGTTGGGGTGGGGCGCCCGCTCGACCGTCGTCGGGTCGTCGTCGCCCGCTGGCTCACCGTCGGCCGACACGGCCGGGCGTGCTGGGAGTGGCTCCGTCGCCGAGGGCTCCGCGCCGCCGCGGCGCGCCTGGCGCCAGGCCCAGTAGCCGGCGAGGCGGCCCAGCGCCTGGGCCGCGTGCTCGGGGAATTCGTACACCGGCACGGTGACATCCCCAAACGACAGCGCCGAGACGTCGGCGGCGTCGAAGTTGCAGGCGGTGATGACCCGTTCGGGATGGGCGGCCGCGGCCTCCAGGATGACCTCGTTCACCGCCGGGTCGGGGCGAAGTTCGGGCGGGGCATGCACCACCAACACCGAGGCCACGGCTGCGTCGGCCAGCGCGGCCTCCAGCGCCCGGGCGTAGTCGGCGGCCCCGGCCCGCCACGACAGGCGCACCGAATGCACCACCGACATGCCGGCTGCGGCGCACTCGCCCACGCTGAGGTCGACGGCTCCGCCGGAGTTGCCGACGACCGCCACGCCTGTGCCCGGGGGCACCCCCTGCGCCGCCAGCAGGCGGCCCACATCCAACAGCTGCTGCAGGGTGCTCACCCGCACGATGCCGGTTTGGCGGAAGATGGCGGCGGCCACTCGCTGTTGCAGCCTGGCGGCGGGGTCGGGCCGGTGAATGCCGTCGGGATGGGTGGGACCGATCATCTGGGAGCCCGAGCTGACGGCCACCACCGGCTTGTGCGCCGTCAGGGCCCGGGCCGCACGGACGAAACGGTCGATCCGGCCGAAGCTCTCCAGGTACAACAGCACGCCGTCCGTGCGGGGGTCGTCGTGCCAGTACCGCATCAGGTCGGATGCGCCGATGTCGGCACGGTTGCCGGCGGCCACGAAGGAGCTGAGCCCCAGGCCGACGCGGCGGGTTCGGTCGATGATGGCTGCGCCCAGCGTGCCGGACTGAGCCAGCACCCCGATGGAGCCGGGCAACGGCTCGGTGGGGGCGAACGTTGCGTGCAGGCGGACGTCCGGGTCGGTGTTGACCAGGCCGAGGCAGTTCGGGCCCAACACCCGGACACCACCCCGGCGCGCCATCGCCACCACCTCGGCCTCCAGTTCGGCGCCCTCGGGGCCCGTCTCGGAGAACCCGGCGGTCAGGATCACCAACGCACGCACGTGGCGCCGCACGCACTGCTCGACGGCCTCCAGCACCCGTTCGGCCGGCGTGGCCACGACGGCCAGGTCGATGTCGGCGGGAATGTCCAACACGGCGCGGTGAGACGCCAGCCCGCACACCACGTCGGCACGGTCGTTGACGGCCCAGACGGTGCCGGTGAACCGCTGGGCCAGCAGGTTGTAGACCACCTCGTGGCCGAGCCCGCCGGCCGACGCCCCGGCGCCGATGACCGCCACGCTCGACGGCGTGAACAGGCGCCGCACCGACGCCGACTCGGCGGCCCCCTCCCTGCGGTCGCGGGCGGCCTCGGCCTGCGGGGTGGGGTCGAGGTCGAAGGTCACCTCGACGACGCCGTCGGCAAAGGTCCGGCTCACCTCGAAGCCGGCGGAGGAGAACACCGTGAGCATCTTGGAGTTTGCGGGCAACACCGAGGCGGTAAAGGTGCGCAGCCCCCGCTCCCTGGCGGCAGCCACCAGGTACTCCAACAGCACGGTGCCCAGGCCCCGCTGGGCGTGATCGTCATCGACGAAGAACGCCACCTCGGCGGCCGGGCGGCCACCCCAGCGCTCGTAGCGACCCACGGCCACGATGTCGTCGGCGAGCAGGGCCACAAAGGCCACTCGGTCGTGGTAGTCGATCTGGGTGAGGTGGCGCAGGTCGCGCTCGGAGAGCCGGGGCCGGGCGGTGAAGTAGCGGTAGTAGATGCTCTCCGCCGACTGGCGATCATGGAACGCCACCAGCCGGTCGGCATCCTCGGGCACGATCGGTCGAAGGTGCACGGTGCCGCCGTCGCGCAGCACCACATCGGCTTCCCACCCGGATGGATAGGGGGGCGCTGGGTTCGTTGCGGGCACCTGCTGATGGTAGGCCCCGGCGGGGGTTGCGCTCGGCGCCCGGCGAGCTCGTTGCATGGGCGGGCGCAGCGGCGACGGCTCGCCTGGACCGGCGAAACGCCGTACGGTGGTGTTGTGCTGATCCTGGGTGATGGCGTCCCCACCGGCGGGCGAGCCACGGCCCCGCCGTGGCAGGCCGCGGCCGTCACCCTGGGCGTCTACGACGGCGTGCACTTGGGGCATCGGGCGGTCATCGCCGGCCTCATCGAGACGGCACGACGCCACGACCTGACACCGGTGGTGGTCACCTTCGACCCGCACCCGGCACTGGTGCTGCGCCCGGACTCCGCCCCGCGGCTGCTGACCGACACCGAGGCCAAGCTTGAGTTGCTGGCCGAAACCGGCGTGGCGGCGACCTACGTGATGGCCTTCGACCGGCAGCGGGCCGCCGAAGAGCCAGAGCACTTCATCAAGCGGGTGCTGGTGGATGAGCTGCGGGTCCGCCAGGTGATGGTGGGTGCTGACTTCCGATTCGGTCATCGCCGAGGCGGCGACCTCACCATGCTGGAGGACGCCGGCCGCGAGCTCGGATTCGCCACCACCGGCCTGGACCTGGTGGGGGTGCAGGGCCGCCCGGCCCGGGTGGAGGAGCAGGTCAGCTCCACCGCCATCCGCCGCGCCCTCACCGAGGGCCGCCTGGAGGCGGCAAACGCCATGTTGGGGCGCCCCCACGAGCTGCGGGGCACGGTGGTGCGCGGCGACCAGCGCGGTCGCACCTGGGGTTTCCCAACGGCGAACGTGGCGGTGGCCCCCGAAATGCTGCGCCCCGAACCCGGG
Organism: Microthrixaceae bacterium; assembly: GCA_041394405.1. Taxonomy (GTDB): domain Bacteria; phylum Actinomycetota; class Acidimicrobiia; order Acidimicrobiales; family Microtrichaceae; genus Microthrix. Next base: position 664,942 of record JAWKIF010000006.1, read on the forward strand.
ATCTGTGCCGGGCATTTGGTTCGGGCCGACGGCACGGCGCTGCCCGCCGCCATCTACCTGGGCAACCGCCCGACCATCTATGGTGACGCGGGCGAGGTGGTGCTGGAGGTCCACGTGCTGGACTGGGAGGGCGACCTGTACGGCGAACGGGTGGCGGTGCGCTTCACCCACCACATCCGTGGAGACGCCGCGTTCGACAGCTTCGACGAGCTGTCCGCCCAGATCGGCCGCGACTGCGACGAGGCGCGCCGGTTGCTGGCGGCGGAAGAAACGGGGAAGCGATGACCGACGAAGTGTTGGACGAACGCCAGGACCATCTCATCAAGGAGCTGCCCGGCGAGGGCATCGTCGAGCCCCTGGTGGGACCCGTTCGCCACGTGGTGGCCGGCGCGGGCCTGACCCGTCCACCGCGGCTGTCCCGGCACAGCATCACGCTGGAGGACGGGCATCCGGTGGGTATCACCATGGCCGGACAGGGCGTACCGCTGGTGGTCATCCACGGCTTCACCGCCGAAGGGTTCCTCTACGCCCAAACGCTCAGCCGACTGTGCGCCATGGGTTTCCGGGTGGTGGCCATCGACATCGCCGGCCACGGAGGAACCGCCGGGCTGCCCGAGGACGGCGCCAACATCGGCGCCTACTCGGCGTTGGTGGGACGCGTGCTCGACCATCTGGGCATCCGCCATGCGCTGCTGGCCGGGCACTCCATGGGCGGCCGGCTCGTGACCCAGCTGGCCGCCAACCAGCCCGAGCGGGTGCTTGGCGTGGTGCTGATCGACGCCATCGTGGGCGACACCTGGGACCGCATGGTGTATTTGTTTCGGGTGTGGCCGCCCCTGCTGGGTGCGGTGGGCATGGCGCTGCTGGCCGATTCGGTGATGGTGCCGCCGCTCACCCGGGATCCCCGGCAGGCCGTGAAGTTCCTGCGGCTCTTCGGGCCCACCCTGGTGGGACACGTGGCCCGGCCGTGGCGGTTGCTGGGGCCGATGGCCTCGATTCTCCGCACCCGCTCGAGCCGCTATGCGCTGGATGCGGCCGCCCAACACGAGGTGCCCTTCTTCGTGCTGCACGGCGACCGCGACATTGCCGTACCCCATCGCACCAGCGAGGAGGCGGCCGAGCGGGTCAGCGGCGAGCTGATCACCGTTGAGGGCGCAGGCCACAGCTGGCTGCTTTCGGACCCCGAAACGCTGCCGGCCATCATGGCCGAGCTGCTCGAAGGGTCGCTCGGGGAGGCGCTGACGGCGGCCTTCGTGGCCCTCGGCATCGGCGAGACCCCCGACCTTCCCGCCATCCAGGGTGCGTGCTACGACCCGGACGCCAGCGTGTTCGACCTGGCGGTCCCGCAGGATGCCGAGTACTCGGACCGGCCGGTGGCGCGTTCGGCCCCCGCCTACACCTGGCGCCGCACCGCCTGACGCCGAACGCCACAACCCGCCCCTGATTCGTCTGCCGACGGGGCGGCCGGTAGCGTGGTCGGTTCGCCGGAACCCCCGGCACCCGCGTCCTGCGTGGAGCGCCCAACATCGGGCGCACCCGTGTGGAGGCCGGGCCCCAAGCCCACACCGGAGCCAACATGTCCAACCGGATGCCCACCAACCTGCCCGACAAGGCAGACATCATCGCCAAGCATCGGCGCAGCGACGACGACACCGGCTCGCCCGAGGTGCAGATTGCGCTGCTGACCGCACGCATCACCCACCTCACCGAGCACCTGCGTTCGCACCAGAAGGATCACCACACCCGTCGTGGTCTGCTGATGATGGTGGGTCGGCGGCGCCGGTTGTTGAACTACCTCAAGGACACCGAGGTCGAGCGCTACCGCGCCCTGATCGCCGAACTGGGCCTGCGCCGCTAGACAGGTCGCCCGCCGGGCGCTGCGTGGCCATCACGCATCGGCCACCAAGCATCGGGCCACCCAGCATCGATCGCGCCTGCGGGGACGGGGTCAGCCGGCCAGGACGTCCGAGCAGGTGGCCAGCGCCTCTTCGGCGTCTTGGGAGGGCTGGTAATCAGCGTCGCCAAGGTGGTCCACGAACTCGGTGACGTCGCCGTCGGTTGCCACGTACAGGCATTCTGCGTACCGGGCCAGCACGTCCGGCTCGACCGCCGCCTCAAGGTCGGCCTCGCTGACGACACGCACGAAGTCGTCCTGGGACATCTCGCCCGAACCGCCGCAGGCGCCCGCCATGACGGCCGCAGCCAACCCGACAGCGGCGAGGCTCGTGAGGCGGGCAGCCTTTGCCGGCGTCGAGCCGATTCGGGTCCGGGTGGGGGCGAGGCGTGGGGCGGGCATGGGTCAAAACTACCGCCGGGCGACCCCAGCGGCCTCCGGGCACCGTGGGTGCACAGGCGCCCGACGCGGGTTGCCGGGGCATTTCGGCTAGTGTCTGGGATTCACGAATGCGGTCGAGTTCAGCCGCCAGTTGCCGCCCCCCGGCGTTCCTTTCCCCGCACCCCTGCCTGGTGTGCACGGAACGACGTGGAGCCTCGGAGGTCGACAACTGACTGCTGGCCTCTCCGCTCCAACCGGTGCGCACCTGCGCGACGACGTCGCAGCGCACCCCATCAAGGAGAACTACATGGCCACACAGCCAATCGAGGGCGCACTGCGCGTCCGCGCCACCGTCGCCGAGGAATCCGATCTCGTCGGCCCCAAAGAGGTCACGATGGAGGCCGGTCGCCTGGCCAGCCTCGCCGACGGCTCGGTGCTGGTCGGCATGGGCGACACCCGGGTGCTCGTCACCGCCACCGCTTCCCGCCGGGTGCGGGAGGGCGCTGACTTCTTCCCGCTCACCGTCGACATCGAGGAGCGGTCCTACGCCGCCGGCAAGATCCCCGGCTCGTTCTTCCGCCGGGAGGGGCGTGCCTCTGAGGCCGCCATCCTCACCTGCCGCCTGATCGACCGGCCGTTGCGCCCGTCGTTCCCGGCCGGGTTCCGCAACGAGGTTCACGTGGTGGGCCTCGTGCTGGGCGCCGACCAGGAGAACCCCTACGACGTCCTGGCGCTCAACGGCGCCTCCGCCGCACTCATGCTGTCGGGCATCCCCTTCGAGGGTCCCGTCGGCGCCGTGCGCTTGAGCTACACCGCCGATGGCGAGTGGTTGCCCCACCCCACCTACGCCGAGTCCGACGCCGGTGCATTCGACATGGTCGTTGCGGGCCGGGAGCTGGAGGGCGGCGACATCGCCGTGATGATGGTGGAGGCCGGTGGCACCGAGGGTGCCTGGGAGCTCTACGACGAGGGCGCCCCCAAGGTGAACGAGGAGGCCCTTGCGGCGGGCCTCGAGGCCTCCAAGGCCCACATCGCCGACATGATCGCGCTGCAACGCCAGCTGGTTGAGGTGCATCAGGAGGTCCACGGAACCCCCGACGACGTCGCCTGGGAGCCGCAGCTGGACTACAGCCCCGAGGTCGCCGACGCCGTCGCCGCCGCAGCGGGCAACCGCATCGTCGAGACCGCCTCCATCGCCGACAAGTCCGAGCGCACCGAGGCCGAATCCGCGCTCCGCGACGAGATCGTCGCCACGGTCGCCGGCGCAGCCGACGAGGCCGACCGCGGCACGGTCGAGAAGCAGGCCAAGGCCGCCTTCCGTGCCGCCACCAAGGAGGCGGTGCGCAGCCGCATCGTCAACGACGGCGCCCGCATCGACGGGCGTGGCCCCACCGACCTCCGGCCACTGTCGGCCGAGGTTGGCGTGGTGCCCACCGCGCACGGCACCGGCCTGTTCCAGCGTGGCGAGACCCAGGTGCTCAACATCACCACCTTGGGCATCGGCCGCATGGACCAGATGATCGACGGCATCGACCCGGTCACCAAGAAGCGCTACATGCACCACTACAACTTCCCGCCGTTCTCCACCGGCGAGCCGGGCTTCATGCGCGGCCCCAAGCGCCGCGAGATCGGTCACGGTGCCCTCGCCGAGAAGGCGCTGTTCCCGCTGGTTCCCTCGATGTCGGAGTTCCCCTACACGATCCGGCTGGTCTCCGAGGTGCTGTCGTCCAACGGCTCCACCTCGATGGCGTCGGTATGCGCATCGAGCCTGTCGCTGATGGATGCCGGCGTGCCCCTGCGGGCGCCCGTCGCCGGAATCGCCATGGGTCTGGTCTACGCCGACGGCAAGTACACCACCCTCACCGACATCCTCGGCGCCGAGGATGCCTTCGGCGACATGGACTTCAAGGTGGCCGGTACCGCGGACTTCGTGACCGCCCTGCAGTTGGACACGAAGATCGAGGGTATTCCCGCCGACGTGCTCATCGACGCACTGAACCAGGCCAAGGACGCCCGCCTGGCCATCCTCGACGTGATGAACACGGCGCTTCCCGAGCCTCGCCCCGAGGTGAACGACACGGCACCGAAGATCGTCAGCTTCGAGATTCCCGCCGACAAGATCGGTGAGGTCATCGGGCCCAAGGGCAAGGTGATCAACTCGATCCAGGGCGAGACCGGCGCCGACATCTCCGTCGACGACGACGGCATGGTGGGGGTCGTGTCCGTGTCCGCCGTGGACGGCGGCGCCGTGGCCGAGGCCGAGCGTCAGATCCGCCTGATCCTCGACCCGCCCACGCCCGAGGTGAATGCCGAATACACCGGCAAGGTGGTGTCCATCACCAAGTTCGGCGCCTTCATCAACATCCTCCCCGGCCGAGACGGCCTGCTGCACATCTCCAAGATCGGTGGCGGCAAGCGCATCGACAAGGTGGAAGATGTGCTGGAGCTGGGTCAGGACCTCGAGGTCTACGTGGAGGACATCGACCCCAACGGCAAGGTGTCGCTGCGCATGGCGGGTGACACCGGCGGCGGGGGAGACGGCGATCGTGGCCGACGCTCCGGCGGCGAAGGTCGCGGCGATTCCCCAAAAGGTGACGGCCCCCGGGGCCGCACTGCCGCAGTCGCCGCAACCGGCGGCTCGGAAGGAAACGACGAGGCCACCGGCGACGCCAACGGCAACCAGGGTGGCCGCGGCGACGGTCGCCCCGCCCGAGCACCCGAGTTTGCCCCCGTGTTAGAGGGCAAGCTGGTCGAGGCGTACGGTGACCTGGGCCCCGAGCCCGCTCCCCGGGGCGGCGGACGTCGCGGTGGCGGCGGAGGCCGGGGTGGCCGACGCGGCCGCTGAGTCAGGCGGGGACGGGCCCATCCCATCCCCCGACAACGCTTCGCGGCGGCCGCCCCTGCTGGGGCGGTCGCCGCTGCGCGTGATCTTCCGTGTTGCCCAGGTGACGTTGTTGCTGTGGGCCGGCGGGGTGCTCGTCGAGCGATACATCAGCACGAGCGATGACGTCGTCCAATCGTCCGGAGATCCGGCCGACCTGGTGCAGGGCGACGAGGTGTTCAGCGACGGGTTCGACCGATCCGATGGGCCGCTGGGTGCATCGGATGATTGGGATGTCGTCGCCGGCAACTGGGTGGTAAGCAGCGCCCGGGCCGAACTGGTGCCCGACCCGTCGGGATCGCTGACGCCCGGTCTGGCGACGGCGGCGCTCCCTGATGCCGACCGCATCGTGGTTCAGGTCACGGTTGATTCCAGGTCGGATTCTGTCGGCCTGGTCTACGCCTACAAGGGCCCGGATGACTTTTACCGGATTTCCTTCAACCCATCGTTTGCTGCGGTCGGGGTGGAGAAGATCGGTGCCGATGGGGCACAGACCATCGAACGATTCGGCCCCGTCAGCATCCCCGAGACCTACGAGATCAGCCTGGAGTTCGCCCAGGACGAGGTGCAGATCTGGGTTGGCAACGTCACCCTCGGGCAGGTGACGCTGGAGAACGGCGAGCTCCCCGACAACTTCGGGCTGTCCTCGGCGGCCGGAAGCCCTGCCGCCTTTGACGACGTGAAGGTCTTCGTCGGTGGCGGATAGCACGCAACCGAGGATCTCACCGGTCGGCCTGCCCGCCCTGGCCCTGTACCTGATCCTGGCCATTTGGCTGGCGGCCTTGGGATTCCGGGTGCTCTACGTCACCCAAATCAACCCCGACCCCGATCTCACCGGCGACGGGGTCTTCTATCACGGGCTGGCCAACGACCTGGCCGATGGCGAGGGCTTCCGCCTGAGGCGACTGGACTTCAGCAGTCGGCGAGAGGTGGCCGACCATCCGCCGGGTTATCCCGTGTTGCTCAGCCTGGCCAGCAGGGCGGGCCTGGACAGCCTCGACGATCACCGACTGGTCACGGCGCTGGTGGGATCGCTCAGCGTTCCGCTGTTGGGGCTTGCGGCTGGACGCCTGGCGGGCGCCGGCAGGCGGGACAAGCGCGCCTCGCAGCGGCTGGCTTCCTGGGCGGCGGTTTCGGCAGCGGTGCTGGCCGCGCTCGACGTGAACATGTGGGTGTGGGATCCGCTGTTGTTGGCCGAGCCGTTGGTGTTGGTGGCGGCGGCGGCCTGGTTGTACTCGTCGTTGGTCTATGACGACCGCCCAAGCCTGGTGGCGGCCGGCGCAATGGGACTCACGCTGGGGGTGGCGGCGGCGACACGTTCGGAGGTGCTGCTGGCGGCGCTGGTGGTGCCGGTGCTGCTCTGGCGCCATCGAGCGTTGCCCTGGACCCGGTTGGCCCTCCACGGTGCGGTCGCCGGTGCCGCAACGGCGGTGGTGTTGGGTCCGTGGGTCTGGACCAACCTGCACCGGTTCGAGGAGCCAGTGATCATGACGACCGGCCTCGGAAACACCTTGGTGCAGGCCAACTGCGATGCGGCGTTCTATGGACCGGCCACCGGCTACTCGGACTACAACTGCTTCTCGCGAACCCGAAGCTTGGTTTCCCCCGAGATGGACGAGAGCGAAAAGGACGTCCTCTTTCGACGCATCGGGCTCGACTACATCAAGGACCACCCAACCAGGTTCCCGGTGGTTGCCACGGCCAGGCTGGCGCGCACGTTCGGCTTGTTCCGTCCGGTGCAACAGGTGGGCTACATGGAGGGCGTCGAGCTCCGCGGTCCACACCCGGTGGTGTGGGCGGGCGTGGTCTCGTGGCAGCTGCTCATGCCGCTGGGCATCGCCGGGGTGGTGCTGGCCCGCCGCGAAGGCACCCTGATCGCGCCGGTCGTTGCCGTCGCGGCGGCTGTGGTCCTGGCCGTCGCACTGACGCAGGGCTCCGACCGGTATCGGATGGCCCTCGAACCATTGTTGATTGCCTATGCCGGCCTGGCGGTGGCTCGCGGTCTGGCCGTGGTTGGTCGTTCGACCCCTGCACTGAAGCCCACCGGGCTCGGGCGGTGGCTGCGCAAGTGGTCGCCACGTCCGGACCCGCCGGCCGAGGTGGGGGCGCCATGATCAACCTGGCGGTCCGGGTGATTGGCCCGGACCATCCCGGCATCACGGCCGACCTGATGTCGACGTTGGCGGCCCTGGAGGTCGAGCTGCAGGATGTCGAACAGGTGCTCGTGCGTCAGCGGCTGATTCTCGCCGCCGTGGTGGGCACCTCCCGACCGGCATCAGTGCGGCGGGAGCTGGCTGCCTTTGGCGTGCGGCACGGTCTGTCCGTTCAGCTCGATGAGGTGGCCGAGGCCACCTGGGCGCCGGCCGAGACCCAGGTCATCACCGTGCTGGCGCCCGAGATCACCCCGGCGGCCCTGGAGATCATCACCGACACGGTGGGTTCGTTGGGGGGCAACATCGATCGAATCGTGCGGCTGGCCACCTATCCCGTGTACTGCTACGAGCTGCGGGTGTCGGGTGCCGATCCGGACCGAGTGCGCGCGGAGGTGGCCGCCGCCGGCGCTGCGGCCCGGGTGGACGTGGCCGTGCAGCGAGACTCGCTGGGCCGCCGGGCGATGCGGTTGGTGGCCTTCGACGTCGACTCCACCCTGGTGCAGGGCGAGCTGATCGACGAGGTGGCCAAGGTGGCTGGTTGCGGCGAGGAGGTTCGTGCCATTACGGCGGCGGCCATGGCCGGCGAACTGGACTTCGAGGAGGCGCTTCGGGCCCGAGTGGCCTTGCTGGAGGGCATGGAGCTGGCGGTGCTCGAACGGGTCGCCGAGGAGGTGGAGCTAACCCCAGGTGCCCGCACGCTGGTTCGCACGCTGAAGCGGCTGGGCTTCGGCTTGGTGGCCTTCAGCGGTGGCTTCGACGTCATGACCGACATCGTTGGTCGCCGATTGGGGTTGGACGCAACCCACGCCAATCACCTGGAGGTGCGAGATGGTTTGCTCACCGGGAAGTTGGAGGGGCGCGTGGTGGATCGGGCTCGCAAGGGCGAGTTGCTGAGCGAACTCGCACACCGGGCCGGGGTGCCGCTTGAACAGACCGTTGCGGTGGGTGACGGGGCGAACGATCTGGACATGCTGGGTCGGGCCGGCCTCGGGATCGCCTTCAATGCCAAGACCGTGCTTCGGGAGGCGGCAGATGCATCGATTTCCGTGCCCTACCTGGATGTGGTGTTGTTCATGCTGGGCGTCGGCCGTCATGAGGTCGAGCGTGAACGGCTGACGCGATCGCACCCGCCGGGTGCGCCCGCTCCATGAGCAGCCGTCCTGCGAGGCGCCCAACGAGGGGGCAGGCGGAGCCGATGCGGCACGGGGCCGGTTGCTCGAACGACGGTACGCTGACGCTCGCTGAGGAGGTTGGCCCACGTTGAGCTTCGTCGATGACTACTTGAAGGAGACGGCGGACATCGTTGGCCGCCTGGATGCCGGGTCGATCGAATCGGTGGCCACGACGCTGGCGAACGTACGCGAAGGCGGAGGTCGCCTGTTCGTCTTGGGCGTCGGCGGTTCGGCGGGCCACGCCTCCCACGCCGTCAACGACTTTCGCAAGCTGTGCGGCTTCGAGGCCTATGCCCCGACCGACAACGTGTCCGAGCTGACGGCCAGGATCAACGACGACGGCTGGACCGGTGTCTTCGCCGGCTGGCTTGCCGGATCTCGACTGAGCGAGGCCGACGGGCTGCTGATCTTCAGCGTCGGCGGCGGCGATCGCGACCGCGGCGTATCGGCCAACCTGGTCGCCGCCATCGATGCAGCCGAATCCGTCGGTGCGTCGGTGTGCGGCATCGTTGGCCGGGACGGTGGCGAGACCGCTCGTCGCGCCGATGCCTGCGTGGTGATACCCACGGTCGAGGCGTCCAGGGTGACCCCTCACACCGAGGGCCTCGCGGCGGTGGTGTGGCATCTGTTGGTCAGCCACCCGGCCCTCCAGACCCAGGCCACCAAGTGGGAGTCGTTGCGTGGTTCCTGAGACAACGGTGAGCGGTCGGGCATGGTGTGTCGTGGGTGGCGCCGGATTCATCGGTTCCCACCTGGTGGCCAAGTTGCTGGTCGAAGATCGGGCCGATCGCGTCGTGGTGCTGGACAACCTCTCCTCCGGCAGTCGGGAATTGCTGGACCGATCGCTGTCCGCTGCCGGGCTGACCGACGATCGGGTGGAGTTGGCGGAGGGCGACTGCGGCGACCCTGCGGTGGCCATGAATGCGTTGTCGGGCGTGGACGCAGTGGTGCACCTGGCCTCAAACCCGGATATCGCGCGGGCGGTGACCGAGCCGGAGATCGACTTCCACTCCGGTACGCGCCTGACCAACTCCGTGGTGGAGGCCGCACGCCGCCTGCGTGTCGGCACCGTTGTGTACGCGTCGGGTAGCGGTGTCTACGGGGACCTCGGTGATCTGGAGATCCCCGAGGATCATGGTCCGCTTCGCCCGGTGTCCACCTACGGCGCCTCGAAGCTCGCCGGCGAAGCCCTGGTGTGCGCCTATTCCCACATGTTCGGCATGCGTGGCCGGGCGTTTCGGTTCGCCAACGTGGTCGGGCCCGGCCAAACGCACGGGGTCGGCTACGACTTCCTCGCCAAGCTTGCCGCTGACCCAACCCAACTGCCGATCCTGGGTGACGGGCGACAATCCAAGTGCTACATTGCCGTTGACGATGTGCTGGATGCGATCATGGCGGTGCTCGACGCCCGCCCCGGCGCCGGCGGGTCGACCGAGCCCTACCAGATCTACAACGTCTCGACCGACGATGCCCTCTCGGTGGATGACATCGCCGTCGCCGCCTGCGTTGCTGCAGGGCTGGATCCGGCCGAGGTCGAGTTCTCCCATACCGGGGGCCGTGGGGGTTGGAACGGCGACGTGCCGGTCGTGCGCCTAGACACCAACCGGATCCGCGCGCTGGGCTGGGTGCCCCGGCGCACCTCGGCGCAGGCCATGCACTGGGCCCTGGCCTCGATGAGCGTTGCGAGCGAATCATGACCGGCTCGGCCCTCAAGAAGCTGATCGTGGCGGGCTTTGTGCTCGGGTTGTTGGTCGGCGCGGTCATCTACGTCCCCCGGGTGACGGGGCAGCACTCGATCGTGAACCAGCACGAACCCCGATTCTCCGGAGGTTCCCAGGAGACCGGCTTGGCGCCGGTCGGGCCGTGACCACAGAGCACACACCGTCGGCAACGACGGGTGGCGAGCGGTACCGACGTGAGGCGCTGAGGTGCTTCAGGGCGGTGCTGGCCGCCATACGCAACGCGCTCACCCCTCCGCTACTCCTCGCGCTTGGCGGAGCGGCCTTCCTGATCTGTCTGACGCTGGTGGTAGCCGCACAGCGGGGCGGTGCCTGATGGTCGCGCCGGCGGCTGACGCACCGGCCCTCCGGGGTGCCAGGCAGGGGAGTCGCCGTACATGGGCATCGTGGGCTGGCGCCGCCCTGTTCCTCCTGGCGCTCGGCCTTCGGCTGGGTGCGGCCGTTGGCGACCTGCCCCACGTCTATGACTACGACGAGCCACTGTTCGTCGGCCTCGACATCGGTCCTATGTGGCTCGGCCACACCATCGAACCCGCCCAGTTCCATCACCCGGCCGTCTACAAGAACCTCTCGGCCGGCGTGCTGGCGGCGGCCTCGGTCGTCACCGGGTGGGACGGAGGGGACCTCGGCCAAACGGGGGTCTACGGAGACCGCCTGGTGGCCAACCCCATGCCGTGGGTCAGCATCCGCATCCTCGTCGCGGTGCTGGGAGCCGCAGCCGTGGCGCTGTGCTGGGACGCCGCCCGACGTTTTGGCGCGCCCGACTGGGCGGCGGCGCTCGCCGGTCTGCTCGGCGCAGTGGCCCCGGCGCTGATTGGCATCGCCACCCGGATTGCATCAGACGGCTTTCTGATCTTCGCCGCCATGCTGGCCGTGTGGACCCTCGCGTGGACATTGCAGCGGCCGTCGCTGGAACGCCAGGCGGTGTTGGGCGCAACGATTGGTCTCGCGATCGGCACGAAGTACACATCGGCACCGATGTTGGTGTTCGTTCTGGTGGTCCCGTGGGTGGCTGTGCGCTCGTGGCCGAGGCGGCTGTCTTGGTGCGTCGCAGCCGGCGTTGCCGCCGTGGCAGCTTTTGTCGCCACCAACCCCTTCATTCCCGTGCGTTTCGACGAGTTCTACAGCGAGATGCGGGCGCAGAACCTCGTGTACCTGCTGGGCCAATACGGACAGTCCGGGCGTCCACTTCAGTTCAGCCTCCGGTCGTTGTTTGAGAACGCCGGGCCGTTGGCACTTGGCGCGGTGGCGGCCGTGCCGCTGCTCCTGGCCGGTGCCGGAACCAAGCGCGACGGCATCGCACGGTCCAACGCCCTGGTCGGAGGCATCGCCATCTCACTCGGCGTGATCGGCTGGGTGGCGTTTCAGAGCCGTTACGAGTTGCGAGCGACGCGAAACATCATGCCGCTGGTGCTCCCGGTGTGCGTGCTGGGGTCCCTGGCGCTGGAGCCGTCCTGGAAGTGGCTGCAACGCCGAGGCGCGGTCTGGGCGGGCGTGGCGGCGATGCTGGTGAGCGGCTGGATGGGAGTTCAGGTTGCCAAGGGCAGCTTCGACGTCGGGCGAGAGTTCAACGACGAGCGGGCCGAGGCTCGCACCTGGCTGGCCGACAACGTCGCCCCGGGGGATGTGGTGATGGGGGAGTTGGGCACCCCGTGGATCGGCCGTGCCGACATTGAACAACGAGAGGTGCCCTATCTGGCCGATGTTCCCCAGAGCGACTTGAACAGCGGCAGGATCGACTGGATCGTGTCATCCTCGGAACGATCCTCGGGCATCTATCAGGATCAGGCTCGTTGGCGCTATCTGATTGCGAACTATGATCTGACGCTGTCTGCTGTCTGTGAATGGCATAGCTTCCGTTCCTGGGGTACCGAGATTCGGGTAGGGCGAGTGTGCGACCCAACGAGCGTTGGCAGTTCGCCACAATGGGAAGGTTGAGCGTGGAATCGGACGAACGGCCCAGTGACGAAGCTTTGCGTGACGATCGGCAACGCCCTGACGGGCCGACCCCGGACCAGGCAGACGCGGATCAGGCTGACCCGGCCCCGCGGTCGGGCGCTGCGGATGCAGATGCCGACACCGTGCGGAGCGAACCGGTCGAGAGCGAGAGCCTGACCGAGAGCGAAAAGCGCCTGCTCGTTGGCTTGGCCGGCGCAGTCCTGGTGGTCCTGCTGATCATTGTGGCCGTCAACGTGTTTTCGGGCGGTGACGATGGCGACGGGGATGCGGCTGCGCCCCCCGACACGCCGGTAACGGAATCGGGGCCGGCTGCCGACGCCTTCGGGGAGGGGGGCGGCATCGTCGACACCCCCACCGCCATGGCGCCGACGTCCGACGCGGTGGTCGACAGCTTCGAACGCGACGCCCTGGGCGGTGGTCCCCTTCGCTGGTCCATTCTCAGCGAGGGAGACTGGGATGTCGCTCCGGGCACGATGACGGTCGCGGGAGTGCCCGAGACCGCCGCCCCACTTGCCGTTGCGGAGGTACCGGAAGACCTTGAGGGCGACTGGACGTTCTCGGTCACGATCAACAGCCCGGCCACAGGCATGGGACTGGTCTGGGGCGTTGAGGACGCCCAGAACTATTGGGAGCTCCGTGCCAACCTGGACTACGCCGCACTCGTCATCAACCATGTGAAGGACGGCGCCCCTCAACAGGTGAAGATCATCGGCCCGGCTGGTCTCAGCCCAGGCCAGCGCCTCTCGGTGCAGCGCGAAGGCGACACCGTGACGTTGGCGAGCAACGAGGAACCGTTCTTTTCGCTGAAGGACCCGTCGCTCGCCGACGCCCGCACGGTGGGTGTGGTCGCCAACAGCGGCTCCGGCGTCAGCTATGGCGCCGCCGCCATCTCCAAGGTCGACGGTTCCGGCTGAGCCCGGTACCGTCGGGCCATGACACCTGTTCTCGAGGCCAGCGGTGGTTCCCTGATGCGACCGCCGCGGCTGTTCGCCGACGGCGCCGATCTGCCCACGATCTCCAAGCTGGCGGCCGATCCCATCATCGATGGGTTCACCACCAACCCCACGCTGCTCCGCAAGGCGGGCGTGGCCGACTATGAGGCGTTCGCTCGCGACGCGCTGGAGGTGGTCGGCAACCGCCCAATCTCCTTCGAGGTGTTTGCCGACGAGCCCGCAGAGATCGCCCGTCAGGCTCGCCTGGTGGCCGGATGGGGCGACGGAGTGTTCGTCAAGGTACCGGTCAGCACAACGGACGGAACCTCCACCCATGAGGTTGTCGCCGATTTGGCGGCCGACGGTGTGCAACTGAACGTCACCGCCTTGATGACGCCGAGACAGGTGGCGGTGGCCTCGACGGCACTCGCCGGCGGCCCACCCAGCTTCATCTCGGTCTTTGCCGGTCGAGTCGCTGACACCGGACGTGACCCGGTGCCCATCATGGCGGCGGCGGTGGCGCTGATGGCCGAAGAACGACAGCAGCAGTTGATCTGGGCGAGCCCTCGAGAGGTCTACAACTATGTTCAGGCGGGCCAGGTGGGCTGTCACGTCATCACCATGACCGCCGATCTGATCGCCAAGCTGCCAACCCTTGGCAAGGATCTGGACGCGTTCTCGCTGGAGACCGTTGCCATGTTCCGCAACGACGCGGTGTCTTCCGGCTACCGCTTGTGACCGGCCCTCGCGACGCGGTCGTCCGGGCCGGCAAGGCGTCGGTGCTCTGGCTGCGGGACCGACGCCGTCTCGAACGGTTCCTGGCGCGCCTGCCGATCGACGGGGAACGGTCCCGCTTCTCGCACCGCCTGGTGGCACCCACGGCCACGTTGTCGCCGTGGTACGACGACGAGGCGTTTCTGGCAACGTACGGGGCGGTGGCCGACAACACGCTCGTGGACATCTACCGCTGCTGGGACCTGTGGGCAGCCCTGCCTCAGGTGGCCGAGGTGCCCGGTGACGTGTTGGAGGTTGGCGTGTGGCGCGGTGGAACCGGTGCGCTGATGGCTCAGCGGGCCTTGTTGGTCGGCCTCGACGCCACGGTGATTCTGGCCGACACCTTTCGGGGCGTGGTGGGTGCCGGTTCCGAGGACCCGTGGTACCGGGGCGGCGAGCACGCCGACACCTCGGCACAGTTGGTGCAGCGCCTCCTCGACGGATTCCCGGGTGTCCGAACCGAACTCGTCGAGGGCGTGTTCCCCGACGACACCGGTTCGTTGCTCGTGGATCGCAGGTTCCGGCTGGTGCATATCGACGTGGACGTGTATGAGTCGGCCAAGGCCACGCTGGAGTGGGTTTGGCCCCGCCTGGGCGTCGGCGGCATGGTGATCTTCGATGACTATGGCTTCTACGAGTGTGAGGGCGTGGCGGCGTTGGGCGCCGAGCTCATGGCCGCTGCGGGCAGCGCACTGCGTGGTGTCTCCAGCCTCAACGGACACCTCACCCTGGTGAAGCTGGCAGACGAGCCGTTGCCCACGTGTTGAGCCCCAGCTTGTGTCGGCGACAGACGATGTCTTCTGGAACGAACCCCGCTGCGACCAACTTGGGCCACAGGTCCCGCGGGTCGTAGTACCGGCGGTGGTCGTTCATCTCCTCTGCGGGTGAGAGGCCGAGGCGGAACGCCGAGAATTCCAGCGCCGACTTGCCCCACCAGCTGGGGACGTTGACGAACAAGACCCCGCCGGGGGCCAGCAGGCGGCGGCAGGCGTCCAGCATCACCTGATCGTCGTCGAGGTGTTCGAGCACCGAGCTGAGCACCACCACGTCGTGCCCCTGGGCGTGAAGACCCTCGAGGGCATCGGGCAGCCTGCCTCGGATGAGGCTGGTGTTGGGCAGGGCCTCCAGGTCGGCGTTGAGGTCCAGGTCCACCAGCGTGAGGGCCATGACCTCGTGGGCGATGGTGCGCCCCAGGGTCGCCTCGTAGCCGCATCCCAGGTCGGCCACCCGCCGACCGGTCAGCGGTCCCACGCGCCGGGCCATGGCCCGGCGACCCCACCACGTGCCCAGGCGATCCAGAGGGCTCAGCGGGACGTGCTGGCCGAACGAGCCCGAACGTGGCGTCGTCATGGCCTCACCCGTCGTGCCCTGCTCACGGCAGCCTCATTCCTGGCGCACCGCAGCCACGGCGTGCAGCAGCAGCGTGAAGGCGAACGTTGCGAACGCGATCACGCCCAGCGTGAGGCCGGCGACGGCGAGGTGCGCCACCGGGAGGTCGCCCTCGGTCAGCGTGAAGTCTCGGGTGGCATAGCGAATCAGGAGGGGGAGTGTGGCCGTGGCACCCAGCGCGCCTCCAGCCATGGCACCTGCAACGGTGCGGGTGTAGCGATAGCGGCGCAACAGCCGATCCGTGGTCATGCCGCGCCGGTCGTAGATCACCCGGGCCAGCAGCCCCAGCTGGAAGCTGAAGATCCCCAGGGTGCTGAGGACCAACCCAAAGATCATGGTCGTGGTGGTGAACGTCACCCCTGCGACGCTGAGCGGACCGGCGGTCAGCGGAACCGTCAACAGGAGCCCGACCGCCAGCGCTGCCAGGCCGGGGCGCACCAGAAAGAAGTCGGCGCCATGGATGAACATGGCCTTCAGGTTGATCCATGCCGCCGAAAACGGGCTGAACCATCCGGCCCTCCGGTGGTGGCTGACCCGGCCGTCGGCGTCCTTGAGGAACCGAACGGGCACCTCCTGGGTGCGCAGGCCCAGATGCACCGACTTGATCACCATCTCCGAGGCGTACTCCCAGCTCTGCGACACCAGCCGCATGCGCACCAGGGCGTCCTTGGTGAGGCCCCGCATGCCGCAATGGATGTCGGAGAAGTCCGAGTCGTACAGGATGTTGAGGATCCAGGTGGTCAGCGGAGTGCCGAAGTACCGGTGCAGACGAGGCATCGACCCGGCCTCGATGGTGCCCTTCCAGCGGCTGCCCATCACGTACTCGAAGTCGTTGCGAAACGCCTCGATGAAGGGAGCGAGCAGGCGGAAGTCGTAGGTGCAGTCGGCGTCGCCCATGATCACCCAAGGGGCTCGAATCACGGGTATGGCGTCCAGGTACGCCCTGCCCAGCCCCCGCTTGGGCGTGCGCAGCACTCGTGCGCCACCGGCCACGGCAATTGTTGGGGTCTCGTCGGTGGAGCTGTCGACGATGAGGATCTCCCCGCGGACGCCGGCGTCGTCCAAACCCTGATGGCACCAGGCGACGAAGGTCTCGATGGTGACGGCCTCATCCAGCGCCGGGATCACGATCGACACCTCGGGATCGGCAACGTCGTTCTCGGGGATCCAGAGCTCGAGCGCCGGATCGCCGGGATGAGGGTGCACCCCATGGGGGGTGGCCAGGTGTGCGTCGGTGCTCATCGTGGGTGCATCGTGTCAGCCCGACTGCTCGGTTGCCAGTAGAGCGGCCTCGAGCCGGGCGACCCCGGCGGGAGTGCCCACCTCGTCATAGGGCTCGCTGACTTCGTAGGCAGCCACCCGCCCATCGCGTGACCACTGAGCCATCAGATCTGCCAGGTCGGAACCATTCGGGTCCGAGCCAGGGTCCAAACCGTCCAGCAGGCGGGAGCTCAAGGTGCTGACCCCGTAGTCGATGTGGGTCAAGCCGTCGCCGTCGCCGCCCTTGCGGTATCGCACCAGTTC
Source organism: Microthrixaceae bacterium (assembly GCA_041394405.1). GTDB lineage: Bacteria > Actinomycetota > Acidimicrobiia > Acidimicrobiales > Microtrichaceae > Microthrix. The sequence goes on from JAWKIF010000006.1 coordinate 681,740, forward strand.
GCCGTCGAGCGCGACATTGGACGGTTCCCTCCCTCCGTCGTTGCGGAGCACGGCCATGGTTGCGGGCAGCGGCGACTCGGCCGATTGTCGCCACATGGCTCGCAAGTCCATGCGCAACCAGGAGTCGCCATAGATGACCATGAACCGGGGGTTCAGGAGGCCGCGGTGCCGGGCAAGGGCCAGCGCCCCGCCGGTGCCGGGGCGGGCCGGCTGACCGTCGGGTCTGGTCCCGTCGTGGCTGTAGGTCACCGACAGACCAAAGGCCGACCCGTCACCGACCGATGCCACGATCTCGTCGCCCAGGTGCCCGATGCACTCCACGACGTCGGTGACGCCCGACTCGGCCAACCACCTCAACTGCCGGTGGGCGAAGGGCGTCCCAAGCACATCCACCAGGTGCTTGGGACGCCCTCGCCCCAGCTCGCCCAGGCGCGTCCCCAGGCCGCCGGAGAGAATTACCATCTGCATATCAGCGCAGCCTCCGCCATCGCCCGGGGCGGGCCGGACGCTCCCGTCGCATCCCGCCTCACCCCGCGCTGAGAACGGTGGAACCCAGGTGGTCGAAGCGAAATCGCAGCTCTCCCAGGCCCTCGGCTCGCATCGCTCGCCGTACCTTGTAGGGCTCCGGCGCGTACACCATGAGGAACCCGCCCGCGCCGGCGCCCACCACCTTGCCGCCGAGCGCCCCGGCCGAGCGGGCCAGCGCGTAGTACCGGTCGATGTCAGGGTTGGACATCCCGGCGGTGCGGGCTCGCTTCGCTTGCCAGTGTTGGTCCATGAGGCCTCCAAATGCGGCGGTATCCCCGGCCACGAGTGCGCGGGCGATCTCCTCGCCGAGCTCCAACGTGTTGTCGAGGTTGGCCAACATGGCTTCGTCGGCAGCCGCTGAGCGCTCGTCCTGGTCGGCCAGCATCTTCGAAGCCGATCGGGCGTATCCGGTGAAGAACAACAGCAGGTGCTCCTCGAGGTCGCCCAGGGTGTCCTCGGAGACCTCGAGCCGGGTGGCGTCCACGCGATCGTCGGGGTGGAAGGTGAAGGAGGTGAGGCCCCCGTAGGCGGCGATGTACTGGTCTTGTTTGCCCACGGGCTCGTTGAGGTGGTCGATCTCGATGGCGCACGCCTCCTCGGCCAACTCGTCAGTCAGCACGGGCTGGTGGCGGTGCGCATACAGGGCCCGCAGCAAGCCCACCGTGAACGAGCCGGAGGAGCCCAAGCCGGTGCCGGCGGGGATGTCGGCCATGCTCACGATCTCGATGCCCGGAGGAACCTGATGAAGGCCCAGCGCGGTGCGCAGGATGTCGTGGTCGATGTCGTCGATGGCGGCCACCCGTTCAATGGTGGAGTACTTCAGGAGGTAGTCATCGGTGAACGTTCGGTTGACCGAGATGTACACGTACCGGTTGATGGCCGCCGACACCAGGCGGCCGCCGCTTCGTCGGTAGTAGCTGGGAAGGTCGGTGCCGCCCCCACCGATGGAGATTCGCAGCGGTGTGCGGGTGATGATCATCGGGAACGAGCCTCTCGGTGGGGACCTGCCCGTTCGGGAGGCCTGCGTCGCCTCGTCAGGTGAGGGTAGCGGGATGAGATCTCGGCGCCGATCCTGCCCCGACTCGATCGAAACTGCTCCGCCAGCCCCACCGCCCCGGCCGAGGCCAACAACACGGCGGCCGGATCGAATGTCGCCCGGTAGCGCGAGAGCCCGAAACCGAGTGCCATCGCTGCGACCGCCGCGACTCCGAGCCCCAACGCAGGTGACAGCGGCATGCCTCGGAGGCGGGCGACGATGAGGCCCGGCGCCGCGAGGGCCATCACGGCAAACCATTGCACCACCTGCACGTTGGCCAGCCAGTTGGGGGCCTGCATCCGCTCGCCCGCTTCCAGCTGCGCCGTATCGAAGGGCCGGTAGATACCCAGGCCACGGGCGACGCGAAGGGCGCGCACGTACACCATGTTGACGTCGGCGTCATCGATCATCGCGGCCGCCTCCTCGTGAGCCCGTTCGTCCCAGAGCAGATCGTTCACCGTGCGGTTGAGGCGGAGGTCCTGCTTCTCGGGATTCCTGAGGTCGCCGTAGGCCTTGGTGAAGCACGCGGGGTCCCGATATCCGACCAACTCGCCCCTGAGGGACGTCTCACACGAGGTCGCCAGCTGATAGAGCCCCGAACCGGTCGACGGCACCGGCCGCCCCAGGACCTGGTTGGTGTAGTTGATCCAGGGTGCGTACACCAGCGCCGCCGTCACCGCCAGGGTCGCCGGAGCCGCCAGGGTGCGAACGACCCCGGCGCGCCCGAAACGTCGGACGCCGGCAACCAGCAGCGCCAGCGCAATGATGGGACTGAGCACGGCCAGCTCGGCCCGCGTCAGCGCCATGAGGCCGCATACGGCCCCGGTGGCCACCACCGGGAGCGGGTCCAGGCGACGGATGGCCACCGGACCGATCAGCAGCAGCAGGGCGGCGAGGAACTGCGCTAACACCTCCGACATGATCAACCCACCCTGAATGATCAGATGCGCGTAGGTGCCTCCGAGGAGCAGGGCTACGAAGCCGGCGGCACGTCCGAACTCGCGTCGGGCCGTCCACCACACCAGGCCCAGCGTGGCGGCCGACAGCCCGGCCAACAGGTCGGCGGTGACCAGCCGGGACGACGTGAACTGCCGAACGAAGGCCAACAGGAGGGTGAAGAGCGGGGGTTGGTTGGTGGCCACGAACCGCTCGATTCCCCGGGAGGGCGAACCGTAGACCCAGTCCTGGCCCACCACGTCCCCCCGCAACTGCGCAATATAGGAGTCGCCCGTCGGTGGCAGGCCGACGATGTAGTGCGCATAGGCCAACCGCAGCGCGAGGGCACACCCGAGCGCGAGCGCAACCTGCGCCACCTCGCGCCGTCCCGCGACGGTTCGTACGGTCAGCGGCGGCTCCGGAGTGCTCACAGGCCCCCCAGCGCCACATCGGAGACTGCGAAGCCGGCGTCGTAGCCGTAGAAGCCCACCCAGATCCGGCCGTCCGGCCGAGCCAGCGGCACCGAGGCCACCGCCCAGCCATTGACCTCGACGTGCACCTCCGGCGGATCGAAGCGAACGGACACCCGGTCGCCCGGCTCGAAGGTCACCGATTCCTGCACCGCCCGCGTCGTCCGCTTTCCGCCGACAACCTCGGTGAAGCTCCAGCGCTCCAAGGACGGATCGTCGCGAAGCTCCAGGCGATTCTCGTTGTCCGATGCGGCCAACACCACCCCGCTGCGTTGGGCGGTGGAACGCACCGAGAACGCCAGCGAGTACGAGTTGCCAAACCGGGCGGGCAGCGGCGTCACCGCAAAGGTGGGCTCCGCGTCGTCGCCTTGCTCCAGCGACAGCGTCCCGTTCCCCGGTTTGGTTCCGACAACCCAGGTGCCTGGCCCATCCTGGGTCCAGGCGGGCGAATCGCCCGCTCCCGACCCCGGCACCAGCGCCTGCCCGTCGAATGGTTCGCCCGCTCGATCGGCAACCGCCCGGTCGAAGCCGGCAATCGCGCGGCCCATGGAGTACCACATGGTCCCGACCGTCACTGCCGTCACGACCACGACGCCTCTCAGGAGCAGCGTGGGCAACGATGGCCTCATCGACGGCCCGTGGTCTGGCTCGACTGCTCGTGGGCGTTCCCCGCCGCTCACCTGGGCGACCTGCGTGTCGTCGGATTGGTCATGCTGGGTGGAGGTACCGGGTGCCGGGATTGGGTGTTGAGGCAGGCCAGGTCGACCCGACGCTGCGCACGGATCATGGTGTCGGCCACGGCAAACCTCGTCGCTTTCTCCTCTGGCCACCCGCAGCGCAGGTGCGCGGGTACAAGAACCGCCCTCGGGCGAGGCTACCCGCTGAGTGCGCTCCGTCAGGGAGGGGTCGACGACCGCTCGGGCGACCCTCCGGAAGCACGCGGCCAGATGGCCGTCGCCGGTGAGGGGAGGTGCCAGCGAGCTACGGGGCGGCATTCCCTGCCCAATCGTCCCCCCGGAACCGACTGTCGGGCGACTCATGGCGCCCGGCGGTACCGTTGGGCCCATGACGATTCGGGTCGGAGTGTTTGGTGCGGGTGGGCGCATGGGGTCCACGGTGTGCCGGGCGGTGGCAGAGGACCCCGACCTGGAATTGGTGGCGGCGGTGGACCCGCATCATGCCGGGCTGGATCTGTCGGCGGTGGCGGGCGTGCAGGGGAGCGACCTGCAGCTGGCCCACGATGCCGATGCAATCGCCGCCGCCGGGGCTGAGGTGGCGGTGGACTTCACGCACCTGGAGGCTGCCAGGGCCAACCTGGCGTGGATGGCCGAAGCCGGCGTGCACGCCGTGGTGGGCACCACCGGCTTCGACGACACCGACATGGACCGTTTTCGCAGCGAGTTCACCAGGTCCAACTGCGTGCTGGTCCCGAACTTCGCCATCGGCGCCATTCTCATGATGCGCCTGGCTGCCGACGCCGCCCCCTACTTTCAGACCGCCGAGGTCATTGAGTACCACCATGACAACAAGGTGGATGCTCCGTCCGGCACGGCCATGCTGACCGCCGAGCGCCTGGCGGCGGCCTCGGATCGGTGGGGGAACGACCCGACCACGACCACGGTGGTGGACGGCGCGCGAGGCGGCGAGGCCCAGCCCGGCGTTCGCATTCATTCGGTTCGCATGCGGGGCATGGTGGCTCACCAGGAGGTCGTCCTGGGGACCACCGGACAGACACTGAGCATCCGCCACGACAGCTACGACCGAACGAGTTTCATGCCCGGGGTGGTGCTCGCCGCCAAGGCCATCGGCGATCACCCAGGGGTAACGGTGGGACTCGACACGCTGCTCGGGCTCTAAGTTCCGGCCTACTCCAGGTCGGCGGCGCTGCCGGCCAATCGCCGCAGTTGCACCACGGTGTAGACCGCAAGCACGGCCAGGGCGATTCGTGTGAACCACGCCTGGGAATCCACGATGAAGTCCACGACGGCGTCCAGTTGGTCCGCGAACACCGCCGCAATCAGGCGAATGAGGGCGATGCGCGTCAGCGTGCCGGCCACGTTGAGCGTCCAGAACAGCCGGGGCCTCATGCGGATCACCCCGGCAGCCAGGCACACCGGGTTGTTGGGTGCGATGAACGCGGCGACGGCCAGGGTGCGGTGGGCGCCGGGGTTGGCCCCGCTTGTCAGCTCCACGAGCCAGTCCTTGGCCCCCGGGTACAGATCGGTCCCCCAACGCACGGCCTGGTCGCGGTAGCGGGCGCCGAGGGCGTAGAAGAGCGGGTCGGGGGCGAGCAACCGAAGCAGCGGGATGGCGAAGAACAGCCACTCCGGAACGCGGCCGGCGACGGTCAGGAGGATCTTGTTGGTGGAGTTGAACGCGATGAGCCGCAGCGGCTGGTCGTCCACCCAACGCGCCAGGTTGATGGCACCGACGTTGTTGGCGAGGATCATCAGCCCGATGGCCACGAAGATGGCAATCAGCGCCGGGCGGCTGAAGGGCGCCACCGGGGGATGCTGGGCCGGGTGTATGGCTGCGGATTCAGCCGGATCGGGGGTCGGGGCGGCGGAGGCGATTGCGCAACGCTACCGGTCAACCACCCAGGAGCTCCGACGCGTCGATCAGCAGGGCGACGGCAACTGCGAGCACGATTCCGGCAGCCCACCAGGCGGCGAAACGCCACGGGAACGCCACGTCCTCGGCTCGCTGCTCGGGCGACGGGCCCTCGTTGTCGTCGCGGTGGGAATCGTCGGTCATCCCAACTCCGCAACGGCGACGATGTGGGTCGGGTCGATCCAGTCCACCCAGTCGCTCAGGTGGTTCTGCCCACCGAGGCCGCCCGTGCCCCGGCGCCCGGTCTCGATGCCCACCAGGTGTTCGCTGACCGAGGTGAGGCCGCCCGTGATGCCCGCACCGTCGGCGGTGTTGACCGCCACGTCGCTGCCCCGCTCGGCGATTCCGGCCAGCAGGGCGACCAGCGTCCGATGGTCGCCGCTCGGGCTCGCAGGCTGGGGCGCCCGGGGCGCAGGCCGCCCAGCGTCGGCGACGGTGAGGCGCACGACCGACGACACCACGACGACGGTGAGCGACGGCGAGCCACCGGGGTGCCGGCGCAGCACCGACAGGCTCCAGGCGTCGCTTGACGCCGCCGCCCCCGACACGATGGTTCCGCCCGTCAGGTGGGCCCGCACCGCCAGGCCCCGCTCGGCTGCATCGGCGCAACGATCGGCGAGGCTGGCCCCGCGTTCCAGGTTGGTCTGGCTCACCCGGCGGGCGCGTCGTTCCCGCAACGCCACTTCGACCGGGTCGCCGGGCCGATCCATCGCCTCATGGTCCTCACCCCCCGGGCCGCCTGTCAAACGTCGCCGCCCGCTGCCTTCGCTGTCCGCGGAGCTCCCGGCATTCTCGTGCGGATCCCTCCCATGGGCTCTTCTATGCTTTGGTGCCCTCAACCGACCGGTGCCCATGACCGAAGCCGCCACAACCCACACCACCTTGACGTCCTCGGAACCGGACGGCGCCCCCGAGGGCGGGGCCGTCGTGCGCATTCCTGCCAACCACCTCATGACCACGCTGCTCGGCCCGGCGGACGAGTACCTCGATGTGGTGGAGGCCGCCTTCGTCGGCACTGCGGTGCACGTGCGGGGCAACCAGATCTCGGCCGACGGGCCGGAGGCCGTCCGGGTGGCCAGGCTTTTCGAGGAGCTGTTGCTGGTGGCCGAGACCGGCCAACGCATCGACACCGGCGTGGTGCGACGCACTATCGACATGGTGCGCTCCGACGAGTCGCCCGCCGATGTGCTGACCTCCACCGTGCTGCGCCGCAACGTGGGGGGCAACGTTCGCCCCAAGACGGCCGGCCAGAAGCGTTATGTCGATGCCATCGCCGACAATCTGGTGACCTTCGGCATCGGCCCCGCCGGCACCGGCAAGTCGTGGCTGGCAGTGGCCACCGCCGTGCAGGCACTGCAGGCCAAGGTGGTGGATCGCATCGTGTTGACCCGCCCAGCGGTGGAGGCGGGGGAGCGGCTGGGTTTCCTGCCCGGGGACCTCATGGCCAAGGTCGACCCGTACCTGCGGCCGCTCTACGACGCGCTGCACGACATGGTGGGCGCCGATGGCGCCGCCCGCTTGCTGGAACGAGGCACCGTGGAGGTGGCGCCGCTTGCCTTCATGCGGGGGCGCACCCTCAACTCCAGCTTCATCATCTTGGACGAGGCGCAGAACACCACTCCCGAACAGATGAAGATGTTCCTCACCCGCATCGGCTTCGGGTCCAAGGCGGTGATCACGGGCGATCGCACCCAAAAGGACGTGGCCACGGGCCGATCGGGCCTGGATGGGTTGGCTGACGTGCTGGGGGAGATCGAGGGGCTCGCCTTCGTCGAGCTGACCCGGCGGGACGTGGTGCGCCACCGAATCGTGGCCGAGATCGTCGATGCCTACGAGCGTGCCGACGAGCGTGCCGCCGTTGACCATGGCGGGTCACCTCGCGACGCCCCCGGCGAGCGCCGGCGCTGAGTTGGACATCCACGCGACACCCCAGCCCGCCGGCGGCGTCGACACGCCCCACGGCGCACCGCCCGACGCGGCGGTCGACACCGTCGTCGAGGATCAGCGTGCCGAGCGGACGGAGCTGCCGGTGGCGCTGGAGCGCCTGGGTGCGTTGCTGTCGGCCACGCTGTCGGCCGAGGGCGTCCCCGGTCCGGCCCGGGTGGACCTCACCCTCGTCGATCCGCCGGTCATTGCCGATCTCAACGCCTCGCAGTTGGGCGGGTCCGGGCCCACCGACGTGCTGAGCTTTCCCCTCGATCCGTGGGAGGACCCCTGGCCCACGGCGGCGATCGACGGCGATCACGGCGCCGAGGTTCGTTTCGTGGGTGACGTGGTGCTGGCGCCCGCCGTCGCGGAGGCCCAGGCGGAGGACCACGCCGGGACCTTTGCCGACGAGTTGGCCCTGTTGGTGGTGCACGCCGGGTTGCACCTGGCCGGCCACGACCACGCCGAGCCGCCCGAGCGTGCCGCCATGGTTGCTCGGGAACGGGCGGTGTTGGCCCGGCACTGGGGCACCTTGGCCGCCAACCCGTGGGTCGACACCCACGCCGCGGGGGGCGCGCCGTGACGGGGACGCTGCTGTCGTCGGAGTTCGGCACCCGTGAGGGTGTGCTGGTGGGTGTCGTGGTGGTGCTGATCCTGGCCATTGCCGTGTTGGCCTGGGCCGAGACGGCGATCAGCCGCATGACCCGGGCGCGGGCGGCGGCCATGGTGGATCAGGAGCACGCCAAGGCCGATCGGCTGTTGCACCTGGCGTCCGCCCCCGAGAGCTTCGTGAATGCGCTGTTGCTGCTCATCCTCATGCTGCAGCTGACCGAGGCCACGCTGGTGGGCATTCTGGCCGCGCAGCTGTTTGGCCCGGTGGGGCTCGTCGTGGCCACGGTGGTCAACATTGCAGTGGTGTTCGTGGTGGCCGAGGCGGCACCGAAGTCGCTGGCCCTTGAGGAGCCGGATCGATCGGCGCTGCGGGCCGCACCGCTGGTGGAGTTGGTGGCCCACTTCCCGCCGCTGCGCTGGCTCTCCACCCTGCTCATCGGCGTCACCAACGTGGTGCTCCCCGGCAAGGGCCGCCGGGCGGGGCCGTATTTGTCCGACGAGGAGATCGTGCACTTCGCCACGCAGGCGCTGGAGGACGAGGTCATCGACGAGGACGAGCGGGACATGATCGAATCGGTCCTGGAGCTGGGGGACACCCTGGTGCGTGAGGTGATGGTGCCCCGCCCCGAGATGGTCACCGTGGCGGCCGACGTGCCGTTGGAGGAGGCGGTGGACCTGGCGCTTCGGCGAGGGGTCAGCCGGTTGCCGGTGCACCGTGGCGACGTCGACGAGATCGACGAGGTGCTCAACCTCAAGGACGCGGTCCGCCGGGTGCGGGAAGGGCGTGGCGATGAGCCGGTGGGGGAGGCCACCAGCACCGCCATGGTGGTGCCGGAGTTGATCTCCGCCAGCCGGGCCCTGCGCCAGATGCAGGATCTGCGAACCCACCTGGCGCTCGTGGTGGACGAGCGCGGCGGCCTGGCGGGGTTGGTCACCTTGGAGGACCTCATCGAGGAGCTGGTGGGCGAGATCGTCGACGAGACCGATCGCACCCAGCAGCTGTGCCAGCTGCGTGACGACGGGTCGGTGCTGGTGCGGGGATCGCTGAGCATCGATGACGCCAACGAGCACCTGGAGGACCTGCTGGCTGGGCATCCCGCCGACGTCCTGCCGGAAGGCGACTGGGAGTCGGTCGGCGGGTTGATCCTCGAGCACCTGGGCCGCCCGGCCGGAACGGGCAACGAGGTGAGCGCCGCCGGTCACCGGCTGACCGTGCACGAGATGCGGGGGCGCCGCATCATGTGGGTGCTCGTCGAACCGGGCGCCGCAGGCGACGAGGTGCCCGAAACGTCGGAGCCGGACGCCGCCGTGGATGCCGAGCGCAACCGAGAGGACGGCGACGATGCCTGACGGCGACACTGAGGGCGCCGGCGGCGCGACGCCGCCCACCCTGCGGTCCGGATTCGTGGCGCTGGCCGGACGTCCCAACGTGGGCAAGTCGTCGCTGACCAATGCCATCGTGGGTCAGAAGGTCACCATCGTCTCGCCGCGACCCCAGACCACCCGACACGAGATCCGGGGCATGCTCACCCGGCCGGATGCTCAGCTGGTGTTGGTCGACACGCCGGGCGTGCACAAGCCCAAGACCGCCATGGGCAAGCGCTTGAACCGCACGGCGGCGGAGGCCAGGGAGGACACCGACGCCACCTTGCTGGTGGTGGATGCCTCCAAGGGCGTGGGTGGTCCCGGCGATGCGCGCCTCATGGCGGCCATGCCCGGCGACGTGGTCGTGGTGATCAACAAGGTCGACCGCCTGCCCGGCGAGCAGGTGTTGGCCGCCCTGAAGAACGCCTCCGACCTGGCACAGCGTTTTGGGAAGTCCTCGCCGGAGTTCTTCCCCACCTCCGCTCGCACCGGCGAGGGGGTTCCCGAGCTGGTCGAGCACCTCATCGAGCGGCTGCCGGAGGGCCCCCTGTGGTATCCCGAGGATCAGGTGCGCGACACCGGCGAGGGGTTCTGGGTGGCCGAGCTGGTGCGAGAGCAGCTGCTGGCCACGGCCAGGGAGGAGCTGCCGCACTCCATCGCCACCCGCTGCGTCGAGCTGAACTGGCCCTACGTGGAGGTGGAGATCCTGGTGGAGCGCATCTCCCAGAAGGGCATGGTGATCGGGAAGGGTGGCGAGAACCTCAAGCGTGCGGGCATCGGGGCCCGCAAGCTGCTGCCCGAGGGCACGCACCTGGAGCTGAAGGTGAAGGTCAACCGCGACTGGCAGCGCAAGGACGCCGAGCTCGACAAGCTGGGCTACTGACCCCGGTTGCCGGCCGCGCGGCAGGTATCGGCGCCGGCCTCACCCTGTCTCGGCGCCATCGCGGATCTGGCGGAGGTAGCCGATGACCTCGGCACGGTCCTTGGTGCGGCGCATCGGGGGGAGCGCCGAGATGAGGTCCCACCGGTAGCTTCTGGCGGTGGCCAGGCGGCGGTCGAAGACCACCACCACGCCGCGGTCGTTGGATGAGCGGATCAACCGCCCGGTGCCCTGGGCCAGCAGCATGGCCGCCCGCGGCACGTCAATGGTCTTGAAGGCGGCGGCGCCGGCCCGCTCGCGGCGGGCGTCCAGCAGCGGGTCGTCGGGTCGGGCAAAGGGCAGGCGGTCGATGGTGACCAGCGACAGCGTGGGGCCGGGCACGTCGATGCCCTGCCAGTAGCCCATGGTGGCGAACAGGCAGGTGGGTTCGTCCTCGGTGAAGCGGCGCACCAGTACCGCCTTGGAATGCTCGCCCTGTCGAAGCACGGGAAATGGCAGGCCCTTGGCCAGCTCGTCGTGCGCGGCGGTCATTGCCCGGTGGCTGGTGAACAACGCCAGCGTGCGTCCGCCCGCCGCCCGGATCAGCCGATCGAGCTCCGTCCGCATGGCCTCGGCGTAGCCGTCGTCGCGTACGTCGGGCAGCGAGGTGGCGCAATACAGCAGCGCCTGATGCTGGTAGTCGAACGGGCTGCCCACATCGAGCACCTCGGTGGCAGCGCCGGGCATCCCCAGCACCTTGGGCATGCCCGACGGGATGGTGGCGGAGGTGAGGATCACCGTTTTGGGCGTGGGTGGCCAATCATCGTCGGTGTCGTCTCCGAAGCCGCCACCGAACGCGCCGTCGAACGCCGGGTCGGCCGGGTCGTCGGGGTGGCCCGGGTCGGCTGGGTTGGCTGGGTTGGCTGGGTCGAAGCTGTTGGCGTTGCCTGGGGGGATTCGGTCGTCGCCTGGCCGGTCCCGGTGCTCGCGCACCGTTGGGTCGGGGTTCCAGAGCAAGCGATCCAGCGTGTCGGCCACGGCCAACGGCGCCAGTCGCAGCCGCGGCGGGCCGGGGTCGTCGTTGACGAACCGCACCTGGTCGGCCGACGGGTCGATCATCTGCGTCAGGTCGTCGGCCAGCGCGGTGGCGGCCGTGAGCGCTCGGGCCTTGCGGGTGGCAACGTCGACGCTTGACTCGCTCGGCACCTTGCGCACCGCATCCATGGCCGAACTCACCTGGGCCTGGGCCTGGCTGAGCGCGAGCATGAGGGCATCGTCGAGGTCATCGAGGCGCTCGCCGCGATGGCCCTCTAGGTCGTCGCTCAGCCCGCGACCCGCCGCATCCAGCTGGGCCACGAGTGCCGGGTCGGCGACGATGGCGGCGACGTTGCGGGCCACGCTGGCGAAGCGTCCTGCGGTGATCTCGGTGCCGCACACCGAGGAGATCACCTCCTCGGTGGTGTGGGCCTCGTCGAGGATGGCCACGTCGTGAGGTGGCAGCACCATGCCGTCGGCGGCCAAGTTGAGGCCCCACAGGTGGGTGTTCACCACCACGACATCGGCGGCGGCCGCCCGCACCCGGGCCGCCTCGGCGAAGCAGTCCTCCCCGCGCGAGCAGTTGGAGGCGCCCGGGCACTCGCGGGGCCCCACCGAAACGGCACTCCAGGCCGCGACCGAGGGGTCCCGTTCCAGCTCGGCCTTGTCGCCCACGTCGGTGGTGCTGGCCCACTCGACCAGGTCGGCCAGCTCCGCCTGCGGGTCATCGGCGCCGTCGTCGAGCTCGAGGGATCCCTGCAACAGCTCCTCGTTCACCTCGTCCACCCGCTGCAGGCAGGCGTAGTTCGACCGCCCCTTCAACACGGCAAAGCGCACCTTGCGGTCGAGTGCCTGGGCCAGGAAGGGCAGGTCAACCTCTGCCAGCTGGTCCTGGAGCGCCTTGGTGGCGGTGGCCACCACCGTGCGCTTGCCCGACAGCACCGCAGGCACCAAATAGGCCAGCGACTTGCCGGTGCCGGTGCCGGCCTGCACCACCAGGTGCCGCTCCTCTTCGATGGCCTCGGCCACCGCCTTGGCCATGGTCACCTGCCCCGGCCGATCCTCGCCACCACCGGCCAGCGACCCGGTGACCGTCGACAGCGCCGCCACGACCGGGTCGAGAGGCGCGACGCCTTCGTGGCGGGTGGGTTCAGGCGCAGTCACGACTGGGCAACCTACTGGCGCCGCGGCGACCCGACGCTGTGCGTGTCGCTGCACGCGAACAACCTGGGCGCGGAGGTCGGCCTCGACGGCGTCCAACCTGGGCTACCGGGTGACGGTCAGCTCGGCATCGAAGCTGAGGTCGCCGCCGGAACGGGTGTTGTTGTGTACCTCGACGGCCAGGGTATTGGTGCCATCGTTCAACAGCGCCGGGTCGATGGGCACCAGGGTGGGGTCGCGCTCGTCGGTGCCCCAGACGCCCTGGGTCGCGTAGGTGTCGGCGGTGAGCTGCCCTGCGGGCAGGTTGGATCGCCACACCTCGGTGCCGTTGAGGTACACGGCGGCGCCGTCGTCACGGATGACCGCCAGCTGGGCGCCTGCGATGGAACCGGCGTCGGGGGGGACAAAGGTGGTGCGGGCATAGGTGGTGAGTACCCCGCTTTGGGTCACCGTCGCCTCGTCGCCGTCTCCGAACCCGAACTGCGTCGGCCCCGCGGCCCAGCCCGCGTCGTTGAACCCGGGGGCGCTCCAGCCCGACTGCTCCACCCCGCTGGCGTTGATGCGCCACTCGTCCCCAGAGGCCACCAACGTCTCCGGTTCGGGATCGGGCGGCGGTGGCGGCGCCTGGTCCGAGGCCAGCACCTGGGCGTCCAGGCTGATGTCGGCCCCGTTCACCGAGGTGTTGTGCACCTCGATGGCCAGCGTGTTCTGGCCCGGCACCAGGATGGCGGGGTTGACGAGGAAGCCCACCGGCTCGGACTCGGCTGCGCCCCACACGCCACTGCTGGCATAGGTGCCGGCGCTCAACGGCCCCGCCGGCAGGTTGTCCCGTCCGACCTCATGGCCGTTGACGTAGACGGCGGCACCGTCATCTCTGATGACGTTGATCAGCAGGCTGGTGAGGGCGCCCGGATCGGCCACCTGGAACGTGCCTCGGGCATAGGTGGTGAGCACACCCGAGGCGGTGACGGTGCCCTCGTCGCCGTCCCCAAAGCCCAGCTGGCCCGCACCGGTGGGCCAGCCGGCGTCGTTGAAGTCGCGTTCCGCCCACCCCGGCGCCTCCACCCCGGTGTCGTTGAAGGCCCAGGTGTCACCGAAGCTGCGGAACGTGTCGGCCGGCGGCGCGTCGCCGGGTAGGTCAAACAGTTCGACCTCGGGCAGGTTGAGGGTGCGATTGGGGCCCCAAGCGACGATGCGCACGTACCGGCCCGCCACGCCCTCCAGCGTGTAGTCCTGGGTGCCGCTGAACGGAGCTCCCAGCGAGATCCAGCCGTTGGCCTTGGCAGCCAGCTCCGCGTGATTGTTGCCGGTCAGCGGGGTATCGCTGAGGTACACCCGGGCGTCGTCGAGCTCGTTGCGAAACGGAACGCCGGTGGCGCTGTCGTCGCCCCACATCGTCGAGACCCTGAGCAGGTCCAGGTCGTGAGAGGCGCCCAGGTCGACCTGCCACCACGGGTTGGTCTCGCGGGTGGTGTGGGAGGTGGAGCACTCCCAGAGGCCGCCGGCCACCTTGCCGTCCAGCGCGGCGCCGGCCAGGCCATGGGAGCTCTGCGGGCAGCGGGACGCGGCGGTTTGGTTGCGCCAGCGCAACTCGGTTCCGCTGGTGGAGGACTGGGTGGCCGACCTGTCTCGGGCGAGGTTGGCGGGCTGCTGCGGGTCGGCCAGCGGAAACACGGCGAAGCCCCGGGTGGAGTTGTTGCCGCTGGTTGTGGGGTCGCCGCCCACCCACAGCTTGCCCGCGCTGTCGGTCATGAGCGCCCAGACGCCCTCGGACATGTTCAGCCGCGGCGTGAAACCGAACGTGGGCCTGGCGGTATCGGTGTCCCAGGCGCTGACCCACTGCACCTGCCCAAACTGCGGATTGGGGAGTGTGCCCCGGGTTTCGGTGTGGTACTCCTGCTCCCAACCGTGGAAATGCCCGCCAGTCATCAGCCGGTTTCCGCTGAGCGACAGCGCCTGGTAGTCGCCGCCGTAGCCGTTGGTGATGTAGTACCGGGACAGGTTGAGATCGGACGCATCGTGCACCCACATGCGGTGGTTCTCGCCGGCCACGTACACGTGGTCGTTGGTGGCCGCCAGGTCGAAGACCCAGTCCCGGGAGTGCGTGTGGGGGTCGGGGTTGGGGATGACGTTGCGTCCGGTGGCCAGGTCCACGGCTGCGAACCACTGGGTGTCGGTCGCTCCGTTGACGGCGGAGAAGAACCCGCCCAGGTACAGCCTGGACCCGTCGGGCGGGATGGCCAGGGCCCACACCTTGCCGCCGCCCGCACGAACGTCGAAGGAGGTGTCGACCGCCCCGGTGGCTCCAGCAAGCTTCGACACCCGGTACTGCCGCGTCGGCGCGGCGGCGGCGCCCTGAACGTGGGTGAACTCGCCGCCGATGTACACGTCGCTGCCGTGGGTGATGATCTCCTTGACCGAGTTGACCCCGTCGGTGTTGGTGACGTTGGCGCTCCAGCCGGGATCGACCTGGCCGGAGATGGGGTCGAGCGCGGCCAGCCCGCTGGTGTTGGGGGCACCGTTGATGTTGGTGAACTCGCCGCCGACCAGCAGGCGGGTGCCGTCGGGGCTCGCCGACAGGGCGTAGACGCCGTTCTCGATCTCGGGGCGGAACGTGTCGATCCACTCGCCGCTGTCGCGGTCGAACGCGGCGAGGAACGGCTGGTCGTACGCGGTGTAGCCGGGACCGCGTCGCACCTGGGTGAACCGACCGCCGACGAACACCCGGTTGCCAACCTCGGCGAACGCCCAGACGGGCACCGGCCACACGATGTCGGAGCGGTCGTTGAGGCCGACCACCTCCCAGGCGTCCATGGCGGTCTCGTCCCAGCCGGACACGTTGGGGGCGGCGGCCGCCTCCTCGGCGCCCCCGAACGACGGCAGGATGGCCGTGACCGACCCTGCCAACAGCACCGCCATACCCAGGGCCGCCGGAACGCGGTGTCGCACCGTCCAGGCCCGCATTCGTCCGAATCTGCTCATGAGTGCTCCCGCCAGAGAGTCCGCCAAGTGGGTCCAACGTACCGCCGGTCATGGGTCGACGGCCATGGGTCGCGCGACCCGGGGAGGCGTCCTCGCGATTCGGCGCTGCGCGGCCGGTGGGCCCCGGTAGCTTGCCGTGATGCCCCTGATCCGAGACTCCGCCGTGGTGGTGCGCACCCACAAGCTGGGAGAGGCCGACCGCATCGTGGTGCTGGTGACCGAGGGGCGGGGCAAGATGCGCGCCGTGGCCAAGGGTGTTCGCCGCACGGCGTCCAAGTTCGGTTCTCGGCTGGAGCCCGGCAGCCACGTGGCGGTGCAGCTGCACGAGGGCAGGAGCGAGCTGCTGATCGTCACCCAGGCGGTGCGCATCGACACGTTCACGGCCACACGGACGGACCTGGACCGCATGGC
Organism: Microthrixaceae bacterium; assembly: GCA_041394405.1. Lineage (GTDB taxonomy): Bacteria > Actinomycetota > Acidimicrobiia > Acidimicrobiales > Microtrichaceae > Microthrix. Next base: position 697,671 of record JAWKIF010000006.1, read on the forward strand.
GGCCGTGGCGGCAACGTTGGAGGTTGCCGAACACCTGGCCGCGGAGGGCGGGGCGGATGTGGCGCTCTACCGGCGAACCGTCGGGGTGTTGCGCACCATCGAGGAGCGGCCCGGCCCGCTGGTGGTGCCGGCGTTCTTCCTGCGGCTGTTGCAGGCCGACGGTGTGGGCCTGGAGCTCACCCGCTGTGTGAGCTGCGGGGAGGTGGCGCAGTTGGTGGCCATCGATCCGACGGTCGGGGGCGCCCAGTGCCGCAGCTGTGCCACCGGCATGGCGCTGAGCGCCGAGGCGTTCGGGGTCCTGCGGGCCGTCGCCGACGGGCGCGTGAACGAGGTGCTGGCGGGCGAACCAGTGGCGGCGGGTGAGGTCGGCCGCGTGGCCCAGGTGGCCATGGAGGCCCACCTGGAACGCCGACTGCGGGTGCCCGGCGCCACCGGTTGGTAGCTCGGACACCCGCAGGCGGGAGTTGACTCAGTTGGGCGCCCTCAGCGGGCAGCGGCTCAGGGGGCGATGGGCTCGCCGCGCAGCTGCTTGTAGAGGTGCACGTTGGTCATCCAGCCGATGGGCCAGGTGAAGAAGATGCCGATGCAGCAGGCGAGGATGCCGATCTGACCGATGAGGCCGGCGAGGAACAGGCCGCCCAGGGCAGGGCCCGGGTTCGCCTGCACCATCGCAACAGCCTGCTTGATGGCCTCGACCGGCTCCAGCTTCTGGTCCAACTGCACCGTGTATCCGAAGCCGGTGACCACGGCGATCAGGATGCCCGGGATGTAGCAGAAGAAGGTGCCGATGCCGACGGCCAACCCGAGGATCGCCGAGAGGACCACGTACGGACCGATGTCGGACATGTCGGTGAGGTGTTCCATCGTCGGCTTCTCGCCGCGGGTCGCGGCAAGCCCCGCCCTGATCAGGCCGCGAGCGGCAAGACCGAAGAGGGCGAACCCGATGATGGTGGTGACCGCGTTCACGGCCAACGCCAGAATCAGGCTGCTGGTGTTGGAGGTCACCAGGCCGAACGCGAAGTTGATCCCGCCCGACACCACAAACAGCACCAGCATCGGAATCACGGCCAGGATCAGCCAGGTTCCCAGGTCCTCCTGGAACTTCTTGAACGCCCACGAGGGGGCCGCCATGACATCGACGGCACCGCCGCCCGGCGCGCCTCCGGGAGGAGGCGCAAACCCACCGCCTCCGGGAGGCGGTGCGTAGCCACCGCCCGGCGGCTGCCCGGGGGGTGGCCCCTGCGGCGGCATGCCGGGAGGCGGGCCCTGGGGCGGCATGCCCGGGGGCGGGCCCTGCGGGGGCGGGCCGGGAGGCGGGCCCTGCGGCGGCATGCCCGGGGGAGGTCCTGGTGGGGGTCCGCCTGGTGGCTGGTTTCCGGGTGGTGGTGGGACGTTGCTCATGTAGCTCCTCCTCGAAGACGCACAACACTAACCGTGGTCACGGGGGTCTTGGGTGGAATCTCTCACTCGGAACGCTCAGGCGATCGAGGCCCCCAGCTGAGAGTCGCCGTCGGCGGCCAGAAGCAACACCGTGCCGTCGGCCTGGACGGCACCGAGCAGCAGGAACTCGCTGCGGAACCCGGCGATTCTGCGGGTTCCCAGGTTGATGGCCCCCAGCACCTGGCGGCCCAGCAGATCGTCGGCCGAGTAGTTGGTCACCTGGGCCGAGGTCTGCAGGACGCCGACACCGGGTCCGAAGTCCACCCGCAGCTTCCACGCGGGCGTGCGAGCCTCCGGAAAGGGGTCCACCCCGACCACGCAACCAACCCGCATGTCGATGGCGGCGAAGGTGTCGACGTCCACCGGGTGTTGGCGTGGGCGGGGGAACGGGGGCGCTTCCATGGCGTCAGTCTGCCCGGTGGAAACGTCCTCCGTCGTCGTCGGCCGGTACTTGTAGCCTCCACGGCCATGGCAAGCACCTCCTCCGACAACGACGCCCCGGCCGCAGACGCCGAGCGCTTCGACCAGATCGTCAACCTGTCCAAGCGGCGTGGGTTCGTCTACCCGTCCGCCGAGATCTACGGGGGGTTTCGCTCCACCTGGGACTACGGGCCCGTGGGCGTGCTGTTGCTGCGCAACGTGAAGGACGCCTGGTGGAAGGCCATGGTGCAACAACGCGAGGACGTCGTCGGGCTGGATGCATCCATCCTCACGCCTCCCGCAGTGTGGGAGGCGTCGGGCCACCTGTCCAACTTCACCGACCCGCTGGTGGACTGCAAGGAGTGCGGCAAGCGCTGGCGTCTCGACAAGTTGGACGATCCCAACGTGTGCCCCGGCTGTCATGCGACGGGCAGCTTCACCGAGCCCCGCAACTTCAACCTGATGTTCTCCACCAACGCGGGCCCGGTGGCCGACGACGCCTCGCTGGCCTACCTGCGTCCCGAGACCGCCCAGGGCATGTTCATCAACTACAAGAACGTCATCAACACCACCAGGGTGCGTCCGCCCTTCGGCATCGCCCAGGTGGGCAAGAGCTTCCGCAACGAGATCACCCCCGGCAACTTCGTGTTCCGAACCCGCGAGTTCGAGCAGATGGAGATGGAGTACTTCGTGCATCCCGACGATGCGCCGAAGTTCTACGAGTACTGGAAGGCCGAGCGGGAGCGGTGGTACCTGGAGCTGGGCATGCCGCGCGAGTCGTTGCGGCTGCGTGAGCATGAAGCGGACGAACTCTCGCACTACAGCTCGGCGACCGCGGACGTGGAGTACCTGTTCCCCTGGGGGTGGGACGAGCTGGAGGGCATCGCCAACCGGGGCGATTTCGACCTGTCGGCCCACGCCGAGCGTTCCGGCGAGCGCCTCGACTGGTTCGATCAGGCCGAGGGCACCCGCTACGTGCCCCACGTCATCGAGCCAGCGGCGGGCGCAACCCGCACGGCGTTCGCCTTTCTGTTGGCGGCCTACGACACCGAGGAGGTGCGGGGTGAGGAACGCGTGGTGCTGCGCCTCCACCCCCGCCTTGCGCCCTACCAGGTGGCCGTCCTGCCGCTGAGCAAGAAGTCCCCCTTGCAGGAGACGGCCCGCTCCCTGGCGGCCGAGCTGCGCGACGAGTGGAGCTGCGAGTACGACGAGACCCAGGCCATTGGCCGCCGTTACCGGCGTCAGGACGAGCTGGGCACGCCCTATTGCATCACCGTCGATTTCGACACGGCCGAGGATCAGGCGGTCACCATTCGCGAGCGCGACTCGATGGAGCAGGTGCGCATCCCGCTGGCGGGTGTCGCCGACTGGTTGCGGCCCCGGCTTCGTTGACCGAACCACGCGTGACTGCTCCGGCTCGGCCGGCGGCACAGCCAGCACCCGGGCCCAACCGGTTGGGGTTGGGGGAACGTTCCTCGGGCGTCGACGGCCGCCATGAGGCAGGCTGAGGGGCCCATGGGCATCGTCGACGAGGACATCGCGCGGGTGCGACAGGCCACCGACATCGTGGCCCTCATCAGCGAGCACCTGCAGCTGCGCAAGGTGGGAAGCCGTTGGGTGGGCCTGTGCCCCTTCCACTCCGAGAAATCGCCGTCGTTCTCGGTGAACCAGGCCGAAGGCCTGTATTACTGCTTCGGCTGCCGGGCCTCGGGCGATGCCATCACCTTCCTCCGAGAGTTGGAGGGCCTGGATTTTGTGGAGGCGGTGGAGCGCCTTGCCGGGAAGTCCGGCCTCACCCTGAACTACACCGACCGCGCCGAGGGGGCCACCCGGCAGCGACGCAAGGCGCTGATGGGCAAGGTGGCCGAGGCGGTGGAGTTCTACCACCAGCGGTTGAAGACCTCGCCCGATGCGGCGGGCGCCCGGGGCTACCTGCGCAGCCGCGGCTTTGGCACCGAGGAGGTGGACCGCTACCGCCTGGGCTGGGCGCCCGACCAGTGGGATGCCTTGTGCCAGGCGCTGCGCCTGGACTCCGACATCGCCACGGCCACCGGGTTGGGGTTCACCAACAAGGCGGGCCGCCTGCAGGACTTCTTCCGAGCGCGGGTGCTCTTCCCCATCTTCGACCCCCAGGGCAACGCCGTGGCGTTCGGCGGCCGCATCCTGCCGGAGCACGAGGGGGCCAAATACAAGAACTCGCGCGACAGCGACCTCTACCACAAGAGCTCCATCCTCTACGGACTGAACTGGGCCCGGGCGGACGCCGTGCGGGCAAGCCGGGTGGTGATCTGCGAGGGCTACACCGACGTCATCGGGTTCCATCGGGCCGGCATCAGCGAAGCCGTGGCCACCTGTGGCACGAGCCTCACCGAGGACCACCTGCGGTTGCTGTCCCGCTACGTCGACAAGGTGGTGCTGGCCTTCGACGCAGACTCCGCAGGCCAGGCGGCGGCCGAGCGGATCTACGCCTGGGAGCAGGCCTTCAACCTGGCCGTGGAGGTCGTGCGGCTGCCCGAGGGGTCCGACCCCGACGAGCTGAGCCGCACCAACCCCCAGGCGCTGGCGGACGCCGTGGATGCGGCCGAGCCGATGCTGCGGTTTCGTCTGGAGCGGGTGTTGGGCGCCGAGGTGGCGGACACCCCCGAGGCCCGGGCGCGGCGTGCGTCGGCCGCCGTCGAGGTGGTGGCCGAACACCCCGACCCGCTGGTGCGCGACCCCTACCTGCTCGAGGTGGCCGACCGCTCACGCCTCGATGCGGCGCTGTTGCGAGAGCAGCTGGAGACGGCGGTCAGGCGCGCCTCGGCGAACGCGAAGGCCGACGGGGCCCGACCACAGGCGGGCGTTCGGCGCTCGGGTGCGGCGGCGACGGCGGCGGGGTCCGGAGGCGAACGCCCACCGTCCGCTGAGGAGCCGCCGCCTCACGGCGACGAGCCGCCGCCGGAGTTCGAGGGCGAGCCGCAACCGCCCCCGAGGCCGGCCGGGGGCAAGGTGCCGGCCGCCGAGCTCACGGTGTTGGCCCACCTGGCACACGACCCGTCCGGCGAGCTGGCGGCGCTCCCCCCCGAGCTGATCACCCACCCGTTGGCCCGCACGGTGCGCGACGCGTTGGTGGAAGCCGGTTCGGTCGCTGACGCGTTGGCCGAGGTTGCACCTGACGGGTGGCCGGGCCGGCTGCTGGCTCGCCTCTCGGTGACCGAACCCGACGGCTCCCCCTTTGAGGCGGCTCACTCCTTGGTGGCGCGGGCCGGGTCGGGTCTGCTGGAGGAGCTGGAGGCCGACCTTCGCCAGGCCGAGCGCGACGGGGCGGACGCCGCTGAGATCGGCGAGCTGTTGGCCACTCATGCGTGGGTGGCCCGACGGGTGGACCAACTGCGCGAACCGGGTACAGCCGAGGAAGCGGCCCGGGCCTTGGTAGCGTTCCTGTGCGGGGACGACGGGGAGGAACCTTCCGGGTGACGGTGTTTGACCAGGTGACCGAGGCGGAGCGCCGCCGGCTGATCTCCGAGGGCAAGAGCCGCGGCCGGCTGACGCTGGACGAGGTGCTCTCGGTGCTGGGCGTTGAGCTCACCGTCGACGTGCTAGCCGACGTCGAGGCGGTGTTGACACCCGAAGGAATCGAGCTGGATGTGGCGGTGCATCCCGAGGTCGTCGAGGAGCATGTCGAGGAATCCGAGGGGACGCCTCCAGTGGACCGGGAGAAGGTCGGAGGCGACGCCCCGATCGCCGACCGCGATCGCTCGGCTGGGGTCATCAACCGCGCCGAACGCACGGCCAAGCCCCGCCGCCGCAGCCGGGCCACCGGCGGCGCCCCCACCAGTGGCACTGGCGATTCGGTGCGGCTGTATCTCAAGGAGATCGGCCAGGTCTCCCTCATCAACGCGGCCGAGGAGGTGGCGCTGGCCAAGCGCATCGAGGCGGGGGTGAACGCGGACAACCGCCTGGCCGAACTGGCCGCCGAGGGGTCGTTGCGAACCCTGCCGCGCGACGAGCGGGTGGATCTGGAGCGTGCCCGCCGCGACGGGGAACACGCCAAGTCCGACCTGACCCAGGCCAACCTGCGCCTGGTGGTGTCGATCGCCAAGCGCTACTCGGGGCGGGGTATGGCGCTGCTCGATCTGGTCCAGGAGGGCAACCTGGGTCTGATGCGGGCGGTGGAGAAGTTCGACTACACCAAGGGCTTCAAGTTCTCCACCTACGCCACCTGGTGGATTCGCCAGGCCATCACGCGGGCCATCGCCGATCAGGCCCGCACCATCCGCATCCCCGTGCACATGGTGGAGTCGATCAACAAAATCCACCGCTACCAACGCCAGCTCATCCAGGAGCTGGAGCGAGAGCCCACCATGGAGGAGCTGGCCGAAAAGGTCGACCTCACGCCGGCCCGAGTGCGCGAGATCCTGCGCATGAGCCAGGACCCGTTGTCGCTCGACTCACCGGTGGGCGACGAGGCCGACAGCTCGCTGGCCGACTTCATCCCCGACGCCGGGGCCGACGCCCCGGCCGACCTGGCGGCGAAGCAGATGCTGGGCGAGGCGCTGGTTGAGGCGCTGGGCGAGCTGAACGAGCGCGAACAGGCCGTCGTCCGACTGCGGTTTGGCCTGGAGGACGGCACCATCCACACCCTGGAGGACGTGGGGAACACCTTTGGCGTGACCCGCGAGCGCATCCGCCAGATCGAGTCCAAGACGTTGGCCAAGCTGCGCAACCCCAACCGGTCCGACCGCCTGCGCGACTACCTCGAGAGCTGAGCCGATGAGCCGTCTTGGTTGTGGGATCAGTGGAATCGTTGGTAAGGCAAGGGCCATTGCCCCCGTTTTCAGGCTGGAGTACCCTCACCTACTTCATAGTTGAATGGAGTACATTCCTTGATGTCCGACGAACACGGGGCCTGGCAGCAGGCTGATCAGAACTGTCCGGCACAGAACAGTCTTCTTTCGGCGGTCGGAGGGGTAGCTGCGGCGAGCGATTCTCGCGAGCGCTACTGGGAGTACAAGGTGATCAGCGCCACCTTCGGAGGCTCGCTGGAGGCGGAACTCAACACCTGGGGCAGGGAAGGCTGGGAGGTCATCTCGATCGCTGGGATGGGCGGAACCGCAACGTTGACCGGCAACAAGCTGTTCGTGGTGCTCAAGAAGCGCGCTCTGACGCTCGAGAACGCGCGGGCCCGTGCCCGACAGTATCTTGGCGTGCTGAAGGACCACTACGGCTCCGTCTACGACTCAGTCGTCAGCAAGCACGGGCCCGAACTCTTCGAAGGAGCAACTTCTGAACTCATCGTGTCGGGTCGACAGCCGAACAATCCGCTCGGCCTGCTTGACCTAGTGTGCGACAGGCTGTCGGCGGCGACCCGTTTGAGGGGCGACGAGTTGATCCGCCAGGTGTGGCACCTCGCAGAGGGCGAGCCGTTCCCTGACTAACGTCACCGCCCTCCCGCACTCGAACTCGATCGGGGTGGGGGCGGGTGATTGGCTACGAGCGCGCGCCTTCTCAAGGTGGTTGACGGCGCTGCCTGGATGTTGCTGTCGATATCGGGTGGGCGGTTCGGTGGGCCTCGCTGCTAGAGTTGTTCCCTCATTCCGGGGTAGCTCAGCTGGCAGAGCGTCTGACTGTTAATCAGAATGTCGTGAGTTCGAGCCTCACCCCCGGAGCTCCCGAATCCCTTGCCATGGCAGGGGATTCGGCTGGTTTTGGGCAGATGCCGGTGGGTCGCAGTTCGACGCCTGACCACCAACTCAAACCGGTCTGAGAAGGACGGCGAGTACGTAGCGACCGTCGTCGAGTCCCGTAGCTCTCCTGGCTACACCCCGACCAAGGCAAGGCGCTTCGCGGTCTCGTCGAACTCGTCGACGAAGTGGTCACCGACTTGGAGGCTGGCGAGCCGATCCCGGAGCCCTTCGCAGTCCGGCGGTTCTCAGGCAAGTTCAGCGTCCGTCTACCAGAATCGCTACACCGGGAACCCGCCTTCGCAGCCGCCGAGGAGGGCGTCAGCTTGAACCGGCTCGTCAGCGACCGGCTCGCCCACGCCTGAGCGACCAGGGACCAGCGAGGCTTCGGAAGTCATTTCACCCGAGCCGTAGTCGCGATTGGAAGACTCTGGATCACGTCCCGCAACCGGCGACCTGATGCGGGTTGGCTACTGCGCTCAGCGGGCGGGCAGGGCAACGACCTGCCCGGTCGTGCGAGCCCGTTCCGCGGCCCAGGCAACCCGATGGCTCACCAGCGTGGAGCGGGCGTCCGACGACAGCATGGCATCGTCGGTCGGTGCACCGGCGTCCAGCCAGCGGGCGAAGGCGCTCAGCAGCCCAACGTCGCCGCCCCCGTGGCCGAGGCCGGTGCTGCCGTCGAAGTCGATCGCGTGCTGTTCTCCGGTTCCGTGGTCGATCACCGTGATCTCCGGGTTCCCGGTGAACGTCGCCCGAAGCGTGGCGAGCGTTCCGTCGTAGCGCATCGTCCGGCCCTCCTCGTGGGAGTGCCCGTGCATGGTGAGGCTCACGGTCGTCCCCGAGGCCAACTCCATGTTCAGCACCTGGTGATCGACCACGTCGTTGTCGCACCGATACACGCAGCGGCCGTACTCGCTGCTGTCGAGGGATCGGAGGCGGCTCTCCCGGTCGAACGCAGGCGGGTCCTCCAGCGGGAAGATTCCCGTCAGCATGGTGATCTCCGAACCCAGGTCGAGCGATTCCGGGGCGTAGGCACGGACCGCGTCGAAGATGCACGCTTCGGCGACGGGGCAGCCGTCGGTGCAGCGGTCGGGGATCTCGTCGCCGACGGACTCGGGGCGGAAGTGGGTCAGGGAACCGAACGACGACACGCGTTCCACCGGGTCGTCCAGGATCCAGTGGAGCAGGTCCAGGTCGTGACACGACTTGGCCAGCAGCATCGGATTGGATTCGTCGGCCCGGCGGTAGGCGCCCCGCACGTAGCTGTGGGCCATGTGTCGGGCATCGACGTTCTCGCGGTGCTCGACGGTGATGATTCGGCCCAACCGCCCCGAGCGCACCACCTCCCGCACGGCCCGAAAGAACGGCGTGTAGCGGAGCACGTGACAGATGTGGAGCCCGCGCCCAGCCCGCTCGGCGGCCTCGACGAGGCGGCGGCACTCCTCCTCGGACTGCGCCATGGGCTTCTCCAACAGCACGTGGTGGCCCGCTCCGAGCGCGGCGACGGTCGGCGCCACGTGATGGGCATCGGGGGTGGCGATGATGGCGGCCTCGGCCAGCCGCGGGCCCGCCAGCCACTCCTCGACGGAGGCGAACTGCCGGTCGTCGTCCAGGCCGTGCAACGCCGCGAAGGCGGCCCGACGAGATGGGGATGGTTCGATGACCGCCACGAGGTTGATGCCGGCCGCCTCGGCGTTGAGGCCGTAGCTCATCATGCCGCGCAGCCCGGCCCCGACAACCACTGCCTCTGCCACGGGCGGATGGTAGCGGGCCGCCCCCCGAGCGTCGCCGGAGCGTCACCTACGCTGAGCCGATGCCGGCACCGAAACGGAACCACCGCTGGCGGGCGGTCCGTGTTGCGGCGGCGGTCGTCGTCGTGGCCTTGGTGCCCGTGGGCTGTTCCCAGGATGAGCGCCCCGGGCCCCGGGTGGGGGCGGGCACCTCGGCGGCCTCGGAGACCACGCAGGGTCCGGTGGCCTCCGAGGACTACGACCAGGTGGCGGCCGAGGGATTCGTCTGGGGCCTGCCGCTGGTGATCACCCGGCGCACGATGGCGCGCTTTGGGGCGCTCATCGGCGTCAACCAGCTGTTCGGCGGGGCGAACCTCCAAGGCCCCGACAGTCGGCTGGTTGTTGCACCCAACCGCGACACCCTGTACTCCATCGCAGTCATTGACCTGAGCAACGGCCCGTTGCGGCTCACGTTGCCCGACTTCGAGGACCGCTACTTCACCTATCAGTTCATGGATGCCTATACGGAGTCCTTTCACTACGTGGGCACGCGAACCGGGGACTCGGCCGGGGGCACCTGGCTGATCGCTCCGGAGGGCTACGACGGTCCGGCCCCCAGCGGCTCGGCCATCGTCGAGGTGCCGACGACCCAGATGTTCCTGCTCGGCCGCATCCTGGTGGACGATGAGGCCGACGTGGCGAACGTGGTCAAGTTGGCCGACGGTTCCGGGCTCGAGCCCTACGAGCCGGGCCGGACCGCCGCCACCAAGCTGAGCCCGGGCGAAGCCCCCGGCCCTCCCCAAGGGGCGGGTTCCGAGCCGATGGAATTCTGGGACGAGGTGGCGGCCGCCCTGGAACGCAACCCACCGGTGTCGGAGCGTGGTCGAGCCGTGGTTGCCCGCCTGGCGCAGCTGGGTGTGACCCCGGGGTCGGTGCCCTCCCGCGACATCTCGGACCCGGCGGTCCGAGCTGCGTTGGAGGCTGCGCCTGACGCCGGACGAGCGCAGTACGCCGACGAGGCGGCCTCGGCACCCGTCACCAACGGGTGGACCGTGCGCAGCGATGTCGGCACCTACGGCGACAATCTGGAGTTGCGAGCGGGAGTGGCCACGGTCGGCTGGGGCGCCAACGTGCCCGAGGAGGCCATGTATCCGGTGACCCGGGTGGACGGGGTCGGGGAGCCGCTGTCGGGCGCCAACCGCTACGTCATTCACTTCGAGGCTGATGAGTTGCCCGACGTGGAGGCGTTCTGGTCGCTGTCGGTGTACGGCAGCGACATGTTCTTTGTCCAACACCCCTCCGGCCGCTACACCATCGGCGACCGCACCACGGGGTTGGAGTACGGCGACGATGGGTCGCTCGATCTGTACCTGCAGCACAACGAGCCGGTCGCCGGCGCGGCCAACTGGTTGCCCACGCCCGCCGACGGCTTCACCCTCATGTTGCGCCTGTACCTCCCCACCGGCGAGTGGGGCGAGGTGCCGCTGCCGCTCCCTGCGGTTCAGCGCCTGGGCGGGTAGCCCCTGCGGGCCTGCGGGCCGCGCAACTCGGGTCTCCAGGTGTTGCCAGGGCACCAAGATAAGACCCGAGTTCGGGGGCGGGCAGGCGTTCGGGGGGCCGGGGCGGCCCCAGGCGGCGTCAGCTGTGGACGAAGTGGGCGCGTTTGGCCGCCCGCCGCAAGGCAACCAGCACCGGGGGGCCCACCAACAGCGTGACGACCACGGTGCCCACCGCCCGCGTGAGATCCCAACCTAGGGACGTGGCCAGGTAGAACGCCCAGTAGCGGCGAACGGTCTCGGCGATTCCGGCGCCCGGTTGGTAGCTGATCCGCTCGGCCCCTGCGGCGGCGAAGGGCCAGGACCACAGGTTCAGCAGGGCTCCGTAGGCGATCCCGGTCAGGGCCCCGTAGGCGGCGGCCACCCACAACTCGGCACGCGTGCCTCGACCGGGCAGCCACCCTGCCCCGGCGCCGATCCACGCCATGGCAAACATCTGAAACGGCAGCCACGGGCCGATTCCGCCGGTGATGATGGCCGACGCGAACATGGTGGTGGCCCCCAACACGAAGCCAAACCCCGACCCCAGGACCGATCCGGCCAACACGATCAGGAAGAACATGGGGCTGAACCCGGTGACGCCGCCGCCCGCCATGCGCAGGGCGGCCCCGGCGGCCGTCAGGACGCCCAACAGCCCAACGGCTCGAGCGTCGAACCCTCCCTCGCCCAGCTCCACGGCGGTCACCAGCACCAAGAGCGGAAGGAGCAACCCCATCACCACGACGGCGTCCTGGGCGTGAGCCGAGGCGGTGGCGCCCTGTTGGGGGGCGGCCGCCAGGAACGGCCACAGGTAGGCCATCACCCCTACCAACGAGGTGAGCGCCAACACCGCCACCGACCTGGGGCGCAGCGCGATGGCCCGCTGCGTCCCGACGCTCAGCACCGGACGGGCCGCCGCCGCCGCCGGGTTCGCCGGGGCCGCCGGGTTCGTTGGGGCCGTCACCGAGGCGGGTCCTTGGCGGCCATGACGTCGCCCACGGTGAGGTAGGTCAACGGGTGGAGAATGCGGGCCACCTGGGGAGCCAGGGTGGGGGAGTGGCACAGCACCTCCCCGGCCGGCCCGTCGGCCACCACCTCCCCGTCCGCCAACACCACCGCCCGGTGCGCCACCTCGGCGACCAGCTCCACGTCGTGGGAGGCCAACAGCACCGACGCGCCGTGCCCGGCGAGGTCGGCAAGCCATCCGGCCAGCACCCGCTTGGCCTGGTAGTCCAACCCGGTGGTCGGCTCGTCCAGCAACACCAGCGCCGGCTGGTGGGCCAGCACCAGCGCCAGGGCCAACCCCAGGCGCTGCCCGGATGACAGGTCGCGGGGGTGAGCGGATGGGTCGACGCCGGGCAGGAGGCGATCGAGCGCCTGGGCGGTGGCCCCTGGCGGCGTTCCGGTCTCTCGGTCGGCGTCCGCGCACTCTTGGGCCACGGTGGTGGCCGACAGCAACAGCGTGGGGTCGGAGGGCACCACTCCAACCCGGCGCAGGAACTCGGGTCCTCGCAGCGAGCGTGGGTTGAGGCCTCCCAGCCGGACGCGGCCGCGATCGGGCGCCAGCGCGCCCCCCAGCGCGGAGATGAGGGTGGACTTGCCGGCGCCGTTGCGGCCCATGAGCGCCACCACTTCTCCCCGGCGCAGCGTCAGGGAGAGGTCCCTGACGGCCGGGTGGTCGTCGTAGCTGACCCACACGCCCTCGGCGCTGGCGGCTGCGAACTCGTCGGCGCGAGCAGCGTCGGGGGCCTCGACCGAAGCTGCCTCAGTGGCACCGCCCCCGGGGGCGGAAAGCGAACCGGCGGCCCGATGCTTCGGCCTCGGGGGCGCCGTGGCGGGCAGCGTCGCCCGCAGGTCGGCCGCCGCCCTGCGGGCGTCGCGCACCGAGCGGGGCAGCGGCCGCCAGCCCATCCGCCGCCCCAGCTCGATCACCGGCGGGGCAACCGGGGCCTGCGGGAGCTGGTCGTCGGGTGGGCCGTGAGTGACGCGACCGGTCCCGTCAACCACCACCACCGAGTCGGCGTATTGCACCACCCGTTCCAGCCGATGCTCGGAGCACACGATGGTCAGGCCCAGGTCGCCCACCAGGCGGGTGAGGGCCGCCAGCACGTCCTCGGCGGCCTGGGGGTCGAGGGCGGAGGTGGGCTCGTCCAACACCAGCACCTGAGGCTGCGCCGTCAGAACGGCGCCCAGCGCAACCCGTTGGCGCTGGCCGGAGGAGAGCGTGGCGATCGGTCGCTGCCGCAGCTCGGCCAAGCTGAGCAGGTCGAGGGTGTCCTCCACGCGGCGCCGCATGGCGTCGGGGGCCACGCCGAGCTGCTCCATGGTCCAGGCCAGTTCGTCCTCCACGACGTCGGTGACGAAGCTGTCGTCCACCCGTTGGGGCAGGTAGCCCACGACGGAGGCCAGATCGCGGGGCTGGGTATGGGCCGTGTCACAGCCGTCGACGCTGACGGTGCCCGCGAGTACACCGCCGGAGAAGCGGGGAACCAGGCCACAGACTGCGCCAAGCAGCGTGCTCTTCCCCGAGCCCGTCGGGCCGATCACCAGCGCCAGGTCGCCCTCGGGAATGGCCAGGTTCACGCGATCCAGTACGGCTCGGCCGCCCGGTTCGTAGGCGAAGCTGACATCGTCGAGGCGGATCATGCGGTGGCCTCGTGTGGGCTCACGGGAGACGGCGCGGAGGCCCCATCCGACAGCGCACCGCACCCGAACGCCACCAGCAACCCGGCGAGCGACCACCAGGGAAGGGGCGGCACCGACGGCGGGTTGGTGGCCGGGCTGAGTGCGCCCGCCGACCACGCAGCCTGGGCCAGCCCGCCGGCCAAGGCGGCCGCCCCGCCCCCCACCAGTATCCAGTCGCCGCCGCCCCACGCAAGCGGGCGGTAGCGCGTTCGAACGCTGCGTTTGGACGCGCCCCGAAGGGCCAGGGTGACCAGAAGGGCCCCCACCACCATCGCTCCCGCGCCCACGACGCGGGACCCCTGGCTGTCCAGCATCACGTACCCGCCGAGGCAGGCAACGAGCACCGAGGAGACCAGCAGCATCACCGACGTGCGCCGATCGCGCCGGCTTTGGTCGGGGCGCCGCCCGCCGTAGCCGCGCACCTCCATGGAGGCGGCCAGGGTCAACGCGTGGTCGAAGGCGCCCTCCAGCACGGAGGTGATGGAGCCCTGCAGCCCGCGCAGCCCACGGTGCGGGCGTCCGCGCAACCGCCTGGTCTCGCCCAACCGACGGGCGTGTGCTACGGCGGAAGGGGTAACCGTGAGGGCCACCGTAGTGACGATGCCCAGCTCGGCGATGCCGTCGGGAAGCGCGCGAACCGTTCGGTGCGGGCTGACCAACGAGGGTGGGACGGTGAATGCGGCCAACAACGCGATGAGGCGCAGGGACTCCACCGCGCCAGTGAACAGCGCCCCCGTCGTGACCGGGCCCCCGACGGTCAGGCCGGCCATCCAACCCGGAAGATCCACGGTCGGGAGCGTCAACAGCACCGTGCCGGGGAGGCGAGGGGCGAAGGCCGCCACCAATGCCAGTCGCAGGATCCCCACCACGACCGCGAAGCTCACCACGTAGCGCTGGATGCGGGCCCAGGGCTGGTCCGGGTCGCCGCGGGCCACGACCACCTGGGTGGCCACTACCACCACGGCGAGGAGCACCACCACGTTGGTGGTGCGCAGCGCCGCTCCTGCCACCAGCAGGCTCCAGATCCACCACGCCCCCGGATGTCCCGAGCCGTGATCGGCGCGGGTGGCCCGGCTCATCCCACCCGTCGGCGCCGAATGCGTCGGGCCCCGGCGATGGCGGCGCCCGTGCCCGCCACCACCAACGCCCACATCCACCACGTCGTGCCACCGGAACCCGAGGTCTTCTCACCCGGAACCTGGCCCGCCGCCATGACGTTGCTGACGCTGGCCCGCTCTCCATCGGCGAGGGTGGTCGGGCCGCCGTCGGGCCCCTTGGCGGTCGTCGAGGTTCGCTTGGCGGCGGTGGTCGTTGTCGCGCTCGCGCTCGTCGTCGTGGTGCCGGCCTTGCCGCTCGTGGTGGTGGTGCTGCTCCCCGTTGCCGTGGAGTTCCCTCCCGAGCCCGCCGGCGCGCGCTGCGCGGAAGGAGTCGCCGATCCGGTCGCTGAGTCGGCTGGGGCGGCGCCAGCGGTCCCTGGTTGCTGCGCCGCGGGGCTAGCCCCGGGCGTCGGCGCCGGGGCATTCGCCGCCCCCTGAGTCGCCGGGGCGACGGCGGCCTGGTTGGGTGCCGCCGGGCGGGGTGCCGGTGCAGCGGTCCTTGGAGTCGTCGCCGGAGCCTGGGTCGGGGTGGGCTTGGGCGCGGGGCAAATGGCCGTTCGGTTGGGTGCGATGCGGGGTGCCGGATCGCTGGGGCCGCCGGACCCGTTCACAAAGCGCCAGCCCTCCACGGAGTTGGCAGTCATGCGCCGGGACGCCGGGCCTTGGCTGCTGTAGACCCACCGTCCGCTTTGGCCGTTCCAATAGCTCCAGTACAGGTACTTGCCGCCGGTGCGTGTACCGCAGCCACCGGATGGGTATCCGTCGATGGAGCACAACAGGCCGGATGGGGCGTACGTGGGCGGAGGGGTGCCGAGTGCCTGGGCCCGGGCGGCGAGGAACTGGGCACCGTTCATGGTGGACGTGATGGTGATGCAGGCGGCGCTGGGGCTGGAGTTGCCCGAGACCGTGCCGTAGTCCACGACCACCGACACCCGGGTGCCACCCGAGCCCTGGCAGGGGGCGGCGGGGGCCGCCCCGGCCGGTGCGCCGGCCCATGCGGGGGCCACCAGTGCGGCGACAAGCGCCAGAGCCAGCTGGCGGCGTTTCACGAGCCCATCCGCCGGCGCAGCGCCAGCAGTGCGCCGCCCGCACCGCACCAGATGACCGCTGCGAGGACGAGAAGGCTGGGCGAGCTGCCCGTTCGGGCCAGCTCGGCCGGGGCGGCTGAGAGCTGGGTGGCGCCAGCCACCTCCGACGTGGCAGCCGGCAGGGTCGTCACCCCGGGCGCCGTGGAGGCCGTTGGAGTGGTGGCGGCCGACGTCGGGGAGGCCGCTGCCGTGGTGCCGGGTGCGGCGGTTGTTGGGGCGGGCACCGTCGCCGTCGTGTCCACTGAGGTGGGGGTGCTCGTTGCCGTCGTTGGCGGTGCCTCGATGGGGCAGGGCTCGATGGCCGGGCGGTCAACCTGTGCGTCCACCAGCGGGAACGGCAGCGAGGACAGGCCCCACAGCGCCTGGTTGGTGGAGAACACGTCGGGAATCTGGCTGTCGTCGGGCTGGGGCTGGAAGAAGAATCCCCCCATGTCGGCGGCCTCGCCGTCGCATCCCGCCTGAAACTCCAACAGCGCCGCTCGCCCTTGAGTGTCGGCCGATCCGGCGGTGCGCAGCGCCGTCAACACCAGGCCGGTGCTGGACGCATCCGGGGCCTCGCTGGATGCCCCCAGGTAGGGCCAGCCCCCTTGTGGGGTTCGGACGCTCAGCAGCCAGGCAACCGGATCGGCCGCTGGCGTCGCTGCTTGTGACTGCAGCCCCATCAGGGCGACGGCGGTCGAGTTGGTGTCCGGCCCGGAGAACGCGGCCGGGTTGGTCGCCGGGCACGGCGCCGCGGTGTCGTCTCGATAGGCGACCCAAGCTCCCGAGGGGCACTGCTGGCCGCTCAGCCACGCGGCGCCCGCCGGATTGCCGGAGCCCACCGACCCCAGCGCCATCAACGCCAGGCCTTGCCGAAAGGCGCCGTCGAAGGTGGGATCGGCTGCGCCAAACAGGCCAGCATCGGGATCGGGGCCGACCCGCTGCGTGGCCTGCAATCGGGCCACCAGGTCCACCCCGCCGACGTCGGTTGGATCGTTCCCCAGCGCCGAGTTGGCCAGGATCAGCAGGGCCAGCCGGCCCGGATCGTCCTCCCCAGCCACGACAACGACCTGATCGATGTCGCCGTTGACGGCTTCCAGCATGGCCCGAGCGGTGGGCAGCTCGTGGCCCACGCCTGCCAGGGCGATGATGCCTTGCAGGGTGCTGCCGTAGTCGGCCAGGCCGGGCGTGAAGCCTTCCAGGGTGCCCTGGGGGCTGACCTGGCCAGCCAGCCAGGTGGCAGCGGCGGCCGGCGGGTCGAGCGGCGGGGCCGCGGCGGCGGGTTGGGTCAGCCCGAACGCCGCCACGATGGCGGTCGCCGCAAGGACGGCGATGCCTCGCGATCGCAACCGGGTCTGGGGTGGGGTCTCGCTGGGCATGTGGTCCTCCCGGGCACGGCGGCGGGAGGGTGTCCCGCTCCGAACCGTTGTTCCTCGACGGTGTGATGGGAGCGCACAAGGCAGGCATTCCGACTCGTGGGGCGAACCCCCCACCTACGGCTGCGGGTCAGCGCCGGACTTCGACCGGCTTCCCCTGACCTTGTGTGATCGATGCCAGTCAAGCCTGGTGGCGCACCGCTGCGCAAACGCAGACAGCAGCGCGTGGACCTCGATGCGCCAGGAGGTTCTCTGCACCCAGGGCATCGTGGAGTCGCCCGAAGGTGCACAGAAGGGGGTCCCGCATGAGGCGATACGCTTCACGCCGCTCAGGGCCTGTAGCTCAGTGGTAAGAGCAGAGGACTCATAATCCTTCGGTCGTGGGTTCGATCCCCACCGGGCCCACTTCGGCGCTGGAGCCAAGCGACCAGCGGCTCGCGCCGGTGCGTTCGTCGGCTCAGCGGTGGGATGCCCGAGAGAAGCGGGCGACTGCCAGTGGTGCAAAGACGCCCACCGTGATCACCACCCAGATCAGGGTGTAGGCCGCGGGGTTCTGCAATGCCCAACCCCGCGGTTCGGGGGTTCCGGGCGGGATGTTGCCGAACAGCTCGCGCGATGCCTGGGTGACGGCGCTCACCGGATTCCACTCCGCGAATGCCCGCAGCGGGCCGGGCAGGCTCTCCGCCGGCACAAAGGTGTTGGCCACGAACGTGAGGGGGAAGATCACCATGAACGAGGCGTTGTTGATGACCTCGACGTTGGGCACCAATAGCCCGAGCAGCGCCATCACCCACGACACCGAGTAGGCGAACAGCAACAACAGTGCGAACCCGGCCACCGCATCCAGCACCGAGCCCCTGATGCGCCATCCCACCAACAAGCCCGTGATGGACATGATGGCGATGGAGATGACGTTGTACACCACGTCGCTCAGCGTGCGGCCGGTCAGCACGGCCGAGCGCGACATCGGCAGCGACCTGAATCGGTCCATGATGCCCTTTTGCATGTCCTCGGCAATCCCGGCACCCGTGAATGTGGCGCCGAACAGCACCGTCTGGGCGAAGATCCCCGCGATGAGGAACTCCCGGTAACTGCTGCCGGCGACGTCGATGGAGTTGCCGAACACGTAGGCGAACAACAACACGAACATGATGGGGGACATCACCACGAACACCAGCACCTCGGGCACCCGCTTGATCTTGATGACGTTGCGCTTGGCGATGACCGCCGTGTCCGAGATGACATGAAGGAGCGGGTTCCTGTGTCGGGGCGGGGGAGGGGTCATGTCGTCACCTCGCGACCGTGTGCTTCGCCGAGCAGGTCCGCGTCGGCTCCGAGGCCAGCGTCTCCGTCCCCGGAGACATGCTCGCCCGTGAGCGACAGAAACACGTCGTCGAGGGTGGGTAGACGAAGTCCGATCTCGCTGATGGCGACGCCGGCATCGCCCAGATCGGCCAGCGCCCGTGACAGCGCATCGGCGCCCGTGGACACCGGCGCCAGAAGGCGTCGCGCCGCAGCGGTCACCTCGACATCACCCACGGCGAGCGGCCCCAGGATCCGCAACGCCGGCTCGATGGCCTCGCTCTCGGTCACCACCAGCTCGATTCGTTCACCACCCACTTGGGCCTTCAATGCCTCGGCGGTGCCCTTGGCAATGGAGCGCCCTCGGTCGATCACCACGATGTCGTCGGCGAGGCGGTCGGCCTCCTCCAGGTACTGGGTGGTCAACAGTAGGGTGGTGCCTTGCCGGACCAGCTCGGCAATCGCCGCCCACAGATCAATCCGGCTACGGGGATCCAGGCCAGTTGTTGGCTCGTCCAAGACGAGTACCGGCGGATTGGCGACCAACGCCCCCGCCAAGTCGAGGCGGCGGCGCATTCCGCCCGAATAGGTCTTCGCGGGGCGGCCGCCGGCGTCGGCGAGGCCGAAGCGTTCCAGCAACTCGGCGGCACGGGCACGGGCGGTGCCACGGTTCATGGAATACAGGCGACCGATCATGTCGAGGTTCTCGAAACCCGTGAGGTTCTCATCGACTGCGGCGTACTGCCCGGAAAGACCGATGCGTTCCCGCACCTGTCGGGGTTGGGTGGCCACATCTGCGCCGGCCACGGTGGCGGTTCCGGCGTCGGGTGCCAACAGCGTGGTGAGGATGGAGACAGCGGTGGTCTTGCCGGCGCCGTTGGGGCCGAGCAGGCCCAACACGGTGCCTTCGGGCACCGAGAGGTCGAGCCCGTCAAGCGCCACGACGTCGCCGTAGCGTTTCGCCAGGCCACGCGCCTCGATGATTCCGTCAGCCATAGCGGCCGACACTACGGGCCGGGCCGAGCACCGGTGCAAGCAGATGCCTCCGATCCAAGTTGGGTGGGGCCACGATGAGCTGGTGGTCCAGTGAGTTCGGGACTATTCGCCGGCCACGCTCGCCACCCGGCCGCCCGATGACTTCGCCCGGTACATGGCCTGGTCCGCCCGCAGCATCGCCTGATCGAGCGTCTCGCCCTCGCCGGCGAGTGCCGCTCCGACGCTGGCCCCGATGCTGACGGTGACCCCGTCGACATCGACGGGGCGCGAGATGGCCTCCACGACCCGTTCGGCCGACTGCCGCAGCTGGTGCTCGTCGATCGGATCGGCCATCAGCACCAGAAACTCGTCTCCGCCAATCCGTGCGGCGTGGTCGGCCTCCCGCAGCGAGTCGGTGATGCGTCCTGCGACGCGGCGCAGCAGTTCGTCGCCGATCGAATGGCCGTGTGTGTCGTTGGCCGCCTTGAAGTCGTCGAGGTCGATGTACAGCACGCCGACGCCTCGCAGGTGACGGTGCATGGCGGCGAACAGCCCGTCCAGCTCGGAGCGGTTCAACAACCCGGTGAGCGAATCGAACCGTGCCTGTTCCCGCAGTTTGCGAACGGAGGACATCTCGGCGTTGCGCCGGCGACGATACCCGGCGCCGGCCATGGTCCCCAGCACTCCCGTGGCGAGCGCGGAAACGACCAGCAAGGAGGTGGTCGCAGCCCGGGAGGTAGTCGGCCCGTTGCCGGGCAGGAACGCCGATTCGTCCAAGGCGACGACGGCCTCGGTCAGCTGGTCGAACTCGGCAAACCCAGGGCTGTCGCCAGGGTTCCACTCGAACACCTCCGGCTCCTCGAGATGGGGCGCCACGTCGGGAACGGCGGCGAGCAGCTCGGCAAGCCGTGGATTCGCCTGTTCGACGGGCATCCCGGTCATCGCCTTCGAGAGGCGGATCATCTCCGCGACCGCCGCCGCGTGTGCGTCAACGACGGGCTGGGTTGCATGGGGCGAGGCCGCCACCAGGGCAACGGAGCCTTGCTGGAGGTCCCGAATGGTCGGGAGCACCGCTGCCAGCTCGGTCGGAGGGGCCTGCTCTCGCTCGGCGATGGCCGACAGCTCCTCCGCCGTCGATCGAAGGCCTTGCTCATCGACGACCGCGAAGTCCCGGTCCACCAGCGACGTCTCCACCAACTCGGCCTCGTCGCCCAAGTCGTCGAGGACCGCGTCGAGCGAGTCCTCCGGGTCGCGCAGCTCGCTGATGAGGTGCAGTGAGGTGATGGCGACATCGTCCAACCGCTGAGCGAGCCGCGCCTCGTCGGCAGCCCTGATCTGCTCCAGGCGGGTCTGATCGTTGCGCATCAGGCCCATGGTGGAGATCACGACCAGCAGCAGCGATGCGATCAGCGCCGCTGCGACCAGGCCGTCGCCGAGACGCCATCGCAGCAGGTGCTGATCGGCAGGCATGTGCCAGAGATCGGCCCCTGGGGAGCTGTCATTGAGCGCTTGTCGAGTCGGAGGGTCGTTGTGCCCAGCGTCGACGGTCGAACTGCCGGGCCCGGCGTGGTGGCCGCGTCTGAACCGCCCGACGCCGCGCCGGCCGCCCTCCCGGTCGCTTGGGTCGGTGCCTGGGGGTTCCCCAACGAGGGTTGGGGGATGACCCCGGTGCTCGTGCTGCTCCGGCGTTCGTACCGTCGCCGTCATGACCAGCACCCAGCTTCAGCACGACCACCCACGAGCCCATCCGCCCGCTTCGTCGATGGGCCTCGGCGCCTTGGTGGATGCAACGCCACCCGAGCGCGACCGGGCCATCGACGCCATGCGGGCGTTGGCCATCGCCGTGGTGGTGATCTGGCACACCGTGCTGTCCCTGACGTACCGCAAGGCGTCCGGCACCCTGTCGATGCCCAACCCCATCGATCAGATCCCGCTCGGTTGGGCCGCCACCTGGGTGTTGCAGGTGATGCCCATGTTCTTCATCGTCGGCGGCTTCGCCAACAGCCGAAGCTGGGCCAGTGCCCAGCGACGGGGCGAGGGCGCCGCCCAGTTCGTCGGAGCTCGCCTGCGGCGCTTGGGTCGACCCGTGGCCTACTTTGTGGGGTCATGGGCTGCCGTCGACCTGGCGACGTTTCTGATCGACCCCGGCAGGGTCAGCGCCTTTCGCTGGGCGTTCGTGGTGTTCGTGCCGCTGTGGTTCGTCGGCATGTATGCCCTGGTGTGCGCCGCAGCGCCACTCATGATGGCGCTGCATCGGCGGTACGGCCTGGCCGTGGTCGCAGTGTTGCTGCCCACGCTGGTGGCACTCGACGCGCTGCGCCTCGCCGGCGGCCTGGGGTGGCTCGGGGTGGTCAGCACACCGCTGGTGTGGCTGTTCGTGCACCAGTTGGGTGTGCTCTATGCCGAGCACGACCTGTCCACGGATCGAGTGGCATCGGCGGGCGTCGCCATCCTGGGGCTGGTGCTGCTCGGGCTGGCCGTGTGCTTCGGCGGCTACGACGCATCCATGGTGGCCACCAAGGGCGCCGGCTCCAACCTGTTGCCGACCACGGCCGCCATCGCGCTCACGGGTGTGTTTCAGGTGGGGTTGCTCGGCCTCGTGGCCCCGGCGCTGCGGCGGCTGGCTGCGAGGCGCAACGTGTGGAAGGCCACCGTCGCGCTGAACGCCTTCGCCATGACCATTCTCTGCTGGCACATGACCGGGCACCTGGTGGCCCTGCTGGCCTACGAAGCCTCGGGTGGGTCGCTGTCGCCGGATGCCACCGCCGGTTGGTGGCAGGCCCGGCCGGGATGGTTGGTGGCGTCGGTGATCACGACGACCGCCGTGGTGGCACTCTTCGGCAGGATCGAGGTGGCCGGCCGGCGGCGGTGATCGGTGTCCGGCGAGTCCGGCTAGCGGCCTTGGTCGATGCCGAACAGCGCCGACAGGGCGCCGCTCACCGTCGTGACTGCCGGCGCCCCGCTGAGACGCGGGCCGGGCACGGCCGATGAGGCCGGCATGGGGTCGACGGACGATTCGCCGTTGCTGCCGACGTGGTCGGTCCAACGGCCGCCGTCCCAGTAGCGGTGGCTGTAGCGCCGGGTGGGATCCGGATACCAGCCGGCCTTCGGGCCGGCGGCTGCGGGAGCGCTTGCGGCCCGCCTGGCCGCAGCGGGGTCGGCCGCCCGCTGCGAGGTGGAGGATGAGGCGGAGGGGGCGGTCTCCATGGTTGCGTACTTCGAGCCCGACGACTTGGTGGGCTGGTTCCCGCCCATGAGCGACGGGGCCGTCACCGTGAATCGCTCGGCCATGGTCGACACCTGGCTGACCGGGGTGGCGGGGCTGGAGAGCGCCAGCCGGTTGGCGGCGGTGTTCAGGCGGGAGGCGAACGTCCGGGCATCCGAACCCTTGCGGATGGGTACCGGCACCGCCATGGAGAAGTCCTCCCCGGCCACGACGAGAAACACGGCGTTGGCGGACTTGCGGTTCTCCACCATGTCGATGGTCGCATCGGACAACTGGATGCGACCCGCTCCGACGTCGCGCCGCAACGCCGCCGGCGACTTCACCGACGCCCGGGCACCAAGCAGCGGGTGGTCAGAATCGCGATACGTGATGCGGTCATCCGTGACGTGGATTCCTCGAAACGTGCGCTCCACGACGCCTCCCGATTGATGGTGGCCGTCGTTCAGCATACGGCCTCCCCGGACGGGACGCGCCTAGGAGTAGTGATCGGACACGTAGGTCTGGGTGTCGATGGGCGGCCGGATGTAGGTGTCGGCCTGGCGGGGCGGCAGCTCCAGCCGCTTGGAGGTGAGGTCCTGGTAGGGCACCGTGCCCAACAGGTGACGGATGCAGTTCAGGCGGGCCTTTCGCTTGTCGTCGGCATCCACCACCCACCAGGGGCATTCCTTGGTGTCGGTGGTGGCGAACATCTTGTCCTTGGCCTTGGAGTAGTCCACCCACCTGGCCCGCGACTCCAGATCCATGGGGCTGAGCTTCCAGCGCTTCTCCACGTTGTCGATACGACCCTGGAAGCGCCGCTCCTGCTCGTCGTCGGATACCGAAAACCAGTACTTCACCAGGATGATGCCCGACCGCACCAGCATGCGCTCGAAGTCGGGACACGAGCGCAGGAACTCCTCGTACTGCGCGTCGGTGCAGAACCCCATCACGCGCTCGACACCCGCCCGGTTGTACCAACTGCGGTCGAACAACACGATCTCGCCCGCTGCCGGAAGGTGGGCGACGTAGCGCTGGAAGTACCACTGCGTCTGCTCGCGCTCCGTCGGCTTGTCGAGGGCAACCACCCGGACGATGCGGGGATTGGTGCGTTCGGCGATGCGTTTGATGGCGCCGCCCTTTCCTGCGGCGTCGCGCCCCTCGAACAGGACGCACATGCGCAGTCCCTCCCCCCGGACCCATTCCTGTAGCTTTACGAGCTCGCGCTGGAGGTGGCGCAGCTCGGCCTCGTAGACGGCCTTCTTCATGCGCTTGACGTGATGGTGCTTCGACACACCGGCTCCTCGTGGGTCGTAGGTGGGTTCAGCGCTGGAACTTGCCGCGCCGCAGGCGATCGGCCTCCATCAACTCAACCTCGTGGGCGCCCGAGAGCACCACCTTGGGGCTGGGGACGAAGTCCAGGTCCGGGTTGCGGTCCTCGTAGTCCACCGCGTTGAGGATGACCTTCATGGCATTGAGGCGGGCCTTGCGCTTGTTCTCGGAGCGAATCACCGTCCACGGGGTGTGGCTGGTGTGGCTGCGCCGCAGCATCTCGTACTTGTGGGTGGTGAAATCGTCCCAGTGCTCCTGGGCCTGCATGTCGATCTCCGACAGCTTCCATTGCCGCAGGGGGTCGTCGCGGCGGCGCTCGAAGCGACGCTGTTGTTCTTCCTTGGACACCGAGAAGTAGAGCTTCACCAGCGCCGTGCCCTGGCGCACCAGGTCCTTCTCGAAGCCAACGACGCCCCGGAGAAAGTCCTCGTATTCCTTCTGGGTGCAGAACCCGAATACCGGCTCCACCATGGCCCGGTTGTACCAACTGCGGTCGAAGAGCACCATCTCGCCGCCGCGGGGGAACTGGGTGACGTAGCGCTGCAGGTACCACTGGGTGCGCTGCTCGTCGGTGGGTTTTCCCAAGGCCACCACTCGGTAGTGCTTTTCGTTCATGTAGCGGGTCACGCGGCGGATGGTGCCGCCCTTGCCGGCCGCGTCGCGGCCCTCGAACAGCACGATCATGCGCTGGTCGGTGTGTTCCAGGTGCCGTTGCAGCTTCAGCAGCTCCACCTGGTAGGGCTTCAGGCTCTCTTCACGTTGGTCGCGCTTGAACAGCGCACGACACTCGCGGTCCTTGCGCGTGATCTCGTCCCGCAGCCAACCGACCTCGGCCACCAGCGTGTCGTGGGGGGCGTCGGCCGGGTCGGCGTCGCCGAGGGGTTCGGGGTTGTCGTCGGCGGGCGCCGCCCCGACGGCGGTTGCGTCGGCGGGTGGGGCGATCGAGTTGACGGCATCGGGCGGGTCGACCGGCGCGCCGACGTCGGCTTCATCGATGGTGGTGGTGTCCTCGTTCACCGCGGCCTCCCCGGTCACGTTGGTCAACACCGGTCGCAGTTTCAGATGAGCGCGGCCGGTGAGCTGCCATTGTGGCCGGGTGCCCATCCATGGCCGAAATCCGCCCGTGGTCGTTGAAAACCCAACGACTGGCCCCTGCTGCCGGTGCTCGGGAGGGTGGGGTTCGTCAGTCCTCCAGCCAGGCCGGGGCCCGGTCCAGCAGGTACTCGCTGACCACCCGGCAGGTGTCCAGTTGGTCGGCCAGGCTCTCGGTGCCCATGAACACCTGGCTGAGCGACACCTCCACCCGGGCCACGATGGTGAGGCTCCGTTCCGCCGGGTCGGTCACCGAGGCGTACGTGTCGATGGCCGAAACCTCGATCGGCAGATCGGTGCCGCCGACCCCGGCGAGGTCCGTTGCCAACACCAGCAGGTCGGGTCCGGCGGGCAGTGGCGGAAGCGACCACGTGAAGATCAGGGGGATCACAAAGCGGTCCTCGGGTTCCTCGGCCTCGCGCAGCTCCATGATGTGATCTTCGAACGCCAACAACACGCGCGGATCCAGCTCCACCCCGAGGTGGAAGTCCAGCGGCCCGCCGCAGGCCTCCTCGGGGTGCAGGTCGACCTCCCACGCCTGGCGCATGGAGTACGTCTCGACGAAGTGGCGTTCATCGTGGACGTGGAAGCCGTGCTCCACCGCCTGGTCCTTGAGGCCAGCGATGTATCCGGCGAGGTCGATGACGGCCACAGGTGTCCTTTCGAGGTGGGTCGCTGCGCGGGGCCGAGTGTAGGAGGTGGGAGCCGGCAACCGGCCCGCCGGGTCAAGGTTCCCACGGCCCGGCCCGGTTGTGCCACGGGAAGGGCTCCCCCGGCAGTCTCGCCGGGGTCGCACACGCCTCCGTCAGCGGTCAGGATGGGGCCATGTTTCGTCGCCGGCATCTCCCGGCCCGACCGATGAGCGACACGTGACCGAGCCCAACTCGTCCAACCTGCATCCCGAGGAGGCCTTGGATCTGCTGGACCAGGTCGCCATCGACGTGCGAATCGCGGTAGCCGAGGTGGTCGACCCGCGAGCCCGCAGCGAACGCCCCGGGCAATACGCGCTGGACCTGGCCGCCGACGGGGGAGCGGTGGCCACCCTGACCGCCGCCGGCCTGGGCGTGCTGTCGGAGGAGTCCGGCCACCATCATCCGCAACGGCCGCTGCAGGTGGTACTCGATCCGGTGGACGGCTCGACCAATGCCTCACGGGGCCTGCCGTGGTGGGCCACATCCGCCTGCATCATGGACGCAGACGGCCCATGGGTGTCGCTGGTGCGCAACCAGGCTACCGGCGCCACCTACACCGCCGTTCGAGGGGGAGGGGCGGAACTCGACGGACGGCCGCTGGACCGCGCTGTTGTGCCACCCATGAAGCACTCCATGGTGGCCATCAACGGCACGCCTTCGTCGCACCTGGGATGGAAGCAGTTCCGCAGCCTGGGGGCCGCCGCCCTGGACATCTGCGCGGTCGCAGACGGTCGGCTCGACCTGTACCTGGATGCAACGCTCAGCGGAAACGCGCCGTGGGACTTCTTGGGTGGCCTGTTGGTGCTCACGGAGGTGGGTGGGGTGATGCTGGACGCCCACGATCGCACCATCGACGGCATCGACCCGCCCGAGCGGCGCCAGCCTGTGGCCGCCCGGTCGCGTGCGGCCGCCGAGGAGGCCCGAGACCGAGCCCACTCTGCGGGGTGGTGGCAGCACGAGGCGGGGTGGGGTCGCTGAGTGAACGACCTGCGCCGCTGCGAGCGGCGAGTCGTCGCAAGTAGCCTGACCCGATGCTGACCGCCCTGCACCGCCTGGCGCTGGGCCTGTTTCGCCTCATGCCCACCCAGGCCCGGCGAATCGTGGTTCGGTCGCTGTCGCCCACCTTCACCGCAGGCGCCATTGCGGTGATCCTCGACGAGGACGATCGAATGCTGCTGGTGCGTCAGACCTACCGGGGCCGATGGGGGTTGCCCGGCGGCCTGATGAAACGGGGCGAACTGCCGCTCGACGCACTCAACCGTGAGGTTCGGGAGGAGGTGGGTATCGCCGTGGTGGCCGAGGGCGAGCCCGAGGTGGTTCTTGACCCGGAGCCCCGACGCATTGACGTGGTCTTCGTTGCACGCCCTGCAGCCGCTGGACCCGAACCCCAACCCAGCTCGGCGGAGATCGAGGCCCTCCGGTGGGTGGCGGCCGACGAGGTGCCCGTCATCCAGATGGAGACGGCCATGGCCCTCGAGCGGCTGAACGCAGCCGGACGGCTGCCCGCCGCGTGGGAGGCGGTGGCCGAAACAGCGGTAGCCGACTGGCGCGCCTCGGTGGCCACCGAGTGACGGGCCGCCGGCCCGACCGAGCAGCGTTGCGGTCGTTCGCCGCCACCCCGTGAGGGTTATCGGTGCCAGGGCCCGCACAACCCTCACCGCGTGCCAGGATCCCGGTCACCCACTGCAACCGCGCACCAACCGGCCCGCTACGCTCGCCGGTTTCCGGGCGCTTAGCTCAGCTGGTGAGAGCACCTCCCTTACAAGGAGGGGGTCGGGGGTTCGAGTCCCTCAGCGCCCACTCTCACTCCCGTTCGCCACGTAGGCGTGGGCCTTGAGGGAGTGCAGGGTGTGAGAGCCGTACCACAAGGCCCACGATGTTCGCGGCAGCAACGGGGGGGGGCCGGTTGCCGGGAGGTTGAGCGGAGGCGAAGCCGCGCCCGGCGGCGCCCAGGTGCGCCGCGCCAACGAGATATGAAACAGGTTGCGTTGTGTGTCTGATTACGCGAGGCTCAGCCCGATGCAGGGGAGCGAAGTGAGGGAGGCGCAGGGCGACATGGCAGGAGCGACTGGCACCGATGCGGGCACGGCCCGGATTCGCCGCAACTGGAAGCGCGCAGTGCAATGCTCGCCTGCCCTGGTTGCGCCCAGCAGGTACGCGTCGGAGTTGATGGAATTCAGCCTTGCGCTGGGCGGGCCAACGTTGCAGGCCCAGTACGAGAGCTTCCGAGCACATCCGGACGGCCGGCGCTTGCTCGCCGAGAGACCTGACCTCCGATCGGTACTGGGTAACCGGGAGGCCCTGGCCTCGTTGCCCGAGCGGAGCTTCGGTCGGGCGTATCTGGACTTCACGGGTCGCTATCGCTTCGATGCCGCGGCGTTCGACGCGGGGCACGACCTGGAGGGGATGGCGCAGCGACTCGGGTGGGACGACGACCTCCTGTACGTGATCGCCCGAGGTCTGCAGTTGCACGACCTGTGGCACACCCTTGGTGGCTATGGTCCAGATTGGGCCGGCGAGGCCGGGGTGATGGCGTTCACCTACGGGCAAATCCCGGATGTGGGCATTGGGGTGATCGCCGGGATCCTGCGTGCCATTCCGGGCGGCACGAGCCGCAGGACGTGGAAGGTGTACCTGGCCCAGGCGCGCGCCCGTGGACGGCGGTCCAACAACCTGCTGGTCGTGCCCTACGAGGACCTGCTGGCCGCACCCATCGACGAGGTTCGTCACCAACTGGGCATCGCCGCGACCGAGCTCGCGCACCCTCAAGGCATCCCCCACTCGAGCTTTCGCTACGGATTCGCCAAGGCAATGGAGACGGCCTACGAGCCCTACGCCGGGGCCGCGTCGGACGGCGCTGCGGCGTGACCCCCTCGACCCGCAGGCCGGGACGGCCCAAGGGAGGGGGCATGTCGCCCGAGGAGGCCAACGCCCTCGTGCTGGATGCGGCCGAGCGGGCCATCGGGCGACTCGGCTTCGAGCGAACGACCATCGATGACATCGCTGATGAGGCCGGCGTCTCGCGCAGCCTTGTCTACCGTCACTTCGGCTCACGCGACGAGATCCTCACCGGCGTGATCGGCAGGATCACCGACGCGCTGACGTCCGATCTGGCACAGCGGCTGGACGAAACGCAGTCCCTCGGGGACTTCATCGAGGACGCCATGGTGCACGTGGTGGTCATGGTGCGCAGCGACCCGTCGTTGGTCAGCGTGTTTTCCGACGGTGGCAGGGCAGCCGCAGGACGGGTCGTGGGCACCACCGAGGACATCAAGGGACGCGCCCGCCGGTTCGCCCACTCGATCCTCGACTCGGCCGGACCGCAACGGGCGGCCCAGCTGCGCGATGACGTGGATGTCAACGCAGCGGTGGACCACTTGGTCTTGGTCGGCCTCGCTCTGATCCAAGGGTTCGGGCCCGTGAGCGACGACCCCGAACTGCTCAGGGAGTACCTGTCGACGTTCGTCGTGCCGTCGTTGGTTGGGATGCGCTGATCGGTGGTCGATCCAGTGGGGGGAGCAACGTGAACAAGTGGGGCAGGAGGCTCGGCGTCGCTGCGCTGGCGATCGTTGCAGCGCTCGGCATCGTGAGGCTGGTCGTCGAATGGCGGGACCGTTCGGATCCGGTGGACGTGTCCGACCTGGCAGCCGAGTTCGACAGTCCCGCAGGTGCCTCGCCGCGAGCCGATGGCCTCGGGCAGGACTCCGCTGGGCCGGTGGAGTTACCTGTCGGAGTGTGGTCGTACGCGGCGTCCGGCACCGAATACGTCGATGTTCTGGGTGGCCCGCTGCACGAGTTCCCGGACCAGGTGGCTCAGAGCATCACCAACACGGCATGCGGCCAAACGATCGAAGTCACGCTCTTCGAGCAGCGCGCGGATGTGTTGGAGCTGTGCTGGGGCGAGGACGGCGCGCTGCGACTCGATCGATTCGAGACCCGCCACGAGTTCGTGGGGGTGGCCGACGTGACCGTCACCGACGGTTGTGGTGCGATCGATATCTGGTGGCCGGGCATCGAGCGGGACGTGGGCTCCGAACCGAAGTCCGTGAACTGCACCGCCGAGGGCAACATGTCGGGTAGCGTCGGCGCGACGGTCTCCCAGGAGGTCGTCGCGATCGAAGAGGTCGATACCGGCGCAGGAGCCCACGAAGCAGTACGCGTCAAGGTCACCTCCCGAGTGGGTACCGAAGCGGACCCCACCCACGGTGTCTACGACGCGGAGTTCTGGTTCGGGCTGGACGACGGCGTGATACTGCGTCGAACCCTGGACGCCGAGGTGAATGCGTCGACACCCGTGGGCGCCGTCCGCTTCGAAGAATCATTCGACATCACCGCCGACGACATCGACCCACTGTCGAGCTGAGAGCGGGCGAGTACCTGGGGCGGCGGTGATGGCCCGGCCGCCAGTCACCGGTCCAGGTCCCGGACGGCAGCCGCAGGCGCGAAGTGCGGGCGGGACTGGCGCCTACCATGCCGCCATGGCCAAAGGACTGCTTCCGCTCGCCCCTCCGGACGGCGACGCCGGGGTCACCGACCCGCAGGCCGTCGTCGAGGCATTCCTCGCGGCACTCGCCGCCGGTGACACCGTCGCCGCGGACTCGCTGGTTGACGACGACATCGAGTACGTCAACGTGGGGCTTCCCACCGTGCGGGGCCGCAAGGAGATGGCCAAGGTTTTTGCGCTGCTGGATCGGCCGGGTGCGGGCTTCGAGGTGTACCTGCACGCCATCTCCTCCGACGGGCCGGTGGTGCTGACCGAGCGAACCGACGTGCTGGTGATCGGTCGTCTGCGGGCGCAGTTCTGGGTGTGGGGGCGCTTCGAGGTACGCGACGGCACGATCACGCTGTGGCGGGATTCGTTCGACTACGTGGACATCCTGCGGGGAACCCTCCGAGGGCTGGTGGGCGTGGCGTTCCCGCGGGTGAACCCGACCCCTCCGCAAGGTCCCGAGGCGGTTCCTGGCCGCTGAGCGGCAACCGACGCCGCCCTGGGACCGAGGGGCTGTCAGGCGGGGACGGCGACGCCCTCGTACAGGGCGGTGGTGAAGGTGGGGCCGGGCATGGTGTGGTGTTCGCTGCTCCGCAAGACAAAGCCGCCGGAGGTCACCAGTTCGTCGGCGTTGCGGGTGAGGTGGCAGCCGCCGGCAAGGGGCTTCCACACCTTCTCGATGCGCGCTTGGCGTCGAGCCACCCTGGGGTCGGCGTGCAGGCCGTGTTCGAGGTAGCGGAACTCGCCGCCGGGCCGCAGCACCCGCCGGACTTCGGCAATCGCCGACTCGACATCGGGGATGGTGCACAGGGTGAAGGCGGCGACGACGGTGTCCACCGAGGCGTCGCCCAGCGACAGGCTGGCCCCGTCCAGGCCGATCCAGCGCACGGGCCGAGCGAAATCGCCAATGCGGCGCTCGGCCAGCGACCGGGCTCCGCTCGCCGGGTCGACCGCGAGCACCTCGGTGACCCGCCCGGGATCGTAGAACTCCAGGTTGGTGCCGGTTCCGAAGCCCAACTCCAACACGACGCCGGAAGCCTCGGGCACCACGTGGGAGCGGTGCTTCTTCACATGGCCGGTGCTGAGTGCTCGATCGATCACCGGCGGCAACACGCGGTCTGAGTAGAAGCCCATCGGACCATCCTTGCCCGTAGGATGGGTGCGTGCGAGCCAGCCTCCGAATCGGGCGCCTGTTGGGCGTGCCGTTGTACATCCAGTGGTCGGTGCTGCTCGTCGGTGGGCTGATCGCCTGGGTCACCTCCAACTCACTCACCACCAGGGCAGGCGTCGACACCGCCACGGCGGTGTCGTTGGGGTTGGCGTTCGTGCTGGGCTACCTGGCCTCGGTGCTCATCCACGAACTGGGCCACACGATTGCCGCGAAGCACTTCGGCATCGGGGTGCGCCGCATCTCGTTGCTGTTCTACGGCGGAGCGGCCGAGCTGGATGCGGCGCCCGCCGACCCGCAGTCGGAGTTCTGGGTGGCGCTGGCCGGGCCGCTGGCCTCGGCGGCCTGTGCGGCCACCGCGGTGGCGGGGCACGCATTCGCGCTGCGTTCAGGGGCGTGGCTGAGCGCCGACATCCTGGGCGCCCTGGCGTGGGCCAACGTGGCCATGGTCGTCGTCAACCTGTTGCCCGGTTTTCCGCTCGATGGCGGTCGCGTCACGATGGCCCTGATCTGGTGGACCAGCGGCAACCGGCGCCTGGCCCAGCGGATCGTCAGCTTCTCAGGCCTGGGCCTGGGGCTCTCGCTGTTGGCGTGCGGCGCCCTGTTCATGTGGTGGGACCGCCCTCTGGCCGGCCTGCCCGCTTGGTGGGCCTTGGTGGTCGGCTGGTTCTTGGTGATGGCGTCCGACGTCACCGCTGCCCGGGCCCCGGCCGGCTGCGTCGGCGATCGGATGGGTCCGGTGGCACCTGCCCAGGCGGCGTGGGCCCCGTCCGGGTGGTTCCTGGCCAACGTCGTGGAGCCCAACCCGGCCTATGCGTACTTCCCGCTGGCCGACGAGTCCGGCGAGCTGGTGGGCATGGTGTCGGAGACCCAGGCTCGGGGGGCGGCCGCATTGGCGCCGGCGGGGCAACCGATCGGGCAGGTGGGGTGGCGGTTGGCCGACCTGGCCTACTCGACGCCGGACGAATCGCTGGGCGAGTCCGAGCCGCGGCGCCGAGCCGCACCCTCCCAGGTCTCGCTGGTGTTGCTGGGCGGGCGGCCGGTTGGCGTGGTGGACGACCGGGCTCCCCAGGGGCTCGCCGGAGCGTAGGCCGGCCCGCAACGGTCAGCTGTTGGCACCCACGGGCACCGTCTCCGACGGCTCGGTTGGGGCGTTCTCGCTGAACACCACCGTGACCTGGTCGTAGCCCAGGCTTTCCAGCATCGAGGTGAGCATGTCCTCGGTATTGCGTTGCGCAACCCCCTGGAGATCGCTGGCGTCCGCAGCGGCCTCCAGCTCGTCCTCGGCCTCCACAAACAACGGCTGGTCGTCCACCGGCTGGTCGTCCAGAAAGTCCTCGACCCGGTTCAAGAGGCCGCGCTCGCGGCTGTAGACCCGGGTCTTCGAGTTGTCGATGCGCGCGTCGGTGAGCGTGGGCGGCGGGACGGTGACGGTGACCGAGTTGGTCTCCTCGTCGACCTCGATGGCCCCGTTCTTCAGGGAGGTGAAGTCCACCTCGGCCTCCACGTCGCCGGTGGCGACGAGGAGCGTGCGTTCGCCCGCCAGGATCGACGGGATGCCCTCCACGTCGTTTTCGACGTCCACCACCACCTGAACCTGAATCCACCGATCGGGTTTCTGCCCGTGAGTAGTGAGTGATGTTCGGGTCTGGTGGGGTCATCGGGGCGGGGGTGAGCCCGTTGGTCGGGGTGTTGGGGCGCGTAGGACCAGGGGTTCGTGGTGGGCGGGGCTGGTTGTCAGCGCTTGGGATTCGGGTGTGTGCGGCGCCATCGCACGGGCCTGGGTGTCAGGGCGACGCGGCGGTGGGGAGTGCCCGGATCCGGTGGAGGGCGGTGTGGAATTGGTGTGCCCATGGCCAGTCGGTGGGGAGCCGGAGGGTTGGGGTGCCTGATTTGTTGACGAGGACCCCGGCGAGGGCGATGAGCCGGGTGCGGATGGTTCGTGCGGTGCGGATGGGGCCGTCGAGGGCGATGATCCCGGCCCAGCGACAGAGGTTGTGGGCGAGGACGGCGCACGCGAGCCAGGCCCCGTTTGCTGCGAAGTTGCCGGAGGGGCAGTGTTCGAGCCCGTTGTCTTTGAGTTCCCGGATGGCGGTCTCCACGACGGCGTGGTTGCGGTGGAACCTGTCGGCCTCAACGGTGGTGAGGGTGTTGTCGCAAATGAACGCGTGGTGGCGCCAGAGCGGCCACATCGCGGTCTGGGCGGTGTCGGCGAGTCGGGTGCGGCGCACCACCAAACGGACGGTCCGTTTCTGTTTGCCTTTGCCGGTGGTGTAGTCCGTTTCGGCGACTTGGGCGTGCCCGGCACGGGTGTAGTCGATCGTGGTCCAGTCGGTTTCGGGGATCGCCGAGATCGCCGTTTTGATCTTGGGGACGAGCCGGACCGTGATCGACCAGCCCACCCCGGCCTTGGTGAGTTTGTCGACGAGTTTCCATGACCAGAACGCCGAATCGGCCCGGACGGTGACCGGCCCGCACGCGCCGGCCCGTCCGATGGTCCCAAGGACCTCACCGATGAACCGGAGAACCCCACGTGATGACCCGGCGGCGCCTTTGCGCATCCTCGATCCAAGAACCTCACCGGTCCCGGCGCGGGTCGCGAACAAGGGGTGGTAGCCGAGCACTTTGGTGTACCCGTAGGAGGCGCCCTGTTTGGCCTTGCCGTAGACCTCCGCAACGGTCGAGTCGAGGTCAACAACCAGGGGTTCACCGGGTTTGGGTCCCGCGCCGGCAGCCCACGCGTTGGCCAACAGGGCGCTGTTGACCTTGTCGAGCTGGCGGACATGCCCGAAGGTGAACGTCCGCAGGAACGTCCCGATCGTTGATGGTGCCAACGGCACGTAGCCGAGGACGTGACGGGTGGCCCCCGACCGGAGCCGGTCCAACGCGTCGATGTTGGTCGCCCCGGCCAGCATGCCCATCACGATCGTCATCACCTTGGCGGCGGGGTTCGGGGCGCCGGTGTGAACCCAACGGGCGACCAACGCTGGGAGACCGAGACGTCTCGCCAGCAACCCCAGAAGCAACAGACCCGAGTCGGCCACCAGGTTCGGGTGGTCGAAGGTCACTCTGATCCGGTCGGGATTGTGCAAGGATGTGTCCACAGAAAGTGCCTTCCGAACTGGTGGTGATACGGCTTCGAACACCGTCATTCTTCCAGTTCTGGAGGCACTTTCTGCGGATACGCGGACCCACCCACACCCACCAGGACGGTGGATTCAGGCTGAAAGGTCCCGGTGGCGGCCTTGAACTTGTTGAGCTTCTCGATGCGCTGCAACACCGGGGTCTGGGTTCGGTCGACGGTCTTGGAGCGCCCGAACACCGGGATGATCCCGCTGAGCATGAGCACGACGGCGCAGGCCAGGGCCACCAGCACGGCCATGAGGCCCCCGCCTATGGCCAAGCCGCCGCGGCGCGCGGTGGATCGCTGCTTCCTCCGGACTCCCATGGCGGCAGCGTACCGACCCCGCCCGGCTCCCACGGTTCACCGGACGCGCCCCCGGAGCGTCGCCGGGTTGGAAACCGTCGGGTGCTCACCGAGCGCGCGAAACAGGGGAGGCACCGGAGTGCCTCCCCTGTTTTGGCTCATTGGAGGGAGCCGTGAACCACTGCGACGGGCTGCTGCACGGTTGGAGGTGGGATGACAGACAGTCGCAGTGGGTTAGGCGACATAGTAGGCAGTGCGACTCAGCTCCACAACCACTTTCAGTCATTCTTGGTGAATCTCTACGCCCCGTGCGTGACCGCCCACCGTGAGTGCGGAATCTCATTGAACAAGTGACTCCACGTGGAGAGCCAGCCGCCGTCCGTCGACGTCGCCGACGGCGGCGGTGGGCAGCTCGTCGCTCCCGTCGCCCCCGGCCACGACGTCGATCGCATCGGCCAGGGTCTGGGAGGCAATGTGGGCCCGATGGGTGGTGATGGCGTGCCGGAGCACCTGGTCGTCGGTGCCCAGGGTGACCCGAATGCGGTCGGTGATGGCCAGGTCGGCGTGCTTGCGCGCTTGTTGGATCAACCGAATCACGTCCCGTGCCCGGCCCTCGTCGGCCAGCTCCTCGGTGACCTCGAGGTCGAGCGACACCACCAGGCCCAGGTTCAGGGACCGTCCCTCGGGGTCGATCATGGTGACCGCCTCAGTGCCGCGGGCGGGGGAGCCGCCATCGTCGGAGGCGTCGCCGGCCGGGCCGACGGGGGACATGGCCAGCTCGTACTCCTCGGCGGTCAACCGCTGGCCCGCCACCTCGATGCCGCCGTCGCCGGTCTCAACCCACTGGCCGGTTCGTGCGGCGGCCAGCACCGCCTGCACCTCCTTGCCCAGACGCGGGCCCAGCAGGCGGGCATTCGGTCGCAGCACCGCGGTGGCATAGGCGGAGGCATCGGCCTCCAGCCTGACCGAGCGCACGTTGACCTCGTCTGCGATGAGGTCGACAAACGGCTCCAGCGAATGCGCGTCGGCGCCGGCCACCACCAGGTCGTTTAGCGGCAGGCGGGTGCGCAGCCGGTGTTCCTCGCGGAGCGACAGGGTTGCGGACGCCACCGCCCGCACCCGGTCCATGGCCTCGGTCAACGCCTCGTCGGCGGGAAGTGCGCCCTCGCCCGGCCAGTCGGTCAGATGCACGGACTCCTCACCGGAGAGGCCGCAGTACACCTCCTCGGCGACCAGCGGCAGGAGCGGGGCCACCAGGCGGCACAGCGTGGTCAGCGCCGTGTAGAGGGTGTCGTAGGCATCGGCCTTGTCGGGGGCGAGTTCCCCCGATGCGCCACGATCCGCCGGAGCCCAGAATCGGTCTCGGGAGCGCCTCACGTACCAGTTGGTAAGTGCGTCGAGGTAGCTGGCCACCTGATTGCAGGCGCCCGGGATGTCGTAGGCGTCCATGGCCGCGCCCATGGCGTCGCGCAGTTGGGCGGTCTTGGCCAGCAGGTAGCGATCGAGGGGGCCCGTGGCGTCGGTGCGGAAGGTGGCCCGGTAGCCGTCGATGTTGGCGTAGGTGGTGAAGAAGCTGTAGGTGTTCCAGATGGGGTTGAGGATGAGCCGAACCACGTCGGCGAATTCCTTGCCGTCCTCGGACACCCGAAGGTCGCCGCCCCGGATGATGGGCGAACTCATCAGGTGCCAGCGCAGCGCGTCGGAGCCGATCGACTCCATCACCTCCTCTGGATCGGCGTAGTTGCGGTGGCGCTTGGACAGCTTGCGGCCCTCGTGGTCCAACACCACGCCGTGACAGATCACGTTGGAGAACGCGGGCCGGTCGAACAGCGCGCCGGCCAGCACGTGCAGCGTGTAGAACCAGCCCCGGGTCTGGGCGATGTACTCGACGATGAAGTCGGCGGGGGAGTGCTCGTCGAACCAGTCGGCGTTCTCGAACGGGTAGTGCACCTGCGCAAAGGGCATCGAGCCGGACTCGAACCAGCAGTCGAACACCTCGGGTACCCGCACCATGGTGGCCTTGCCGCTGGGGTCGTCGGGATTGGGCCGGGTCAGTTCGTCGATGAACGGTCGGTGCAGGTTGTCGGGACGCACCCCGAAATCGGCCTCCAGCTCATCCAGCGAGGAGTAGACGTCCAGGCGGGGGAAGGCAGGGTCGTCGCTGCGCCACACCGGGATGGGCGTGCCCCAGAAGCGATTGCGGGAGATCGACCAGTCCCGCGCCCCCTCCAGCCACTGCCCAAACTGGCCGTCGCGCACGTGCTCCGGGATCCAGTTGATCTGCTGGTTCAGCTCGACCAACCGGTCGCGCAGCGCGGTGACCTCCACGAACCACGAGGACACGGCCCGGTAGATGATGGGCGTGTCCGTTCGCCAACAGTGCGGGTAGTTGTGGTCGTAGGTCTCGTGGCGCAGCACCACGCCGCGGTCCTTGAGGTCGGCCACGATGAGCGGGTTGGCGTCCAGCACGTTGACGCCTGCCCACTCGGTCACCTCGGAGGTGTAGCGACCCTTCTCGTCCACCGGTGAGATCATGTCGAGTCCGGCCTCGGTGCCGAGTCGCTGGTCGTCCTCGCCGTGCCCGGGTGCGATGTGGACCACCCCGGTGCCATCGGTGGTGTCCACGAACTCGCCGGCCAGCACCCGAAACGCACCTCGCTCGGCCTCGTCGGCGAAGTAGTCGAACAGCGGCACGTAGCGACGCCCCACCAGGGTGGCGCCGCTCACCGAACCCACCACGGTGCCGGCGCCCAGCTCGCGTTCATACGAAGCGCGGGCGTCGCCGCCGATGAGGTAGTGCCGACCGTCGAGGGCCACCAGGTCGTAGGAGATGTCGGGGCCCACGGCGAGGGCCAGGTTGGCGGGCAAGGTCCAGGGCGTGGTGGTCCAGGCCAGCACGGCGATGTCGGTGCCGGCCTCGTCCAGCCCGAACCCGACCAGCCCGGCGTCGGCCGCGACGGCGGCGGCGTCGTCGGGCGCGAGCAGGAACTCCACCGTGAGCGCAGGGTCCTGGCGGGGCCGCATGGCGTCGTCCAGGCGGATCTCGAAGTTCGAGAGCGGCGTTTCGGCGCCCCACGAATAGGGCATGACGCGTTTGGCCTCGTAGACGAGGCCCCTGCGGTGCAGCTCGGCGAAGGCCCACATCACCGATTCCATGTAGGGCAGGTCCATGGTCTTGTAGTCGTCGTCGAAGTCCACCCAGCGCGCCTGCCGGGTGACGTAGCGCTCCCATTCGGCGGTGTATCGCAGCACCGATGTGCGGCACGCGTCGTTGAATCGGTCCACGCCGAATTCGTTGATGGCGGCGTGGCCGCCGATTCCCAGCTGCTTCTCGGTCTCCATTTCGGCCGGCAGGCCGTGGCAATCCCACCCGAAGCGCCGTTCCACCCGCTTGCCCAACATGGTCTGGTAGCGGGGCACCACGTCCTTCACGTACCCGGTCAACAGGTGGCCGTAGTGGGGTAGGCCGTTGGCAAAGGGCGGTCCGTCGTAGAAGACGTACTCGTTGTCGGCGCTGCGAGCATCGACCGACGCCTGGAAGGTGTCCCGTTCCTTCCAGCGCTGCAGGATCCGCCGTTCCATCGCCGGGTAGTCCGCCCGGCCGGGCACCTGGGGGTAGGGGGTTGTCCGGTCGGAGCCGGCCGGTGGCGGGGCGGCGGAGGGACCCGGTGCGGCGTCGTCACGGTCGGTGGAGGGGGCCATGGGGACCATTCTGGCGGAGGTCGTGCGCCAGGGTTCAACGGGTTCCGCCCCACGGGCTCAAGGATCTCGAGAATCTCTGCCCAATACCGTTGACACGGGTGTAGTTCCACCGGTGTAATTACATCCCTGCCACCCAAGATGTAGGGCCTCAGGCCCGCTTCGGTGGCCGCTCACCACAAGATGTAGGGGTAGGGGACCAGCCATGGCAATCCAGGAAGACCTTCGTTCGATACACCTGGACGACCCGTCCGGACTGGACGACACCACGCCGGCCGACGAGCCCCGCATGCGGGTTCGCAAGCGCGACGGCAGCCTCGAACCCGTCGACCTGAACAAGATCACCTCTCGGGTGGACCGCTGCTCGGCTCATCTCGATGCCGTCGATCCCATGAAGGTGGCCCTCCGCACCATCTCGGGCCTGGTGGACGGCTCCACCACCGAGGAACTCGACCATCTGGCGGTGCGCACCGCCGCTGCGCTCATCTCGGAGGAGCCCAACTACAGCCGCCTCGCCGCCCGCTTGTTGGGCGTCATCATCGACGAGGAGGTGGCGCGGCTGGGGGTGAACTCGTTCTCCGAGTCGGTGGGCCTCGGCGCCGAGGTGGGGCTGATTGGCGAGACCACCGCCGCCTTCGTGGCGGCCAACGCCGCCGAGCTGGACGCGGCGATCCTGCCCGAGCGGAACTGGAACTACGAGTTCTTCGGGCTGCGCACCGTGTACGACCGCTACCTGCTGCGACACCCCATCGAGCGCAAGGTGACCGAGAACCCGCAGTACTTCCTCATGCGCGTTGCCTGCGGGTTGTCCACCCAGCCGGCCGAGGCCATCGAGTTCTACCGGTTGCTCTCGGCGCTGGAGTACCTGCCCTCCAGCCCCACGCTGTTCAACTCGGGCACCGCCCACCCCCAGATGTCCAGCTGCTACCTGCTGGACAGCCCCGAGGACTCCCTCGACGCCATCTATGACCGCTACAAGGACGTGGCGCGGCTGTCCAAGCACGCCGGCGGCATCGGGTTGAGCTTTTCCCGGGTGCGGGCGCGCGGTTCGCTCATCCGGGGTACCAACGGCCTGTCCAACGGCATCGTGCCGTTCCTCAAGACCCTCGACAGCTCGGTGGCCGCCGTCAACCAGGGCGGCCGTCGCAAGGGCGCCGCGTGCGTCTACCTGGAGAGCTGGCATGCCGACATCGAGGAATTCCTCGACCTGAAGGACAACACCGGCGACCACGCCCGGCGGGCGCACAACCTGAACGTGGCCAACTGGGTGCCGGACCTGTTCATGGAACGGGTGGAGAACGATTGGCAGTGGTCGCTGTTCGACCCCAAGGAGGTGCCCGAACTGGTCGACCTCTACGGCGAGGAGTTCCGCTCCGCCTACTCCGAGGCCGAATCGGCCGGGCGCTACGTGCGCCAGGTGTCGGCCCGCGAGCTCTACGCCAAGATGATGCGGAGCCTGGCCCAGACCGGCAACGGCTGGATGACCTTCAAGGACGCCTCCAACAACAAGTGCAACCAGACCGGCGTCGCCGGCAACGTGGTGCACCTGTCCAACCTGTGCACCGAGATCCTCGAGGTGACCAACCAGGCGGAGACGGCGGTCTGCAACCTCGGCTCGGTCAACCTGTCGGCCATGGTGCGGCCGTCCGGCGACGACGGCGAGTTGGCCTTCGACTTCGGTCGCCTCGGCGAGGTGGTGGCCCTGGCCCTGCCGTTCCTCGACCGGGTGGTGGACATCAACTTCTATCCCACCGACGCCGCCGCCAACTCGAACGCAAAGTGGCGCCCGGTGGGGCTGGGCATCATGGGCCTGCAGGACGTCTTCTTCAAGCTGAAGCTGGCATTCGATTCGCCCGAGGCCCGAGCGCTGTCCATGCGGATTTCCGAGGAGATCTACTTCAACGCCCTGTCCGCCTCGGCGACGTTGGCCGAGGCCTCCGGCGCCCACGACGGCTTCGCCGAAACCCGCGCCGCCAAGGGCGAGCTGCAGTTCGACCTGTGGGGCGTCAGCCCCACCGACCCCCAGCGCTGGGCCGAGCTGAAGGCACGCATCGCCCAGGTGGGGCTGCGCAACTCGCTGATGATCGCCATCGCACCCACCGCCACCATCGCCTCCATCGCCGGCTGCTACGAGTGCATCGAGCCGCAGGTGTCCAACCTGTTCAAGCGGGAGACCCTGTCGGGCGAGTTCCTGCAGGTGAATGCCTACCTGGTGCGGGAGCTTCAGGGCCGGGGCCTCTGGACCCCGGAGATCATCGGTGCCATCAAGCGCTCCGAGGGGTCCATCGCCCACATCGACGCCATCCCAGCCGATATTCGGGAGCGGTTCCGCACCGCCTGGGAGCTGCCGATGCGCAGCCTCATCGACATGGCGGCCGACCGAGGGGCCTTCATCGATCAAAGCCAGTCGCTGAACCTGTTCATGGAGTCGCCCAACATCGGCAAGTTGTCCTCCATGTACCTGCATGCGTGGAAGCGGGGGCTGAAGACCACCTACTACCTGCGCTCCCGCCCTGCGACCCGCATCAAGCAGACCAACACCTCCAACTCCTCGAAGGGGGAGGTGGCCACCGATGGCGACGCCGTCACCTGCTCGCTGGAAAACCCCGAGCACTGCGACGCCTGCCAGTAGCCGGCAGACACGCCCCATCGCACCGCACGCCCGAACGATCCACCTGAACGACACGCACAGCGAAACGACCCAGAAAGAACACCACCATGTCCTTGGCAGAGGCCATCACACTCACCGACGACGACCACGCCGGGGCTTCCTACGTGAACGGGGCTGCGGCGCCGTCGCTGGCCCCGCAGCACACCACTGAGCCGCTCGGCCGCTCGGCCGGCGACGGGGCGGCCCTGCTGAACCCGGGTTTCAACCTCACCCTGCGCCCCATGCGTTATCCCGAGTTCTACGAGATGTACCAGAACGCCATTCGCAACACGTGGACGGTGGAGGAGGTGGACTTCGCCGACGACGTCACCGACCTGACCACGCGCCTCACCCCGGCCGAGCAGCACCTCATCGGCCGGTTGGTGGCCTTCTTCGCCACCGGCGATTCGATCGTGGCCAACAACCTGGTGCTGAACCTGTACCAGCACGTCAACTCGCCCGAGGCACGGATGTACCTGTCGCGCCAGCTCTACGAGGAGGCGCTGCACGTCCAGTTCTACCTGACCCTGTTGGACACCTACCTGCCCGATCCGGACGAGCGCAACGCCGCGTTCGCTGCGATCGACAACATCCCCTCCATCAAGGCCAAGGCCGACTTCTGCTTCAAGTGGATCGGATCCATCTCCGAGCTGGACGAGCTGCGCACCCGGGAGGATCGCCAGGCGTTCCTGCTCAACCTCATCTGCTTTGCGTCCTGCATCGAGGGGCTGTTCTTCTTCGCCGCCTTCGCCTACGTCTACTTCCTGCGCTCCAAGGGCCTGCTGAACGGCCTGGCCGCCGGCACCAACTGGGTGTTTCGCGACGAGTCGATGCACATGAACTTCGCCCTGGCGGTCATCGACCAGGTGCGTGAGGAGGAACCCGAGCTCTTCGACGACGAGCTTGAGGCCCAGGTCCGTCAGATGATGACCGAGGCCGTTGAGTGCGAATACGCCTTCGCCGAGGACCTGCTGAGCCAGGGCGTCACCGGCCTGAGCCTGGCCGACACCCGCCAGTACCTGCAGTTCGTCGCCGATCAGCGCCTTGACGCCCTGGGGTACACCCCCAAGTGGGGGTCGCAGAACCCGTTCGGATTCCTCGACCTGCAGGACGTGCAGGAGTTGACCAACTTCTTCGAGCGCAAGGTAGCCGCCTACCAGGTGGGCGTCGAGGGCTCGGTGGGCTTCGACGACGACTTCTAGCCGACGTCTGGCTCGCAGGCCGTGGCCAGGCGTTCGGCGCCGGGTTGCCGCGCCCGACCCGCGTGCAACTCCGCCGGCAGCGAGCTCAGCTGAGCGGCTTCTCGGCAGCTCAGGCCGCGGTCACGAACACCGCCCGTGCGGAACTACGCTGAGCGGCCTGTGCGGCGTGGCGTTCCTTCCTTTGTCTGGGTCTTCCTGCGGATACTCATCACCATGGCGGTCGGCGTAGCCGGCACCGTGGCGGCCACGCGCCTGCTGGCCGAGCAGGTTGGCGACACGGCGCATCTGGCCAACGTGCCGGAGCAGCCCGACATCGTCCTGGAGCAGCTCAACAGCCGCTCGGTGGTTTACGACAAGAACGGCAACGAGCTGGCCGTTCTCCGCCGGGCGGAGGATCGCGAGCTGGTGCCGCTCAGCCGCATCCCCAAGCAGCTCCAGGATGCCGTGGTCGGCATCGAGGACCGCTTCTATTACCAGCACAACGGCGTGAACATCCGGGGCACCATGCGGGCCCTGTTGGCCAACACGGAGTCGGGCGACATCTCCCAGGGCGGATCCACCATCACCCAGCAGCTGGTGAAGCAGTCGCTCCTGGGCACCCAGCAGACCGTGGAGCGCAAGGTAAAGGAGGCGGCCCTGGCGATCCGCCTCGAAAAGCAGATGTCCAAGGACCAGATCCTGGAGCGGTACCTCAACATCGTGTACCTGGGCAACCGGGCCTACGGCATGCAGGCCGCCTCCCAGACGTACTTCAACAAGGACGTCGACCAGATTCAATGGCCGGAGATCGCCCTGTTGGTGTCGATCATTCCCAACCCGTCCAACTACGACCCCATCGATCACCCCGAAACCTCAAAGGAG
The DNA here is from genome assembly GCA_041394405.1 of Microthrixaceae bacterium. GTDB lineage: Bacteria > Actinomycetota > Acidimicrobiia > Acidimicrobiales > Microtrichaceae > Microthrix. Next base: position 740,775 of record JAWKIF010000006.1, read on the forward strand.
CGGCGTGCGTTGGTGGCCAAGCGGCTGCGGGAGCTGGACGTCATCACCCCCGACCTCGAGACGGTGATCAACGCCACACCGCTACCCACCCAGCTCACCCCGGTGCCGGTGGGGGTCACCGAGAACCAGACCATCGGCACCAACTACTTCGTGGAGGAGGTGAAGCGCACCCTGGCCGAGAACCCCCAGGTGGGCGAGGACAACCTCTACAAGGGCGGGTTGAAGATCTACACCACGTTCGACCCCAAGGCCCAGGGCGACGCCGAGGCCGCCGTGCAACAGCAAACGCCCAACACCAACGGCCGGTTCGTCTCGGCCCTGGCCGCAGTTGAGCCGGGCAGCGGACGGGTGAAGGCATTGGTTGGTGGCCCGCCCGGCGGTGAAAGCGAATACAACGCGGCAACCCAGGGTGGGCGCCAACCGGGGTCGTCGTTCAAGCCGATCGTGTTGGCCACGGCGTTCAGCCAGGGCCGCGTGCCCAACGACCTCATCAGCGGTCAGAGCCCGTGCTCGTTCAACAACCCAGGTGGCTATCCCAACCCCTACAACGTCACGAACTACGAGGGCTCCGCCGGTTCAACCACCAGCTTGAAGGAACAGACCATCCAGTCCAACAACTGCGCCTACGTTCGTCTGGGCCAGACCGTGGGGCAGGACAAGGTGGTGGAGTTGGGCGAGAAGCTGGGGATCAAGGGGCTTCAGGCCAACATCTCCCTGCCGCTGGGCACCGAGGAGGTCACCCCGCTGGACATGGCCGCCGCCTATGCCGCGTTCGCGGCCGACGGCCAGTACAACGCCCCGTACCTCATCGAGCGGGTGGAGAACGCCCAGGGGCAGGACATCCTCAAGCACGAGTCCACCCCCTCCACGGCCATGACCCCCGAGGTGGCCCGGCTGGTCACCGAGGTGCTGGAACAGAACGTCGTTCGGGGCACCGGCACCAAGGCGCGGATCTGGGGGCAACAGGTGGCGGGCAAGACCGGCACCACCCAGGACTACGGCGATGCGTGGTTCGTGGGTTACTCCCCGTACATGGCGACGGCGGTGTGGATGGGCAACCCCAACACCAACGGGGACAAGATGCGGAACGTCGGCGGCATCAGGGTGACCGGAGGTTCCTATCCGGCCGAGATCTGGCAGGCCTTCATGAGCAGTGTCCATGCCGGCCAGCCGGCGCTCAGCTTCCCGCCGGCACCGGGCACTCGCTTCGGCGGCACCATCGGCTAGGCCCGTCCCGGGTTGTCGCGTCCGGGGCGCATCGGATTGGATGGGGCCTGTGCAGGACCTCCTCGCCCTTCAGGCGCTCGACACCGCGGCCGATCAACTTCGTCACCGGCTGGACACCCTTCCCGAGCGGGCGGAGGTGGATGCGGCGACCCTGGCCGAACGCCAGGCGGCGGAGACGCTGGCCGCCTTGGACGAGATCCGCCACGGCCACGCCAGAGACCTCAAGCGGCTGGAGGACGAGGCGGCATCCATCACCGCCCACATCGAGGAGGTGGAGGGCACGCTGTACGGCGGCACCGTGCGGGCACCCAAGGAGCTCACCGACCTCCAGTCCGAGATGAACTCGCTGAAGCGCCACCGGCGCGACGTGGAGGACCAGGAACTCGACGTGATGGAGCAGCTCGAGCCGCTGGATGCCGAGCGGGAGAAGGCCAAGGCCGCCCAGGTCGAGGCTGCGGAACGGCGCGAGAACGCCACCGCGCGGCTGGATGCCGCGTCCGAGGTGCTCAACGGCGAGCTGGAGGGGCTGAGCGCGCGGCGGGCCGAGCTGGTTGCGCACGTGGACGCCAGTGCGCTGAGCGACTACGAGCGGCTCCGCGCACAGTTCGGCGGGGTGGCCGTCGCCCAGCTGTCCGGGGGCCGGTGCTCGGGCTGCCACCTGAGCCTGCCCGCCGTAGACCTGGACCAGATCAAGCGAGCTCCCGCGGACGCGCAGGTGTCCTGCCCGGAGTGCGGGCGCCTGCTGGCCCGCTAGGAGCCGGCCACCATGTTCCTGTGGTACCTCGGGGTGTCCTGGGTTGCCGTGTGGTCGGTGTTTCGCAGCCCGGCTCTGGACTATCGCCTGGTGATGGTCGGCTCGGTGCTGCCGGTGGGAGAGCTGCCCGTCGGAACCGGCCCGTTGCACACGCTGTTGGCGCCGGTGCTGGCCTTGGCGGTGGTCATGTTGGCCACCCGAGGCAGGCGCCTGGTTCGCCGTCGCTGGCTCGGGCTTCCCATCGGCATGTTCGTTCACCTGGTGTTGGACGGGTCGGTGGCGCGGCCGGAGTTGTTCTGGTGGCCACTCGGTGGTGGCGGCGCGTTCGGGGCGTCCTTGCCCGAACTCGGCGCGGGCATCTGGTTGCTGGTGGCCGAGCTGATCGGGCTGGGGGCCATCCTGTGGGCCGTCGGCCGGTTCGGCCTGGACGATGCCGACCGGCGAGCGATGTTCCTCCGCAGCGGCCAACTCGATCGCGCCCTCGCCGGTCAGGAGCCAGAATCCGGCTGTTGAGCCGCTGACAGCGTCACGCGGTGAGGGTTGTGGGTGCCAGAGACCCCATAACCCTCACGGGGTTTGGGCTTAGAAGTTGATGGCGGACAGGTCGGCGTGCCAGTTGCGGGTGCGCTCGACGGCGCCGGCCCACTCGTCCGCGTCGAAGGAGCCGGTTGGCTCGATCACCGCAGCCGGGTGCCACAGCTCGGCCAGCGCCGACACGGAGGGAAACCAGCCCAGCGCCACTCCGGCGGCCAGCGCGGCGCCCCGCGCCGTGGCCTCCAGGTGGGGCGACACCTCTACCGGCCGGTTGATGGCGTTGGCCAGCGCCTGCACGAACGTGGCGTTGGCCGACATGCCGCCGTCCACCCGCAGCCGGGCGATGTGGGCGCCGGTGTCGGACTCGGCGGCTTGCAGCAGCTCGGCGCCCCGCCGGGCCACCCCCTCCAAGACCGCCCTGGCCACGTGGGCCTTGGTGGAGCCCCGGGTGAGCCCGAACAGGCCGCTGCGGGCGCCGTAGTCCCAGTGCGGCGTGCCGAGGCCCAGGGGGGCAGGCACAAACACCACGCCGCCGGCGTCATCGACGGAGGCCGCCAGGGCGTCGCAGTCGGACACCTGGTCGATGATGCCCAGGTCGTCCCGCAGCCACTCCACGTTGCTGCCCGCCGACAGGCCGATGGCCTCCATGGCCCACGTGCGGGTCCCGTCCTCGGACCAGCCGACCAGCGGGAAACACCCGGCGGCGGTGCGGGGGACGCTCGGGTGGTCGCCCGGCGTGCAGACGTCCAACATGGCCCCGGTGCCGAAGGTGATCTTCGCGGTATCGGGCAGCACGGCGCCCTGACCGATCATGGACGCCTGTTGGTCACCCAAGACGGCCAGCAGCGGCGGCGCGCCCGCCACCTCGTGCAGGGTTCCCAATTGGCCCACCGAGTCGACGATGGAGGGCAGCGTTGCCGCCGGAACGTTCAGGGTTGCCAGCACCTCGCCTGCCCAGCCGGTCACGGCCTCGTCGGAGAGGCCGGTGACCGAGGCATTGGAGGCGTCGGTGACACAAGCCGAACCGCCGGACAGCTTCCATGCCAACCACGTGTCGATGGTGCCGCCGAGCAGGCCCCGGGTGCGCCCGGGGTCGGTGGCGTCGAGCAGGTTGGCCAACTTCGTGGCGCTCTGGTTGGGCGCCAAGCGCAGGCCCTGGCCGGCGAGCACCAGGCAGTCGCCCACGGTGCGCAGGTCCTGCCAACCCTGCCCGGGTGCCACGGGTTCGCCGGTGACCGGGTCCCAGACCACGGTTGATGCCCGCTGGTTGGTGATGGCCAGGCCCTCGACGGGCCCATCGGCGCCCAGCGACTCCGATACCAGCCGGGCGGCCGTGTCGGCCAGGTGGGCCGCATCGAATTCGACGAGGCCCTCCATGGGCGTGATGGGAAGGGCCTCTGCCCGGCGCTCGTTTCGCAGCGATCCGTCGGCGTCCGCCCGGACCACCCGGATCGAGCTGGTGCCCACGTCGATGACCAGCACGCTCATGGCAAGTACTCCTTGTGGTTCCGCCGGTTGGCCAATGCCCCGCCCAGCAACCCGCAGGTGGACATGAGCAGCGTCAGGTACGCCACGCCCACCAGCGAGAGGGCGTCGAGCGTGCCCTGGGAGGCGGCGACGACCAGGCCGAGCGCCTGGATGACCAGATAGCCCGCTGCCGCCGCGGCAGCCCCGTTGGGCAGGGTTCTGCCCGGGGCGCGGCGCCCGGCGACCCACCCGCCGAGCGCCGCGCTGGACAGGATCAGCAACGAGAACGCAGCGCCGATGGCGGGCGAAGGTGTTTCCTTCCCCGACTGCGCCAGCGAGTTGATCAGCGCCAGCGGCCCGCACAACACGGCCGTGACACCGGCCCCACGGAGGACGGCGTCGCTCACCAGCACGCCCCCGGGAGGCCGATCCGGCCCCGTCGGCAGGCTCATGAGGAGGTGGCCCGGTCGGTTTCGGCGGGCACGAAGCCCAGGCCGAGGCCTCCCGGGTTCAGCAGCCCTTGCGGGTCGATGGCCGCCTTCACCGCCTCGAGCACGCCGAGGCCGGCCTCGCCCAGGGCATCGGCCATGAACGGCGCCCTGCCGATGCCGACCCCATGGTGGTGGGAGAGGGAGCCGCCGCCGTCCAGCACGGCGCGCGTGGCGACCGCCCAGGCCTCCTGGTGGTAGGCCGTGCGCCGGTCGGGTTCCACCCCACCGGCGAAGGTGAAGTACAGGCAGCCGCCGTCGAGGTAGCTGTGGCTCTGGTGGGTGGAGGCCACCAACGTTCCCTCGACCCCCTCCAGCGCCGCCACGACATCACGTGCGAGGGCGCCCAGGGCACTCCATGGGCCGGAGATCTCCAGCGTGTCCACCACGAACCCCTTCCCGACCAGGTCTTCCAGCTCGGCGACGTTGTTGCGCCGTTGCATCCAGCGCTCCACCAACGCAACGTCGGCGGCGGTGCCCGTTCGGGTGGCCTCGTCGTCCAGGACGCTCAGCGTGGCCCGAACGATGGAGGGGTCGCCCTCGTCGAGCGCCAGCAACAACGCGTCGGTGCCGGTGTTGAAGCCTCGCTCTCCTTCGGTCGCGTCGTAGAGCCGCAGCACCGCAGGGGTGGCGCCCCGCTGCACGGTGCGGCGCATGGCCTCCAGCGCGTCATCGAAGGAGCCGAAGGTGTAGGCCGCCCGCCCCTCAGCCTCGGGAAGCGGTCGCGCCCGCAGCCGCACCCCGACGATCACGCCGAGCGCGCCCTCCGAGCCCACAAAAAGCTGAGTGAGGTCGGGGCCCTGAGCGGCCCGGGGCGAGCCACCGGTCCGCACGAGCGTGCCGTCGGCCAGCACCACGTCCAGGCCCACCACCAGGTCCTCGATCTTGCCGTAGCGGGTGGAGTACTGACCGGCCCCGCGGCAGGCCACCCAACCCCCCACGGTGGACAGCGCCATCGACTGGGGCCAGTGGCCCACCGTGAGCCCGAAGTCGCTTCGCAGGTTGGCCTCGAAATGATCGCCGAAGGTGCCGGGCAGTACCGACACGATGCCGGAGGCCTGATCCACCTCGGTGATGCCGGACATGGCGGTGAGGTCGAGCGCCACGCCACCCTCGAGGGGTACCGATGCGCCCAGCACGCCGGAGCGACCGGCAACGACGGTGATGGGCACCCCGACCTGCGCACACTCCCGCACCACGGCCACCACCCCGTCGCCGTCGACCGGCCTGGCGACGGCCCCGGCCATCGCCGGCACCTGTCCCTCGGTGGCCCACACCAGGCCGATGGGCCACCAGTCCCGCGAGGTCTCCGCTCGGGCGGCCGGTGAGACGTCCACCTCCACCCCGGTGCCGGCCAGCCGTTCCACGAATCCGTCGGGCAACGGGCGTTCGCGCCCGAAACGCGATCGGGCCGACGCCGGATCGCCGGCCAAGGCGATGCCGGGCACGGGTCGGCCCGGGCCGAGCGGAAGTGGCTGGGCGGGGGGATTCAGGTCCACGTCAGGGCCTTTCGGCGTTGATCAGCGCAGTGTTGCGAGGCCGCCAGCGTATGGTGCGACGCCCTGGCGGCGCGAGTTGTTCGGGTGGGCTCGGCGGCCGGGTTGGACGTGTGGGAATGAGGAACTGCACGGTCCGCGTTCGTCGCGGCGCCCACCGCTATGGTCTGCGGCGCAGCGGGGGAGCGGCATGGACACGCGCGACCTCACCCCTTTCTCCGACCCGAACGCCATCTCACCCTCCGCCCGGTACGGCCGTGGGGGATGTGCAGAGCGTTCACCCGACCGGGCCTCGCATGGCCGACCCTGGGCACCCGTGGTGGTCGGCGCCCCGGTGGGCCCGGCGTCGTGGGGCGACCTCACCGAGGAGGACTTCGACACGCCCCAGCCGGGCTCCTGGCCCGACGACCGCTACATCGACCTGACCGATGATGGAACCTACGAGGGCGAGCGCTACATCGACCTCGCCGGCCCGGTCCCACCTCGGCCGGTCGCAGCCCTGCCAGCTTCGGATCCCCAGCTTGAAGCGCCCGGTCATGCCCGTCCGGCTCCCTGGTGGGACTGCCCCATCTACAAGCCGCCACGCCTCTGGCTGGTGCTGGCCGCTCTGGCGGTGACGGTCATTGCGCTGCCGCTGTCGAAGAGTTCCAAGACGGGCGTCGCCGGGGCCATCGAGGCCGGGGACTCCGCCGGGGCGCCGGCCGGCGGCAGCGAGAGGTCGGTCGGCTCCGGCGGCTTCGCCCAGCAATGGTCCGCCCAGGTGCCCGGCGTGCTGTCGTTCCTGGGCAATCCCAGCCGCAGCTTTGCCGGTCGAGGCCCGCTCCCCGAGCGGCCTCGGGTGATCGATCGCCGCCATCCGCCCGGATCGGGTGCGGGGTCGTCCACGCAGGTGCTCATTGCCGAACGAAGCGACGGTCGGCGCTGGGCAATCACGGCCGGCACCGACGGCCGGGTGGGGTTCACCGATGCCACCACAGGTGAGCAGCTGTTGGCCCCCCTCGAGTTGTCCCGACCGATCCGCTCGACCCCCACCCTCGACCCCGATGGCTACCCCCTGTTGTACCTGGGCGGCGACGACGGCGTGGTGCGAGTAGTTGCCCTCGACCGTGGAGCAACGCCCGAGGAGCTGTGGACCATGCGGTCCTCGTCGGTCAGCCCGTCGCAGTGGGGGACCGACTGGAACGGTTCGCCCATGTTGCGCGACGACCTCCTGGTGATCGGAGGCGGCAACTCCAACCTTCACCTCATCAAGCTGAATCGGGCCCTGGACGGCGATGGCCGGGTGGTGGTCGCCCCCCAACTGGTTGCCGCCCTTCCGACCTGGGACGACCGGTTGGCCGAGGAGCTGGGCGACCGGGAAACCGGGGTGGACGCCTCGGTGACCCTGAGCGGGAATACCGCTTGGGTGGTCAACGGCGGTGGCTTGCTGACCGGCTGGGACCTGTCCCCGCTTGATTGGGGCGGGGAACCCACCCAGACCTTCAGGTTCTGGGTGGGCGATGCCGTGGATACCTCGCTGACCCTGGACGAAACGGGTGCGATCTACCTGGCCACCAGCGGACGGCGTGACAACGCCCGCACGGCGGAGTTGGGTCGGGTGATGAAGCTTGACCCAACGAGACCGGACGATCCGCTGGTGTGGTCGGCTCCGGCCGACGCGTTGGGCGGAGCAGGCGTGATCGGCGCGCCCATGGTGACTGCCGGACTGGTCGTGGTGGTGAGCGAAGAGGGCGAGATGGTGGCGCTGGATCGTCCGTCGGGCACCGTCGCCTGGGCCCGCCAGGTTCAGGCACCGGCACACGCGACGCCCGTCATGGTCGATGGCGTGATGGTGCTGGGCAGCTGCGACGGCCTCGTGCGGGCCTGGGACCTGGGGGTGGACGGTCCGACCGAACGGTGGTCGGTGAATGCCGGCGGGTGCATCGAGTCGCCGGTGACGGCCTGGGATGGCCGCATCTTCGTGCCTCAACGCGACGGCGGGATGGTGGTGGTCGGGGACCACGGCGGTGGGTGATCCCACCCAGGCGCGCAGCGGGCGGTGCCGCCGACACCACTCAGAGTGGTACTCCTCCCGAAGAGGTGACGCAGTGTGGTGCCTGGGGCTACGCTCAGCGCTTGTTGGGGAGCAGGGGATTGCCCCTCGGGACAGGCACCGCGGAGGATGCGCCATGGCACGACAGGATGGGCACACGACGACGAGCCGGCCCTCGCCGGCGGCAGCGCGCAATGATCGAGGGTCAACCAGCCGGTGGGCGGTGCTCGGTGTCGGCCTCGTCGCCTTGTTGGGCCTGATCGGGGTCACGGCCATCGCCACCGGTGGGGACGACGGCTCGGATCTCGTCACCCGCTCGGAATCGGCGCTGGAGAAGGCCGGTATCACGGGCGCCACGGTGAAGGACCAGGACGGCACGATCGTGGTGTCCAACGTGGACGCCGACGACTCCAATCGAATCCCCGATGTGCTCGCCGGGGTGGACGGCGTGGGCGATATCGAGGTGGACAAGCTGTCGGACGAGCAGTCCACCGGCCCGGCAACCTCGGCGGCCGGGGAGGGCGCCGAGGCCGACGAGGCCACCGAAACCACCGCAGACAACGATGCCGCCACCGACACCACGGCGAAGGCCGGCGCCGACGATGACGGGAAGAAGGAGTTCCCGACCGACAAGTTCATGGAGAGCCCCAAACCACCCGCCGACGTGCCTGACGTGCCGCTGCCCAAGGGGGTGGAGCGCATGGGCGTCTTCCGCGGTGGCAAGATCTACTTGGTGGGCAAGGTGCCCAGCTACGAGGACGGCAACCGGCGGCTGAACGCCAGCCAGGAGATCCTGGGCGAGCCCAACGTCTACAACATGTACGAGCTGGACCCGGACAGCTCGCCGAGCGACGACGGCGTGATCATCGTGGCCGAGCCGTTCATCTTCCCGGCCAACTCCGCCACGTTGCCGGAATCGTTCTTCGGCCTCGCCGACCTGGGAGTGGCCATCATGGACCGCTTCGAGAACACCGAGATGACGATCACGGGCCATACCGACACCTCCGGCGACCCGGCGACCAACCAGCAGCTGTCCGAGGACCGGGCGCAGGCGTTCAAGGCCTACCTGGTGGACAAGGGTGTCGACGGGGCTCGCGTGAAGACCGAGGGCAAGGGATCCTCCGACCCCGCCTTCCCCAACGACACGGCCGCGGACCGGGCCAAGAACCGGCGCATCGAGGTGTCGCTCAAGGGCCTGCTGCTCGGCGAGTAGCGGTGCCGCCCGGCGGCCTGGGCCGTCGTGGGTGCTGGTGAGCCGATCTGTAGGCGGGGTTTTGTCCGGGGTGCCGTCGCCGGCGGTCCCCTGGGTGACCATCCATCTCAGCGGCCGACCCGTGGGTGCTGCGAACCTAGTTCGCAGGGGACGGGCCGCCCCGACACCCACTGCTTGGCCTTGCACCGAATGGGGGTTGCCAGCTGCGACGGTCGCCCGCCGCACTGGTGCGCTCTTACCGCACCGTTTCACCCTTGCCTGTACCCGGCGAGCCGGGCCATCGGCGGTCTGTTCTCTGCTGCCCTGTCCGCGAGGTCGCCCCCGCCTGAGTCGCCTCAGCATCCTGCCCTGTGGAGCCCCGACCTTCCTCGACCGGGTCCCGACCCGTGGGGCCATGCCCGGCCGCGGTCACCCGACCGACTCACCAGCGCCCACAGTGTGGCCCGCCTCGTCTCCCAGCACAATCGGGTATCGGCGCAAGTGGGCCCGTGTGGCCGTCGGTTGGCCCCGCTACACGCAGTAGCCGCCATCCACGGCCAGGTGTTGGCCCGAGACATAGCCCGCTCGGGCCGAGGCCAGAAAGCACACCGCTTCGGCGACGTCGTCGGCGTCGCCGAAGCGACGAAGGGGGATGTTGGCGGTGGCGGCGGCGAAGTCGGCATCGTCGAGATCGCCGGTGGCCTCCAGGGTCTGGGCCATGCCGGAGGTGGTCATGCCCGGCCCCACGCAGTTCACGCGCACGCCGTAGCGACCCTCCTCGGCCGCGAGGCCCCAGCACAGCTGCTCGACCGCGCCCTTGCCGGCCGCCGAAAGCCCGTCACGCACCGGGTAGCGGCGCGTGGCGGCCGTGGTGATGGCCACGATCGATCCGGCGGAGCGACGCAGCAGGGGAAGCGATGGCTGCACCACGTTGAAGAAGCCGGCGATCTCGGCGGTCAGCTGAGGCTCCAACTCGGCGGGGGAGACCCGGCTGAGGTGGCGCTGGGGAACCAGCGGGCCGGCAGCGTGCACCAGGGTGTGAAGGCCATCGGCCGCCGCTGCCTGCACGACGGCTGCTGCGGCATCGGGGTCGCCGGCATCCAACCGGTGTGCCGAACCCCGGGCGCCCAACCCCTCGATTGCCGCAACCAGCTCCTCCGCTCGGTCGCGGTTGCTGCGGTAGGTGAAGGCGACGTCGGCCCCACGTCGCGCCAGCAGCAGGACGACCGCCGAACCCAGGCCGCCCGTTCCTCCCGTGACGAGCGCGACGCCGTCCCGGTGGGCGAAGTCCCGAGGCTCGTTGGCAGTGGATACGCCCTGGTCGCTCATGTGATCCCCTTGGCCGCTCCGCACCGGTCGGTGCGCCTGGGCAGGGAGCGTAGGGCCTCGCTCGAACCTGCTCCGCTATCGTCCGCCCGTGGCCGACGCTGGGACCAATGGCGACATCCTGCTGACGGCTTGCGGGGCCGCCGCGCCGGCTCCGGGTGTGGTCGACCGGATGAACCGGCACCTGCAACGCGAGGTGGAGGTTGGCGGGTACGACGCCCAGGACGAGGTGGCCGACGAGCTGGCGTCAGCACGCGATCGGGTGGGAGCCCTGTTGGGGCTGGAGCCCGGCGACGTGTCGCTGACCGACTCGGGCACCTCCGCCACCGTGTCGCTCTTCCAGGCCATGGTGGCCGGCGGGTGGGGGCGGGCCGGCGGGCTGATCGTGTGTGACCCGAGGGAGTTCGGCTCCAACCTCAACCTGCTTCGTCGCCTGGCTGCGGCCTCGGGGGTGAGGCTCCGGCTCCTGGATCTGACCGAGGAGGGGCATCCCGACACCGGCCAGCTGGGAACGCTCGTCGCCTCCGGGCGGGTGGATCTTGTGTGGCTGAGCCTGGCCCATGCCCACGCCGGATGGACCAATCCGGTGGCCGACGTCACCGCTGTGCTCAGGGAGCGCCCGGAACACACCTGGCTGGTGCTCGATGCCTGCCAGTCCTTTGGCCAGCTGAACGAGTCGCCGACGCCGCTCGACCCGGATGGCGTGATCGGAACCTCGCGCAAGTGGGTGCGCGGCCCGCGGGGCGTCGGCTTCGCCTGGGTGCATCCGAGGCGCCTGGAGTGGCTGGACCCGTGGCCGGAGGCCTCGGATTCGCCGTTGGGCACCCTGGAACGGCACGAGAACCCGGTGGCCGTGCAGCTCGGGTTGGGTGTGGCGCTCGCCCACCTCGAGAAGGTCGGCGTGGCGGAGACCCATCGGGCCGTCGCGAAGCGGGCGAAGTGGCTTCGGGGTGAGCTGGGCGCGATGTCGACTTGGCGCAACATCGACGATCCGCACACGGCCTCGGCCATGGTCTCGTTCGCACCCGCTGGGCCCATCGGCACCCACGAGGCAGCCGTCGCCGACGCCAAGGCGGCGTTGGCCGGGCGTGGCGTACGGCTGACCGCCACCCATCGACACCACGCCCCGATGGGTATGGAAGTGCTTGGCGCCGGGGCGGCGCTGCGGTTGGGGCCACATGCCGATCAACCGTGGGAGGAACTTCACCGTGCTGCCGAGATGATGGCCCAGGTGCTCACCTAGGGATGGGCATTGCTCAGCCCTTGTCCTTGCTGCTGGCCCTGTCGCTGCTCTTGGCTCGGCGCCCTCGGCGGCTCATGAGCAGGGTGATGAGCGAGCTGAGCAATGCGGTGAGCGCAAGGACGAGAAAGAGCGGTGCGTCCTTCGACATGAAGAGCCACCTGACCTCGACCGATTGGGTGTTGGCAAGCACAAACCACAACAGCAGGATGGCCAGAAGGCCGGAGGGGCCGAAGCGCTTGATCAGCTCCACCTTGTTGGTTCCTGAGGTGCCGGGCCGGTCGCCACCGGCCATCTCGCGTCGGGGTCGGTCGATGTGAACCATGGGTGCCTCCGGGCAGGTTGCGGTCGCTCGCGATGGGTGACGGGATCGTGACCGTATCCGAGCGGGGATACGGCGTGGGAACATCCGGGCATGGCTCGCGGATCGACACAGTTGGATGGTGCCCATGCGGTGGTGACCGGTGGATCGAGTGGCATCGGCGAGGCGACCGCCCTCGAGCTGGCCCGCCGGGGCGCCCGGGTGACGCTGATGGCCCGCAGGCCGGGGCCACTCGATGAGGCGGCGGGGCGTATCCGGATGGCGGCGGACGCTGACGTCGGCATCGTGCCCGTGGACGTCAGCGGGCGGGTCGAAGTGGGGGAGGCGTTCCGGACCGCCGTAGGGGAGCGGGGCGAGGTGGATGTGCTGGTGACCTCGGCGGGCGTCACCCGGCCGGGACGCTTCGTGGAGCTGGAAGACGACGTGTTCACGACGATGATGGAGGTCGACTACTTCGGCACCCTCTGGCCGGTGCGAGCGGTGGTGCCGTCGATGGTGCGGCGAGGCTGCGGCTCCATCGTGATGGTGTCCTCTGCCGCAGCCTTGGTCGGCATCTACGGCTACAGCGCCTACGGGGCGGCCAAGTTCGCCGTGCGAGGGCTGGCCGAGGCGCTGCGCACCGAGCTGGCCCCGAACGGCGTCCACGTGGCCTGCGCCTACCCCGCCGACGTCGAGACGCCCATGTTGGCGGAGGAGGCGCAGCACAAACCGGCCGAGACGGCAGCGATCGCCGGTTCCATCACACCCATCGAAGCGACGCAGGTGGCGGCGGCCATCGTCGCGGGGATTCGCCGGGGCACGCCGGAGATCTATGCCGAACCCCAGAGTCGGGCGCTGGCCCGCACCGTGGCCGCCGTGCCGGGCATCTACCGCCGCATGTTCGACCGGCGCGTTGCGAGTGTGCGCTGACGCGCACCGCCGTTCGCCCAAACGTCGCGTCGTGTGACACAAACAACAACGATTGTTGGTCAGCACTCTTGGTTGTTCACCAACCGGATGGTAGGTTGCCTCCATGCGGTCGCCGGAGGAACTTGCCACGCTGTTCCGCAGTTCGGGGCGCAAGGTCACCCCGCAACGCGAGCGCATCTTCCGCGTCCTGCACGGCAACCTTGGCCACCCCACGGCCGAGGGTGTGTACGCCGAAATCGTGGGCGACATGCCCACGGTGTCGTTGCGCACCGTGTACCAAACGCTGGCGGAGTTGGCCGACCTGGGGGAGATCACCAAGATCGACCTCGGCACCGGTTCGGCTCGTTTCGATCCCAACGTCGTCGCACACCATCACCTGGTCTGCGACGACTGCGGGGCCATCCGGGACGTCACCGCCGCAACGACCGACATTCGGGTGCCGCCCCGCCAGCGGGACGGCTTTCGAATCGAGGAAACCGAGGTGGTCTTCCGTGGCCGGTGCCGGGACTGCCTCGCCAATCAACCCACCGGAAAGTGAGGACAGCAATGGCAGATCTCAAGGGATCCAAGACAGAAGAGAACCTCAAGGAGGCGTTCGCCGGGGAGTCCCAGGCCAATCGCCGCTACCTGTACTTCGCCCAGAAGGCCGACGTGGAGGGCTACCCCGATGTGGCCGCCCTGTTCCGGTCGGTCGCCGAGGGCGAGACCGGGCACGCATTCGGTCACTTCGACTTCCTGGCCGAGACCGGTGACCCCGCCACGGGCGAGCCCGTGGGCTCAACCGAGGACAACCTCCGCTCGGCGATCGCCGGCGAGACCTACGAGTACACCGAGATGTACCCGGGCTTCGCCAAGACCGCCCGCGATGAGGGCTTCGAGGAGATCGCCGAGTGGCTCGAGACGCTGGCCCGCGCCGAGAAGAGCCACGCCGGCCGCTTCGGTCAGGGCCTGGAGAACGTCAGCTGATCCCTGGGCTCCCTCGGACAGCGAGGGAGCCCAGCGGTTGACGCGTCGCCGCACTTCCCGACCGAGCCAGAGTCCTCCGACCACGGCCCGGCGACATGACGAGAAGGGGTCGTTGTCCGCTGGCCGCGGCGCGGCCCCTTCGATGTTGTGAGCCCCACGATCACCTACCCCCACACCCGGCATCCCTGGAGAACGCGATGACCACCACCTACGACCCGTACCACCCGAAGTACTTCGATGAGTCCGACCTGCGCGAGGAACTCGACCGGGTGTACGACCTGTGCCACGGATGTCGGCTGTGTTTCAAGTTCTGCTCGTCGTTCCCCACGATGTTCGACTACATCGACGCCGACCCAAACCAGGACGCCTCCACCATGACGCCTGCCCAGCAGGATCAGGTGGTCGACGAGTGCTTCCAGTGCAAGCTGTGCTACGTCAACTGTCCGTACATCCCGGGCCAGAGCGAGTGGAACCTGGACTTCCCCCGCCTGATGATGCGGGCTGATCAGGTGCTCTTCCGCAACCGTAAGCGCAGCGTGGGGACCCGCCTGACCGACCTGGCCCTGGGGCGAACCGACCTGGCGGGAACGGTGGGTTCGGCCGTTGCTCCGTTGGCCAACAAGGTGGTCACCCAACCAAACTCGCCCGGTCGCAAGGCCATGGAGGCGACCGTGGGCATCGCCAGCCAGCGCATCCTCCCGCCGTATTCGAAGACCCGATTCTCCACCTGGTTCTCAAAGCATCACACCGAGCGGCTCGGCCAGGATCGCCGCGGCGACGTGCTGGTCTTCGCCACCTGCCTCGTGGAGTACCAGGACGCCCAGGTGGGCCGCGACCTCGTGGCCGTGTATGAGCGCAACGGCATCGGCTGCTCGGTGCCCGAGGGCCAGCGCTGCTGCGGTGCGCCCGTGTTGCACCAAGGCGACGTGGACGGGTTCGTCAAGGTTGCCCGCAAGAACGTGGCCGTCCTGACCAAGGCCATTCGTGATGCCAAGGTAAACGGCCAGGATCCGGCCATCGTGGTGCCCGAGCCGACCTGTGGCTACGTGCTCAAGAACGACTACGTGGACTACGTCGGCGGCCCGGACGCCGAGTTGGTGGCCGAGCACACCTTCGATGCCTGCGAGTACCTCATGTCGGTGCACAAGGAGGACAAGGCCCAGGGCGGAGAGGGGCTCGACACCAACTTCACCGGCACCATTCCCGAGACCACCACCTACCACGCTCCCTGTCACCTCCGGGCGCAGAACGTGGGGATGAAGAGCCGGGATCTCATCAAGCTCACCGGCACCAAGGTGACCCTGGTTGCCGAGTGTTCGGGCATCGACGGCACCTGGGGCCTGCGGGCCGAGAACGTTGACGCCGCCCGCAAGGTGGCCAAGAAGATGGCCGCCGCCATCGAGAAGGCCGACAGCGAGGCCGTGGCCGGCGACTGCACCCTGGCCAACGGCGGTATCGAGCTGGAGACCGGCCGCACACCGCAGCATCCGCTCTCGCTGGTGGCTCGGGCCTACGGAATCCGCCAGGAGCCGTGAGCGCGACATCGCAGACCATCGGCGGTGGATCAGCAATCATCGATCAGGAGGCCCCATGAGCAATCCAACCACACCGAGCCGGGCGCTGACGTTGGACGACATCGTCGACAACCGCAGCTACGAACGCGAGCGGGACCAGTTTCGGCGCCACATCATCGAGCTGAAGAAGCGGCGGCGCGTCAGCGTGGGCGAGTTCATCACGTTGCTGTTCGAGAACCGCGAGACCATGCGGTTTCAGATTCAGGAAATGGCCAGAGTCGAGCACCTGGACACCGACGAGGCCATTGCCAACGAGCTGGAGGCCTACAACCCGCTCATCCCCGAACCGGGGCACCTGTCCGCCACCTTGTTCATCGAGCTGACATCCGACGAGGACCTCCGTACCTGGCTTCCCAAGCTGGTGGGCGTCGAGCGCTCCATTGAGTTGCGCTTGGCCGACGGCTCGGTCGTCGTCGATACGCCTGAGGCGGGCCACGAGGCACAACTGACCCGCGAGGAGGTGACCGCAGCGGTGCACTACATCTCCTTCGAGCTCACGCCCGAGCAGGTGGAGTTGGTTGCGTCGGGCCCCGTGGAACTGGCGGTCAACCACCCGGAGTATTCGTCGGTGGTGCAGCTGGAGCCGGCCACGACGGAGGAATTGCTGGGCGACCTGCGGCCGGACTGAGCCGGCTGGTGCTGCCGGCACCGGCGACGGAGGGGCGGGGTGCCCTGGGTTGCTGAAACGCAGAGCGTGAGTTGGCAACCAGTCACCGTAGGGGTTTCGTAACGTTGGACGACAACTCTGCCTTGCAGCGTCAGGCAACTTGAGTTGGTTGTCATCGTTCCGTAATCTGCGGGAATGCAGAGCTGGCAACGCAGGGCATCGTGTGCGGGTCTCGACTCGGCCATCTTCTATCCGCCAAGTGACGACGAGGCGAGCCGCGCCAAGGCGGTCTGCGCCGAGTGCCCGGTCCGGATCGACTGCCTGGAGTTCGCCGTCACCGTCCGTGAGAAGGACGGCGTGTGGGGTGGGTTCACGGCCATCGAACGCCAACGCCTCATCCGACGCCGTCGGCGGCAGCGCCGAGCTGCGTTGGCCTCCACCGGCTGACGGCGGCCGCCCAGCTACCGGGCGGCGTCGAGGACCTGGCTGAGGCGGTCGGCCATCGCGCCGAGCTCCGCCTCGTTGTTGGTCCAGGCGTTCCAGGCCAGGTGGGTGGCGCCGATGTGCAGCAGGTAGCAGCGGTGGCGCACGGCGGCGTCCACCATCAGGTCGGGATCGGCCCCGTCGGTCAGGGTGGAGATCCGCCCCCAGACGTCGGCTGCGGCGATTCCGGGATGCCATGGGCCCCAGAACGTGCACCACGCGACGTCGTAGAGAAAGTCGCCCAGGGTGCTGCACTTCCAGGAGAACACGGCGGTCACCCGTGATGCGTCGTTGGAGACCAACACGTTCTGGTGCAGCAGGTCGCCGTGCACCAAGTCGGACCGTTGGGGGCAGGCGCTCGCCAGCTGGTCGATCTCGCTCCTGCAGGCCCGGAACAGCCGATCGAGCTGGGGATCGTTGCGCAGCCGGGAGCGCCAGCCACTCACCCGACGACCGGGGTCGTCGGTCAGCCCCTGATGCAACCAGGTGTGCCAGGCGCCGCTGGCGGGCGCCCCGGCCTGGCCCCACGGCACAGGCCATGGGTTGCCGCCGACCGATCGCAGGGCTCCCAGCATGGCGAGGATGGCTGGGCCGGCCCTCTCCGCCTCGGTCGCATCGACCAGTTCGAGGAATCGCCCGGTGTGGCGAACGGAGATGGCGTAGCACCGACCGAGGGCCTCCCCGACGGCCAGCACCTCCGGCACGGGCAGCCCGGGTCGGTCGAAGGACCTGGCGGCGCGGTCCATCTCGAATCCTGCGGAGTCGGCGCCGATGCGGAGCACCAACCGACGGTCGCCGACCCGGTAGCCGAACGCGTTCGACCAGAACCCTCCAGTCAGGGGCTCGAGCTCGGCAATCGGCGCGCCGTGGTGCTCGGCGAGGAAACGCTCGACGTCGGCGGGACGAGGTTGGGCCGCAAAACTCACGCAGCATTCTGCCAGCCACACCGGTGCGGCCCGACCCCGGGGACGTGGGCCGACCCGCTGCCGACGAGTCGGTGAAGGGGAGCGTGGGTCAGGAACCGGGGGTGAGGATGGTGGGTCGGTGGTCCTCCAGCCGCTCGATCTCGTCGGCCAACTGGATGGCGAGCGATCGGCGCAGTTCGATGGTGTCGGCGGCGCCGGCCAGGTTGTGGCGCTGGGCCGGATCATCGACGTTGTCGTACAGCAGCTGCTCCCGGTAGGTGTCGGCGCGGCTGCGGCGGTAGCGGGCAAGCGGCCCGGCGTTCGCTGCCGTGACCGCATAGGTGTGGCGTTCGGTCCGCAGCGCCCGGCCGACCTGTGATTCGCTGATCTGCACCAGCAGCGAGTCGCGGGCGACCCGGCCGTTCAGCGCACCCTGGAGGGGCAGGCCATGGGTCGCAGGTGGATCGCCGCCCGCTGCGGCGACGAGCGTGGGCATCACGTCGAGGTTGGAGACGAGCCGATCGCTGCGACGGCCCCCACGAAAGCCAGGGCCACGTACCACGAGGGGGACGCGGATCGAGGCGTCGTGGGCGCTGCGTTTGTACTCCAGGTTGCGGGTGCGGAAGTGCGTGCCGTGATCGCTGGAGTACACCAGCAGCGTGTCATCGAGGGCGTCGGCCCGCAGCAACGCATCGGTGAGGCGCCCGACGGTGGCATCGATCGAGGCGCAACAGGCCAGGTATTGGGAGTAGTTCCAGCGCCAGTCGCCGAGACGGCCCGCAAGGTCGGGCGGCACGTCGTAGCCGGAGAAGCGAGCGGCCCAACCCTTGGGCCCAATCGTGCGGAATCGGTTGTTCTGATGGTGCGGTTCGAGAAACGACAGGAACAACAGAAACGGGCGGCCGTCGCCTCTGGATTGGTCGGCCAGCCGAGCGCCGAGCGTCTCGAGGGCGAGATCGCCCAACGCGTCCACGCGAAATCCCTTCAGCTCCACCCGGTTGCCCTCCCCATCGAAGACATGTCCTCGGGTCGGGCCCGAGGTCGCCTCCAGCGAGTCGGCGGCCAGCCAGAGATCCCGATACCCGCCCCGGCGATCGGGCGGAATGGGCTTGGTGGCGAACCTCGTGGCACCGGTACCCGGCTTGGGCAGGTACCCCCCGTCGGAGGCCAAGTGCCACTTGCCGATGTAACCGGTCCAGTAGCCCAACGCACCAAGGCTGGTGGCCAAGGTGGGGCCGTTGGCGGGCAACGACCGGCCGTTGCGCCAACACCCGGTGGCCGTCGGCATCATGCCGGTCTGGATGGCCGCCCGCGACGGCCCACACAGCGGCTGCACCGTGAAGGCGTTGTCGAAGGCGACGCCCTCGCTGGCCAGGCGGTCCAGGTTTGGTGTCACCTCGAGCCGCTGGCCAAACGCACCGCACGAATCGGGCCGCTGTTGGTCGGACAACACCACCAGCACGTTGGGTTGTCTGGGCATGGGTCGATCTTGGCAGGGTGCACGGGGTCGCCCAAGCGGTGGCGGGCCGGTGGGTCCCGTAGAGTCGACCGGCGTGAACGACCTCTTTGTCCATGGTGGCTGGCCCACCCTCCTCGGTCGGCTGGTGCACGGCTCCGACCTCACCGCTGATGAGGCCCGGGACGTGCTGTCCGTGGTGCTTGCCGGCGAGGCCACCGATGCTCAGCTGGCGGGCCTCCTGGTTGGCCTTCGGGGCAAGGGCGAGGCCCCGGCCGAGGTGTCGGGCATGGTGGATGCCATGTTGGATGCGGCCGCTCCGCTCGAGTTGGCCCAGCCGCACGTGATCGACCTGGTGGGCACCGGCGGTTCGCCTCGGCGGCGCACCCGGGCGCTGAACGTGTCGACGGCGGCCTGCTTCGTGGCGGCCGGGGCGGGCGCCAAGGTGTGCAAGCACGGCAACCGCCGAGCCAGCTCCACCAGCGGATCCTCCGACGTGCTCGACGAGTTGGGCATTGCGGTGGAGCTGGATGGCCCCCAAGTGGCCGCCTGCGTCGCTCAGGTGGGGTTGGCGTTCGCCTTTGCCCGCATGTTCCACCCGGCGATGCGCCATGCGGCCACCGTGAGGGCCGAGCTCGGCATCCCCACCGTGTTCAACCTGCTGGGTCCGTTGGCCCACCCCGCCCACCTGACCCGTGCCGTCATCGGGGTGAGCGACCCGTCGCGCCTCGAGCTCCTCGCCGAGGTGATGCGACGGCGAGGCGTGGAGCGAGTCTGGCTGGTGCACGGCGAAGACGGGCTGGATGAGCTGAGTACCTCGTCCGCCTCACAGATCATCGAGGTGAACGGCGACGAGGTGACACGACGCAGGCTGGAGGTGGCCGAGCTGGGCATCTCAGCGGTGAACTCCGAGGACATTGGCGGGGGCGACCCGACCGAGAACGCCCGCATCATCTCCGAGGTGCTGGCCGGCATGCCCGGCCAGGAGGCCGACCTGATCGTGTTGAACGCAGCCGCCGGGTTGGTGGTGGCCGGGCTGCACGACGATCTGCCGGAGGCGTTGGACGCTGCCCGCAACTCGATTGCCTCGGGCGCCGCCGAGCGCACGCTGGTCGAGCTCCGCCAGCTGACGGCGGAGTTCGCCGGATCCTGAAGCCCTGACGAGCCAGATCTGGGGGGGCCGGCCGTGCGACCCGCTTGTCGCCGCGGTCAGCCCGGACCGTCGAGGCGTCCGCCGCCGGCCGGGTGGGCGCTCCGGGAGATGTCGTCGACCACCCGGCGGGCCTGCACCAGTGCGTCCAGGTCGTCGGCCACCTGCTCCAGTGCGTCGTGCCCGTCGCCGGGAACCAACGGTTCGTTCAGGTAGGCCGCCGACAACTCGGTGGCCACCTCCTCCGCCCGCCGGACCCGCTTGTGGATGGCCACCAGCTCCTGGCGTCGGGCCTTGCGGGGCAGCGTGGACGCCGCGGCGATGCGGTCGTCGAGGCTCACCGCATGTTCTTCGAAACGCGCCGCCAGGTCGTCGAGCACGGTGGGGGCGCCGGTTCGGCGGCGCATGGCCCGTGCCCGCTGCACCGCCCGGGTCAGCGTGACGACCCGGCGATGAAGGAACGCCGAGGGCGACGGAGCCGCCAGCCACCACACGGGAGCTGCCGAGCGCCGCGAGGGCACCGGCCGATTGCGGCGCGTCAACACCGTGAGGACCACGGCGATGAGCCCACCGACCACCACGAACCACGACACGGCCGCCACCAGCAGGAAGGCCTCGCCGCTCATGGGCCGACAACCTGAGGGGAAGAAGCTACCGCCGCGGGGTCGACCGCCGCTGAGCCGACGACGGCGACTGCGGGGAAGCGAGCAAGCATGAGGTTCAGCCTAGGCCCCGCCACGCTTCACCGTGCGCCGGCGCCCGCCGGAGGCCCCTGGGACGGGCCGCATCGTGGGCGGCGGCGGCCAGGGAGAGGCCCACACGCCGTCCACCTCGTCGAGTCGGCAGCGGTGCCCGTATCGCTGGATCCAGGCCGCCACCGTTGCCAGCTCGTCGGCCAACGACTGGGTGAGCGGGTCGGTGGGACCTGCCGCCTCGGGGGCGGCCTCACCCATCCGCCAGGCGCCATCGGGGTCGCACCATCGAACCGCCACGCCGTGGGCCAGTTCCACGAGGGTGCCGTCGGGCGTGGCGAAGCGGATGAGCGCCGGGCGGCGCAGCGCGGCGCAGCGGAGCGTGCGGTTCAGTGCCGATACGTAGGCGCGAAGCCGGTCGCGGGTGGTGGCGGCCTCCTCGAAACGCTCGTCGGCGGCCAGGCGTTCCATGCGCTCGGCGAGCGGGCCGCGCACCACCTCGTGGTCGCCGGTCAACGCCCGCTTGGCGGCGTTCACCGCTTCGGCGTAGCGGGCCGAGTCCACCAGCCCGGCGCAGGGGCACGCGGTGACGCCCAGCTGAGCTGCGGTACACGGACCGTCGCGAGGGGCAGGCCGATTGGCCGACAACCGCGTGGTGCAGCGCCGCAGCGGCACCGCATCGCCCACCGCCTCGGTGATGAGCTGACCCACCGAACGGGAGGGCAGGGGGCCGAGGGCCGGCCCGTCGCCTGGCGCATTCCGGGCCAGCGTGAGGCGGGGAAAGGCCTCATTGGTGAGCGTCAGCCAGCAGCCGCCCCGCTTCGGGCGCCCCTGCCGGTTGTAGCGCGGCTCCAGCGCCTGGATCAGCCTGATCTCCAGGACGGCGGCTTCCAGGGTCGATGGCGTGCGGCGGTGGTCGATGCGCGCGCAGTCCTCCAACAGTCGACCGATCTTGCGGCGGGTGTCGGTGGAGAAGTAGCTGCGTACCCGGGAGCGCAGGTTGGTGGCCTTTCCCACGTAGATCACCCGCCCCTGGGCGTCTCGCATGAGGTACACGCCGGGGGAGCGGGGCAGGCGATCGGTGAGCCGCAGCTTGGTGGCCTGAGGATGGCCGGCCATCTTGGGCATGGCCACGAGGTCGTCGAGGCCCGTGACCCCCCAGGCCGCGGCCCGTTCCAGCTCCACGTGCAACAGGTCGGCGGTGGCGAGGGCGTCGTCGAGCGCCCGATGTGACGGGCGGTGGTCCAGCCGGAGCGCCCGAGCCAGGGTGCCGAGCTTGCAGTCGGGCACGTCGCTGCGCAGCAGCCGTCGGGCCAGCGCCAGCGTGTCGACGCCCCGATTGGTCAGGGGCGACCGGCCGGTTGCCACGAGGGCCGCGTCCAGAAACGAGCGATCGAAGCGCAGGTTGTGGCCCACCAACACGGCATCTCCCATGAACTCCAACAAGGCCGGTAGGACGGCCTCGATGCGAGGCGCCCGAACCACCAACGCATCGCTGATGCCGGTGAGCACGCAGATGTTGGTCGGGATGGCCCGACCGGGGTTGACCAGCGTCTGGAAGGTGCCCAGGAACTCGCCGCCGCGCACCTTGACCGCGCCCACCTCGGTGATGGCGTCCGACCCGGGCGCTCCACCGGTGGTCTCCAGGTCGACCACGCAGAAGGTGACGTCGGCCAGCGGGGCGCCCAGATCGTCCAGGGAGTACTGCAGGGGCGGTGCGACGGAGGTGGCCACGCGCTCGATCGTAGACGAACGGACGTTCGTCGAACAGTCGTTTGGGTGACGCTTGCGGCCCGGTGCACGAGGGCGAACCGGGCTTCCCGCCACGGTAGGCGTCGGCAGCGGGCGGTAGCCTGCCCGATCGTGAACGACGCCCCGACCGAACCCGCCGCAGTGAGCGCCCGGTATCGCTGCGCGACGTGCGGCAACCTGACCCGCTTCGATGTGGTGGCCACCCGACGCACCCGGGCGTTCCATCACTACTCGGTGGGAGGTGAGCTGACCGTCGAGGACACGCAAGTTCTGGATGAGGTGATCGAGTCGGTGAGCTGTCGCTGGTGTTCCAGCGATTCGGGAGTGGTCGGCGTCGACGAACCGGAGAGCTGAGTGGCGCCGGTGATTGCGTGACCCAGCAGCCATCGGCTGAGGAGCAGGTGCTTCGCCCTGCGCTGGAGGCGGCGCTGGATGTCGCCGAGCGGGGTATGCAGCGCACGCCACCGGTGGTGCCGCCGCGTGGGCTGCGGTCGGTGTTGGGCTTTCGCAAGCGACCGCCAACCGCGTTGGCGGCCGTGCGCCGGGTGCTGGACGGGGACGACGACTTCCGTCGAACGGTGGCCGATCAGGCCGACCTGGTGGCGTTGGGTCGCGGTGCTGCGGCCTATCTGGAGCGCGACGACGGCTGGGAGCGCGAGCTGGCCCAGGCGGTCGCCGCGGTGAACGCGTCCGATGCCGAGGATCGCGCCCGGGAGTCCGAACGGGCGGCGCTGGGGAGGGTCGCCGAGCTGGAGGCACGGGTCGAGGCGCTGGGGGCGGCCGATGAGCGGCTGGCCCGGGTCGGCGAGGAGCTCGACGCCCTGCGAACGAGGTTGAACGACGAGATCGAGGCGCGGGCGGCAGCGGAGCAACGCTCGCGAGACCTGGAAGCTCAGCGACAGCGGGCCGTGCGGGAGCTGGCAGACGAGCGCCGGCGGTTGGCCGACCGCACGGCGGAGGCGCGTGAGCTGCGGGAGCGGGTTGCTCGGGGTGCCGCCGAGGTGGCCACCTCCTCCGATGCCACCGACGAGC
This sequence comes from Microthrixaceae bacterium, assembly GCA_041394405.1. Classification (GTDB taxonomy): domain Bacteria; phylum Actinomycetota; class Acidimicrobiia; order Acidimicrobiales; family Microtrichaceae; genus Microthrix. Next base: position 764,379 of record JAWKIF010000006.1, read on the forward strand.
CGGCCCGGCTGGAGGCGATGGTGGCCGACCAGGGGGCGGCAGCAGCTCGGCAGGCCGAACGACTGTGCGAGGTTGCCCAGGCGGCGCGCCAGGTGGCGGACGCCCTGGCCGCTCTGGCCGACCCCCACTCGCTCGCCGGTTGGCCGGAGGAAGCCGGGCGGTCGGATGCCGAGCGAGCCGGGCAGGGCGGGGACGCCCGCGGTGCTGCGAGTCGGGTGCGGCGGCGTACGCCGGTGCGCGTTGGACGTGGCCTGCGTGAGGGCTCGCCCGAGGCGGCGCGTGCGCTGTTGGACACCCCGGGCCTGATGTTGTGGGTGGACGGATACAACGCAGCGATGGCGTTGTGGGAGAACCTGTCGCTTCCGGCCCAGCGTGATGCGTTGGTCGGGGCACTGGGGCGTCTGGCCGCCGCACACGGCACCGACATACGAGTGGTGTTCGACGGAGCGGACCCGGAGGCGACGGTGCCGGCCGTGCGACGGCCGTTGCCCGTTCGGGTGCGGTTCACCGCCGCCGATGTCGAGGCCGACGACGACATCCTTGCCGCGGTGGCCGCCACCGACGACGCCGTACCGGTGGCGGTGTTGAGCGCCGATCGCCGGGTGCGCAACGGCGCCGCTGCCCTGGGGGCGAACCTGTTGAGCCCCGACGACCTGCGGGCGCTGCTGTGAGCGACACCGATCTGGCCGAGCTGGCCGACGCGGCGTTGGAGGTGGGCCGCCAGGCGGGCCTTGCTGCGGTGGGCATCTGCGACACTGCGCCGTTCGTCGAGGCCCGGCGGGCGCTGGAACAGCGAAAGGCCGAAGGCCTGGCAGGCACGTTGGAGTTCACCTACCGCAACCCGGAGCGCTCCACCGAGCCGGATCGCCTGCTGCGCAACGCGTCCAGCCTGGTGGTGGGTGCGGTGGCGTACGCCCAGACGGAGCCACCGCTTGCCGGCCCGGCGGCCGAATCGGAACCCGTTGCCCGGGTGGCCCGCTACGCCACCGACGACTACTACGGACGGTTGCGGGCCGCGCTGGAGGCGGTCGCCGAACGGCTGCGACGGGCGGGGTTTCGGGCCCGGGTGGTGGCCGACGACAACGGCCTGGTCGACCGTGCTGCGGCTCGCCGCGCCGGGCTGGGGTGGATCGGCCGCAACACGGGAGTGATCTCCCCGGATGCCGGCGGCGAGGTGGTGCTGGGGTCGGTCGTCACCGATGCGTGCCTTCCTCCTCGAGGCGCACCCGTGCAGGACGGCTGCGGCAGCTGCCGAGCGTGCGAGCCGGCGTGTCCAACCGGGGCCCTGGCCGACGGCCGGCTGGATGCTCGACGATGCCTGGCGGCGTTGGTCCAGGCCCCCGGCGAGTTCCCGTTGGAGTTCAGGGAGGCGTTGGGTGACCGTCTCTACGGCTGCGACGAGTGCACGGTGGTGTGTCCACCCAGCCGCCTGGCCTCGCGCCGCTTGGGCGCCGAGCCGAGTGGAACTCGGCCCGGGCCCCTCGTCGACGTGCTGGGGCTGTTGTCCATGGGCGACGATGAGTTGATGGAACGCTTCGGACGCTTCTACCTGCCGGGACGCGACCCCGACGCGCTGCGCCGCAACGCCTTGGTGGTGCTGGGCAACGTGGGGAGCGCCGACGACGAGGCGACGGTGGCGACGCTGCGCCGATACCTGGCATCGCCCTCGGCCATGTTGGCCGAGCACGCCGAGTGGGCCGCACATCGAGCCGGCGTGGCCGTCGGCGCAGATCAGGGCCGCGGCGCGGCCGGTCTGGGCTCGGGCACCAGCGATGCCGGCGAGGTGTGCACGCCATGAAGCACCTGTTGGTGACCAACGACTATCCGCCCAAGGTGGGCGGCATCCAGAGCTATCTGTGGGAGCTGTGGCGCCGCTTGGACCCCGACGATGTGACCGTGCTGTGCACCCCACACGAGGGCGACCACGCCTTTGACGCGGCGGCACCCCATCGCATCGAACGCACCCGCGATCCGGTGCTGTTGCCCCACCCGGGTCTGGCCCGCCGCATCGAGACGCTGGCTCGTGACTGCGGGGCCGAGTTGCTCGTGCTGGACCCGGCGCTTCCGCTGTCGTTGCTGGGGCCGAGCCTCGGGCAACGCTTGGGTCTTCCGTGGGTGATCGTGCTGCACGGTGCCGAGATCACCGTGCCCGGTCGCATTCCCCTCAGCGCTCCGTTGTTGCGTCGGGTGCTGCGCGCCGCGGACGGCGTCGTGGCCGCAGGCGGCTACCCGCTGGCCGAGGCCGAACGCGCGGCGGGCGGACCGCTGAGAAACGTCGTCGTCCCACCCGGGGTGGACACGGCCGACATCGTTCCCCTGACCGCCGAGGAGCGGGTCGACGTTCGTCGTCGCCTCGGGGTGGGGGACCAGTCCGCGTTGGTGTTTGGGCTGAGCCGGTTGGTGCCCCGCAAGGGCTTTGATGTGTTGATCGAGGCGGTGCACGCCTTGGCCCGTCAGGGCGCCGACGTGGCGCTGGCCATCGCCGGCGATGGGCGCGACCGGCGCCGACTCCACCGTCTGGCGGCGCAGGGGCCGGGCCACATCGAACTGCTGGGCCGCGTGAGCGATGCGCATCGGGCCGAGTACTACGGGGCGGCCGACGTCTTCGCCATGCTGTGCCGCGACCGCTGGCTGGGCCTGGAGCAGGAGGGGTTTGGCATCGTGTTCCTTGAGGCGGCCGCCGCTGGGGTGCCGGCCCTGGCCGGACGTTCGGGGGGCAGCCACGAGGCCGTGGCCCACGGGGACACGGGGCTGGTCGTGGACGACCCGGAGGATGCCACGGCGGTGGCCGCAGCCCTGGCCCGCCTGGTGAACCGTCCCGACGAGCGGCGCGGCATGGGCGCCGAGGCTCGGCGCCGGGTGGAGCGCGACTTCGACTACGACGTGCTGGCGGAACGCCTGGGGCGGGCGTTGGAGGCCTTCGGTGCCGGAAGGGAGGTCGTCGGATGAGCCGCCCCAGCGTCGCCGAGGAGCGTGCTGTCGCGCAGGCGGCTTCCGCCAAGCGTCGAGCCGCCGAGCGGCAGCGCCTGGCCGAACGGTTTGGCGACACCACGCCCGGCTGGTGGATGGTGGTGGCGTCGTGGGTGGCCGCCGCCGCAGTCACGCTGACGGGCCTGGCGGGAATAGCGTTCGGCGGCTCGGCGGAGATCGTGGCCTTCGTGGTGTCGATCGGGTTGTTTGGCGCCGGGCTGGTGGCCGCCATGGCCGGCTTCGTGGTGGCGGCCGGACGCTCCCGACGCGACCGGCTGGACCTGGGAAGCCTGGCGCTGCTCACCGGGATTGCTCCGCCGAGGGTGCGGCGGCACCTGTTTGGCGCCTTGGCCCTCCAGGTGGTGGGCGGGCTGGTGCCGGCCATCGCCACCCAGGGCCTCGAACTGGACTTCGGCACGCTCGTGCCGATGGTGGGTATCGGCCTGATCTTCTGGTGGGGCGCAGCGTACGGCGACTTCCCACCCCTCGGCGACGCGCCGTGAGGCTCATTGTGTTCACCGGCAAGGGCGGCGTGGGCAAGTCCACCGTTGCCGCCGCCAGCGCCCTGGCGGCGGCCGAGGCGGGGCAGCGGGTGGCGGTCATCTCCACCGACCCGGCCCACTCCCTCGCCGACGTGTTGGGACGGGCTGTCGGCACCGAAGCGGTCCAGGTCACACCCGGTTGCCATGCCCAGCAGCTGGATGCGCGGCTGCGGATGGAGCAGTCATGGGCCGAGGTGGGGGGCTGGCTTCATCGGGCGTTTGCGTGGGCCGGGTTGGACGACCTGATGGCCGAGGAGCTGACGCTGCTGCCCGGATTGGAGGAGTTGTTCGCCCTCTCCGAGGTCACCCGGTTGGCCGAGGCCGGACGATTCGATGCGGTCATGGTGGATTGTGCGCCGACCGCCGAGACGCTTCGGCTGCTTGCGCTTCCCGAGGTCATCGGCCTCTACCTGGACCGTGCGGACGCCCGTGGAGGCCTTCGGGGCCTGGCCCGCGATGCGGCCCGACGGCTGGGCGATTTCCCGGCCCCGGATGCGTCGATGTCTCGCGCCGTACGTTCGCTCACCGGCGAGCTGGCCGCGCTGCGCCGCCTGTTGGCTGCCGATGACACGTCGGTGCGGTTGGTCACCACCGCCGAGCGGGTCGTGCTGGCCGAGACGCGCCGCACGTTCAGTGCCCTGAGCCTGTTCGGCTACAGCGTCGACGCCGTGGTGGTGAACCGGTTGGTGCCGCCGGACGACCATCCGTTGCTCGCCGGTTGGCGGGCCCGGCAGGGCGACGCGCTGCGCGAGGTTGCCGACGCCTTTGGCGATGCACCGGTGCTCACGGCCGGCCTGCTGGCCGACGAGCCCGTTGGGGTGGAGGCGTTGCTGGAGCTCGCGGCGGCCACCTACGGATCGAGGTGCCCCAGCGACCGACTGGCCAGCCTGCGGCCGATGCGGGTGGTGGACGGCGCCGAAGGGCCGGAACTGCACCTGTCGCTCCCGAGCGCCTCCTCGGACGCGGTGGAGGTCTTCACACGCGATGACGATCTGACCCTCACGGTGGGGGCGCACCGCAGAACGCTGTTGGTGCCCCAGGCGATGCGGGGTCGGCCGGTACTGGGAGCCTCGCTGCGCGAGGGCACGCTGGTGGTGCGGTTCGGACCGACCGATATCCTGGACACGTGAGCGACCACGAGGATCCGGCCCCCGACGATCCGGATCCCGCCTCGAAGCCGGCCGGGGATGGTTCGTCGGACGCCGCAGCGGCCCTGCAACAGGCGGCGCTGGGCGCCATCGGCGCGCTGCGTGGCCTGCTGGACGCCGCTGAGGAGGTGGTGGCCGACTCGGATCGGGTTGGCGACCTGGTGTCGGGAGTGACCTCATGGGCGGAGCGACTGGGCGAGCACCTGGGCGCCGATGGCGGCTCGCACCCCGAAGCCGATGAGGCTCCGTCTTCGCCGGGATCGTCCGGGCACGAGCCCGCCGCTCGCGGTCCTCGACGGGTGCCGTTGGACTAAACGGTCCGCAGCCCATTGGCCGTGGGACGGTTTCCTCATGGAGGGGAGACGCCTGCCGATGGAACCTCCGTGAGGATCGTCCGCTACACAGATCCGGTCATCGAAGGACTTGATCTGTGGTTTCATCCCCGTTTGACCGTGGTGTCGGGTCTGCCCGACCCGGTCCGCGAGCGCTTGGCGGCCACGCTGGCCGCCATCCCGAGGGGAACCGAGCCGGTCGGCCGCGGCCTCATGGAGGTGCACGGCGTTCGTCTGGACCTCACGCTGGAGAACCTGGAGCTGCTGGGATGCGACCGCGACATCGATGCGGTCCTCACCGCCGATGAGCTGCCCGGCGCGCCCGGGAGCGATGAGGACCCCGACGAGGCGCTGACCGCGGCCCAGGGTGATCTTCGCGACGCGGACGAGCAATACCGTCAGGTGCAACAGTCGGCGGCCGAGACGCGGCGCCAGCTGGATGACCTCTACGACGAGCAGGTGACGCTGTCCCGTCAGATCGACGGCGCACGCGGAGGGCTCGATTCCTTCGCCGAGGCCAACCTGTTCGCCGCCGAAGAGGAGCTCGCCAGCTTGCGTCGGGCGGCCTCGGAGGTCGGGGATGTCGACGGCGACCTCGCCGAGCAGGCGGCGGCGGCCGACATCCTCGATCGCCGCATCTCCGAGGCGGCGACGGCGCGCGACCTGTTGGCCCATACCGACCCCGAGCCGGTTCGCACCGCCTACCGGGCCCTGAAGCTGGCGCTGGAGCCCTCACGCGTGCCCGACCCGGTGGCCCAGCGCTTGGCCGACGAGTTGGCTCAGGCCGACGCCCGACGGCGTCAGGCGCTGGTGGCCGGTGGGCACGAAGCCGCCTTCTCCCGGGCCTCGGCCCGCCGCCAGATGGCCGTGTCCGCAGTGATGGAGGCCGAGCGCGAGCAGCGGGCTCCCAAGCTGTCGCCGGCGCTGGTCGAAGAGCTGGAATCCGTTCGCGACGAGTACTTCGCCGCGGAGCGGAGCGGCAAGCGGTCGTTGGGCAAGTCCCGACGGATGACCTCGCTGAAGCACCGCCAAGACGAACTGCTGGACCAGCTGGGGTTCGTCAGTTGGCAGGCGTACCTGCTGGGGGTCACCGACGATCCGACTGCCTTGGAGCGCCAGCAGCGCCATCGGGAGGCGCGAGCGGCGCTGGCCGAGGCCGAGGGCATGGTGCATCAGACCAACGCGGCCCGACGCAACGACCCGGTGGTGAAGGCCTCACAGGACGAGGTGGACCGGCTGTCCGAGCAGGCCCGGCAGCTGCTGGGCCGGGACGTCACCGATCTGGAAGGGGCGCTGCGCAGCCGCACCATCGAGGCACAGGCCGAGGGGGTCGACCAGGCTGCCCAGCAGCTGTCACGTGCCTTGGCCGTCGTGGGTGTCCAGCCGGCGGGTTCGCCCGCCGAGCTCGAGGGCCAGGCACGCACCTGGCTGGTGGCACGCGAGCGCCTCACCGAGGAACTGGAGGAGCGCGACGAGGAACTGGTGGCGCTCCGCACCGAGCGCAAGCTGCTGGGTGAGCGCATTGCCCGCCTGACGGCGGCAGCCAGCCAACAGCAGCCGGAGGCAGCGTTCGAGAGCGAGCTGGCCGAGGCTCAGGATCGCATCGCCCGGGCGGGCGAGCGCTTGTCGAGCCACCGGGATGCGGTGGCCCGTCTCTCCGAGCTTCGGGCCCGCGACGAACTGCTGCGGGGGCACCACGATGAGCTCACGCGGCAGCTTCAGGAGCGCGAGCGCCTGGTGGCGCATGCCGCCGAGGTGCGCCACGAGATCCGCACTCGCCTGTCCCAGCTGGAGGAGCAGGTTCAGCTGCGGGTGACCAACGGGGCGCCCGATCGTCGCCAGGCCGGCGATGGCCCAGGCGCCGTGGAGTGGTACGTCTTGGCCCGGCTGGCCCAGCAGCGTTCGGTGTCGTATGCGGGCTCGGTGCCCATGGTGGTCGACGACGCGTTCGCCGGGCGCGAGTTTGGGGACCTGGGCTCGGTCCTGGGTCGCCTCGAACGCATGGCCGAGGCCGTGCAGGTGATCTGGCTCACCGATGACTCGGGCGTGCGGCGGTGGGCCGACGAGCTGAGCGACTCGGTGGCCGACGTCATCGATTTCGCAGCCCCCGGTCCCGGCGGCCAGCAGGACGCCGAGGAGCATCCGGTACCGTTGCTCGGGTGAGCGTCCAGCCCAGGGGGCCGTTGATCGGTATCGACCTGGGTGGCACCAAGCTGGCGGGTGGTGTGGTGGTGCTGGGCGGCGATGGTGAGCCGAGGCTGCTCATCGAGGAGCGGGTGCCGACCCCCGCCACGGCCGACGAACTCGTCGAGGCCATGCAAGCCATGGTGCTGCACCTGTGTGCAGCGGCACCGGAGCCTCCCTGCTCGGTCGGTGCTGGGATTGCCGGGCACGTGGGGTTGGACGGCGTCGTCGTGCAGGCCGCCAACACCGCCATGGCGGTGGGCGTGGATCTGGCGGGGCCGCTGGCCCGTGCGAGCGGCCTGCCGGTGAGCATCGACAACGATGCCAACGTGGTTGCCATGGTCGCCCAGCGGGAGGCCGAGACCCACGTCGGCGCCCTGGTGGCCGTGACCTTCGGCACCGGCATCGGTGGCGGATTGGTGCTGGATGGCGCGCTGTGGCGGGGCGCAGCCGGCCTGGCCGGCGAGCCTGGCCACATGGTGGTGGATGCCGGTGGCCCAAGGTGCCGTTGCGGCCAGTCGGGCTGTTGGGAGGCGGTGGCCTCCGGCACCGCATTGGGTGCGCTTGCCCGTGCCCACGCCGACGCCCGCGGCGCGCCAGGTCTGCTGCGCCGCGCCGGCCGGGTGGAGTCCCTGGATGGGGAGATCGTCGTGGCGGCGTTGCGCGAGGGGGATCCCGATGCCGCCGCCGTGTGGGACTCCTGGACCGGGTGGGTGGCGCTGGGGGTCGCCAACCTGATCCAGCTCCTCGACCCCGACCTCATCGTGTTGGGAGGCGGCGTGTCGGCCGCAGGCGAGCTGCTCACCCAACCGGTGCTGAAGCATCTCGAAGCGATGTCGGTGGGCCTTGCGCACCGCCGGTTGCGCCTTCGCTGTGCCCCCGGTGGACCCGCGGCCGGGGTCGTGGGGGCGGCCATCATGGGCCACCTGCGTCGCGGAACCCCCTCGTCCGGGTCGTCGTCAGGAGGCTGACTGCGGCGCCGCCGAGGCGCCACGGTGCCCCGAGGCCTCGGCGGCGCCGATGCCTTCCAGACAGAACCGGACCACCTCGTCGGCGACCTCGGCGGCCGGGCGACCCTCCCGGCGGATGCCTTGGGTGGTCAGCGCTTCGGTGACGGCCAGGAGACACCGGGCGAGGCTGTCGGCGTTTCCGTCGGGAATGGCGCCCATGGCCGTCGCCTGGCGAAGTTCGGCGACCGCGTCCTCGATGAGCAGCTCTCGAAGCCTGCGGGCATGTGCCCCGAACGTGGCGTCCCGGTGGGCGAACTCGAACAGCGACGCCAGCTGCTGGTTGGCGGCGGCCCATTCCACCGCGGCGCGAATGCCGGCCGGAATGCGCACCAGCGGGTCGTCGCTGTCGGACACGGCGGCCAGCTGAGCCAGGCGAAGATCGGTCATGCCCTCGGTCAGGATGTTGCCGAACAGTTCCCGCTTCGACGTGAAGTACCAGTAGAAGACGCCCTTGCCGACGCCAATGGAGTCGACGATGTCGGAGATGGAGGTGGCCTGGTAGCCCCGTGCGGCGAAGCACTGGGTGGCCGCATCCACCAGCTGCACTCGGCGCTGCTCGCCTCGAGGCGTCAAAACTCGGTCCACCGGCGTCACCGTATCGTTCTTGACCGCCCGGTCAACTTTTCGTCCGGTTTGGGGGCTGCGTGCCTGACCGGACGTTGGCGCAGGGCCCACCCTGGAGCGGCCCGAACCTCAACGGCGGGGTTCGTCCCAGTTGCGCGACCGCTCAACCGCATCGAGCCACCGGCCGTAGGACTGGTCGGCCTGCTCCGCACTGCCCTCGGTGGCATCGAAGCGGCCGCCCGAGGCCCAGGCGTCCGACACGTCGTCGAGGGAGTCCCAGTAGCCCTCGGCCAGGCCGGCGAGAAACGCCGCGCCCTGGGCCGTCGTCTCCCGAACCTCCGACCGTTGCACGGGCACTCGAAGCTGGTCGGCCTGGATCTGCAACAACAGATCGGCGGCTGAGGCGCCCCCGTCGACCCGCAGCTCCGGCAGGGCGGCGCCGGTGGCCGCCGTCATGGCATCGACCACGTCGCGAGTCTGAAACGCGATCGACTCCAGGACGGCCCTGGCCAGGTGGGCCTTGGTGGAACCCCGCGTGATGCCCAGCACCATTCCCCGGGCATAGGGATCCCACCAGGGAGAGCCCAGGCCGGTGAAGGCGGGCACCATGACGACGCCCCCGGAGTCATCCACCGACTCGGCCAATGGGCCGACTTCGGCCGCCTCGTCGATGATGTCCAGTCCGTCGCGCAGCCACTGCACGGCGGCGCCGGTCACGAAGATCGAACCTTCCAGCGCATAGGTGATGTCACGATCGGCGGCCCCGGGGAGCGACCATGCCACCGTGGTGAGCAGCCCATCCACCGGCTCGGGGCGAGTGGATCCGCAATTCATCATGACAAACGACCCGGTGCCGTAGGTGTTCTTGGCCATGCCCTCGCGGAAGCATGCCTGACCGAAGAGGGCCGCCTGCTGATCCCCGGCGATACCCGAGATTGGGGTGCCTTCGGGGAGCCCCCGACCCGCGGCGGCGGTACCAAACCTGCCCGAGGACGGCTGGATCTCCGGCAGGGCGGCGCGGGGCACGCCGAAGAGCTCACACAGCTCGTCGTCCCAGTCGCCGGTGCTGAGGTCGTAGAGCATCGTGCGGCAGGCGTTGGTGTCGTCGGTGGCGTGGGTGGCTCCGCCGGTGAGGTGCCACAACAGCCACGAGTCGATGGTGCCCACTGCCAGGTCCGGGCTTCGCTCCACGCCTCCCTCGGTGAACATCCACTCCAGCTTCGAAGCCGAGAAGTAGGGATCCAGCACCAGGCCGGTGCGGGATCGAACCATCTCCAGGTGGCCCTGCTCGGCGAGCTGGTCGCAGCGCTGAGCGGTGCGGCGGTCCTGCCAGACGATGGCCCGGTGGAGCGGCTGGCCGGTGCTGCGGCTCCAGGCAACGACGGTCTCCCGTTGGTCGGTGATGCCCACCGCCGCCACCGGTTCGTCCAGCGAGGCCGTCAGCTCGGTGAGCACCTCGGTGGTGACCGAGGCGATCTCTGCGGCGTCGTGTTCCACCCAACCCGGGCGCGGGAAATGCTGGGTGAACTCCCGGTAGGCCCAACCGATGGTTCGGGCTCCGCCGTCCAGCGCCAGGGCCCGCACCCCGGTGGTTCCGGCATCAAGTGCGATGACTACGGACACGGGGTGGGACGTTAGCCGGTGAGCCGTTGGCGGGCCCGTGCCCGTCCTCTGGTGAATCTGCCAAGCTGGGCGCATGCGCATGGGTCTGCTGACATCCGGTGGCGACTGCCCCGGTCTGAACGCGGTGATCAGGGCAGTGGTTCGCCGGGTCGACCGTCTCGACGGTGAGGTCATTGGTTTTGCCGATGCGTGGCGGGGCGTTCTGGAGGAGGACTACGAAACGCTCACCGTGGAGCGCTGCCGAGGTCTGTTGCCTCGGGGTGGCACGGTGCTGGGCACCTCCCGGGTGCAGCCCTACCAGTTCGACGACGGCCCCAAGCGGGTGAAGGAAGTGATGTTCCGCCTGGGCCTGGACGGCTTTGTGGTGATCGGCGGCAACGGCTCGCTGGCCGCGGCGCGCGACCTGTGCGCCGATGGCGTGCCGTGCGTCGGGGTGCCCAAGACCATCGACAACGACGTGTGGGGCACCGACGTCACGTTCGGCTTCGACACCGCCGTCGGGGTGGCCACCGAGGCGATCGACCGGCTGCACACCACCGCAGAGGCTCACGAGCGCGTGATGGTGGTGGAGGTGATGGGGCGCGATGTGGGCCACATCGCACTTCACGCCGGCTTGGCCGGTGGGGCGGCCATGATCCTCATCCCCGAGGTGCCTTTTGAGCTCGATGAGGTGGTGGCGGTGGTGGAGCGCCGTCGCGCCCTGGGCCGCTATGCGTCCATCATCGTGGTGGCCGAGGGTGCCATGCCCATGGAAGGCACCATGGAACTCCCCACCTACGAAACCGACGAGTTCGGCCACCGCCGCTTGGGTGGCATCGGCGAGCGGGTCGCCGCAGAGATCGAGGCGCGCAGCGGCGCCGAGAGCCGCACCACCACCCTGGGCTACGTCGTCAGGGGGGGCACGCCATCTGCCGGGGACCGCGTGTTGGCGACGCGTCTGGGGGTCGCTGCGGCAAACCTGGCCGCAGCGGGAGCCTGGGGTCGCATGGTTGCCCTGAGTGGCACCGAGATCGTCGACATCGAGCTCGCCGAGGTGGCCGGGCGCCTCAAGAGGTGCGACGTTGCGCTGTACGACCAGGTTGCCGCCGTCTTCTTCAGCTGACCGGTGGCTACGTCGCGGCCCCGGGGCAGGAGGCCGTGAGCTGAGCCTGGGCCTCGCTGAGCGTCTCCATGTCGGCAGCCGCCAGTACCTCCGGTTCCAGCTCTCTGGGCTCCACGAGCGCGTCCAGGAAGTCGCATGGCGTCACGATGGTTCGGGCGCCCTCGGCCGTCGAGACCGAGGCACGCTGGCCGTCGATGGAGAAGCTGAACTTTCGCTCCGGGTCGTATTGAAGGCCCACGCCCAGCACGATCTGGCCGATGGCCGTGGTTCGTTTGGCGCCATCGGCCTGGGCGAAGCTGCCGGACAGGTCGATGGCGATGACGCCGTCGGCCCGGACGGTGCCCGACACCATCTCGGTGTCGCGTGGGATGGCCGTGGTGATGCCGGCGGCGACCTCGCCGTCGGTCGGGTCGGCAAGCGTGGCGCTGGTGATGCCCGCCACCGAGACCGAGTCGACCTCTCGAGGCACCGGGACGAGGTCCGAGGTGCCGGCCACGAGGAACACGGAGGCGGGCTTGTTGCCGCCGTTGGCCTGGGGCGCTGCGCTGCTGGGGAGTTGCGCCTCGCCGACCAGGTCGGCGGGAAGCGCCCGGGGCTCGGGGTCGGGATCGACGCCGCAGGCGGAGGCCGCCAGACCCGCCAGCACCACACAACACAGCAGCACCCGTTGCATGCTGTTGCCCGTTCGGGCTGGGCGATCATGCCGCCGCAGCGGTGGCGAGCAGGGAGTCATGACCTCATAATTCAACCACTCGCAGGCCGGCCGCGGGCGGCACCTTGGGGAGCTCGAGGGCGAAACGGGCCCCTTCCTTGCCATCGGGCCGATCGGTGACCTCCACCCGTCCGCCCATCAACCGGGCGTGCTCGGCCACCAAGGCCAGCCCCAGGCCCACGCCCGAACCCGCACCGCGACGTCCGCCCTGGACCCCGCGGCTGAACCGCTCGAAGATCAGCTCGCGTTCGTCGGGCGGAACCCCGGGACCGGAGTCGATGACGGCGATGGCGACCGTGTGGTCGTCGGCAACCACCTCGACACGGTCGGCACCTCCGCCGTACTTGTCGGCGTTGTCGATGAAGTTGGCGAGGATGCGCACCACGCGCACCTTGTCCAGCTCCATGAGCTCGGAGTCCAATGCGTCGTCGGCCACCACCGGCAGGTCGCCGTCGGCGATGTCGCTGACCGCCCGTCGGACCAGCCCCATCAGGTTCACCTCGTCCAACTCCAGGCGCACCGCACCGGCGTCGAACCGCGAGATCTCCAACAGGTCCTCCACCAACTGGGTGAAGCGCACCAGATCGGATTCCAGGAGATCCAGCGCCTTGCGGGGCCGTTCGGGCAGCTGGTCGGCCGCACGGGCCAGCACGTCGACCGAAGCATTGATGGTGGTCAGCGGGGAACGCAGCTCGTGGCTGACGTCCGAGGCGAACTGGGCGTCCCGGTCAATGCGGTGCTGGAGGTTGGCCACCATGCCGTTGAACGAGCTCACCAGCGGGCCGAGTTCGGGGTCCTCGGCATAGTCGGCCGCATTCAGCCGGGTCTCCAGGTGGCCCTCGGCGATGCGACCCGCAGCCTCGCCCACCATGATCAGCGGCCGCAGCGCCCGGCGGCTTGCCCACCAGCCCAGCGCCGTGCCGGCCAGCGTCGCAACGGAGCCAACCAGTATCAGGATGATGGCCTGGGACTGCACCGCACTGGAGATGTCGTCGATGGCATTGAGCTCGAAGTAGGCGCCGCCCGATTCCGGGAGGGGGATGCCGACGGCGCTGTAGAGCGTCTGTCCGGCCTCGATTCGCATGACCGCCGGCTTGGCGTCCCACACCGCACGGGTCACGAGGCTCTGGGGCAGGTCGGCCTCCTCCACGTCACCAGTGAAGAACGTGCGCACCTCCCGCTCGCCGGAGGCGGGTTGGTTGCGCAACATGAGGAACTGGGGCCCCTGCGCCGGAATGTCACTCACGACCGGGTTGAGGTCGGCGTCGACTGCCTGGTTGCGGAGCTGGCCCTCCAGGGTGGCAGCGTTCTCGGCGGTACGTTCGATGGTGCGGCGCTCGCGTTCGGCCAGCAGGGAGCGCCGCGTGAGGGTGATGGTGGCGGCCCCGATGACGGTGGACAACACCAGCGCCCCGAGCGTGAAGCCGAGGGTGATTCGGGCCCGAAGGCCCAGCTGGGATTCGACGGGGGACCGCCGTCGCGCGCCGGGCTCGGGCAGCACCAGCGAACCGGTCGTGCCCGAAGCAGCCGGAGTGGGGTCCGAGGGCCCGGTGTCGTCGCCGTTGGTGACGCCCGTCGTTCCGGCGCCGTCCAGACTCATGAGGCCAGACTCACGAGGCCAGCTTGTAGCCCAGCCCACGAACCGTCAGGACGTGCCGGGGATTGCCGGGGTCGGCCTCCACCTTGGTCCGGAGGCGGCGCACGTGGACGTCAACGAGGCGGCTGTCGGCCAGGTAGCCATGGCCCCACACCTGCTCCAGCAGGTCCTCGCGGGAGAAAATGCGGCCGGGGGAGGAGGCCAGCTCGACCAGCAGGCGGAACTCGGTCTTGGTCAGGTGGATGGGCTCGCCTGCGACGGTGACGACGCCCTCGTCGGGTATCAGTTCCAGGTCGCCGAAGCGCAGCCGGTGCAGCACGGAATCACCCGAACGAACACGCCGCAGCAGCGCCCGGATTCGGGCCGACAGTTCCTTGGGGACGAACGGCTTGGTGAGGTAGTCGTCGGCCCCCGCCTCCAGCCCGGCCACCACATCATGGGTGTCGGCACGGGCGGTCACCATGATGATGGGCACGTCGCTCTGGCGGCGCACCGCACGGCACACCTCAAAGCCGTCCACACCCGGCAGCATGATGTCGATGAGCACAACATCGGTGGGCTGGCTTCGGAACGCCTCGATGGCGGCCTCCCCGGTGTCGGCCTCCACCACCTCCCAGCCTTCGTCCTCGAGGGCCAGCTTCACGGCGGTGCGAATGCGTTCGTCGTCTTCGACGGTCAGGATGCGGGTACTCACTGGTGGGCACGCCTTCGGGCTCGGAGGCTCCGCTGTCGAGCCTCGCTGGACGTGCTCAGGCTATCGGTGCTGCCCCGAAAGGCCGCGGAGGGTGGGACGGCAGTGGCCGCGGTCACCCCGCCGGGGCGCCCAGGCGATCCAGAAGCGGACCCAACTCGCCCACGAGCGAGGGTGCGCCGACCAGCACGAAGAAGCCCTCGCTGCCGTCGGCGGGAGTGCGGTCCAACGGCCGCGCAACCACCGTCGCCCCCGCCTCGGACGCGACCACCGCAGCGGCGGCGAAGTCCCACCACTGCACGCCGGCCTCATAGAAGGCATCGACGGTGCCTGCCGCCACCGCGCACACGTCCAGCGCTGCGGCACCACGACGCCGCAGGTCGCGCACCTGCGGCAGCACCTCGGCGGCAACCACGCCCTGCCGATGCCGGCGCCCGCTGTCGTAGCCGAACCCCGTGGCCACCAACGCTCGGCCCAGGGGTGGTGGTTCACTCAGCCGCAGCGGCTCACCGTTGCAGGTTGCGCCGCCGCCCGCCGCGGCCAGGTAGGTCAGGCCGAGCGCCGGCGCCACCACGGCCCCCGCCAGCGTTTCGCCGCCGCTGGTCGCCGCGACACACACGGCCCACTCGGAACTGCCGTAGACGTAGTTGGTGGTGCCGTCGATGGGGTCCACGACCCAGACGATGCCGTCGCCGCCGGACCGGTCGTGGCCCTCGTCGGCCGGGGACCGGGCGGCGGTGTCGCCGATCCCCTCCTCGCCGAGGAAGCCGTCGCCGGGCCGTGCCTCGGTGATCACGCGGGCGATGGCGGCTTCGGTGGCCCGGTCGGCCTCCGTCACCAGGTCGGTGGCGCTGCTCTTGGTGGCCCGGCGCTCGGGGTGGGTCCGCACGCCGTCCTGGGCAGGACCGGCCACCTCAGCCCCGGCCAGGGCGGCACGAAGCGCAAGTTGGGCGAGATGTTCGGTGTCGAAGTTGGGCGGACGCTGGTGCTCGCCGATCACGAGCCCCCGACCCATTCGCCGGCCACGCGGAGCGTGATGACCGCAACCACGGCCAGGCCCCCTGCTGCCACCAACGTGCCGGCGAGCATGGACAGGCCGATGGGCACATCGCAACTGCCCGTGCAGGCCACCTCGCCGAAGCGGCCGCCGACGAGTGCGCCGGCGAGACCGCCCGCAATGATCGAGACGAAGGCCACGACGCGGGCCCACACCGGGGTGAGGGCGGTTGGGGGATCGGTGGGCACGGCCTCAGCGTACCGACCGGGCACCGTGGCGGTAGGTTGGGGCGCGTGGGAGAAGGCCCCGTCAGCCCGCCGCAACTTCGTCGATGGACGGTCGGCGGCGCCGTGATCGAGGGCCCCGAAGGCGTGCTGCTGGTGCGCAACCGGCGTCGGGGCGGGCGCGTTGATTGGTCGCCGCCCGGTGGGGTGATCGACTCGGGAGAGGGCGTGGTGGAGGGCCTCTCCCGGGAGGTCGCCGAGGAGACCGGCTTGGCGGTGGCGTGCTGGAACGGCCCCCTCTACGAAATCGACTGCGAGGCGCCGGGATTGGGTTGGCACCTTCGGGTGGTGGCCTTCGGTGCCGCCCATCCGGGCGGTGAGCTGAGCTTCTGCGACCCCGACGGCATCGTGGAGACCGGTGCCTTCTACGCGCACGAGGCGTGCGTGGAGCAACTGGTGGCCGCCCCACCGTGGGTGCGCGAGCCGTTGGTCGAGTTCCTCGTCGACCGGTGGGAGGGCACCCGGCGGTTCAACTACCTGATCGAGGGCACCCGCTTGGATGCGCTGCGCGTGACGCGGTTGGACGCGGAGCGCAAGGACGACTCGCGCTCGACGGGCGGCAACGACGAGTCGGGCCGCCAGGAGGCCGGCCGCGACGAGGACCCGGGACTGGGCGGTCGGCTTCCGTGAGCTCACCGAACTCCGGTGATCGCTGGGTGTTGCACGTCGACATGGACTGCTTCTATGCCGCCGTCGAGGTGCTGCGCCACCCCGAGCTGGCCGGACGCCCGGTGGTGGTCGGCGGCGATGGCCCTCGCGGGGTGGTGGCGGCCGCGTCCTATGAGGCCAGGGCCACCGGCGTGCGGTCGGCCATGGGGATGGGCGAGGCGTTGCGCCGGTGTCCCGTGGCGGTGGTTCTGCCTGGCGACCACGCTCACTATCGGGCGGTGTCCCAGGCGTTCATGACGATTCTGGGCGAGCTGGGACCGCAGGTGGAACCGCTGTCGTTGGATGAGGCATTCGTCGACCTGACGGGCAGCGTGCGCCGGTTGGGCGATCCGGTGGTGACCGCAGCCCGGCTTCGCCAGCGCATTCACGCCGACCTGAACCTGTGGGCCTCGGTGGGCCTGGGCCCCAACAAGCTGGTGGCCAAGTTGGCGTCCGAGGCGGCCAAGCCCACGCCCGACCCCTCGGGCCCGGTGGCCGGCCCGGGGGTGGTCGTGGTGCGCCCACGGGAGGTGTCGTCGTTCATGGCACCCCTTCCGGTGCGGGCCCTTCCGGGTGTGGGGCCGGTGGCCGCCGAGAAGTTGGGTCGGCTCGGAGTGTCTACGGTGGCCGACCTTCAGGCGTTGGGCGAGGGGGCGTTGGTGCACGCCGTGGGTCGCCGCTCGGCGCGTGAGCTGATGGCGTTGGCGGTGGGGGACGATCCCCGGCCGGTGGTGGCCGACGCACCCGCGAAGTCGATCAGCTCCGAGCGAACCTTTCCCTCGGATCGAGTGGACCGGGACGAGCTCAACACCGAGCTGGCCAGCATGGCCGACGGGGTGGCGGGCCGGCTGCGTTCCGGCGGGTTGACGGCACACACGGTGCACATCAAGGTGCGCTACGGCGACTTCCGCACCATCACCCGAGCCCAGCGCCTCGATGGCCCGGACGACTCCACCCGGGTCATCCGCCAGACCTCGAGGGCGTTGCTGGACGTTGTCGACCTGGATGGTGGCCTGCGCCTGCTGGGTGTCGGGGTCAGCGGTTTGGCGCAGGGCGCGCCTGCCCAACTCCGCTTGGATAGGCTGTCCGACCATGACGACGGAGGGCTGGATCGGGCCCTGGATGAGGTGCGCAACCGCTTTGGCGACGACGCCATCGGCCCAGCCGGAGATCGCGCGTTGTGACGCAGGCGAGGGTGCGCGATCATGAACGGTGACGCCAGGAAGGGGGTCAGTTGTGCCGCTCTCTGAAGACGAACAGCGGATCCTTCGGGAGATCGAGGACAGCCTGTACGAGTCCGACCCGCAGCTGGCCCGAGAGGTGAGCAGTCGCACGGTGCATTCGGCGATCCTGCGCCGCATCCGGTTGGCCGCCGTGGGCATCGTGGTGGCGCTGTTCCTCACCATCTACCTCTTGACGGTTCATTTCCTGCTGGCGTTCGTTGGGTTCCTGGTTGCCTTCGCTCTGGGTGCAGTCATCGAGTCGAGCATTCGCCAGCTGGGCGAGGATGGGCTGGGGGAGTTGCTCGGTCAGATCACCAAGTTCTCCGGGGCTCGACGCCCCAGCGCACCGACCGGCGCCGACAAGAGCGACGAGAACTAGCGCCCGCGTCCGGCGCTCAGCCGTCGGCTTGGCCGCACGGATCGAAATTGTGCTCCTGGGGCCCGTACCCGGCTGACTCGGCGCGGTCGCGGAACTCGGCCAGCCCGGGCCTTGCGGCAATCCAGTCCAGCTTTGCTTGCTGGGCGTCGGATTCCGACGGCACCCGCAGGACAAAGGCGGAGAAGCTCTCGGCAAAGTCCTCCTCGGGGTTGCTGGCCCCGTAGGCGCCGAAGAACTGCGGGTCGAGGTCGCAACGTTCCTGGCCCTCGGCGGCAGTGGCCTCCGCCTCGGGATCCAGCTGCTCGATGAGGTCCGGGCGCCAGAACGCGTCGATCCAGTTGGCCATCAGCCCACCCTCGACGTAGCAGCCCTCACCGCTCCAGTAGGTGGCACACGAATCGGGATCCGCGTCGCGGTCGAGCTCGGAGGGGATGGCCGTGAAGACGTGGCTGAACTCGTGGGCCAGGGTGAGGGTGAGTTCCTCGGCGTCAGCGTCGGCCTCGGCGACGTTCACCGACATCTGGAACAGCGAATCGTCGTCCACCGAGTTGACGAAGGCCAGCGACACCTCGTCGCCCTGCTCCCCGGAGTCGAACCCGGCGAACAGCGCCAGGTCGTTCAGCTGCCCCGGGGGCGTGAAATCGGCCAGGATGCGCCACGCCTTCTCGACGGTGGAGTCGCCCTCGCCGAAGCAGACGGCACCCAGGTCGCCGTCCACCACGTAGTAGGCGCTGGTGAAGGTTGCGTCGTCGTCGCCCCCGAGGCCCTCGCTGGTGCAGTCCACGTCATCGCGCGTCAATGCCTGGTTGACGCCGCCACCGGCGGGGTTGGTTGGCGCGGCCTCCTCGGCCGCCGAGGTGTCCTCGGCCGAACCCTCGGCGGGTGCGGCCGAGACGGTGGCCGGAGACTCCGAAGCTGCGTCTCCGTCGGACTCGGTGTCCGCACAGCCCCCCGCCAGGAGCGCCAGCGCGACCGAAACGGCCAGGGTGAGGTGCCTTCGCATCTGCGAGGGGTGGGTCGTCACGAACGATCTCCTTGGTTGCGGCGGGAACGCCTCCACGGGCGACGCGACCGGGATCTTGGGCCGATGCCGAACGCCCAGCGCAGCCGCTCCGAGCGGCTCCACTCCGAGGACACCACGCCGCAGGTCTCCGATGCCAGCGCACGGGCGAGGTGAGCCTGAGCTTCGTCAAGCTGGTCAGCGCCGAATGCTCCGGCGGATGCCAGGCCACTGAGCGGCTCGAGGGTGGCAAGGCCGGTCTCACCCTCCATCCGCCGGGCGAACTCGGTCGCCGTCTCGCTGGGTGCCGGCGAACGGCGTCGCATGGCCAGGTGATCGCTGACTTCGGCCCACGCACCCTCGGGCACGGCCGCCTGATCGGTGGGGTGGTAGCGCCGTTCCCGACTGCCGCGCACCCACGCGATGCGGCCGAACAGCGCCCCCGTCAGGAGCGCCAGCAGCGCAAGGCCGCCAACGAGCCACCACGGCGTGGGGGTGGGTTCCTCGATCGGGGGGAGCGGCTCGGGGGCGGACCCCCCGGGCACCGTGCCCTGGGTGGCCGACGTGTCCGGGGTGGGGGCGACGGTGGTCGGCGGCGGTGCGGTGGTGGCGGGCGCCGCCGGTTCGGGTGCCCCGTCGCCCGTGTCCTGCTGGAACGGCACCCCGGTGAGCGGTTCGGTCACCGGGTTGCCGCGACCGGGCGTGGGCTCGAAGGCCACCCACCCATAGGCGTCGAGAAAGACCTCGGGCCAGGCGTGCGCCTGGCGGCCGGTGACGGTCCATGTCGAGTCGGCTTCGTCGTAGTTGCCCGGCGTGAAGCCCACCCCGATGCGGGCCGGATAGCCCAGGGTGCGGGCCATCAGCACGAATGCCGAGGCGTACTGGGTGCAGAACCCTCGCCGTGCCTCCAGAAATGCGGCGGTGGGATCGCCCGCACCCCGGTAGTCGGCGGAGGTGTCGTACTCGCCGGTCCGCAAGTTGTCCTGCAGCGCGCGCAGGCGGCCGACGTCGTCGTCCACCCCCTCGGTGATGATGCGGGCCTCTTGGGCGACCAAACCGTCGAGGTCGCCGGGCACCTCCTGAGCGGTCGCTACGCCGTCGTCGCGTGCGGCTTCGGCGACCGGTGCATTGACGTCGGGGATGGCCGAGCGCACGGCGTAGGTCATGCCCTGTGGCATCTCGTCGCCCTCGGCAACGATGAGGGTGGCCGAGGGCTCATCGAAGCTGACGGCGATGTCGGAGTTCACGGTGACCGGGTCGGAGGCGGCGGGCAGCCAGATGCCGGCCAGGCCGTCGATGGTCACGGTCTGATCAACCCGGGTTCGGGCGGGCAGTGCGGCCACGTCGGGCAACTCGCCTTCCACGTCCTGATACGACGACGTCGAACTCCAGACCCCGTCGGTGAACCGGTCGAGCGCCGTCAGGCGCCAGTAGGCCGGTTCGGCGTCGCTGGCCCCAACGGTGAACATCACGTTGTCGGATTGCGGCCCCAGTTGATCCGCCACAGAAACCAGCGGCGACAACACCTGGCGGTCGGCCCGGTCCGAGCTGAGCTCGGCCAGGTCGACCACGGGGTCGCGGTTGCCCGTCACCGCCACATGCGCCATCGTTCCGGCGAGCAGCGCCAACACCAGCGTGGCAGCGCCGAGTCGGGCTGCGGCCCAGGTTCCGGCAGCCCGTTCGCCGCTCCGCCATCGGCCCCGTGCGGCCGAGACGGTGCGCACGGCCAACAGGTGGGCGCCCAGCGCGGCGGTGAAGATGATGGCCGAGAACAACTGGCCCGGTCCGCGGGCAAGGGTGGCGCCGAAGATGAACACACCGACGTGCGTGGTCACGGCCTGGATGGGCACGTTGCCCCGGTGGGCCGCCGTGTCCGAATAGAGCGCGACGACCACCATCGCCAGCGACGCCGCGGCCACGAACCCGGGCTGGGCCGGAGCGGGCGCCACCAGTTGGCGGAAGCCCTCAAAGGACTCCCCGGCCAGCTCCACAAAGCGGGGCACGGTGTCTCCGGTTGGCAGCCCGAGCGCGGTCGTGTCGCTCAGGGTCAGGTTGACCCACGCCACGGCGGCGATGGCCATGGACAACACGGGGGATACCCAGGCGGAGAGCCGAAGCCGTCGGCCGGCCGCCTCGCTCAGGTGCACCAGCAGGGCCGGCATCACCACGGGGATCACCCAGTCGCGGCCGGAAAACAGGCGGCCGAAGCTGAGGGCGGTTGCCACGGTCAGCCCCATGAGGGTGACCTCGGGAAGCCACCAGCCGGGGGGACGTCGCGCCCCTGCGCCGGCGGCCGGTTCCGTCGTGCGCCGTGGCCCATTCCCCGCGCCGGGGATCTCTGCGGTGCTCATCGGAGCGCCCCGGTGCCGCGTTGGCCCGGGCGGTCGAGGTGGCGCCACGCCTCGGCCCAGCTCGTTTCCAGGCTCTGGGAGGGGCCGAAGGGCACCACCCTGGGCCGGGCCTCGGTGGCCGAGCAATCCACCAACACCAAGGTGCGGGTGGGGTCTCCACCGACGATCAGGTCGCGGTCGCCGGCGCTCAGCGTGGTGCCGCAGAACACGATCAGGCCGGAGGCGTCGCCGGCGAGGGTGCGGGCCACCGATGCCAGGTTGGCCTCGGTCCCCATGGTCACCGTGGCCAGCCGATTCAGGAGCGGGCCGAGCGCCGCCTCATTCGACATGGGACCGGAATCGAACCCGTCGGTACCCAACAGCCGGGCCGGGCGTTCCGCCAACACCGCTTGGGCGACGCTGGCAGCCGCCTCCACCGCGCGCTCGAAGGTGCTGACGGTGTGGCGTGCCGTCCGGCCATCCAGCACGATGGCCACGTGGCTCTCGTCGGGTCGTTCGAACTGGCGAACCATCAGGTTGCCGCTGCGGGCCACCGCGGGCCAGTGGACGTGTCGGATGTCGTCGCCGGCCTGGTACGGCCGGAGCCCAACGAAGTCCTCCGCAGCCTGGGTGGGGGTCATCAGCTGGGCATGTTGGCGGTCGTGGAGCCGACCCCCGCCGGGCAGCCCCACCAAGCGATGGGTCTTGGGGCGCACCAGCACGCTGGCCGCCGCGCCGGCAGGCAACGGCCGCTCAAAGAGCCCAAATGGGTCCAGCCTGGTGAGACGGGCAGGGCCCAGGCCCAGCACACCGCGGGCGCTCGTGTGAACGACGGTGCGGAGCCGTCGCCGCTCGCCCGCCCCGAGGGGGGAGAGGCGCACCGGGTCGGTGGGGCGACCTCCGGGGTCCATCGGCTCGGCGACCCGGTCTCGCAGCGACAACAGACCGCTGGCACGGCCGCGGTTCGCCACCAGCACCACCTGCTCCACCGAGTCCCCGTTGGTCACCGCGGCGGGGACCGCTCGCTCCAGGCTGAGCGAACCGGGACGCAGCACCGAACCAGCGGCAAGCACCAGCGCAGCGATCAGGGTGAAGGTGCCCACCCAGAGCTCGGGGTAGGACAGCACCAGCGCCGCCGGGAGCAGGATGGCCACCAAGGCACACACCGTCCAACCCGCCCGGGTGGGGCGGAGGCCGCCGGAGGAGGGCGCCCTGGCCACGGCGCCTAACCCGGCTGGGGTGCAGGAACGGTGCCCAGCACCTCGGCCAGGACGTCGTCGGTGCGCACTCCGGCGCTCAGCGCCTCGCCGGTCAGCGCGATGCGGTGGGCCATCACCGGGTTGAACAACGCCTTGACGTCGTCGGGCAGGACGTAGCCGCGCGCCTCGGCCCCGGCTCGAACCCGGGCGGCCGACTGCAGGCCCAGCATGGCCCGGGGCGACGCGCCAAGGGCGACCTTCGGGTGCCTGCGGGTGGCCTGGGCCAGGTCCACGATGTAGGCGCCCAGGGCGTCGGCAACATGGATCGTCTCGGCGAAGCGCACCATGTTGCCCAGCGCGTCGATGTCCATCACCGGTCGGAGGTCGGCCAGCAGTCGGGTGCGGTCACCGCCCGCCAACAGCGACAGCTCATCGGCGCGCGCGGCGTAACCCACGCTGAGGCGCATGAGGAAGCGGTCCAGTTGGCTCTCCGGCAGGGGGAACGTGCCGTGATGCTCCATGGGGTTCTGCGTGGCCACCACCATGAACACCTCAGGCAGGGCGTTGGTGGTGCCGTCCACGGTCACCTGCTCTTCGGCCATGGCCTCCAAGAGGGCGGATTGGGTCTTCGGCGACGCTCGGTTGATCTCGTCGGCCAGCACGAAGTTCGCGAACACCGGGCCGGGGCGAAACGAGAAGCTGCCGTCGGATTGATTCCATACCGAGGTGCCCACCACGTCGGCCGGCAGCAGGTCGGGGGTGAACTGGATGCGGCCGAAACGGCCGTGCACCGATGCGGCGAGCGCCTTGGCCAGCAAGGTCTTCCCCACGCCGGGTACGTCCTCCAAGAGCAGGTGTCCGCCCGAGAGCAGGCAGGTGACCAGCAGGTCGACCACGTCGGTCTTGCCGGTCACCACCTGGTTGACGTTGGCGCACAACTGGGAATATCGGTGGGCGAACGCACTCACCCGGTCACTGTCGCCCACCCATCCTCCTCGGCCGTTGGGGGCGCTCACCCTACCCGGGTGGAGTGGCCGGGTTGCGGGCGCCCGTGAGAAGCGGCAACGTGGACCGATGCCGAGTCCTCCATCCCTCCCGCCGGTGCTGGCAATCGACGTGGGGGCGACCAAGTTCGAGGCCGCCCTCGTCGACGGTGACGGACACGTCGGCAGGCGGCATCGTGCCGCGACGGCGGGAGCGGCCGGGCACGGCGAGTTGGCCGAGCGGCTGGTTGGGGTGGCCCGAGATGCCCTCAGCGGCGTCACGACGCCCCCGGCCATGGTGGGGGTGGGCAGCGCCGGTCCGTTCCTGGAGGCCGGCGAGACGATCGCGCCCGTCAACCTTCCCGCGTGGGACGGCTTTCCCATTCGCGCCGAGTTGGCCGCCGCGTTGGATCTGGAGGTCGAGGTGGCCGGCGACGCCCAGGCCCTAGCGCTCGGGGAAGGCTGGCTCGGCGCAGCGCAGGGCCAGGACAACTACCTGGCCATGGTGGTGTCCACCGGCGTGGGCGGGGGCCTCGTGGTCGATGGCTCGCTGCTGCGTGGCCGGTTGGGCAACGCAGGGCACCTCGGGCACGTGGTCGTCGAGCCCGACGGGCGGCACTGTGGCTGCGGCGGCCGCGGTTGCGTGGAGGCCGAGGCGTCCGGCACGGCGATCGCAGCCATCACCGGGGCCGACCCGGCGTCGGCGCCCGAGGCCATCCGGCAACGCACCGGAACCCTGGTCGGTCGGGCCGTGGCGTCGGTCATGGCCACCCTCGACCTGCCGCTGGCGCTCGTCGCCGGAGGCGTTGCGCTGGGGTACGGCGAGGTGTTCTTTGAGGCCGCGCAGCGGGAGTTGTCGGAACGGGCGCGGTTGACCTTTGTGCGGGAGGCCCGGATTGTCCCGGCGCTGTTGGGGGACACCGGCCCGCTGTTGGGCGCCGCAGCGGTGGCCCACCGCGCCCTGCGTGCGGCGGGAACCGACCTGGGCGGGGAGGGCGGGTGAGCGACTGGGCAGCGGTGGAGCGGGCCAGGGGCGTGGTGCCGGTGCGCGCCGCGCTGGCCGTGGCGACCCGGCCCGACCTGTGGCCGACTGCCGCCCGTGCGGCTGTCCGGTTTCGGCCCCGTCCTGGTGGACGGCCCGGGCCCTATCTCCGTTTTCGCACCGAGACCCAGTACGGCGGTTCGGGGCGGCGGGCGCCCGACCCCGCCGATGCGGTTGCCTACCTGGAGTGGCTGCGGCTCACCCGGCACCGTCGCAGGCGGTGATGTCGATGGGCGTCGCAGGTACGTCCCCCGCCACCACCGGCTCCATCAGCTCGGCCAAGCCCGGGGGCAGGGTGGGCACGTCGGCCTCGATCAGCTCGGCTGCGCTCCACCAGCGCCGATCCTCAAACGCCATCACCTCGAAGGCCTCCAGGCGCTGGGCCCCGAGCGACTCGCCGCCCTCGGGCACCCGGGCCAGGTGGATCACCTCGTCCTGGTCGAAGTGCCAACCTGCGAAGTCGAAGGTGACGTGTTGGGTCCAGATGACGGGGCCCATCTGGGCATGGGCCACCCCGCCCTCCTCGGCCAGCTCGCGCATGCAGGCGTGTTCGGAGGTCTCACCCCGCTCGATGCCGCCCCCGGGCAGCTCCCACCACGAGCCGGCCTCGGGTCGGGCGGGATCGTGGGCCTTGATCAGAAGCACCCGTCCCTGCGTGTCGAGGGCCAGCACGCGGGCGGCTTGTCGTCTCAGCGTGGGGCGCACGGCCACGCAAGCTAGCTGCTGGTTCTCCGTGGTGGCCGGGTGAACCGAGTGCGTGCCTGGCACGGCGCCCCGGCCGAGTTCCATGCCGGGGAGCTCCCCACGCCCAGTCCTGGCGACATCGACGTGTGGCTGGTGCGCCCGGATCGCCCCACCGTGGTGGCGGGCTCCACCCAACGAGGGGTGATCGACGAGGCGTTGGCCGCCGACGCCGGGCTCGCCGTCACCCGGCGGCGCACGGGTGGAGGGGTGGTGGTCGTGGAGCCGGTCGGCACGGTGTGGCTGGACGTGGTCCTGGCGCGTGGAGACCACCGGGTCAGCGATGACGTGGGGCGCTCGTTCGACTGGGTCGGGGCCACCCTCGGGGCGGGCCTGCGCTCTGCGGGGGTGGCCGCGTCGGTCCACGAGGGGCCGGGGGAGTGGGACGAACTCGGGCGGCTGGTGTGCTTCGCCGGGGTGGGGCCGGGCGAGGCGCTCGACGCCACCGGCCGCAAGGTGTTGGGGCTGTCCCAACGACGCACCCGCAGCCAGGTGCGCTTCCAGGTGGTGGCGTACTCGGAGGTGCCCGTCGCCGCGACGCTTGCGGGGTTGCCCGATGCCGCACTCCCCGGCGGCCGCAGCGAAGCGGCCCACGAGCTCACGCGGCGCACGGCCGGGCTTGGCGACGCCCGCCCGGCAGCGTGGTGGGCCGATCGGCTCGCCGCCGCCCTCGCCGGCTCGAATTCGAGCCCGGTCACCGGGTACGGGTGTGTCGATGTTTGAGACAGAGCGACTCGTCGTTCGAGCGCCGGTCGAGAGCGATCGGCTCCGCTTCGTCGAGATGTTCACTGACCCGTTGTTCACCGTGTTCTCGAACGTCGAGCACGACGGCGAGTCGGCCAATGCCCGCTTCGACCAGATGCTGGCGCTGGCAGATGTCGTGCCCTACGCCAAGCGGCCGGTGATCGAGCGCACAACCGGCGACATCGTCGGCTACACCGGCGTCGGACAGGTACTGCTCGACGGGCGCAACCGACTCGAGTGGGGATGGCGGTTCGTGCCCGAGGTGCGAGGGCGGGGCTATGCCACCGAAGCCACGAACGCCCTACTCGAGACCGCCGACCGCCTCGTCGACGGCTCGATGTTGTGCGTTGTCGCCGGCGACAACGTTCCGTCGCGGCGTGTCGCTCACAAGGTCGGATTTCGCTCGTGGCGAGTCCACAACTGGCCAGGCGACCCGGCGACCTACGATCTGCTCATCCGGCCTATCGGAGCAGGTGGCGCTCCGCTGCTGGCCCCAGCTCAACCACGCTGGAGCTCGTAGGCTTCCACCAGCTGCGCAATAGGCGGAGTCCCTATGCGGGCGCGAGCGCTCACCCGCCTCGGTGCTCGGGGAGGGTGAACGATGGCTCACACCGGTTGGCCCTGGGTTCAGGGCACTTGGGTTCCGTCTGGTCGGGTGAGGCGCCAGGTGCCGTTGGGTTGTCGGTGGATGGTGAAGCCTTTCTGTTTCCACCGGTTGTGGCGGCCGCAGAGTGGTGCTGCGTTGTTGGGGTTGGTGGTGCCGCCGGTGGCGTGTTCGTGGAGGTGGTCGACCTCACAGGCGCTGGCTGGGAGCCAGCAGCCGGGCCAGATGCAGGTGGTGTGGGGTGCGGTGGCTGCGGTGCGGGCTGATCCGGTGAAGCGTCGGGCCCGTCCGAGGTCGATGACGACGCTTTGGGCGTCGACGATGATGCGGCGGATGTGGGCGACGAGGCTGTTGGCGGCCGCTTCGGTCGGGTCGACATCGGTGCCGTCGGGGGTACGGCACATGAACCCATCGGGGTCGTAGTGGGCCGGCCGGTTCTCGGCCATGGACGCCAACGTTTCTTGGTAGGTGTCGGCGTTCCAGTGGATGTTGTGGACGAACCCGGGTGGGACCGCGCCGGCGGGCGCGGCTGCGGCGTCGCAGAACAGCCGGTGGAGGGCGTCGGCGCGGCGTTGGGCGTCGGTGCGTTCCAGGTCGGCTTTCGAGACGTGCTCACCGAGCCTGGCTTTGGCGGTTTCCCAGTCGGTGCGGAACTCGGCGTCGATGTAGTGGTCGAGGATGTCGCGCATTTCGGCGCCCTGGACGGACCCGAAGTTTCCCGACAGTGTCCAGGTGCCGGCGAGGGGGTCGGGGATCAGTTTGGTGTCGCGGTTGTTGTGTGAGCGTTCCCCGGCGGGTTCGGGGCCGTCTTGGTCGACCAGCCGGGCCCACCGGTAGGCGGTGTTGGCAAACATTTTGGTGTTCAGGCGGTGGGCGTCGTCGAGGAACCGTTGCTGGCGGGCCTCCATGGCCGCTGCGACCCGGGGGTTGGCATGCACCCGGCCGAGGATCCGCATGTGGCAGGTGCCAAGCAGGCCGTCCCGCCAGGCGACCGCGAGTTCGGGGAGGTCCCGACACGTGCTGGCGGTGTGTTCGCGATGCTTGGCTTCGGCTTCGGAGAGTTTGGCGTGGTGGCGGACCATGACCTTGGCCGAGCCATGCCCGTCGGCGACGTGCAGCCCGGCACGGTCGATGACGCCAACCAGGTCGGAACGGGCCGCGTCCACGCGGCGGCCGATGCCTTCCAACGCGCGGATCCACGCCTCGGCGTCGCGGGCGTCGGCCGGGTCGATACCCGACTCAAACAACGCGGTGATGCCGCGATGGATCTGATCGATGGCGGCTGCCGCAGCCTCCTCAACCACCGTCGCCTGGGGCACCGTCGCTTGAAACGCTGTCGCCTGAAGCACTGTCGCCTGAAGCGCTGTCGAACTCATGTTCCCCATCCTACGGATGGGGAGTGACAACGAAGCTCCGCTGCTTGCTCCCAGTTCCGGGAGTCCTTCGCAGCTGCTCGTCATGTCTCGGGGTTGAGATGGGGCCCGCCAGCAAGTCCTCGTTCGGGCTCCGCGGCGGAGGGCTTCGGCGTTCAAGGTGAGAGCTCAAACCGGCCCGTTCCGGCGGTGGCCGAGGGCGTGGGAGTCAGGAGAGGCCAAGGCGATCGGCCAGCCAAGCCTGGGCAACCTCGCCCTGAGCGCGCTGGAAGGATCGAAGCGTGGGTAGCCCCGGAGGGTCCGGTCGCAGCCCCGAGACGACGAAGTATCCGGTGATCGCAACCAACAAGCGGTCGACGGCTTCGGGGTCGGCATCCGCGAGGGGATTCAGAAGCCTCTCGACGAAGTGGGGTGACGGCCCGCCATCCAGGCCTACCGAAGGCAGCATGGCGACCTTGTCGACCCAGGCCGGCCCCGCACAAGCGTGAGGCCAGTCGACGAGAACCACCGAGCCGTCGGGGCGCATGAGGATGTTGTCGGCCCGGACGTCGGCGTGTACGAGCGAGTCGCCCGTGGCGGCCTGCTCCCACTCATCCTCCAGTGCCGCAAGGGTGCTGAGGTGTCGACGCGTCCATGGATCGATCGCGCTGACCAGACGGTCACCCGCCGCCAGCCGGCGGTAACACGTGAGCGCCTGGCCGTGTAGTTCAGCGAAGGTAGGCAGGCTGGGAATCGGGCAGGGAGTCGTTGCGGCAGCAATGCCGTCGAGCGCAGCGAACGCCTTGGCCAGTTCGTCGACGGACCAGGGCACTGATGGCGGCCGGCCGTCGATCGTCTCAAAGACGAGCACCACCCAGTGCCCGTCGTCGACGATTGCGGTGAACTTCGGAACTGGCAGTCCCGCAGGCAACTGGGTGGCGACGAGGGCCTCGCGCCGGTGCATGTCGGGCGTGTGCGCGTTCTGGTCGTACGAGACCGCCTTGACGAAGCAGCGACGCCCATCTGCGAGGGAGCAACGTGCCGCAAGGCCGGGTGAGAAGCCGCCAGGTTGGTTCTGTGCCGAGCGAACGGGGCTGCCGAGCGCGTCAGCGACTCGGGCCTGGACGTCCACGGGTAGGTGCTCCCACTCGATTCGGGTTCCCTGCGGGTGCATGGCGCCAGGCTGACATCGGACCGTCGTCGAAGTCAGGCGGATATCCGCTCGAGGTCGGCGGGGGACCGGAGGGTCGAGACGGCGGGCGGTAGGTCGAATGCCCCGGGCCAGGGGATTTCTCGAAATGATGCGCGCGGGTGGGGCGAAGTGGGGCTATGGTGTCGCTTCGTGGGAGATAGTGGGTCGATCGGGTTGCTGGCAGGCAACCCAACCGACCTCCCCACGCTGGAGACGAAACCGACCGAGATGGACCCGTGCTTGCTGGCAGCTACGACCACCGAATCGACTCAAAGTCGAGACTGGTGCTTCCTGCTGCGGCGCGCCCCGCATTTGCCAACGGCGGCTATGCGTCGGCGCAGGGCCTCTACGTCGGTCTCTTCCCCACACAGGAATGGCAAGAGTTCATGGCCAAGCTGCGCCGCGACGTGGAGGCAGGACTCAAGAAGCGACGAGTGCTGCAGGTTGTCTCGGGAAACGCCTATCCCATTGCCCCCGATGGGGCAGGCCGGGTACTGCTCCCTTCCAAGCTGCGCGACCGATTCGACGACGAGGTCACCCTCATCGGCTCCGAGACCCACCTTGCGGTGTACCGCCCCGAGGATTGGATCGCCGTGGAGGCCGAAGTTGGCGACCTGGCCGAAGAGCTGGAACACCTCCTGTGAGCCAGCGAACAGCACCACCGAAACGAGCCACCTCACAGGCCGTCATCGCCCCTCCGGCGTTGCACAGCCTCTCGACTGGCGGGATGGACCAACCGAACTCCGCCCGCTGCCCATCCAGTCTGACCGGGGAGACATCCCGGCAGACGTCGTCCAGTCGAGGGGCTGTGGAATGTCGGAGGAGGCGCTCGGCTGAGTCTGGGCGGCGTCCGTGGAGGACGAAGGCGGCTTCGTCCACCGAAGTGTCCTCATGGACGAGGTGCTGGAGTTGCTCGCCCCGGTGCCGACGGGCCTGCTGCTGGACGCCACGCTCGGGGCTGCCGGACACGCAGAGGCCCTCCTGGAGGCCCGAAGCGATCTCCGACTGCTGGGTGTTGACCGCGACCCGGATGCCTTGGCGTTCGCCGCTGAACGGCTGGCTCGATTTGGCGATCGGGTGCGCCTTGAACACGCCAACTTCGCCCAAGTGGGTGAACTGCTGGCCGACCTCGACGAGCCACTCGTGGGCGCCCTGTTCGATCTCGGCGTCTCGTCCCCGCAGATCGACCGGCCCGAACGGGGCTTCAGCTATCGCCACACGGGCCCACTCGACATGCGCATGGATCCAACCCAACCACTCACTGCGGAGGTCATCGTGAACACCTACCCCGTCGACCGACTGACCAGAATCCTCGCCGATCGTGGGGATGTCCCGGCAGCTCGGCGCGTGGCGTCGGAGATTGTGGCGCGACGACCGCTGGAGACCACCGACGACTTGGTGGAGGCCACCCAGGCCGGCACTCCGGCCGCAGTGCGGCGTCGGGGCAATCCGGCCAAGCGGGTGTTTCAAGGCATCCGCATGGAGGTGAACGATGAGGTGGAGAGCCTCATCGATGCCCTCGACCAGACGATCGACCGCTTGGTGTTGGGTGGCCGTGTTGCGGTGCTCTCCTACCACTCGGGTGAGGACCGGGTGGTCAAGGAACGCTTCCGCCGTGCCGATCGCGGGGGCTGCAGTTGCCCGTCTGCCTATCCGTGCGTCTGCGGAGCCACGCCCGAGGGGCGGCTGATCACCCGCAAGCCGATTGGCGCCTCGGCCGCCGAGACCACCGAGAACCGCCGTGCCGCAAGCGTGCGCCTGCGTGTCTTGGAGAAGGGCCAGATGGCGTCGTGACGGCGCTGGCCAACGCCGCTCCCCGCACGCGCGCTCGGCCCGATCGTGTGCCGACGGATGCGGCTCGGCCGCGCCTGGAAGTGCTTGATCGATCCGATGATCGGCGTCGGCGTCGGCGCCTGGTGCTGCTGGCAGGCGGCGGGGCGGCGGTCCTCATCACGCTGCTGGCCGTGTTGTATCTGCAGATCGTCATGCTGCAGCGGCAGCGGCAGCTGGATTCGCTCGCCCGTGAGCGCACCGAGGTGGTGCGGGACTATCAGGACCTGAGGCGTTCGGTGGCCGAGCTGGAGAGCCCCGAGGCCGTCGTCTCCCGCGCCACCAATGAGCTGGGCATGGTGCCCGCCCCCGAGGTGGTGTACCTCGAACCGGCACCAGCGGCCACCCCGACCGAACCCGTCGACCGGTCGCTTGGCCAACTCCCTCCCGACGAGACGGTGCCCGCCGACGGAACCGTGCCCGCGGACGAAGCCGTGACCCCCGAAGCGACTGATGCAGGGGTGGGTGGATGACCGCCCGGTCGGGTGGAGGCCGGGAGGCCGGACGGCCTCGGCGGCGGGCTGACGCCTCGCGCCGCAGCGCGGCGTCGTCGGGCAACGGGGCACGCTCTCGCGACGGGAGGCCGACCCGCGGCGCGCCCGCGCCTCGTTCGGCATCCACCGGCCGACCTGCCTCGGGTTCCAGGTCGGCTCGGCAACCACCCGGGAAGGCTCGCCCCCGTCCGACGCCTCGGCCTGCGGCGGGAGCTCGACAGGCCCCGCAACGAACCCGTACCGCCGGCCGCACGCCTGCTCCGGCCGAAGCCAAGCGCGTGCGGTCGGCATCGAGCACCGCCACGGCCGAGGCGTCGCTTCGTCGCGTCGTCGACTTGGCGCACCAACGCTTTGTGGCACGTCGGATTCGCCACCGCACCCAGGGGGCGCCTGGCTTCAGGGAGCGCACCCGCTACCACACCCTCATGGGTGTCGTCGGGCTGCTGTCCCTGCTGGTGACGGTGAAGCTGGTGAACATCCAGGTGGTGGCCCCGGACCGCTACCGCAACCTGGGCGCCAACCAGCGTGTCCAGCTGGAGGACCTGCCGGGGCTTCGAGGAACGGTGCGCGACCGCAACGGTGACGACCTGGCCCTGTCGGTGCAGCTGGTGAGCCTGATCGCCGACCCCAAGCGGGTGACCGATCCGGAGGGCGCGGCCGAGATCGTCGCCCGGGAACTGGACGTCGATCAGGCCCAGATCCAGGAGCGCCTCACCGAGCCCGGCTCGCGCTTCGCGTACATGGCGCGCCAGGTTGACGGCCGCTCGGCGGAGCAGGCCATGAACGCCCTCAAGAAGGCCGGGATTCCGGGGTTCTTCACCGAAGCGGATCAGAAACGAGTCCAGCCGGCCGGCTCGCTGGCCTCGGCCATCGTGGGTCGCACCGACATCGACGGCGAGGGCACCTCCGGGTTGGAGCTGGCGCTCGACGACGAGTTGAGCGGCACGCCGGGGCAGCGGGTGGTGGAACGAGCCAGCGACGGCTCCACCATCGCCAACGCGGCGCGGCTGGCCGAGCCTGCGGTGCCGGGCGCCGACGTCACGCTCACGCTGGATCAAACCATCCAGTACGAGGCCGAGCGCCAGCTCGTCGAGGCGGTAGACACCCAGGGCGCCAAATCCGGGGTGGCCATCGTGGGGAACCCTCGCACGGGCGATCTGCTGGCGGTGGCCAACGTGATGCGCAACCCCGACACCGACGAGGTGACGCCCGTCGCGTACAACATGGCCTTCGCCGCGGCCTACGAGGCCGGCTCGGTGCTGAAGCTGGTGACCGTTGCCGGGGCCTATGAGTCGGGCGAGACCAACCCCGACGAGCTCATCTCCGTGCCCTGGCACCTGCAGGTGGGGGACCACGAGTACTCCGACCACGATTGGCATCCCACCGAATCGTGGAGGGTCGACGACATCGTGGCCCAGAGTTCCAACATCGGCACGATCATGCTGGGCCAGCGCGTGGGCCCTCAACGGCTGGAGGGATTCCTCCGCGACTTCGGGTTCGGCCAGCCGACACCGCTGGAGTTGCCGGGGGAGTCCGGCGGCATCCTCTCGTCCTCCGACGACTGGTACGCCACCGACCAGGCGTCCATCTCCATCGGCCAGGGTCTGGCGGTGACGCCCATCCAGCTGTGGTCGGCCTACAACGTGATCGCCAACGAGGGCAGCTACGTGTCGCCCAGGCTGGTCAAGGAGTCCAAGGACCCCGACGGCACCGTTCGGCCAGGCTCCAACGTGGAGCAGCGCCAAGTGATTCGGCCCGAGACGGCCCGGTGGATGAACTCGGCACTTCAGAACGTGGTGGACGAGGGGACAGCGACGGAATGGCAGATTCCGGGCTACTCGGTCGCTGCCAAGACCGGCACGGCCCGCAAGCCCAATCCGGACAACGGCAGCTATGACTGGGGCGGGGGATCGGATCCGAACTACCGCTACACCACGGTGTTCTCCGGGTTTCTGCCGGCGTCGGACCCCGAGCTGTCCATCACGGTGCTCATTGACGAGCCGACCAACAACCTGACCGGTTCGTTGGTGGCCGGTCCGGTGTTCAACGAATTGGCCAAGGCCGGCCTGAACCACTTGCGTATTCCCCCCGACCGGCCCCACGTTCCCACCGTGTTGGCATCGACCGATGCCGAGGGGGCGCCCGTGCGAGCCACCCCGGCCCCGGCCGCCGCCCCGCGTTCGGACCAGAGCGACGCCGCCTCGGACTCCGACGGCGACGCGTCCGGCCAGGAGGCCACGGCCGGAACGGCGGCGGCAGCGGGCGGTGACGGTCAAGACAGCGCAAGTCGCGAGGCGGCGGGAGCGGGCAATGGCTGAGGTCCCGCGCCGCGACGAACCCACCGACGCCGGTCCCGCATCGGCGCGCGCTGGTTTGAGCCTGGTCGATGCTGCCACGGCCGTCGACGGCCGCTTGGTGCCCTACGAGCCCGGGCGCTTGACGCTGACCGAGGTGAGTTGCGACAGCCGAGACGCCATGGCCCCGGGCACGATCTTCGCCGCGGTGCCCGGCTCGGTCACCGACGGTCATCGGTTTGTGGAAGCGGCGGTCGCCGCCGGGGCGTCGGCGGTGATGGTGGAGCGCGCCCAAGAAGGCCTCGAGGTGCCCCAGCTGGTGGTGGCCGACGTGCGCGCAGCCGTCGGTCCCCTGGCCCAGGCCGTGGCCGGACACCCCGCCCAGTCGCTGCAGCTCATCGGCGTCACGGGCACCAACGGCAAGACCACCTTCGTCACGCTGCTGGCGGCGCTGTTGGGCCGACTCGGCGTGCGGGCAGAAGCGTTCGGAACGTTGACCGGGGCGAGGACCACGCCCGAGGGGCCCGACCTGGCTCGACAACTCAGGGCGGCGGCGGACACCGGGGTGCAGGCCGTGGCGATGGAGGTGTCCTCGCACGCCCTGGCGTTGCATCGCGTCGACGGGTTGGTCTTCGATCTGGTGGTCTTCACCAACTTGGGCCGTGACCACCTGGACTTTCATGCCACCCAGGAGGAGTACTTCGCCGCCAAGGCCCGGCTGTTTGAGCCCGAGCGGGCGCGCCACGGGCTGCTGTGTGTCGACGACGTTCACGGCCGGCTGTTGGCCGACGCCGCCGGTGCGTTGCCGGTAAGCGCCTACAGCGTCGAGGATCTGGACGAGGTCTCGTTGAGCGCCACCGGTTCCCGCTTCTCCTGGCGGGGTCACACGGTGTCCGTGGCTGTGGCCGGACGATTCAACCTGGCCAACGTGCTCGCCGCGCTGGAGGCAGCGGTGCTGCTCGGCCATCCCGCCGAGGCAGTGGCGCGAGCAGCGGACGGGTTGGAGGGGCCGCCCGGCCGGTTCCAGGTGGTGGAGGCCGCACCCGGGGAGGATGCGGCTCCCGCCGTCATCGTCGACTACGCCCACAGCCCAGATGCGCTTGCGGGAGCGCTGGACAGCGCACGCGAACTCGTCGGCGACGGCCACCTCACGGTCGTCTTCGGCTGCGGCGGCGACCGGGACCGCGCGAAGCGTCCGGCCATGGGCCGCGTGGCCGCCGAACGGGCCGACCGGGTGATCATCACCTCGGACAACCCCCGCAACGAAGACCCATTGGCCATCGCGGAGTCGGTCGCGCAAGGATCGGCGGAAGTGTCGCCAACACCTCCAGAGATCGAGCTGGATCGGCGGCGGGCCATTCGAACCGCCCTCGCTTCGGCAGCTGATGGTTCGTTGGTGCTTGTCGCGGGCAAGGGCCACGAGACCACTCAGACCTTTGCCGATCGGGTGGAGCCCTTCGACGACGCAGTCGTCGTCGCCGAGGAGCGGGCGCACCTGAGCGGCCCAGCAGCGGGGGAGGACCGGGCATGATCCGCCTCCTGCTCGCCTCGGGTATCGCGCTTGCGGTCTCGCTCTTTGGCACGCGGTTTCTCATCGCCTGGCTCACCAAGCACCGCATTGGCCAGCCCATCCATGAGGACGTACCCGAGGGGCACACCACCAAGGCCGGTACGCCCACCATGGGCGGCATCGCCATCGTGGCCGGCGGGCTCATCGGCTACCTGGGCTCCAACCTGTATCGGGGCACGGAATCGAACCTGGGCTACACGCGGACCGGCCTGTACGTCATGCTGGCGATCGCGGGGGCTGGCATGGTTGGCCTGGCCGACGACTGGATCAAGGTGGCCAACGAGCGCAACCTGGGCCTCAACAGCCGCGCCAAGATGCTCGGGCTGTTGACGGTGGCGGTCGGGGTGGCGGTGGGCCTCGCCTCGCGCACCGACGTGGAGCTGACCGTCAGCTTCACGCGGTTCTCGCTGCCCGGCTGGGAGCTGCCCAAGTTGGCCTGGATGGCGTGGGCGGTGCTGCTGATCACCGGGTCGGCCAATGCGGTCAACCTCACCGACGGGTTGGACGGCCTGGCGGCCGGGGCGGCCTCGTTCGGCTTCTCCGCGTATGTCGTGGTGGGTTTCTGGACCTTTCGCTACTCCGACATCTATCAGGTGGGCGATGCCCTGGATGTGGCCGTTGTGGCCGCCGCCATGCTGGGCGCGTGCGTCGGCTTCCTCTGGTGGAATGCGGCTCCCGCGCAGATCTTCATGGGCGACACCGGCTCGCTGGCCGTCGGGACGGGTCTGGCGTGTTTGGCGCTCGCCACCAACACCCAGCTGCTGTTGCCGATCGTTGGCGCGCTGTTCGTGATCGAGACGCTGTCGGTCATCGTCCAGGTGGCCAGCTTCAAGCTGTCGGGCCGCCGGGTGTTTCGCATGGCGCCCATCCACCACCACTTCGAGATGGCCGGCTGGCCCGAGACCACCGTGATCATCCGCATGTGGCTGTTGACGGGCATGTGCACCGCCGTGGGTCTGGGCCTGTTCTATGCCGACTTCCTGGGCACGGGGGCGACAGGCTGATGGGGCTGACGTTCACACCCCGGCGGCGCGAGGGCACCCGCGCTGGGCAGTCGCGGCCCACCCGCTCGTCCCGACGTCGTTCGCCGGCGCCGATGACGCCGTCGGCGATCCTGCTGGTCGCCCTGGTGGCGGGCCTGTCGGGCATGGGCCTGTTGATGGTGCTGTCCGCATCCGCCGTGAAGTCGCTGGACAGCGGCGGCTCGCCCTACCGGTTCTTCGCCCGCCAGGCGGCGTTCGTGGGACTCGGGGCGTTGGCCATGTGGGGCATGGCCCGGTTCGACCTTCGCAAGCTGCGTCAGCTGGCCGTACCCATGCTGGGCGTCGCGTTCGGTCTGCTGTTGTTGGTGGCCGTTCCCGGCAACCCGCTGGCCGTCGAGGTCAACGGATCCCGCCGCTGGTTGGGGGCGGGCTTTGCGCAGTTCCAGCCGTCCGAGCTGGCCAAGATCGCACTCATCGTCTTTGCCGCCGACCTGTTGGCCGACCGCCGCCACCAGATGGGCGACCCGGTGCGCACGGTGCGGCCGGTCATGGTGGTGCTGGGACTGTTCGCAGCGTTTGTCATGCTGCAACCCGACCTTGGCACCACCGTGCTGCTGGCCATCATCGCGTTCGCGGTGCTGAGCGTCGCTGGGGCCCGTCCGCTGAACCTGGCCACCTACGCGGTCCCTGCCGCCATGCTGGGTGCGGTCGCCTCCATGTGGGGATACCGAAAAGCCCGCATGCTGGCCTTTCTCGATCCCTGGGAGCACCCGACCACCTCGGGCTACCAGACCCTTCAGGCCCAAGTGGGCCTGGCCTCGGGCGGCTGGTTTGGTTCGGGCATCGGCACCAGCCGGGCCAAGTACGGGTTTCTCCCGGAGGCCCATACCGACTTCGTCTACGCCATCATCGGCGAGGAGTTCGGGCTGGTCGGGGCCCTGGTGATTCAGGCGTTGTATCTGCTGTTCTTCCTTGCCGGGCTACGCGTGGCCCGTCGCGCCCAGGACCGATTCTCCAAGCTGGTGGCCACCGGCATCTCCACCTGGATCGGGGTGCAGGCGTTCATCAACCTGGGGGTCGCCACCGGCGCCTTGCCCAACAAGGGCATCACGCTCCCGTTCCTCTCCTACGGCGGTACCTCGATCATCGTCACCATGGCGGCGGCGGGCATCTTGGTCAACATCGCCCGCACCGAGGTCTAGCCGTGGCCCGGCGGCGCTCTGACGGACACCCAAGGTTTCTCATTGCCGGGGGCGGCACCGCTGGGCACCTCATCCCCGGGCTGGTGGTGGCAGACGAGTTGGTGCGGCGCGGGCATCCCCACGAGTCGATCGCCTTCGTGGGGGCGGAGCGGGGGCCGGAGGTCACGCTGGTGCCCGAGCGCGGGTACGCCCTCACGGCCCTGCCGGGTCGCGGCATTGCCCGATCGGCAAGCATCGAAAACGTGGCCGCCGCCTGGGGGCTGCTGCGCGCCGCAGCGCGAGCGCCCTGGATCGTGCGGCGCTTGCGGCCCCAAGTGGTGCTGACCCTGGGCGGCTTCGCCTCCGTGGCGTGTGCGCTGTCTGCGGCGCTGTGGCGCATCCCGTTGGTGGTGGCCGACCAGAACGCCCTCGCGGGTTCGGCCAACAAGTTGGTGGCCCGCTTTGCCACCGCCACGGCGGCCGCGTTCGACGGCGTCGACCTGCCCCGAGCGGTGCTGACCGGCAACCCGGTTCGTCCGGAGGTGGTCGAGGCGGCGTCCACCGCGCGCTCCGCAGCCCGGGCCCGCCTGGGCCTCCCGGCCGATCGCACGGTCGTGGCCGTGTTCTCGGGCTCGCTGGGCTCCCGCCGCATCAACACCGCCCTCATCGGGGCCTTGGGCCGCCTGGCGGATCGCAGCGACTTGGCCATCTACCACGTATTCGGGCGCCGAGATTGGGACGCTCGGGACTCGCCCGAGTTCGCCATCCCCGACCTCCCGGCGGACGGGCTGAGCTATGTCTCGGTGGCCTACAGCGAGGACATTCCCGATCTGCTGGCCGCCGCCGACGTGGGCGTGACCCGGGCCGGCGGTTCCACGGTGGCGGAGCTGTCGGTGGTGGGCCTCCCGGCCATCCTCGTGCCCCTGCCCATCGCCACCCGCGACCACCAACGGGCCAACGCCGCCGGGCTGGTGCGGGCCGGCGGTGCGGTGCTGGTTGACGACGACGACCTGACCCCGGATCGCCTGTTGAGCGAGCTGCTGGCACTCATCGACGTTCCGGGCCGCCTGGTCGAGATGGCCGCGGCGGCACGCACGCAGGGCCATCCCGATGCCGCCGCACGCGTGGCCGACCTGGTGGAGGCCGCCGCCGAGGGGCGCACATGAGCATCCACGCCGACGCAGCGCCCGACGACGCCACGGTGGCGGAGCTGTTCGGCGGGAGCCCGCGACGACTCCACCTGGTGGGGTTGGGCGGAACGGGCATCTCCGCGCTGGCCATGATTCTCGGCGAGCTGGGCCACCACATCTCCGGGAGCGATCAGCGCGACGCGCCGGTGATGGACCGGCTGCGCCGGCTGGGTGCCGTCGCCCACGTCGGCCACGACGCCGGGCACGTGGCGGGCGCCGATCTGGTGATCTGCTCCACCGCCATCAAGGCCGACCACCCCGAGCGGCTCGCAGCGGCGGAGGCGGGCATCCCCGTGCTCAGCCGGGCCCAGGCATTGGCCGGCCTCACCCGCCTGCGCCCCACCGTGGCGGTGTCGGGAACCCACGGCAAGACCACCTCCACCGCCATGGCGGCCCTGGCACTCCGCGGCGCCGGGGCGGACGTCAGTTGGCTGGTGGGCTCCGACGTGCCCGCGCTCGGCGCAGCGGCAAGTTGGGCGGGGCACGACTACTTCGTGGTGGAGGCCGATGAGTCCGACGACACGCATCTTGCCCTGGCCCGGGAGGCGGTGCTGCTGACCAATGCCGAAGGCGAGCACCTCGACTTTCACCTCACCCTGGGCCGGGTCATCGATGGCTACGTGGAGTTCATGGGCGGGACGCCGGTGGACGACCCCGCCCGAGTCCCCCGGGTGCGGGTTGCCGGTGTCGACGATCCCGGCGCCGCGCTCGTGGCCGCTGCGTGCCCTGCGGTCACGGCGTTCGGCAGCGGCGAGCGTGCCGCGTGGCGCCTCGACGTGCGCGACCGCAGCGTGACCGGCACGCGCTCGGTGCTCACCTCGCCGCAGGGGGAACGGATCGACCTGGTGGTGTCGGTGCCCGGTGACCACAACGCGCTGAACGCCGCCGGCGTGGTCACGCTGGCCGCCGAATTGGGCCTCGACCCCCGCGGGGCCGCAGAGGGGGTGGCGCACTTCACCGGCACGGGCCGACGCTTCGAGCAGCGGGGTTCCGTTGCCGGCGTCACCTTCGTGGACGACTACGCCCATCATCCGACGGAGGTGGCCGCCACGCTCGCGGCCGCCACCGGGTGGGATGGAGGGAGGGTGGTCGCGGTGTTCCAGCCCCACCTGTACAGCCGAACCCAGCGCTTGGCCGACCGCTTCGGCGAGGCCCTGGCCGCCGCCGACGTGGTGGTGGTGACCGATGTGTTCGCCGCCCGCGAGGAGCCGCTCCCCGGCGTGGATGGCACCATCGTCAGCGCTGCGGCCCGCAGCCACGGCGCCACCGAGGTGCACGATGCGCGAGACCGTTCCCAGCTGGCTGCGCTGGTGGGCGAGATCATGGCGCCGGGCGATCTGGTGCTGACCATGGGGGCGGGCGATATCACCACCCTGGCCACCGAGTTGGGTGCGGCGCTGGACCAGCCCGAGCGCCGGGCCGAACTCAACTCCGACCGTTCGGACACCGTCGATGGGGAGGCCCAGTGAACACCTCGAGCCAACGCCAGCCGACCCGACTCGAGCCGGTCATCGAAGCGTTGCGCGACGCCCTGGGTGATCGGGTGGAGACCCAGGTGCCCACCTCCCGGGCCAGCTGGTATCGGGTGGGGGGACCGGCCGCAGCCTGGGTGGAGGCAGGCTCGGTGCCCGATCTGGTGTCGGTCTCCCGGGCCATCGCAGGCACCGGCGTGCCCGCCATGATGGTGGGTGAGGGCTCGAACCTCCTCGTGGCCGAGGCCGGGTACGAGGGCGTCATGGTGCACCTGGATCGGGCCGGCCAGTTCGGCGGCGTGTCGTTTTCCGACGGGAAGAGCACGGACCCCGATGGCTCCTCCGTGCACGGTGTCGAGGCGGGGGCGGCGGTTCGGTTGCCCGACCTGGCCAGGTGGTGCGCCGAGCGAGGCCATGCGACCCTGTCGTGGATGGCCGGCATTCCCGGGTCGGTGGGCGGCTCGGTGCGCATGAACGCCGGGGTGGAGGCCAACACCACCGAGGTGCGCCATTCGCTCCGGTGGGCGGAGATCTTCGACATGGAGTCCGCCGTAGCCCGGCGCTGCAGCGCCGACGAGCTGGGCTTCGCCTACCGCCACTCGGAGATTGGGCCCCACCAGGTGGTGACCGCTGCGGCGTTCACCACGGCCCCGGGCGATCCCGAACAGATCCGGGCCGCCAACGCCCGCCACCTCCAACATCGCCAGGAGGCGCAGGAGACCAAGCGCACGGGCGGCTCGGTGTTCACCAACCCGGCGGGCCACTCGGCGTGGCAGCTCATTGAGACGGCGGGCGGCAAGGGCCTGCGGGTCGGCACGGCCCAGGTGTCGGACAAGCACGCCAACTTCATCGTGGCCGATCGCGGCGGGCGGGCCGACGATGTGTACGACCTGATGGTGGCAATCCGGCGCATGGTCCACCAGAACTGCGGCGTGGTGCTGGAGGCTGAGACGGTGTTGGTTGGGTTCCCGCCGTTGGCCGAGGTGGATCCGTGAGCGGCTCGGGTCGGTCCGGCGGCTCCGGTTCCGGCGTGGACCCGCGCATGCGCGCCCGACGCATCGGTGTGTCGCGTGGCCGCGCCCGCCGCCGCCTCCGGCTCTTGCTGGGGAGTGGGGCCACGCTGGCGCTGGTGGGTCTGGCGGTGGCGGTCTACGCCTCGCCGCTGCTGGGCGTGCGCACGATCGAGGTGACCGGCACCGATGAGGCCACCGGTGACCAGATCGTGGAGGTGCTCGACGATGCACGGGGCACGCCGGTGCTGCGGTTGGATCGGGCCGAGCTGACCAGGCGCGTTCGGGAGCTTCCCGGCATGGCCGACGCTCGGCTGTCGGTGACCTGGTCGGGGCACATGGCGGTGGCCGTCAGCGACGACCGGCCGGCGGCCTATGTGCCCACCACCGACGCTCGGGCGGCCATCGTGGGGCGCACCGGCAGGGTGCTGTCGATGGCCGACGAGGCGCCGGCAGATCTGGTGCGGGTGGAGGCCGCCGTGGAGCCGTCGGTGGGCGGTGCTGTTCCGGCGCCCGTGCTTCCGGCGGTGGAGGTTGCGGCCGCCCTGCCGCCCGACCTGGTGGCGGTCACCTCCGGGGTCGGGGTGACCGATGCCGGTGTGGTTCTTGAGCTGGCCAACGGCGCCGAGGCCACGGTGGGCTCCACCAGCGACCTCAACCGCAAGCTGGATTCGGTCTCCACCCTGCTGTCGGGCCACGTCGAGCTGGCCTGTCTGGCGGCGATCGACGTCAGCGAACCTGCGTTGGCAACCCTCAGCCGCGACCCGGCCTGCACGGGGGCGCCGGTCTGATGGAGCGGGCCTCCAGCCTCGTCCGGGCCCGCCGGGTGCCGCCCACGCTACGCGCGGGTGCGGTGACGGCCGGCACGGGTCCACCAGCATCCGTACCCGTTCGTGAAACAATGTTCCCACGGTTGGCACGGCACCTGCCGTCTCAACCGCCGCAGGGGTAACCCTGTTCGGCTCATCCCAGGAGGATCGGTCTCCCATGGCTCACAACCCGCAGAACTATCTGGCGGTCATCAAGGTGATTGGCGTCGGTGGCGCCGGCTGCAACGCGGTGAACCGCATGATCGACGCCGGCCTCAAGGGCGTTGAGTTCATCGGCGTCAACACCGACGCACAGGCGCTGTTGATGTCCGACGCCGACCTCAAGTTGGACATCGGGCGCGAACTCACCCGTGGGCTGGGTGCGGGCTCGGACCCCGAGGTGGGTCGCCAAGCGGCCGAGGATCACCGCAGCGACATCGAGGAGGCGCTGCGCGGCGCCGACATGGTGTTCATCACCGCCGGCGAGGGTGGGGGCACCGGCACCGGAGCCGCACCGGTCATCGCCGACATGGCCAAGAGCATGGGGGCGCTCACCATCGGCGTGGTCACCCGCCCGTTCACCTTTGAGGGCCGCCGCCGCTCGGTGCAGGCCGATCAGGGCATCGCCAAGCTGAAGGACAAGGTCGACACGCTCATCGTCATTCCCAACGACCGCCTGCTGTCGGTGGCCAACGAGAAGACGTCGGTCATGAACGCCTTCCGCATGGCCGACGACGTGCTGTTGCAGGGTGTCCAGGGCATCACGGAACTCATCACCACGCCGGGGATGATCAACACCGACTTTGCCGACGTCAAGATGATCATGTCGGATGCCGGCTCGGCGCTGATGGGCATCGGCTACGGCACCGGGGAGAACCGTGCGGTCAACTCGGCCCGGCAGGCCATCAGCTCGCACCTGCTGGAGGCGGCCATCGAGGGTGCCCGGGGCATCCTGTTGAACATCTCGGGCAGTTCCGACCTGACCATCTTCGAGGTGAACGAGGCCGCCGAGATCATCCACGAGGTGGCCCACCCCGAGGCCAACATCATCTTCGGCACGGTGATGGACGAGGAAATGGGCGACGAGGTGCGCATCACGGTGATCGCCGCCGGTTTCGAACGGTGGGACGAGGGCTCGCCAGAGGCCATCGAGGCGGCCAAGGCCGCACGGCCGGACGCGGGCCGGTCCGGCTCGGGCCCGGAGCGCTCGCAGCGACCCCACGACGACGTTCCCATCGCCGACGTCTTCGGCGATGACGACTTCCTCGATGGCGACGACGATTTCGACGTTCCCTCCTTCCTTCGCTGACGCGCTCGCCGCCGGAGCGGCTGCGCTGTCCGAGGTCGGCACGGTGCGGTGGTGGTTCTCCGGCCGAGTCGATGGCGACCTCAGCGAGGAGGCCGCGCCCGCCCTGTCGAAGGCGGGCGAGCGGTTGGGCGTCCCCGTGTACACCGTGCACCAAACCCACGGTGCCGCGGTGCAGGTGCTCGGCGAGGACGATCTGGTGCCAGGCGGCGTGGAGGTGTCCGCGGTTGCGGCCGACGGCCTGGTCACCGCGCTGGACGCCACGGCCCTGGCCGTGCGCACTGCCGATTGTGCCCCCGTGTTGTTGTGGTCGCCGGAGGGTGTCATCGGCGCCGCTCACGGCGGCTGGGGTGGACTGGAGCGGGGCGTGGTGGGGGCGGTGGCTGATGCCATGCGTGCCGAGGGGGCCACCAGCATCGAGGCCCGCCTGGGCCCCTGCATCGGGCCGGAGTGCTACGAATTCGGCCAGGCCGACCTGGACCGGCTGGCGGAGCGGTTCGGCAGCGAGGTGCGGGCGGAGGATTCCGGCGGGCGCCCAGCGCTCGACCTCCGGGCCGCAGTTGCAGCCGCAGCCGGCGAGGCCGGGGTGGCGCTGGCCGGCCCGGTGCCGTCATGCACCGCCTGCGGCGGGGGACACTACTCGTATCGGGCCAGGGGCGATCGGGCGCGCCAGGCCAGCATGATCTGGCGGGAGCGATGAATGCCACGGCCGGGCGCTGCGGCACGCAGCCCCCGGACCCGCCTGCCGCCGGCAGCACCGAGCCGCCAATCTCCGCGCCGCCGATGCCCGAGGTGCCCGCAGCCGTCGCCGAACTGGCCGAGCGCGTTGCCGAGCGGGCTTCGACGCTGCGCGCCCGCATCGACGCCGTCGGTGGCCCCGACGTCCGGCTGGTTGCCGTCACAAAGGCACATCCGCCCACCGTGGCGTGGGCCGCCTCGCTGGCAGGTTTGTCGGACCTCGGCGAGAACTACGCCCAGGAACTGGTGGCGAAGGCCGAGTTCCTGTCTGAGTGTGGTGCGCAGGTCCGATGGCACATGATCGGTGGGGTGCAGACCAACAAGGTTCGGATGCTGGCCCCGCACGTGAGCTGGTGGCACACCGTGGATCGGCCCAAGCTCGTGCGGGAGCTTGCCCGGCGCGTGCCGGGGGCAACGGTGCTGATCCAGCGCAACCTGTCGGGCGAAGCCCAGAAGGGGGGGTGCGGCGAGGCCGACGTCGAGCCGCTCCTGGAGGCAGCACAGGGGGCCGGACTGACCGTGGTCGGGCTGATGGGCGTCGCCGCCCAGGGCTCTTCGCAGGTGGTTGCCCACCAGTTTGCGTCGCTGGTTGCTCAGGCCGAGGAACTCGGGTTGGGTGAGCGTTGCATCGGCATGAGTTCCGACCTCGATGCAGCTCTGGCGGCCGGCGCCACGACCGTTCGCGTGGGCAGTTTGTTGTTCGGGTCGAGGCCGGGGTCCGCCACCGCTACCCCGGCGCGT
This sequence comes from Microthrixaceae bacterium, assembly GCA_041394405.1. Classification (GTDB taxonomy): domain Bacteria; phylum Actinomycetota; class Acidimicrobiia; order Acidimicrobiales; family Microtrichaceae; genus Microthrix. Next base: position 809,190 of record JAWKIF010000006.1, read on the forward strand.
GCTTGACTACCCTTCGGAAGGAGATGGCATGGCCGGGATGTGGCGCAATGCGATGTCCTATCTCGGGCTTGGGCCCGATGAGGACTATGACGATTTCGAACCCGAGGCGGCGCCGCCCGAGGCCGCGCCCGCGCGCCAGCGCGTGCGCCCTCAGGGCCCCCCTCCCGGAGGCCAGCCGGTCCGGCGCCCCGCCCCTCCACCGCAGCCCGAGTATGGCTACGACGAACCCGAGCCCATGCCAGCAGGCGAGGGCGTGGTGCGCATGTTGCCGGGCAACGGAGCGCCCCCTCCGCCCGGGCCGGGGTCCACTCCGGGCCCGCGTCCGGTGCCGCCTCGCGAGGACCGGCGGCCCCGAAGCGTCGTGCGGCCCATGCCGCCCTCACCTGCGAGCTCCAAGCCGCAGAAGGTGACGCCCCAGTCGTTCAACGAGGCTCAGGAGATCGCCGACATCTTCAAGGGGCGCCAACCGGTCATCATCAACCTGGAGGGCGCCAACCGCGACCTGTCCCGTCGCCTGATCGATTTCGCCTCCGGCGTCTGCTACGGCCTGGGAGGGTCGATGGAACGGGTCGGCGGGCAGGTCTACCTGCTGACCCCCACCGATGTTGAGGTGTCCGACGACGACAAGCGCCGGTTGACGCAGCGGGGCGGTTCCTAGCCGTGGCTGACGATTCTTAGTGGTGGACCGATGAGGGCCCTGCTCGACGGTCTGCTCTTTGCATTCGAATTGGTGGTCATCGGCCGGGTCGTCATGAGCTGGGTGCCGCCCGGCGGCGACCTGGTGGAGCAGATCCGCGCCACCCTCGCCACCCTCACCGACTGGGCGTTGGTGCCCCTGCGGCGGGTGCTGCCGCCCGTTCGCCTTGGGGGAGGGCTCCTCGACCTGTCCCCCATGGTGCTGATCTTCGGGATCATTCTTCTCCGGGCGATCGTCTAGCCCGCCTGCGCCCGGTGGCTCGGGTGGGTGGCTCGAGTGGGCGGCCGGTTGGTGCGGTGAGTCGTGTTGAGCGGCTGCTCCGGTAGGATCAGAGGTTATGGACATCACGCCTGAGCTGATTGCCGAGATCGATTTCCCCGACTCGTTGAAGGGATTCGACAAGGACGCCGTGGACGACTTTCTCGGCCAGGTGGGCACCGAGTTGGGGCGGGTGCAGTACGAATTGCGCAACGCCCAGGCCCGCATCGCCACGTTGGAGGCCGAACTGGCCAGCGTCGGCCAGGATCAGGAGGCGGCATCTGCCTCCGGGGCCGAAAGTGATGCCGCGAAGGCAACGCGCACCATCCTGGCCGCCCAGGAGACTGCCGATCGCATCGAGTCGGACGCGCAGGCCGAGGCCGAGCGGGCGCTCGCCAAGGCCCAGGCAGAGGCCACCGAGAGCGTTGAGGTGGCCTCCGCCGAGGCCAAGAGGCTGCTGGCGGAGGCACACGGCGACGCCGAACGGGTTGAGGGTGACGCTCGGCGTGAGGCCGACGAGCTGCTGGTCGCGGCCCGGCGCAGGGCCGAGGACGAGTACGACGCCCGGGTGGCGGACTACGTCCGGGTGTTGGGCGATCAGGAGCAACGCTCCAACGCTCTGGCCGACGATATCGACGCCATGGAGGCGCGTATCGGTGAGTACCGGGCCGTCTTGGAGCGGTTGGTCGAGGAGGTGCGCCGTGTGCTGGACGACCCCGACGAGCTCCGATTCCGACCGACCCTGGAACTGACGGCCCCCGAAATCCCGACTTCGGAACCGGAACCGGCGCCCGGCTCGGCGGCTCCGGCGGACCAGGGCGATGCCGGCGGGGCTTCCGGCGACGCCGAGTGGCAGCCGGGAAGCTGGTCCTCGGAGCTGGCCGACGATGACGCCGGGGTGGGCGACCACGCGGCCGGCTCCGCCACCAGCGAGGTGGCATCGGTAGGGCAGGAGGCCACGGGACCGGGCGCCGACCAGCCCGCCGACGTGGTGGAGCACGGCGCTCCGGCGCCGGACGGGAACGGCTTGGGTGTCGACGATGCCGTCGGCGACCCTGAGCAGGCATTCGACGCAGGAGAACTCACGCCGGCGCCACACGGCGACGACTTCGACCTCGTCGACCAGGCACAGGACCCTCTCCCCGCGGACGTGACGCGCGACGACCTGTCGCTGGAGGCACACGAGGTTGACGAACCGGCGGTGTCCTGGGATGCGCCCGAGGTTGACGGCCCGCCGACGTCGGCCCGGCCCGCCCGGCCGCTTCCCGATTCCTTCGAGGTTCCTGCGGCCTTTGAGGAGCCGTCCGTCTTCGAGACGGAATCCGAGCAGCTGCAGTCACCGGACTTCACCGGCCCTGACCCCACCGGGGAGTACCAGGGCTTTGAGGCCGAGCAGTCCGACCACCCTGAAGCGACCGGCCTGCCCAGCCAGCTTCGGGCGTTTGCCGGGGACGTCGACTCGATGGCGGCCGAACCATACGTGCCCAAGCGCCGCTCCGAGGCCGACGGGCCCGGCGAGGCGCTGGACCTGGACGTGGCCGACGATGCGTTCAGCGGCGAGGGGGGCGGCCTGCCGATGGATGCGCCGCGAGACCCTGCGGGCGTTGAGTTCGTCGACCTCGACGGGCCCGGCGGGGGTGGCGGGGCACCCGCTGCCTTTGGGCCCGAGGATCGCTATCTGGCCGAACTCGACCAGGCCGTCAACGGGCCCGACAGCGATGTCGAGTTTGGCCAGTTCGACGACGGCCAGTTCGAAGGCGAGGCGGCTGACGACGACCAGAAGGGCATCCGTCGGTTCTTCAACCGCTGAGCCCAGTCCAACCCCCGTCCGGTCCGGGTAGCGACCCCGGTTAGTCTGTCGGCTCCCCACATGCATCCCGGAGGATCCATGGCACCGTCATCAGGGCCAAAGAAGAAGGCGCCGTCGAAGAAGGCGACCACGAAGAAGGCTGCCGCTGCGAAGAAGGCCGCGCCGGCGAAGAAGGCGACCGCGAAGAAGGCTGCCGCTGCGAAGAAGGCCGCGCCGGCGAAGAAGGCGACCGCCGAGGAGAAGGCGCCGGTGGTGGAGACCGCGGCCTCTGCCCAGAAGAAGCCGGCCGCGGCCGCCACGTCGGTGGTTGGTCGCCCCCTCGCAGCGGGTGCGGCGGCGGTCGAGGAGGAGCCGCCCTTCGAGAAGGCCTTCCTCGACGCTCAGCGCGAGGAGCTCCTGCGGGAGCGGGCCACCTACACCCGACAGAGCGAGGTGCTCCAGGCCGAGGCCGACTCGCTCTCCGAGAACCGCGAGCCCGGCGACGTCCAGTTCGACGAGGAGTCGGGAGAGGGTGACAGCCTGGCCGTGGAACGCGAGCGCGACCTGGCGTTGTCGGCCCAGGCCCGCGCTGCGGTGGAGCTGATCGACGCTGCGCTGGCCCGACTCGATGACGGTACCTATGGCATCTGCCGGGTGTCGGGCCTCCGTATTCCCAGGGTCCGCCTGGAAGCCATCCCATGGGCCACCGAGCGGGTGGAACACAAGGTAGGCGGGTTTGGCCGTCGCTGAGGACGACGCACCTCGGAGCTCAGACGGCCTCGACGAACGTCCGGAGGCCGACCCGGGATCCGCAACGGTGGTCGCACCCGCCACCCACTCGGTGGCCGCACGCAGCGCCGTGGGTGCTGCGGTGGTGCTGGCCGTGTTCGTCGTTGATCGGCTGAGCAAAGCCTGGGCGCTGGACACGCTTGAGCCGGGGGTGACCAAGGACTTCCTGGGTCCACTCAAGCTGGTGTTGGCGTTCAACGACGGCTCGGCGTTCAGCTTGGGTTCGGGTTCGGGGCCCATCATCGGGGTGCTGGCCCTGGTCATCGTGGGGGTCGTCATCTGGGCCGGACGGCACTATCGCTCGTGGCCGGCGGTGGTCATTCAGGGCCTCGTGGTCGGCGGCGCCGTCGGCAACCTGGCCGACCGGGTGCTGCGGGCCGAGGATGGCTGGTTCTCCGGCTCGGTGGTGGACTTCCTGCGTCTGCCCAACTGGCCTATCTTCAACGTGGCCGACATGGCCATCACCGGCGGAGCCTTGGCGCTGGTGTTCCTGATCGGGCGCGACCGCGGGGAGGCGTGAGCGCAGGCGACCCCTCCGAGTTGGAGGCTGGGACGGCCGGCGCCGCTCCGAGCCCCACCGAGGCCGTTGCGGTGGCACCCAGCCTGGCCGGCGAGCGGCTCGACCGCGTGGTGTCCATGCTGTTCGGCTGCTCCCGGGCGGAGGCCGCCTCGCTGATCGCTGAGGGCGAAGTGTCGGTGGACGCTGAAGTGGTCCGGACCAAGAGCCGCAGGCTGGAAGGCGGCCAGCTCCTGGCGCTCAGCCGCCTCGCGGCGACCGGGCCGTCGCTGCCGGCGGCGCAACCCGAGCTGCCGCTGACGGTGCTCCACGAGGACCAGTCCGTGGTGGTCGTGGACAAGCCGGCCGGCGTGGTGGTGCACCCGGCGCCCGGCCATCGCGACGGCACCCTCGTGAACGCGCTGCTGGCCCGCTACCCCGACCTGGCCGAGGTGGGCGACCCCCAGCGCCCCGGCATCGTGCACCGGCTGGATCGCGATACTTCGGGGCTCATGGTGGTGGCCCGCACACCGTCGGCCTACGACGGGCTCGTGGAGGATCTGTCCCATCACCTGGTGGAGCGGCGCTACGTGGCACTCGTCCACGGCCGTCCGGAGACGCCCGAAGGCAGCATCGAGGCCCCGGTGGGTCGGTCGCGACGCGACCCCATGCGCATGTGCGTCACCCAGGCCGGCCGCGCCGCGACCACTCACTACTCCCTCGTATCCAGCTGGAACGACCCGCCGGTCAGCCTGCTGGGCCTGGCGCTGGAGACCGGCCGCACCCATCAGATTCGGGTGCATCTTGCGTCGGTCGGCTGGTACGTGGTGGGCGACCCGGTCTACGGCCGGGCCCTTGCAGGTCACCCCCTGGAACGCCCGTTTCTGCACGCCGTGGAGCTGGGATTCTCGCACCCGGTGGACGGCCGGGAGGTGACCTTTCAGTCCCCGCTTGCGCCCGAGTTGCAGGCCGTGCTGCGGGCGCTGGGCGAGCCGCCAGAGACCCGTACCCCCAGCTGAGGCCGGCGGGCCCTATTGGGTCACCGGCGGCCAGGGGGCGTTGCCCTGGGCCATGTCGGCCATGTCGGCCAGTGTGTAGCCGGCGAGGTAGTCCCGCATACGTTCGCCGGCGTCCCACCACACGGCCAGCAGCACGCACTGACCCTCGTGCTCACATGCCCCATCGGTGTGGGGGAGACCAAAGTCGCCCGCCTGGATGGGCCCGTCCACGGCGGAGACGATGTCGGCGAGGGTGATCTCCGAGGGATCGCGAGCCAGGACGTAGCCGCCTCCGACTCCCCGCTTGGACCGCACCAGACCGGCGCCCTTCAGTGCCAGCAGGATCTGCTCCAGATAGGGCTGGGGTAGCGCCGTGCGTTCCACGATGTCACGAACCGAGGTGGGGCCGTCCGCATGATGCAGCACCAGCGACAGCAACGCTCGGCTGGCGTAGTCGCCTCGGGTGGACACCTTCATGCGGTTCCACCTTACGGCCCGCAACGGCCGGGCATCGAACGATCCCGGTGGCGGCGCCGCCCGGCGCGTGGTCGACGGCGATCGGCGTCCGCGACGAGCGCTGCGCCGGCGAGTTCCGGCGGGGTGTTGGATTCGCCCCCGTGCTGTGTGGTCGACTGACCGTGTCGGCGCGTCGAACGCCGGGTGCGGGCGCAGTCGCCCACACGACTCACGGAGGATCCGGTTGTGAGCGATAGGTCGGCACCCTTGCTGCCTGACTACGGGGGAGCCTGCCTCACCGGTGTGGTGCCCACGCTGCTCGATCCCAGCGGCGAGGTGCCCGAGTGGATGCCCCAGGAGCTGGTCGGCGCACATCAGGTGGTCCTGTTGGTGCTCGACGGCCTGGGCTGGGACCAGCTGGAGGATCGCCTGGATCTCGCCCCCACGCTGGCATCACTGCCCCGCACTCGCATCACGACGGTGTGCCCCACCACCACCTCAACGGCGCTGACTTCCATCACGACGGGCCTGGCCCCCGGCAGCCATGGGGTGATCGGCTATCGCGTGGCGGTGCGCCGCCAGGTCCTCAACGTGCTGCGCTGGAGCACGCCGCGGGGCGATGCCCGAGAGAGCATCGTGCCAACCGAGATCCAGCCGAACGGCGCCTTCGGTTCCGAGCGGCCCCCGGTGATCACCCGGGCGGAGTTCATCGCCACCGGTTTCACCGAGGCCCACCTGCAGCCGGTTCGATTCGAGGGCTACCGCATGCCGTCAACCATGGTGGTGGAGATCAGGCACGCGCTGAAGCGAGGGGAACCCTTCGTCTACGCCTACTACGACGGGATCGACAAGGTGGCCCACGAGTATGGGCTGGGCGATCACTACGACGCGGAGCTCATGGCGGTCGACCAGATGGTGAGGGCCATCGCCGCCCAGCTGCCGCGGGGCGCTGCCCTGGTGGTCACTGCGGATCACGGCCAGGTGGATGTGGGCGACAACACCATCAGCCCTGCCCGGGACGTCATGAACATGGTTGACTTCCAGTCCGGCGAGGGCCGCTTTCGCTGGCTTCACGCCAAGGCGGGGGCAACCGCCGAGCTCGCCGCCCTGTGCGCCGAGCGCTATGGCGACGTGGCCTGGGTGGTGACGCGCGACCAGACGATCGACGAGGGTTGGTGGGGCCCGGAGCTGATCGATCGCGCCGCCGCTCTGCTCGGAGACGTGGCGTTGGTGGCCCGCGAGCCGGTTGCGTTCCTCGACCCGGCCGACACCGGCCCCTTTGTGCTGCAGAGCCGCCATGGGTCGCTGACCAGCGCCGAGATGATGGTGCCCCTCGTCGTGGCTCGCGGCCACTGAGGCGGCGGGCCGGCGAGCTGAGCCCCGCCCCGCCGGCCGGCGGCGAAATCCTTCGGGGGTTTCGCGGGCGGTAGCCTGGGCGGTCATGCCATCCGAGCCTGCTCCCTCCGTTGCCTCATCCGACCAACCCGCCGCGTCCGACGGGAGCGGTTCGGACACGCCGGCTGAACGCAGCGGCGACCGCCCGGAGGTGTTGGACCCTGGAGCGCCTACCGGAGACGGCGCCGACCACGGCGAGGCCGGCGAGGAGGCCGCCAACGCCGGCATTGAGTCGCCGGCCAAGATCATCCGGGTCGGCTCGATGGTGAAGCAGTTGTTGGAGGAGGTGCGCAACACGCCGCTCGATGAGGCGGCGCGCGATCACCTGGTGGATATCTACGGTCGCTCCGTCGAGGAGTTGCAGGCCTCGCTGTCGCCCGACCTGGCCGAGGAGCTCGACCGGTTGGCACCGGATTTCGACGGCAAGGATCTGCCCTCGGAGGCGACCCTGCGCATCGCCCAGGCCCAGCTGGTGGGGTGGTTGGAGGGGCTGTTCCACGGCATCCAGGCGACGCTGGTGGCCCAGCAGATGGCGGCGCGCCAGCAGCTGGAGGGCATGCGCGGCCAGTTGCCGGTGCCTGGGGGGGCGCAGGGCGGCCCCATGGGCCCCGGTCAGGGCGGTCCGGCCATGAACACCCCGGGTAGAGGTCCGACCGGCTACCTGTGATCGCGCGCCGAGCCGCCGACCCCTCGACGCGAGCGGGTTACGTGGGTGTAGTTTCGAGGGTCCACCGCCACCCCGCTCCCGCGGTGCACGTGAACCATGCCTGACTCGTTCGTCCACCTCCACCAGCACACCGAGTACTCCATGCTCGATGGGGCGTCGCGGATTGGTGATGTGGTCGCCGCAGCCGCCGCCGACGGCCAGCCGGCGTTGGGCATCACCGACCACGGCAACATGTACGGGGTGCTGGACTTCTACAAGGCGGCGAAGGCCCAGGGCATCAACCCCATCATCGGCACCGAGGCCTATATGGCCTACGACAGCCGCCTCGAGCGCCCGTCTCGGCGCGGCCGGGTCGACGACTCGGGCGGCGAGGTCGACGGTGGCCGCAAGCTCTACTACCACCTCACCCTGTTGGCCGAGAATCACGCCGGCTACCGCAACCTCATCCAGCTCAGCTCCAAGGCGTTCCTCGAGGGGTACTACTACAAGCCGCGGCTGGACTGGGAGTTGCTGGAGCAGCACTCGGAGGGCGTCATCGCCACCACCGGCTGCCTCGGTGGTCACGTGCTCCAGGCGCTGATGAACGAGGGCTTCGACGCAGGCATGGAGAAGGCCGGTCGCCTGCAGGACATCTTTGGCCGCGACAACCTGTTCGTGGAGATCCAGGACCACGGCATCCCCGAGCAGCACCGCACCAATCCGCAGCTCATCGAGATCGCCAAGCGGCTGAAGGCACCGCTGCTGGCCACCAACGACGGGCACTACGTCACCCGGGACGACGCCGAAAGCCACGACGCGCTGCTGTGCGTGCAGACCGGCTCGCTGGTCTCCGACGAGAAGCGCTTTCGGTTCCACGGTTCGGACCACTACCTGAAGTCCGCCCAGGAGATGCGCCACCTGTTTCGAGAGGTGGACGTGGCCTGCGACAACACCCTGTGGGTGGCCGAGCGCTGCAACCTGGAGATCGAGTTCCCCGAACCGGAACTGCCTGAGTTCCCCTTGCCCGAGGGCTACGAGACCGATACCGCCTACCTCAGGGCGCTCACCTACGAGGGTGCCCACATGCGCTGGGGGGCGACGCTCAGTCCCGAGGTGCGGGAGCGCATCGACTACGAGCTTGGCGTCATCGACGACATGGGTTACTCGGCGTATTTCCTGATCACCTGGGACCTCATCGCCCACGCCCGCAGGGAGAACATCCGGGTGGGCCCGGGCCGCGGATCCGCAGCGGGGTGCGCAGTGGCCTACTGCCTGCGCATCACCGAGCTGGACCCCGTTCGCTACGACCTGATCTTCGAGCGGTTTCTCAACCCCAGCCGGGTGTCCATGCCCGACATCGACATGGACTTCGACTCCCGCTACCGGGACGAGATGATCCGCTACGCGGCCGAACGCTACGGGCGCGAGCACGTCGCCCAGATCATCACCTTCTCCACCATCAAGGCCCGGGCCGCCGTGCGCGACTCGGCCCGGGTGCTGGGCTACCCGTACTCGCTCGGCGACAAGGTGGCCAAGGCCATGCCGCCGTTGGTCATGGGCCGCGACACCCCGCTGTATGCCTGCCTGGATCAGCACCCCAAGTTCGCCGACGGCTACAAGGCCGCCGGCGAACTCCGCGACATGTACTCGACCGACCCAGACGCCAAGAAGGTCATCGATGTCGCCAAGGGGCTGGAGGGGCTGCGCCGCCAGGACAGCATCCACGCAGCCGCCGTGGTGATTACCAACAAACCGCTCACCGAGTACCTCCCCGTGCAACGCAAGCCGGAGTCCGGGGGCGACCCCGAGGACGCCCCGGTCGTCACCCAGTTCGAGGGGGGCACGGTGGAAGACCTGGGCCTGCTGAAGATGGACTTCCTGGGCCTCCGCAACCTGGACGTCATCTCCGATGCGCTGGAGCTGATCTCCGAACACCGGGGCATCGATCTGGACATCGACAACGTGCCCCTCGACGACGCCGAGACCTTTGCCCTGCTGGGTCGTGGCGAGACCATGGGGGTCTTCCAGCTGGAGTCACCGCCCATGCGGGCCCTGCTGCGGGCCGTCGCGCCGGACAGCTTCGAGGACGTGTCGGCGGTGTTGGCCCTGTATCGGCCGGGCCCCATGTCGGCCAACATGCACTACGACTACGCCGACCGAAAGAACGGTCGCAAGCCCGTCGAGTACTTCCACCCGGAGGCCGAGGCGGTGCTGGCCGACACCTACGGGTTGATGATCTACCAAGAGTCGGTCATGCGGGTGGCATCCACCTTTGCCGGGTACTCCATGGCCCAGGCCGACAACCTGCGCAAGGCGTGCGGCAAGAAGAAGCCGGAGTTGATGGCCAAGGAGCGCGCCAGCTTCGAGGACGGCGTGGAGGCCACCGGTTATGGCCGGGCCCTCGGCAAGGAACTGTTCGACATCATCGAACGCTTCGCCGACTACGCCTTCAACAAGTCCCACACCTTCGGCTACGGGCTGATTACCTATCAGACGGCGTACCTCAAGGCGCACTACCCCGAGGAGTACCTGGCAGCGCTCCTCACCTCGGTGCGCTCCTCGCTGGAGAAGGCGGCCACCTACCTGGCCGAGTGCCGGTCCATGGGCATCACGGTTGAGGTGCCGGACATCAACCGCTCCGAGGCCGACTTCACCCCCGGCGACCGCTCGATCGTGTTTGGTCTGGCCGCCGTGCGGAACGTGGGGGAGGGGCTGGTGGCCCAGATCGTGGCCGAGCGGGAGGCCCGAGGTCCCTTCCGGGCGCGGCAGGTCGACGGCACCGAGATCTGCGCCTTCGACGACTTCTGCCTGAGGGTGCCCTACGAGGTGCTCAACAAGCGCACCATCGAATCGCTCATCAAGGCCGGGGCCTTCGACACCCTGGGCCTGCCTCGCAAGGGCCTGCTGTTGCGCATGGAGGAGCGGATCGACCACATCGTGGCCCGCAGGCGCGAGCACGACATGGGGGTCATGTCGTTGTTCGGCTCGGGCGGCGAGGAGCCCACCATCGACGACCATCCGGTGGCCGACGAGGAGTTCGACAAGGCGGACCGGCTGCGCTTCGAGAAGGAGATGCTGGGGCTGTACGTGTCGGACCACCCGCTGATGGGCTACGAGGACGCCCTGGCCCGCAAGACGGACGGCCCCTTGTCCGAGCTGGAGGAGTGCGGCGACGGCACGTCGCGCACGGTTGGTGGCGTGGTCACCAACCTCCAGCGGAAGTGGACCAAGAAGGGCGACCTGATGGCCATCTTCCAGCTGGAGGACCTGCAGACCCAGGTTGAGGTCATGGTGTTCCCCAACACCATGACCGAGCACGGACACAAGCTGGAGGACGACTCGCTGGTGCTGGTGTCGGGCCGTGTGGACAAGCGCGACGACGTGGCCAAGTTCATTGCATTCTCCATCGACGTGTTCGATGGTGCGTCGGAGGCATCGTGCGAGCCCTTGAAGCTGCGCATTCCGCCGTCGCGTCTGGACGACGCCGTGGTGGACGAGCTTCGTCGGCTGATTCTGGAGTTTCCCGGCGGCTCGGAGGTTCACATCGACGTCGGTGGCTCCAACGTCCACCTGAAGCCCCCCTTCTGCGTGGAGCATTCGCCATCGCTCATCGCCGAGCTGCGCATGCTGCTGGGCGCCTCGGCGGTGCTGTTGGAGCGGGCCAACGGCGCCTCGTTGAGTTCGGCTCACGGCTCGCAGAACGGCTCCCGGTTTGCATCTGGGGCAAGTTGACGCTGAACTAGTTCGGCCACCATTGCGGCCCACGACGGGGGAGAACATGGCGCTAGACACCTACACGAAGGACTGCACCGCTCTCAGCGATGCCGAGTTGGCCGAGATGGCCGACCTGGCTGCGGAGTGCGAGCGCAGCTTCGAGGTTGGGCTGTTGTCCAAGCAGCGGGAGGAATGGGTGCTGGTCACCCTGATCCGCGAGGGCGAGACGCTGGCGGGCTACTCCTACTCCACCCTGGAACGCATCGGTGGCACGCCGGCGGTGCTGCTGGGCTTGGCCTACGTTCGACGCTCCGACGATCGCGACGAGGTGTTGCGGGCCGTCATGTCGGCCAACTATCACCGCGCGCTCATGGCGTTCCCCGACGAGGACGTGTTGCTGGGCTGCCGCATGGTGCACCCGGGGGCGATGGTGGCCTTCGAGCACCTGGAGGACATCCATCCCCGTCCCGACGTGGAGTCGCGCGGTGAGGAGCGCCAGTGGGGTCGGCGGCTGGCCAAGCGCTTCGGTATCGGTGCTAGCCGCTACGACGCCAAGACCTTCACGGTGGAGGGCGACGGCTCGTTTCCCCCCTGCCTCGACTTTGAACCGCTGGGAGCCGACGAGGTCGACCCCAAGGTTGCCGAGTTGTTCGCCGGCCTCAACGCCCAGTCCGGCGATTCGCTCATCACCTATGGCTGGGCCATGGAGGAAGAGCTGCGCGGCTACACCAAGCCGCTCTAATCGTTCGCTCGCTTTCCATGGCCGGCGATCCTGCGCAGCCCGAGCCTGGGCGCGACGGCGCCGTCTCGGCAGCGGTGAAGTCGCGGCGCATGTGCCGCGACTTCCTGCCCGACCCCTTGGCCGCAGGGACGGTGGACGGCCTCTTGGATCTCGCCCGGCGTGCCCCGTCGGCCGGATTCACCCAAGGGCTGGCCTTTGTCACGCTGGAGCGTCCAAGCGCTGGCGGTGGGGGAGACGGTGCCCCGGACCCGGTGGCCGCCTACTGGGATCTGACGCTCCCGGCGCCGCGGCGCAGTGAGTTCGCCTGGCCGGGCTTGCTCGCCGCTCCGGCGTTGGTCACGTTGTGGGTTCGTCCCCAAGCGTGGGTCGAGCGCTACGCCCGGGCCGACAAGACCCGAGCCCAACTCGGCGGCGGCGAGGAGGCGTGGCCCGTGCCCTACTGGTGGGTGGACGCGGGCGCCGTGGTCCAGAACCTGCTCCTGCTCGCTGAGGCCGACGAGCTCGGTGCGCTGTTCTTCGGCATGTTCGAACACGAGCCGGCCGTGGCGGCCCACCTCGCCGTGCCCGCCGGCTGGCGGGGTGTGGGCACCGTGGCCCTCGGCCGGCCGGCGCCGGGGGGCCGCCGCCCGTCCCGGTCGGCCCGCGCGGGACGCCCGCCGTTGGCCGAGCAGCGGCACCGCGGACGTTGGGCGGCCCGGTGAGCCGTCCGCCCACCCCGACGCGTGCCTCGCGGCCGTCACGCTCGCAACTGTGAGGAGCCAACCATGAGCACCGTCGTCCGCACCTTGACCGAGGCCGACGGCGACGCCGTCATGGCGCTGAACAACGTCGAGGTACCCCGAGTGACCGCGCTGGACCGCGAGAAGTTGGAGCGGTACCAGCCGATCCTGAGGGACGCCCTGGCCGCCGGGCCGGTGGGCGATCCCGACGGGTTCTGTTGGACGGTGGGGCCCGGCACGGCCTACTGGTCGCCCAACTACTCCTGGGTGGCGGGGCGCTTCGACCGATTCGTGTACCTCGACCGGGTGGTGGTGGCGCCACGGGCCCGGGGTGAGGGCGTGGCCCGGGCGTTGTACGAGGAGGTGGCTCGCCGGGCTGTTGGCAGCGCCGACTGGTTCGTGCTGGAGGTGAACACCCGGCCCCGCAATGCGGAGTCGCTGGCCTTCCACGCCGCGTTGGGCTTCGAGGAGGTCGCTCGGCACCAGCCCTACGACGACGAGACCGAGGTGGCCTACCTGGCCCGGCCCATACCCGGCCCGGCCGGGCCCGCCTGATGGCCTATGCGGCCGACCTGGCCCGCATCTACGACCTGGCGTACGCCGGGATGGGCAAGGACTACGCCGCCGAAGCCCGTCTGGTGCGTCGCCTCGTGGCCCGGGCGGGCAGCGCCGTGCCGTCGGCAACCGCACCCCGGTCGCTCCTGGACGTGGCGTGCGGCACCGGCACTCATCTGGCCGAGTTCGCACAGCTGGGCTATCGAATCTCGGGCATGGACCTGAGCGAGCCCATGCTGGCGATCGCCCGTGGGCGCCTCGGCGCCGAGGTGCCGCTCGTGGCCGGGTCGTTCGAGGCACTCCCCGGCGGCGTGACCGAGTTGGCGCCCTTTGATTTGGTCACCTGCCTGTTCTCGTCGATCGCCTACGTCTCCAGCACCGAGTCGCTCCGACGCGTGCTGGGCGAGCTGGCGGCGCTGGTAGCTCCCGGCGGCGCGTTGGTGGTCGAGCCCTGGATACCGAGGGAGGGCTGGCTGGTGGGCCATGTTGGTCACGACACGGTCACCCAGGGCGACACCACCGTGATGCGCATGGCGCACTCGGGGATTGACGGCGACCGGGCCACCATCCACTTCGAGTACCTAGTGGGGGAACCTGACGGGATCTGGGGGTTCTCCGAGGATCACCGCATGCTCATGGCCCCGGTAGCGGTCTACGTGGATGCGCTCGCTGATGCCGGCCTGGAGGTCGAGTTCGACGCCGACGGGTTCGACTTCGGCTTTGTCCGCCGCGGCCTCGTGGTTGGGGCGCGGGTCAGGGAAGGGTCGTGATGGTGCCGGCCGAGACCAGGCCCTGGTAGGTGGAGCCGCCCGGGTAGAACGCTTCGGTAGTGGTACCGCCGAACTGGTCGCCGAACCACCCGAGGGTCAGCGTCTGGGTGGCGGCGGTGTTTTTGGCCTGTGGCGTGCCGCAGGTGATCTGGCCCAGTTGGTTTTGGGCCGTGCCGAAGATGTCTCCGTGGGCTCCCGACCTCACCTGAGCGCCGTGGAAGCTGCGGGTGGTCAGCCTGGCGATCACCGCCTGGGTGCCGCTCTGGTCGGCGTTGCAGCTGTACTTGGGCGATGCCAGCGCGTAGATGGGCAGCGAGGTGCCGTTGAGGCCCTGAAGCGAAGCGTCGGTGTTGTTGCCAACGAAGGACTTGACGGGATCCTGCACGACCACCCCCTTGAGCTTGGAGAAGGTGCTGCCGTGCGAGGTGCGCAGTCGGTTCGCCACGTACAGCACCGCCTCACCTCCGGCGGAATGGCCGGTGAAGGCCAGCTTCTGGGGGAGCGACTGCCCCGAGCGACCTGTCTTGGCGGCGGCATCGGCGTGGCTCTTGCCGATGGCACTGGTGGTGCTGCCGAGGCCGGCGAACGTGGCGGCGACGTTGTTGAGGAACGCCGTGTTGTTGCCGATGTTCTGCACGGTGCACCCGAAGGCGTCGGCGGTGGGCAACGTGGTCGCCATGGCAAGGTAGCCCTTGGCCGCCACCTTGGGTCCGAATGCGGCCCAGTCGTCCTTGCTTTCGGTGAACCCGTGCTGCAGCCAGACCAGACCCTTGGGAGTGCCCGACGGGAAGTACCAGTCGACGGGCACCTTCTTGGTACCCAGCCCGCAGGCGATGTTGACGGTGTTGCTCGCCGTATTGGGCGCCGCCGCCGGCCCGCAGGCGACCACGGCGCCAAGGCTGAACACGATGGCCACTGCTGCGAGGGCGGTGCGGGTGGTGATGTTCACGAGTGAGGCTCCCCATGGTCCTGGGCCTTCGGCCGGCCCGGTCCCCCAGAGCGTACGCGCCGGACACCCGCTGTGGCGGAGCAGTCACCTCATGAAGTGTGACGAAGATCGCCACGACGTGCGGCACCGGCGGTGTCGGCCACCGCCTCGGCTGTGGGCCCTCAGGTCGCGGGAACCGTGATGGTGCTCAGATCCGGTGGCGACGGACGGGCGGCGGGGGCCGTCCATGAATCCACCTCGCCGGGCATCTGCGGCTGCCGCGGGGGTAGGGCCACGTCGGCGTAGTCGATCCCGGCGGGGGCTGCGGGCAGATCGAACGGGACGGGAACGACCCGCCCGGCAGCCTTGTCGCAGGGGAGCGCATCCTCCAACCCATCGGGACGGGTAGAGGTGGCTCCGTTGTCGAAGCAGTTGCTCGTGTTCGGACCCGCTGCGCCCACCGTGCTGGCAAGCAGCAGGTCCAACGCATTGCCCGACATGGAGTTGTCGACAACCGAGTTGCCGGTGGGCTCGTATCCGTCCTGGTCGACCAGTACCACTCCCGCTCCCGGGTGGCCAGTCACGACGTTCCGCTCGATGCTGTTGTCCCGTCCGCCCGCCACGGCGACACCCACGCCGAAACCGCCCTGGGTCTCGGGCGTGTCGGGGTTGTCATTGTCCACGATCCGGTTGGCCACGATGGTGCCGCCAGCCTGGGGTGCCAACTGTTCGGTGTCTGCGGAGTTGATGGTGATCCCCACGCGGTTCTTCTGGAACACGTTGCCCGCAACGATGACGCCGCTTGCGTTGGTGTTTTCGTAGCCGATGGCGTTGGCTTCGGCCACGTTGTCCCTCACGATCGCGCCGCAGTCGCGGCACTGCCCCACGTAGATCCCGGAATCGGGGCTCCCGCTGGCGTAGTTGTGATCGAACTGCCCGGGACCGGTGCCCAACGCATAGAGACCGTAGAGGCCGTTGTTCGATGCGGTCACGTAGCTGGCGCGCCAGCCGACGGGTCCGGACTGGGCGTCCTCAGCCTTGTAGGCCCCGGGTTCCTCGGCGGAGAAGATCACCCCGTTGATGAGGTAGTTGCGCACCGTGAGGTTCTCGATGACGACTCGATCGGCAGTCACCCGAAACCCGTCGATCAGCTCGCCGGCCCCGTCGAGCACGACAGCGTTTCGGTCGGTCCCGCGGATGGTGAGGCGCGGAGTGGCGACGGTCACGGCCTCCCGGTAGGTGCCGGGACCAATGAGCACCAAGTCGTCCGGCTCGGCGTCGTCGACGGCGTCCTGGATGCTCTCGTAGTCCTGCCCGACCCGAAGCACGCGAGGGCCGGCATTCGGCGCGTCGGTGCCACCACAGGCGCTCGCCAGCGCGCCGAGGGCCACCACCACCTTCGCGACCGAACGCTTCGGCCGCTTCCATTGGCTCGCCTGACGTCCCACATGACCTCCCAGTCCGATCATGATCTCACGAGGCTGAGGTGGGCGGAGTCCAATCCGGTCGGGCGCCGCCCAACATGTTGGCGCCCTGTCGATACGATGGCTCGATGCGTAGCCCGGCAGGTCGGCCGATCGGCCAACGTCGGTCGAAACGGGTCTGGCCCGTCGCCCTCCTGGTCCTGGCGTTGGGTGTTGCAGGCTGCGGCGGTGATGAGTCGCAAACCGGGAGCACCACCCCCCCGACACGCACCCAGGGCGAGGCGTTGACTTCTCAGGACGCCCAGTCCCTCGCTCTGGCGCTCTTTCGCAACTATGAGGTTGGTGGCGCCACGCTGGTGGCCGACGTGGACTACTCCAGCGAGCTGTCCGTGCACATGACCGGTGACATCGACTGGAAGAACCACCGTGGTCGGCTTGAGGTGGAGACGATCCCCTCCGACGGACAACCCTCCGTGGCCGAGCAGGTGGTGTTCGACAAGAGCGAGGTCTACACGGCGGCGCAACCCGACCAGGTGCGTCAGGCCGAGGTGTCCGGACGAGGCGGTGTTCAGTGGGTTCGGCGTACACCCGACGCGGCGCGCCCCGTCGACCAGCTCATCGCCCTGCTGGTCAGCCTCGCCGCAACCCGGCCCGAGAACCCTGAGCTCCTCGAGCAACAGGACCTAGTCTTCGATCGCACGGCGGCGGTTGGCGAGCTGGCGGTGGTGGTGTATCGCTCCCCGGTGGCCGAGTACTGGATCGGCGAGGACGAGGGCACGCTGCTGCGGTTCGTCGGACGCCTCCGCGGCTTTGGTGGTGAGGCTTCGTTCACCTTCACCGACCAGCGCTCCGTCACCATTGCCACCCCTGACCCGGCCACCGTGATCGAGCTGAACCAGCTTTCTCCCTGATCGTCCGAACCATCCGACCCTGGCCGGGTGCCCACACGCCAGGGCTCGCACGTCTGGTGACGTGGGGTTCACTACGTGCAAGGGTTCGTTCCGTGAAATGACCTGAAATGACGCCCATTGCGTCGTGGTTTGGTTGCCGCTCCGGGTAGTTCTGCCCAGTCCCTCGACTCGACTCCAAGGGGGCTGGTAAGCACGAGGCGTTCAAATACCGAATGGATCTCAACCCGATGATCATCTCCCGGCAACGCGATGTCCGCCGGCGGGGATTCCCGGGACTTGCCGGTGGAACCGGCCGAATTGCGCTCAGCCTCCTCGGCGCAGCGGCCATGCTGGCACTCGGCCTGAGCCTGGTGGCCACGTTGCCCTCATCCGATGCCGGTGCAGCGGTGTCGGGCACCATTACCGGCACGGTGTTTCGCGACTACAACGGCGATGGCGACTTGGACTCGGCCGTGACCACCACGGCCGCAACCGACGTCGGCTATGTCGGTGCGACCATTACGGCCTATGACGACACCGGTGCCGTCGCAGGCACCGCCGTATCGGGGCCGGGCGGCGCCTACTCGCTGGCGTACACCGGCCCGGGCGCCGGCCCGCAGGTGCGGCTCGAGCTGACCATGCCCACCGGATTCCGCACGACCCGCAAGGGCATCGACGCGGCGCCGGGTGCCATCAACGG
The DNA here is from genome assembly GCA_041394405.1 of Microthrixaceae bacterium. Lineage (GTDB taxonomy): Bacteria > Actinomycetota > Acidimicrobiia > Acidimicrobiales > Microtrichaceae > Microthrix. Next base: position 827,156 of record JAWKIF010000006.1, read on the forward strand.
TGGCACCACCGTGCAGTTCAAGGAGAACGGCGGGCAGGCCCACTTCGGCATCGCCCGGCCCGGCGACTACAGCCAGGACAGCCCGGAGCTGGTGGTGCCGGTGCACCGCGGACAGGTGTACCAACAGAACGTGCTGGTGGGCCCCGACTCGCCCTCGCTGGTGTCGCTCGACTACGGCACGACGGGTACCCCCGGCTACGGCACCGCCGCAAGTGACCAACGCATCCAGGCGACCGTCGGCCAAACCGGAACCGTGTGGGGCACCGCCACCTACGGCGCCGGACAGGTGTTGACCGCAGCGCTGTTCAAGCGGCATGCGCCCATTGGCCCCAGCGGCCTCGGCGCCATCTACCTGACCCAGATCGAAAAGGCGGGCGACGCCGCCGACCCCGACGCCTCCCTGTTCGTGCGCATCCCGGATGTGGGCACCAATCCGCGGGGCGTCGCTGCCACCGCGGGCGACCGCGACCTGCCGGGGTACGACTGGCTCTACGACGCTCCCGCCTTCACCCAGGTGCACAAGATCGGCCTGGGCGACATCGATCTGTCGGGCGATCTCCAGACCCTCTATGCGGTCAACCTCTACCGGCGCAGCGTCTACGAGGTGCCCATCAACGCGCCGGCGTCGGTCGGTGGCGCTCCCAGCGCAGGGACGCCGTCGGAGATTCCGCTTCCGCTCGACCTTCCCGGAGCCGCCCAGGGCTGCACCGACGATCAGGTCCGCCCGTTTGGCCTCGACACCGGCGAGGGGGCCCTCTGGGTGACCCTCACCTGCACCGGCCCGGCGCAAGGCGACCTGCGGGCGTACGTATACCGCTACGACACCACTGCGGGCACCTTCGGAGCGTCCCCCGCGTTCGAGGCGTCGCTGGACTACCCCAACCGGGGGCTCGTCCTCAACACGACGTTCCCGCCGGCGATGCTGGACGCTCGGTGGAATCCGTGGAACGACAACTGGGAGGACGACGGACCTGGGCCCTTCGGCGACAACCGCACACACGACCCGCAACCGACGGCGTCCGACATCGAGTTCGACTCCAACGGTGACCTGAGCCTGGCGATCAAGGACCGCAACGGCGACCTCACCTCCAGCGGCGCAGGCAGCAACGACACCAACAACGCGACGCTCTTCGAGCAGTTCAGCGGCGGTGAGCTACTGCGGGCCTGCGGTACCCCTGCTACCGGGTGGACGCTGGAATCCAATGGATCATGCGGCGCCCGCACCGGCAGCGGGGTGGGCAACAACCAGGGTCCCGGCGACGGCGAGTTCTACGAGGACGATCTGGCCGGTTTCCACGATCAGACCTCATTGGGTGCCACCGAGCAGGTTCCCGGGTTCGCGCAGATCGTGGCCACCGGCTTCGACACCGCCGGCAACGTCAATGCAGGTGGCTACTCCAAGAAGAACAACAGCGATGGGGTGGCGCTGAACGGGGCCGAGCTGACCAACGATCCGTATTACAACTCCGATGTGGGGGCTGGCTCATTCGCCAAGGCCGACGGCATCGGCGACATCGAGGCCTTGTTGGAGCCGGCGCCGTTGGAGATCGGCAACCGCGTCTGGCTGGACGTCGACCGCGACGGCCAACAGGACCCCAATGAGGCCCCCATCGGTGGGGTCACCGTGCACCTCTACGAGGGGGACACGTTGGTGGGCACCGCAGTCACCGATTCCGAAGGCGAGTACTACTTCAACGACGCCAACGTCGACGGCGGCAAGCTGAAGCCGAACACCGACTATCGCATCGCCATCGACGAGCCGGGTGACTACGCGGGTGCGGGTCCGTTGGCCAAGTACCGGCCGACCCAACCCAACGCCGGTGCGCCGGACCCACTGCTGGACGACACCGACTCTGACGGCATCAGCCCACCGGGCGGATTCCCGGAAGTGTCGCTCACCACCGGGGGACCGGGTGACGACGACCACACCTTCGACTTCGGGTTCGTGACCAAGTTCGACTTGGCGCTGCGCAAGACGACCTCGGCCACGTTGGTCTCGGTCGGTGACGTGGTGCCGTTCACCGTCGAAGTCTTCAACCAGGGGGAGACCGTTGCCACCGACATCACCGTGACCGACTACCTGCCGGCCGACACCACGCTGGCGGCATCGGGCAACGACGGCTGGACCCTCACCGGCGCGAGCACGGCCGCGATGACCATCCCTGGTCCGTTGGCCGTTGGCGCCTCAACCCCGATCACGATCAACCTGCTCATCACCGGCGCGGCCGCCCGCTGGGACAACATGGCCGAGATCAGCCGGGCACTCGACGGCGGCGGCAACGCGGTGACCGACGAGGACTCGACGCCGGACACCGACCCGGGCGATCCGTTGGTTGATGACGAGATCGACAATGGCGGAGGCGACGAGGACGACCACGACATTGCGTCAGTCCTGCCCAAGCCGCCACCCGAGACCACGACCTCCTCGACCTCCAGCACGTCGACCTCCACCACGTCAACCACGACGCCTGCCTCAACCACGGCGCCGGCCTCGTCCACCACGCCAGCGCCGTCGCCGACCACCGATCCCAGCGGCGTCAGCCCCCTGACGGCTGTGTCCGCGACGTCGACGACGTCGACCACGGGGCCCGCGTCGGCGACCAATCTCCCGCCCGGGGGGACCAGCCCAACGGCCGTGACGGTGTCGGTCGCTCCGACGGACACCACGGCCAACGCTGAGGTGGCGGGCACTGATCAATCGCCCACCTCGGCCGAGACCCTTGCCAAGACCGGGCTGAGCATCGCGTCGCTGGTGATCGCGGCATTTTTGCTGGTCGTCGCTGGGCGCGTGGTTCAAGGTCGTCGCCGGGGCTGACGGCTCGTCGGCTCCGTCGCGCACGACGGAGCCTCCGACGCATCGATCGGGTGGTGTCCAGTTGGCGCCTCACGGCACGGGCCTTCGGGCCTGGGAGTCCGCCCGATCGGACGAGCGGCTGGGGATCGAAATGGGTTGAGGCCATGCCAAATGGCACGTCGGCAGGCCTATTTGTCTCAAGTTCAGGGGAACCATCCCGACAGGTGGAGTCAACGACGCTTCACGTCTCGGTTGAAAGGCCCTCGCCAATGGTTGCCGCCGCTTTCAAGTCTCACCTCCGAACGCTCTTCGCGCTCACCGCGTTGGTGGTTGGGGTGGGCGTCCTGCCCTACCTGCCCGCATCGGCAGGGGAGCCCGCCAACGACATCGAGAAGTCCGGTGTGGCCCAATCACCCGCAGGCTCGACAACGGAGACCCTTGAGAACACGTTGATCGACTGGACGATCAACTACAAGAACGAATCCGACACCATCCAGACCGACGGCAAGGTGTCCGACACCACCACCTCGAACCTGAAGATCATCCCCGAATCGGTGCAGCAGCCGCCCGGTTGGACGCCGACCATCACGGGCAACAACCAGATCGACTTCAACGCTCCGGTGATCGTCCCGAAGGGCAAGGGCTTCGTCATCTCCACCAAGCCGACGTCGAAGACGCTCAACGGCGGCCAGGGCGGTGGCGATGGCTACGTGCCGCTGTTCGGATCTGACGGTCGCATCTACTTCACGTACCACCACACGGACGGCACGATTCAGTGCATCGACCCCGACACCGGGGCGGTGTGCGCCGGATATCCCATTGCGATGACCGTGAACTCGGGCGGCGTGTCCGGCCGGATGTGGTCGCCGAACCCCGCCGAAGGTGCCACCGTGATCGGCACGCGGCTCTACCAGGCGGGCATCGTCGCCGGCACCCCGGCCTACACCTACGGGCTCGGCTGCTGGGACCTGGTTGCACGCACCAACTGCGCCGACCAGCCCTACATCACCTTCCCGCACCCTGCAGGATTCGCGAATGCAAGCGGCAACCAGAGCCACACCTTTGTCGGGGGGCCGTTCGTGGTCGGCGACAACATGTACAGCTGGACGAGCCACCAAGAGGTGCAGTGTGTCAATCGCTCCACCTGGGCGACCTGCGCCGGCTCGTGGCCCAAGAACATGCGCAACGACGCAACCTTCCCACGCGTGGCCGCCAACGGCATCGGTGCCGGGGAGCTGCTGGGCAGCAAGCTGTTTTACGCATGGGCGTACGGCGTCAGCACCGAAACGCCCACCCAGGTCGCCGGAGTTCGGGTGAGCTGCTTTGACACCACAACCGCAGCTACGTGTGCCGGATGGGCGGACAGCTCCGGCAACCCGGACGGCAAGGCGATGTCCTCGAACAACGGAAACATCTGGGACATCTACTTCCGCTACGACGCAGGGGGCACTCCGAACGCCGTCTGCCAGACGTCGTACACCAACACCGCCGGCTGCAACAGCCTGGTGGACGGGTCCCAGATCGCCGACGGGCCGAACGACGTCAACGGCGTGCCGAACGCGCTCTACAACAAGATCCACTACAACGGGACCTCGTCCGGTGTGATCTCACAGATGAAACACCCCGACCTGAACCGCACCTACTTCTCGACCTACCCGCTCAACAACGAGGTGTGCTGGGATTGGGGCACGGGTGATTTCTGCACGACGCCCAGCACCAGCGGCGACCTCAACTACATCGACACCGCGCCCGGCGATGGTTACGTGGGTGACGGCGGACGAATCCGCCCCGGAAGCATTTCGACAACGGACTACGGCGCCCGCCTCGACACCCGCACCGGCTGCTGGTGGTCGCTGGGCGACGCCAACGTGCTCTGGAGCTTCGACGACCTGGGCAACGCGCCCTGTATCCCACGATTGGTGGAAGCGTCGGGCAGCAACACGTTCTCCGGGTCGTTCTGCCGCACGGGTGTGCCCCAGGACCTCGCGTGGACGAAGTCCACGACCACCAACTTCGATCCCAACGACTGGGTCGGGTTTACCGTCACCATCAAGGACGGTAGCGCTACCGTCGGCACGTACAATCCCAAGAACGGGGAGCTGTCGCTCGACCTCTCGGGGGTTGACGCCCAGTCGGTCGACACGCTTTCGTACGAGATCAACGGTTCGATGGCACCTGGCCGTACTCCGCTGGAAGACCCGGCGACCACCCCGATGATCACCATCGAGTATGCGACGGCCACCGGCGTCCAGTTCTGCTATCAGACCAAGACCGTCGGTGACCCGTGTGTCGACACGGTGGCCCACAACAACGCGACGTTCAAGATCGGCACCGGTCCGGTGGAGGACACCTCGACCCGCTCGTTCGACGTGATTGCCGACCCCGTCGGCAAGTGCTTCACCCCTAAGGTCACGCTGGCCAAGACCGTGTACACCGGACACAACAACGGCGACGGATGTGCCGGAGCCGAAACGGCGCTGATACGCAGTGGCGATGACGTCACGTGGTGCTTCTCCGTCACCAACACCGGTGATACCGACCTGGACCAGGTGGAGATCTCCGACCCGGATCTGCCGGGAAGCCCGTTCGCCATCACTGGCAAACTCGCTCAGGGCGCTTCAACGAGCATCTTCGTGGAGGGCGCCGCCGGCAGCGCCGACCTGACCAATACCGCAGCGGTCACTGGGCGCCCGGTCTACCCGGACGGCAACCCCATCCCTGGCGCCACACCCCCCGGCGACGAGGACACCGCCGAGTACGAAGTGCGCGACCCACAGCTGAAGCTGGCGAAGACCGCATACGCAGGCCACGACGGTGGTGCATCGTGCGCCACGGCCACCGAGATCGCAACCATTGATGGGGGCGGCGACGTTACCTGGTGCTTCACCGTGACGAACACCGGGGACACCCCGTTGGCGGATGTCAGGGTCGCCGACCCCGATCTGCCCGGCAGCCCGTTCACCATTGCGGGCACCATCGCCCCGAATCACACCGGCGGCACCTATGCCGAGGGAACGTCCTCGGCTGACCTCACCAACACGGCGACAGCCACGGGTTCACCGGCGGATTTACAGGGGACCCCCGTTCCCGGGCTGCCCAAGGTCACCGACGACGACACCGCCGAGGTCGATACGGTCGCCCCGTCGCTGACGCTTGCCAAGACCGTCGTCGCGGGAACGGAATGCCCGGGAACCGAGCTGGCAACCGTCGACGAGGGCGACCCCGTCACCTGGTGCTTCGCGGTGAAGAACACCGGCGACACCCACCTGACCAACGCCAGCGTCGCTGACCCCGACCTGCCGGGCAGCCCGTTCGCCGTCCCGGGGACCATTGCCCCCGACGGCACCGCCTCCATCTCGGTGGCGGGCACGGCGACCGCAGACCTGACCAACACGGCCAGCGCTTCGGCGGCCCCGTCCGACGACAACGGTGGCGTGTACCCCAAGGTGACACCGCCGACCGATGAGGACACGGCCGAGATCGACGTGGTCTCGCCCGGCATCTCCATCGAAAAGACCGTGCTCCTCGGCGACGACGGGGACTCCTGCCCCGGTGTCGAGACGATCCACTCGCTCGACGACGTTGACGATGCGATCGTCTGGTGCTTCACGGTGAAGAACACCGGTGACACCCAGCTGGTCAACGTCAGCATCACCGACCCCGACCTGCCCGGTAGCCCGTTCGCCGTGGGTGATCTCGACGCCGGCGCCAGCGCGACGAAGTCGGTTCCGGGTTCGGCCACCACCAACCTGACGAACACCGCCTCCGTGTCCGGCACTCCGGCAGACGGTCACGGCGTTGTGCTGCCCGACGCCGATTCGCCAACCGATGACGACACCGCCAGCATCGTCGAGGACGCGGCAGCGTCCGCCGGGGGCCGGTTGTTCGTCGACCACAACGCCGACGGCGACGACGAGGCCGGCGGCGACGACGGACTCGGCGGCGTCGAGGTGACCATCACCGGAACCGACGTCAACGGCAAGGAGGTGTCGGTCACCGTGTCCAGCAATCCCGATGGGTCCTACAGCTTCGGGCAGCTCCTGCCCTCCGGCCCCGACGGCTACTCGATCACGGTCAATCGCGACACCGTGCCGTCGAAGTACACCTTCGACACCACGTCGTTGACCCAGAACGTCGACGTGGCGGCCGGGGACAACACCCCGCTGAACCCCATGGGTGTCGCCCAGCCGGCGGCCATCGACGGTCGGGTCTTCGCAGACAGCAACGGCGATGGGGACGTCGACAACGGAGAACGAGGGGTCGGCGGCGTCGGAGTGACGTTGGCCGGCACCGATGCGAAGGGTCGCCCCGTCACCCTCGAAACCACCACGAAGTCCGACGGAAGCTACAGCTTCGGCGACCTCTTTCCGTCCGACGACGAGGGCTACACGGTGACGCTTGACGAGACCACGGTTCCCAGTCAGTTCACCGGGGTCTCGACCGCCACCAACGATACGCTGGTGGTCGGAAGCGGGCAGACGACCGAGGCCACACCCTTCGGGCTCACCGCTCCCGGCTCGCTCTCCGGGTCGGTGTTCGAGGACGTGGACGCGGACGGAACCGACGAGGCGACCGACCGCGACCTCGGCGGCGTGCGTGTCACCGTCAGCGGTTTGGACGCGCAAGGTCACCTGGTTGCCTTCGAAACCGTCACCAATCCCGACGGCACCTACAGCTTCCCTGAGCTGCCGCCGTCCGGCCCCGATGGGTACGCCGTGGCGGTCGACACCGACACCCTGCCGCCCGGTATCCGCACCCCCAGCACACCGCTCACCCGTGATGTCCCAGTGACCAGCGGCAGCGAAGGGTCGGTGGCGCCCATGGGCGTGTATGCGCCGGCTGCGGCCAGCGGGACGGTGTTCACCGACTTCGACAGCGACGCCACCCAGGACAGCGGCGAAGCCGGAATCGGTGGCGTCACCGTCACGCTGGAAGGGCGTGATGGCAAGGGCAACAAGGTCTTGGTGAGTACCGTGACCAACCCCGACGGCAGCTACGACTTCGCCGGCCTGCCGCCCTCGGGCCCCGACGGCTACGCCATCAAGGTCGACCGATCCACGCTTCCACCCGGTTCGGGGGAGATCACCACGGCGTCGAGCCACACGATCACCCCGACCTCAGGGTCCGCCGATGCCGACCTGGACTTCGGGGTCTTCTCGGGCGCCGACGTCACCGGCCAGGTGTTCATTGACCCCGACGCCGACGGAACGGTCGACCGCGGCGAGGCCGGCCTCGGCGGAGTCAAGGTGACGCTGACTGGCACCGACGTGAACGGAAACCTCATCCGCCGAACCGTCGTAACCGGGACGGACGGCACATATACATTCGCCGACATTCCGCCATCGGACGGCACCGGCTACGAGGTTGCCGTCGACGCATCGACCGTGCCCGCCGAGTATTCGATCAACTCCACGCCACAGGCCTCAACCGTCAGTGTGGTGGCTGGCACCGACACCGTGGTCGAACCGTTCGGCGTCCTTGAGCCGGCGACGATCAAGGGCATCCTGTACAACGATGCCAACGGCAACGGCCGACAGGACCCGGGCGAGCCCGGCATTGCCAACGCCGAGATCCGCTTGACGGGCACTGACATTCAGGGGAACCCCGTCGATCGGACGGTCGTCACCGGGGCCGACGGCTCCTACGATTTCGGTGACCTGCTGCCCTCTGACGCAGCTGGCTACACCATCACGGTCAACCCAGACACCGTCCCCGCCGGGCTCACCCTCGTTGGCGGCAACGAGTCACGGGTGTTGGGCGCCGGGGATCGACTGTCGATCGCGTTCCGTGCTGTCGCCGCAGACGACAGCACGACCACGCCGCCGCCGACGACCGGTCAGGCCAACCCGACGACGACGGCCCCGTCGGCGACGAAAGATCAGGCCAACCCAACAACCACGGCCCCGTCGGCGACGACCGGTCAGGTCAACCCAACCGACACCGCTCAGACGCCAGCCACGGCCAGCAATGGGGCGGCGCCCAGCCGCTTGGCGGCGACCGACACGAGCGGGGCCGCACCCAGTCGGCTCCCGGCGACCGGCTCCAACCCGTTGGCCGTCGCAGCGTTGGCTGCCATGGGCATCGTGGGGGGCGCCATCCTCCTCGCCATCCGGCGGCGCCTGCGTCCCGTCCGGTAGGTCCGGCCATGTGTCGGTGAACCCTCGACGAGTGCGGTGAAACCTCGTGCATGCGCCGGCGCCGGTGCTATCGTCGTGGAAGTCGCCGGAGCTGGTTCGGCTGTGAGAAAAGAGCCTGCACGTGAATGCGAACCCGTTGAGCCCTGATTTGGGCGAGTCGCGCCGCGTATCCCGGATACGTCGCCTCGGTCTGGTCACCGCCGCCGCCACCATGGTGCTGGGTGTCGGTTTCGTCCCGCCGGCGTCCGCCCAGGACTCGCCGACGGTCGAACCGACAACCGGGGAGTTGGCGGCGCTCGGGTCCCCGACGCGGGAGCTGACCACCGGCGAGGTCGAGGACGACACCATCTACGTCGTCGAGGAATACCGGATCGACGGCGACAAGATCGCGCCGAACGGTGCCACCGAGATCCCCGCACAACACCAGAAGGTGTGGAACCGGTTCGCCGCGCTGTTTCCCGCCGCGACGCGCCCGGAGATCGACCTGTTTGTGGCAATCGACACGACGCTTTCCCCCGGACGCGCCGACGGCGTGTTGCAGACCAGCGCGCTGGACCCCAGCAAGCGCTATCTCGCCTTGGACGTCAGCGGCGAGGTCGAGTTCAAGGAACTCACCCGCACGATGACCCACGAGTTTGGCCACCTGCTGCAGTTCCGGCCTTCTGCGTTGGTTCCCGGAACCATGGACGCTCCCTGCGACGTGTACGACGGTGGTGAGGCCTGCCCCAAGGCCGGCTCCTACCTGCGGCTGTGGGATCAGAAGTTCTACCCGGGCGTGAAAGACAACGACTATCCCCAGGAACCGGCGGATGTCGCCGCTCGTTACACCCCGGACAAGTACGTGACCGACAACTATTCGGCCACCAACCCCGCTGAGGACATGGCCGAGACCTGGGCTGAGTGGCTCCTGTTGGACGCGCCCACCGGCCCCAGCTTCGTGAATCGCGACCCCCACTACAAGTTCCCAGTGACGGGCAACCGGGTCGTCGATCAGAAGCTTCGCTTCTTCGACCAGTTCCCCGAGCTGGTGGCGATGCGGGCCCACATCCGGAGCGTGCTCGGCCTCGACCAGCTGGTGCTCGAGGCTCCGCCCACCAGCACTACCAACCCGCCATCCAGCAACGACAACGCGCCCTCCAGCAAGGACAACGCGCCCTCCGACGACGACGCACCCAAGGTGACCGTGGCGGCTGCCAAGCCGCTGGTTCCTGCCTTCACCGGCTGATCCGGGGCGTCGGGGCGCTCGGCGACACATCCGCTGGTGAACAAGGTCATCGGTGGTGAGTGAGGGCCGAGCCCGACGAGCACTGGCTGGAGGGGCCGTCGTGGTCAGGCGCGGTCACCAAGGGCGACACCTCAGTCTGCGCATGGAGCCCTCGGAGAACGAGGTGCGTGACAGCAAACCGGCCTGGGGGGTGAACTCCGAGCCGGGTTAGGGTTTCGCCGATGGACGCGTGCGGGGACCAGGACGAGCGCGGCACGGTCGTCGCGTTCGAGGCATTCAGACCCGACCCGGCTCGGCGTCTGGTCCCTGAGCCGTCATCGGCGTGGGTCCCGCGCCGCCGCCTGGTGGAGGCGCTCCGTGCCGCGACGTCACCGATGATCAGCGTCACGGCTCCGGCGGGCTGGGGCAAGAGCACACTCTTGACGCAATGGGCCCACGCCGACGATCGCCCGTTCGCCTGGCTGGAACTCGACCAGTTCGACAACGACCCGGTGAGGCTGGTGCGGGGGCTGCTGGCATCGATGAGCACCGCAACCGCCCTGGACGAGAGCGCTCGCAGAGCGCTCCTGGCGACCGGGCACCTCCAGATCCCCGCCATGCTGCCGGTCTTGGGTCAGATGTTCGCCGCCGTGACCACGCCCATGGTGCTCGTGCTCGACGACGTTCATCTCGTCCACGACCCCAGAAGCCTGGCGGTGATCGAACGGCTGGCCGAACATGTTCCACGTGGGTCGCACTTGGTGGTCGCCGGCCGCGCATCGCCATCGATTGGGTTGGGTCGGCGGCGCGCCGCCGGCAACGTTGCAGATGTCGGGGTGGAGCAGCTGGTGGTGACCGGCGACGAGGCGGTGGAGCTCTTTGATCGCGCGGGGCTGTCGCTCGACGGGCGTGACATCGAGGGACTCGTTGCTCGCACCGATGGGTGGGCAGCGGGCCTCTCCCTGGCAGCGTTGGCGCTCAAGCAGGGGGTCGATCCGGCGGAGTTCGGCGGATCGGACGAGCTGGTTGTCGAGTATCTCAACGAAGAGGTGCTGGTCACGCTCGACGCGGCCGACGTCGACCTCTTGATGGGGGCAGCGCTCCTTGGGCGATTTGGTGGACCCTTGTGCGATGCAGCCCTGGCTCGCAGCGGCAGCGGCGAGCGAATTGAGGCACTCGTTCGCTCTGGGAATCTCTTCATCGTCCCCTTGGACCGCACTGGGACGTGGTACCGCTTCCACCACCTGTTCGCCGACTTCTTGAAGCGCCGGCTACTCGCCGACGGCCACCTCGATGCGTCGGGCATCCACGCCAGAGCCAGCGAGTGGTACCTCGACCACGACGACGCCGACCGGGCGATACTCCATGCGCTGGAGGCCGGCCTCAGGCAGCGGGCGAGCTCGTTGTTGTTCGACCGCGTCATCCACCTCGTGGCGCGGGGCCATGGGTCGACGGTTCGCGATCTCATCGACCGATTTGATGTGGAGGAGATCGCCGGTTCGCCTCGCCTGCTGCTGGTGCTCGCCTGGGGCCATATCGATCGCGGCGAGTACGAGTTGGCGTTGGAAGCCTTGGAGCTGGCGTCGGCTGCCGCAGCCGAGGGCGATGCGGAGATGGTGGCGGCGCTTCGAGCGTCCCGTGGGGTGTTTGCCGCCGGGTCGTCGGTGCCGGAAGCGGCAGGCTCTCCGCCCTCCACCCAGATGAGCGGAACCGGGCAATGGGAGCTGCTCGACGAGCTCATTACGGCGCTCCGGCTCATGTTGCTGGGGTCGTCGGACGAGGCACTGGAGCTGTTGAGGAGATGTCGGCTCCTCTCTGGTCACCTTCCGGCCATCGCTTCGATCGCATGCGCGTACTCGGCGATCCTGGCTGAGGGCCGCGGCGACTTCGACGGGGCGACGGACCTGTGCCGACAAGCCCGGATGGCCATCGAGAACAACGGGATCGTGGACGGTCCGCTGGTGGCTGTGGTGTTTGCGTCGTCGGCGATGATAGAGGCCCGTCACGGAAGCCGGGAGGCGGCGCTTCAGGCGGTGGAGCGCACGCTGCGAATGCGCGACCAGGTCGGGCCCGGCCACCTGCGGGTGCAGGCGATTACGGGCACCTTCCTCACCCACGCCTACCTCGCCTTGGGCGACCGAGCGCAGGCCGCTGCCAACCTCGACGCCGCCCGCCCACTAGTCGACCAGATGCCCCAGGCGGTGTTGCTGGGCGACCACCTGCACTTGGCGGAAGCGCTGCTGCGACCCCCGGACGCGCAGTCGCCCGGACAGCGGGTTGTCTCCGCCGCCGAGGCTCGGGTGCTTGAGCTTCTGCCGACCCACCACACGTTGGCCGAGATTGCGGACCTGCTGTTCGTGTCGCGCGCCACGGTGAAGACTCAGGTGGCATCCATCTACCGCAAGCTGGGCGTGACCAATCGATCCGAGGCGATCGCCGAAGCGCGGCAGCGACACCTCCTCCCGGCGTGACCGCGCGTCCTTCGGGGCGGCTTTTCACCCTCACTGGCCGATGGCGACGCTGCGCGGGAGACCTATCGTCACGCCGCCGCGTCACCGAACCCCGACGCGATTCGACAGCCATCGCGCATCCCGATTCTCGGATCGCTTCCGTTCCAGGAGTTCCCACCATGAAGCCACACAGTCCCTTGAGCCGTGGCCGGCTGGCAGCCGGCGTCACCGCCGGAGCGGTGCTGCTCGCAAGCGTGGCTGGGGCGCCGATTGCCTCCGCCCATGAGGACGCCACCCCCCCTCCGTCGGGCGCTGCCCAGGCGGGCCCCCCAGACCGGGAGGTCAAGCCCTTCTCGCCGGGGTCGGTGGAGATCGATGCAGCCGCTCTCGAAGACGGCGCCGACAGCGTTCGCGTCGTCACCGATCCGCAGTCCGGTTTTGTTGACGCGTCGGTCAGCGTGGCCGCCAACGGCGCAGACGTGAGCGCGCCGTCGTCTCCGGCTTCCGTCGGGCCGTCGTCTACGGCCACCCGATTCGAGGTGGACGTCGACGAGCAGGGATCAGCGGGCTCGGTCGACGCGCTGGCCCGCGAGGCCGTGGCGCCGGACGCGATGTCCACGTTGTCGGCCACGATGTCCACCTTGGACTCCTCCGGCCAGACGCACGCGGCCAGCGACCAGGTGTGGGTGGCCAACTTCGACGGGGTCACCTTGGTCAGCGACACCGGGGAACAGGACCTCCGCTTGCGCAAGGTCGAGCATCTGGAGACCACCGGCAAGGTCGACGCCGGACGGGCTGAGGCGCTCAGGGAGACGATCCTGGGTGCCACCGGTGCTCAGGTGACGATGGCATCGGCCAACGCGTGCACGGGCGTCTGCATCTCCGGCACTGTGCAGTGGACCGACTCGGCCGGAGGAAAGCACCCGGTTCCGTTCGCTCCGGTGCAGATCCGAGACGACGAGCAACCTCCCACCGGCACCCCGTCGGAGTTGGTGACCACGGTCACCACGGCGCTCGACGGCACCTATTCGGCCTCGGTCGACAACAACGATGGCGCGGGGCAGGGCAATCGCGACGTCTTCGTGCGGGTGTTGGCGGCCGGTGAGGACTTCAACGTCGGCAACCAGCACATCCAGAGCCCGGTGACCCACGAGGTCCCGACGGGTACCGAGCTGACGGTCAACCTGACGGCGAACAACACCACCGACAACAACACCGCGTTCTCCCTGCAGAACGCCATGTATCTGGGCACGAAGTATCTCGATACCCGGGTGCCCGGGGGGCTTCGATTCCTCGACGTGGTGTACCCCGACCCCGACGGGTCGTTCTACGACCGGGACAAGCTGCACGTGCTCAGCCTGGATCGCTTCGACTGGGACGTGATGTTGCACGAGTACGGCCATTTCGTGGCCAACGAACTGGACATCGAGAACAACCCAGGCGGTTCCCACAGCAGCGAGGACAACCTGTCGGTGAGCAGGGGCAGCAAGGCCATCGGGGTTCCGCTGGCATTCGGTGAGGGGTGGCCCACCTACTTCGCCGTCTCGCTCCTGCAGATCATGGGTGCTGCCGCCCTCAACGTTCCCAACGCCGGCGACACGCTGTACCAGGACACTGAGGACCAGATCGTGACGGACAACCTCGAAACCGGGGGGACCCTGGGTGAGGACAACGAGTACACGGTCATGTCGGTGCTGTGGGACCTCTACGACACCCCCGCCGACGGCTTGGACAACGTGGCCTTGGGCGACCAGGTGGTGTGGGACCGGCTCATCGCAGGCGGAACGAACGACCCCGGCACGCTGTCGGACGCCTACCGACTGCTTGCCGTCGGGGGCGTCGGTGCGGCCGATCCCGTGAGCTGTGTGTTCTCCGGCCAGAACGTGGCCCCCAAGCTGGCCACCCCGCCCGTCTCGAGCGTCTCCACCCTCGACCCGGCCCCCACCTTCACCTGGACCAGGGGCAATGGGGGCACCTTCCAGAACAACCAGTTCGTTCTCGAGCTCCGAGACTCCACCGGCGACAACCTGCTGTTCGCCTCGCCTCCCCAGGCCGGCCTCAGCTACACGCCGTCGAACGCCACCTGGGTATCCGCCCTGAACCAGGCCAACGGCACGCTTCGGGTTGCCGTGGTCGGTACCCAGACGGCGGCGCCCGTGACGGGGCCGTACCGCAGCTGCATGAGGAACATCGCGGTGACCGCACCGGGTACCGACGTGGTCTTCTCCTCCGATCGCGACGGCAACGCGGAGCTGTACGTCATGAAGAGCGACGGCAGCGATCAAACCCGGCTGACCAATGATGCTGCGACGGACCGCTACCCGGCATGGAGCCCGGACGGTCAGTCCATCGCCTGGACCCGCGACAGCGACCTGTGGGTCATGGATGCCAACGGTGCCAATCCGTTCAACCGCACCGGAGCCATCGACGACGCGGTCTCCCAGCCTGCCTGGACCTCCGACGGATCACAGCTGCTGTTCGTCCGCAATGTCGCCGGCCACGACGAGCTGTGGCGCATGAATGCCGACGGAACCGGTGTGGCTGCGGTGGTTTCGCACGCCGACACCGCAAAGGAGGCATCCGCTCCTGCCGTGAGCGCCTCAAACGTGGTGTTCTTCTCGCTCGGTGGCGATCTGTACCGGGTGAACCCGTCCGGCACCGGGCTGGCGCCCGTCCTCGAATCGGCCGCGGTCGACCAGGTGCCCGACGTGGGAAACCTGGGGAAGCGTATGGCATTCAGTCGATCGTCGGACGGGTCGGCCCCCCTCGACGTGGTCACCAGCCGTCTGGACGGAACCGACAAGAAGAACCTCACGGCCACTGCAGCCGGCGGCGCCGCCCTGGATGACCTTCATGCTTCATTCTCCCCGGACGACACCCGCCTGGTGTTCGTCTCCAAGCTTGGCGGCGACGAGGAGGTCCACCGCATCGGCGCCGACGGCGCAGGTGATGTTGCGCTCACCGACAACGCGGCGGCCGACATCGATCCCGACTGGCGAACGGCCGTCGCGCCCACGCCGGCGTTCCCGTGCCTGGCCAACCCGCCGGCCGCTCCCCATGAGTTCGGCGACGTGCCGGGTGCCGCCTACTACAACGACGCGGTGTCCTGGCTGGTGGCCTCCTCCATCACGACCGGCGTCAGTCCCGGCGTGTACGGCCCGAACCAGGCGGTCACACGGGGGCAGATGGCTGCATTCCTGTGGCGGACCGTGTGTACGCCCGGACCTGCTCAGATCCACGCGTTCGGCGACGTTTCGGCCAAGGCCTACTACCACGACGCCGCGTCGTGGCTGGCCGATGCCGGGGTGACCAACGGAACCGGCTCCGGCAAGTTCTCGCCCAACCAGAAGGTCACTCGTGGCCAGATGGCGGCGTTCCTCTGGCGGCTCGCCGGAAGTCCGGCACCGGCGCAGGCCCACACCTTTGGCGATGTCTCTCCCGGCGCGTACTACAACGATGCGGTGTCGTGGCTCGTCGAGGCCAAGATCACAACCGGCGTGTCCCCGGGCACGTTCGCACCCAATGCCGTCGTCCACCGCTCCGAGCTGGCGGCGTTCCTGGACCGCTACGCCAACTAGGACCGTGCGACGACCCTGGACCCGTTCAACGGCCGGTCATTCTGATAACATCCTTCTATCTTCGAATCCACCTCGATCTCACCGAGGAGCTTCCTTGTGAACGTTCAAGGCCTGCAAACAACCGACGAGACTCCCGCTCGGCCGACTTGGTGGCGCCGGGCCGCCCTGTCCCTCGCAGCCGTGTTCGTGGTGGCTGGCTTGGGCTTCGCTCCCGCGGCGTCTGCTCAGGACTCGAGCACCACCGAGGCTCCCAGCACCGAGACGGTTCCGGCTGGTGCCAAGGCTGCGGTCGAGTCGCCTCCCAGAGAGCTGACGACGGGCGAGGTCGACGACGACTCGCTCTACATCATCGAGGAGTACCGCATCGATGGTGACAAGATCCTGCCCAACGGCGACACGCCCATACCCGCCCTCACCCAAAAGGTGTGGGACCGGTTCGCCAACCTGTTTCCCGCCGCCTCGCGACCCGAGATCGACCTGCTGGTGGGTATCGGACAGGAGGGCTCCAACGGCACCGACGGCGCACTTCAGACCAGCGCATTGGACCCGTCCAAGCGGTACATGGCGCTGGATGTCAGCGGAGCCGTGGAGTTCAAGGAACTCACCCGCACGATGATTCACGAGTACGCACACCTGCTGCAGTTCCGCCCCTCGGCGGTGCAGGCGGGCA
Organism: Microthrixaceae bacterium; assembly: GCA_041394405.1. Classification (GTDB taxonomy): domain Bacteria; phylum Actinomycetota; class Acidimicrobiia; order Acidimicrobiales; family Microtrichaceae; genus Microthrix. The sequence goes on from JAWKIF010000006.1 coordinate 843,989, forward strand.
CCAAGGGCGACCCATGCGACGTGTATGACGGTGGTGAGGAGTGTCCCAAGGAGGGTTCGTACCTGCGGCTCTGGGACAAAGCGTTCTACCCCGGGGTCACCGACGGTGAGGACTACCCGTCCGAAGAAGCCGACATCGTGGCTCGCTACAGCCCCGACAAGTACGTGACCAACAACTACTCGGCGACGAACCCCGCAGAGGACATGGCCGAGACGTTCGCCGAGTGGGTGTTGCTGGACGCACCCACCGGCCCGAGCTTCGTGAACAACGACCCGCACTACAAGTTCCCGGTGACGGGCAACCGGGTCATCGATCAGAAGCTTCGCTTCTTCGACCAGTTCCCCGAGCTGGTGGCGCTGCGCGCCTCCATCCGGGAGCACCTCGGTCTCGCCGCACTCCAACTCGAGGCGCCCTCAGACGACGATGCGCCATCGAGTGCGGACGGTGCGCCTTCCAGCGATGACGACTCACCCGCCGTGGCCGCCGAGCCGTTGACCCCTGCCTTCACCGGCTAGGGAGACCCTGCGGGCCCGTCTGGGGCGTCTGAGGCGTCGACGCGCTCGTCGGGTTTGGGGTACCGCAAGCCGGTCGGCGGCGCGCACGCGCGCCTTGGTCGGGCCTGCGCCACCTCCCCTTCTTCTGCGGAGGCGCCACAGAGCGAATCGGCCAATGTGGCCGATGCTGCCGGGTGGGAATGGCCCTACGTTCTCACATTCCGATCCGTCCGGATGGGCGAAGCATCCCGACTAGAAGGTTCAACAATGTCACTACAAACGAGGCGCCTGGCGCCCCTGGTCATCGCGGCAGCGCTACCGTTTCTGATCGGCTGCGGGGACGATTCAGCCGACGATTCCGCAGCCGACACGACGGCTGTCAACGAGTCCACCGACGTCACCGATCCAGCTGCAGACGATGGCACGGAACCGATCGAGGAGGTGTTCGGTTCCGACGATCTCGATGTGGCGGCCGACTACGTCGTCGACGGTGACCAACTGGTTGGGGACCCCGGTGCTGAGGAGTCGGCGCCGTTCGAGCGCTTCAGTGAGTTGTTTCCTGCCGAGATCCGTCCCGAGGTGACGAGGTACGTGGCAATTCGGACCCCGCCTGAAGGTGGGCTCGACGGCATCCTCGATCGAAACAAGAAGCACCCTGAACAATTCGTCCTTGCCCTCGACATCTCAGGGAACGATGAGCCGGAGGAACTGGACCGAACCATGATTCATGAGTTCGCACACCTGGTGAGCCTGCGCCCGTCGCAGATTCCCATCGAGCCGGAGACGGTCGAGGGCTGCGAGATCTTCGCCATCGAGGGTGCAGGATGCCCCCCGGAAGGCTCCTACCTTCACGCGTTCGCCACTGCGTATTGGCCCGCCTACACGTTGGATCAATTCAATGCCGAGGGGGGCGAAGCGAATCTGGATCGCTTTGACGAGGCCACGTACGTCACCGACTACGCAGCCACCAACCCCGTCGAGGACTTTGCAGAGTCGTTCGCTGATTGGGTGGTGAAGCAGGATCGACCGCAAGGCGAGGAGGTCGTTGACGAGAAGGTGACCTTCTTCGAGGACTATCCCGAGCTCATCACCTTGCGTGACGACATCCGAGCGGCGCTCTAGCTCAACACGAACCGGCGCTCCACCTCATTCGTGCCGCTGTGCGTGGGTCGGCGGCGTCGGTCCACCTGAACGATCGGGCGATCCGCTGGCAGTCAGCGACGAGGGCGAGCAGCTCGGTGCGCGACGAATCGGCCAAAGTGGCCGATGCTGCCGGGTGCGGAATGGCCCTACGTTCTCAAATTCCGATTCGTCCGAATGGGCGAATCATTCCAACCAGGAGGTTCAACAATGTCAGCACGAACGAGGCGCATGGCGCCCCTGGTCGTCGCAGCAGCACTACCGTTTCTGGTTGGCTGCGGCGACGATTCAGCCGACGATTCCGCAGCCGACACGACTGCCGAAGACGCCGCAGAAACTACTGCAGCGGCCGAAGCGCCGAAGCCCGAATGGAGCTACGAGGGAGCGGAGGGGCCCGACAACTGGGGCTCGCTCGGCGATGAGTACGCCACGTGCTCCTCGGGTACCGAGCAGTCGCCGATCGACCTGACCGGCGCCACGTCAGAGGACATCGCCGACATCTCCTTCAACTACGGCGAGATCCCGCTCTCCATCTTCAACAACGGCCACACCATCGAGGTTGAGGCCGAAGCGGGCAACTCGATCGAGCTGGAGGGCACCGAGTACGCCGTCAAGCAGTTCCACTTCCATGCCGGAAGCGAGCACGTCATCGACGGCAGCCAGTTCCCGCTCGAGATGCACATCGTGCACTCGACCGAAGACGAGAAGCTTGCGGTGGTCGGCGTGATGGTTGAGGTTGGGGCCGAGAACGAGGCCTTGGCTTCGGTGTTCGACAACATCCCGACCGAGGTGTCGGAGGAGGGCGAAGTCGTCGACGGTGCGACCGTCGACCTGAGCGCCGCACTCCCGGACGCTCAGACCTACTACCAGTACAGTGGCTCGCTGACGACGCCTCCCTGCTCCGAGGGTGTGTCGTGGCAGGTGCTGGAAACGCCGATCGAGGTGTCGCAGGCCCAGCTGGATGCCTTCACCGAGGTTGTCGACGGCAACTTCCGGCCCGTGCAGCCCCTCGGCGAGCGCGAGCTGATCCTCGACGCTGCGTCGGGGAACTGATCGGCCGCACCGCCGACCTTCCACTTGGCGAGAACCCTCAGGCCGGGCGTCCGACGCCCGGCCTGAGGGTCGGTCGCGCCGCCAGGCGGGTGTGCTGATCGCCTGCTCGGTCGCGGCATGCGGGGGCTACGGCTCGCCGTCGGGGATCTTGATCATGGCGGCGAGATACGGGGTCAATTCGGCCGCTCCCGATTCCGAGGCGTACGGGTCGAGGAGCCCTGCGATCAGCGCTAGGTAGTGGTCGATGACCTCGTCGATGGCGTGTCGGTAGTGGGTGGTGCGGTACTCGGCCAACCAGAACCGGGCCACGAGGGCGATGTTCGCCAGCAGCCGTTCGGTCTCGTCGGGGTCAAGCCTGAGCGAGCCCAAGTCGACGAGTGCCCGGAGCTGTTCTCGCTGTTGGCGATAGCGCGTTCGTTCGACGGCCCGGTAGCTGCGGCGCATCTCCGGATAGGTCTCGATGAGGTGGGCCGGTGCCACGACGACGCCTCGGTGTTCGTACTGATGGCGGAGGGCCTGGCGGAAGCGCTCGAGCAGCTCGGTGAGGTTGCTCGGCACGAGCACCCCCAAAGGCTCGTTGCGCCCGGAGAGCTGGTGTCCGAGCGCAACGATGAGGTCCGCCTTACGGGGGAAGTGGTAGCTGACGTTGCCAGGGCTGAGGTCGAGGGCCTTGGCGACAGCACGGATTTCCGATCCTCCGGATGATCGGGAAACTCACCGGCCGATTCCGGCGTTTCGAAGGCGCCCCGGCTCCTCTGGGGCCCGCCTGAGCTAGCGGCCCACCAGTTGGTGGCGCAACTCGTCTGGAGTGGACGCGGGCTGTGCGCACACCGAGCCTCGGCACACATATGCCCGCCCGTCCTCGCCACGCTCGTGACGGCCCTCCCACAGCGGGTTCTCGCCGGGTTCACCCCAGGCCAACACGGCGCCCGGCTGCCAGTGCCGACGAACCTCGGCGACCAGATCGGCCCGGTCGCCGGTGACCACCACCTCGGTGAGGCCCAGCGCAGCGTTCTCAGCCGCGGCCAACAGGCGAGCAAACCCCAGCCCCCGGCCGGCGGCCAGCGGGGTGATCGCAGCGATGATGCTGCGGCCGGCTGCGGCGTAGTGGCTGGCCCCGGTGACGGCGGCAAGGCGGAGCAGCGCTCCGGCGGCCACCGAGTTGGCCGAAGGAATGGCGCCATCGCTGAGGTCGCGAGGGCGGGCCACCAACGCCTCGCCGTCGTGCGGCGTGGTCCACAGCGTGCCGGTGGTCTCGTCCAGATACTGGGCGAGCAACTCGTCGGCCACCTCGGCGGCGGTCTCCTCCCAACGTCGTTCGCCGGTGAGTTCGCCCAGCCGCACCAGGGCATCGACCAGGGCCGCCAGGTCGTTGGCCACCGCCCGGTTGGAGGCCTGGGCCGACTGCGCCGACCACGACCGGTGCCATCGATCGTCGTGGCGAAGATGGCCCAGCAGGAACTCAGCGGCGTCCACGGCGGCCTCCGCCCAGTCGGACCGGTCGAGCGCCGCCGCCGCCTCGGCCAGGGACGACACGATGAGCGCGTTCCACTCCAGCAGCACCTTGTCGTCAAGCCCCGGTTGCGGGCGACGTCGTCGGACCGCCAGCAGCCGGCTTCGCACCTCGTCCAGCGCCGGATCCCGCTGGGGTTCGTCGAGGTGCCCGATGCGATGGGGGATGGATCGGCCCTCGAAGTTGCCCTCGTCGGTGATGCCCCAATACGCCGCCACCTTGGCGCCGCCGTCCTCGCCCAGGCTGTCGGCCAGTTCCTCGGGGGTCCAGGTGGCGAAGCGCCCCTCCACCCCTGGCCCCTCCGGGGCGGCCGGATCGGCGCTGTCGGCGTCCTGGGCGGAGGCGAAACCGCCGGCGGGCAGGCGCAGCTCGTCCAGCAGGTAGGTGATGGTTTCGGTGACGATCTGGCGGTAGCGGTCATCTCCGGTGAGCTGCCAGGCGTGCAGGTAGGGGGGAATCAGCAAGGCGTTGTCGTAGGCCATCTTCTCGAAGTGCGGCACCAGCCACTGACGGTCGGTCGCATACCGGGCGAAACCGCCGCCGATGTGGTCCCACAGGCCACCGGTGGCCATGTGGTCGAGGGCGCTGCGGGCGATGGACAGGGAGGTGTCCGAGCCGGTGCGTCGGGCGTGGCGCAACAGCAGATCGATGGCGGAGGGCTGGGGGAACTTTGGGGCCGAACCGAACCCGCCCCACTCGGCGTCGGCATCCCGGGCCAACGACAGCACCGCATCGTCGATGGTCGCCAGGTCGGGCGCCTCACCGTCGGGCTCGATCGGAACGCCTCGGCGGACGGCTTCGGCGAGCTGGTCGGCCTGCCTCTCCAGCTCGTCGCGACGGTCGCCCCATGCCTCGCCGACGGCATCCAGCAGCTGGCCGAACCCGGGCATTCCCTGCCGCGGCTCGGGTGGGAAGTAGGTGCCGCAGAAGAACGGCCGCCCGTCGGGGGTGGCCAACACGGTCATGGGCCAGCCGCCGTGGCCGGTCATCGCTTGGGTGGCCTCCATGTAGATGGCGTCGATATCGGGCCGCTCTTCGCGATCCACCTTGATGTTGACGAAGTGTCGGTTCATCTTCGCCGCCACGTCGGGGTCCTCGAAGCTCTCGTGCGCCATGACGTGGCACCAGTGACACGACGAGTAGCCGATCGAGATCAACAGCGGCAGGTCGCGTTCCGAGGCAGCTGCGAAGGCCTCGTCGCCCCACTGGTACCAGTCCACCGGGTTGGCGGCGTGCTGGCGAAGGTATGGGCTGGTCGAGTCGGCAAGACGGTTGGCCATGTACCCAACGTACCCACGAGTGCTCGAGTGGGTGGCCCGGTCGTCGGGCGGCTCGTTGGCCACGCCATCGCTGCGGGCCTGGTCTCGAACCTTGACGAACTCCTGCTCGGTCTCGACGAAGGTGCGCTCGTGGGAAGCGGTCTGGACGGAGGGTGGGTGACCGCGAGAGCCGGCAGCAGGTGTGTCGAAGGCCAATCCGTGTCGAGCATTCGGAGAGAGGCGGGGATCGACCCGAGGTGAGATCTCCGGCCGTGCAAGTGGTTGACAGGTAGTGCACCATAGGTACACTACCTGTATGACCAGCACGACCGCTTCGCCTCAATCGTCCTCCGTTCCTGCCGAGCTGAACGCTCGCAGTCTGTTGTTGCCGTATGTGCTGGGCCTGACGTTGCTGTGCGCGTTGTTGCAGCTGGTCATCGTGATTGATGGCAACCGCATCGGGATGATGTCGACGTTGCTGAGCGCCGGGGTAGCGCTGTACTACGCCGCGTTCATCTACACCCGGCGGAAGCCTTTGGGTCAGGTGCGATTCGCCCGGCTGGTGGCTCACGCCACCACCTATGCCGTCGTCAACACCAGCTTCCAACTGCACGCTGCGATCCTCGGAATGGCCGGCAGCGAGGTGCTTCGGGGCCACGACTACCTGCCGGTCGACTCGGGTTGGTTCGGGCCGACCTTTGCCATGGCCGGTTTCTGGGGGATCGGCCTGACGATCCACGCGATCGCCAGCATTGCCCAGCGCGGGTTCGAGGACTGAGGGTGAAGCACCCAAGCGAATCCGACGAATGGCTCGATGAGCTGGTCGACACGTGGACCGAGATGTACAAGAAGTCGATGGTGACGTTGGTGCTGTTGCGAGTGATCGGCTCGGCGGGCCAGGCATCGGTTGACGCGATCGCCACCACCCTCAAGCGGACGACCGGGTGGTCGATCACCGAGCGCGGGCTCTACCGGACCCTCCGGCGGCTGGCCTCAAGTGGCCTTCTGGCCACGGCGGAGGTGGACGTGCCCCGAACCGGAGCGAAGCGGAAGGACTTCGAGCTGACAGACCTGGGCAGCCGCTACCTGGCCCGAATTGAACGCGAACTGCTGGATTGACCGAGCCGCAGCTGCTGTCGGCGGCCTAGCCGACCTGCCCAAACTTGGTGAACAGGTCGGGGAAGACCCCGGTCGGGTCGAGTTCGGCCTTGGCGGCCAGGTGGGCATCCCGGTCGTAGATCTGCCAGAAGCGATCCTCGGTGTAGTGGTTCCGCCCGATCAGCGTCTTGATGCCGTCGAGGTCGAACACCGCGGATTCGAGCAGCTCGGAGAGGTCGCGGTCGCGGCGGTTGTTGGGGGCACCGTAGATGGCGCAGTCGATGTAGAGATCGTCGATCATCCGTTCGGCGTGGGCCGGCGCCAACCATGGGTAGGGCTCCGGAGGCCGATAGGGCACGACCCACAGGGGCCAATGGTCGATGTGCTCGCAGTGCCATTCGAAGAACGCCTGGAAGTTGCGTTGGGGCACGAAGATGTCGCACACCAGGTCGCTTCGGCGTTTGCCGAGCGACAACAGCCTCGAGGTCTTCCCGAACGCGTGGATGAGGTTGCTGGACCCCAGCAACCGGCGGCCGGCCAACCGTCGAACGGGCGACCACTCCAGCGGAGGCACGGTTCGGGCCAACCAGTGGCAGTCGGCGTCGTAGCGGAACAGGTAGTCCTCGGTGCGCAGCAGCTCCGAGTCTGCCTCGGCCGACCGGGAGTAGAACGGCGTGATCCATCGCTCCGCTGCGGGCGGAGGGTCGTCGACGAACGTCCCCAGCGCCAGCACCAGGTTGGTCGGGGAGTGGACGATGGCGTCCACGAACTCCGGCGGTCCCTGGCGGTCGGTGCTGGAGACCGCCAGCAATTCGTCGGCGAAGGAATCGAAGTTGTCGTGGCGGTGGTAGTCGAGGCGCACGGTGCGGGTGGCCGGCACCAGCTCGGCGGTCACCTCGGTGAGGATGCCCAGCGTCCCGTACGAGCCGTGGATCAGGTGGAACAGCTCCGGGCGCTCATGGGGGGACAGCCTCACGACCTCGCCCGTGCCGGTGACCACCTCATAGCTGCGGCACGAATCGTGCAGCCCGCCGTAGCGATAGGACATCGACTCGAGCGACGAACCCGCCACGGCACCTCCCACCGTGATGCCCTTCAGCTCCGGCACCACCGTGGGCACGAGACCGTGAGCCAGCGTGGCGGTGACCAGGTCGTCGAAGGTCAGTCCCGGTTCTGCGGTGAAGGTCTGCGCCGCTGCATCGATGGCAACCAGGTTGCACAGGGCGGAGGTGTCCACTGACGGCCCACGGAAGCGCCCGTCCCGCGGCAGGGGCACCACGTGATGCTGGCCCGCCTTGGTGATGTGGGGCGTCGTGCCCGCTTGGGCATGCCGCCGCACCGAGCGCGCCACCTCCCCGACCAGCGATTGGTGGGATGGGGAGCCGGGCGTCGGCTGTTGCGGCATCGGAGGTCCTGGGTACTCGTGGCGTTCGGGCGAGCGTAGGCGCTGCGCCTGGCCCAACCCCGTTGCCGGCGCCGGGACAGTTTTGCTTGGCGCCTAGGCTTCGGCCGGTGAGCGCCCCCCGAGTGACGACCAGCCCTCAGCCCGGCAGCGAGCCGGTGATCGTTGGCGTGGGCTCGCTGGTGGGGCGGCCCAACGACGCCGCCGCTCCCGACGCAGTCGGCTGGATGACCGAGGCGCTCCGGGTGGCGTTGAGCGACGCCGCCATGGCTTCTCCTGGCGCGCCCACCGAGTCGGCCATTGCAGCAGAGGTGGGCTGGATCGGGATTCCGGAGGGCACGTGGCGGTGCAGCGACGCCGGCGCGGTCATCGCTGGGCGCTTGGGCTTGGGGGGCCCCGGCGGCGTGCACTCGGTGCGTGCGGACGTGGGAATCCTGCAGCAGCGGCTGATCGCCGAGGCCTGCGAGGCCATCGCCCGTGGTGAGGTGGCGGCGGCCGCAGTGGTGGGCGGCGAGGCTCGGGCGCGGGACCGGGCGATCGCCAAGCTGGGCGGCGAGCCCACGCAGACCGCTGGGCCCGAGGGAGTCGAGCCGGACGAGGTCATCCACCCCGCCGACGACCTGATGAGCGACCTGGAGCTGGAGCGCGACCTGGCCACCCCCGCCGCACAATACGCCATCGTGGAGGATGCCCTGGCCTACGCCGACGGGCTGGATCGGTCGGCGCTGCGTCGGCGCCTGGGCGACCTGTGGGCCGGTTTCGCCGCGGTGGCGGCCGACAACCCGACGGCGTGGGATCGAAGCGCACCGTCCGCTGATGTCATCGTGTCCGCGGCCGGCGGCAACCGCATGGTGGCCGAGCCGTACACCCGGTCGCTGTGCTCGCAGTGGAACGTGGATGCCGCCTCCGCGTTGGTGCTGATGTCCGCGGCTGTGGCCGACCGGCTGGACGTCCCGGCGCATCGTCGCGTGGCCGTGGAGGCGACGGCAGAGTCCAACCTGATCCTGCCACTGCCCCAGCGGGCCGAGCCGCACCGCTGGCCGGCGTTCGAGGCGGTGGCCGAGGCGCTCGCATCGCACCTCGGGGTGCCGGTCGCTGGTGGGCTGGGTGCCGACGAGGTGGATCTGTATGCCTGTTTTCCCTCCGCCGTCCAGGTGCAGGCCCGGGCCCTGGGCCTGCCGCTGGAGGCCAGAGCGCTCACCGTCACGGGCGGCATGACGTTCTCCGGCGGGCCGCTCAACAACGCCATGTTGGCCTCGACCGTGGCCGTGGTGGATCGGCTGCGGCGTCATGCAACTGCGGGGCGTTCGGCGAGGGGACTGGTGACGTCCGTCAGCGGCATGCTGACCAAGCCGGGGGCCATGACCTTGCGCTCCGGCGGCGCTGCAGCGCCGTTTGTGGCGCTGGAGGTGACCGACGAGGCGTCTCGCCGGTCGCCGGCGCTGGCGGTCGACCCGGCCTTGGCGGGGCCGGCGGTCATCGATGGCGCCACCGTTGTCCCCACGTTCGAGGGCACGTTTCGCGCCGTTGCCCTGGTGAGCGCTGGCGTCGGTGGCAACCGGGATGTCCCTGGCAAGGGCGATGCCTCGGCCGCTGGTGGACCAGAGCCGAGGACTCGAAGCGTTGCGACCAGCGACGATCCGGAGGCGGCCGCATCGGTCGCCGAGTTGGGCGGAGCGGGCCGAAGCGTCGTGCTCGATGGCGCCGGTGGGTTTGCGTTCGCCCCGTAGCCGGCGCCCGCCGCATCGACCTCGCACCACAATCGCGCCCAGCCTGTCTTTGGGCGCGATTGTGGTGACCTGTCCACCACAATCGCGCCCAAAATGACCGTGGGCGCGATTGTGGTGGACGCCCACGTCGCGACGCAGCCGGATGACCCGCCGGGCTAAGGGCCCGCCGATGAATTACTTGGGTGTAGTTCGTCTGGGCCACGACCGTAGCGGTTTGCCTTGAACGGTGTAGTTCCACTCGCCGTGGAACTTGTGGGGGCTGAGCGGCACCGCAGCCAGTTCAGCGTCGGTGACCTTGATGCCCTTCGGGTACTCCCCGTCGTCGCGTTCGGCTCGCACCTTGAGACCCGACCTCGTGGTGGTCGCACCGATCAGATCCACCACCACCTCATGTGAGGTCAACGGGCGGCCACGCCAATTCATCGAGATCTGGGAGAACAACCGGTGCTCGATCCGGTTCCACTTCGATGTGCCCGGCGGGAAATGGCACACCGTGATCGTCAGATTGCACCTGGCGGCGAGGGCACCCAACTCGCGTTTCCACAACCGTGCCCGATACGAGTTCGACCCGCCCGCATCGCAGGTGATCAACAAACGAGTCGCCCCCGGATAGGCCACCGACCCGACCAGGTCCCACCAGCGGCCGATCGACGACGCCGCGAACTCCGCGGTGTCACCATCGGAACCGACCACCACAAACCCCTCATCGGCTGCCAGATCATAGACCCCATAAGGGACAGCCTTGCCCAGCTGCGGATCAGGGAAATCGTGGACATCAACCCGTGCCGGGTGCCCTTTCGGTTCGTACTCGACGCCCTTGTTGGCCAGGTTTCCCAGCACTTCCTTCTTCTTGGTGTCGACACTGATCACCGGCTCACCAGCCCGAAGATGTGCTGCGATCTGACCGTTGAGATGACGAAACTGCTGGTCACGATCCGGGTTCTGTCTGCCCTCGTTCTCCTTCGCTGGGGCCTGCAACGAATAGCCCGTCATCTTCAACAAACGCGCAACGGTGTCCGGCGACACCTTGTGACCCATCCTCCCGAGCGCCTCGGCAAGATTCGCCGTCGACTTCGTTGTCCACCGCAACGAACACTCCGGGTCACCCCGAGACTCCGGCTCCACCAACGAGTCAAGATCGCCGAGCAACGTCGGATCCTTGTCCTCGGCCCGCGGCCTGCCGGCACCCGGCGCCCGCACCCGCGTCGTCACCTCCACCCCGGCCTCGATCTCACCGACAGCGGACTGGACCGTCGACCGCGAAACACCGGCCACCTCCGACATGGACACGATCCCACCACGACCCAAACACCGGGCCTCAGCCGCCAAAAACAACCGCCGCTGCCGCTCATCCAAATGCGGTAGAACCGTCTCCACCAACACCCTCAAACCATCTTCATCGACCGTGAACTCCCGCACCCCCACACGCTACCCCAACCCCCACCCAAACGCGCGGACAATTACCCAGCGGGCCCTAAGGCCGTCCCAGGGTGGTTGGGGTGAGCGTGGGTGGCGGCCCGGTTTCGGCCAGCGGCAGCCGTCGGGCCAGCGCATCGGCCAGTTCGTCCAGCAGTTCCGCCGCGTCGCCGTCGGTGCGGGAGAGCTCGACGCGTGCGGTCACCTCGTCGGTTCGCACCCACACCGAGCGCCCCATGGCGTCGGGGTCGCCCGCCACCGACACCGGCACCTCGCCCAAGCTGACCACCGTGGCGCCCTCCACGGTTCGCTGTGCCCCCTCAGGCAGATCCTCCGGGTCGCGGGGGTGGAGTTGTACCTCCAACACGGTGCCCTCAGCGCTCTTCCAGATGCACCCGCCGCCGAGCGCCGGGAACTCCTTGGGGCTCCCCGGCTTGGAGCCGAGCAGATCGGTCACCTCGTCGGCCGGCACCAGCGCGCACCCATCTCGGAACTCGCTCTGGTCGCGGAAGTCCACCTGCGGGTCCGGCACGTCCTGGCGCCCCATGATGGCGAAGCTCATCACGCCGAACACCAGCGTGAACCCCGCCAGCACCCCGCTGACCAGCAGGATGACGGCCAGCGGACGCCCCAGGCTGCGGCGTCGGTCGCCGGCGACGCGAACCACGGCCTCGTCCCGGTTGTCGTCCTCTGGCATCGAGTCGGTCACCCGCGCACCCTAGCGACGCGTTGGGCGGCCGCGGCCTCGCCGTTGCGCAGGCGGAGTGGTTGGGACGAGTCGCTACCATCGGCGCCCATGAACGCTCCGAGTGTTGGCGCCATCCATGACCGGTGAGGCGTATGTGTTGGGCGTCGACCTTGACGGTGTGTGCGGCGACTTCACCGAGGCGTTTCGGCACGTCGTGAGCGACGAACTGGGCGTTCCGCTGGACTCGCTCCCCGTCAACCGGTCGTGGGGGTTTGACGAATGGAACCTGCCTGGCGACACGCTGGGCGAGCTGCTGCGGACTGCGGCCGTGAAACACCGGATGCTGGAGCGCATGGAGCCGATCGACGGCGCGGTGGAGGCCCTGTGGCGCTTGTCGGATGCCGGCGTATGGATTCGCATCGTGACCCACCGGTTGTATGTGAACTGGAGCCACGCCGTGGTGGTGGCCGACACGGTGTCCTGGCTGGACCGCATCCAGATCCCCTACCGCGACATCTGCTTCCTGGGCGAAAAGCCGGATGTGGCGTGCGATTGCTACATCGACGACGCACCCCACAACGTCAAGGCACTCAGAAGGGCTGGAAACGATGTGATCTGCTTCGGTCAGCCCTACAACACCGACATCGCCCGCCCCAGGGTGGAGACATGGGCCGAGGCCGAGGAGTTGGTCCTGAACCTGGCCGCCGACGGCGGGCACCAGGTGCAGGTGCAACTGCCCGGCTTCCCGGTGCATGTCGACCGGTTGGCCTCGGTGCGCCGGCCGGACCCGAGTTGACGCTGGGTGTGGATAGACCGGTTGGCCTCGGTGCGCCGGCCGGACCCGAGTTGACGCTGGGTGTGGATAGACCGGTTGGCCTCGGTGCGCCGACCGGACCCGAGTTGACTACATCCGCCCGAATTCGCGACGCCGCAGCTTGCCCAGGTCGCTGCGCGGCAACCGGTCGACCAACACCAGGCTGTGCGGCGCGCAGTAGGCGGGAAGGTGCTCCTTGATCAGCGATCTCAGGTGACCCAACCCGGGCGGCGAGGCGGCGTCGGTGGGCACCACCACGGCCTCCACGGCCTGGCCCCATTCGGGGTCGGTCCGCCCTCGGACGGCTGCATCGGCCACCGATGGGTCGGCGCGAAGGAGGGTCTCGACGGGCTCAGGCCACACCTTGTGGCCCCCGGTGACGATCACCTCGTCGGCCCGACCCCGCACCGACAGACGCCCGGTCGTGGGATCGATGCGTCCCAGGTCGCCGGTGGCCAGGTAGCCCTCGTCATCCACCGGGTCGGTGCCGTCGCGATAGCAGCGCAGCAGGGTGGGGGAGGAGATGCGGATGTGCCCCAGTCCGTCGGCGTCGGGTCGATCGATGCGCATCGAGACGCCGTTGAGCGCCAGCCCGTCGTACACGACGCCGCTGGCCGTCTCGGTCATGCCGTAGGTGGCCACGCAGTTGGCGGGTCGGTCGGCCGGTATTGCCGACCCGCCCAACAGGATGCGGCGGAAGAGCGAGGCGTCGATTCGGCCCAGCGCCGTCGTCACCAGCGAGGTGTGGGTGGCCCCTGCGTGAGCGGCTTGTTCCACCCGTGCGGCGTCAAACCGGGCCAGCACTTCCAGGGAGGCGCCGGTGTGCAGCGCCCTGGGCAGGATGGAGAACCCGCCGATGTGGTTGAGCGGCAACGCCACCAGCCAGCGGGCGGTGTGGTCGGCGCCGAGGGCGGTTGAGGTGGCGAAGGCCATGTACTCGAGGGCCCGGTGGGTGTGGACCACACCCTTGGGTGCCCCGGAGGTGCCCGAGGTGGCGATGACGAGCGCGTCGCCGTCCTCCACCGGCCGCCCGCCGGCGAGCTGCGTGCGGTCGCCGCTGGGGTCGATCAGCACCTCGGCCTGCAGCATCGCCAGGAGCGATTCGAGATGCGGTTCGGGGGCGTTCACGGGCAGCGGAGCCACGGCGTCGCCGTGGTCCCAGATGCGTTGGACGGCGGCCACATAGTCGGGCCCGCCCTCCATCCGTAGTGCCACCAGCCGTCTGCTCACCGGTGCATGGTACGGCCCAGACGGGCGGCTCAGGTTGCCCCGAACCCTGCGAGGTCCATGGCCCGAACGAGCAGCCCGCCCAGATCGGCGTGAGCGGGCGTTCGTCGGAGCCGGCAACGGGGGCGCCGGTAGTGTGCCGGGCCATGAGCAACGGCTTGGCAGAGAACCGATGGGTGCTGGGTGCCCGCCCCCGCACGCTGCCCGCAGCCGTGGCGCCGGTGCTGGTTGGCACGGCGGTGGGGGTCTGGACGACGCCGGGCGGGGTGGACACGTTCGGGTTTGGCGTGGTTCGATTCGTCTGCGCGCTCGTGGTGGCCCTGGCGGTGCAGGTGGCCACCAACTACGCCAACGACTACTCCGATGGCAAGCGGGGTGTCGACGACCCGGGCAAGCGGGTGGGACCGCCCAGGCTGGTGGGAGACGGGCTGGCAACGCCCGGTGAGGTGAAACGGGCGATGCTGGTGGCCTTCGGGGTGACGCTGGCGGCCGGTGCGCCGCTGGTGATCGTCGTTGATTGGCGCCTGGCGTTGGTGGGCGTCGCCTCGGTGGCCGCAGGCTGGTTCTACACGGGTGGCCCCAATCCGTATGGCTACGCCGGGTTGGGCGAGCTGTTCGTGTTTGTGTTCTTCGGACTGGTGGCCACGGTGTTCTCCGCCTACGTGCAATCCGAGCAGATCACCCTGCTGGCCGTGCTGAGCGGAGCGGCCATGGGCTTGCTGGCCACGGCGCTGCTGGTGGTGAACAACCTGAGGGACATTCCCGGTGACACCGAATCGGGCAAGCACACCTTGGCGGTGCGGCTGGGCGCCGAGCGCACACGACTGCTGTATGCAGGCTGCCTGGTCGGCCCGTTCGTCCTGCTGCCCTTCATCGCCGGCGCCTCGGGCCGCCTGGTCGGATCCGTCGCGTTCGCAGCGCTGCCGTTGGCCAACGTGGCCATCATGCGGGTGTACCGGGGTGCCGAGGGGCAGGCGCTGATCCCGATTCTGGCCCGCACTGCGCGCGTGCAGCTGATGTTTGGGCTGCTGTTGGCCATCGGGCTGGCGGTCGGCCCGGTGTAGGCGCCGCTGCGGATGGCTTCGCCGGGTCAACCGCAGTTGCCCGCCAACGAGCGCTCCGCCTCGACGGCAGCGAGGTTCCATCGAAGCGGTTCGCCAAACGCGCGCTCTCGACACAGCCCGCCCAGCACCGCAGCCCGATCGGCCATCCCCAACCGGGGGAGTGACTCCACGAGGACCGGCACCGAGTCGTCGGACAGCGACAGCGCGTAGTCCACGTCGAAGTCCGCCGTCCGCTCGGTGTTGCGCTCCGTCACGATCCGCTCGGGGTTGGCCAGGTTGAGCCCCGTGAGCACCAGGAGCGCGGAGGCCATCACGGCAGCGGTCAGCCAGGCGGCGCCGCGTCGGGTCAGCACTGCGGTGGCGACCATGACCAAGACGGCGCCCACCCACCAGGCGAAGACCGTGCAGTACAGGCGAAGCATGGTGGAGCCGAAGGCGCGCTCATACAGTGCCAGGCGTCCGACACCGGTCTGAACGACCACCAACATGAGGGCCACGCAGGCAACGGACAACCACTGGAACGCCCGGCGCGCCCTAGGCGAGGGCAGCTCGGTCACCGATCGGAGCACCAACAGCACCACGAGCACCAGGCCCGAGGCCCACAGCAACTGGAAGAACCCCGACCGAGCGTAGGAGGCGTAACTCTCCCCGGTGCGCTGGGTGACGAAGTCGGCTCCGTTGAGCGCCACCGCCACCCGGGCGCCAGCGAACGCCAGCGTCACTGCGACCAGGCCGGACAACACCAGGATGCTCTCGGTGGCGCCAAGCCTCGGACCGGCGGCGGTGGCGGGCGGCAGGTCGTTGTTTCGTGCGTGGACCAGCAAGCCCATGGCCCAGAGGCTCACCAGAGCCACCACCGCCACGTGAGCCAGCACGCTCGCAACATCGATGGAGAGGTGGAACAGGGAGGCGAACATGGCGTCGGCGGAGGCGAACAGCAGCCCCAGCGTCACCACCAGCGGGGCGGCCATGGCCATGCCCCTCCAGACGGCCACAGGGCGCGTTCGCCCGCCGCCCATCACGTGGGCCGAGCGCACGGTGCCGGTTACGGCCTCCGGGGCAAGGATGACGCCGCCCACTGCCAGCAGAAGGTTGCCGATCAAGCGGGGGAACCCGGCATGGCGCAGGCTGCGCTGATGGGCGAATCCTGCGCCGAGGGCGAGGAGGACGGACACGGCCACCAGGTTCGGGGCGGTGAGCCAGGCACTGGCGCGAAGCGGAAGGAATGCCGCCGGCACCAGTGCGGCGGTGACGAGGATTCTGCCCAGCCAGGCGCCGACGGACCCAAGGCTGAGTAGCCCGACCGCGGTGACGGCAACGGCGACGAAGGCAGCCACCCCCGAGGCGCGCGTTTGCAGGGCGAGGTCCACCAGCAGCGCGGTGGCGAGCACCGCGGCGAGCGACCACCGCGCCCGTGCCCGTGGCGCGCCGTTGGCCGGCGGCCGCTCGGGGGGTGGTTCCCAAGAACTGGGTGGTGCGGGTTCTGCGGTGGTTCCGGCAGGTTGGTTCATGGAGGTTCTCCTGGTGGTCGGGTTGGTCGGGTTGGTCGGGCACTGCGGGCGCGGGCGCGCCGGCTCGCGGCCGGTCAACGTCTCGCTCGCCGCAGCCGAGTGCCGGGGCGTTCGGAGGCTCAGGCGGTGTCGGGCAACGTGACCACCATGCGGCATCCCGTCGGTTGGTTGGCCAGGGCCCGGATGGTCCCGCCGTGCAGGTCGACGAGCCCCGCAGTGATGGCAAGCCCCAGCCCGGCCCCACCGGAGTCGGACTCGCGTCCGGCCTGGGACCGGTAGAACCGTTGGAAGACCCGTTGGCGATCCTCCGGAGGGATTCCGGGGCCGTGATCGGCGACGGTGAGGAGCAGGTTGCCCTCGGCCGCGGTGGCGGTGAGTTCGATGGCCTCGCCCGGCGGGGAGTGGCGGGTTGCGTTGTGCAACAGGTTGATCACCACCTGTCGCAGCTTGGCCTCATCGCCACGACACGAGACGCCAGGGTCGGCGACAACCTCCACGGCGGCGGTCGGATCGTGGAACCGGAGATCGTCGGCGACGTCGTTGAGCAGCGCGACGACATCCACCTCACCCAGTTCCAGGGGCGCTCCGCCGGACTCGATGCGGCTGAGATCGAGCAGCTGGTCCACCAGGCGGCTCAGCCGTCCGATCTCAGCGAGCGTGGCCTCGACGTTGGGGGCATCCGCAGCCTCAACCCCGTCGGCGATGTTCTCAAACCGGGCCCGCAAACCCGCCAGGGGGGTGCGAAGCTCGTGGGAGACGTTGGCCACCAGGTCGCGGCGCTCACGGTCCACCTGGGCCAGCTGGGCGCGCATGGCGTCGAACGCTCGGGCGAGGTCGCCGACCTCGTCGGCCGAGGTGGAGGTGACGGGGTGTTCGTAGTGGCCGTCGGCCATCGCCCGGGCTGCGGCCGCCATCTCCCGAAGCGGGGAGGTCAGGCCCCGGGCCAATGGGTAGACGAGCGCCAGCGCAATGCCCGCCGAGATGATGGGCCGGGCCCACACGGGAATGCCCATGCGCAAGCCGACCATGCTGACCATCGCCGTGATGGCCACGGCGGCCACGATCACCAGGGAGAGCTTCAACTTGATGGAGCGCACGCCGTCGAGTGGCCTCATGCCGGATCTCCAAGGGCGTAGCCCACACCGTGCACGGTTCGCACGACCCCGTCGAACAGCTTGCGCCGCAACGAGCGGATATGGGAGTCGACGGTGCGGGCCCCCGAGCCGTCGCGGTAGCCCCACACCTCGGCGAGCAGCTGCTCCCGGCTGAGTACCGCACCGTCGGCGCGGGCCAGGCACCTCAGCAGGTCGAACTCGGTGGCGGTCAGGTAGACATCGTCGCCGAGGTAGGTGACCCGCCGGCTGGGTTCATCGAGGTGCAGTTGGCCGATGGCGTAGGCCGATGCCTCGGGGGAGCTGTCGGCGCCGACCCGTCGGAGGATGGCGTGAATGCGGGCGACCAGCTCGCGTGGGCTGAACGGTTTGGTCAGGTAGTCATCGGCCCCGAGGCGCAGCCCGACCAACTTGTCGGTCTCGTCGTCGAGCGCGGTGAGCATCAGCACCGGCACCCGGCCGTGTTGCTGAATGCGGCGGCAGACCTCCAGCCCGTCGAAGCCGGGCAACATGAGGTCGAGCACGACGAGGTCGGGGACGAGCGACCGGTGGGCCTCTACCGCCGAGGGGCCGTCGCGGGCGATGTGCACCTCGAAGCCTTCGCTGCGCAGCCGGGCGGCCACGGCCGAAGCGATGGTGGGTTCGTCCTCGACGATGAGAATCCTGCTCACGTCGGTGACCCTACGAAACCGACGTCAAGAAGTCCTGGTAAGGTTGTGAAGATGCCGTGCAGGCGGCGGGTGGCTACCCGTCGAGGACCTGGGCGGCGATGAGGCGCTCGAGGTGGCGGTCGTCCCACCAGTTGACCTGCAGCGACTTGGCCCGGCGGAAGTACAACTGGATGTCGGACTCCAGGGTGAAGCCGATGCCGCCGAAGATCTGCTGGCCGATGGCGGTGGTGTCCCGGAAGGTCTTGCAGGCGAAGAGCTTGGCCATGGGGGCCAGCTTGGCGATGTCCCGGCCGGTGTCGTGGGCCCACGCCGCCTCGTAGACCAACACCTCGGCGCCGTCCACGGCGGTGCGGCAGTTGGCCATGTCGTGGGAGAGCGCCTGAAACTCGGCCAGCGCCTTGTCGAACTGGCGCCGCTCCTTGGAGTAGTCGGCGGTCAGCTCCAGCGCCCGGTCGGCGCCGCCGACCGCCTGGGCGGCCACCAGGATCACGGCCTGGGTCAGGGTCTGGTTCCAGGTGTCCCAGCCGTTGCCGACACCGCCCAGGCGAACCGCCGGGGTACCGTTCAAGTCCACCTGGTATTGGGTGTCGGACGCGATCGACATCTGCTGGGTGAGCGTGACGCCGTCGGCGTCGGCGTTGACCACGAAGAGATCCACCGCACCCCCGTCGTCGGGGCCCTCGCCATCGGCGGTGCGGGCGGCCACGATCAGGTGGTCGGCGGCGGAGCCGAAGAACACGTGGCGCTTTGACCCGTTGAGCAGGAACTGATCGCCGTCGCCGCCCGAGGCCGCAGTGGCGGTGGCCGAGATGCCGCCGGGGCGGTAGCCGCCGCCGTCCTCCAGCACCGCAACCGACCAGACTTGTTCGCCCGAGGCCAGGGCGGGAAGCCAGGCCTCCTGCTGAGCATCGGTGCCGGAGCGGGCGATGAGGCCGCCGGCCAGCACGGAGCTGACCAGGTGCGGGCTGGGGGTCAGGGTGCGGCCGAGTTCCCGGTAGACCACGACGGCGTCCACCATGGACATGCCCGATCCGCCAAAGGCCTCGGGGAGGAGCAGGCCGATGAGGCCCAGCTCGCCCAGCTGGTCCCACAGCTCGGTCGAGTAGCCGGTGGGGTCGTCCTCCAGCTCGCGAACGGTGGTGAGCGGCGAGTAGCGGCCGGTGACGCCGGAGACCATCTCGGCCAGCATCTGTTGTTCGCTGGAGAGGTCAAGATCCAATGGCATGGGGGTTGCTCCTGTGGTCGAGGTGCGGTCGTTTGGGGTCGGGTGGGGAGAGGCGGGGTGCTCAGGCGTCGGGCCGGGGGCGCCAGGCGTCGCCGCGTCGGACCCAGGGGTTGTCGGCTGGCGCATTGGGCAGGGCCAGTCTGGCGGTGGCGGTGGAGGCGGTGCGCTCGCCCACCTTGAGGGCGACGTCGACGGTCACCCACCCGCAGCCCGCCTCGTCGGTCCCGACTGCGGTCACCGTGCCCGTAAAGACCATCCTGTCGCCAGGGAACACCGAGGAACGCATGCGGAAGGTGACGGTGCCCAGGCGGGCATGGGGGCCGGCCCAGTCCGTGAGGTAGCGCTCGAACCAGGCGGCCTGGTTGGGCGTGTTCAAGAAGATGTCCTGCACGCCGTTGCGCTCCGTCGCGAAGGCATGGTCGTGGTGCATGGGCCGCCAGTCGCGGCTGGCGATGGCGCCCAGCACCACCGTGGTGGCCGTGACGTCGATGGCCAGCTCGGGCAGCGAGTCGCCTTCGGCCACATCGGCCAGCAGGAGCCTCGGCACCGGGGGGCCGGTGGTCGTCTCGGTTTCCTTCGTGCCGGCGCTCGCAGCCGTGGATGCGTCGCTCATGTGTCGCTCCCGTCGCGCCGGTAGCCGAATCCGGTGTAGCTCTCGATCCCCACCAGGTCGCCGTGCTGGTTGTGGTACTCCAAGTCGATGACCCAGAAACGGCCGGTGCCCAGCTTGGTGGTCTTGGGCTCCGACACCGATCGCAGCACCTGGGCGTGGCCGATCACGTCGCCCGGTCGTACCGGGTCGTACAGGGTGAGTGTGTTGTCCGTCATCACCGCTTCGGGCAACTCGAAGCGTGCCTTCAGGTCGAAGTGCACCTTCAGGGCCAGTTGCTCGCCCTCCGCTCCGGGCTCCCAGTAGTGGGGGCGGATCCACAGCGACAGGGTGGACGGAGGGGCGATGGGGCCACCGCAGATGGCGTCGGCCACGTCGTCGTCCCAGTAGAGGGGATTGCCGTTCTGGGTGGCCGCCGCGGTGTTGTAGGTGTAGGCCCGCTCCACGGGAAAGCCGGCGGTGATCGGGTACTGGCGTTTCCCGATGAGCTCGGCCACGTCTGCGGGAACCCCGTCGGCGGAGCGTTCGGTGTCGGTGTCGTTGCTCATGCGATGGCCCCCTCCTGCAGGGCGGCGTCGATGTTGGCGGCGTCCCAGCCGGCCTCGGCCAACACGGTCCGGGTGTCGGTGCCGCCGGCGTCGGGGAGCACCTCGGGGTCGTCCCGACGGACCGTGCCCGCCCAGATCCGGTCGAGCTGGGCCAGGGGGCCCTCGGTGGGGTGGATGGCCGACCCGGCGAGGCCACGGGCGACCGCCTGGGGCTCGGCCAGCGCCTCGGGAACCGACAGCACGGGCGCAACGCAGCAATCCGCGTCGGCCAACGCCTCGGTCCACTCGTCCCGCGTGCGGGAGGCGAAGGCCTGTGTGAGCGCCGCTCGCAGCTCGTCCTGGGCCTCGTCGTCGTACTGTGCGGCGCCGAAACGTTCGACGTCCAGGCTCAACCCCGCCAGAAGGTTGCGATAGAAGGCCGGCTCGATGGCCCCGACGGAGACATGGCCGCCGTCTGCGCAGGCGTAGATGCCGTACCAGGCATACCGGCCGGTGAGCACGTAGTGGCCCGGGCCGGGCTCGGTGCCAGTTGCCAGGTACTCGTCGACGTACAGCGACATCATGGCCACCACGCCGTCGGCGATGGAGACGTCCAGGTGTCGGCCCCTCCCGGTGCGTTCGCGGCCCAACAGGGCGGCCATGATGGCCATGGCGGCCTGCATGCCACCGGCGGCGATGTCGGCCACGGTGGCGCCGGGCAGCGCCGGAACGCCCTGCCCGTCGCGGCCCGAACAATGCAGAAACCCGCCGACGGCCAGGTAGTTGAGGTCGTGGCCCGCCCGCTGCGATGCCGGCCCGGTCTGGCCGTAGCCGGAGGTGGAGCAGTACACCAGGCCCGGGTTGGCGGCGGACAGGGCCTCGTAGCCGATGCCGAGCCGGGCCGCTACGCCCGGACGAAAGCTCTCGATGACCACATCGGCGACGGCAGCCAGCGCCAGAGCGGCCTCACGGCCGGCGTCGGCCTTGAGATCCAGCTGCACCCGCCGGGTTCCTCGGCCACCCGAGTAGGCATACGCGGGCGGGGAGATGGCCACCGTCCCGGCCTTGGGCACCGCAGCCACCTTGGTGACGGTCGCCCCGTAGTCGGCGAGCACCGACGACGCCCGCGCGGCGGGGCCGACGGTGGCGAAGTCGAGCACCGAGATGCCCGCAAGGAGGTCGTCCGACACGGCGATGAACCCGGCTTCTGCTCAGAAGTTGCGGGGCAGGCCGAGGCCGCGCCGGGCGATGATGTTGCGCTGGATCTCTGAGGCGCCGCCGCCGATGGTGTCGATCACGGTGTAGCGGTAGGTGGACTCGGCGCGTCCGGCCATGGGGGCCTCGTCGGTCTTCACCCGCAGTTGGGTGCCGGGGGCGCCCAGGTCCATCGAGGCGTTTGCCAGCCGCTTGGAGTACTCGGTGGTGAACAGCTTGTACTCCGACGCCTGCACGGTGGGGGGCTGAAACTCGGTCGCCCCGGAGCGGTGGGCCTCCTCCACCTTCACGGCCGCGGCCACGAACTTCAGCCCGATTGCCCGGGCAACCTCGGCGTCGGTGTGCAAGTGGGCCATCTTGGCGCGGACAACCTCGTCGTCGACCAACGGCTCGCCGTCCCTGCTGGCCTCCTTGACGTAGTCGGTCAGCACATCCAGGCGCTGCTTGATGGGCGCATAGGTGAACATGGTGAAGCGCTCGAGGTCGAGCGCCTGGGAGATGTACTGGAATCCCTTGTTGATCTCGCCGACGGCGTAGTCGCCGGGCACGAACACGTCATCGAAGAACACCTCGTTGGTGCGCTCGTCGCCCATCGTCCAGATGCCGGTGATGGTGATGTTCGGATGGTCCATGGGCACGAGGAACAGCGTGATGCCGTTCCACTTGGGTGCATTGGGGTCGGTGCGGGCGCCCACCCAGTACCAATCGGCGAAGTGCGCCGACGTGGTCCAGGTCTTCTGCCCGTTCAGCATCCAGCCGTCCACGCCGTCGACCGTGGCGGGCTCGGCCTTCAGCTTCATGGCGGCGGCGTCCGAGCCGGCATCCGGTTCGGAGTAGCCCACCGCAAACTCGATCTCGGCATTGAGGATCTTGGGGAGAAACTCCGCCTTGAGCTTGTCGGAACCGTGGGCGATCAGCGTCTTGCCGATGATGCCGATGCCCTTGCCGATTTGAGGGCCGCCGCGCCCGGCCAGCTGTTCGTTCAGCAGGTACTCGTAGACGCCGTCGCCCTCGGTGCCGCCGTACTCGGTGGGCCAGGTGATGCCCAGCCAGTTCTGTTTCGCCAGCTTGCCCATGAACGCCCGACGCTCGGGCGTGTCGACGATCTGGGCCATGTTCTCCCGGGTGACGTCGAACACCTCGGGGTCGTCGTTGGCGTCGAGGAATGCCTCGACGGCTTTGGCGAAGGTCTGCTGCTCAGCAGAAAACTCGAAATCCATGTCGCTCCCGACCGGGGGCCGGGGCACCGGAGGGCGCTGGCCCCGTCTCAAATCTGACGGACCGTCAGATTCTACGGAGCCGCTCCCTGCGGCGCACGTTGCCACCCGGACGCGCCGGCCAACTCCGGCGGAGGCAGCCTCCGGCTATGTGATGACTCCCGCTGCGATGACTCCCGCTGCCTTCAGGGCGTCGAGGTGGGCCTCGGTCAGGCCAAGGAGTTCGGTGAGCACGGACTCAGTGTGCTCACCGACCCATGGCACCCGTCGCTCGGGCCGTTCGGGTACCCGCGACAACTTCACCGGGTTGCCGGGGACCAGCACCGGAGCATCGACGCCGTCCGGCCGCTCCATGGCAACCAGCATGTTGCGGGCGGCCACGTGAGGGTCGTGGATCACCTCGGTGGGGGTCAGCGCCGGGCCCGCCACCACGCCGGCGCGCCCCAGCCGAGCCGCCGCCTCGTCCCGGGTGAGTTCGGAGGCCCAGGCCTCCAACGCAGGTCGGATCAACTCGTCGAGGTGCTCGCTCCAGCCGGTGCGGTCGGCAAAACGGGGGTCGTCCACCCAGCCGGGTTGACCCACCAACTCGGCCAACTTGGCGAACTGGTGCTCGCGCACCAGCTGCAGCACCAGCGACCCGTCAGCGGTGCGAAACGAGGTGAGCAGATAGGGCGGGGGGTCCGGCTCGCGTGGCATGCCCAGGGAGGCGAAGTTCGTGACCACGTCGCACATGGCCAGCACCGAGTCCAACATGGCCACGTCCACGTGCTGGCCCTCTCCGGTCTGCTCGCGCTGACGCAGGGCAGCCAGCACGCCGATGACCGCGAACAACCCGGCGGAGATGTCACCCAGCGCGCCCACCGGGTTGACGTTCAGGGGCTCATCCCCGCGGCGCTTGAACTCGTAGATGCCCGACATTCCCTCCACGATGGAGGCATAGGCCGGCCGGTTCCGGTAGGGGCTGGCGGGGTCGGACCCGAAGCCGGAGATGGAGACCAGCACCGCCCTCGGGTTGGCCGCCGCCAGCACTTCCGGGCCGAGACCCAGGCGCTCCAACGTGCCGGGCTTGAAGTTCTCGGCGATCACGTCCGCGTGGTTGGCCAGCTCCAGCACCAGGGCACGGCCCTCCTCGGACTTCAGGTCGATGCCCACCGAGTCCTTGCCCAGGTTGGAGCGAAGGAACGTGGCGCCAACGATGCGACCCGCCGGGTCGGTCATGGCGGGCGAGCTCTGGCGTCCGGATTCGCCGTTCACCGGATGCTCCACCTTGATCACCCGGGCTCCCAACCTGCCCATCAACTGGGTGGCAACGGGCAGCGCCGCCATCTGCTCCAGGGCCAGCACGACGAGGCCCTCCAGCGGCCGTCCATCGAACGGGCTGCGGCCGTCGGCGGCATGGTGGTCGTGTCGGGGGCGAGCGCCCATGGGGGCATTCGCAGATGGCGGGTTGCCCGGCTGGTTCATGGTCGCCTCGTAGCTGGGGATGGGGCCGTGGGAACCTCATGATGGCGCGTGCCGACAGCCGGAAGCCGATACAGGTCGCAGACCTGTTGCCACCGCCGGCGAGCCGGCGTTGTCGACTTGGCGTTGTTTGGGTGCGTGGCGTAGGACATCACCGTGAGAACCAAGGCCATCGCCATCTCGCTCGTGTTGGGCTTCGCCGGGGCCGACGC
Organism: Microthrixaceae bacterium; assembly: GCA_041394405.1. Lineage (GTDB taxonomy): Bacteria > Actinomycetota > Acidimicrobiia > Acidimicrobiales > Microtrichaceae > Microthrix. Next base: position 868,648 of record JAWKIF010000006.1, read on the forward strand.
TGCCTGCGCCGGACCGCTGGAGCCGGTGCCCGAGTCGACGACCACCACCACCGAGGCACCCGGCGTGAACACCGTCGATGCCAACACGGCCAGCACCGATGAGATCGCGGAGGCACTTCGCCGCCATGGCGTGATCAACACGGGTCGCTGGTCCTTTGAGGTGGAGCGCTTCCGGCCCTATCCCACCGACGATCCGAAGCTTGCGACCCTGCGCAAGGACTTGTCGCAGTACAACGTGGAGCCCGACGTGATCGACGCCATCATCGGCTCCCTGCACGTCTGAGCCACCCATCCACCAGCGCAGCGGTCGCAGCCGGAGCCTCGAGGTGTGCCGCGTGTCCCGCCGCCGGAATGGCCCGGAACTCGCCGTGGGGCAGGGCGTCGGCCAGCGCCCGGCCCAGCGCAGTGAACTTGGCGTCGAGTGCACCGGCCAGGACCAGCACGGGCGTTTCGATCTCGCCCAGGCGGGGCCACAGGTTGTCCTGAGCACCGGTGCCTGCCAGTCGAAGCGAGCCGGCCAGCCCGGCTGCGGTATTGGCGCGCCGATGCTCCTCGAACCGGGCCCACGCCGGCAGGCCGGCAAAGAGGGGGAGTTGAAGCCAGCCTTCGAGAAACGCGTCGACCCCCTCGGCTTCCAGGCGGTCGGCCAACGCGTGGTCTGAGCTCACTCGGGCCCGTCGCTCCGAGGGGTCCCGCAATCCGGCGGAGGCGCCGATGAGCACCACCCGACGCGCCGCTCCCGGGTGGGCCAGCAGCAGGTGCAACAGCATGCGACCACCGAGGGAGTAGCCCAGCCAGTCGCTCGGGACGTCCTGCGGCCCGGCGGCGGCCAACCTGTCTGCGGTGGCCCACGGGTCGAGCGCCGGGCCGCCCTTGCCATGTCCCGGGAGGTCGAGCGTGTTGACACGACGGGTGCGCCCGAGTTGCTCGGCACACGGCCCCCAACAGTGCCGGTTCTGGGTGAACCCGTGCACCAGCCACAGGGGCGGTTCGTCACCCGCGCCGGCGCCTCGGATGTCCGCTGGGAGGTCGGAGGAGCGGGGTTGGCCGGCCATCGCCGACAAGGTTGGCAGATGGCTCGGCGCTGCGACTCGCCGGGAGCGCGACGACCTAGGGCGGATGCCGCCGGGTCCTCGGGCACGCCGAAGCCGGGAGGGCCACCATGTGGGTCGACCGCAGGCGGGCGTATTCTCGCTGTGATGGCAGCGCACCCAACTGAAGGCCCCGGCGAGGTGGATCCGGACGTTGCGGTGACCTTCGCTGCCACGTTGCTGGACCAGTGGCGGGCCCGGGGAGTGCGCCACGTCATCGTGAGCCCGGGGTCGCGCAGCACACCGTTGGTGCTGGGCCTCCAGTGGGTGCTGGATCACCAGCGCGCCGATGATCCCGCCGGCCTGGTTGCCCACCTGGTGCTGGACGAACGCTCGGCCGCCTTTCAGGCGGTCGGGCTCGCCCGCGCCACTGCTGCGCCGACGGTGCTGGTGTGCACCTCGGGCACCGCCGCGGTGGAGTATCACCCGGCGGTGGTGGAGGCGCACCAGGCCGCCCTGCCCATGCTGATCTGCACCGCCGATCGTCCCCCCGAGTTGCAGGGCTCGGGGGCCCCGCAGACCATCGACCAGCAGGCGCTGTACGGCACTGCGGTACGTGCCTTCCTGGAGCCCGGGCCGCCGGATGCGACGGCGTCCCCGTCGTGGCGTCCGTTGGCGGACGAGGCGTTCGACGCCTGTCTCGGTACCCGGCCCGGGCCGGTGCAGCTGAACCTGGCGTTCCGGGAGCCGCTGGTTGGCCGGGTCACCAGCCTGCCCCCGCCGTTGCACGCACACGTCACCGCCTCAGGCCGGGGAGGGCCCGAGCTCGCACCGGCCGCCGGTGCGACCGGCTACGACCCCGGAGCGGTTCCGTCGGTGGACCGCACCGTGTTCGACCGCTTGGTGCAACGTTGCTCGGGCAGTCGGGTGGTGGTGATGGCGGGGGAGCGCTCCGTACCGGGCGACGGCCAACCCGATGGGGCGCGCGACGTGTTGGAGTGCGCCGACGCGTTGGGGTGGCCGGTATTGGCCGACCCGTTGTCGGGCCTGCGGCGCCACCGTCGGGTCGTGGTGCCCCACTTCGATCCGATGCTGCGCTGCGCGGAGGTGGCCGAAGCGCTGCGACCGGAGGTGGTGATCCGCCTGGGCGCGCTGGTGTCGTCGAAGGTCACCAACCAGTGGTTGGCCCAGGTGCCTGGCCAGGTTGCCGTCGACCCCGCTGGTTGGTTCCCCGACCCGGATCGGGTGGTGACCGAGCGCCTTCACGTGGAGCCGTCGATCCTGTTCCGGGCGCTCGCCGAGGCGTCGGTGTCGGGCGGGCTCGAGGCTGCGCCGCAGGAGTGGAGCGATCGGTGGTGGCGGGCCGGCGGTGCCGTGGGGCAGGCGTTGGCACAGTTGGAACCGTCGGTGGCCGAGGCCGACGCGCTGGCCGGTGCGGTGTTGGGCGTCCCCGACGGCGGGCACCTGGTGGTGTCCTCGTCCATGCCGGTGCGCGATTTGGAGTGGTTCGGGCCTGCCGTGCCCGACGGGGTCATCGTCCATGCCAACCGGGGGGCCAACGGAATCGACGGCGTGCTGGCCACCGCGGTGGGCGTGGCCCACACCGGGGCACCGACGGTGGCGGTGCTGGGCGACCTGGCGATGCTTCACGACATCGGGTCGTTGGTGTCGGCTCGGCCGTTGGGCAACCTGGCCGTGGTGGTCGTGGACAACAGCGGCGGCGGCATCTTCTCGTTCTTGTCCCAACACGAATTGCTCGGCGACGAGCCATTCGAGCGCTGGTGGGGCACGCCGAGCGGTGTCGATCTGGCGGCGGTGGCAAAGGCGTTCGATCTGGTGGTCCGGCCCGTCGTCCCGGGGGCGCTCGACGCCGACCTGCGGCGGGTTCTGGCCGGCGACCGGACGGCCGGTGCGGCGCTGTTTCGTGTTGAGTCGAACCGGGAGGAGAACCTGGCCGGTCACCGGCGCCTGCTGGATGCGGCGGCGGTGGCGGCGCGCCGGGCCGTCGGCTGAGAACCGTCATCGGACGGCGCCCATCGGCGCCCTACGATGGAGGAGAGGGTGACGTCCGAGGGTGACGGTTACCTCAGGAGGTTCTCGTGGCCGCGCTCGATCCCCATCCCGATCCACACCACGACGAGGGTGAGGTGCCACTTCCGGATGGGCGACGCCTCGGTTGGGCGTCCTTTGGCGACCCCGACGGGGAGGCCGTGCTCTGGTTCCATGGCACCCCGGGTGGTCGCTACCAGGTGCCGGTGGGGACCAACCTGGCGGGGCGGGCCAACGGGTTCCGGGTGATCACGGTGGAACGCCCCGGAACCGGGCGCTCGTGCAACCACCACCATCGATCGGTGCGGCACTTCGCCGGTGACGTCGAGGCGGCGGCCGATGGGCTGGGCATCGATCGCTTCGCCGTTGCCGGTCTGTCCGGCGGCGGGCCCTACACCTTGGCGGTGGCCCACGAGCTGGATGGGCGGGTCGTCACCTCGGCGGTGCTGGGCGGCTTGGCACCCAGCGTCGGCCCCAGCGCCGTGTTCAGCTATACCCAACTCACCACCGTGGCCCAAGCGCTGCTCACCCCGCTGCGCCGTGCCCTGGGACCGTTGATGCGCTTCGGTCTCGACGGCGTGGCGGCGCAGGCGCCGGGGATCTACGAGGCCTATGCCAAGGTCAACGGCCGCGCCGACCTGGACATCATGATGCGCCCCGATGTCATGGCCATGTTCCTGCACGACATCACCCAGGCCGGCCCGCTGCGGGCGCCGTTGCACGACCTGACGCTCTTTGGGCGGCCCTGGGGGTTCGATCCGGCGAAGATCACGTCGCCGGTGCTGCTGTGGCACGGCGACGCCGACCACATCGTGCCGCTGGTGCACGGCAAGCGGTTGGCCAAGTCCATCCCCAACTCCCGCCTCACGTTGATGCCGGGCAAGGGCCACTTCGGTGGATTCGCCGAGGTCGACGATGTGCTCGGCACCATCCGCGCCGTGTGGGACGGGACCGATACGGTGATCGGGCACCAGCGTCATCACCCGGAAGGAAGCGCCACATGAGCGATGCGTTCGTCTGCCCGCGCTGCGAGGCCGAGGTGAACGAGGAGTTCTATGGCCCGTGTGCGGACTGCCGCGCCAGCCTCCGCGCCGCCCATGCCGGGGAGCGGCGCGAGGTGGAGGTAGCTGACTACGAACCGAAGATGAACGTGACGCCAAACGCGGTGGCGGTCAAGGAGTAGCGCTAGGGCCGAATGAGGTAGGGGAGCACTGCGGCGAACTTGGCCCGGGTCTCCTCCAATTCGGTCTCGGGGTCGCTGTCGGCCACGATGCCCACCCCCGCCAGGAGACGGGCGGACGCGCCGTCGATCAGCGCCGATCGGATGGCGACGGCAAACTCGCCGTTGCCATCGGCATCCACCCATCCAACCGCCCCCCCGACCCGATCCCGGTCGAGACCCTCCAGCTCGTCGATGAGGGCCAGGGCGGGCTTCAGCGGCCATCCACCGACCGCCGGGGTGGGGTGCAGCGCGGCAACCAACTCCACCACCGACGGGGCCGGGTGGCTGAGGCGCCCCTCCACCAGCGTTGCCAAATGCAGCACGGCGCCGGCCTCGACCACTTGGGGCTCGGGTTGGGCGTCGAGGTAGGAACACCAGCCCAACAGGGCGTCGTGGGCGCGCTCGATGGTCACGGCGTGTTCGTGGCGCAGCTTGTCCGAGCGCAGCAACTCGCCAGCGTGGCGCAGATCGGTCTGGGGGTCGCCCGAACGAGGCAGGGTGCCTGCCATGGGCTGTGCCCGAACCGTGTCGTCGATGCGGCTCACCAGCAGCTCGGGGCTGGCTCCCACGAAGCCGTCCATGCAGAACACGTAGCCGGCGGGTGCGGTGGGAAGGAGGCGGCGAACGAGCGCCTCGGGGCTCAGCCGCTCGTCCGAGCTCAGGCGCAATTCGCGGAACAGCACCGCCTTCTCCAGCTCACCGTGGGCCATGCGAGCGGTCATCTGGGCGACCTTGTCCATCCACTCGGCGTCGGACAGGGTCGCACGCACTCGAATCTCGGCGGGGGGGGAGGACCCGGCCTGGGCCGGCTCGTCGCTGGACGTGGGTGCATCGGCCGCCCCCTCGGGAAGGCCGGCCCCCGCCTCAGCGGGGCGGACGGTGGTGACCCAGGACGAGCCGTGGCGGTCGCGCCCCCGTACCAGGCGAGGGACGGTGACGGTGGCGGGGCGACGGCGATCGAAGGGGAGGGCGCAGAAGGCCACCGGGCCCGAGGCCGGATCGTGGTCGGGGCCGGAGCGGTCGATGCCGGCCAGCGCCTCGGTGATGCGGCCGACGTCGTCGGCCCAGCCCGACGTTCGGCCTACAGCGACGCGTTGCGCAACTCCCGATCCCACCAGGGTGCGGCTGGGGGTGCGCAACGCCATGTCGCCCTCGGACATCCAGTCGATCGGGTCGTCACCGGTGCCCGCACGAACCGTTGCGGCCCTCAGCGGAGCGGCGAAGGCCTCGGTGCCGTCGCTCGTGGGGGTGCGTTCGGGCACGTCAGCGCCGGTGACGGGTTGCGGTGAAGAGCTGGGCGATCCCGCCCGAAAGCTGACGGTGGTGGGCCCGGTCGAACCCAGCGGCCGCAATCAGCGCCAGCGTGTCGCCCGGGTTGGGCAGGTACTCCACCGATCGGGGCAGGTAGGCGTAGGCGTCGGCATCGGAGAACAGGCCTCCGATGAAGGGCACGACCTTTCCGAAGTACACGTCGTAGCCCTTGCCCAGGACCGGGTTGGACGGTTGGCCGACCTCCAGCAGCCCGATCCGTCCGCCCGGGCGCAGCACCCTCGCCAGCTCGTCAAGAAACCGAGGCAGCGACTCGAAGTTGCGAAGTGCGAACCCGCAGGTGACGCCGTCCAGCGAGCCGTCCGGAAACGGCAGCGAGAGAGCGTCGCCCTGAACGCGGGGAAACGGCGTGGGGGCGGCCGCCAGCATGCCCATCGACAGGTCGACGCCGACCGCGTCCATGCCGTGGCGCTGCAGCTCATAGACCAGGTCGCCGGTGCCGGCGGCCAGGTCGGCCACGAGCGAGGCGGGAGCCAGCCCCAGCGCGTCGACGGTGGTGCGCCGCCACCGGACGTCGAGACGCCCCGTCATGATGCGGTTCACCTTGTCGTAGTTCGGCGCAATGGTGTCGAACATGGCCCGCACCGCCACCACCTTGTCGGCGCCGGTCGGAAGGGGCTCGTCGGGCCGCGGAATGAGGCGGGCCGGGCCGGCCCCCGACGTGGCCGCCGGTGCTGATGATGCTGAGGAGCCCATGATCGAGGAGGCTACCGTCGGCATCCGGATGGGACCTGGCCGGGCCGCACCTCGATCGGGCGGGCGACGGGCACACCGGGCGATCCACCCGTCAGCCGTCGACGGTGATGATGTCCGACTGGACCCAGTCGACCTCCAGGGTCGGATCTGGGAAGTCCTCGGTGCCAAGCGCAGACCGCAGCCGATGAAGGTTGGAGGGTTCCTCGGATCCAGCGATGACGAGGGTGACGGCACCGGGGGTGATGGTGCGGCCGACAACCCGGTGCGAGGGGTGGTCGCTGCTCCATCCATCGACGGTGGCTTCGGCATGGTGGGTAAAGGTGACCTCCTCGTCGATGCGGCGGGAGTTGTGCCAGACGGGGACCACAACGGCGACGGTCAGCGCTGCGGTGACGACGGCGGCGACGGCAACCGCCGGGTTGCGGAGGGACGGTGAGCGCATGAATTCGGTGGCGAGCAGCACGCCGACTGCGGCGAGCACGATCGCCAGGACGTTGATGACGTACAGCAGGGTTGCACCTCGCGCGAGTTCCCACTCGCCCAGCTCCGCCGTAATGCCGATGGTGGCCAACGGGGGCACCAGGGCGACGGCGATGGCGACGCCGGGCATGACGCTGGAGAGGTCCTTGCGGACGATGCTGTACATCCCGGCCGCGCCGGCAGCGAGCGCAATGACGAGGTCCCGCAGCCGGGGCTCGGTCCGCGAGAGTTCCTCTGCGGTGATTTCGTGGACGACGAGGCTGGCGGAGATGAACCACCCGAGGGCGATCGCGCCCACGGATGCGCAGACCACCACCAACACCAGCCGCCCGGTGCGTCGGATGAGCCCCAAGGTCAGGGAGGCGGCGATACCGAGCACGGGCGTCATCAAGGGCGCCACCACCATGGCGGCGATGACGGCCGCCGGCTGATCGTTGGCCAGTCCCAGCGTGGCGATGACCACCGATGCCCCGAGCAGGAGCGCGAACCGGGCGAACCACGGGGAGCCGTCGGCCAGGAAGAGCCCCTGGAGCACGCGGACGCGCTCCTCGGTTCGATAGACCCAGTGATCGTCGTCCGGGCGCGGGCTGGATGCTTGGAGCCTCCGCGCCAGATCGGCGTCATCAGCGGCGGGGCACGGCCTACCGACCCCGTCGGCGACGCGTGTGATCTCCCGGGTGGTCAGCTCGGAGGGGCGGCGTGGCACGCCGCCATCATGCCCGTCGCCGCCGCCCGCGGAAAGGGGCCAAGGTCATGGGGCCAGCGCACCGGCCACGCGCTCGCAAACGCCTGTTGTTGCCTTGACTTGCCTCGGCTCGCCTCAGCCCTCTTCCGCCTGCGCTTTGGCCCAGCGGTAGTCGGCCTTGCCGGCCGGCGACCGCTGGATGGACTGCCGCCACACGATGGCCTTTGGCAGCTTGTACCGGGCCACGTGCCGCGCAGCCTCGGCCAGCAGATCGTCCTCGGTGGCCGCGCCCGGCTCGGTCAGCATCACGATGGCGACCACCTCCGATCCCCAGCGCTCCGAGGGCCGTCCGCACACCACCACGTCGGTCACCGCCGGGTGGGCGGAGATGGCCTGCTCGACCTCCTCGGCGAAGATCTTCTCGCCGCCCGAGTTGATGGTGACCGAGTCCCGCCCGTACAGCTCGAGGGTGCCGTCCGGCAGGATTCGGCTGCGATCGCCGGGAACGGCGTAGCGGACGCCATCGATCTCGGGGAAGGTGCGCGCCGTCTTGGCCTCGTCGCCCAGGTAGCCCAGCGGCACCCGGTTGCGTTGGCCGAGCCAGCCCATCTCATCGTCGCCGGGCCCCAGCACGCGGTCAAGTTCCTCCGACAGCACCACCATGCCCGGGTGCGGTGTGAAACGACCGGTGGAGACCTCGCCGCCGGCGCTCGACACCTGGCCCGCCTGCGTCCCGGTCTCCGACGAGCCCAGCCCGTCGATCAGCATGATGTTGGGCAGCGCCTCCAGCACCCGCTCCTTGATGGGGGCCGACAGGATGGCCCCACCCGAGGTGACCACGAACAGCGATGTCAGGTCGGCTTCCGAGTCGGCGATCGCGTCCAGCAACGGGCGCGCGAAGGCGTCGCCCACGATGAGCAGCACGTTGGCCTGTTCGCGGGCGATCAGGTCGACCACGCTCGGCGCATCGAAATGGTCGACCACGTCGGGGATGACGATGCACCCGCCGTTCGACATGGAGGTGAAGGCCGCCCAATGGGCAGCCCCGTGCATGAAGGGTGGGGCGGGCACGGTCTTTGCGACCCCGGCCGCCATCGCTGCGGCAACGAGTGCCTCCACCGACTCCCACTCGTCGGGGGAGCCGAAGGGGCGACCACCCAGGCTGGCCACGAAGATGTCGGCCTGGCGCCACATGACGCCCTTCGGCATGCCCGTCGTGCCCCCGGTGTAGAGAACGTAGAGGTCGTCGGGCGACCACGAGGCCCGCAGCTCAGGGTCAAGGTCGGGGGAGGACCCGGCCAGAGCGTCCTCGTACCACCGGGCTCCCTCAAGCAGCCCGTTGCCCGACTCGTCGGGCACCTGCAGGAGCACCTCCAGGTTGGGCAGGTCCGCTCGCACCTCGGCCAGGGTGGGCGCAAAGGCCGAGTGGTAGACGATGGCTCGTGCGTCGCTGTCGCGGAGCAGATAGAGCAGCTCTTCGGCCACGTAACGGTAGTTGACGTTGAACGGCGCAACGCGGGCCATGTACCCGCCGATCATGCCCTCCAGGTACTCGTTGCCGTTGTGGAGGTAGAGGGCCAGGGTGTCCTGGCCGATCTCGTGGTTGGCCAGCTCCGACCGCGGTTTCGTCAGGCCAAGCCCGGCATCCACGAGCACGTTGGCCAACCGGTGGCTGCGTTCCCGAACGTCGTCGTAGGTCAACCGCCGGTCGCGGAAGACGATGCACTCCCGGGTGCCCAGCGCGTCGGCCAGCGATTCGAACACCTCGGCGAGGTTGGTCTGCAGCATGTCTCCCCTTCGTGACGGAATCCGGGCGATCCTAGGCGGGCGTTCCGTCAGCCTCGGCGCACCCGGAGTCCTGGCAACTGAACTCTCCTCAGTCCGAGCAGGTGGTGCCCTCGTCAGGCAGCTTCAGATCCACCAGGTAGGCAGCGGTGATCTCGTCCACGCATGGGTTGCCGTAGCTGGTATGGCCGGTTCCCTCGTGGGTCACCAGCACCGCGTTGTCCAGGCGCTCGGCCATGGTTTCGGCCTGGGCAAAGGGGGTGGCGGCGTCGCCGGTGTTGCCGATGACGAGGATGGCGTCCGAGCCAGTGGCCGTGGGAAAGGTGGGCGTTCGTTGCACGTCGACCGGCCAGTCGGCGCATGGCAACAGCTCGTTTCCGATGCTCCCGCCCAGGCGGGGCGACACCTCCTCCAACCGCGTGACGAACGCCTGCCACGCCTCAAACCCCTCGGGGTGGGGCTGGTCGATGCACTCGATGGCCAGGTAGGGGGTGAAGTCGACCGCGGAGTAGTAGTCGTCGGCGATGCCGAGCAGCGCGTCGGGGTCGCCGTCGTCGGCGTCTTCCATGGCGGCAATGAACCGGGGACCCGAGTCCGGGGTGTAGGTGGCGGAGATTGCGGCAACCGCAAGCTCGGCGGGCCCCAGCGTTCGGTCGCCCGCGCCGAGGGGCTTGCGCTCCACCTGCGCGGCCAGCCGGTCGTACAGCGCATCGGCGCCGCCCGTGGGGCAGGAGGACCCGCACGCTTCGAACATGGCATCAAGCGAGTCCTCAAAACCCCGGGTCTGGGCGACCAGGAACTCCTCCAGGTCGGCGTCGGGGTCGACCACCCCGTCCAACACGATGGCCCGAACCCGGTCCGGAAACTCATCGGCGTAGAAGGAACCCAGGGCGGTGCCGTAGCTGAAGCCGTAGTACGTCAGCTGCTCGTCGCCCAGCGCACGGCGAATGGCCTCCATGTCCAACACCGTTTCGTGAGTGGAGACGTGGGCAAGCCGATCACCGGCCTGCCGTTCGCAGTCGGCTGCGACCTCCGCCGCAGCGTCCTCCAGGGCCGCCTGTTCGGCTGCATCGTCGGGGGACGGATCAAGCGCCTGCAGCTCGTCGACGTTGTCGTCGCAGCTGATCGGCTCGCTGTCGTTGGTGCCCCGGGGGTCCCACCCGACGACGTCGAAGCGCTGGGTCAGATCGTCGAAGCGTGGCCCCACAAACACCCCGCCCACCATGTCCGTGCCGGAGCCGCCCGGACCGCCGGGGTTCACCAGCACTGCGCCCGCGCGATCGCCCGACGCAGGGTCGCGCGACAGCGCCAGATCGATCGTGTCCCCGTCCGGGTCCTCCCAATCGAGCGGCACCGCCAACGTGGCGCATTCCGCGCCCCGTCCGCAGTCGCTCCACGACGGCGGGTCGGGTTGGAAGCCCCCCAGCGGGTCGTCATCGGGCGCGGTTGTGGTCGTCGAGTCGCCGGCGGTCGTCGTGGTGCGGTTGGAGGCGCCCGTGGTGGTGGTTCGGTCGGAGGCACGCGTCGTGGCTGGGCCCTCGGCCGCCTGGCCCAAGCCGGTGGCGCACGACGAAGCCGCCGCAACGAGCGCCAGCGAGGCCGCCCAGCGTCTGGCCCGGCCGGCGCGTTGACCGCTCAGCGACACCGCGCGTCCGTCACTCGTAGTACCGGAAGATGATCTCGGCGACGCAGCTGGGCTTGGGCGCGTCTTCGACCTCGAAGGTGAAGGTCATGGTCACCTGCGCTCCGTTGTTGGGCAGGTCCTCCAAGGAGTCCAGATGGGCGCCAAGGCGAAGCCGGGACCCGACGGGAACCGGCGAGGGGAACCGCACCTTGCCGGCGCCGTAGTTGACGCCCATCTTCATGCCGGTCACCGTCAGGATGGTGGGCATCAATGCGGGCCCGAGCGACAGGGTGAGGTAGCCGTGGGCGATGGGCCCGCCGAACGGGCTCTCCTTGGCCGCCCGCTCGGGGTCGACGTGAATCCACTGGTGGTCGCCGGTGGCGTCGGCGAACGTGTTCACCCGCTCCTGGGAGATCTCCAGATAGTCGGAATAGCCAAGGTGCTGTCCGACTAATTCCTTGAGTCCTGCAATGCCGTGTACTTCGGTAGCCATGGCGCAGAGTCTGCCATGTGCCGCGCCCCGCCTGTAGCTGGCCCCGGGGGTGGCCGACGCAGTGGAACGCCGTCGCGCCGTCGGGCAGGATGGACGCGCCCCGCGACTCGCGGGGGAGAGCATGGTTGAACCGGCGGCGAGCTGACATGGGCGACAGTGCCACACCTGCGAGGGGGACCGATCTGGTCGGCGTGGCCCTGGCCGCCGGCGCCGGGCGACGCCTGGCACCGTTGACGGCGGAGCGGCCCAAGGTGCTGTGTCCGGTGGGCGGCAGGCCCCTCCTGGGTTGGGCGTTGGACCGTCTGGTCGGGGTGGTGGGCGAGGTGGTCGTCAACGTGCACCATCACGCCCCGTTGATGCTGCGGTGGTTGGGGCACGTGGCCGAGTCGGGCCTGGCCGGTTCGCCGCCGTCGGCGGAATTCTGGCGGTCCGCCGGCGACGACGCCTCGGCGGGGCCGACGGCCTCACGCCTGCTCAAGGTGGGGCGCATCGGGGCGGACGGCAGGTCGGTGTCGCTGTGTGCGTCGGTTGAGGGCCCCGAGGCGCTGGGCACCGCCGGTGCGCTGGCCGCGCTGGCCGACCACTTGGACGGTCGTGCGGTGCTGTCGGTGAATGCCGACTCGCTGATCGCCGCCGACCTGTCGGCGGTGGTGGACGCATGGGATGGCGTGCGGCCTCTGGTTGCCCACGGCGGCGCGGGCGGGTTCCATCCCGGTGTGCCGATCGTGGCGTCCATCACCCCCTTCGACCTCGTGGAGCGGTTGCCGGTGGAGCCCGCCGGCCTCTACGGCCATCTCTGGCGACCGATGTTGGAGTCGGGGTCGCTCCAGACGCTCCAGGTGGACGCCCCCGTGATCGACTGCGGCACGCCCGCTTCGTACCTAGCGGCCAACCTGTGGCTGACCGGGGGGCAGACATCCAAGGAACCCGTTGCGGGGTCGAGCGCCGACCGCAGCGTCGAACCCGGCGGGGCGATCACCCGGAGCGTGGTGTGGGGCGGCGCCCCGAGACGCGGCGGTGAGCGCCTGGACGGCGCCATCCGCACGACGCTGGGCCGCACCGTGCTCGTTCGTCCCGTCCCGCCGGTGCCCGCCCGAGAGGTACCGGAGGTGCTGCTGGCCCGGCGCGGTGGCGCCTAGGGGTCACGCCGGGTGACCGCCACCTCGACCGGCTCGGACTCGGTCCGTTGGCGCGAGGCAAGCTGGCCGCAGGCCGCGTCGATGTCGTCGCCCCGTGTGTCCCGCACGGTGACGTTCACGCCCGCGGTCTCCAGGTGGCGGCGGGCCCGCCTCACCCCGGCCGGGGGCGTGCCCCTGGTCGGCCAACCGGGCGTCGGGTTGAGCGGGATGAAGTTGACGTGAGCCCGGGTGCGGCGAGCCAGCGCAACCAGGGCGTCGAGCTGCTCCGGGGTGTCGTTGACGGCGTCGATCAGCGCCCACTCCAAGCTCACCCGCCGCCCGGTCCTTCGGCGCCAGTCGGTGGCGGCCTCGGCCAGGGCGGCCAGGTTGTGGCGACGGTTGATGGGCACGAGCTGATCTCGCAACTCGTCGGTGGCGGCATGCACGGAGATGGCCAGGCTCACCGGCAGCCCCTCGGCGGCCAACCGTCCGATGGCGGGCACCATGCCCACCGTCGACACGGTCAGATGGCGGGCCGACAGGCCCACGTCCTCGTGCAGTCGCCGCAGCGAAGCGACGGTGGCGTCGTAGTTGGCGAGCGGTTCGCCCATGCCCATGAACACCACGTTGGACACTCGTCGCGTGCTGTGGGCCTGGGCCGTCACCACCTGTTCGACGATCTCGCCGACGCTGAGGTGGCGAGCGAACCCGTCCTGACCCGTGGCGCAAAAGCCGCAGCCCATGGCGCAGCCCGCCTGGCTGGATACGCAGACCGTCGCCCGGTCGGCGTAGACCATCAGTACGGTTTCGATGGTGGCGCCGTCGGCGAGCCGCCACAGCCACTTGGTGGTGTCGCCGCCGTCACCCGTGCTCGCGCGCACTTCGCTGAGGGCGGCCGGAAAGGCCTCGGCGAACTCGGCGCGCAGCGTCGTGGGCAGTGTCGTCCAGCCCTGGGGTGGGCCACCGTGGATGTAGAGGCCGTCCCACAGTTGGTCCACCCGATAGGAGGGGGCCCCTGCGCCGTCGGCGCCGAGCCAGGCCGCCAGGTCGCGCCGGGTGAGGTCATAGCGGGTCCGCACCGCGGACGGCGGGTTCACGACGCCTCCCGTGGGGCATACGCGACGTTGGTGTGGTGCAGGGTGTATCCCAGGTGCCGGTAGAGCCGCACCGCTGCGGTGTTGTCGGCTTCGGTCCACAGCATGGCCACCTCGGCACCACGCTGGTGATGCTGATGGTCCATGGCAACCAGCACCAGTGCACGGCCCAGCCCCTGGCCGCGCACGCGGTCGCTCGTTGCGACCACGTAGACCTCGCCCATGGATGGCTCACCGGGGCCGTTGCCGCCCGGGGCGCTGGGCTCGGCCGGGTGGAACCGGGTCCAGCAGAATCCATCCATGGCGCCGTCGGGGCCATCCACCACGAAGAACCCGGCCAGGTCCACCCACGCCGCGGTGAGGGCGACGGCAAAGCCGGCCCGGTGCTGGTGGCCCTGTTCCGGATGCCACGCAAAGGCGGCGTTGTTCAGCTCGAGCCACGCATCCACGTCACGGTCTGGGTCGAAGGTGCGCAGGCCCTCCACCTCGGGCGGCGGGTCCATGGGCAACGGTCGCCGCAGCTGCACCAGGGTGCGGACGCGCCGCCAACCCGCCGCCCGTGCCACTCGATCTGCTGCGGGGTCGGGTGCCTCCAACCACCAGCGGGGCGGCTCGGCGGCGTCGAGGTGCTGGGCTGCCAGCGCACGCAGGTCGGCCTCCAGCTCGACCAGCTGATCCGGGTCGCCCCAGGTCAGCCCGTCGTAGGACACGCGCCACCCCGTGGCATCGCGCTCCTCGCGTCGTTGCAGCTGCGCCATTCGCCCAAGCTAGAGGCGGCACCGCACCGGTGCCGGTCTGTCGAGGTGGGGGATCGAGGATCCGATGGCCCTGGGTAGGGTGCGAGCCATGCCCAAGCCCTCATCGACCTCCCCGACCACGGCTCCCGCGGCGGCCCGGACGGCGGCCGGCCCACCGCCGGCCAAGCGACGGTCGCCGCGTACCCCCAAGGGCAGGGCGCAGCGCACCCACGAGCTGTTGGCGGGGGAGTACCCGGATGCCGAATGCGAACTTCACCACACCAACGCCTACGAGTTGTTGGCAGCAACGATCCTGTCGGCGCAAAGCACCGATGCACGCGTCAACCTGGTGACGCCGGCGTTGTTCGAGCGCTATCCCACCCCGGCCGAGTTGGCTGTGGCCGATCGGGAGGAGCTGGAGGAGCTGATCCACTCGACGGGGTTCTTTCGCGCGAAGGCGCAGCATCTGCTGGGGATGGCGGCGGCGGTCACCGAGCGCTTCGGCGGCGAGGTACCCGGGCCGATCAAGGACCTGGTCTCCCTGCCCGGCGTCGGCCGCAAGACGGCCAACGTGGTGCGGTCCGTGGCCCTGGGCCTGCCCGGCCTTCCGGTCGACACTCACGTGCTGCGCCTGTCCCGTCGGCTCGGGCTGACCACGTTGGATGACCCGGTGAAGGTGGAACGCGAGCTGAACCCCATGGTGCCCGCTGCGGAACGCGGCGAGTTCAGCCTCAGGCTGATCCTGCACGGCCGTCGCGTGTGCTCGGCGCGCTCGCCCAAGTGCGACCAGTGCGTGCTCGCCGGCTTCTGCCCGGCGCTCGCAGGGCGAGCGGCCATGTGATCCCGCCGCCGACACAGGCGCTGTGCGCGCTCGGGCCGTGCCGCGACTGGACCGCCCGGAGAGTGACCGCCGCCATGGGGCCATTGTGACGAATGACACAGACCGTACCGCGCGCCCACGTTCCGTGGTGGCGGCCGTGGCGGGGTTCTGGGATTTCTCATGCCGGCGAGGGGGATATCACCCAGGCCAAGGGGACCGATTCGTTCGACCTAGCCCGAATGCGAGCCGAGAAGGGCCGTGAACCCCTCAAATTCACTCTGAGTGGCCTCGATTCGGTTGCTCGATGTCACTTTCTGCGCGTTTTTGACATCGTACGGAGGTGGACACGGGGCGCCGCCTTCATTACATTCGTCTCCGCCAGGCTCCCGCCGCCTGGCATCTGGGCGACAATGGGATCCCGCCACCCGTTGCGCCAACTGGCGCCCCCTCGGGGGCGCCAGTTTCTTTTTGCCCCGCGGGTGTGGGCATTCGGTGTTGGCCCACGGAGCGGGGCGCTAGCGCGGCAGGCCGAGCAGCCGTTCGGCGAGAATGTTGCGAAGTATCTGGGTGGTGCCACCCATGATCGTGTAAGCGGGGGCATAGACCACGGCTCGAGCCACGCGTCCCTCCAACATGGCTGCCGGGCCATCCACTCGGGCGCAGAAGGCTG
Source organism: Microthrixaceae bacterium (assembly GCA_041394405.1). GTDB lineage: Bacteria > Actinomycetota > Acidimicrobiia > Acidimicrobiales > Microtrichaceae > Microthrix. Next base: position 884,481 of record JAWKIF010000006.1, read on the forward strand.
CGATGCGCTGTTCCAGCTCGGTGCAATAGGTCTTGGTGGCAGCCGAGAACCCACGTGGGGCCTGGCCCATGGCCTCGCGGAGCACCATCAGGCGCCCCAGGCGGTATCCGGTCTCGAGGGCGGCGATCTCTTGGCGGATGAGCGGATCGTCGCGCTCCGCCCGGAGTCGGGCCCGCTCGTAGAGCGCTCGGTTGGACACCAGCCGGTCGATGCCGCCGCGCTCGTGTTCCATCTGACCCATGATCTGCCGAAAACTCCCGCCCTCGGTGCCCACCAGCGCATCCGCCGGCACCTCCACGCTCTCCAGGCGCACCTCGCAGAAGTGCTCGTTGCCGGTGGCGTCGCGAATGGGTGTCACCTCGATGCCGGGCGACGACATGTCCACCACGAACTCCGAGAGGCCACGGTGGGGCGGCGCCGCCGGATCGGTCCGGGCCACCAGGTAGCACCACTGGGCGCTGGCTGCGCCCGACATCCACACCTTCGACCCCGAGATCACCCACCGGTCGCCGTCGCGGTGGGCGGCGGTGCGCAACGAGGCGACGTCGGAACCGGCATCGGGCTCGCTCATGCCGATGCACCACCGCGCCGTGCCCGAGAGGATTCCCGGGAGCCAGCGCCGCCGCTGTTCTTCTGTGCCGTAGGCCAGCAGGGTGGGGCCGATCTGCCGGTCGGCAAACCAGGAGGACGCCACCGGTGCCCCGGTGGAGATGAGCGCTTCCACCACCACGAGCCGCTCAAGCGCGCTGGCGCCCCCGCCGCCTGCCTTGGTCGGCCAACTCATGCCAATCCAGCCCCGGTCGGCCAGCTCCAGTGCGGCCGCTGGGTCGTCACCAACCAGCCAGCTGTCCTCCAACACACCTCGACCGGCGGCCAGCCTGGTGCCCACCGCCCGGGCCTCGGCGGCCAGCTCGGCGACGTGGTGGGGCAGATCAAAGTCCATGGGCGGGCGGCTCCGGTCGGGAAACCCCCAGTCTGCCCGCGCCGTGGCAGCGCCGGCCCTCGGCAAGTGGGGACAGATCCCGGGGCCAGGGCCCCGCCGGGGGTCCCCACTTGGCCGGAGGAGCGATGGTGAGGGCGCCGCTAGCCTCGCCCTCATGCGTGCCGTCGTGCTGGAGTCGTACGGAGACCCCGAGGTTCTCATCCAACGGGAGGTGCCCGACCCGGTGCCCGGTCCCGACGAAGTGCTGGTGGCGGTGTCGGCCACGGCGCTGAACCGCGCCGACCTGCTGCAACGGCGGGGGCTCTACCCCGGACCGCCGATGGATCACGAGATCCCGGGCATGGAATACGCCGGTACGGTCAGCGCCCTCGGGGCTCGGGTGCTCGACCTCGAGGTGGGCGACCCGGTCATGGGCATCGTGGGTGGCGGCGCCTACGCCGAGCTGATCGCCGTCAACCAGCGCCAGGTCATGGCGGTGCCACCCGCCGTCGGCCTGCCCGATGCGGCCGCCATCCCCGAGGCGTTTCTCACCGCCTTCGATGCCTTGGTGGTGCAGGGCGGGCTCACGTCGGGCCGCTGGGCGTTCATCCATGCCGGTGCCTCCGGCGTGGGCACGGCGGCCATCCAGATCGCCAAGGCCATCGGTGCCCGGGTGATCGCCACGGCGTCCCCGACCAAGCTGGCGGCCTGCGAGGCGTTGGGCGCGGACGTGGTGGTGGACTACCGCAACGACGATCCCGTCGCGCAGGCCAAGCGAGCCACGGGTGGAGCAGGGGTGCACACCGTGCTCGACGTGGTCGGAGCCGACACGCTGGCGGCCAACATCAGGATTGCCGCCACCGGCGGCCGCATCGTGCAGGTGGGCACCATGGCCGGAGGAACCGGCGAGATCAACCTGGGGGCGTTGATGATGAAGCGGGTGGCCCTTATCGGCACGGTGCTGCGCTCCCGGCCCGCCGAGGAGAAGGCGGCGCTGGCCCAGCGGGTGGCGATCGAGCTGTTGCCACTGTTCGAGGACGGCACGCTGCGCCCGGTGATCGACACCACGTTCGCACTGGGCGACATTGCCGACGCACACCGGCACATGGAGGCCAACGCCAACGTGGGCAAGGTGCTCATCACCGTGGGAGGGGCGGTGTGACCACGCCCCACATCGCGGCGCCCGTGGGTGCCATCGCCCCGGCGGTGCTGCTGCCCGGCGACCCGCTCCGGGCCCGATGGATGGCCACCGAGCTGCTCAGCGACGCCGTGGAGGTCACCTCCGTGCGGGGCATCCTCGGCTACACGGGCACCTGGGGTGGCGCTGCGGTGTCGGTGATGGGCACCGGCATGGGCGTGCCCTCCGTCTCCATCTACGCCACCGAGTTGGCTCGCTTCTATGGCGTCGCCCGCCTGGTGCGGGTGGGCTCCTGCGGGGCCATCTCCAACCTGGTGGGCCTGCGCGACCTGGTGGTGGTGTCGGGCGCCTCAACGGATTCCGGCGTCAACCGCAGGCTGGTGGCGGGACACGACTTTGCGGCTACCCCCGACTTCGCGCTCACCCGGGCCCTGGCCGATGCCGCGTTCGCCGCAGACACGCCGGCCGTGGTCGGCCGGGTGTTCACCTCGGACACGTTCTACGGCCAATCGGCCGACGAGCTGGACCTGCTGCGGGCCAGTGGGCACCTGGCGGTGGAGATGGAGGCGGCCGGGCTCTTTGGGGTGGCCGCCGTCGAGGGCGTCGCCGCAGCAGCAGTCCTGACCGTGTCGGACCACCTCGACGACGACACGCACCTCAGCCCGGCGGAGCGCCAGGAGGGATTCTCGGCCATGGCCCAGGTCGCCCTCGCCGCCGTGACCTCCTAGCGAATGGAGAACGGGACGTAGTCGCGCTCGCCGGCACCGATGTAGATCTGGCGCGGCCGCGTGATGCGCTGGTCCTGTTCCAGGAGCTCGGCGTAGTGCGAGAGCCAGCCCGCCACCCTGGGGATGGCAAAGAGCACCGTGAACATGTCCATGGGGAAGTTCATGGCCTGGTAGATGAGGCCGGAGTAGAAGTCCACGTTGGGGTACAGCTTGCGGTCGATGAAGTAGCTGTCGGCGAGCGCCACCTCCTCCAGCTTGAGCGCGATGTCCAGCAGCGGGCTCTTGCCCGTGACGTCGAAGACCTCGTACGCAGTGCGCTTGATGATGGTGGCGCGGGGGTCGAAGTTCTTGTACACCCGGTGGCCAAAGCCCATCAGGCGCTCCTCACCGGACTTCACCCGGTCGATGAACCCGGGCACGTTGTCGATCGAGCCGATGCGCTGCAGCATGCGGAGCACCGCCTCGTTGGCGCCGCCGTGCCGCGGGCCGTAGAGGGCGGAGGCGGCCGCCGCGGTGGCGACGTAGGGGTCGGCATGGGCCGAGCCCACCGTCCGCATGGCGGTGGTGGAGCAGTTCTGCTCGTGGTCGGCGTGCAGGATGAACAACACGTCGAGGGCCTTGGCCAGCACGGGGTTGGCGTCGTAGCGGGGCTCGGCGGTCTTGAACATCATGGACAGGAAGTTGGCCGAGAAGTCCAGCGAGTTGTCGGGGTAGACGAAGGGCATGCCGCGGCTGAAGCGATAGGCGCCGGCGGCAACGGTGGGCATCTTGGCGATGAGCCGCACGATCTGCTTGCGCCTCACCTCGGGATCGAAGATGTCCTTGGCCTCGGGGTAGAAGGTGGACAGCGCAGCGATGGTGGCCACCAGAATGCCCATGGGGTGGGCATCGTGGTGGAAGCCCTCCAGGAACTTCTTGCGCACGTTCTCGTGAATGAACGTGTGGTGGGTGATCTCGTAGCGCCAGGCCTCAAACTCCTCGGCGGTGGGCAGCTCGCCGTTCACCAGCAGGTAGGCGACCTCCAGGTACGACGACCGCTCCGCCAGCTGCTCGATGGGGTAGCCGCGGTAGCGGAGGATGCCGTTGGTGCCGTCCAGCTCGGTGATGGCCGAGTCGGCGGCGGCGGTGGTGCCGAACGACGGGTCGTTGAACCACACCCCGGGCATGAGCGTGTTCCAAGGTTTGGAGGCCACACCGCCGTTCTCAATAGGGATGTCGACGGATTCGCCACTGCGGTTGTCGGTGATGGTGATGGAGTCGGTCACAGCCGCCATGGTACCCAGCGCTGCACCGGCGCCCCTACGCAAGCTGCAGCCGTCCCGAGTTGGTCGCCGGGCCGGGGGCGCCTCTGCCCGTGGCGGGTGACGGGCCGGTGCGGCCGCGCCGACAAGGCGTTCAGGTGGCTCGGGCGGTTCCGGGTGAGTGCCCGTTGTCCGCCCCACACCGATCCCCGGGTTCGGATTGATCAGCCGGTTGCACGAGCGGGGCTGAACGCAACCTCGGCAGCTACGCTCCGCCCCATGAGCGCCCCGCCTGCGGGCCCGCGAGGCCGGAGCCAGTGGCCGGTCCTCCTGGTCGCCTGTGCCCTCACCGTCGGAATGCTCGCCCTCCCGGCAACCCCGATTGCGGCCGCCGACCCCACCTACGAGCCCTACACCTACCTCGACCTGCGCGACTCCGACGGGAACCCAGCGCTCGTCGCCGACCCGTCCGTGATCAAGGTGGGATCCACCTGGTACCTCTACCCCACCCATGACGTCGGCCGCGGCTTCGAGGTGTGGACCTCCGACGACCTGAAGAGCTGGACCAACCGCGGCTTCGTGTGGACACCGACGCCGGGCTCTTGGAACGACGAGGGGAAGTTCTGGGCGCCGGAGATCATCGAGATCAACGGTGAGTACTGGATGTACTACACGGCGAACGAGCGCATCGGCGTGGCCAAAGCGAGCTCACCACTGGGGCCCTTCGTTGACGCGCTCGACCACCCACTGATGGGCGCCGGATACGGCGGGGTCGGCGATGGCAACTACACCGATCCTCCCGGATTGCTCGCCAACAACGAGGAGAAGGCCATCGATGCCTTCGTGCTTGAGACCAGCTCTGGTGAGTTGTTCTTCTACGCCACCAACTACAACCCGATCGCCGAGATCGTGGTGATGCCCATGGACGACCCGGTGACCCTCCGGGGCAAACCGACGACGGCGCTCGGGGTCGACACCTCCGGGTGGGAGGTGTTCGTTCGCGAGGCGCCGGTCGTCTTCGAGCGCAACGGGATCGTTCACCTGATGTACTCGGGCCAGGGGGCAGAGTCGCCCTGCTACTCCGTCGGGGACGCCACCTCCACCAGCCCGCTCGGGCCGTTCACGCGACGCGTCGACAACCCGATCCTCCGACAATCCCCCGACGACGGCTTCTTCGGACCGGGACATCACGGAGTTGTTGAGGGAGCGAACGGCGACCTGCTCGCGTTTTTCCACACCAAGCTCAGCGATGAGTTCAGCTACGACCGGCGCATCCGCTACGCCCCGATGCTCTTCGACTCGGCGGGCGACGTCACCTTCGACCCAGCGCCTCCGGGCGCCGACGTGCCGGTTCAACCCAACTGTGTACTCGGTGGTGGTTCGTCGGCACCGACAACCACCACGACCAGCGCGACCACGCTGCAACCGGCATCCCCATCCAGCGGCAACAACGCCCCCTCATCGGCCGACGACGCGCCCGGTCCAACGATGGTCTCCAATCAACCGCTCGCGCCGCGCTTCACCGGGTAACTACCGCCAGGCAGGCATGGGTGCCGCGTTCGACCGGTCCCTGAAGCGCGGTTCGGATTGCCCCGGCCCGAGCGCCGATATCGCTCACCGCACGGCACGCTACTGGGGGTGGGTGCGGATGCCGTTTTGGCTGCCGGCGTTGGTGCGAACCACGTCGGCGATGGCCTGAGCCACCGCACGGCTTGCGGCTGAGGGCATGCCCGGTCGGCGGCGGGCCAGGCCCACCGTTCGGCCGGCGATATCGACGATCGGGATGGCCACCCACGACCCTCCCGCCCAGTTGGGGGCGGCGGAGGCGGGGAGTACGGCGGCGCCGTACCCGGCAAAGGCCAGCGAGGCGATCAGCCGGAGGCCCTCGATCTCGGCCTTGGGGCGCAGCGTGATGCCGGCCTCCTCGCAGCGGGCATCCAGGAGCGCTCGATAGCGGCTGCCGGGCACGTCCAACATCACCTCCCAGCCATCCAGGTCGGCCAGGCGGACGGTCGTGCTGCCGGCCAGCGGATGACTCGATCCGACCACCAGCACGAGGTCCTCGTCGAAGAGCGTCTCGACGGAGATGGCGGGTTCGTCGCTCGGCTGGGAGACGACGGCAAGGTTCAGGTCGCCCTCCACCACCCGAGGGATGAGGACCGAGGTGGTGCCGTCCAGCAGCGTCAGGCGGATGCCCGGATGCACCTCGGCCAGATGGTCCAACAGCATGGGCACCAGCCAGCGGGCGGTCGTTCCGATCACCCCGAGGCGCACCGAGCCCACCACCTCGTCGCGCAGGGCGGCGAGGTCGGAGGCCAGGGCGTCCAGCTCGGCCTCGATGCGGCCAGCCCGAGCGGCCACCACGGTGCCCTCGGGGGTCAACGCATTGTCAGCCCGGTCGACCAGTGTGACGCCCAATTCCTTCTCAAGTCGGGAGACGTGGGCCGAGATGTTGGATTGCACCGTGTCCAGGGAACGGGCGGCGGCCGAGAAGCTGTGGTGAGATCCCACGGCGCTCACGGCCCGAAGCTGCTTGATGTCCATGCCCGGCATGGTACCGAGCTATCGCTGGGAGCGATGCAAAGTATCGTCGAATTCTGCTTGCGGTATTGCTAACCGCGGTTTATCTTGTGCTTACAAGGCGCCGGAGGGAATTCCCCCCCTCCTCTCTCCGGGCCATCAACCGAAGGTCACGTCCCCCCGTACCTCGGTTCCATACTGAAGGGCCAGCCCCCCCGCTGGCCCTTCAGTTCTTTTTGCGGTGGGGCCTCACCTCCGGGCGCTACAGCTCGGGAATGCAGGGGCCTCGACCCAGTTGGGCGAGACCCCGCAGGTCGCCGACGGCGAAGTCGGTGACCCCGGCGCTGTTGCTGGGGTTCATCAGCTGGCTGGGATCGTTGACATGCTGCAGGCCCACCAGATGTCCGGCCTCGTGCATGACCACGGCTCGGGCTGCGGCGTATCCCTGCGGCCCCTGGCCGGCGATCTGGGCAATCTGCGGACCGTCGAGGGCGATGACGCCCGAGATGAATGCGGCCGTGCGCGAGACCCGCTGGCCATCCACCAACACGTTGTCGATTTCCAGCCAGGCGCTTCCGCCCTGGCCCGCCACCTCGCCCGCCAGTGCCGGCTCGGCCTCCGGCGTGGTCCAGCCGATCACCACCGGGGCCCACACCTCGCCGTAGCGGCCCGGCTGATAGGACTCGCGGTCGATGGACGGCGCCTCGTCGGTGGGGCCCACCGGCTGGAACACCAGCCCGGTCGCGTCGCTGACGCGTGCCAGCGCCTCGGCCACCATGCGGTCGCCGTCGGGCGGCGCGTCGGCGTTGTTGATGACGTATCGGATGGGCCGGCAGGGGTCGTAGGTGACGGGGGCGTCGACGTCGGGACGAATGGCGATGAACTCGTAGCCGCCGGTGCCGGGAGGAGGCGCCGGGGCCGTTGCCAGGGGTGTTGGGCTCGGCGAGGCCGGGGGAGGGGGACGGTCGGTCGACGCTGACGTGCGGCGGCCGAAGACGTCCCCGCCGCCCAGGTCGAGTGCGAGCGATCGCCCTGGCGACCACCGCTCCCAGCCCAGGCCCGCCCCGATGAGGGCGGCGACTGCCAGCATGGCCAGGAGTCGGGTGCCGGTGCGTCGGCGTCGCTGCGGCCGGGAAACGGGTGGCGGGGGCGGTGCCGTCCAACCCAGTGTCGGGTCGGCCCAGGAGCCCTGCGGGGCTCCCGTCGCCTGCTGGGCCAGCCGGGCCCTCAGCGCCTGTTCGCGCCGGATGCGCTCGGCCCGGCGAGCGGCCTCGTCCGGCGAGACACTCAGGGGATCAAGGCCCTGCCCCCACCCTGATCGATCGTTGCCAGATGGAGGAGCCGCCACTGCGGCCAGGCTAACGGGGGAGGTGCCCGACCCGGCCGCGCCCCAGTGCCAGGCCGGGGGGTCGGGTAGCTTCGCCGCGATGAACACCGATGGACCACCTGCGAGCAACGGAACCGGTGCGGGGCACGGCGCTGCCTTCTTCGACCTCGACCGAACCTTGCTGCGGGGCGCATCCGGCCGCGTCTACGGCGAGGCGTTGCGGCGCGTCGGGTTGGGCCCTCGCCGAACCGGCATTGAGGACGTGGTCTTCAGCATCTTCGATGCAATCGGCGAGACCCTTCCCGCCATGTTCATCACCCGCCAGGGCGTGCGGGCCACCCGGGGATGGTCGCAGGCAAAGGTGGTGGAGGCGGCGCAGTGGGCGGCCCCGCATCTGGCCGACATCATCCAGCCCTGGGCCCACCAGCTCTTCGACCAGCATCGGGAGGCCGGGCGTCCCCTGGTGATGGCCACCACGACGCCCCACGACCTGGTGGCCCCGCTCGCCGAGGCGTTGGGGCTCGATGCGGTGGTGGCCACCCGCTACGAGACTCGGGACGGCAACTACACCGGTCGTGTCGCCGGCCACTACGTGTGGGGGCGGGGCAAGCTGGATGCGGTGGTGGAGTGGGCCGAGGACCACGGGGTCGACTTGGCACGCAGCTATGCCTATAGCGACAGCTTCTATGACCAGCATCTGCTGGGCGCGGTGGGCAACGGCGTGGCGGTGAACCCCGATCCGCGCCTGGCGCTGTTGGCCGTGGCCCGGCGCTGGCCGGTGATGCACCTCGATTCGCCCCCGGGGGTACCCAAGTTCCTGGGGATCGAGCCCCAGCAGGTGTTGTTTCAGCTGGCCCGAGGCGAGTTGTTTCCCTACGTGCGCTTCGACTGGGACGGCATCGAGGCGCTGCCCAAGGCGGGTCCGGCCATCATCGTCGGAAACCACCGCTCGTACTTCGACCCCCTGGCCATGGGCTTTCTGTTGGCCAAGGCCGGGCGCCCGGTGCGCTTCCTGGGGAAGAAGGAGGTGTTCGATGCTCCGCTGGTGGGCGACATCGCCCGGGCAATGGGCGGCATTCGGGTGGAGCGCGGCAGCGGGTCCGACGAGCCGCTCGCTGCCGCCGAGGATGCGCTGGCCGCCGGCGAACTGGTGGCGGTCATGCCCCAGGGCACCATCCCCAGGGGAAAGGCGTTCTTCGATCCGCAGCTGAAGGGGCGGTGGGGCGCCGCCCGCCTGGCCAAGGCAGCCAAGGTGCCGGTCATCCCCATCGGCATCTGGGGCACCGAGCACGTTTGGCCCCGCAGCTCGAAGCTGCCCCACGTGTGGAACGTGACCTCGCCGCCAACCGTGCGGCTGCGGATGGGTCCGCCGGTCGAGCTGAAGTACCGCTCGCTCCAAAAGGACACCGAGCGCATCATGGCGGCCCTGGTCGACCTCCTCCCGCCCGAGGCCCGCGAACCGCACGAGCCCACCCAGGAGGAGCTGGCCCGCACCTACCCGTCGGGGACCGTCGAGACCGACGGCGAGCACGAGTCCGATCGTCGACCGGGTACCGACTGAAACCGCCCCCGGCCGGCGGCCACCGCGCCATGTCGGGCCGGTTCGGTTCGGCCAGATCGGGTCGGTTCGGAGCCGCCTACTCGCCGCCCAGCTCCACTCGGATCAGGTTGAGCGCCGAGCCGGCCTTGAACCAGGCGATGTGCTCGGGCGACATGGTGTGGTTGGCCAGGAACCCCTCGGTGGTTCCGTCCGGGTGGGTGATGACACAGCGCACCTGGCTCTCGGGGCTCAGGTCCGCCAGGCCGGTGATGGAGACGGTGTCGTCCTCGCCGATGGCGTCGTAGGTGGCCGGGTCGTCGAACGTGAGGGCCAGCACGCCCTGCTTCTTCAGGTTGGTCTCGTGGATGCGGGCGAACGAGCGCACGATGATGGCGGCGGCGCCCCGAAATCGGGGCTCCATGGCGGCGTGCTCGCGTGAGGAGCCCTCCCCCCAGTTCTCGTCGCCAACCGCCACCCAGCGCACGCCGAACTCGCCGAGGTGCTTGGCCACCTCGGGATAGGGCTTGGTCTGCCCGTCGATGGGATCCTTGCCTTCCCCGACGGCGCCCGTGAAGGCGTTGACGACGCCGTTGAACAGGTTGCCCGAGATGTTCTCCAGGTGGCCCCGGTACTTCAGCCAGGGGCCCGCCATGGAGATGTGATCGGTGGTGCACTTGCCCTGCGCCTTCAACAGCACGGGAAGCTGGGTGAAGTCCTGGCCGTCCCACGGCTCGAACGGGGTCAGCAACTGGAGACGGTCCGAGCTGGGGTCGACCACGACCTGGACGCCGCTGCGGTCCTCGGGTGGGGCGACGAAGCCCGATTCGCCGGGGTCGAACCCCGCTGCGGGCAGTTCCTCGCCCACCGGCACGGCCAGCGCGACCTGCGCCCCGTCGGCGTTGGTCAGCGTGTCCGTCAGCGGGTTGAAATCGAGCGTGCCCGCCAGCGCCAGGGCCACCGTGGTCTCTGGGCTGGTGACGAAGGCGTGGGTCGTGGCCAGGCCGTCGTTTCGCTTGGGGAAGTTCCGGTTGTAGCTGTTGACGATGGTGTTCTTCTCGCCCTCGGACACGTCGGAGCGGCTCCACTGGCCGATGCATGGCCCGCAGGCGTTGGCCAACACGGTGGCGCCGGCGGCCTCGAAGGTCTCCAGTAGGCCGTCGCGTTCGATGGTGGCCCGCACCTGCTCGGAGCCGGGGGTGATGAGCAGCGGGGTCTTCGCGGTGAGGCCGTTGTCGGCGGCGTGTCGCAGGATGGACGCGGCGCGGCTGATGTCTTCGTAGGAGGAGTTCGTGCAGGAGCCAACCAGCGCCGCGGAGATCTCCAGGGGCCAGCCGTTCGTGCGGGCCTCCTCGCCCAGGTCGCCCACCTCGCGGGCGAGGTCGGGCGTGAACGGTCCGTTGATGTGGGGCTGAAGCGTGCTGAGGTCGATCTCGACGACCTCGTCGAAGTACTCGGCGGGGTCGGCCAGCACGGCATCGTCGGCCCGCAGGTGGTGGGCGGCGGCGTTGGCCGCGTCGGCAATGGCCTCGCGTCCGGTGGCCGACAGGTAGCGGGCCATGGCGTCGTCGTAGGCGAACAACGACGTGGTGGCCCCGATCTCGGCGCCCATGTTGCAGATGGTGCCCTTGCCGGTGGCCGAGATGGAGGCGGCGCCCGCGCCGAAGTACTCCACGATCGACCCGGTGCCACCCTTCACCGTGAGGATGTCGGCCACCTTCAAGATGACGTCCTTGGGCGAGGCCCATCCGTTCAGCTCGCCCGTGAGGTGCACGCCGATCAGGCGGGGCCAGCGGACGTTGAACGGGAAGCCGGTCATGACGTCAACGGCATCGGCCCCGCCGACGCCCACGGCCACCATGCCCAACCCGCCCGCGTTGGGGGTGTGGCTGTCGGTCCCGATCATCATGCCGCCGGGGAAGGCGTAGTTCTCCAGGACGACCTGGTGGATGATGCCCGCGCCCGGCTTCCAGAAGCCAAGGCCGTACTTGGCGGACACCGACTCGAGGAAGTCGTAGACCTCGGCGTTGTTCTGCTCGGCGGCCAACAGGTCGACCCTGCCGTTGTCCTTGGCCTGGATGAGGTGGTCGCAGTGCACGGTTGAGGGCACGGCCACCTCGGGCAGGCCGGCGGTGACGAACTGCAGCAACGCCATCTGTGCGGTGGCGTCCTGCATGGCCACACGGTCGGGGTTCAGGTCGTTGTAGGTGACGCCGCGCTGCACCTCGACGGAGGGGTCGGCCAGGTGGGCGATGAGGATCTTCTCGGTGAGGGTGAGGGCGCGTCCCAGCCGCTCGCGGGCTGCGTCGATCCGCTCGTCGAATTTGGCATAGGCGGCGTTGACGAGTTCGATCGGCGTGCTGGCAGTGACGGCCATGTGGGTCCCTTCGGGCTGGCGGTGGGCGGGCTTGGGCACCCGCAGGCGGGTGGTCAGTCTACGCCGTCGCCGGAATCCGCTCAGCCGACGGGAACCGACGCGTCGATTCGCTTGGGCCGCGTGCTGGGATGGGCGGGGCTGATCGGGCGCGTCGACCTGCTGGCCGGTGCGGTGCGAACCAGCATCGCGGCGGTGGCGACCAGCGCGAGCGGTGCGACGCTGAAGCCCATCTCCCCGGAGAGCCCCTGCACCACCATCATGGCGAAGATGCCGATGGGCACCCATCGCCGTTCCTCGCCGAGCCGGTCGACCAACAGGGCCACGCCCGGGAGGGCCAGGGCGGCGTCGTGGGAGACGGCGTGCGTCGAGGCCAGGACGATGCCGATGAGCGTGAGCGCCATGCGGGTGTCCAGGTCGAAGCGGCGGGCCCACCACAGGTAGGCGAGGGCGATGCCGGTGGCGAGGGTGAGCGCCCCGCCCACCACCGTCGCCGCCGCAGAGTGCGAGCCGAAGGCCACCATGGCCGCCCCCGAGAACGACACCAGGTGCTTGGCGCCCGCCGTGGTCTCGATGGAGTTGTACCAGTTCGCCCACTCCCACCAGTGCCACGGCCAGTCCCATCCGGCAGCCAGGGCCGTGGCCAGATACACGCCGGCCCCCGTGGCGGCAGCGCCCCCCAGCACCCGGTAGCGCCGGCTCAACAGCACCAGGCCCACCAGGGGGATCCCAATCTGTGGCTTGTAGCAGGCCAGGGCCAGCGCCACTCCGGCTTCCACGTCCCGATCGGCCCGAAGTAGCCGCCAGGCGGCCACCACCAGCAGCAGCGAGAGCGCGGTGTTCTGGCCCAGCGTGACGGCGGAGGCCATGGGCACAAACAGCAACGCCAGCGCCGTGGCGGGCAGGGGCCACTCGTCGATCCAGCGCACCATGGGCCGAAGCAACGCAACGGCCGCCACCAAGGCGCCCATCATCAAGGCCGTGTGCAGGAGATAGGCGGGCACCGGCGCCAGCGCAGTGAGGGGGGCATAGGCCAGCGCCACCGGTTGCGGGTAGGCGAAGTACATCAGCCCGTCGTCGAGCAGGCCGGCCTGCGCCGCCTCCTGGACGTCGGTCTCGTACAGGTGGTCCAGCTCGCCGTCGGCGGCGATCTGTCCGGCGCCGTAAAAGGCGGGGAAGTCCAACCCGAGGCGGTAGTCCTCCTCGCCCGGCTGGGGTCCGAAGAGCGCGCCGGCTGCGGCCAGGCACAACACCAGGGCCAGCACGGCCCCGGAGATGGCGTTGATCAGCCGGCGGTTGGTCATGGGGCGTGAACGTTGGTGGCGGCGGTGTCGAAGAGCTCGACGGTGTTGCCCCCGAACGTGGCGACCGAGACAAAGACCACCGCAGCGATGAACGCCACGAGCAGCGCGTACTCCATGAACGCCGCCCCCCGGTCGTCGAGCTTTCGTATCGTCGCCATGTGGTTCCCTGCTTCTTCCTGGTGGTGGCCGGGTGGAGTGCGTCGCCCAGTTGGGTGAGCGGTCGATGCGGTCCAAAGTTCATATCGGCAGTCCAGAACCGAGCTGGAGGGTCGGATGCGCTCATTGGCCATGGGACCCCTGGCCCCGCTTCCGGTGGGCCGTCCGGGTGCGCTGGCTGGTGGGTGGGCGCGGTCGCCGCTGTGCGCCTGTTCCCGGACGCGACGGTGGGGCGGCCCTTGGGGCCGCCCCACGGTCGGGGATGTGGTGGTCTGCGCCGTTGGCGCAGGTTGGCTCAGGGGGTCTTGACGTTGCTGGCCGAGGTGTTGAACGTGGTGGAGGCGTTCGAGCCGAAGGCGCGGACGGCCACGACGCACACGGCGGCGATCAGTGCGACCAGGAGGGCGTACTCCACGAGGGAGGCGCCACGGTCGGACTTGGTCTGGGCCTTGAGCCATGCGGAGAGGAAGTCGTACTGAGCGGTGAGCATTGGAGATGCCTTTCGGGCGGTGCAGCCGGGGCTGCTGTGGTTGGTTGGTTGCAGCAGGCGTGCTCGCCGTGCCGACACCTCTACATTCGGTGTTTGGTGGGTGAACTTCATGAGGCGGAGGGCGCTCCGCTGGCGGTCGTCGGAACCCTTCGAGGTGGGTCGTGGGGCCCAGGGCTCGAGACGCCCTGCGCCCGAACGCGTCACGGGGAGCGCCGATGAGGCGCTCCCCGCAGTTCGCAAGCGGCTCGGGTGGCCGCCGAAATCTCCGCCTGGATCAGTCCAGCGTGACAATGCCCAGGCGCACGGCGGCCAGCACGGCCTGCGTCCGGTCTCGGGCGTCCAGCTTCTGGTAGATCGAGGCCAGGTGGTTCTTCACCGTCTTCTGGGAGATGTACATCTTGGCGGCCACCTCGGGGGTCGAACAGCCGTCAGCGATCAGCTGCAGTACCTCTTCCTCCCGCTCGGTGATGATGCGCTCCTCCAGCACGGGGCGCCGTGGCTCATCCAGCTTGCGCACCTCGGCCAACAGCGACTTGGCCAGCTGCGGCGACAGGACGGTGTCGCCCCGCGATGCCAGGCGAACGGCCTCGGCGATCTCATCGGTGGTGCAGTCCTTCACCAGATAGCCGATGGCGCCTGCCCGAAGGGCGGAGCTGAGCGTCTCCTGGTCCATGTGCATGGTCAGCATCACCACCCGGGTGTCGGGTGCGATCGAGCGCATTTGCCGGCACGCCTCCACCCCGTCGGTCGTGGGCATGGACACATCCATGAGCACCACATCCGGTGCATGTCGTTCAGCCAGGCGCACGGCCTCGGCTCCGTCGCCCGCCTCGGCGACGACATCAAAGCCGGCGTCGGTCATCGAGCGCTTCAGTCCTTCTCGAAGCATTCGATGGTCGTCCGCCAGCATGAGTCGGATGGTCATTGAGCCTTACCTCCGTGTGGTGTGGTGTCCCGGGCCCGCCCCGGGGTGGTGTCTGGTAAAGAGCAGCGCACCAGCGTTCCCTGGCCCGGCCCCCGCTCGATTGACAGCGTTGCCCCGATTGCCGAGGCCCGTTCTCTCATACCGAGCAGTCCATACGAATCCCTTCGGCCGCTTTGCCCGGGAGTGAAGCCCTGGCCGTCATCAAGTACCCGTAGTTCGGCCGAACCACCCCGTCGTCCCCACGTGACGGTCACCGATGTGGCCCGCGCATGGCGCTCCACGTTCACCATGGCCTCCTGGGCGATGCGCCACAGCTCCCGCTCCTGGCGAGCCGGCAGGCGCAGGTCGGGGTCGAGGTCCAGCGCGAAGACCAGCCCCGAGCGCTTGCCCACCCGATCGGCGAAGCGCTGCAGCACATCGGCGGGCGCCTCCTCGTCGCTGGCCTCGGTGCGGAGGTCGTAGAGTGCATTGCGCACCTCCTGCACCACCTCGCGCTGGCTGGATCGCAGCCGCCGCAGGTCGTCGGCCAACGCCTCCGGGTCGCCCTCTCCATTCGTGGCCTTGGCCAGAACGCTGTCCAACTCGAAGCCCAGGTAGGCCAGGGCCTGTCCGATGCGGTCGTGCAGGTCGCGGGCGATTCGGTTGCGTTCCTCATCGGCCCCGACGGTGCGGAGCAGCTTGAACCAGCGGGCGTTGTCGATCTCGACGGCGGCCGATCGGGTGAGGTGGGAGAGCAGCTCCACCTCCGCCGGGCCGTAGCGGTCCGCAGCCCGGTCCTCCAACACCATCACGCCGATGGTGATGCCGCGGGAGATCAGCGGCAGCGCCAGCAGCGAGCGGCTGCGGGGGTTGAGCGCGCCGGGGAGGTAGCCAACCGCCACCGGTTCGCCGTGGTCCAGGGCGCGGGCGATGGGCCGGGGCAGCCCGGCCGGGTCGATGGTTGGGGGCAGCTCGAATCCGGCGGAGAGCGCCGTCGTCAGGCAGTGGTCGGCCCGCTCGTGCAGCAACACCGCCAGCGTGTCGACGGGTACCAGCATTCGGATGCGTCCCGCAGTGCCGTCCAGCACCTCGCCCAGGTCGAGGGAGGACGGGAGGTCCTGGGCCAGGCTGTGCAGGTCGGCCAGTAGCCCGTTGGCGCTCTCCAGCCGCATGAGGTGGTCGTTCTCCGAGCGGCGGGTTTCCTCGGCCAGGCGGCGCAGCATGGAGGTGAGCAGTGCGATGAAGCCGAACACCGCCACCCACGTGGCCGCCCGGTAGATGGCGGCCAGCTCGCTGAGGCGGCCATCGATCAGGTCGACGGTGAGGTTGAGCGACACGATGATGCCGGTGATGGCACCCGACACCGCAGGGCCCATGGTCAGCCCGCCGACGGCGATGGGGCCCACCGACAACAGGATGAAGGGCGAGTCGAACCCGCCGGTTGCGGCCACGAGGGCGGTGACCGCCAGGGTCTCCAACGTCAGCTCGACGTGGCATCGCCGGGCGGACGTGCGGGGCCGGGGGTGGAAGATTCGCCACCCGAGGACGGCGATGACCACGGCCAGCAGCGTGAGCTGCTCCAGGCTCGTCCCGTCGGAGCTGGTCAGCACCAGCACCGCGGTGACGCCGACGATGAACATGCGCAGCAACCCGCTGACCGAGTCGATTCGGTCGGCAAGGTCGGGTGAGCGGGTGGCAGCCAGCGGCGGGAGGTGTTTGGCAAAGCGGCCAGGGCCCATCAGCAGCGTGTTGGGGCGGCGTTCCTCAAGACCGTCGTCGCTGGGTTCGGGCTCGGCCGCCGGGCGATTCGACCGCTCCTCGGGGGTAGGTGGGCTCGGGGCGGCGGTCGATGCGGCAGCCGGCTGGTCTCCGCCGTTGCGGCCCTCCAGCGCGTCCAGCGCTGCCAGCACCAGGTGCGAGGGCACCACCACCGGGCCTTCCTGGGTCGGCGGATCGCTGGGCCGGGGTTGCGTGCCGCGGTCGGCATGCGGGAGGTCGGGGCTGTCGGTCGTCTCGGTGCTCATCTGTCCCGCTGTGCCGGGTCCGTCCCTGGCGGGGGAGCGGAGCATCGTTCAGGTCATCGTCGGCGGACGCAGAGCGCCCCTTGACACCATCGGCACGTGTGGCGGCGCCGTGAGTGCAGCCCTCCGATCGCTGGTACCGTCGCCCGCCATGTTGCTGGTCGGACTCACGGGAGGCATTGGCTCGGGCAAGTCAACGGTGTCGGCGTTGCTGGCCGAGCGGGGGGCGGTCATCGTCGATGCGGACGCCATTGTGCATCAGCTTCAGGCGCCCGGCACCCCGGTGTTGGAGGCCATGGTGGAGCGTTTCGGACAGGCCATCCTGAACGACGACGGCACCCTCAACCGGGCCGCGGTGGCCGATCAGGTCTTCGGCGACGAGCAGGCCCTGGCCGATCTCAACGCCATCGTGCACCCGGCGGTGCGGGCCGAGCTGGCCATGCAGGTGCTGGCCCAGGCCGACACGCACAACGTGGTGGTCATGGACGTGCCGTTGCTCACCGAATCGGGCATGGACGGCCTCTCAGGAGTGGTCGTGGTGGACGTCGATCCCGAGGTGGCCGTCGAACGCCTGGTTGAACACCGGGGCTTCAGCGAGGCCGACGCCCGTGCCCGCATCAGCTCCCAGTCCTCCCGGGAAGAGCGCCGCAAGCTGGCCGACTGGGTCATCGACAACTCGGGCGACCTGGCCGACCTGGAGGTCGCAGCCGACGAGCTGTGGGCCAACCTGGACGCCCGCCGCAACGGGGGCGAGCAGTCCGACCCCACGCTGCGCTACCCACAGCAGTAGTTGCGGTCTGGCCGTTTCCCCTGCCGGTCGTGCGTCCGCATGGTTCCCGGCTGCGGAGCTGGTGTGCGCGTCCCACCCGCCAGACTGGTTGGGTGACCGACGCGCCAAAGCTCAAGGACTATTTCACCCCGGCGGTCATCGACGAGCTCGGGGGTCGCATCGCAGCGGTTCACGGTGCCTTCGACCGGGATGGTTTCGCACGAGCCGTGCTGGATGACCGTTGGAACGAACGAACCTTCACCGAGCGGACGCGCCACATCTCCGAGATGCTCTGGCGGGGGCTCGACCTCGATGTCACCACAGCTCTTCAGGTGCTGGTAGAAGCGTTGCCAGAGGAACTCGACGGTTCGGCAGGCGTGCTCAACGAGCGCTTCTGGTTGTGGCCCATCGGAGACTTCATCGCCACCTACGCCGAGGACGAGGTCGATGCAGGCCTGGATGCCTGCTACGAGCTGACTAAGCGGTTCACCGCCGAATTCGCCATCCGCCCCCTGCTGGCCGCTCACCCGGAGGCGCTGGATCGAGTGGCCACCTGGGCGAGCGATCCCAACGAACACGTTCGGCGGCTGGTCAGCGAGGGAACGCGTCCTCGGCTGCCGTGGGCCACGCGGCTCGACCTTCCCACCGACACCGTGCTTGAGATTCTCAGCCAGCTCCGAGCCGACCCGTCCCCGTACGTGCGCAAGTCGGTGGCCAACCACCTCAACGATCTCTCCAAGGATGATCCGGATCGGATCATCACGTTGATGGAGGCGTGGCACGCCGAGGACGTGGCCGAGACCACCTGGATCGTCCGTCACGCGCTGCGCAATCACCTCAAGGATGGTCAGCCTCGAGTGCTTCGACTCTTCGGGTTCAACCCGCCTCGCGTGGCGGTCGATTCGCTGAGCGTCGATCCGGCTGCGGCCAACATCGGCGACGCCGTGGAGCTGCGGTTCACGCTGAGGGGGCGAGGCGGTGAGACCCAGCGCCTGATGGTCGACCTGGTCGTCGGCTATGTGAAGGCGTCTGGGGCGCAGGCACCGAAGGTGTTCAAGTGCCGCGAGCTCGAGCTGGCGGCGGGTGAATCCATCGACTGCCGAAGGCGGTTGGATCTGCGGCAGCGCTCGACCAGGCGGCTGTATCCGGGCACGCACGCGGTGACGATCCGCGTCAACGGCGAAGACCTCGCAACGGCGGAGTTCGAGCTGCTGGGTGGCAGGGACTGAACCGGTGCGATCTGGCCCGAGCGCTGTGAACCTCATCCGAGCATGGCCACAAGCGTTTCAAGAGCCAAGACTTGGGTAGCCACAGCGCCTGGGTCGGATTCGAGCCGAGGAAGGTTGAACCTGTTCCGCCCGGTGTCTGCCCAACCTCCTAGTGTTGGCGTCGATGGTTCCCGCCGAGCTGGACGACTACCTCCCGCCTGAGAACAAGGCCCGCATGCGCATCGACGAGATGCTTGAGCGCGCCGGATGGGTGGTCCAGGACTACAAGAACGTCAACCTGCACGAAGGCCTTGGCGTGGCGGTGCGCGAGCTGGTTACGAACGCAGGCCCGGCGGACTACGTGCTGTTCCTCAGCCAACAGGCCGTCGGCGTGATTGAAGCCAAGAAGCAGGGAACGTCACTTGCCGGCGTCGAGTGGCAGACGGTCAAGTACCAGTCGAACATCCCCGACGAGCTGCCGACCCACCTCATCAATGGGCACCTTCCGTTCGGCTACGAGTCGACCGGCGACGAGACGTGGTTCACCTGTCGTTTCGACCCTGAGCCAACAGCTCGCCAGGTGTTCTGGTTCCACCGGCCGCAAACGCTGGCCGCCATGGTGGAATCAAACGTCGAGGGCCTCGGCGGCTCGCTTCGAGCGTCAATCCAGGACATTGAGCCGTTGCCGCCCAAGGAGCAGGCCCCCTGGTTGAGGGATGCGCAACACGACGCGATCGCCAACCTGGAGCAGTCGCTCCGCGACAACCGCCCACGAGCGCTCATCCAGATGGCCACCGGCTCGGGCAAGACGTTCGCAGCGGCCAACATCGCCGAACGGCTGATCACCGAGGGCAACGCCAAGCGCATTCTGTTTCTCGTCGACCGCGCCAACCTTGGCGAACAGGCGCTCAAAGAGTTCCAGGGCTTCGACGTCCCCGGAACGGGCCGCAAGTTCAGCGAGCTCTACAACGTGCAGCACCTGACGGCGAACGTGGTGGATCCGGTGTCGAAGGTGTGCATCGGCACCATCCAGCGGGTCTATTCGATCCTGCGCGGCGACGACACGTTCGAGGAAGAGCTGGACGAGCGCTCCACGTTCGACCACGAACCCCAGCGCACGGTCGAGGTCGACTACAACGAGCAACTCCCGATCGAGGCCTTCGACGTGATCATCGTCGACGAGTGCCATCGCTCGATTTACGGGGTGTGGAGGCAGGTGCTCGAGTACTTCGACGCCTTCCTTATCGGCCTCACCGCCACGCCCGGCAAGCAGACGTTTGGCTTCTTCAATCAGAACCTGGTGATGGAGTACGGCTTCCCTCAGGCGGTCGCCGACGGCGTCAACGTCGACTTCGACGTGTTCCGCCTGTCGACGGCCATCACCGAGGGCGGGTCGACGATCGAGGGCGGGCAGGGGTACGTCACCAAGTTTCGCAATCGCGAGACCCGCCAAGAGCGCCTCGAGGCGGTCGACGAAGACCTCTCGTACGACCAGCGCGCCCTCGATAGGAAGGTGGTGGCCAAGGATCAGATCCGCACCGTCGTTCAGGCGTTCCGAGACAACCTCCCAGCCATGTTCCCCGACCGCGATGTTGACGAGCACGGGCGCCTGGCCAACATCCCCAAGACGCTGATCTTCGCAAAGGATGACTCGCACGCCGAGGACATCGTGCGGATCGCCCGGGAGGAGTTCGGCAAAGGCAACGACGTGATCGCCAAGATCACCTACAAGTCGTCCGACGGCAAGACACCGAAGGGTCTGCTGCAGGAGTTTCGGACGAGCTACAACCCTCGTATCGCCGTCACGGTCGACATGATCGCCACCGGCACCGACGTGAAGCCGATCGAGGCGGTGCTGTTCATGCGGATGGTGAGGTCTCGCAACTTCTTCGAGCAGATGAAGGGCCGAGGCGTTCGCACCATCGACCCCGATGCCCTCCGGGCGGTCACCCCGGACGCGGTCAGCAAGGACCGGTTTGTGCTGATCGACGCCATCGGCGTTACCGAGACCAAGCTCAGCGACTCAACCCCACTTGAACGCAAGCGAGGTGTCTCGCTCGCCAAGCTGCTGCACCAGGCCCGCCTGGGCCACGTCAGCGAAGACCTGGTGTCGTCGCTCGCCTCGCGGCTGGCTCGGTTGGATGGACGCATCGCAGCCGATGACCGACAACGCCTGGAGCAGATCGCCAACGCGTCACTCAACGATCTTGCGCACCAGATGGTCGATGCGATCGATCCCGACCGTCAACTCGCCGAAGCTCAAATGAGCAGCGGTGACGCCCAACCGGATGAGGCGACGATCGACGCAACCAAGAAAAGGATGTTCGGGCAGGCACTCCTGCCGATCGCCTCCAACCCAGACCTCTGCGATGAGTTGGAGAACGTCCAGCGAAGCGTTGAACAGATGATCGACGAGATCAGCAAGGACAAGGTCGTCCGAGCGGATTTCGTAGTCGATGCGGAGTCCCGGGCGAAGGAGACCGTCGAGTCATTTCGCCAGTTCCTTGAGGAAAATCAGGACGAAATCACAGCGCTTCAGGTGTACTTCTCCAAGCCGTACGCGCAACGGATGACCTACGCGGACATCAAGGAGCTGGCCGAGGCCATCGGGAAGCCGCCACACCGTTGGAGCACCGAACAGCTGTGGGAGGCCTACGAGACGCTCGACGAATCGAAGGTTCGTGGGTCAGCCGGAACCGTGCTGACCAACCTGGTGTCGTTGGTCAGGTTTGCACTTGGGGTGGATGACGAGCTGGCTCCTTGGCCCCAGCGAGTGCACGAGCGGTTCGATGGGTGGATGGCCCAACAGCAGCAGGCCGGACGGACCTTCACGGACGATCAGGTCGAGTGGCTCGCCCTGATCCGCGACCATCTCGCTGCCAGCCTGAGCATCGAGCTGGCCGAGCTACAGGACCCGCCGTTCAGTCAACATGGCGGCTTGTTCAAGGCGAAGGAGCTGTTCGGTCAGGATCTCGACTCGATTCTTGCTGACCTCACCGAAGCCCTCGCCGCATGAGCGGCCTACCCCAGGGCTGGGAATGGTCGACGGTGGGTGAAGTCGCGTCAGTCGAGGGTGGTGTGACACCCAAAGGGATGAAAGAACTCGCAAGCGGCGATGTCCCATTCTTCAAGGTCGGAGACATGCATCTGTCAGATCGGGAGCAGATGCACCGAAGCCGGACGATGCTCGATCGGGGTGCGCTTGAGTCGGCACGGGCGAAGCTCTGGCCAAGAGGAACGATCGTGTTTCCCAAGAATGGTGGAGCGGTCGCTACCAATAAGAAGCGACGCTTGGGTGTTGCGGGAGCATGCGACCTCAACATGATGGGCGTCTTGCCAACGTCAGAGATCGACGGGAGCTATTTGATGGCGTGGTTCCTAACTGTTGATCTCGCTGACCTCTCGTCCGGGTCTGTTGTACCCAAGATCAACCGAGCGGATGTCGCCGAGATGGATGTCCCGGTCCCTCCGCTCCCCGAACAACGACGGATCGTGGCAGCGATCGAAGAGCACTTCTCCCGCCTCGACGCCGCCGAGGCCGCCCTTGAGGCCGCCCTGCGACGGCTCGCTGCGCTTCGCCAAACGACAACGACGACGCTGTACTCCTCAGATGAATGGGACTGGACGACGCTCGGGCAGATCGCCGAGGTAAGGGGCGGCGTCACGAAGGACTCCAAGCGCCAAGACGACCCGGACTTCGTTGAGGTCCCCTTTCTCCGGGTAGCCAACGTCCAACGCGGCTACCTCGATCTAGGCGAAGTCAAGACGATCCGGGTCGCGCCGGCGAGGGCGGAAACGCTTGCTCTCGAGGTCGGAGATGTCCTTTTCAACGAGGGTGGTGACCGAGACAAGTTGGGACGCGGCTGGGTTTGGGATGGACAAATCGACAATTGCATCCATCAGAATCACGTGTTCAGGGCTCGTCTTCTTACAGACGACTTCGACCCCAAGTTCATCTCGACGCACGGCAACTCGTGGGGAAAGAACTGGTTCGAGCGCAACGGCAAGCAGACAACCAATCTGGCTTCCATCAATCTCACGACCCTGAAGCAGTTCCCCGTGCCCGCAGCGCCAAAGGCTGAGCAACGAGCGATCGTGGAAGAACTCCGAAGGCTTGATGACGACATTGGGAGAGGAGAACGTGCGGTGAACGTAGGGCGGCGCCGTGGCGCCGCCCTACGTTGTTCGATTCTTGCCGCCGCGTTCTCCGGCCAGCTCGTCCCGCAGGACCTCACGGACGAGCCCGCGTCGGCGTTACTCGAACGCATCGCTGCCGAGCGGGCGACCGGCAAGCCGACTCGACGCAATCGTGCGACCACGTGACCAGTATCAGCGACCCGCGGTCTTGCTGGCACTCACCTCTCGAGTTGTTGGCGCTCGACCATATTGTCACTTGCCGTTCGTACCATCGGTTCTCCGCCTGGAATCGGCCTGCGGAAACGGGGAGCGGTGATGAGAGAATGGAAGTCACATTCGTACGAGAAACTCTCGATCCTGACGGACTACCTGGAGGTATTCGCCAAGGCGAGCAGCCGAGCCCCGAACCGGGTGTACCTCGACGCGTTCGCCGGCGACACGGTCAATCGAATCCAAGGTACAGATCGAACGTTCCCGGGATCGGCAGAGACGGCCCTCGCTGTCGACCCACCCTTCACCCACATCCGGCTCTTCGAATTGGCCAAGAAACGGGCAGGAAGGCTGTCAGCTCTGGTCGCAGCGCGACCGAACGCTCAGGTCATTCGCGGAGACTGCAACCTGACGATTCCCGCAGAGCTGGCGACCCTGCCGGTCAAGGCGCCGACATTTGCCTTCCTCGACCCAGACGGTATGGAACTGGAGTGGGCGACAGTCAAGGCCCTCGCAGACCACAAGCGGGACTATGCCGAGCAGTTCGGCAAGTCCAAGGTAGAGATGTGGATCTTGTTCTCCACCTCGGGCATGGTCCGAATGCTCGGCAAGAACCGTGACGCCGTCGGTGAGAATCGGCTGCTCGACAAGGCGGCGCGACTCTACGGCGCGAGCGGGCCGTTCGAGCGCGTGTGGGATGCCAAACTCGCAGGCGAGATCACCGGAGGCGAGGCTCAGAAGGCCTACCTCTTTCTCTACATGGACCGGTTGGCCGACCTCGGCTACCGGCACTTGTTGGTACGACCCATCCGTGGTTCGCGAGGCCAGCTTTATGCGATGGTCTTCGCATCGGACCACCCGGCCGGAGCCAACATCATGCAGTGGGCACAAGAACGGGACCGCGTGCGCCCACGAGCCGACACGCTCTTCGATGTGCCCGAATCGCGTCCGGCATATGAAGATCTTCACACCGAGTGGCGTAGCGAGTTTCCAATCGAACTGCCACCGTGGACGGAGTTGGCATGAGGCGGGGAAGGGCTGATGGCTGAGTCAACCATTGAATGGACGGACGCAACGTGGAATCCGACGACCGGATGCGACCAGATCTCGCCGGGCTGCGACAACTGCTATGCGCTTACGATGGCGGCACGCCTCAAAGCCATGAGGCAGGAGAAGTATCAATGCGATGGAGATCCGCGAACAAGCGGGCCCGGTTTCGCGCTGACCCTCCACCCGGACACCCTCTCGATCCCCGGGCGGTGGCAGAGTCCGCGGATGATCTTCGTGAACTCGATGAGCGACTTGTTCCACCAGGACGTGCCCGATGGGTTCATTCAAGACGTCTTCGCGGTGATGGCGGACACGCCCCGCCATACCTACCAGTTGCTCACCAAACGGTCGAAGCGTCTTGCCAAACTTGCCGATGTACTCGACTGGCCGCCGAACCTCTGGGTCGGCGTGTCGGTCGAGTCTCAGACCTACAGGTTTCGCGCTGACCACCTTCGCCAGGTGCCATGTGCGGTGCGCTTTCTCTCGATCGAACCGCTGCTCGGCCCCGTTTCTGTGGACCTGGACGGCATCGATTGGCTGATCGTGGGTGGCGAGAGTGGTCCGTCGTGTCGGCCGGTCGACCCAACCAGTGTTCGGGACCTTCGGGATGCGTGCGTGGAGACCGACACCCCGTTCTTCTTCAAGCAATGGGGCGGGCGAACACCCAAGGCAAATGGGCGGTTGCTGGATGGACGTACCTGGGACGAGTACCCGTCGCCCATTGCTTCAGCAGCGCTATGACACCGAGAGCCGAAAGATCATGACCGACTCCAAAGCCCTCGTCGACAAACTCTGGAACTACTGCAACGTGCTGCGCGACGACGGCCTGTCGTACGGCGACTACGTCGAGCAGCTCACCTACCTGCTCTTCCTCAAGATGTCCGAAGAGCAGCGCCAGCTTGACCTGCCCCGGGTGGTGCCAGAGGGGCTCGACTGGCCATCGCTACTCAAACTGTCGGGCGAGAAGCTGGAAGCGCACTACATCAGCATTCTCAACCGGCTGGGCACCACCGACGACATGCTCGGTGTTGTCTTCCGCAAGGCACAGAACCGGATTCAAGACCCGGCCAAGCTCCAGCGGCTGATCCACGACCTGATCGACGGCGAAACCTGGATGGGCCTGGGCGTGGACGTCAAGGGCGATGCCTATGAGGCGCTGCTGGAACGGAACGCGGCCGACACCAAGTCGGGCGCCGGCCAGTACTTCACGCCTCGGCCGCTGATCTCGGCCATGGTGGACGTGATGCAGCCCACGCCCGACATGCGCATCTGCGACCCGGCCTGCGGGACCGGCGGGTTCTTCCTCGCGGCCTACGACTACATCCTCAAGCACAACCCGCATCTTGATCCGACTCAGCGGCAGCATCTTCGATCGGGGGCATTCACCGGATGGGAGATCGTCGAGAACACCGCCCGCCTCTGTGCCATGAACATGTTGCTGCACGGCATCGAGACGCCGGAGAGCGACAGCCCAGTCCACGTCGACGATGCCCTGCGCGACGACCCCGGCGAGCGATTCGACCTGGTGCTGGCCAACCCGCCGTTTGGCAAGAAGTCGTCCGTGACAATCGTCAACGCCGAGGGCAAGATCGACAAGCAGGACATGACGGTGGTGCGCGAGGACTTCTGGGCCTCGACGTCCAACAAGCAGCTCAACTTCGTGCAGCACATGCGCACCCTGCTGAAGGTCGGTGGCCAGTGCGCCGTGGTGGTGCCCGACAACGTGCTGTTCGAGGGCGGCGCGGGGGAAACGGTGCGCCGCAATCTGCTGCACGAGTGCAACGTGCACACGCTGCTGCGCCTGCCGACCGGGATCTTCTACGCCCAGGGGGTGAAGGCCAACGTGCTGTTCTTTGAGCGCAAGCCAGGCTCGGAGACGCCGTGGACCAAGGACCTGTGGATCTACGACCTGCGCACCAACCAGCACTTCACGCTGAAGCAGAACCCGCTGACACGAGGCGACCTCGACGACTTCGTTGAGAGCTACCGGCCCGGCGACCTCGGAAAGCGTGAGGAGACCGAACGATTCAAGCGGTTCAGCTACGACGAGCTGGTTGCTCGGGACAAGGCCAGCCTGGACATCTTCTGGTTGCGCGACGAAAGCCTCGAGGACACGGACAACCTCCCGCCTCCGGGCGTGATTGCCGCCGAGATCGTGGAAGACCTCGAATCAGCGCTTGATGAGTTCCGGGCTCTCGCCGAGAGCCTCGAACGCATTGGAATCGACGTCGAGGACGCCGAATGAGTCTCACAGTCTGGAGAATTGTCAATGCCGCTTTTTGAAATCGGGGACGACGAGCTCATCCCGTTCCGACGGGTCCATGCCGGACCGGAACTCTACGAACAGGAGATTGAGGGCCTGCTCTGGGCCAACCTTGACTCGTTCATCGGTGTCCAGTTGTTCCCTTTGGCGCGTCAGCCAACAGTTGGTGACGGGATTCGGCCGGACATCGTCGCCCTGGATGCGGAGGGCCACGTCCACGTCATTGAAGTGAAGCGGGACATCGACCGAAGGCAACTGGCGCAGTGCCTGGAGTACGCAGGTTGGGCAAGAAACGCGGTTCTCCTGACGTTTGTGTGGGTGGGTTAGACACCCCAGGGGTGGAAGGTGTCAAGCAGCAATCTGTGTTTGTGCTGGTTGACGGTGTGCCCAGGCGGTGTGTTCGTCGTAGTGGGTGCGGGTTCGAAGGCATCCGTGGAGGTAGCCGACGAGCCGGTTCCCGAGCGCTCTGAGTGCTTGGTGGTGGAGGTCACCGGCGGCACGGTGTTGGTCGTAGAACTCTCGGCAGCCGGGGCTCGCTGTGATCGCGCAGAACGCCCATTGGTCGATGGCGTCGTAGAGACGCCGGTTGCGGACATGGCGGGCGAGGATCGCGTGTTTCTTGCCTGAGGCGATGGTGAGCGGTGACGTGCCCGCGTAGAACCTGGCCGACTTGGCGTTGTCGTAGCGGTCGGGGTCGTCCCCGAACTCTGCGAGCACCCGGGCGCCGAGCACAACACCGAGTCCTGGCAGGGAGAGGTAGATGTCGGCGTCCGGGTGTTCATCAAAATGGGTGGCCAGCTCGGTCTCGAGTTCAGCAATGCTGGTGTTGAGCCCGGCGATGACCTCGACCAGCGCTTTGGTGGTCGCAGCGAACGCTGTCGTCACTGCTGGCGGTGCGTCGAGTTGAGGGGTCCGCAACGCCTGTTGGATCTCGGAGGCCCGCTGGTCGAGGTTCCGTTGACGTCCGCCTTTTCGGAGCGCCGATCGGATCTGGGCGATCGACAACCGTCGGGCCTGATCGGGGTGCGGAGCTTTAGTCAACACCGCGATCGTGTCCCGGTCGGCAAGGCGCTCGAACGCCAACAGTACGGCGGGGAAGAACTCGCGGAGGTCGTTGCGGAGCCGGTTGGTGTGACGGGTCCGGTCCCAGATCAGATTCTGGTGGGCACGTGCGAGGACTTTCAGCCCGTCGGCCTGGTCGGTGTGACCGGCGACAGGCCGATGGTTGTGCCGATCGGTGCGCACCAGATCAGCCAGCAGTTTCGCGTCGCCAGGGTCTGACTTCGCGCCGGCGACGTTGTGGCGGTCCCTGTAACGCGAGACCGACAACGGGTTGATCGCGTACACCTGATACCCGGCGGCGATCAGCGCTTGGACCCACAAGCCCCGCTCGGTCTCGATCCCCACGATCACCTCCGTCGGATCGGTGGTGTGTTCGGCGATCAACGCATGAAGACTCGCGATCCCATCGAGCCCCTCAGGCAACCGTTTCGCAGCCAGCTTCTCGCCGGTCTCGCCCATCAGATGGACGTCGTGATGGGCTTCGGCCCAGTCATCGCCCACGAACACTTTCATGGTGTGCCTCCTCGGTTGTGGCTCAACATGTGAGCCTGCGGGCTTCCCGAGCGGCGACCTAATGGATCAGTGCTCTACGGCACGACACCCCATGAGCGCTGATGGGCAACCCGAACCTGCCAGCCGGGGCACGATCTAACCCTAGGAATCCCGGAGGGCTCCAGGCGGCAAGAGTGCTCACCGGCCAGCGGCTCGAAGCCAGACTCTCACGAACCCAGCAACCCCATTAGGCGGCTTGAGTGGTGGTCGGGTGTGGGCCGGGGATGGTGGTTGGGTCACATGACAGGTTGATTGCTGAGAGGGCTGCTTCGGCGGTGTGGAAGCCGTGGGCCCGTGCGAAGATCGCGCGGATGGCGGAGTGGGTGCCTTCGTTGCGGGCGTTGGTGATCCCGTAGAACCAGGCGTTGGCGACCTCATCGAAGCGGAGCCGGAGGGTGCGGGCGAGTTTCACGAACGCGGGGAGCCGGGATCGTTGTGCCCAGGACATCCAGCGTTCCAACAGGAGCACCGGATTCGTCGTAGCCCAAGGTGTGGTCGGCATATACTGCCCGGAGGCTTTCCTTGAGCTGGTAGGCCCGCCAGATCCTCCCTCCGGCGTGTTTGATCGCAGCGATCTGGATGGTCTGGGTGTCGGTGAGTACTCGGGGTTGCACAACAGCACGAACCTGGTGCCTTTGAACGTCGTGGCTGCGTCGGGGTCGACTTTTCGCATGCGGGCCCATTGTTCGCGTCGGGTGGTGTCGAGGGCTTTGGTGGCCATGGCCACGGCGTGGAACGGGTCGAGGCAGATCGCCGCGTCGGGGGCCATCTGTCGGGTGGCTTTGGCGTATGGGGCGCCGAAGTCCATCGAGATCGCCTCCAACTGGGCGGTCCTGTCGGGGCCGAGCTGATCGAAGAACGCCTGCAGGGTGACCGCCCTGCGGTCTTTGGCACCCCAGACCCCATCCTCAGCCCAGCTGGCGCTCAACAACCGATACGGACCAGCCCTTCGATCCGTGACAGGTCAGCGCTGCTGGGGATGACTCGTTCGATGATCCGGTTGACGGTCCGCCATGACACCCGGCACAACACTGCTGCTGCGGTCCAGTCCATTGTTTTGGCGCACCAGACCACGAGGTTTTCGACGTCGCGGGTGACCCGTGTGCCGGGCCTGGCGAAGGGGACGTCTTCGATGCGGACCCCGTGGTTGGGGCACCGAGTCGCCGGAGCGCGCACTCGATGACCACCAGCCGGCCGCAGATATCGAGGTGACGCCATACGACGGTTTGGGGCGCTGGTCATAGACGCACGGGTCGAGAAACGGCAGTCGGGGCATTCGAGCCGTTTGCGGGCGAGCCGGACGGTGACGGTGATCTGGTCGGTTCCGAAGTCCTCTTGCCCGGTGACTCGGGTGGCGGCAAAACCCAAAGCCGGTTGAATGCTGTGGTGACGCACGGGTGATCTCCGTTCGATGTTCAGGCGTTAGACACCCGAATCTTGACCGGCCCATCTGTGCGCGCGCCACACCCGGCCTCTGAACGGCACAGCTCACCGGCCCACAGCCCGCTCCCACCAACGGAACCGGCGTTCCCGCCCAAAATCAGGCCCACACGAACGTCAGAGCGCCCGAAATGAACAGTCGCGCAGCTCGGCTACAATCACGGCGACACGGCCGGGCCACTCGATTGTGTCGGCGGCCGTTTCGGAGGCGACACATGCCTCATGAGTGCCACACCATCGAGCCGAAATGTGGACACATCGAGGCCCCGCAGACCGCACGACACACCCTAGATGTGAAGAATGACTGATCGGACTAACAAGCACCAATATGATGTTTTCATCAGCTATGCGCGTGACTCCTCCGACGTAGCTTCAACGCTTGAGCGCGAACTATTGCAGAGCGCCCGCAAGGTCGGGCAACCCATCTCCGTCTTCCGTGACCAGACGGGCCTCGCCTTGGGTGACCTGTCTCAAAATCTGATGACCGCACTTGAGCGTTCGAGGTACCTTGTCGTTGTGAACAGCCGCGGCGCCCTCGATTCCAAGTGGGTCAATAAAGAAATCGAATATTGGTTTTCCCTTGGGCGGGACGCCTCTGACCTGCGACTGGTGCGGGGCGACTCGGCAGTCAACATGGAATGGCAAGATGGTTCGTTCGCCAATCCGACCCATCTGCCGCAGAAGATCCTTGAAAACACGCTGTCAGAACCGCTGCACGCCGACCTCCACGATCTCAAACGAAGAATTCGAACCTCACACTCCAATCGCGTCGGATTAGCGCAACTGGTAGCATCTGTGCTCGATGACGTTGAGCCGGGGGATTTTCTCAGCGCGGACTACCGCGAACGGAAGCGCATCCGACGCTTTGGTTATGGGACCGCTGCAGTCCTATTACTGCTTGGGGTCATTTCGCTCAACTTGCGGCGCACCGCCGCCCGGGCCAGCGCCGATGCTGGTCGAGTAGGTGCACTGCTCGATGATCAGAATCAAGCTGGAAGCTTGCTTGCTGGCGCTGATGGTCCGGGCATTGGCTCCGTTCGTGCGTCTCTTGATGCGGTCGAGCGGTCCGACGCGCCCGTCTTGGTAGACGGGCTCAGGGCGGCGGTGTCGCGCCCAATGATCTATCGATCTTATGAATTGCCAGCCGATCACCGATCTGACCCGGTGCGTCTATTGGGCAGACGGAAGGAGACATTGCTGATAGCAGTTGGCGGTGACTATGACAAACCTTCCAAGGAGGTCAAGCTGGACTTGGCGACGGGCGATTTCGAGTACACGCCGTACGAACGGCCTTTTCCTCCCAGCGTATATCGCGGTGATCCGCTCGGATTTCACATCGACGGACTGGAAGACTGCGCAAATACCATCACTCAGGACGGCGGTTCGCCTCCTAAGTTCCGTACCATCGCAGGTGAATGGCTCGCAGATTTGGACCTGACATCCGGCGTGATCATGTCGTCGGATTGTCTGGCCCGGAGCATTGCTTTCCCAGACTTTCATACCTGGTT
Organism: Microthrixaceae bacterium; assembly: GCA_041394405.1. Lineage (GTDB taxonomy): Bacteria > Actinomycetota > Acidimicrobiia > Acidimicrobiales > Microtrichaceae > Microthrix. The sequence goes on from JAWKIF010000006.1 coordinate 915,342, forward strand.
GGGCAGTCTCGATGGCCATATGTATTTGGGTCACGACGGACACCTGAGCAAGGATGGCGGGGAGGCAGTCGCGGCCCCGTTTCATACGAACGGGGGTTCCGTTACACTCTTTTCAAGCAGCGATGGCACGGTCGTAGCAACCCAGCCGATTGGCGTGGGGGGTTCGGTCGAATCATCACTTATTTCGGTCACTCAACTGGAGTCCCTTAAGGTCACGCCTTTTCCGAATCCGCGAGGTAGCCTTGTCGGGATGTCGCCTGATGGGAAGCTGGTAAGCATCCAATCAGGGCAATCGATATCTGTGCTAGACGTGGAAGGTCAAGTCGAGATTGCGCGGTTCGATAGCCAGTACGTCGACATGGTCTTCATTTCGAACGACCATGTGGCGCTTGTGGGTGATGACGGAACGATTGATCTTGCGGCGATACCATCGATCGATGGGGTCGCTCAGCCCAAGGCGAATTGCAGTAGCGTATATTCCGCTGGCGTTTCTCATGCAGACGGCGCCACGGTATCGACGGACGGACCTGGAAACTGTACCAGCTTCAGTCTGGACTACACGGTCGGACCATCGCCCGTGAAGCTGTTCATGGAAAACCCGGTATGCGCTGCGGCCATGGGGGACGCGACCCTTGTTGCGTTCGGGTTGACTGGGCATATCGGTGACTACTCCCTGGAACTCGGGCATGGGCAGAACGGAGAATTCGTCTCGGATTGGAAGCGTTCAAGTATCGATGCTGCGACGGTAAGCGCCGACGGCAACGAGGTTTGGTGGATTGACTCCGAGGGCGTCGTGTGGTCCAAGGCTGGACTGGGGGCAAAGAACCAGCGGAGATTCCAGTCGGATACCGCCGACTGGATCGCTGCGGGCGGTGACACGATCGCGCTCGCGCGAACTGGTGGGGTTAACGATTGGAATCTGGAACCGTGGCCACCAACTGTTGCGATCTACTCTGAGTCGGGTTCGGAACTCGCGTCGTTCCGCGTGTGGATTGGCAGGGTTCCCACGAGCGGGGTTGGTGGTCTACAAGCTTGTGTCTCCGCCGCCGCGCAGGATGGAGGGCGCGTCGTCGCCTATGACGGTGGATGCCACGGTGTCACGCCCGATGAGGAGGACCACGTGATGGCGCCTGCATCGTTGCCGTGTACGTGGTGTGGCAACTTGGAGACGCTGAAGCGTCGCGCCGAGACGCTGCTCGCCCTCCAACCCCCGGTTGGTTAGCCCGGACCTTTCGGTTGTTGGGTGGGGTGGGAGCTGACCGCTGGTGAGGGCTCGCCGGTCGGATCATTGGCTGGGAGGCCTCCACTTCGAAAGAGACCCGGTTTGTTGAGTCGGCAATCCGGCAAACCGTCGCGTTCCGTGACCGGCAGGGGCATCCGATCGATGGGGCGATCCACCATTCCGATGCCGGATCGCAAGCCGGTCAATACACCGCCGTGCATTTCGGTGAGACCCTCACCCTTTCGGGGCTGCGACCGTCGATCGGTTCCGTCGGCGACGCTTACGATTTTGCTCTCGCTGAGACCACGATCGGCCTCTACAAAACCGAGTGTGTCAGGGCTGATTCGCCGTTCCGATGCGGGCCGCTCCGCACGCTGTCCGATGTCGAGCACATCACCGCAGACTGGGTTGGATGGTTCAACAACCAACGGCTCATGCACCGCCTCGACCGCACCACACCAGCCGAAACCGAAGACCGCTACTATGCCGCCCAGCGAGCCGGCCAACCGGCCGGATCACAGAAACCCGGGAGTGCATGAAACCCGGGGTGCTTCATGATCGCCGCATCGGCGCATCTGTCCTGATGGCATCCGCAATCGGGTGGCTGGACCAGTCTGAACAACAACAGCGCAAGATGCGCGAGATCATTGCCCTCTTTGCCGAGCCCGGCACGATCGATGACATCGGGATCGGCCCCGTGCGAGATGCGTTCTCCGACCTCCTGTTTCCAGGGCTCTCGACTGTTCAGACCCGAATCCGCTACTTGTTGTTTGTCCCATGGGTGTACCAGCGGCTCGAAGCGGAACGCGTCCCTTCCAGCCGCGCTGAGGCACAGGCCCGCCAGTGGGAGATCGACCTCATCTACTCGCTCGTGCGCGGCGGCGAGAAGGGAGGGGTCATCGGAGGGGACGCCAAGGACACGCTGAAGTACCTGCCATCCGTCATCTACTGGGGCGGGCTTCGATCGTTTGGCATTCGAGCGTTCACGGGGACTCGCGGTGACTACTTCAGCTCGATGGATCGATTCCTTCGATCGACATCAAACGGCGGGGTTGACAGCAACCAACTGGTTTCTGCGGGAGTCTCCCAATGGCATGTCAACCTCCCGGCGCCGCCCGAGGACCTGTGGAACCAAGCGACGCTCGACCTCACGGCGGACGAAGCCCGGTACCTCCAAGAACGGATGTTGACGTGCTACCCCACATCGCTCTTGGCCCATTTCGCGCGCAATCCCGCCGTCGTGCCCGACGAAGCCCGGTTCGCCTGGGACGCGGTGAACGAAGCTGAACTCCATCCCGACCTTGCGAAGACGGTTGGGCTCTCGCAGTTCTTCAGCGAGGTGATCCACGGCGCAGCGCTGCTGTACAACCTGATGTTGGCCGAAGCGGCTCAACGCCGTCTGCTGCCCGATGCCGAGGCACGAGTCGCGAGGTATAGGGAGTTGCTCGATGAGTGGGCCGGACTGATGGCGGCGCGTCGCCCGGTGATTGACGCGGTCCAACGGACCGAGTTCTGGGAGATCGTGGCAGCGTCGAAGGTCAACGTCGGTTGGCCAGTTCAGAGGTTCGTCAATCTGTGGCTGGACGCGGTGAACGCTGGAAGGGATGTGGTCGATTCTGTGGAACTGCGGACCGCGATCCACGAACGGGAGCGCCAACTGAAGAAGTCGCTCGCTCGGCTGTCGAACCCCCGAGCATTGGAAACCTGGCGAGGTGATGCCGGGATGTTGCGGTTCGACTACCGATGGAGCGCCGTCGGCAAAGCGGCTGTGAACGACTTGGCCCGTGGACTGGGTGTCGGCTGATGCTCCAACCGACCAACCGCCTGATGCTCGTCGATGCGCTGAGGCCTCCCGCCGGATTCACCTTGGATACCGCCGTCGGCACGACGTTCACCCTCCACCTTGATGCCTTGTTGCTCGCCACGATGTCATTCGCCATGTTCGATCACCTCGACAGCGATGACGGCGCGCCCGACCCCATCGCCCTGCTGGAGTCGGTGCGTCGCCATGCCGACAGCATCACCGTGTTCGCCCAAGCCGGGGCTCTGTCCGGGCCACGCAAACACCCGCCGATCCTGGCGTACCTGGAATCATCCGTGGTCCCGGTGCGGCCACCCAAGCCGGGCCATTTGTTCCACCCCAAAGTGTGGGCGCTTCGTTTCGTCGACGAAACCGCGCAGGTTCGCTACCGACTGGTTGTGCTGAGTCGGAATCTCACGCTGGACACCAGCTGGGACACGATCGTTCAACTCGACGGGCAGGCGTCGGAAAACGCCCCTGACTACGTCGGCGTCGTCGGTGACTTCATCGCTGGGCTGCCCGACTTGGCTGCCCAAACACTGGACCCGGAGCGCCGCGGCGCCGTTGAGCGGCTTGGGGCTGAACTTCGCTCCGTCCGTTGGGAGAATCCACCTGGGGTGCGCTGGCTGCGCTTTCACCCGCTGGGACCTGGATTCGGGTCGCCGACGATCACAGGCGAACGGGTGCTTGTGGTGTCGCCATTCTTGACCGACGGCATGACTCGAAAGCTCGGGGACATCCCGGGACCAAACGTGCTGGTGTCGCGTCCAGCGGCGCTCGATGGTGTCGGTGCAGAGGCGGTTTCCGGGTTCGAGCAGGCCTACGTGCTCGATGCCGGCGAGCCTCCCGCGCCACCCCTCGTCAACCCATCGGACGTCCCAACTCACGTCTCAGATGGCGAACGTGACGAATCACTCGACGACGTGGGCGACTATGAGATCGAACCGCCCCGACCTGGAGTCGAGCTCAGCGGGCTTCACGCAAAGGTGTTTCTGACGGAGGGTTCGGACTACACCCGGCTGTGGTTGGGATCGGCAAACGCCACCGACGCAGCGTTCGGAGGCAACAGCGAATTCGCCGTCGAGCTCGCATTCCAACGGGAGTCGCTGAGCATCGACGGTCTCCTCGATGACGGGGATCCAACGAGCCTGCGTTCCCTGCTCAGCGAGTATCAACCGGCTTCGGAACTCCCCTGCGAGCCGACCCCGCTCGAGGTGGCAACGCGCAAGCTGGACTCGGTACTGAGGGACTTGGCCGTTGCGAACTACACCGTTGCAGTGTCGCCGGAAGGGTCGCAGTTCCGCTTGGAACTTGGTTGGGATCCACCCTCAGAGAAGCTCATCCAACGAATCGTGGAGGGCGCGTTGACGGTGACCATCGGTCCGGCTACTCCGCTGAATGTCGTCGTGCCGCTGGCGGACGGCGGGGCGGTCATCCCATCGGTCTCCCTGCAGGCCGTCACCTCGTTTCTGGTCATCGAAGCCACGGCCACGGTCGACGGAGTTCCCATCTCCGGACGGACGCTGGTCAACGCCAAGATGTCGGGCGCACCGGACGATCGTCACGACCAGGTGCTCGCTTCCCTGCTCGATGATCCGGACAAGGTGCTGAGATATCTGCTGTTCCTTTTGGCCGAGCTGGCGGGAGACGAGTCGCTTCTGGATGCCCTCAAAGGAGCGGGCCTGTCGTTCGATTGGTCGAACGGACTGGGGCAGCCGCCGTTGTTGGAGACGATGCTGCGAGCCCTGGTTGACTCGCCCGCGTCGCTTGACCCGGTCGGCGACCTGGTGGATAGCTTCCAAGCCAGCCAGAAGCTCCATCTGCTACCTGCCGGCTTCGTTGACGTGGCAGGCGATCGCATCCGCCCGAAATGAGCTCGGATGACCGATCAGCGATTTGCCGCAGGCCCGGTGCTCGATCAACTGAAGGACTTCCAGCGGGCATCGGTTGAGCACACGTTTCGAGAGCTCTACGACCGAGGCGCCGATCGCTTTCTCGTCGCGGACGAGGTTGGGCTCGGCAAGACCATGGTTGCTCGGGGCGTGATCGCCAAGGCGATCGAGCGACTCTGGGATGGCGTCGAACGCATCGACGTCATCTACATCTGCTCGAACGCCGGCATCGCGCGGCAGAACATCAAGCGGCTCAACGTGATGCCTGACCAGGACTTCTCGTTCAGCTCCCGCATGACGATGATCGCCAGGGACGCAAAGCACCTCGAGGGCAACAAGGTGAACTTCGTGTCCTTCACGCCAGGCACATCGTTCGACCTGAAGTCCAGCACCGGGATGAGCGACGAACGGGTGTTGTTGTATTGGCTGCTCCGTCACATCTGGGGCAAGGCCGCCATGTCGGTACCCGGGGCAAGCCGCCTGCTCCAGTGCGATGTTGGGGATGCAAACTGGCCGACGTACCTCACGCGTGGGGAGATGCGTGACGACGAAATCGACGACACGCTGTTGAACGGGTTCGCTGAGGATCTGGGCGACCTTGCCGCACTGGATCGCTTCCGAGACCTCGCCGCCGACTTCGCGGTAGGCATGCCTGAGCCCAACTCGCCACCGAGGCACGGCCGCAACGAGTTGATCGGCGAGCTTCGAGAGCGGCTCGCCACGCGATGCGTCCATGCCCTCGAACCCGACCTCGTGATCCTTGACGAGTTCCAGCGCTTTCGACACCTGATGTCGGGCGAAAGCGCGGCCGGAGAGCTCGCTCAGGACCTCTTCGGGTTTGCCGACAACAAGACGCTGATGCTCAGCGCCACCCCGTACAAGATGTTCACGCGAGGTGACGATTCCGAAGACAATCACCACCAGGACTTCATCGACACCGCCGGATTCCTCTTTAACGACCGCCCCAATCGCTTCCCGCAGGCAATGGAGGAATTTCGAGCCGGTGTGATCGACGTCAACCGACGAACGCCCGAGGAGCTACGAGTCCTTCGCAACGCGGTCGAAGCCGAGCTCAAGAAAGTGATGGTGCGAACCGAACGGCTCGGGGCCGGCGACGATCGCAACGGCATGTTGATCGAGGTGGTCGACAGCGGTGTGTTGCTGCCCGACGACGCCACTGGTTACGTGGAGTTGGAGCGCGTCGCCAAGGCTGCTGGAGCGCCGCACGTCTTGGAGTATTGGAAGAGCGTTCCTTCCTTTCTCAACTTTTGCGACGGCTACAAGTTTGACGAGCAGTTGGCTACGACTCTGGGTGATCCCAAAGTCGGTGCCGACACCCGAAGTCAGCTGGCCCGTTTGAAGGGGCGTATCGGCTGGGAGTCATGGCGAAACTATGAGCGCCTCGAAGCCGGCAACTCTCGATACCGAGCCATCGAGGCCCAGACGGTCGACAACGAAGCGTGGCGGATGCTCTGGATAGCGCCGTCGTTGCCGTACTACGAGCTGGCGAGCCCATGGGATGGCGATCGGGCCGATTTTACGAAACGGCTGATCTTCTCGAGCTGGGCCGGCGTCCCAAAATCGGTGTCCTCGCTCCTGTCGTACGAGGTGGAGCGCCGAATGTTCGGCCTCCGTCCGGGAGCGATGATTCCCAACAGCCCCGAAGTACGAAAGACGATGCGGGGGCTGTTGCTCTTTCGGAGAGATCCGCAAGGGCGACCCGGCGCGATGAATTCGTTCGCCTTCGTGTATCCGTGCGTGACGCTGGCCGAGATCGGCGATCCTCTGACGATCGCCGCCGAATCCGGCGGAACCCCGACCCTTGAGGAGGCGCGCTCAGCCATCAGATCTCGGATTGAGCGTGCACTGGCGTCTGTGGCTGTCGTTCCCGACCCTGAGGCCCACCATCCAGACAAACGCTGGTATTGGGCGGCGCCGTTGCTACTGGACGCCGCTGGCGAGGCCGCACCGTGGATGAAGCGAAGGGACCGCACCGGTCGGGGCTGGGACGGCGGTGCAACCGACGATGTGGCGGACGAGGACGACGCTGGAAACGAGATCTTCACGCAGCACGTCCAATTGGCTGCTGAGATGTACCGGGGGGAGGTGCCGCTGGGGGAGCGCCCCGACGATCTGGTTGAGGTGCTGGTCGACCTGGCTCTGGGATCTCCTGCGACGGTGGCCTTGCGGGCGATCGGTCACACTCTGGGCGACTGCATGCCGTTGCCGAACCGGTGGGATGGGGCCTGCCGCATCGGCTGGGCGTTTCGTTCGCTCTTCAACCTCCCCGACGTCCTCTCCATGGTGCGCGCCGACGACTGGGATCAGGACTACTGGCGCACGGCCACCCGGTACAGCGCCGGCGGGTGCCTCACCGCTGTGCTTGATGAGTACCTGCACGTCTTGCGCGAGTCGATTGGGCTCTTCGAGATCGACGGCGACGACCCGGGCAAGGACATGTACGAGCTGGCTGCGGCGGTTCAGGAGGCAGTCGGTATCAGGACAACCTCGCTGGTTGCGATGGACCACCTGGGCGAGGCGAGTGACACGCCACGTTTCCGTACCCGCTACGCGATGCGCTTCGGGGACGATCGGGCAGCGACCGAGCAATCCACCGTGACGGCCGCCCACCTCCGCCGGGCGTTCAACTCGCCGTTTTGGCCCTTCGTGCTCACCTCCACGTCGGTGGGCCAAGAGGGGCTCGACTTCCACCTGTATTGCCATGCCATCGTGCACTGGAACCTACCGAGCAATCCGGTGGATCTTGAGCAGCGCGAAGGTCGGGTACACCGCTTCAAGGGGCACGCCGTTCGCCGCAACGTGGCTGCCCAGTGCGCAGTGGCGGCGTGGTCAGCGGCCGATGATCCGTGGGGAGCACTCTTCGACCTGGCTGCCGAGTCACGAACCGAGGACGACAGCGAACTCGTGCCGTTCTGGGTGTTCCCCGGCGATGCAAAGATCGAACGCCACGTTCCGTTGTTGCCGATGTCCAAAGAGGTGGGTCAGCTTGCTCGGCTCAAGCGGGACGTCGCTCGCTATCGGCTCGTGTTCGGCCAGCCTCGACAAGATGACCTCATGGAGTATCTCGGTGAGATCTCGGAGGACAAACGGCGAGAACTGCGCATCGACCTCTCGCCAACGCTGCCACGCTTCCGCCGAGCTGACGAATGCATGTCGCACCCGAAGTTGGATCAAGCCGATCGCAACCACAACCATGAGGAAACGGCTTAAAAGGTTGGGGAGAGTCATGGAACGAATCACTGAAGATCCTCCTGTGGGAGACCCGTCCGAAGGGGGCGATGACCTGATAGTTGCGGAGATCGTTCCCGATGCCGTGGGGACGTGGTTCATCAGTGTCGAGGATGGGACGTCGATGTTTCTGGACCTCGACCAGCAGGTGCTTCGGGTCGCCCACGAAGACGACCCAGATATGGAACACTTCGAGCTCGAGTCGGTGCTCGCATGGCCAGCAGTGGGGGAGCCGCTTGCTCTGGAGGTCGTCGAGTTCGGCGGCACCGACGTCCTCGTCCTTGAGGGCGGTTGCATCGACTTGATCATTCGGGTCCCCGAAGAGCTGCTTGTGGCGGGCGACCTGCTAGAGGCTGCACAGGAGCTGTGCGAGACCCCGCCGAGAAACGCCTGGTTGCTCGTCGGTGACTCGGCGTCGATGCCAGACGACGAGGACCTGGCTGCACAGCGAGCCGCAATCGAGGGAGGACCTTGGGTGTGGACCTGCCCCAAGCACATCCAGCCGGGAGATCTAGTCTTCGTCTATTTTGTGGAACCCGAGAAGGCGGTGCGCTTTGTGGCTCGGGCGCTCACCTGGGCTGAGTTCGACCCCACAAGGGGCGTCAACTCGATCAAGAAGGTCGACCCGCACCAGTGGTGGACCTTCCTCAGCCCGTTTGTTCCTGTCGACTCGATCTCTTTCAAGCAGTTGGAGGAGCACTTCGGCCACAAGCTGATCCTGCGAGGTAAGCCGACCCACTACGTACCACCTCGGGCATTCGACCGCATCGTGGATGGACTCGGCGAATTGGACGACGAGCAAGCATTGATACTCCAACGGCCGGTCGGAAACGATGAGCTGCCTCCGGCCGGGGAGATCGGGCTGGCCGAGCTGACCGAGATGGCCGCTGGCGCCTTGAACACCGAGTCGATGGTTGAGGAGTATGTCGTCGAGCCTCTACTCGGCCTTGCCTTCCCGGCCAGCGACGGATTTCGAATCACCCGGCAGCACCGTCTCGAGAGTGGCCGGATCCCCGACTTTGCCGTATTCAACGGTGACGAGTTGCGGGGATTGGTGGAAGCCAAGCTGGGAATCGGGCGAGGTTCGGGACCACTAGCGGGTTGCCCAGAGGTTGAGCAGATTCGTCGGTACTGCCAGGAGGCGGGCCTCCCCGGACTGTTGATTGATGCGAACGAGATCGTGCTTGTCTCGCCCGACGAGGACGAGCCGGTTGGTTACCTCGACCGCGTCTCCCTGGGCGACGCCGGCATCACCGAGATTGCCGGGTTCCTGGCTGCAACGCGCTGACGTGCACAAGACGAACGGCGATTCGCCCAACCTCAGTGAAGCGAAGGTGCTTTCGGGTTCTTCAGTCATGAACGTGGTGCATCCAGGTCGGCGTCTGGCTGGCGGGCGTCCTCAAGGTGCCGAGCCGAGCGTCTTGATGATGTCCTTCATCAGCAAGACCAGGTGGAGCGGATCGGTTGGGGATGGCTCGAATTCCGGGATCAGGTGAAGGTAGAAGTCTCGGGCCTGGGGTGACTCAGCATGAACGACGAGACCACGACAGCCGATCTCACGGCCCAGCTCGACCGAACGCGAGACGACGTCGGTGAGCAGGCCGGCCCCGAGACCTCTCCCTTCGTGTTCCGCTGAGACGCCGAGGCGAGCCAGCAAGGCAACAGGTTGCTGATAGCGCCCGGCGCCTTTCGCGAGTCGCGCTGGCGCGTCGCTTGGGGCGACCGAAGCCATTGCCCAGGCGTAGTAGGCGACGACCTCGTCCTGATCCGGTTCGGTGACGACGAGGACCCGCGCCAAGTTGGAGGAACTGGCTTGTCGAGCGTGCCGCTTCAGCCATTGGGTCTGCTCAGCGGACCGGCACTCGAAGGTCTCTACGTCGTGTTCGGGGGCCAGTAGCCGGGGAGGGAGGTATCGGGGAGTCATCCATCAACGAACGGCGTGGGCCGATCCATAAGAGCGCGCAGGCCGGCAAGATCCTTGGCCGGTCGACTGTTTGCTGCCTCCCACGCCCGAAAGGCCTCTCGCTCAAGTTCGAAGGTCGTCCGGTCCGCTAGCACGCGCTGTGCGGCCACCGTGAGGTTGGTGACCACGAAGTCGGTCAGATCAGACTCGGACACAGCGACGGCGCGGTTGATGAGATCCCGTTCGTCGGCGGTCGTTCGCACCTCAAGCCGTTCGCTGCGTCGGCGTTTCGTGTCCATGATGGTTCGTCTTCCAGGCCGGTGGCGTACGGCCAGTGTACGGCCACGGGTCGAGGTAGGTCAATGAGCTCGCGGTCGCCCGGCCGCGATGGTCGTCCTAACATCTCCATCAGCAGCTCGACCAGGCCGTAGGGGAGAAGGGGGCCACCACGATGATGGAACTACTTCCACCCGTGGGCTGGGCCGACGTCGCCACCAAGCGAGATCTCGACCAGCTCTCCGAGAGGCTTGAGTTGATGATCAGGACCGAGATCGCTGGCGTGAGGACTGAGATCGCCGAGGTGAGGTCGAGCTTCGAGAAGACCATGCGTCACCAGCTCACGGTGTTGCTCAGCGCGATGGTGTCGATCGCGGGCTTGCTCATTGCACTGTCGATCTACGGTCCGAGCTGACCCGGAGGTCACGCCTTCGCACGCCGGGGAACCTGGTTCCAACCCGAGAGTCAGCGTCGGGTGACCGTCACCGGGAGGCTGGTGTAGCCGTGCACGAAGGAGGAAAGGGTTCGCTCGGGCTCCGCCTGGATCTCGATGCGCTCGAAGCGGGCGAGCACCTCCTCCCACAACACCCGCAGCTGCAGCTCCGCTAGGCGGCTGCCCATGCAGAAGTGGATGCCGTAGCCGAACGACAGCTGGTGATCGGCGTTGCTGCGATCGAGGTCGATCCGGTCGGCGTCGGCGAACATCTCCTCGTCGCGATTGGCCGAGGCGTACCACATCAGCACCTGGTCGCCCTCGAGGATCTGCTTGTCGCGGATCGTGCAGTCCTTCGTGGCCGTGCGCCGCATGTAGGACAGCGGCGTCTGCCAGCGGATGATCTCCGGAACGAAGGTGGAGATGAGCCCGGGGTCGGCGGTCAGCTTGTCGTACTGGTCTGGGAACTTGTTGAGCCCGTAGACGCTGCCGGTCATCGTGTTGCGGGTGGTGTCGTTGCCGCCGACGATCAACAGCAACAGGTTGCCCAGGTGCGAGATGGTGGGCATGTCCTTGGTGGCCTCGCCGTTGGCGAGCATCGAGACCAGATCGGTTCCGTCGCCGCCACGGCGCTCGTCCCACAGCCCCTCGAAGTAGGCGACACACTCCATCAGCTCGTCGATCTTCTGCTGTTGGGTCTCGATGACACCGTCGGGGCCCGGAACGGCAAACACGATGTCGGACCAGCGGGTGAGCTTTCGGCGGTCCTCCAAGGGGAAGTCAAACAGCGTCGCCAGCATGAGCGTGGTGAGCTCGATCGAGACCGTGTCGACCCAGTCGAACGTCTCACCCTCGGGGAGCGACTCCAGCACGGCAATGGTGCGTTCGCGAATGAGCGGTTCGAGGTTGCGCAGGTTGCTCGGCGCCGACACCGAGCGCACCGTCTTGCGCTGGGCGGTGTGCTCGGGCGGGTCCATGGCGATGAAAGGCGTGAACTGCAGCAGCGGATTGGGACGGTCGGAGTCGGGACGCAGCCCAAGGGTGATGCCCTGCGCCGACGAGAACGTCTGCCAATCTCCGTCCACCGCCCGAACGTCGTCGTAGGTGGTGATCGACCAGTAGCGCCCGGCCGTGTCGATCTCGTTGAAGTGCACGGGATCCTCGGCGCGGAGGCGGGCAAAGTGGTCCTGCCATCGGTCCTCCTTGAACAGGTGCGGGTTGGCCGGGTTGATCTCGGCCAGTTCGAGGTCGGCGGCGGCGGGTACGCCGGCGCCCACCTCGGCCATCTCCATTTCCGGAGTGCGGATGTTCGGATCGAAGTCGATCCGCGGCTTGGTGTCGTCGGTCATGGTGCATCCCCCTTGGCGAACGTTCGGCGGGGCCGCGTCGAGTCCGGCCCCCTGGCTGGATCATGGCACGCGGCAGGGCCCGTCCGGTTGCCGGGGCCGTCGATGGACCCGACGAACGGTCGTGGTCGATGGCCTACTGTCCCCCAGGTGAGCGAGATCACCGCGGTCGCCGACGCCGACGATCCTCGGTTGTCGGACTTCCGTCGGCTGAACGACCAGGCCGCTCGACGGGAGATGGAAGGCGACGAGTACTTCCTGTCGGAAGGTTGGGTGTCGATCGACCGCCTGATCGACTCGGGTCACGTCGTTCGGTCGGTCCTGCTGTCGCCGTCCCGGGTGAATCGGTTCCGGCCGTTCATGGATCGACCCGAGCTGGAGGGAGTGCCGGTGTACGTGGCCGACCGGGACGTGATGCGCGACATCGTTGGATTCGACCTCCCACGTGCCGTCCTGGTGGCGGCGTTCCGCCAGCCGCTGCGTTCGGTCGAGCATTTGGCGGCGACATCTCAGCGCCTGATCGTGCTGGAGGCGCTCAACGACGACGAGAACGTCGGAGCGATTGCGCGAGCAGCCCGGGCCTTCAACATCGACGGGATGGTGCTCAGCCCAACCTGCACCGATCCGTACCATCGCCGCACGGTGCGGGTGAGCATGGGGGAGATCCTGCACATGCGCGTGGCGCGCGCCGCTTCCGACGGATGGCCGGAGGCGCTCGGCACGTTGCACGCCTACGGGTTCGAGACGTGGGCGATGACGCCCGCTCCCGCCGCCGAGGACCTGTGGCGGGTCGAGGTTCCGGAGCGCCTGGCGATCGTGCTGGGAGCGGAAGGGCCGGGCCTGACCCCGGCAGCCCTCGACGTCGCCAGCAAACAGGTACGGATTCCGATCAGCGCCGCTGTCGACTCGCTCAACGTCGGCCATGCGGCCGCGATCACGTTCGCAGCGGTCTCGCGGGGCCGACCGTAGGTCAGGTTCCGATGAGCTGAGAGGCGATCAGGCCGATCACCAACGCGGTCATGAGCCCGATCAACCCTCGGTGGACCTTGCCGGTTTCGGGCCGCTTGCGGGCTCGTCCAGCGACTCAGAACTGCTTGAGCGCGCTGAGGAGATCGGAGAAGTCATCGGTCCAGAGGGGGCCGTCGCCGTTGGGATCGAGCTCGTGGAAGTCGTCCCCGCCGCTGAAGGACGCCAGGGTGTCGCGGTCCCGGGCGAGAAAGACCCACTTCTGTGCCAGGTCGCCGTCGTCGAATTGCGCCTCGGTGGGTTGGTGGTCGCCGACCACGCCCACCAGCCCGCGTTCCCGAGCCAGGCGTGACAGCAGCGGCTCCAGCTCGAAGAACCGGTTGGACACGTGCACGGCCAGCACGCCGTCGTCGCTCAGCCGCTGCTCGTAGACCCCAAAGGCCTCCTGGGTGAGCAGGTGGAGCGGGATCGCATCCGAGCTGAAGGCATCCAGGACCAGCACGTCGTAGCTGGCCCGGCTTCGTGCCAGGCTCAGCCGCCCGTCCCCGGGAACGATGGTGACGCCGGCGTCCGACTTGGAGACGAAGGTGAAATAGCGGCTGTCGGTGGCGATGTCGATGACGGCCGGATCGATCTCGTAGAAGTCGAACTGGTCACCCGATCGCCCGTAACCGGCCAACGACCCCCCGCCGAGGCCGACCACGCCCACCTCGCTCGGCCCGTTCATCCGTGGATCCAACATCAGCCGACCGACCGGTCCGTCGGGGTGGTAGTAGCTGAGCGGCCGCTGCGGATCGTCCGCCTCGGTCTCCTGCTGACCGTGAACCGTGCCGCCGCTGATCAGGTAGTGGACCCCGTCGCCGTCCCTCCCCACGGAGGTCACGCCGAAGAAGCTCCGCTGGGTGGTGATCGTTCCGGCGCTTGGGGCCGCCGACACGATGGCCAGTACGCCCAGGGCCAGTGCGAAGCCACGCGGTGTCCGTGCGAAGCGGTAGGCCACGACTCCTGCGATGGCCACGACCACCATGGCGAGACGTCCGGAGTCGTTCGCGTCCGCCTGGTCGAGCGCAACGAAGGCGACCAGTGCGATCCCCACGGCGCCGAGGAGCCCCCGTCGGTCGATGCGACCGAACAACCCCCCGGTCTCGGCATGCTCGGCGTGCTCGTCGGCGGGGTCGAGGGACTTCCACGCGGGGATCATGGTGAGCACTGCGCCGATCGCCAACGGGTATTCGATGACGGTCGGGAACACCAGCGGGGCAATCAGCGTGGTGATGGCGCCGCCGAGCGCGCCGCCGATGGACATGAACAGGTAGAACTCGGTGAGGTGCGAGGAGGCGGGGCGGTCCAGCGCCAGCCTCCCGTGCGCCACCAGCGCCGCCAGGAAGAAGACGCCCAGGTGGAGCACCAGGGTGAACGTCAGGCTGGAGGGTCCGTGGCTGGCGAACAGCAGAACGACCATCACCACGGCACCGACGCGCAGCAACCGAGCGGCCATGGACGTGACCCGCTCGGGCTTCGGCCCGAAGACGATGATGAACGTCAGCAGGTACAGCGACAGCGGGGCCACCCACAGCATGGGTGCGGACATCACGTCGGTGGTGATGTGCCGGGTCACGCCAAGCAGCAACGAGCTGGGCACGGCCGCCCACCACATCCAGCGAAGGCGCCGCGGCCAGTCCGGCGGCGAGGGGTCCCCCGTCTCGGCGACGGCTCCACGCTGGCTGCGCCTCGCGACCGACGCGTGGGGTGCCACCGGCAGCCGGGAACAGATGAAGGTGAGGGCAAGCAGCACGACGTAGCCGATCGTGAAGCCCCGGGCCTGGGTGGCCAACGAGAAGTGCCGTTCGATGACAACGGGATAGGCCAGCAGGGCGCCGAGGCTGCCGACGTTGCCGGCGGCGTAGAGGAAGTAGGGGTCGCGCGAACTCGTGGCGCGTGTGGTGGCAAACCATTGCTGGATGGTGGGGCTGCACGTGGCCAGCGCAAGGAACGGCGCGCCCACCGCAAGGGCCAGGATTGCCAGCGTCCAGGCGGCGGGGGAGCCCGATGTCGGCGGGTTCCAACCTGCGGGGAGCGCGAGTGGTAGGGCGAGGAGTGGGAGCGCCAGCAGCCCGGCGTGGACGAGCCGTTGGGTGCGTAGGGAGAGGAGCCGAAAGCCGAGGTGGGCCAGGGCGTAGCCGGCAACCAGGGTTACCTGGAAGAACACCATGGCCGTGTTCCACACCGACGACGTCCCGCCTAGGAGCGGCAGCAACATCTTGGCCACCATGGGTTGAACGACGAAGAGCAGGAACGAGCCCAGAAACGAGGTGGCGACAAACAGGGCGATCGTCGAGGTCGGCGTCCGGCGGGTCGCTGCGTCGCCCGCTCCCGGAAGCGCTGCGTCGAGGTCGGTCGAATGGGGAGACCGAGTGGGTGAGTCGACTGACATCGTGGTCTCCTGAGGAGCGGGTGATCCGGTCCCCATCGGCAGCAACGGTTGAGGTGTGAGCACCGTCGACCCCGGACGTGCCCGACGGAACGGACGGGGCCAGCTTCAATGTCACCGCACCGTCGTAGGGTGGTGGCGTGCCCAAGTCCAGCGCCCCTCCCGTTCCGCCGCCCCTGCGTCAGGCCATGGCCGCCCCCAAGATGGTGCGGCCCTTCAAGGTGCACGCGGCCTTCGAGCCGGCGGGCGACCAGCCAACGGCCATCGCCGAGCTGTCCAAGGGAATCAACGCCGGAAACCGCTACCAGACGCTGTTGGGCATCACCGGGTCGGGGAAGTCGGCCACGGTGGCGTGGACCATCGAGCAGACCCAGCGGCCCACCCTGGTGTTGGCACCCAACAAGAGCCTGGCGGCGCAGCTGGCCAACGAATACCGAGAGTTCTTCCCGGACAACCGGGTGGAGTACTTCGTCAGCTACTACGACTACTACCAACCCGAGGCCTACGTCGCCTCCAGCGACACCTTCATCGAGAAGGACAGCTCGGTGAACGACGACATCGACCGGCTGCGCCACAGCGCCACCTCGGCGCTGCTCACCCGGCGCGACGTCATCGTGGTGGCCTCGGTGAGCTGCATCTACGGCCTTGGTTCGCCCGAGGACTACGCCCGCCAGCTGTTGGCGGTGCGGGTGGGGGAGAGCATCGACCAGCGCGAGCTGCTCGGCCGCTTGGTGGACATGCAATACGAGCGCAACGACGTCAACCTGGTGCGAGGCAAGTTCCGCGTTCGTGGCGACGTCATCGAGATCCACCCCGCCTACGAGGAAACTGCGGTTCGCATCGAGCTGTTCGGCGACGACGTCGAGTCGATCTCCATCGTCGACCCGCTCACCGGCGAGCGGGTGCGCACCCAGGAGGAGCTCGAGGTGTTCCCGGCCACCCACTACGCCACGCCGGAGGACAAGCTGCGGGCGGCGATCGGCCGCATCGAGACCGAGCTGGCCAGCCAGCTGCAGCTCTTCGAGCGCGAGCAGAAGCTGCTGGAGGCCCAGCGGCTGCGCATGCGCACCGAGTACGACCTGGAAATGCTCTCCGAGATGGGGTTCTGCAACGGCATCGAGAACTACTCGGCACCCATGGAGGGTCGGGGCCCGGGCGAGGCGCCCAACACCCTGCTGGACTTCTTCCCGGACGACTTCCTCATGGTCATCGACGAGAGCCACGTCACCATCCCGCAGATCCACGGGCAGTATGCGGGCGACCGCTCCCGCAAGGAGACGCTGATTCAGCACGGGTTCCGGCTGCCGTCGGCGGCCGACAACCGGCCCCTTCGCTTTGAGGAGTGGGAGCAGCGGGTGAACCAGTGCCTGCTGCTGTCCGCCACGCCCGGCCCGTGGGAGCTGGAGCACTCCGATGCCGTCGTGGAACAGATCGTGCGCCCCACCGGGCTGGTGGACCCCGAGGTGGAGGTGCGCCCCACCAAGGGCCAGATTGACGACCTCATGGCCCGCATTGACGAGCGCGTCACCAAGGGCGAGCGGGTGTTGGTCACCACGCTCACCAAGAAGATGGCCGAGGACCTCACCGACTACCTGCTGGAAATGGGGGTGCGGGTGCGCTACCTGCACAGCGAGGTGGACACGCTGCAACGCATCGAGTTGATACGCGACCTTCGCCTGGGCGAGTTCGACGTCCTGGTGGGCATCAACCTGCTGCGGGAGGGCCTGGACATCCCCGAGGTGTCACTGATGGCCATCCTGGACGCCGACAAGGAGGGGTTCCTGCGCTCGGAGACCTCGCTCATCCAGATGATCGGCCGCGCAGCCCGCAACGTGGGCGGGCGGGTGGTGATGTACGCCGACAACATGACCGACTCGATGCAGCGGGCGCTGTCGGAAACCAATCGCCGCCGGGGTGTGCAGCAGGCCTACAACGCCGAGCACGGCATCGACCCCACCACCATCCGCAAGGCGGTCACCGACATCCTCGCCGACCTGCGGGGCGCGGGCGGCGGCACCCCCATTCCGGGCGGCGGGCGACGCAAGCAGCGGCCGGGGGAGAAGGCGCGGGCGGAGGCCTACTCCGACCTGCCGCCCGAGGACCTCGGCCGCCTCATCCAGGCACTGCGCATCGAGATGGAGGATGCCGCAGAAGACCTGCGCTTCGAGGAGGCCGCCCGGCTGCGCGACGAGGTGAAGGAGCTGGAGCGGGAGCTGCGCTCGGCGGGGCTCTCGAAGTAGCGGTGGCGGCGGTGAGTGGCTCGGGCTGCGAGACGCGGCAAGGCTAGGGGTGATGGCCGCTCCCGAGACCCTCACCCTGAGCGCCGACGCGGCCCCCGACGAGGGTCGCCCCAGCCTGGGGTACCTGGCCTCGTTGGATGGGCTGCGGGGGGTGGCGGTGGCCGCCGTGGTGGCGTACCACTTGGGCTTCGGTTGGGCGAAGGGCGGCTATCTGGGTGTGTCGCTGTTCTTCACCTTGTCGGGTTACCTCATCAGCCGACTCATGGTGGCCGAGGTGCACAAGACGGGCCGCGTGGACGTGGGCGCGTTCTGGCGGCGCCGCATCAAACGCCTGGCTCCGGCCTCGCTGGTGACCCTGACTGCGATCGTGGTCGTCGAGCACATCAACTCCACCATCTGGCCCACCGGCGGATTTCGAGCTTCCATGCTGGGCGCGCTGCTCAACGTGGCCAACTGGCAGGCACTGGTGTCGGGCAACGGCTACTTCGACCTGCTGGGGGTTGCCTCCCCCGTGCGGCACTACTGGTCGCTCGCCATCGAGGAGCAGTTCTACCTGCTGTTCCCCGTGGCGGTGTTCCTGCTGATCCGCCAGGGCCGCAAGCGCATCGACTCGCTGCTGCCGGTTGCCGTGGCAGGCATTCTGGTGTCGCTGGTGTTGACGCTGCTGCTGTCGTCCAACGCCGAGCGCGTGTACCTGGGAACCGATACCCGCATGGCGGAGGTGCTCTTCGGAGTGCTCGCAGGAGTGCTGCACGAACGCTTCGGCGACCGGGTGACCCGCCCGGCGTTCAGCCTGGCCCCGGCGGCGCTGGGTGTGTTTCTGGTGGCCGTCGTCATGCTGTCGGCCCAAAGCCCGATCATCTCCCACGGGGGCCTCATCGTCGGCGGCGCGGTGTGGGCGGTGCTGATCGTGGGTGTCGCCGGCCAGGGCCCCGACGTGCGCATCGGCCTGGCCGGCGGGTTGTCGGCCTCGCCGCTGCCGTTCCTTGGCCGCATCTCCTACGCCCTCTACCTCGTCCACTGGCCGATCCTGCAGGTGTTCTCCCAGGCCCGCCTGGGCACCGGCCGGGCGGCCACGGTGGCCGTACAGCTGGCGGTTTCGGTCGGGCTGGCCAGCGCCATCACGTTCGGGATTGAGCGTCCCATCCGCCAATGGCGTCCGACGGTGCGGGCACGGGTGCCCCTGGCATGGCTGGCCGGCACCGCCGTGGTTGCTGCGCTGGTGATGATCCCGCTGCCGTCGCCCGAGGCCGAGGCGGGTGAGCTGGGCGAGACCATCACCACGGTGCCCGGCGGGGCACCGGTGCTGGCCCCCTCCAGCGTCGACTTCGGAACGGTGATTGCCGGATACGGCGACTCGGTCGGGTTCACGACGGCCTTCGTCAGCTCCAGTTGGCTGACCAACAACACCAGCGCCGAACTGTTCATCGGCAACGCCGCCCTGGGCTGCGGCACGGTCATCGGGGTGGCGTTGCAGGTGGCACCGGGCCAGCCGCGCATGGAGCCGCCCACCACCTGCATGGACGCCGACGACATGGCTCGAAAGGTGGCCGACGAGCAGACCGACGTGGTGATCTACCAGAGCGAGGGCATCGACCTCTACGACCACGAGGTCGACGGGGCCTGGACCTCGCTCCTGGATACCGAGTTTGAGGCCCGCTACCGCCAGACCCTGGCCGACAAGCTGGACGCGCTCGCCTCCGACGGGGCCACCGTGCTGGTGGGCAACGTGCCGCCCACGGCACCGCTGGACTCCAACGGGGTGCGCGTGGGGGAGAACTACGAGCGCCGGGTGCAGGTTCTGGACCGCATCATCGCCGAGCTGGCCGACGAGCGCGAGGGGGTGGTGGTGCTGGACTACGCAGGCGCCGTGGCCTTGGCCGAGCAACAGCTGCTGTTGCGGCCCGACGGCGTGCACCCCAACACCGAGCTGGGCAGCGGATGGGTGGATGCCTTCATGGGGCCCATCTACGTGGACGCGCAACGCCGTGCGCTGGAGGAGCGCGAGGCCGGGGTGCCCGCGCTCGGCTAGGGCACGCCCGGCCCTCCGGTGAGGGTTGTCGGTGCCAGAGACCCCATAACCCTCACGGGACGCTCGGCGCGTGCGGTGGCGACGGGAGGGCCACGCCGTTGCCCTGACCACTCGGTGAAGACCGCTGAGCCCGGAGGGCTACAGGACGTCGACGGCGCGCTGGGCCAGCCACGCGTCGGCCAGGCAGAGCAGCATGGCGGCCTCGACGAGAGGGACGGCCCGGGGAAGCACGCACGGGTCGTGGCGCCCCTTGGCTGCCAGCTTCACGGCCTCGTTGGCACGATTCACCGTGTCCTGTTCGGTGCCGATGGTGGCCGTTGGCTTGAAGGCCACCCGACAGATCACCGGCGCCCCGTTGGAGATGCCGCCCTGGATGCCGCCTGACCGGTTGGCGGCTACGGCGGGCGTTCCGCCGGCGCCGGGAACGAACGGGTCGTTGTGGGTGCTGCCGGTCATGGCGGTGCCGGCGAAACCGGAACCCACCTCGAAGCCCTTGGCTGCGGGCAGCGACATGCACGCCGACGCCAGGGTGGCGTCCAGCTTGTCGAACACCGGGTCGCCCAGCCCCGCAGGCACGCCGCGGGCGACGCAGGTGACCACGCCACCCAGGCTGTCGCCGTCCCGTCGGGCGCCGTCGATGGCCGCCTCGATGCGAGCGGCGGCGGCCGGGTCCGGGCAACGGGTGGGCCCGGCCTCAACCTCGTCGAGGGTAACCGCAGCTGCGTCGACGTCCGCCTGGATGTCACCCACCCTGCTCACCCAGCCCAGCACCTCGATGCCGGTTCCGTGCCGCAGGAGCTGACGGGCGATGGCGGCGGCGGCCACCCGGCCGACCGTCTCGCGGGCCGAGGAACGTCCGCCCCCGGACGCCGCCTGCACGCCGTACTTGGCGTCGTAGGTGTAGTCGGCGTGGCTCGGCCGGTAGACGTCCGAGAGGTGTCCGTAGGCGCCGGGGCGTTGGTCGGCGTTGCGCACCAGCATGGCGATGGGCGTTCCCAGCGTGACGGCGTGGCCGACCCCGGCCGGCAGGGCCACGCCGGAGAGCAGCTCTACCCGGTCGGCCTCCTGGCGTTGGGTGACCAGGCGGCTCTGGCCCGGACGGCGGCGGTCCAGGTCCGCCTGCACCGCCGCCACATCCAACTCCAGCCGGGGCGGACATCCGTCCACAATGCAGCCCACCCCCACACCATGGGACTCGCCGAAGGTGGTGACGCGGAACAACCGGCCGGTGCTGCTGGACATGGGTCCAGTATCGCCGAATGCGAGCTAGGAGTACTTGCCCAGCTCGAGGCGGGCCACCATGCCGCGGTGCACCTCGTCGGGGCCGTCGGCCAGGCGCAGCGCGCGGGCCATGCCCATCAGGTAGCTCAACTCGGGGTCGGCCACACCCTCGCCGCCGTGGATCTGAATGGCCGCGTCCACCACCTGCTGGAGAACGTTGGGGGCCACCACCTTGATGGCGGAGATGCTGACGAGGGCCCCGAAGGTTCCGTGGGTGTCCAACTCCCAGGCGGCCTTCATCGTGAGCAGGCGCGCCTGATCGATGGCCATGCGGCTGTTGGCGATGATGTCCCGGTTGCCTCCCAGGTTGGCCAGCGTCTTTCCGAACGCGGTGCGGGTGAGGGCCCGTTCGCACAGCCGTTCCAGCGCCCGTTCGGCCGCACCGATGGCCCGCATGCAGTGGTGGATGCGGCCGGGGCCGAGGCGCCCCTGGGCGATCTCGAAGCCGCGGCCGGGTCCGGCGATGATCGCGTCGACCGGAAGACGGACATCGTCAAAGAGGATCTCGGCGTGGCCGTGCGGCTCCCCGAGCTGGCCGAAGACGGGCAGCATCCGCAGGATCCTCACCCCCGGGGTGTCGATGGGCACCAGCACCATCGAGTGTCGCCGGTGGCGGTCGGCGTTCGGATCGGTGACGCCCATGAAGATGAGGAACGCGCAGCGCGGATCGCCGGCACCGCTCGTCCACCACTTCTGGCCGTTCAGCACCACCTCGTCGCCTTGCACCTCGGCGGTGGCGGCCATGTTGGTGGCATCGCTGGAGGCCACCGCCGGCTCGGTCATCGAGAATCCCGAGCGGATCTCACCCTCCAGCAGGGGGAGCAGCCACTGCTCCTGCTGCAACTCCGAGCCGTACTGCACCAGCACCTCGGCGTTGCCGGTGTCGGGGGCGGCGCAGTTGAACACCTCCGGCGCGAGGAAGCTGCGGCCGGTCAGCTCGGCGACGGGGGCGTAGTCGCAGTTGTTCAGACCCGCACCGTGGGTCTCGTCGGGCAGGAACAGGTTCCATAGGCCCAGCTGCTTGGCCTGAGCCTTGAGCTCCTCCACGATGGGCGGCACCCGCCACTCGTGCCAGTCGTCGCTGCCGGTCAGTTGCTCCCGGTAGGTGGACTCGTTGGGCACGATGCGTTCGCGGGTGAAGCGCTCCACCTGCTCCATGACGATCTGAGCCCGTTCGGAGTGCTCGAAGTCCATGTCGGCCATGGTAGGTCTGGCCGCCGTTCGGTTTGAGGCCTAGCCGGTGAACCGTGGCGCGAGCGGCTGCGTTGGGGACGGGCGGTCGCCAGCGGATGCCGCGTTCGACCCGCTGGTTGGCCCTGACGAGGGGGCCGAGGTGGTCGACGTGGAGCTGGGGGCGGGTGAGCCGCTGCCCAGCACACAGCTGGGTTGAACCGGCACGTCGACGCCCGGGGGTGGCGGGTCGAAGGTGACCTCACCAGCGTCGTCGAAGCGCATCGAGGTGTAGCGGATGCGCCGGTCGTAGCTGAACTCACTCGAGGTCTTGGTGTGGAAGAAGGCGAGCAGGTCGCCGTTGGCGCCCTCGACGACGCTGTGGTGCCCCGGTCCGAAGAAGTCGTCGTCGGGGGATTGTCGGAGGATCGGGTTGTCGGCGCGTCGCGTGAACGGGCCGAGCGGGCTGGTGGAGGTGGCGTCCCCAATCGAGTAGCAGGGCGAGTCTGCTCCTGATCCGGAGTACATCAGGTGAAACACGCCGTCGTGTTCGAGAACCACAGGCGCCTCTCGAACGAAGACCTCCCACCCGGAGGTGTCGACGTCGATCACGGTCGTCGGGTTGCCGCGGAGGGTCATCGGGTCGTCCATGGGCACCACGACGATCTTGGAGAGCGGGTCGTAGTTGGCGGCGTAGAGGTACAACTCGCCGGAGCTGGTCTCGAGGACGAAGGCGTCGATGGCCTTCTCCTCTCTGTTGGCGAGCAGCCCGGGAGGTTCGGTGTAGTTGCCGTCGCCAACGCCGCCGTAGCCGGCCCCCATGAGGGGGTGGTCGAGGGCGTCGACGAACGGTCCCAACGGAGAGCTGGCTTTGGCCACGCCGATGCGCTCGTTCGCCGTGTAGTACATCCAGTACTCGCCACCGATCTCGATGATCTCCGGCGCCCAGAACCTTCCCTCGTCGTTCCAGGAGCCCGGCGTTGGGGTCCACACGAGCCCGCGGTTGGTCCAGTTCTTCAGGTCGTCGGAGGTCCACACCTCGTAACCGCGCTCGATGTCGTGGGTGGCGTAGAGGTACCAGGTGGCGCCAATCTTGATGACCGACGGATCACCGACGACCAGCGCTGGGCTTCCGTCGGAGTTGCGCAGGTCGAGGTAGGTATAGGGCTCGTAGGTCGGGTCGGCGGCCGCCGTCGGGGTTGCCGGGAGGGCGAGCGGCCCGAGGATGAGTGCGCAGGCAACGAGAAGAACCGGCCAGGGAATTCGTTGTTGGCCGGCGGCGACCTGAGTGCTCATGGGGTCGGACCCTACCCTCCGAGGTCGACTAACCCCGTGGAGCGACTAACGAACAGGTGTTCCCCGGCTGGGTTCCGGTAGTAGTGTGGGGCGCCGTGGCAGACACCATCCTCATCCGGGGCGCCCGGGAACATAACCTGAACGACGTCAACCTGGAGTTGCCCCGCGACCGGCTGGTGGTGTTCACCGGCCTGTCGGGTTCCGGCAAGTCGTCCCTGGCCTTCGACACCATCTACGCCGAGGGCCAGCGCCGCTACGTCGAGTCGCTGTCGGCCTACGCCCGTCAGTTCCTGGGGCAGATGGACAAACCCGACGTGGACTTCATCGAGGGCCTGTCGCCGGCCATCTCCATCGACCAGAAGTCGGCCTCCCGCAACCCGCGCTCCACGGTGGGCACCGTCACCGAGATCTACGACTACCTGCGGCTGCTGTTTGCCCGGGTGGGAGTGCCGCACGACCCGGAGACGGGCGAGCAGCTGGTGCGCCAGACCCCCCAGCAGATTGTGGATCGGGTGCTGCGGCTTGACGAGGGTGCGCGCTTTCAGGTGCTGGCGCCGGTGGTGCGTGGCCGCAAGGGCACCTACGAGCAGCTCTTCGCCGACCTGTCCAAGGAAGGCTTCGTCCGGGTGCGGGTGGACGGCGAGGTCAAGGAGCTGGCCGAGCTGGTGGCCGCCGGGGTGGACAACGGGTTGGCCCGCTACGAGGTGCACCACATCGACGTGGTGGTCGACCGACTGGTGCTGCGCGAGGGCATCGAGCGCCGCCTGACCGACTCGATGGAGACGGCGCTGCGACTGGGGGAGGGGCTGGCCGAGATCGAGCTGGTGCCACGGGACGGCGAGCCCGAGACGCTGACGTTCTCGGAGAAGCTCAGCCGACCCTCCGACGGCAAGAGCTTTGAGGAGCTGGCGCCCCGCAACTTCTCGTTCAACTCCCCCTACGGAGCGTGTGAGCATTGCGACGGCCTGGGCACCGTCTTCGAGGTGGACCCCGAGTTGGTCGTGCCCGACCCGGAGCTCACGGTGGCCAAGGGCGCCCTCGCACCGTGGGCGTCGGGTCATGCGAAGTTCTTCCACCGGCTGCTGGAGGCGGTGGGCGAGGAGCGCGACATCGACCTGAATGTGCCGTGGGAGGACCTGCCCGCCAAGGACCGCAAGGTGTTGCTTCACGGTCTGGGCAAGAAGGTGCAGGTGCGGTTCAAGAACCGTTACGGCCGCACCCGTAGCTACCAGGCCAGCTTCGAGGGGGTCATTCCCTACCTGCGCCGGCGCCACAGCGAAGCCGACAGCGACTGGGCTCGCGAGCAGGCCGAGAGCTACATGCGGCAGGTGGCGTGTCCGCACTGCGATGGGGCCCGTCTCAATCCGCTGGCGCTGGCCGTCACCCTCGATGGCATCAACGTGCACCAGCTGGCGTCCATGTCCATCGCCGATGCGGCGGACGCGCTGGCCAACATCCACCTGGACGAACGGCAGCTGCTGATCGCCGAGCGGGTGCTGAAGGAGATCAACGCTCGGCTGCGCTTCCTGGTGGACGTCGGCCTCGACTATCTCAACCTGCACCGTTCGGCCGCCACGCTGTCGGGTGGGGAGGCCCAACGCATTCGCCTGGCCAGCCAGATCGGCTCGGGCCTGGTGGGTGTGCTCTATGTGTTGGACGAGCCGTCCATCGGGCTGCACCAGCGGGACAACCACCGCCTCATCGAGACCCTCGAACGCCTTCGGGGGCTTGGCAACTCGGTCATCGTGGTGGAGCACGACGAGGACACCATCCGCGCCGCCGACTACGTGGTGGACGTCGGCCCGGGGGCCGGCGAGCACGGCGGGGACGTGGTGTACGCAGGCCCCGTAAAGGGGCTGCTGAAGTCCAGGGCCAGCATCACCGGCCAGTACCTCTCCGGGAAGAAGACCATCGACCTGCCCGAGCGACGGCGGCCTCCCGGCGACCACTGGTTGCGGGTGATCGGCGCACGCGAGCACAACCTGAAGAACCTCACCGTCGGCATCCCCCTGAGCTGCTTTGTGTGTGTCACCGGCGTGTCGGGCTCGGGCAAGTCCAGCCTCATCAACGACATCGTCATGCGCTCGTTGATGCAGCACGTCTACAGCTCGAAGGTGGCGCCGGGGCTGCATCGCAAGGTGGAGGGTCTGGCCCACGTCGACAAGGTGATCGACATCGATCAGTCACCCATCGGCCGCACGCCGCGCTCGAACCCGGCCACCTACTCGGGGGTGTTCGACCACATCCGGAAGCTGTTCGCCCGCACGCCCGAGGCCAAGGTGCGGGGCTATCTGCCCGGACGCTTCAGCTTCAACGTGAAGGGCGGACGCTGCGAGGCGTGCTCGGGCGACGGAACGATCAAGATCGAGATGCACTTCCTGCCCGACGTGTACGTGCCCTGCGAGGTGTGCGGCGGGGCCCGCTACAACCGCGACACCCTCGAGGTTCGGTACAAGGGCAAGAACATCGCCGACGTGCTGGATTTGCCCATTGCCGACGGGTTGGAGTTCTTCAAGGCCCAGCCGGTGATCGCCCGGCACCTGGAGACGCTGGTGGATGTCGGCCTGGGGTACGTGCGCCTGGGGCAACCGGCCACCACGTTGTCAGGGGGCGAGGCGCAGCGGGTGAAGCTGGCATCCGAGCTGGCCAAGCGCTCCACCGGCAACACCGTGTACCTGTTGGACGAGCCCACCACGGGCCTGCACTTCGAAGACACCCGGCGCCTGCTCATCGTGTTGAGGCGCCTGGTTGAGGCCGGCAACACGGTGGTGGTCATCGAGCACAACCTGGACGTCATCAAGTGCGCCGACTGGCTGATCGACCTGGGGCCGGAGGGCGGCGATGGCGGCGGCACGCTGGTGGCCGAGGGCACGCCCGAGCAGGTGGCGAAGGTGGCCGACAGCTACACCGGCGCCTTCCTGGCCCCGCTGTTGGGCATGGAGCCCGCCTAGCGATCGCGCGGCCCAGCAGCGCCGTTGGGCCGAGCCCCGTGACGGCGCTGCTAGAGCACGCCCAGCAGCTTGAGGGCCGAGGCGCCCAACACCGCCGGGATGGCGGCCCTCACCAGGCGGCCGTCGTAGCGGGACGACACCCGCGCTCCGGCGACGATCCCGGGCAGGCTGCCGACGATCAGCGAGCCGGTGACGGCGGCCGACACGCTGCCGATACCCAGGTGGGCAATGGCGGCGGCGCCCACCAGCGGAATGGCCTGCACCAGGTCGGTGCCCACCAGCTCGGAGCGCTTCAGTCTGGGATAGAGCAACGTCAGGACGGCGATCATGAGCGATCCGGAACCCACCGAGGTGAGGCCCACGACCGTGCCACCCACCAGGCCGAGCGCCACCGTGGGCAGCGGTCGCACCGGCGTCGGGGGGCCGTCGAACTCCGCCACGGGGTGACGCGCCCGCCACACCATGACGGAGGCTGCGGCAAGCAGCGTGAGGCCCAACATCACCTGCACCAGGCTGTCGCCCCGCTCGCCGACGGCCGACAGGAGGGCGACGCCGGCGAGGGCCCCAGGCACCGAGCCCAACGCCAGCCATCGCACCAGATCCCAGCGAACCGTGCCGGCCCGGGCGTGAATGGCGCCGCCGAAGGGTTTTACGGCCAGCGAGGTGACCAGGTCCGAGCCCACTGCGGCGGTGGGCGAGACGCCGAACACCAGCACCAGCATGGGCGTCAGTAGCGCCCCGCCGCCCATGCCGGTGAGGCCCATGGTGAAGCCGCCCAACAGGCCGCCCACCACCAGCCCCGGGTCGATCCATGCCGCTGCGCCTGCCAACACCCGGCCGATCATAGATCAATAACCACTAAAAGCCACCGGGTTAGGTGTATTTGGGCCGTTCGGCCCGGCGGCCGGGCGGGCCGGCGTCGGATCGCCCCGTATGCTGGCCGACGCAGACGCACCCCCGGCCCGGGGGGATGCACCAACCTGCCCTGGGAGGACCAGCCCACATGTTGCGACTTCAGGGACGCCTCGGCCCCGACTACACCGATGCCACGCCCGCGGAACTCGACCAGCGCATTGCCGCCGCCAAGGCAACGCTGGGCGAGCGGCTCTTCATCCTCGGCCACCACTACCAGCGAGACGAGATCATTCGCTGGGCCGACGCTCGGGGGGACAGCTTCAAGCTGGCCAAGCTGGCCCAGGCCCGGCCGGAGGCCACCTACATCGTGTTCTGCGGCGTGCACTTCATGGCCGAGGCGGCCGACATCCTCACCTCCTCGGAGCAGCGGGTGGTGTTGCCCGACTTGAACGCCGGCTGCTCCATGGCCGACATGGCCGACCTGGACGCGGTGGAGGAGGCGTGGGACGACCTGGCGGCCGTCACCGACATCGAGAAGGTCGTGCCGATTACCTACATGAACTCATCAGCGGCGCTGAAATCGTTCGTGGGCAAGCATGGCGGGGCGGTGTGCACCAGCTCGAACGCCCGAGCCGTGTTAGAGTGGGCCTTCGCCAAAGGCGAGGGCACCAAGGTGTTGTTCTTCCCCGACCAGCACCTGGGGCGCAACACCGGCTTCGACATGGGCTACGACGACAGCGACATGCGGGTGTGGAACCCCCGGGAGGACTTCGGTGGGCTCGCCGAGGCCGACGTCAAGGACGCCACCTTCCTGCTGTGGAAGGGGCACTGCACCGTGCACCAAAGGTTCCGCCCCCACCACGTCGAGGCGTTTCGGGCCGAGCATCCCGACGGCATCGTGGTGGTGCACCCCGAGTGCGCCCACGACGTGGTGGAGCTGGCCGACCACGTCGGCTCCACCGAGGTGATCTTGCGCACCGTCACCGAGGACACTGCGCCCGGATCGGTCATCGGGGTCGGCACCGAGATCCACATGGTGCAGCGGATGGCCGCTGAGAACCCCGATCGCACCGTGGTGTCCCTCGACCCGCTGGTGTGCCCGTGCTCGACGATGTTCCGCATCGACGCCCCCCACCTGTGTTGGGTGCTGGAGAACCTGGTGGAAGGAAACGTCGTCAACGAGATCCGGGTGGACGACGACACCGCGGAGTGGGCCCGGGTGGCGCTGCAGCGCATGCTCGACATCGTCTGAGTGGCCATGGGTGACGTATCGGGCGCCTGGCCGCTGAGCTACGAGGAGGTTGGGAAGGGGGGTTCCCCGTTGATGTTGGTGCACGGCTTCACGGGCGGACGGCAGGACTTCGACGACTGGATGACGCCGCTGGCCGATGCCGGCCACCACGTGGTGGCGCCCGACCTGCGGGGTCACGGTGGCACCGGAGGCCCCGACGATCCAGGGGAGTACAGCCTGGAGCACTTCGCCGAGGATGTGGCGGCGCTGGCCGACCAACTGGGATGGGGTTCGTTCAACCTGCTGGGGCACTCGATGGGGGGCATGGTCGCGCAACACCTGGTGTTGCATCGGCCCGAGCGGGTGACGGGTTTGGTGTTGATGGACACCCACCACGGTCCGGTACGGGGCATCGACCCCGAACTGCTGGAGCTGGCGATTGCGGTGGCCACGAGCGAGGGAATGCAGGCCCTGGCCACCGCAATGGATGCCCTGGGTGCCTCGCCGCTGGAAACCGAGGCAGCCCGCAGGTTGCGGGACGAACGCCCCGACTTGGTGGCACTGGATCGGGCCAAGTTCCTGGCGTCACATCCCGCCATGTACGCCACGATGGGCCGCCTGCTGGTGGACCGGCCCGACCGGCTGATGCACCTGGCCGAGGTGGCGGTGCCCACGCTGGTGATGGTGGGCGAGCTGGACGCGCCGTTCCTGGCGGCCAGCCGGCGAATGGCCGAGACCATCCCCCGGGCCCGGTTGGTGGTGCTGGAGGGTGCCGGCCACTCGCCCCAGCGAGAGACACCCGAGGCGTGGTGGGCGGCGCTCACCCAGTTCCTCGAATCCATAGGTTCGGCTTCCTCCGGCGAGTGAGGTCGGCGGTCACCTACCGGCCGACGCGTCCGGCTCCCGAGGCCGAGTGACGCACGCGATCGTGCGGCACGCGCCGGCTTCGTTGGAATCTGCCATGGCCTGGCGAGTCGGATAACCTGCCGACTCCGACAGCCACTGTCGGCTTCGCATGCTGGCCTTCTCCACCCCACTCATCGAACCGGCCTTGGTGCTGGCGCTGCTGTTCGTGCTGGTTCTGGTGGCGCCGTTGGGCGCCCGGGCGCTGAAGGCCCCGCCCATCATCGGCCTCATTGCCGCCGGCATCGTCATCGGCCCCTCCGTCCTGGGTCTGCTCGAGCGGGAGGGCACGGTGGAGGTGCTCGGCAATGCGGGCCTGTTGTACCTGATGTTTCAGGCGGGGCTTGAGCTGGATCTGGGGGAGTTCAGGGATCGGCGCAGCCAGGCCATCACGTTCGGCGCGCTGACCTTCCTCATCCCCTTCGGCGTCGCCATCCCGGTGAACCTGTCCCTGGGGTTCACCGGCACGGCGTCGGTGCTGCTGGCGATCAGCTGGGCACCCCACACGCTGCTCGCCTACCCCACGGTGCAGCGGCTGGGACTGTCGAAGGCCAGGTCGGTGGCCACCACGGTCGGCGCCACCATCATCACGGACACCGCTGCCCTGATGGCGCTGGAGATCCTGATCGAGTCCCATGAGGGCAACCTGAATCCGGGATTCGTGCTGCGCCTCGTCCCCGTCGCCGGCGCCGTGGTGGCGTTCATTGTGGTGGGCCTTCCGTGGCTGGGCCGCCAGTTCTTCGCCACCATCGGCCAGGACCGGTCCGTGCGCTTCCTGTTCATCACGGCGGCCATGTTCCTGTCGGCCGGGCTGGCCGAGTTGGCCGGCCTGGAGCCCATCATCGGCGCTTTCCTGGCGGGCCTGTCGCTCAACCGGCTGGTGTCGGAGGGTTCCGAGCTGTCGGCGCGCATCGAGTTTTTCGGTTCGGCGTTCTTCATCCCGGTGTTTCTCATCTCGGTGGGCATGCTGGTGAACCTGGGCGTGGTGCAGCGCAACCCGGAGATCCTCGTTCGGGCCGCCATCTTCTCCGCCGTGGCATTGCTCACCAAGGCGGCCGCCGCGTTCATCGCCGGCAAGCTCTTCGGGTACAGCGGTACCGAGATCGGCATCATGACCTCGCTGTCAACGGCGCGCGCGGCGGCCACCCTTGCGGCTGCGTTCGTGGGCCTGAGCGTGGGGTTGATCTCGGAGATCACCGTCAACACGGTGGTTCTGGTGATCCTCGTTACCAGCCTGGTGTCGTCCGTGTTGGCCACCAGGTTTGGCACCCAACTTCCGCCCCCGGTGGAACGCCACCGATCGCCGGCCGAGAAGGTACTGGTGCCGGTGGGGGACCCCGAGCGGGCCCGAGGCGTGCTGAAGCTGGCGGGCATCTTGGCCGCCCCCGACACGGGCACCGTGGTGCCGGTGTCGGTGTTGGACCTGGAGGCAACCCAGGGCGACGTGAAGGAGCGCCGCAAGGTTTTGGCCGAAGCCGAGCGGACGATCTTGGGCGAGGGTGCCGAGGCCACGTCGGTGGTTCGCCTGGACCTCACCCCGTCGGCGGGCATGTTGCACGCGGCGGTCGAGCAGGCCGCCACCATGGTGCTGGTGGGTTGGAAGGGCTTCGCCAGCCGAAACGGTTCGGCCTTCGGACAGCGGGTGGACGCCCTGCTGGCAGCGTCACCGGTGCCGGTGGTGGTGGCCCGCATGGGCCCCCAGGAACAGACCCGGCGCGTCGTGGTGGCGGTTGCCGACCACGACCTGACCCCTGCCGGGGAACCGGGCATGGAGCTGGCGGCCTTGGTGGCCCGCCGCCTGGCCAAGGCCCACCGGGCGGAGTTCCACATCCTCACACCCCGCGAGCAGGTCACCCACGAGACCCTTCGCCTGGAAGAGGGGGAGGGCGCGCTGCGCGTGGAGAAGCGGCGCCTGGCGGTCTCGCTGCGCGACCTCACCACGCCCGGCGATCTGGTGGTGGTCACCCAGCCCCGGGTGGAGCCCGGCCTGGGCGGCGAGGTGCCGCGGTTGGCCAGGGCGCTTCCCGATCGTTCGCTGTTGGTCGTTGCCCCCCGCTAACGCCCCGTCCGTCGGTGGTGGATGAGGGAGATCCTCGTGCGGCGGTGCCGGCCACCTGGGCGGCTGGGGCAACCGCCCGACCCGAGCGACGGGCCGCCGTAGGCTGGCCGGGATGGTCGAGCGTCCCCCCGCAGGCACGATTCCCGACGAGCCCGGCAGCTATCAGTTCCGGGACGGTGATGGCCGCGTCATCTATGTCGGGAAGGCCAAGTCGCTGCGTCAACGCCTCTCGAACTACTTCGCCGACCCGCGCTCGCTCCCGCTGCGCACCGCTCAGATGGTGGCCGCCGCCCAGTCGGTTGAGTGGATCACGGTGCGCAACGAGGTTGAGGCGCTCATGCTGGAGTACAACCTCATCAAGGAGCACCGGCCGCGCTTCAACGTGCGGCTGGTGGACGACAAGTCCTATCCCTACCTGGCGCTCACCATGGGTGACGAGTGGCCCCGAGCCATGGTCATGCGCGGCCGCCGCAAGAAGCCCAACCGCTACTTCGGCCCCTTCGCCCATGCCTACGCCATCCGCGAGACCCTCGACCTGCTCCTGCGCACGTTCCCCATCCGCACCTGTACCGACGGCAAGTTCAAGCGCTACGCGGCCAGCGGGCGGCCGTGCCTGCTGTTCCACATTGAGAAGTGCTCGGGGCCGTGCGTCGGGGAGGTGACTCGCGAGGACTACGACCAGATGCTCACCGAGCTGGCGGCGTTCCTGGAGGGCGATACCGAGCCCGTGCTGGCCGAGCTTCGGGGCCGCATGAACGAGGCTGCCGCGGAGCTGGAGTTCGAGGCGGCGGCCCGTCTGCGCGATCGGCTGGCCAACGTGGAGCGGGCCGTCGAGCGCCAGCAGATGGTGGCTCCCGGCAACGAGAGCTTCGACGTGGTCGGGTTGGCCGAGGACGAGCTGGAGGCGGCGGCTCAGGTGTTTCACGTGCGCAAGGGTCGGGTGGTGGGCCGCAACGGCTTCATCCTGGACAAGGCGCTGGATCTGGACACCGCCGAGACCGTCGCCGAGGTGATCGAGCAGCTCTACGCCGAGGACCCGGTGATGGGATTGCCTCCGTTGGTCGTGGTGCCCGCCGAGCCGGCGGACGGCGATCTGTTGGCGCGTTGGTTGGCCGAACGGCGCGAGACCAAGGTGGAGATCCGGGTTCCCCAGCGGGGCGGCAAACGCGAGCTGCTGGAGACGGTCACGCGCAACGCCTCGGACACCTTTGCCCGTCACCGGCTGAAGCGGGGTTCCGATCACAACAGCCGGGCCAAGGCGCTGAACGAGCTGCAGTCGGCGCTCTCGCTGCCTGAGGCGCCGCTGCGCATCGAGTGCTTCGACATGAGCCATCTTCAGGGCACCGACTACGTCGGGTCGATGGTGGTGCTGGAGGACGGCCTGCCCAAGAAGAGCGAATATCGGCGATTCAAGGTGCGTTCGGTGGGGGGCCGCTACGCCGGCGACTCCGACGATTTCGCCGCCATGGAGGAGGTCGTCACCCGACGCCTTACGGCCTACGCGGCCGACCGGCGGTTGCCGCTGGCCGAACGGGGCAAGTTTCAGTATCCGCCCCAGCTCTTGTTGGTGGACGGCGGCAAGGGCCAGCTGGCCGCAGCGGTGCGGGCGCTGGAGGCCACCGGATTGGACGAGGAGATCCCCGTGGCCGCGCTGGCCAAGCGCTTTGAGGAGGTGTTCGTGCCCGGCAGCGATGCGCCGGTGGAGGTGCGCCGCGGCAGCGACGCCCTGTTCCTGCTGCAGCGCATCCGCGACGAGTCGCACCGCTTTGCGATCGGCTATCACCGCACCCTTCGGGCGAAGCGCTCCACCGCCTCGGTGCTCGACGACGTGGCGGGCCTGGGCCCCACCCGCAAGAAGCGCCTGCTGGCCGAGGCGGGAGGGATCACCAAGCTGCGTGCGGCTCAGCCCGAGGAGTTGCGGGCGTTCGGCTGGTTGCCCGACGCGGTCGCCGATGGCGTCTGGGAGGCGTTGCACGGGGTCCCCGTGCCCACCTCACGCTAGGTCGGCCCCTCGTTTCGACCCAGGTGTGGAGGGGTGCCCACCACTGTGGCAGGCACCCCTCCACACCTGTGCCGCGCGCACCGCTCAGGCGTTCACGCCGAAGCGGGCGGCCAGCGTGGCCTCGGCGGCGGCCGTGAACCCGCCGTCGTCGTCGGCCCCATCCTCGGTGCTCACGTCGTAGTCGTGGTTGCGAAGCGACCTCATGGCTCGGTCGTAGCCGACCAGCACCCGCCGTCGCTTGAGGGTGCCGACACCGGGTACGAAGCGGTCGGCCAGGCTGGAGGGAACGGCGGCGGCCTGCAGCGCGCGAACCGGCCACCCCGTGGATGTGCTGCCGGGGCCGGCGTCCAGGCCGAACTCGGGGCGCCCGGCGTCGGCGGCCCCGTACCAATCGGGAGCGGACAGGTGGCGGTGGAGATCGCCGAACACGCGCCGTGCCACCGCTGCGCCCCGCCGGTCCGGCGCCAGCCGCCCGGCCTGGGCGCTGACGAACCGGACGTAGGCCTCGCCGCCCAGCAGCTCGGGGAACGCTTGGTGCCGCGCCACGGCATGCCACAGGTCCCGCTCCTCCTCGATGGAGTCGGTCAGGAGCGCCTCGTCGATGCCCAGCAACCAGCCGACGTAGCGCCACAGGTGGTGGTGGGCGTCCACCTGATCCCGGCTGAGGGACACCCCCAGCCTGAGCAGCGACCGGATGTTGAGGTAGCTGAAGAGCGAGCTGGTGATGGCCAGCATCGTCTGGTCGATGGGCACCCCCGCCCAGGAGGGCTTGGCGATGTCGTTCTGCGTGATCCAGTACCTGATGGAGGAGTGCAGCAGCCGGACCTTCACCACGATGTTGTGGCCGTCGCTGTCGGGGAGGTGCCCTCCGTCGGCGGCCAAGGCAAAGATCATGGCCGAGGTTTCGGTGATGCGACGCCGGGGATCGCCCCCCAGGCGGCCGGTGGAGCCGGTCACCAACGCAGCGCGAACGAACGCAGCCCCGGCGAAAAGCGAGTGAAACAGGGACATGCCGTAGAAGGGATGGGTGTTGGTGACCAGCCGTTGACCCTCCACGATCATGTCGGTGTTCACCCATGGCGGCAGGGTGCGGGTCTGTTCGTACAGCTCGGCGAACATGCCGCCCTCGGAGCGGGCCAGCGCCGCCACCTTGGAGAGCTGATCGCCGACCCCGGCGGCGCCCCGGTAGCCGTCGGAGCGGACCGCATCGATCACCTGGTCCGACAGCGGGTCACCCACGTTCATCCAGCGGTCGCAGAACGCCTCGTCGAACCGCCCGGAGTAGTCGACGTCGGCGAACGGCGTGATGGAGGCCAGGTCGTGTTGCCAGTCGGTCACTCGGATTCCCCGCGTTCGGCGATGACGTCGGCGTCGGCCCAGTGGGCGACGAGCGCATCGGCGGCCGCGTCGGGCCGCTGGCACATCCACCAGTGGCCTGCTCCCTCCAACCGAAGCACGTCGGCACCGAGGTCGGCCGCAACGGCGGAGGTCATGGCGTCGGTCCCGGCGAAGGTGTCCTCGGTGGCCAGCACGACCAGCCCGGGCGGCAGCTGCTCACCAGCCAGTTTGCGTCCCAGATCGGCCATGTAGGGCTGGGCAGCACCACGATAGAGGCTCAAGATGGACGAGCCCATGTCGTCGTTCATGGCGGCCGCCATGTCTGCGGCAGCGTCGGGGGTGACGCCCATGCCCACGTATCCCTCGGCTCGTTCGGCGACGTCCATGGCCGCCATGGCGGCCACAACCTGTTCGCCAACCTCGGGGGTCTGCCACAACTGGCCCATCTCGTGCCACTCGTAGTCGGCGTGCAACAGCCCGGCGACGTCGGCCGTCCAGGTGCGTACCAGCTCACCTCGGCGAGCCGACTTCAGCTGGGCCAACACGGCATAGAGGTGCCCGGCGCCCCAATCGTGACCGACCAGATCGACGGGGCGGTCGCAGCGTTCCAGCTCGCCGATCAGCCAGTCCCGGTAGTCCTGTGGCGACCGCGGCGGGCGTTCCCCTAGGGGCGCACCGAAGCCGGGCGGTGACAGGCACACCACGTCGTCCACGCCCCGATGGGCCAGCTGATCGAGCAGCGGGCCCCACACCGCCGAGCTCTCGGGGTTGCCGTGAACGAGGACTTTGGTCATGGGCGTGCGCTCCGGGTCGGCTACGAGAGGGTGCCCGACGATACCGGCCGTCCTATCATGGGTGCTTCGCTCGACGAGGAGGCCCTCATGGGGACCGTGTTGATCATCCTGCTGGTGCTGGTGCTTGTCGTGGTGGTGGGTGGGGGCCTGTACCTCATGACCGCCTACAGCGGCCTGGTCCGGCTTCGGAACAAGATCGAGTCGGCGTTCGCTCAGATCGACGTGCAGCTCAACCGGCGCCACGACCTCATCCCCAACCTGGTGGAGACGGTGAAGGGATACGCCACCCACGAACAGGAGACGCTGCAGGCGGTGATCGAGGCCCGCAATGCAGCGGTGGCCGCCGAAGGCACGGAGGCCAAGGCCGAGGCCGAGGGTGCGCTCAGCGGCATGCTGCGCCAGGTGTTCGCCCTGTCCGAGGCCTACCCCGACCTGAAGGCCAACACCCAGTTCCTGGACCTGCAACGCCAGCTGTCCGAGACCGAGGACCGCATTGCCTATTCCCGGCAGTACTTCAACGACAACGTGCGCACCTACAACACCAAGATCCAGTCGTTCCCCCAGAACCTCATCGCCAAGCAGCTGGGCTTCACCGAGCGCCAGTACTTTCAGGCCGACGAGGAGAGCCGGGCCAACGTCCAGGTGGAGTTCTGAGCCCCGACACTGCGATGACGATCCCCCAGAGCGAGGACACCCGACCGCTGCACGTCGCACCGCTGGAGCCGGCCGAGCGCCGCGCCCTGATGGAGGCCGAGGTGGGCGCGCTCATGCGCTCCAGTGCGCTGGCGCTGATGCTGCCCGTTGCGGTGCTGGCGCTGCTCGTGGCGCTGGTGGCCACGTGGTGGCTTGGCCTGCTGGTGCTGGTGCTGGGCACAGCCGCCGCGCTGGGTGCGGTGGCGTGGCGACGTTCCCGCTCGGTGGATGCCGTGCTGGAAGCGCTGGGCGCACGCCCGCTGCGCCCGGGTGAGCACCCCGGCTACGACAACCTCATCGATGGGCTGTGCATGGCGTCGGGCCAGGTGGAACCCGGCCTCTTTGTGGTGGATGATCCGGCCGCCAATGCCGCCACGGTGGCGGCACCCGGCACCCATTGCGTGGTGGTCACCAGCGGGCTGTTGGAGGCCGCCGACCGGATTCGATTGGAGGCGGTGCTGGCCCAGCAGGTGGCCCACCTGCTCGGTGGCGACGCCGAAGCCGCGACCGCCGCCCACGCGTTCCGCACCAGCATCGGCTGGCGCCACGGCCTCGATCGGGTGCTCCCCAACCGGCGCGAGGAGCTGGCCGACCTGAACGCTCTGGACATCACCCGGTATCCGCCGGGGTTGATCGACGCGTTGGAGCTGGTGGGCGCCCTCGGCCCCGGCGTCACGGTGTCGGCGCCGGAGGTGGCGCACCTGTGGTTCGTCGCCCCCGATCCTGCGCAGGTGGCAAACGCCGCCCAGGTGTCGCTGAACCGACGCCTGGCGCTGCTGCGCGAGCTGTAGCGGTCGTTCAACCGGCTTCTGGCCCCACCGGGCCGCTCAGTACACTGCGGCGATGACTGAGAGCGCTCCCAACGGCGAGTCGGTGCCAGCCTCCAACGGCGGCGCCGCACCCCACACCGCAACCCCCACCGTGAAGCGCGGCCTGGCTGAGATGCTCAAGGGCGGCGTCATCATGGATGTCGTGGACGCCGAGCAGGCCAAGGTCGCCGAGGACGCCGGTGCCGTGGCGGTCATGGCGCTCGAGCGGGTGCCCTCGGACATCCGGCGCGATGGTGGCGTAGCCCGGATGTCGGACCCGGCGCTGATCGAGGGCATCCAGGCTGCGGTCAGCATCCCGGTGATGGCCAAGGCACGCATCGGGCATTTCGCCGAGGCTCAGGTGCTTCAGGCGCTGGAGGTGGACTTCATCGATGAGTCCGAGGTGCTCACCCCGGCCGACGAGGCCTACCACATCGACAAGTACGCGTTCGAGGTGCCCTTCGTCTGCGGCGCCACCAATCTGGGCGAGGCGCTGCGCCGCATCTCCGAGGGGGCGGCCATGATCCGCTCCAAGGGCGAGGCCGGCACCGGCGACATCGTGCAGGCCGTGCGCCATATGCGCTCGATCACCTCCGCCATGCGGGCCATCGGCCAGGCCGACGAGGCGGAACTGTTCGGCTGGGCCAAGGACCTCGCCGCACCGCTCTCGCTGGTGCAGGAGGTTGCCCGTACCGGCTGGTTGCCCGTGCCGCTGTTCTGCGCCGGTGGCGTGGCCACCCCGGCCGATGCCGCCCTGGTGATGCAGCTGGGGGCCGAGTCGGTGTTCGTGGGGTCGGGCATCTTCAAGTCCGAGCAGCCCTCCACCATGGCCCATGCCATCGTGGCCGCCGCCACCAACTACGAGGACGCCGACACCGTGGCCCGGGTCAGCCGGGGTCTTGGCGACGCCATGCGGGGGCTCGACTCGGCCAACGAGGACCTCAACTTCGCCCAACGGGGTTGGTAGCGCTGAGCGGCGGCCCATCGCCCACCGTGGGGGTGCTGGCGCTGCAGGGCGCCTACCGCGCCCACCGTCAGATCCTGGAACGCCTCGGCGCGACGGTCTACGAGGTGAAGCGTCCCGAGACGCTCGCCCGGGTGGATGCATTGGTGATGCCCGGCGGCGAGTCCACCACCATGTCGATGCTGCTGGATCGAAGCGGCCTTCGGGAGCCGCTGGCCCAACGGCTGGAGGGCGGCATGCCCGCACTCGGCACCTGTGCCGGGGCCATCCTGCTGGCGACCGAGGTGCTGGACGGTCGCCCCGATCAACGCAGCTTCGGCGTGTTGGACCTCACCGTGCGCCGCAACGGCTTCGGCCGCCAGCTGGCGAGCTTCGAGGCTGAGGTGGCCCTGGAGGGAGCATCCGCTGCGAGCCCCGGGAGCGGGTCGTCGTGTCATGCGGTGTTCATTCGGGCCCCGCGCATCGAGCGTGTGGGGCCGGGCGTCACCGTGACGGCGCGCCTCGACGGCGAGCCGGTCGCCGTGTCCCGCGGCGCCGTCTGGGCCACCACCTTCCACCCCGAGCTGGCCGCCGACCATGGCCTGCACCGGGCCTGGCTGGCCGCCACCACCGAAGCGTTTCACGCTGCGGGCTCTATGCTCGCCTGACCGTCTCTCCTCGATCGCAAGGACGAATCACCCATGTCGGGCCACTCCAAATGGGCAACCATCAAGCACAAGAAGGGCGCCGCCGATGCCAAGCGGGGCAAGCTCTTCGCCAAGCTCATTCGCCAGCTGGAGATCGCAGCGCGCTCCGGCGGGGGTGACCTGGACGCCAACCCCACGCTGCGCACCATGTTCCAGAAGGCGCGTGACGCCTCGGTGCCGGTGGACACCATCGAGCGGGCCATCAAGCGGGGCACCGGCGAGATGGAGGGCGTCACCTACGAGGAGGTCAGCTACGAGGGATACGGCCCGCACGGTGTGGCGATCTACGTGGACGGCTCCACCGACAACCGCAACCGCACCGGGGCCGAGATCCGCTCGATCTTCTCCAAGGCCGGCGGT
Organism: Microthrixaceae bacterium; assembly: GCA_041394405.1. Classification (GTDB taxonomy): domain Bacteria; phylum Actinomycetota; class Acidimicrobiia; order Acidimicrobiales; family Microtrichaceae; genus Microthrix. The sequence continues at coordinate 954,525 of JAWKIF010000006.1, forward strand.
TCGCTGGCCGAACCGGGTGCGGTGGCCTGGCAGTTCGAGCGCAAGGGTCTCATTGCCGTCTCGTCCGAGGTGAGCGAGGACGAGCTGATGCTGAGCGCCATCGACGCCGGCGCCGAGGATGTGGAGCCCGGAGACGATCAGTGGACCATCACGACCGATCCTCATGACCTCATGGCCGTGCGAGACGCGTTGGAGGAGGCCGGCATCTCCACGACGTCCGCCGACCTCACGATGATCCCGGTGAACACCGTGGAACTGGGCACGGTGGGGGAGGCCCGCGGCGTTCTGGCCCTGATCGAGGCGTTGGAGGACCACGACGACGTGGCCGACACCTACGCCAACGTGGACGTGCCCGACGACGTTGCCGCCGCTCTGGCCGCCGAGTGATCGGCGGACCAACAGCGACGGGCCCCCGCACGCCGAACGAGGGCGGGACGCGATGACCATCGCGGTGGGGGATGTCGCTCCCGGTTTCGAACTCCGCGGCGTCGACGGTTCCACCGGCGAGGAGGGCACCTGGTCGCTCGCCCAGTTCCGGGGCCGGCCGGTGGTGCTGGCGTTCTACCCGGCGGACAACACGCCGGTGTGCACACAACAGCTGCGGGCCTACACCGCCGAGCTCGACCGCTTCGAGGCCCACGACGCCCAGGTGTTGGCCCTCTCGCCCCAAGGCCCGGACACCCATCGGGGCTTCGCCAAGGCCAACGGCGGGTTCGGGTTTCCGCTGCTCTCGGACGAGGACCGAGCGGTGGCGCGGGCCTACGACGTGCTGGGCCTGCTGGACTTGTATCGGCGAACCATCGTGGTGGTGGACGCCGAGGGAACGGTGGCGTGGATCCATCGCTCCTTCGGTGGCGGCATCACGTTCCAGGGCGTCGAGGGGATCCTGGCCCACCTGCCCGGCGCGGCCGGATAGGCGGGTCGGAGCCGCGGCCGGGGGCAGCCGCTCAGCCGTCGTCGAGCACCGTCAACAGGCGGGAGCGCTTCACCGACAACACGCCGCGCCAGGTGGTGAATGCCGCCACTGCCCAGGCAATGGCCGCTGTGATGAGCGCCGGGCGAATGCCGCCCGAGATGGAGCCGTTGGCCTGGCTGTAGGCCAGCCCGATCAGCGGGATCGAGATGATGCCGGCGATCTGCTGCGCGGCCGCCGTGCTGGAGACCCGTGCCGACACCCGCACCACGATGGCCAGGCCGATCATGAGAAACGCCGGGATGGTCAGGCCGATCAACACCAGCCAGGTGGTGGTCGGGAAGAACCAGCGACCCACGGCGGGGCCCGCGATCAGGTTGACCATCAGCGAATACAGGCCGAACCCCACCAGGGCCGTGGTGTAGCCGGGCACAAAGGAGGCCACCAGTTTGCCCACGAACAGCTCACGCACCCCGGCGGGGGAGTGGGCCAGGAACTCGCCGGTGCCCTTCTCGCGTTCACCGACGATGGTGGCGGCACCGATGGCCGAGCTGATGGTGAGGGGCACCACCACCGACACCGGTGCAAACAGCACGACGGCCAGGATGTAGCTGGCCCGCGCCTGGGGGCCCAGGCCCGCCACGGCCTGGCTGGCCTGGCCGGGCATGGCATCGACCGTCTCGGCGATGGATTGCACCGTCGCCGACTCGCCCAGGGACGCGATGCTGCCCAGCAACACGCCGGGGATGAAGACGAAGAACAGGATGCCCAGGAAGACCATCGGAATCCAGTGGTCCTTGCTGGTGGCGAACTGACGCAGCTCGGTCATGGCCACGGCCTTGGAGCGAGCGAAGTTGAACCCGCCCGACCGGGCCGCGGGGGCGGGGCCCGAGTTGGCCCGCAGGGCGGTGCCGGCGTCGACGGTGGTCATCGTGTCTCCTCGCGATTGGCCGGGACGGTCAGTGCCGGCGCTGGTGAGTGGCTGTGGTTCGCGTCGCCCACTAGGTGCTGGGGCGTCCCGACCGGCGCAGGATGGCCCAGCGAACCGCCGCCCTGGACCGATCGACGGATGGCGAAGTACAGGTCCTCGACGGTGGCCACACGGGGTTCAACCCTCCGCAGGCGCACACCGTCGCGCACCAGCGAGGCCACCAGGTCGGGGATGCGCCCGAAGCCGTCGATCTCCACCCGGGCCACGCCGAAGCGGTCCGGGTCGGGCCGCTCGCCGTCGCTGCTGACCGGGTCGCGCTCGTAGCTGAGGACGCCGGTCCAGGTGGCCATTCGGTCGAGCTGATCGGGGCTCTCGGCCTCCAGCTCCACCACCGCCTCGGGCCAGAAGCGTTCGGTCAACTCGGCAAAGCTGCCGTTGATCTCGGCGGCCCCGTGCTCCATGACCACCATGTGGTCGGCCAGCCCTTGGGCCTCGGAGAGCAGGTGGGTGCACATGATGACGGTGCGTCCGGCGTCGGTCAGCTGGCGGATCAGGCGCAGCACGGCATGGGCCGACTCGGGGTCCAGGCCGGAGGTGGGTTCGTCCAAGATCAGCAGGTCCGGGTCGCCCAGCAGCGCTCGGGCCAGCGCCAACCGCGTCTTCATGCCGGTGGAGTAGCCGCCGACCCGCTCGTCGAGCGAGTCGGCGATACCGAAGCGGCCTGCGGCGTTGCGCGCCTGGGCGTCCACGTCGCCGTCCAGCTGGTACAAGGCGGCGGCATAGCGCAGGTTGTCCCAGCCGGTGAGCCGGTCGTACAGCGCCGGCTTGGCCGACACCACGCCGCAGCGCTCGCGAACGCCGCTGGATTCGGGCACCGGGTCCACCCCGAAGGTGCGAACCTGGCCCGAGCTGGTGGACAGTGCGCCGGTAATCACCCGCACTGCGGTGGTCTTCCCCGCCCCGTTCGGGCCCAGCAGCACCGTGATGCGCCCGGCGGGTGCCATCAGGTTGAGGTTGCGCAACGCAGGCCGCTCGCCGAAGTTGCGGCAGACGCCGCTGAGTTCGACGGCGGCCGGCCCGGCGCCGGGGTCGGGGGCGAGCGGCGGCGAGGACGGAAGCTCGGCGCCAGGGTTGGTCACGGAGGGTGAGATCACACCCCACCATCGGTGTTGCCGGATGGTTGTTGAGCCCCTCGGATGGGCCGGAGGAATCATCGGGTCCAACGACCCACCCGGTGGCGCAGGTACCGTGACGTCCCGCCTCCACCTGGGGGGCGAATTCGCAGCAAGGGGAGTGCGCGTGCACCGACGAGTGACCAGCAGGCGCCGCGGCGCCGTCACTGTGGCGACAACGTTGGCGGTCACCCTGGCGGTCGCTCTGCTGGGAGCTGCCTGCACCGATACGTCCAGCCAGGCGGGCGACACCACCGAGCCCAGCGGGAAGCCGGGCCCGGCGCTGGAGACTTCGGAGCTGCAGGCGCTGTCGCGCATCGCCGAGCAGCCCCAGGGATGCGACCCAATCGACCTCACCCGTTGCCTGCTGCCGTTTCCCTCCGACGCCCTGACCCGCTCCGATGACTCGGGCAAGGTGGACGAATCGTCCGATGAGGCCACCGGCCGCCTGGTGAACCTCCCGGCCGACGGCACCCCGGCCAACGCGGACGGAGTCCACGTCGATCCCACCGAGTGGAACCGAAACGACGGCTTCAGCCCGAATACGCCCATCCTGGCCTACTTCCCCAACATCGACCTGGAGCGCATGGGGGCCGCGACCGAGGCCACCATCGGCGCCTCGATGTCCACCGACAGCCCCACCCTGCTGTTCGACCTGACCGAGGGCACCCAGGTGCCCCATTGGGTGGAGGTGGATGCCCGGGCCGAGGACCCGGCCGACCAACTCACCATCATGCGGCCCGCGGTCTCGCTGCCCGAGGGCCATCATTTCGCCGTCGCCTACCGCGAGGTGTTGGATGATCGGGGCCGGTCCATCCCGCCGTCCGCCGGGTTTCGGGCCATCAGGGATGGCGTGGATCTGGCCGAGGCCGAGCTGAGCGACGAGGCCGCGTCGGCACTGGATGGGCGCGCCGACCAGCTCGCTCCGGTGCTCGAAGCGCTGGGCGATGAGGGCGTGAACGTGAGCGAGCTGGTGATGGCGTGGGACTTCACGGTGGCCAGCACCACGAGCCTGTCGGGCCGCCTGCTGGCCATGCGCGATGCCACCTTGAAGCACCTGGAGAACGACCCGGTGCAGGTCACGGTGACCGACACGGTGGAGAACCCCAAGGAACTGCCCGAGGGGATCGGCCGCAAGGTGTCGGGAACCTTCACCCTGCCGCTGTTCCTGGCGGGCGACGGCACCCCCGGCACGGCCATGAACTACGGCAAGGACAAGGCCACCCCTGCGGCCACCGGCAAGGACTTCGCGGCCAACTTCACCTGCATGCTGACCAACGCCCAATTGGGCAACGCAGTGGGGGGCAAGGCCCGGGCCGTCGTCTACGGCCACGGGCTGCTGGGCAGCCGGAGCGAGGTCGCCGGCGACGACCTGGGCCGCAACGCCGCATCCACCAACCAGATGTACTGCGCCACCGACTGGCTGGGCATGAGCGAGGCGGATATCCCCTACGCCATCGAGGCGCTGGGCGACCTCTCGAAGTTCCCGGCCATGGCCGACCGCATGCAACAGGGCATCCTGGCCCAGCTGGTGTTGGCGCGTGCCCTCATCGACCCCAGGTCGTTCCCACAGCTCAGGCAGTTCACCGGCCGCGACGGCGGGGTCAGCTACTTCACCGACGAGGTGTACTTCGATGGCAACAGCCAGGGCGGCATCATGGGCGCCGCGGCCACCGCCGTGGCCACCGACTGGAAGCGGGCCACGCTGGGCGTGCCGGGCATGAACTACTCCACGCTGCTGCAGCGATCCACCGACTGGGACACCTACTCCCAGGTGATGGACCCGGCCTACCCGGACGCGGTCGATCGCCAGATCCTGTTTGGGCTTCTGCAGATGCTGTGGGACCGGGGCGAGGCGGGCGGGTACATCCAGCACCTCACCGACGATCCGTATCCCAATACGCCCAAGCACCAGGTGATCTTCGCCGTGGCCTTCGGCGACCATCAGGTGGCGCCGATCACGGTCGAGAACATGGCCCGCACGCTTGGCATTGGGTATCACCAACCGGCGCTGGCCGAGGGCCGCGATCCCCGGGAGGAACCGTTGTGGGACCTGGACCCCATCGGCCAATACCCGGCCGACGGCTCGGCGCTGTTCTACTGGGACTCCGGTGCGATGGCCCCGCCCTTGGGCAACGTGAACCCCACCATGGGCGAGGAATGGGAGGCGGCCTGCGGTGCCGACGAGGAGGCCGAGGGCTGCCCCGACCCGCACGAGGACCCTCGCCGCGCGCTGGGCTTCGTGCAGCAGAAGCAGGCGTTCTTCGAGACGGGCACCATCATCGATCCATGCGGCGGGGAACCCTGTCGGGCCGAGCCCACGTAGGTCTCCGATGCCGATCGCGCATCGCGCGGGCGTCGATCACGCGTTGCCGACGCGCTGGCGGATAGGGTCGTACGCATGTTCGTCCTCGGCATCGACCCCGGCCTGTCCCGCTGCGGCTACTGCTGCCTCGACACCGACGGTCGCACGCACACGCCGGTGGCGTTGGGCGTGCTCAGCACCGAGCCCTCACGTCCGGTGCCCGAGCGATTGGCCGAGCTTGCCGCCGATCTGCGAGGGCTCTTCGACGAGGTTCGGCCCGCCGCCGTGGCGGTCGAGCGGGTGTTGTTCCAGGTGAACGTGCGCACCGCCATCTCGGTGGGTCAGGCCAGCGGGCTGGTGCTGGCAGAAGCGGCGGGCAGGGGATGCACGGTGGTGGAGTACTCGCCCAACGAGGTGAAGTGTGCGGTCGCCGGGCACGGCGCCGCCGACAAGGACGAGGTGGCCGTGATGGTGCAGTTGCTGCTGGGCCTGCCCGCCCCGCCGCACCCCGCCGATGCCGCCGATGCCGCCGCCATTGCGCTCTGTCATGTGGCCATGGCCGGGGCGGGCGTGGCGCAGAACGCTGCCGGGGCGGGCGTGGCGCAGAACGCTGCCGGGGCGGGCGTGGCGCAGAACACTGCCGGGGCGGTGGGTTCATGATCGCGTCGCTGCGCGGCACGCTGCTGTTGCGCCGAGGCGCCGAGTTGACCGTTGAGGTGGCGGGGGTGGGCTATCGCTGCAACGCCTCGCCGGCGCTGGCTGGCAAGGCCGGTGAGGTGGGCGACGAGCTGTTCTGCTGGGTGCACCACCACATACGCGAGGACGCCCAAACCCTGTACGCGTTCCTCAGCGAAGACGAGCGCCAGCTCTTCGAGGCGCTCATCGGCGCCCACGGCGTGGGCCCGGCGCTGGCCATGGCCATCCTGGGCGTGCACGGCCCCGCCGAACTCGCCCGGGCGGTGGCCGCCGACGACGTGGCCGCCTTGTGCCTGGTGCCGGGCGTGGGCAAGAAGACCGCCGCCCGGCTGCTGGTGGAGCTCAAGAGCCGCCTGGAGGTGGGCAGCTTCGAGGACACCCCGGTGGCGGTCGGCGCTCCGGGCTCCACCGTCTCCGGCGATCCGGTTGCCACCGCCAAGGCCGACGTCCGCTCGGCCCTGGGCGAGTTGGGATACTCCGCCGAAGAGGCCAACCGGGCCGTCGTCGGGCTGCCCGACAGCGACGATTCGGCCGAGCTGCTGCGAGCCGCCCTGGCTCACCTGGCGGGGGGCTGATCGGTGGCCCGCGACGAGCTGTTGGAGCCCCGGGCCACCCCGGAGGACGTCGATGCCGAGGCGCCCGTTGGTGCGGCGGCGGGGGGCGTCGATGGACCGGGCGAGGAGGACGAGGGGGTCCAGCCGGGTCTGCGGCCGCGCACGTTGGCCGAGTTTGTCGGCCAACGCGAGCTGAAGGAGCGGCTGCGCATCATCCTGGAGGCGGCTCGGCGACGGGGCGCCGCCTCCGACCACCTGCTGTTCGCGGGCCCGCCCGGCCTGGGCAAGACCACGCTGGCGGGCATCGTGGCCACCGAGGTGGGCTCCACGATGCAGATCACCAGCGGGCCGGCCCTGGAGCGGGCGGGCGACCTGGCCGCAATCCTGACCAAGATCGGCCCCGGCGACGTGTTGTTCATCGACGAGATTCACCGGCTGCCCCGGGCGGTGGAGGAGGTGCTGTATCCGGCCATCGAGGACTTCCAGCTGGACATCGTGCTGGGCAAGGGGCCGGCGGCGCGCTCCATCCGTCTGGAGCTCCCGCAGTTCACGCTGGTGGGCGCCACCACCCGCACCGGGCTCATCACCGGGCCGTTGCGGGACCGTTTCGGCCTGGTGGCCCGCCTGGACTACTACGACCCTTCCGACCTGCAGTCCATCGTCGAGCGCACGGCCGTCATCCTGGAGGCGCCGCTGAGCACGGACGGCGCGGCCGAGATCGCCCGCCGATCACGGGGCACGCCCCGTATCGCCAACCGGCTATTGCGGCGGGTGCAGGACTACGCCGATGTGGAGGCCGACGGCACCATCGACGCACAGGTGGCCCGGGCCGGCCTGGCGGTGTTCGGCATCGACGATCGCGGGCTGGACAAGGTGGACCGTGCCATTCTCGACTCGCTGGTGCGCCGCTTTGCCGGCGGCCCCGTGGGCCTGTCCACCCTGGCCATCGCCGTGGCCGAGCCGACCGAGACCGTCGAGGACGTGCACGAGCCGTTTCTCATCCAGCAGGGGCTGCTGATGCGCACCCCACGCGGCCGTGTGGCCACACCGGCGGCGTGGCAGCACCTGGGGCTGGAGGCCCCCGAGGCGGCGACGCCACCCCCGGGACTGTTCGACGGCTGATCGAGCACCGCCGCCCTTCGGCGGCGCCGCTGGCGAGCCCTCAGCTCTCGATGCGGGGGGCGGTGGAGGGGATGATCGGTGCGTCCCGGCCGGTCTTTCCGGCCTTGGCGCCGTCCTCGGCCGGGCCCTCCTCGTGGTACTCCTCCTCCACGTTCACCGTCCACACGTCGTGTGTGGAACCCGTGGCGATGTTCTCCGCCGTCAACATGGCGGTGTACATCGAGTGGTCCTGGTTGTTGTAGCGGAACATGCCGTTGCGTCCGATGGGATGGATGTTGGGGGTGTGCTCCGCCAGCCAGGTCCGCAGCACGTCGACGTTGGCCTTGTAGGTCTCGTCGTAGGTGGGGTAGGCCTTCTTCTGGCGGACGACATAGCCGCCCTCGACGTCACCGGGCTCGACCAGGCCCAGGTACTGCAGCTCGGTCTTGCCCTGCTCGATCAGCTCGTCGTCCGGTGCTGTCCAGGCCGCGTCCGTCTCGAACACGGTGTATTCCAGGCCCAGAACGTTGCGACCGTCCTTCACCAGGTGAGGCGACCACGACCCGAAGTTCTGGATGCGCATGGTCTTGACCTGGGGGTCATGGATGTAGATCCAGTTGTCGTTCCAGTCCACGCGTGACTCGGGCACCACCAGCGCCACGGTGATGAAGTCCCGGTAGCTCAGCCCGTTGGCGGCCGCCATGACCTCGTCAGGGACCGGCGGGTCCATGCCGGCCAGCAGCGCCGAGATGGGCATGGAGGAGATGATGTGGTCGGCCTCGGTCGCCTCGACGTCGCCGCCGGGGGCCCTGGTGAGGACGTGGGTGGCCCTGCCGTCGGCGTGGCGCACGCCGGTGACCTCCGTGTCGTAGGCCAGCGTGGAGCCATCGGCGACCACCTGGTCCCGGCAGGCCTCCCACATCATGCCGGGCCCGTACTTGGGGTACTGGAACTCCTCGATGAGCGAGGCGATGTCCTTCTGGTTGCGGGCGGGCATCAGGGCGTTGATGACGGCGCTGAACAACGACAGGTTCTTGATGCGCTGCGCGGCCCAGTCGGCCTCGATGTTGTCGGCGGGCACGCCCCAGACCTTCTCGGTGTAGGCCTTGAAGAAGGTGCCATAGAGGCGCCACCCGAAGCGGGCCGCCACCCAGCCCTCGAAGTTCGTTTGGTCCTTGGGCGGGCGGATGCGCACCCAGATGTAGCTGAGCACGCAGCGGACGGCCTCGATGACGCCCAGGTTGCGGAGCGCGTTGGTGGCCCGCAGCGGGTAGTCGTAGAACTTGCCGTCATAGAAGATGCGGCTCTTGCGGGGCCGCATCATGAAGTCGTCCTCGTCGAGGATCTCGTGCCACAGGGCCTCCACCTCGGGCACCTTGGTGAAGAAGCGGTGGCCGCCGATGTCGAAGCGCCAGCCGTCGCGCGTCTCGGTGCGGGAGATGCCGCCCACCTGATCGGATTCCTCGAGGATGGTGGAGGAGATGCCGTACTTCTGCAGCTGGTAGGCGGCGGTGAGTCCGGCGGGGCCTGCACCGATCACCACCACCTCGCCGGCATCGGCGGTTCGGTCGGTGGCCTCGGGGTCGAGTGTGGGGCGAGAGTCGTCCATGTGGGTGTGATCCTGGCAGACGTGGGCGGGCAATCCGGGGGAGCGGGGGTTCGGTCGCACAACCTGTGAGGGCTGGCGGGTCGATCAGTCCGCTGACGGGGGCAAGCGTGGGCGCTACCGGCCCGGCGAGTGACCGAGCGTAGTCTCCACCCGCCGGACGAACCCTCCCAGGCGGCACCACGCCGAGTGCGGGCCCCGTCCGGCGACCCCGCGAGCGCAAGGGAGCACCGGGTGGATCTGGCCGAGTTCGACTACCACCTGCCCGCCGAGGCCGTCGCACAGGAAGCCGTGGAGCCTCGCGACGCCGCCCGGCTGCTGGTGGATCGGGGCCCCGGCGCGGCTCCGACCGACGCCACTGTGGCCCAGTTGGACACGCTGGTCGGCCCGGGGGACGTCGTGGTGGTGAACACCACACGCGTTCGGCCGGCCCGCCTCCGCCTGCGTCGCCCGACGGGTGGCGCCGCCGAGGTGCTGGTGCTGGCCCCGCACCCTTCCGGGGGGTGGGAGGCGCTGGTTCGGCCGTCGGGTCGCATCCGGCCCGGCGAGTTGCTCACGCCGTCAGGCACAGAACACGCAACCGCACTGCAGGTGGAGGTGGGCGAGGACCTGGGGGAGGGGCGGCGGGTGGTTCGGTTGCTGGCTGCGGGCGGCGACCTGGGCCCGGACGAGGTGGAGGCGGCCCTGGAGCGGCACGGGGTGATGCCGTTGCCGCCGTACCTGGACGATCGGCCCCGGGACCCGGCCCGCTACCAGACGGTCATGGCCCGGCGACCGGGTTCCGCGGCTGCACCCACCGCAGGCCTGCACCTCACTCCGGCGCTTCTGGACCGGATTCGCCAGGCCGGCGCCTCGCTGGCCGAGGTGGAGCTGCAGGTGGGGCTGGGAACCTTCCGGCCCATGACCTCCGATGTGGTGGAGGATCATGTGATGCACGCCGAGCGGTACCGCATCGACCCCGCCCAGTGGGCCAACATCCGGTCGGCCAGGTCGGTTCTGGCCGTTGGCACCACCACCGTGCGGGCGCTGGAGTCGGCCGCCCGAAGCGAACGCCTGGAGGGCGAGACCGAGCTGTTCCTGCATCGCGGCGCAACGTTCCAGGTGGTGGACCGCATGATGACCAACTTCCACCTGCCCCGATCCAGCCTGCTGGTGATGGTGGATGCCTTCATCGGTGCCCGCTGGCGGGCGCTCTACGAGACGGCGCTGCAGCGCGGCTACCGGTTTCTCTCCTTCGGGGATGCCATGTTGCTGGATTCGGGGTTGCTGGATTCGGGGTTGCTGGAGGGCACGGCACCACACGGGGGAGCGACGCCGTGAGGCTGCGATCCGAGCTGCTGGCAACCGACGGTGCGGCCCGGCGCACGTTCGTGCCCACGGCCAAGGGCGGGTTCCATACCCCGCTCTTCATGCCCGTCGGCACCAGGGGCTCCATACGGGCCGCCACCACCGCGCAGCTGGAGGACCTGGGCGCAGAGTTCATGTTGGGCAACACCTACCACCTCATGTTGCGGCCGGGCGCCGAGACGGTGGCCTCGCTGGGCGGTCTCGGTCGGTTCTCGGGCTGGGACGGTCACCTGCTGACCGATTCGGGAGGATTCCAGGTGTTCTCCCTGTCGCCCAAGGTCACCGACGAGGGCGTCACCTTCCGCTCGGTGTACGACGGCGACACGGTGGCCTGCACCCCGGAGAGCATCGTCGCCACCCAGGAGTTGCTGGGTGGCGACATTCAGATGGTGCTCGACGTGTGTCTGCCCCTCCCCGCCGACCGCGCGCAGTTGGCACGCGCCGTCAAGCGCACGGCGGCCTGGGCCGAGCGGGCGAGGGGTGCCCATACGCGGCGCGGCGATCAGGCGCTCTTCGGCATCGTGCAGGGAGGCACCGAGGCCGACCTGCGCCGTGAATCGGCGCAACGCACCGTGGCGTTGGACTTCGACGGGTACGCGGTGGGGGGCCTCTCCGTGGGCGAGGCGAGGGGGCCCATGATGGAGGCGCTGGAGGCGGCCATAGCCGAGCTGCCCACCGACCAGCCCCGGTACCTGATGGGAGTGGGCGACCCGCGCTCGATGGTGGAGGCGGTGGCGCGCGGCGTCGACATGTTCGATTGCGTGCTGCCCACGCGCCTGGGCCGCCACGGCACGTTGCTGACCGCCCGAGGCCGGATCAATGCGAAGCGGGCCGAGTTTGCCCGCAGCGAGGCGCCGCTGGACCCCACCTGCGGTTGCCAGGTGTGCGCCCGCTACAGCGCCGGATACGTCCGCCACCTCCTGGTGGTGGGCGAGCCGGCCGGAAAGACGTTGTGCGTGCTGCACAACCTGGCCTGGATGTTGGGCTTCGTCGATCGCATGCGGTCGGCCATCGAGGCCGGCTCGCTGGACGGCCTGCGGGCGGAAGTTGCCGACGTGTGGCCGTGACGGCCCGGAGGTGCCGGGCGGCGACGTTGAGCCGGTTCTTCGAGAGGGGCAAAACAACCCGGTGTGGTTGGGCCGGGGCACGACACGGTCATAGGATCGTCGATTCGTGACTACTTCCATGATCTTCGCCCAGAACAACTCCTCGGGTGGCGGGGCGTTCTCCATCATCCTGCTCGTGGGAATGATGGGCCTGATGTACCTGGTGCTCATTCGACCGCAGCAGAAGAAGCAGCGGGAGCAGGCCGCGTTCACCAACAGCGTGGAGGTGGGCGACAAGGTGGTCACCTCGTCCGGCTTGTACGGCACGGTGAACCACCTCGATGACGAGTCGGTGCACCTGGAGGTGGACACGGACGTGGTGGTGAGGGTGGCCAAGGCCGCGGTTCTGCGTTCCCAGGATGCGCCCCCGGCGCCGGCCCGTGGCGGCGGCTTGCTGGGCGGCCTGTTGGGCGGCGGTGCCCAGGCTGACGACCCCGACGATGCGGCTCCTGCGAAGCGAACCAGCAGCCGGGTGACCAAACCCAAGGACGGGGACGACGGCGGCGAAGGCGCACAGCGCTCCAAGCGATGAAACGCTCTGCGTTCATGTCGATGGTGGCCATGGTCGTGCTGACCGTGGGAGCGCTGGCCGGTGTGTTGCTGACGGACACCCGCCCGCTGCTGGGATTGGACCTGCAGGGTGGCATCTCGGTGGTGCTGGAGCCCTACGTCGACGGCGAGCCGGCAGAGGACGTGACCGACGAGCAGGTTGAGCAGGCCATCGCCATCATCCGCAACCGCGTCGATGCCCTCGGCGTGTCCGAACCGGAGATCAGCTCGCAGGGCAACAACATCCTCATCCAGCTGCCGGGCATCGACGACCAAGAGCGGGCGCTGGAGCTGGTGGGTCGCACCGCACAGCTGGAGTTCCGCCCGGTGCTGTCCAGCGCACCCATGGCCGACCCGGATCGCATCGAGGAACTGCGCAAGGAGCTGGAGATACCCGAGGGCAAGACGGCCGAGGACATCCAGAACGAGGAGCTGGAGGCCCGCGGCATCGACCCGACCGCGGTGGCCGATCCCAACGCCACCGCCGACCCCAATGCGCCAGTCGACCCCAATGCGCCAGTCGACCCGAGCGCCCCTGCGGTCTCGGTGGATCCCGCCACCCCGACGGACCCCGCCACGGCACCGGCAACGACCGCAGCGCCGGCCCAGGGCTTTGGCGGCGCCCGCAAGGAACGCCGGGCCCCCAGCCAGGAGGCGCCGACCACAGCAGCGCCGACCAGCGCCGCCCCGACCACCGCCGGAGAGGATGCGACCTCCACGACGGCGGCCGAGGCCACCACGACCACCGAGTTCGTCCCCCAGAACCAGGACGGCATCGATGTGTCCAGCGCCGAGTTCGCCGAGCTCATACAGCTGGAGAGCGCCCAGGGCACGCCGCTGACCGACCCGGACGAGCTGGGCGCCAAGACCGAGGAGGAGGTGACCCTCCCCGACAAGGACGGCGAACAGCAGTACACGCTTGGCCCGGTGCTGCTCACGGGCGACGCGTTGGAGGGCGCTACCGCAGGGATCGATCAGCAGGGCCAATGGCAGGTCGGTCCGACGTTCCAGGGCGGGGAGGAAGGCATCGACCTGTTCAACGAGGCGGCCACCCTCTGCTACAACGGCGATCCGTTGTGCCCGCCCAATGCCCAGGACTCCGAATCCGGCGCGGCCCGCGGCCAGCTGGCCATCGTCCTGGACGGCGAGGTGCTGACCGCGCCCTCGATCAACGAGCCGACGTTCAGCAAGGACCAGATCAGCATCTCGGGCTCGTTCCAGGAGCAGGAGGCCAAGGACGTGGCCACGGCGCTTCGCTACGGCGCCCTGCCCTTGGAGCTGCGACCGAGCCAGACCCAGACCGTCACGGCCACGCTGGGCCAGGGTGCGCTGCGGGCCGTCATCATCGCCGGCCTCGTCGGCCTGGCGGTGGTGGCGCTGTACTTCATCGCCTACTACCGCCTGCTGGGCGTGGTGGCGCTCATCAGCCTGGCGCTGTCGGGCTCGCTGCTCTGGGTGATCATCTCGCTGTTGGGCGCCACGCTCACCCTGGCCGGCCTGGTGGGCATCGTGGTGTCCATCGGTGTGTCGCTGGACTCCAACGTGGTGTTCTATGAGCACCTGAAGGAGGACGTCGAGGGCGGCCAGAGCCTGCGCGCGGCGGGCGAGAAGAGCTTCGCCGCCGCCTTCAGCACCATCGTCAAGGCCGATACGTCCAGCCTGATCGGCGCTGCGGTCCTGTACTTCCTCACGGCCGGAAGCGTCCGCGGGTTCGCGTTCTACCTGGGCCTGTCGGTGTTGTTGGACCTGGTGGCCAGCTACTTCTTCATGCGCCCGGCCGTCGCCTACATCACCCGCTCCAAGCTGGGTGCCAAGCAGACCCGATTCGGCGTGCCGGTGCCCTACACGCAGGCCCAACTGGCGGACGAGAAGGGTCGAGGAGTGCCGCTGGTGCCCGAACTGGAGCCGACGGCGGCCATGGCCACCACCGACGGGGGAGCGTCATGAGCCTGAAGGGCCGCATCTACCGGGGTCAGATCGATTTCGACTTCCCGCGAATCAATCGCAAGCTGCTCATCGTCTCGGGCGTGCTCTTGATCCTCTCGGCGGGGGCCCTCATCACCCAGGGACTCAACCTGTCGGTGGACTTCGTGGGCGGAACCGTGTGGGAGGTGCCCTCCGACGATCTCACCCAGGACGGCGCCAGCGAGGTGCTCGCCGCATCCGACGCCGATTCGGGCTCCAAGGTGCAGGTGGCCACCGACGCCAACAACACCCGGATCGTCCGCGTGCAGAGCGGGGTGACCGAGCAGAGCGAAGCCGCCAAGATCACCAAGGACCTGGCAGACGCCGGCGGGGTGGAGGTCACCGAGGTGGAGACCAACTTCGTTGGGCCCACCTGGGGACGAACGGTCACCCGGCAGGCCGCCAAGGCCTTCGTCATCTTCCTCATTCTGGTGTCGGTGTTCATCTCGGTGCGCCTGGAATGGCGAATGGCGGTGGGCGCCATCGCGGCGCTCATCCACGACGTCATCATCACCGTGGGCGTGTACGCCATCTTCCAATTCGACGTCACGCCGCCAACCGTCATCGCGGTGCTCACCATCCTTGGCTATTCGCTCTACGACACCATCGTGGTGTTCGACCGCGCCCAGGAGAACCAGGCGCGCTACGCCAAGACGGGCAACTACACCTTCATCCAGCTGTCGCGCCGCAGCCTCAACCAGGTGTTCATGCGTTCGATGAACACCACCATCACGGCGCTGATGCCGGTGGTGTCGATGCTGATCATCGGCGCCGTCGTCTATGGGCAGGCCACGCTGTCGGAGTTCTCCATCGCCCTGTTGGTGGGCCTGCTGTCGGGCGCCTACAGCTCGATCGTGGTGGCCTCCACCGTGCTGGAGTGGCTCAAGGAGCGGGAGCCGCAGTTCGTCAAGATCCGCCAGCGCATCACCGACCGGGGCGGCGACCCCGACGACACCCGCTGGGTGGAGCACGCCCGACGGCGACGGGCCGAGCGCCGCTCGCAGGCGTCCGCTCGCGGCGATGCCGGCACCCTTGTTGGTGCGGGAGCGGGAGTCGTCGACCCCGCCGTCGCGGAGCGTGCCGACCTGTACGAGCGCCCGCATCCGCCGCGACCCCGCAAGAAGACCAAGCGCTGAGGCCGAGCCCCGCGCGATGACCGGGGACACCTCGCCGGGCATGACCGGTGAGGGTTCTGGGGTCTCTGGCACCGATATCCCTCACCGGACACCACGGGTGGGCTCGCTGGCAGTCGCGCACGGTGGTTGCGTCGACGGGCGACGTAGGCTGGCTGGTCAGGAGGTTCGCTGATGGCGACGGTGACACGAGTGCTCCCGTGGCGACGTCACAGCGCACCGCGGGCCGCCGAGCTGGGACCGTTGGTGGAGGTGCTGGGTGAGGTTCGGCCGAAGGCCGACGTGGACCTGATCGCCCGCGCCTACGACTTCGCCAAGGCTGCCCACGACGGCCAACTGCGGGCCTCGGGCGAGCCCTATGTGACCCACCCTCTTGCCGTGGCCACCATCGTGGCCCGCTACGGGATGGACGACGACACGATCTGCGCGGCGCTGCTCCACGACACGGTGGAGGACTGCGACGTCACGCTGGCGGAGATCGGCGCCGGCTTCGGCCCGGTCGTGGCGGCGTTGGTGGACGGCTGCACGAAGCTGGATCGGGTGGAGGTGGATTCCAAGGCCCACCAAACGGCCGAGACCATCCGCAAGATCATCCTCTCGATGGCCAACGACCTGCGGGTGATCGTCATCAAGCTGGCCGACCGCCTGCACAACCTGCGCACCGTGGCGGCGTTGCCCGCCGCCCGTCAGGAGCGTCAAGCTCGCGAGACCCTGGAGGTGTACGCCCCGCTGGCTCACCGGCTGGGCATGTCCGACGTGCGTCAGCAGCTGGAGGATCTGTGCTTCGCGTCCCTCCACCCGCAGGTGTTCGCCGAGGTGGACCACATGGTGGCCGAGCGGGCGCCCGAGCGCGACCTGTACCTCATGCAGGTGATTGACGAGATTCGGGATCGACTGAATCGCATCGAGGTGACCGCCGAGGTGACGGGGCGGCCGAAGCACCTGTGGAGCCTGTACGAGAAGATGGTCATCCGAGGTCGGAGCTTCGACGAGATCCACGACCTGATCGGTGTGCGGATCGTCGTGGACGATGAGTCGGACACCTATGCCGCGTTGGGCGCCATTCATGCGCTGTGGCATCCGATTCCCGGGCGGTTCAAGGACTACATCGCCATGCCCAAGTTCAACCTCTACCAGTCGCTGCACACGACCGTGGTGGGGCCGGGCGGCAAGACGGTCGAGGTGCAGATTCGCACCTCCGAGATGCACCGTCAGGCCGAGTTCGGCGTGGCGTCGCACTTTGCCTACAAAAAGGGAGCTCAACCGGCCAAGGGAGGGGGAGGGGGCCGCAAGCGTTCGAACGGCGCAGAGCCCCAACCGGTGGATGCCCGGGCCGATTGGCTGGACCAGATCGTCGACTGGCAGCAGTACCTGACCGATCCCGAAGAGTTCATGGTGAACCTGAAGACCGACCTCGGTCAGGACGAGGTGTTTGTGTTCACTCCGAAGGGGCGGTTGGTGACGCTCCCCGTCGGCGCCACGCCGGTGGACTTTGCCTATGCGGTGCACACCGAGGTTGGGCACGGTTGCATGGGAGCCAGGGTGAGCGGTCGGTTGGTGCCCCTCGACCATGTCCTCACCTCGGGCGACACCGTGGAGATCGTCACCGCCAACGACGGCCGGCCCTCCGAGGACTGGCTGAAGTTCGTCAAGAGCCGGTCGGCCCAAGCCAAGATCCGCCAGTGGTTCAGCCGCGAGCGGCGCGACGACATCGTCGAACGGGGCCACGACGAGTTGGAGCGCGCGCTTCGCAGGGAGCGGCTGAGCGCCGACCTGCTGGAGGGCGAGGCCATCGAGGAGGTCGCCCGCCAGATGGGCTACTCCGGGGTCGACGCGCTGGTTGCTGCGGTGGGAGAGGACAAGGTGCAACCGGCCATCGTGGCGGGGCGGCTCGTGCGCCAACTGCAGCACGGCTCCGGCACCGGTGGGCCCATGCTGGCCACCGACGTGTTGGGGGAGCGCCGCCGCCCCCGCCGCAGCGAGGGCATCGGCGTGCACGTGGAGGGGTTCCGCGACGAGCTGGTGCGGCTGGCCCGCTGCTGCTCCCCGGTGCCCCCCGACGACATCATGGGATTCCTGACCCGAGGTCGCGGCATCGCGGTGCATCGAACCGACTGCACCAACGCGGTTGGGTTGGCGTCCCACGCCGAGCGGGTGGTGGATGTGGAGTGGGAGAACGACCATCGGGGCACCTGGCAGGTGGCCATCGAGGTGCGAGGCCTGGATCGTCCACGCCTGCTGGTGGACGTGGCGTCGGTGATCGCCGAGCATCAGGTGGAGGTGCGGAGCCTGCACGCCCGCACCGGTGAGGACCGTGTGACCGCGCTGCGCTTCGAGTTGGAGCTGGGCGATCCCGCCCACCTCGACCAGCTGTTGGGGGCGCTGTTCGGCGTGGACGCCGTGTACGACGCCGCCCGCGTGCAGCCCAACGGCTGACGGCGCTCGGCACCGTCCCGGTTAGCATCGCCAGCCATGGCGGCCGACCCCACATCGCGTCCCGAGCGGTTTCGTGCGCCGATCGGCACCCGCGACGTGCTCAGCCCGGAATCCGACCGGCGACGCGCCCTGGTGGCCCGGTTCGCCCAGGTGGCGGAGCAGGCCGGCTACCGCAACCTGGTGACCCCCATCTTTGAGGAGCTGGGGGTGTTCCAGCGGGTGGGGGAGGCGACCGACGTGGTCACCAAGGAGATGTACGACTTCGCCGACAAGGGCGGCCGCACCATGGCCCTTCGCCCCGAGGTGACGGCCTCGGTGTGTCGGGCCTTCGCCGAGCATCGTCCAGCCGTGCTGCCCTGGAAGGTGTGGTACGAGGGCCCCCAGTTTCGCTACGAGAAGCCCCAGAAGGGTCGCTACCGACAGTTCGAGCAGGTGGGGTTGGAGGCGCTGGGCTCAGACGACCCCGACCTGGACACCGAGACCATCGCCCTGGCCTGGCGGTTCTTTGCGGGGCTCGGCCTGCGCCGCGTGCGGGTGCTGGTGAACTCGCTGGGGGAGGCCGCCGAGCGCTCCCGCTACGTCGAGGCACTGGCTGCCCATCTGCGCGGTCGATCGGGCGAGCTGTCCGAGGCGGCCCAGGCGACCCTGGCCCGCAATCCGTTGCGGGTGTTGGATTCCAAGCGGCCCGAGGATGCGCCGGTGATTGCCGACGCCCCGCAGTTGTCCGACTTCCTCGGGTTGGCGTCGGTGACCCACTTCGAGCGCGTGCTGGCGGGCCTGGACTCGCTCGGCATCGAGGCCGAGGTGGCACCTCACCTGGTGCGGGGCCTGGACTACTACCGCCGCACGACCTTCGAGTTCGCCGCCGAGGCCCTGGATGCCGCACAGAACGCCGTGGGCGGCGGCGGCCGCTACGACGGGCTGGTGGAGGCCCTGGGTGGCCCGCCGACGGCCGGGATTGGTTTTGCCATCGGGGTGGACCGCACGCTGCTGGCGTGTGACGCCGAGGGGGTCTTCGATGCGCCGGAACATGGGCCGGAGGTGTTTGTGGTGGACACCACCGGTTCGGTGCTGGGCCTGGACCTCACCGAACGGCTGCGCCGCGCCGGGCTGGCCGCCGACCGGGCCTGGGCGAGCGAACTCAGCGACGAGGGTCTGGGACGTCCCCGGTCGATGAAGGCCCAGATGAAGGCGGCTGATCGGTCGGGGGCCCAGGTGGCGGTGCTGCTGGGACCTGACGAGCTGGAGGACGGAGAGGTCTCGCTTCGCCCACTGCGCTCGCCGGATCCCCAGGCCCAGGGCTCGGGGCAGCGGCGGGTGGCGATTGAGGCGCTGGTCCCGGAGGTGCGGTCGATGCTGGCTGGCTCGGCGCACCCCGGAGCGGCGTCAGCGTAAAGGGCGCCTCGATCAGCTGAGGGTCCAACGCGAACACCGCCGGGTGGGCATCGAGCCCGACGCCCACCGGGGGTGCATACCACCGCATCGGCCGTCGGGTGTGACGAAGCCCGACGGGAAAGACGGTCAGCTCGCCGTTGGGGCTCACCCGAATGCGCAGGAAGTGCTTATGGCCGGTGAGGCGAAGTGCCGAGAACACCTCGTTGTCGTGCATGCCCAACGTCAGGTTGGTGATCACCAGGTACGCCGCCAACAGCCAGGCCGAGGCGAAGGCACCCAGGGTGGCGGCGACCACCAAGGTGACGGTGCCCCCAACCAGCCCAGGCGGCGACAGGGACAGCCCCAACAGCTCGACCGCGGCTCGGCCCGACACCCTCGTGCCCACTGCGTGGCCGGCCCAAGCGCCGACGCGCAGCATCGCCCCGACCAGGCAGAGCTGGGACAGCCCGTGCGCGAGGCCCGCCGCCTTGGCGGTGAGGCGGCTGGCGCTGTTGTCCGCCTCCGGTCTGGCGAAGGCCATGGTTGCCACCAGCACCACTGCGGCGGGCAACCAAGTGATGGGGTTGGCCCAGTACTCGGCAGTGAGATGGCCAGACAGCTTGTCGAGCTGTTGGAGCAGCGGCCCGCGACCCCCGAACGAAAACACGGCGATGCAGCCGAAGACCAGCTGCACCACTGCGGTCACCGCCAGGAATCCGGGGTTGATGAACGGGAACCACACGTGGCGCAGCAGCAGGCTTCGAGACTCCGACACGCTGGGAAACGTCGTGGCCAGCGACAGGGTGCGGGGGCCGTACCTGCCCGTGGCGTCGGTCAGCGAGAACTCGGTGGGATGCGCGTCGTGATGAACGGACCGGCCGCCGCCGGGCGCGGTGTCGGTGGTGTCGACCGGTGTGGAGTTCGTCGCGTTGACGGGCGGGCCGCGGAGCGCAGCATCGGTCTCGGCCGACCCGCGTTCGCTGATGCCCAGCGGCCACAGCCCACCCTGGTGCTGGCGGCGGCGGAGGAGCGAATGGGTGGGGTGGGTGAATGCCCCGCCGCCCCCGGCGGTGACGTAGTGAACGCCGCTGTTGCGGTCCTCCAGATGTGCATAGTGGTGGCTGTCGCCGCTGAGGTAGAGGGCCACGCGACGGGGGTCGCCCAGCGTGTCCAGCACGAAGCGGTCCAGGCTCACCTGCGCGCTGGTGTGGCGGTGCCCGTCCGCCCACGCCGGCGTGGGCCAGGCCAGGATGATTCGGTCGTCGTCGCCCAGGTCGGCACCGATGCGGGTGAAGTAGTCCAGCTGCGTGGGATCCAAGTCGTGTCCCGATGGCCCGCCGTCGATGGCCCACAACATCCAACCTGGCGCCACGGCGACGGCGCTGTAGCTGCGGCGCTGCACGGTGCGCCACGGGCCAAGGCGGCCTTGGTCGCACATCAGCTCGGCGAAACCATCCAGCCCGTCGTAGTGATCGTGGTTTCCGGGAATGGCCACCACCAGCGGCTCCCGACCGGACTTGGCAGGTGCCAGACCATCCCCCGCCTGCTGGTAGGGCCCGGCCAGGCGGTCCCTGTAGGTTTCGCTGGTGCCGATGGGGTACGCCAGGTCGCCTCCGATGACCAGGAGCTCGCCGCGGGGCAGGGCCACGTCGGCCCCATCGGGACCGGGACGCGCCGTCAGCTTCCGGGTGAGGTCCCAGTTGGGCTGCTGGGCCAGCTCGATGGCCAGGGTGGCGGTGGTCGGGCCGCCCTCGGGCCCCGGACCCTCGGGGCGGGGGGCCAGCCCGCGGGCCAGGTGCCAGGCCACGGCCATGGTGGGTACGTGGCCATCGCCGGTGTCGGCCACGTAGTCCACCCACACGGGTTCGCCGGGAGCGGACCCGAGCTGGGCCGAGGAGAGCAGCCGCCGGTCGGTGTCGCCGGGGTCGGGGCCATCGCTCGTTCCGGGGGCGGTTTCGGCGCGACCCTCGGTGGGTGGCGGAGCGGCCAGCGCGGTGGCCAGGTCGATTGGGTCGGCATCGGGGCTGAGGGCGGCCAGCACCTCTCGCCGGTCGGCGAACGCCGCGATGGCGTGCGTCAGGCCGACCCGGACGGCGCTGACGAACAGCACCGAGGGATTGAACCAACCAACCATGGGCTTGGGCGAGAAGCGAACCCTGCCCAACCGCGGGAGTACCCCGTCGGGCTCCGGGGCGGATGACGTGGCAATGAGCGCGTTGATGCCCAGCCGGATGGGGCCGTCGTCGAACGCCGGAGCGTGGCCCGTTCCCGCCAGCTGCTGGTTTACCCAAGCCGGTCCGCCGCCGAACCCACCGTGGCCGACCGTGCCGCCGTTCGGACCAGCCGAGATCTGCAGCTCGGGGATGGGCCCGCCCACCGGGTCGCCCGGTCGCCATGCATTGATCCAGGCACCGCTGAGGGCGCCGGCGCCCAGGTGGTCGGCCAGCGGTACCAGCGCCTCGGGCGCGAACTGGTGGGGGAAGAACCGGCCGTAGAGCGGCCCCAGCGGGCAGGCGTGGGTGACGAGCGAGGTGCCCGCCAGCTGGAGACCCCCGCCGGCAAGACCCGCCAGCCCGGCGACGGCCAGCACCGACCCCTGGCTGTGTGCGGACACCACCACCTTGCGACCCTCCGTGAGGCCCCGGACCACCTCCAGCTGCAGCTCTGGGACGGCGATCTCGGAGTACGGGGTGACGGCCAGCGGGTGGAACCGGCGTGGCCAGAACGTGAGCACCTCCCAGGTGGAGGCCACCCAGGGGCGGATCGAGGGCACGAAGCGGGTCGCGACGGCCGCAGCGAACGCCAGAACGGCCAAACCGAGGGGCACTGCGGCGCTCATCCTGGTGACCCAACCTGCATCGGGCCCGTCGATTCGCACCGGCCACGGCGCCAGCCAGGAGCCGGGTGGCTGGAACCTCAGCGCAAACAGAGCCAGGCCCACGGCAAAGGCGACACCCACGCCGACGGTGGCGACCACATCCAGGTTGCGCACCAAGGCCCGAATTCGCCAGGTGATCGGCCCGGCTGTGGGCTCCGAGCCGGTGGGTGCGAGCGGCGGCGAGGCGCCGGGGCCGTTGCCGCCGTGGGGCTCGGTGGCGGTCGATTGGCGGCCGCCGCCGATCGCGACGACGACGGTGGCCACCAGCGCTGCGGCCCCAACCCCCGCCGAGAAGCTCTCGATCAGTCCCACCTCCGAGCCCAACGTCAGATTGGTCCCGGTCACCCAGGACAGCGCCCGCCGGGCCAACAGCAGGGCACCCGACCAGCCGGCGTTGGACAACAGCACGGCCAGGCCCATCGCCACGGCGGGGCCCGAGATGCGCCAGCGGTGGCTCCACAGGCCGGCCCGTTCCAACCCGGCGATGGCCAGTACGGCGATGCCCAACCACTGCAGCGCTCCCACGGTGGCGAACACGTCGCCGAGCCGGAGCGGGGTGGGCGAACCCGACGTGGCAGGGCCCAGAACGTCCGCCCGGTTGAACGCCAAGGCTCCCATGGAGAGGACCGTGGCCACGGCAAACAGGCGGTGCACCACGGCGAGCAGGGCCAGGTCGGGTTCGTGGGCGAAGAAGCCGGGGTTGTAGATGCGTTCGTCGTCGTCGATGCCGCCGCGCGTTTCGGGTGCGGTGGTGTAGGGCGCCACCGCCTCGGCCGCCTGGCGGGTTCGTCCGGCCAGCGCGAAGGCCGCCCAGACGGCCACAAGCACCACTGCCAGCCCGCCGCCAAGGCGCCAGTAGGGGTGCTTCACCCAGATCCCCTGTGCCGTGAGGCCCTGCCACGCCACCAGGTCCACCACCAGCTGCGTGACCCAGGCCGTGGTGGTGACGGTCAGGCTGAGGCCCAACGCGTGGGCCGTGCGGCGACACCAGGCTGCCCGACGGGGTGCGTTGGCCGGGTGCATCCAGCCGGCCACGTTCGCCAGGGTGAACGGCGCCAGCACCACCCACACTGGAAACCAGCGATTGCCTGAGACCAGGTCCCCCCAGCGAAGCGTGCGCACCTCGGTGCCGGTGGGTTCAGCGCCCGGGGGAGGCAGCACGGTGGCCTCCGGCGGGTTCCCCACCCCGTGCACCCGAAGCTCCAGGGGTTGCGGGGGCTGCGTTGGCCTCGACGTCGTCTCGCTCATGGTCCCTCCCAGGAACGGACCGTACTTCGTTGAGGCGTGCTCAGGTGGGCCGTTCTACCCAGGAGTGGGTCGGTCTCCACCCCGCAGGCTCCGGTACGATCCATGGCATTGAGGAGCTACGCACAGCGATGGCACGGCGCGTGATGGCGTGCGCCGTGGGCGTAGCAGCAGCCGGTCTGGCCGGCACTGCGCTTGCCGGGGCGGAGCCGATGGTGACGCCGTACTTCTCCGATCCGGTGCAGGCGCTGAACAACTCGGCGTCCTGCTCCCAGGCCGGTGGAGCCTCAGCCGGACTTCGAGCGGCGGTCGATCTCCTGCACGATTCGTGGCTCACGGCCGCTGGGGCTCAAGGGCTGAGCCAGGTCGCTCTGGCCGGCACGCAGGCCGCCGCGAGCGACCCGGTGACCCAACACCCGACGACGGTCGACCTCGGAACCGCCGGGTTGACCATGGACGTGTCGTTGAGAAACGTGCCCCTCGACGAGGTGCCCCCCTACGGCGGCGTCCCGGGCGGAACGGGTGTGGGCCAGTTGGCGTCGGTGAACTCCAACGGTCCCTCCATCAAGGTGTCATCGGCCCGCACGTTGCAGGACTGTGCCCCGTATCCGGCATCGCACTACGGGGCCAGCGCGGCCGACCAGACGCCGGCCTGGACGGAGGTGGCCGGCGACAGCTCGTCGCTGAACGGGGTGCTTTTCCAGTTTGCCTCGCCCGTCAGGGCGTTCGGGGCGTTCTTCGGAGACCTCGAGTCGCGGCCCGGTACGGGCGGGAACGGCGGGGCGGGCACCCCGGCCTGGTTCAAGGTCTTTGGTGTCGATGGGTCGCTGCTGAGCGAGGGCGAGGTGCCCATCCCCGAGGGCGCCGGTGCAACCGACGCCGAGTGTGGCGGGGTCTCTGGGGCCGACGGCCTGGGCTGCGGCAACGGGTCCACCCGCTGGCTGGGATGGATCGCCGACGCCTCCGAGCCAATCTCGGCGGTGCTCGTCACGGTGGGTGACGACGACTCGTGCGACCAGGTCGGTGCCACCCAGTGCACCGGCACCTCGGAGCACCTGTCCTGGGTTGGCGCCTCGGTGGCAGTCGACGGATCCGGAAACCCCAATCCCACAACGACCACCTCCACGACCGGGATCGAAACGACCAGCACCGTCGGTTCCGCCACCTCCACCAGCACTCCTGCGGTCGCGACCTCGACCAGCTCGCCGGGCTCGGCCACCACTGTCGGCGCGGCAACCACCCGTGGCCCCGTTGCGACGGCAATCACGAGCGACCCCGCACCGTCCGCGGCCGACTCGCCGGGCTCATCCGCGCCGACGACGGGGGTGCTCGGCACCGGGGTGGGTCGGACGAGCACCGCCCCGACCGGCGGTGCGGTGAACCCGGTTGCGGGCGAGCGTCCTCTCACGACCGCCCGGCCCCTGAGCAGCGCCGGCCGGCAAGGGGGCGGCGGCGCGCTGGCGGTCACCGGTTCCACAGCCCTCCAACTGGTGTTGGCCGGCGTCGCGCTTCTCGGCATGGGCGTGCTGGTCCGGCGGCACGGCAACGGGCAGCGATAGATCGCACCCGTGTCGCGCCGGCGCCCTCGAACACCGGCCTGCGGGGCTCCCCCGGCCGCCGCTGAGGCTGCCGGAGGCGATTCCGGCTGCCGGGCGCCCGGCGCCCACCGGTAGCATCGACCGCCGTGCCAGCATCCGATCCCCCCTCCGCCCCACCCCGCCCCTCCTCGGCCTCGCCGCATCGCACCGATCGGTGCGGTGAGCTGCGAGCGGCCGATGTCGGCCGCGCCGTCAGCGTTGCGGGCTGGGTGGCGAGACGCCGTGAGCATGGCGAGCACCTGGCGTTCATCGACCTGCGAGACCACACGGGCATCGTGCAATGCGTCATCGACCACGACGTCGATGTGCGTTCCGAGTGGGTCGTGAAGATCACGGGCGTGGTGCGCCCCCGCCCCGACGGCACGGTCAACCCGGACCTGGCTACGGGCGAGATCGAGATCGGCGACGCCGACGTCGAGGTGTTGAGCGTTGCCAAGGCGCCGCCGTTCCCCATCGACGACCGAGCCGACGCAGTTGACGAGACCCTTCGCCTTCGCCATCGCTATCTCGACCTGCGCCGCGAGCGCATGCAGGCCAACCTGCGGCTGCGTTCCCGGGTGAACGCCTCCATCCGGGCGGCCATGGACGCCGAGGGATTCGTTGAGGTGGAGACCCCCATGTTGATCGCCTCCACCCCGGAAGGCGCTCGCGACTTCGTCGTGCCCTCTCGCCAGCACCCCGGCAACTTCTACGCCCTCCCGCAGTCGCCCCAGCTGTTCAAGCAGCTGTGCATGGTCGGCGGCATCGATCGCTACTACCAGCTCGCCCGTTGCCTGCGCGACGAAGATCTGCGCGCCGACCGCCAGTACGAGTTCGCCCAGCTGGACGCCGAGTTGGCGTTCGCCAGCCGCGACGAGGTGCTCGACGTCATCGGTCGAACCATCTCGGCGGCCATCGAGGACGTGACCGGCGAGTCGGTCGGCGCCATTCCGCGCATGGCCTGGCGTGACGCCATGGACACCTACGGCTCGGACAAGCCCGACGTGCGCTTCGACATGACCCTGTGCGAGGTCACCGACGTGTTCGCGGAGACCGGCTTCAACGCCTTCAAGGCACCATCGATCAAGGCCATCTGCGTGCCCGGCGGAGCGGAGTTCACGCGGCGCCGACTGGACGACTTGACTGAGGCCGCCAAGCGGTGGGGAGCCAAGGGCCTGGTCTGGATGCGGGTGAAGGCCGACGGGCTCGATTCGCCGGTTGCGAAGTTCCTCTCCGAGACCGAACTGGTGGCCCTCACCGAGCGCACCGGCGCAACGGAGGGCGACCTGCTGTTGTTGGTGGCCGACGAGTGGCGGCGCACGACGCACGTGTTGGGGTTGCTGCGGCTGGAGCTGGGTCGGCCGCCCATCTCCGAGGGCGGGGTGCAGGTGAGCTGGATTGTCGACTTCCCGCTGTTCGAGGAGATCGACGAGGCCACCGGACGGCCCGTCTCGGCCCACAACCCGTTCACGATGCCTCACGCCGACGATCTGCCGCTGTTGGAGGCGGCCGTCTCGGGCGACCTGGAGGACCCCAGCGCCCTGCTGGACGTGCGCAGCCAAAGCTACGACTTGGTGATCAACGGCTGGGAGCTGGGCTCCGGTGGGGTGCGGATCCACCGAAGCGACATCCAGTCCACGGTGTTTGCGCTGCTCGGCATCTCCGATGAGGAGGCGCGGCGCAACTTCGGCTTCCTGCTGGACGCCTTCGGGTACGGCGCCCCGCCGCACGCCGGGTTCGCCTATGGCATCGATCGACTGGTGGCCATCCTGGCCGGCGAGGAGAACATTCGCGAGGTCATCGCCTTCCCCAAGACGCAGAGCGGCGCCGACCCCTTGACCGGCTCGCCGGGCCCGCTGGGCGAGGGGCACCTCGACGAGCTGGGGCTGCGCCTCCTGCCGCCCAGCACGTGAGCGCCCGCCCCCATCCTGGTCGGCCAGGCGCGGCGAACGCCTCCGAGTGCAGTGAGCTGTCGTGACCCGGTTTCGGCCCTGCATCGACCTGGCCGGAGGCGCCGTCGTGCAACTGGTTGGGGGCACCTACGCCGACGATGGCTCGAACACGGTCACCAACCATCGCAGCGACCGCCCGGCGGCCTATTTCGCCGAGCGCTACCGCGACGACGGCCTCGTCGGCGGCCACGTCATCAAGCTGGGGCCCGAGAACGACGCTGCCGCACGCAAGGCGCTGGCCGCCTGGCCGGGCGGGCTGCAGGTGGGCGGGGGCATCAATGCCACCAACGCCGCCATGTGGCTGACCGCCGGCGCCTCGGCGGTGATCGTGACCTCGGCGCTGTTCGACTCCGACGGCAGGTTCCGGCATCGGGCCCTGGCCCGGTTGGCCGCAGAGGTGGGCACGGACTCGCTGGTGGTCGATCTGTCGGCCCGCCGAGTCGAGGGCGCAGAGGGCGAGGCGCCGCGTTGGGTAGTGGCCATGGATCGCTGGCAGCGGCTGACCCGCTTCGAGATCACCCCGGCGGCGCTGGACGACGTGGCCGAGTTCGCCGGCGAGCTGCTGGTGCACGCCGCCGACGTGGAGGGTCTCCAACAGGGCGTCGACATCGAGCTGGTGGACGCGCTGGGCAAGTGGGCGGGCCGCCCCATGACCTACGCCGGTGGGGCTCGCTCCATCGACGACCTCGATGAGGTGGAGCGGATCTCGGGCGGTGCGGTCGATCTGACGATCGGCTCGGCCCTCGACCTGTTCGGTGGCACGGGGGCACGCTATGAGGACTGCGTGGCGTGGAACCGCACCCGTGAGTGACGACCTGTTCAGCGCGGCTGCGCAGGAGCGTGCGGCGGCCACGGCGCCCCTCGCCGATCGGCTGCGGCCCCGAAGCCTGGACGAGGTGGTCGGCCAGCAGCATCTCTTGGGTCCCGGCAAACCGATGCGGGTTCTGGTGGAGGCCGACAAGCTGTCGTCGGTCGTGCTGTGGGGGCCGCCGGGCACCGGCAAGACCACGCTGGCCCGCCTCATCGCCGGCGCGTCATCGGCCCATCTGGAGGCGCGTTCGGCGGTGACCTCCACGGTGAAGGATGTGCGGGAAGTGATCGCCGGCGCCCAGGCCCGGCTTGGGGAGCGCGGTCGGCGCACCATCCTGTTTCTCGACGAGGTGCATCGATTCAACAAGGCGCAGCAGGACGCATTGCTGCCGGCGGTCGAGACGGGGCTGGTGATCCTCATCGGGGCCACCACCGAGAACCCGGGGTTCAGCGTCAACTCGGCGCTGCTCAGCCGCTCGGTGCTGTTCCGGCTGGAGCCGATCGACGAGGAATCGCTGGTGGAGTTGGCCCGGCGGGGCCTGGCGGCAGAGGGCATGTTCAGCGGGGAGGCTGGTGCACTCGGCGAGGCTCGCGCACTCGCCGAGGCCTCGGACTTCGAGGAGGCGCTCGAGGTGCTGGCCATCGCCGCCTCGGGCGATGGGCGCCACCTGTTGACCACCTTGGAGGTGGCGATCAGCCTCGCCCGCGCCCGAGCGGAACACGGCGACGACGAGGCGCCGCCGGTGGTGCTCAGCCTCGACGACATCGAGGGGGCGCTGGGGGCCAAGGCGGTGCGCTACGGGGTGGACGCCCACTACGACGTGGCCTCCGCGTTCATCAAGTCCATCCGCGGCTCGGACCCCGATGCCGGGCTCTACTGGCTGGCTCGCATGCTGGAAGCGGGGGAGGACCCGCGCTTCATCGCTCGTCGATTGGTTATTTCGGCATCCGAGGACGTCGGCGAGGCCGACCCGATGGCGCTGGTCGTGGCCGCAGCGGGCGCCCAGGCCGTGGAGTTCGTGGGGTTGCCGGAAGCCCGAATCAACCTGGCCCAAGTGGTGGTGCACCTGGCGCAGGCCCCCAAGTCCAACCGGGCCTACCGGGGGATCGGCGAGGCGTTGAGCGATGTCGGCCGAGGCCTGGTTGGTGAGGTGCCGCCGCCCCTGCGAGACACCTCCGGCCTTGCGTCGAAGCGGCTGGGTCACGGCGTTGGCTATCGCTATCCGCACGACGATCCCTCGGGCTGGGTGGACCAGCAGTACCTGCCCGATGCCGTCGCCGGGCGCCAGTACTACCGACCGTCCCCCCACGGCTACGAGGCCAGGGTGGCCCAGCGGTTGTCATCTCGCGGTGCCGTACCTGCGGCGGCGGAACCAGCGGGGCAAGATGAAGGCGAGACATCGGAGTTCGAGCCGGCGCGGCACGGGACGGACGGCACCGATGCGCCCCGGCCGGAGACCGATCACGCCGACGGGACAGAGCAGGCAACCATGGAGGACGACACGTGATTCCCAAGAGAGCGTTCTGGTTTGTGGCCGGTGCGGCTGCGGGCGCCGCCGGAGCCATCCGGGCGGAGGCCGAGTTGCGGGCGCGGCGCGATCAGCTGACCCCGTCCAACCTCGCCAAGGGGGCGGCGGGCATGGTGGCCGGCGTCGCGGCCGAAGCCCCGGGCAAGGTCACCGAGCTGGTGAAGGAGCACCGGGCTCGGCGCAGCTCCTCCGGAGCGGGAGTGCGGGAACCTTGGGCGCCACGCGACTGGTCCGGCGGCACCCGCTGACGGCCCTGCGCGGCGAAAACCGGTCAAGATGGGGACCAAGGTCCCTGTGGCGTCCGCTGCCCGCTCGCCTAAGGTCGTAGGTGAAGGGCGGCGCGACGTCCGCCGGGTTGGAGAGTGACATGTCAGGTTCGCCCGTCAAGCACGCTGTCGGCTCGGCCAGCCGGCGCCGCAGCCGCTCCGTTCTGGGCGGACCAAGGCGAATGCGGCCCGTGGTGTCGTTGGTGTTGGCGGCTGTCGCTGCGCTGGCCTTGGTGGCGTGTGGAAGCGGCACGAAGCAGGCCGAGACCACCATCACGGCGACGCCCCAGACGGTGGTCGTGGTGTCGGAGGTTCCGGCGTCCACCACGGCGGCCCCTGCAACCACCGCGGCCCCTGCCCCGACGGCCGCTCCGGCGCCGCAGACCGTGGTGGTGGTCCAGCCCCAGTCCCCCCAGACGGTGGTCGTGCAGCAAGGGACGACGCCCGGCGCCGTCGCCGTTCCCAGCTACGTGGCAAAGGGTGACTACTGCAAGTGGCTGGGCGAGAACGGGTACTCGTTCTCCCAGGCGACGGCGACGTATATCTCCCTCGGTCGACCCAGCCACATGGATGCGGATAAGAACGGCGTCCCGTGCGAGACCATCTACGGGTAGTCCACCTACGGTGAGCCGGAACGACTCGTCACGCCAACCGGCGGACCTGCGTGAGCAATCGTCCATCCCGAGATCGTGGGGGCTTCGAGGAACTGCATGGCGGAAGAACGACGTCACCGAGCGAGGTTGATCGCGATCTACCTGATCGCCGGTCTGTTGATCGTCGGCTTGTTGGGCGCTGCCGTCTTTCAACTGGTCGAGGACGGCCAGCCGGCGCAAACACCCAGTGCCGCGGCCGGTGCCGTGTCCTCCTCGAGCATTCCGGCCACCACCATCGTGTACCTGACGATTCCCCGAACGACGGAGCCATCCACCGTACCGCCATCGACCGAGCCGCCGTCCGCCGTGACCACCGCCCCGGTGGCGCCATCCGCAACCTCGGTGCCTCAGCCGACCGTCGACCCGTCGGCCACCGGCACGGCCGTGTCCCAACCCCGGGAGTTCGTCTTCCCGGTGAGCTCGGCGGCAACGAAGTACGCATCGAGCCACCACGACTATCCCGCCGCGGACATGTTCGCCGCTTGCGGCACTGCCGTGGTGGCGCCGACCGACGCGACGGTGGAGGAAACCCAGGCGACGGACAAGTGGGACCCTGACACCGACGATCCGGCCCAGCGCAGCGGTCTGTTGGTGTCGTTGGTGGACGATCGTGGGGTGCGCTACTACGGAAGCCACCTGTCTCGCGTCTCGGTGAGTCCCGGGCAGCGAGTTGTGGCGGGCGAGCAGGTGGGCGCCGTCGGTGACAGCGGCAATGCCGCAGGCACCGGTTGCCACCTCCACTTCGGACTGTCCCCGGCATGCCTCACTGGCTGGCAGAATCGCCGAGGTCTCACCTACCCGCAGCCCTTCCTGGACGACTGGCGCGCGGGCCTGGCAACCGACCCCCTGGCAGCGGTAGAAGCCCTCGGCTGCGGCTGAGATGGGCGGGTCCCCGCCCGACAACGACGAACTCGGGTGCCAGTTGGGTGCTCTGGCGACGTTTGGTGACCCGAGTTCGCCGGGCACATCGAACTCGGGTGCCAGTTGGGTGCGGTGGCGACGTTTGGTGACCCGAGTTTGCGCCGGTGCTCCCCCGGCGCCGATGGAGCAGCCACGGTCACCCCGAGGTTTCGGGGATCTCGACTCGTCGAACCACCTTGTCGTCGACCGGTTCGAGCCGGCCGTTGTGGTAATAGGTCTCGACCAGCCGGACACGAACCGTGCGAATGGGCAACCGAAGGTCGCCGCCGCCGTCCGCCGAGTCGTAGATGTGGTGCGGAGCGGACACGACGAAAGGCGCCACCCTGCGGTCGCCCTCTCGGCGGTTCAAGGCAGACACGTAGCCGGCCATGAACTGGTCGAAGGCCTCGGCTCGGGCCCGGTCGAAGCGCACCACGCCGTGTGTTTCCTGAAGCCGCCGGATGCCCGCTGGCGATCCAGCCTCGTGAATCCTGCGCGCGTGCTCAAGGTCGCGCACCGCCCCGTAGGTCCCAGTCAGCACCGGCTCGCGGCTGAGGTAGGCGAGCCGGTTCTGGGCGAAGATGGCGGAGTAGGGGGCGAAGAACCCGGCATCCACCGAATGGCCCTGCCCCTCTGCATCAACCAGTTCTACCTCGAAGACCTCCGACAGTTCCGAGTCGAACCAGCCCAGGCTGGGGCGTGGAAATACCACGACGGCCAATACGACCACGACGGCCGCCGCGGCGGCGTTGGTGCGGGTAAACAGCCTGGACCAGGCCTCGGTGCGCCCGTGGAGGAGTGCGAAGCCGATGAAGGCCAGGTCGATGACGATCCATTTCCAGAAGAAGATTCCGGAGGTCGCCACGATGGATAGATGCAGCACGGCGAACGAGCCAAGCAACAGCAACTGCACGCGCCGACGGGCAAAGACCATGACCGCTCCAAGTTCCACTACCACCGTGGCCACTTGAACCGGCACGTCGAAGCGCGCGAACAGCTGAGCGGCGTCGAGGATCGTGCGATCCGCGACGCCGGTGAGCCAACCGTTCGCGTGGGCGGCGACGAACAGGTGGTGGGTGCTGTTGTGGAGAGCCCATTGCCAGGGTGTGTCCCCAACGCGGAGCTTCGTGATGCCTGGACCCAGGTAGTGGCTCGCCTGGAGGCAGAACGTGAGGACCACCAGCGCCGACGTGCGAAGGCGCACGAAGGCGCTGGCCATCACGAAGATTGCAGCGGCGATCAGCAGGTCGTGCAACGGCCGCTTGTCGATCGACACGGAGGCACCCAACCCCGTTGCACTGAACTGGCCGACGATCACGAGCACGGCGGCAACGAACGCCGGGAGGAACGCCGGCCGGTACACCACCAACACAGCGAGCACGAGGACGGCCAGGCGTGAGATCAGGTGGGTGTGGTCGAGTGCGAAGTTGTACTCGAAGCTCGAATGGGCGAAGGC
Source organism: Microthrixaceae bacterium (assembly GCA_041394405.1). Classification (GTDB taxonomy): domain Bacteria; phylum Actinomycetota; class Acidimicrobiia; order Acidimicrobiales; family Microtrichaceae; genus Microthrix. Next base: position 986,979 of record JAWKIF010000006.1, read on the forward strand.
CAGCACCCCCACCGCGGGCAGCACGATGAAGCGAACGTCAAGGCCCTCGTCGCAGGCGAGTCCTGCCCAGGTCGCGGGCGACCTCCATCTGCGTCGCAACCGGGGCGCCCGTTCTGCCGCCATCGAGAGCGCGGCGAATCCCACTCCCATCCAAATCAGCCCGACACTCAGCGACGCTGTGGGAAGGAGGAGGGTCGACTCGTACAAGCTGCGATCGGCGCCGGGAAACCACCACCCGTAGGTGACCCGGAGGAGGGCGAAGAGCGCCAGCACCTGGAGCAGCATCGACCGCTCGACGTGTTGTCGCAGGCCCTCGGCTACCCGGATGGCCCGACGCCAGCGGGAGTGGACGGTGCCGGCGCCTGCGGCGGTGTCAGCGATGAGCACCTGAGAATGAAACGTCGCGCCGTGTGGTCGCCATGTGGCCGAAGGTAGCGCACCACCAACGGCGAACTCGGGTCCCGATTGGGTGCTCTGGCGACGTTTGGTGACCCGAGTTCGCCGGGCACATCGAACTCGGGTGCCGTTTGGGTGCTCTGGCGACGTTTGGTGACCCGAGTTCGCCGGCGCGGGGTGCGCGGCCGGGTGCGGAGTGGGCTAGGAGCGCTGGTAGACCCGCACGTAGTCCACCTTCATCTGCGCCGGAAAGACCGTGGTGCTATCCGGGTTGCCCGGCCACGAGCCGCCGATCTGCAGGTTGAGGATGAGGTTCATGGGGTTGTCGCCGGTGAAGGGGCGGGGAAACGGGCTCATGGTGCCGCCGTTGCTGGGCCAGTTGTACGTCTTGGCGCCCTGGTCGCCCCACCTGTAGCTGCCGCCCTCGCCCAGTTGGTAGACCTTGATGCCGTCGATGAACCAGGTGATCTTGGCCGGGTCCCATTCCACGGCGTAGGTGTGCCAGTCGGAGATGTCGCCGCTGGCGAGCGAGTGGCTCTTGCCCGAGTTCGCACACCCCCAGCCGCAGCCGTTGTAGCTCCAATGGGCGGTGGTATGGGCCTTGTTCGGCTGGTCGCCGAGGGTCTCAACGATGTCGATCTCCCCGGACTGGCCGTTGCCGCCGAACGGATAGTGCTCAGACAACATCCACAGCCCGGTCCAGAGGCCCTTGCCGACGGGCATCTTCGCTCGAATCTCGTATCGGCCATACGCCTGAGAGAACTTGCCCCGGGTGCGCACCAGCCCCGTGGAGTAGTCGCGGTCGCGCCCGCCGTTGTTGGGGCACCTGACGTGTTCCTTCCGGCCCTCGATCACCAGCGCACCGCCGCTCACCGAGAGGTTGTCGGGAGTATTGCAGTGGATGGAGCCATTGCCGTCGCCGTAGGTGGAGTGCTCCGGGGTCCACTTGGAGGTGTCGAGGGTGGATCCCCCGAACTCGTCCGAGAAGGTCAACCGCCACCTGCCGGGTGCCTGCGTTGTCGGGGGCGGTTGGGTGGTCGGAGCAGCCGTGGTGGCAGGCGCCGTCGTGGCGGGGGCGGTAGTGGGGGGCGGCCCGGTGGTGGGCGTGAGCCCAGCGTCCAGGCCGTTCTCCCAGGTCGGGCTGAGACAGACCTTGGGAGACCAGCCGTTGCTGGCCACGTCGCTGTCCTTGGCCTCGTCGCCACCCTGCCCGGCCGGGCTGGGAGACATACCCGTGGGCGGCTTCACCTCAACCCGGTAACACTCGCCTTCGGTGGTCTCCGGGAACCGATACCAACCCCGCACGGTCGTCTTCGTAGCGACTCGATCCAGCACGGCCCCGCTCTGGCGAAACAGGGTGACCGTGACGCCCTCCAGCCCGGCCTCCCCCGGGTCTTGGATGCCGTCGCCGTCGGCGTCGGCCCACACCCGGTCGCCGATGGTGAGCGGCTGGGCCCCGGTCGTGGTCGGCGGCGCCGTCACGGGCGGCCGGGTGGTCGTGGTGGGTTTGGTGGTGGTTGACGGCGCCGGTGCCGGGCCGCTCTGGCATGCCGCCGTCAGCAGCCCGACGGCCACTGCGGCCACCGACGCCACGCGGGCGTGCCGTGTCGCGTGGCCTCGGGTGACGGGGCGAACAGGTTCAGGTGTGGACCGTCGATCGGTCATGGGATCCTCCCGCGGATCGCTCGTGTGCTGATCGACGCACTCGCCGCTCGCCGCGGAGTGCGTCCGTGGCACTGGCTTCGGCGGTGCGCTGGGAGGGCTTGAGGGGTTCGGAGAAAGACGCCAAAACCTCACTCAGCGTGTGAGGTTCCCGAGGCCTTCCGACGAATTTCGACCCAAATGCTGCGGGTGGCGTTCGGTCCGCGGCGACTCCATGACGGGCCGGATCTTCGGTTCGGAGCGCCGAGATCAGCCAGGAGCGGGGCGGGGCATCACTCCCAGAGCGAGGCCAACAGCGTGTCGACCTCCTCGCCGACGCCGACCGCTCCCTCCACCTCGACGGTCTGGTCGAGGCTGCGCTGGCCCGTCGATGCCCGCTCGTCGAACAGGTGCCGGGCGGGCTCGATGAAACGGCTGGGTTGGGCGTAGACGTGGCGGTCATCGAGACCGTGGCGGTTCACGTGGTAGCGCAGCGGAACATGTACTGCCAGCTCCTCCTGGGCACGCGTGAGGGCCACGTACATCAGGCGGAGCTCCTCGTCGAGGCCGTCCTGGCTGCCGGCGGCCATGTCGGAGGGCAGGCTGCCGTCGGAGGCATGCAGCAGGTGCACCGCTCGCCACTCGCCGCCCTTTGCCGAGTGGATGGTGCTGAGCGTGAGCCAGTCGTCGTCGAGGTGGGGCGGCCCGGCCCGGTCGCTGGTCTTGCCCGGCGGGTCGAGGGTGAGCTCGGCGAGGAAGCGGCTGCGGGAGCGGTACCCCGCGGCGGTGGCAGCGAGGGCGGACAGGTCTGCCAGCCGTGCCTGGGAGTTCTCGTAGCGATGGGGAAACACCAGCGCGCAGAAGGCGGCCAGGCGTTCCACCTGTTCGGCCGGGGACAGCCCGTCTCCAGTGCAGTCGCCCAGCGCCGAGCGCAGCTCCGCAGCCTGCTCGGCCGCCGGCGCTGGGAACGTGGCGTCTCCACCCACGAGTCGGGTCAGTGCGTCGCCGCGGGCGGGGTTGTTGTCGGCGACTGCCATGCCGGCCACGGCAGCGGTCGGATCGGCGGGATCAACCACCTCCTCGCTCAGGCCCAGCTCCAACATCACCCGGCGGATCGTGGCCGGGCCGACGCCGTCCATGGTGGCCAACACCCGGTGCCAGGCGAGGGTGTCGGCCGGGTTCTCGGCGATGCGCAGCAGCGCCAGCAGGTCCTTGATGTGGGCAGCCTCCAGGTACTTCAGGCCCCCGAACTTCACGTAGGGGATGTCGCGCCGGGTCAGTTCCAGCTCGAGGACGTCGCCGTGGTGACCGGAGCGAAACAACACCGCCTGTTGGCGCAGGTCGACGCCACGCTCTCGGGCGTCGAGCACCGCGTCGGCGACGAAGCGGGCCTGGGCGCCTTCGTCGTGGTGGGTGGCCAGAACCGGGGCGGGTCCCTGGGTGCGGGTGGTCCACAGCTTCTTGGCGAAGTGCCGGTCGTCGGCCCTGTTGGTGCCACCGTCCAGAACCGCATTGGCCACGGCGAGGATGGGTTCGGTCGAGCGGTAGTTCTGTTCGAGGGTCAGCACCTCGGCGCCCGGGAAGTGCGTGGAGTAGGCCCACATGTTGGCCACCGACGCCGAACGGAATCCATAGATGGCCTGCGCATCGTCGCCGACCGCGCACATCTGGGTGGGTGGTCGGCGGGTGCCGTCGGCATCCTCGGCGGGTTGGGTGCGGCACATGCCGCGCAGGATGTCGGACTGAATGGGGTTGGTGTCCTGGTACTCGTCCACGAGGATGTGGTCGAACAGCCCGGCCATGGCTCGCCCGACGCGAGATGCGGTGAGCCCGCGCCAGAACAACAACAGGTCGTCGAAGTCCAGGACGTGGTGCGAACGCTTGGCGGAGGTGTAGGCGGCAAAGATCGATTTCAGGTCCTCGGCGTGGTTGGTGCACCACGGGTAGTCGACCTCCAGTACGTCGGCCAGCTTGGCCTGCCCGTTCACCATCCGGCTGTAGATGCCGGCGATGGTCTCTTTGCGGGGGAAGCGCTTCGCCCGTTCGCCCAACCCGGCTTCGGTGCGCACCATGCCCATCAGGTCGGTGCTGTCGCCGTGGTCCAGCACCGTGAAGTCGGGGGGCAGGCCTGCGGAGGCACCGAACATGCGCAACAACCTGTTGGCCACCGAATGGAAGGTGCCGCCCCAGACCTGGGCCGCGGCGCCGTCGGGCGTCGCCGCCGCCACCCGGCCGAGCATCTCGGCCGCGCTGCGGCGGGTGAAGGTCAACAGGAGCATGCGGCTGGGGTCCGCTCCGTCCTCGATGAGGTCGACCACTCGAGCGACCAGGGTCTTGGTCTTGCCCGTGCCGGCCCCCGCCACGACCAGCAGGTGGCCGCCCCGGAAGCCGACCGCTCGACGCTGGTCGGCGTTGAGGCTGTCCGGGCGGGTGGGTGACGCAGTGGCGAACATGCGTTCGTAGGGTAGTCGGACGTTCGGCTCGTACGGTCGATGACAGCCCACATGCGGTGCACGAGGAGTAAGTCAAGGAAGCGCTGCGGGGGGTGGGGGAGCGGCTCGGTAGTCTGGATCGGCTATGCGTGCCGACGAACTACGAACCGCCTGGGACCGATTCTTCGAGGCTCGGGGCCACACCCTGGTGCCATCGGCGGGGTTGATTCCCCATCACCCGTCGGCGCCCATGTTCACGAACTCGGGCATGATGCAGTTCGTCCCCTACTTCCTGGGTGAGGAACCGGTGCCCTACGACCCGCCACGGGCCGCGTCCATCCAGAAGTGCGTGCGTGCTGGCGGGAAACACAACGACCTCGACGCCATCGGTCGCAGCACCCGCCACCTGTCGTTCTTTGAGATGCTGGGCAACTTCAGTTTCGGCGACTACTTCAAGGCCGAGATGATCCCGTGGGCCTGGCAGTTCGTCACCTCGTCGGTGGGCGAGGGCGGCCTGGGCATCGACGGCGACCGGATCTGGGCGACGGTGCACCTCAGCGATGACGAGGCCGAGGACATCTGGGCCGACGTCGTGGGCCTCCCCCGCGAGCGCATCCAGCGCTTGGACGCCGACAACTTCTGGGAGATGGGTGAGACCGGGCCCTGCGGCCCATGCTCGGAGTTGTTCTACGACTTCGGGCCGGAGTTCGGGGAGGCGGGCGGTCCGGCCAACGGTTCGGAGTGGCGCTACATCGAGTTCTGGAATCTGGTCTTCACGCAGTCCTTCCGGGGTGCAGATGGTCAGCTGAGCGACCTGCCGGCCACCAACGTGGACACCGGCATGGGCTTTGAGCGCACGCTGGCGCTCACCGAGGGCAGCTCATCGCTGTACGACGCCGACGTCGTCTCGACGCTGGTGGACCAGGCGCAGCGGGTCACGGGTCGGCGCCTGGGCGACGGTGAGCTCAGCGACATTGCGCTGCGCCTGCTGGCCGACCACACCCGCACCACCTCGTTCCTGGTGGCCGACGGCGTCATTCCCTCCAACGAAGACCGGGGTTATGTGTTGCGACGCATCATGCGCCGGGCGGTTCGCTTCGCCTACCTGCTCGAGGTGAACGATGCGGTCCTGGTGCCCATGATCGAGCGGTGCGTGGAAGTGATGGGCGACGCCTACCCCGACCTGGTGGCCAACCGCGACCTGATCCTGGGGGTCGCCGAACGCGAGGAGGGGCAGTTCCGTCAGACGTTGGCCAAGGGTTCCCAGCTGCTCGATGACGCATTGGACGACCTTGGCGAGGGCGACACGCTGCCCGGCTCGGTCGCCTTCAAGCTCCACGACACCTTCGGGTTCCCGTTGGAGGTCACCGAGGAGATGGCCGAGCTGCGAGGCCACCGGGTTGACAACGCCGGGTTCGAGGCCGAGATGGCCGATCAGCGGGCTCGGGCGCGAGCGGCATCCAAGGGTGGCGCAGTGGATGTGGGGGATCAGGCCGACGCGTTCAAGGCGCTGGCGGCGGAGGGCACGACCCGGTTCGTGGGCCGGGAGCAGGCATCGGCTGAGGCCACGGTGCTGGGCGTTGTCGGCGAGACGGTGGTGCTGGACCGCACCCCTTTCTACGCCGAGTCCGGTGGCCAGGTGGGCGACACCGGCCGCATCCGTCGCGTCGGCACCGACGACGCGACGGCCGAGCTGGCGGTGACCGACACGACGTACGCTCTGCCAGGGCTGGTGGCTCATCAGGTGCGGCCGGACGGTTGGGTCCCCCAGGCGGGCGACACGGTGCGCGCCGAGATCGACGTGCACCGTCGCGCCGCCATCCGCCGCAACCACACGGCCACCCACCTGTTGCACTGGGCACTGCGGGAAGTGCTGGGCGATCATGTCAAGCAGCAGGGATCGCTGGTGGCCGACGATCGGCTGCGTTTCGACTTCAGCCACTTCCAGGCGCTGACCGACGAGGAGATAGCCCGCATCGAAGACCTGGTGAACTCCGAGGTCCTGACGGCCGCCGCCGTGGTCCACGACGAGATGAGCCGCGCCGAGGCCGACCAACGCGGAGCCATCGCCTTCTTCGGTGACAAGTACGGCGACACGGTGCGCGTGCTGCAGGCGGGCCCGTCGACCGAGCTCTGCGGCGGTACCCACGTGGACAATCTGGGCCAGATCGGTGCCGTCAAGGTGGTTGCCGAGACATCGATCGGTTCCAACATCCGTCGGCTTGAGGCGACGACGGGCCTGGGCACGGTGGCGCGGCTGCGTGCCGACGAGGCGCTGGTGGGCGAGTTGGCCGCCGAGTTGGGCACCGGGCCCGACGAGGTGATCGCCGCCGTGCGCCGCCGGAACGACGACAACAAGGCGCTGCGCAGCGAGCTGGCGCAGCTGCGCACCGAGGTGGCCCGGGCCCGGGCCATGTCGCTGCTCGATGACGCCGTCGACGGCGTCATCGTGGCCCGCGTGGAGGCCGAGACGCGAGACGAGGTGCGCGACCAGGCCATGGCCCTGCGCGACCGACCGGGAATCCGGGCGGTGGCCCTGGGGGCGGTGCCGGGTGGCAAGGGTGTCACCCTTGCCCTCGCCACCGCGGTCGGCGGCGACCTGCATGCGGGCGAGCTGATGGCGCCGGCGGCCAAGCTGATCGGCGGCGGCGGCGGCAAGGGCGCCGACCTGTCGGTGGCCGGAGGCAAGAACCCCGATGGCCTCGACGATGCGCTGGCCCAGATGCGCACCGCACTCAGCGGGTCGTGACGGCGGACGATCCTCACGGCCTGGCGGGGCTTCCGCCGCTGTCACAACTGCGCGCCCTGGGCGTCGATCCGGGCACCGTCCGGATTGGCGTGGCGGTGGGGGCGGCCGGCGTCGCCACGCCGGTCACCACCATCGTGCGTACCAACGATCGCCAGGGCGACCTTCGGCGGCTGGCCAAGCTGGTGGCCGACTACGAGGTGGACGTGGTGGTCGTCGGGCTGCCCGTGTCGCTCGACGGCCGGTTGGCGGGGGCCGCCAAACGAACGCTCAGTGAGGTCAAATTGCTCAGACGGCTCCTGAGCGTGCCGGTGACGACCTACGATGAACGCTTCAGTACCGTCACCGCGGAGCAATCGTTGCATCAACTGGATCTCACTGGGCCTGGCCGGCGCGCCGTCGTTGACCAAGTTGCCGCTGCCGTCATCCTCCAGGGTTGGCTGGATGCCCGAGCGAACTTGGCGCGCCCTCAGGACCACTCCGGCGTGAGGTCGGGGGAGCAGGCGTGAGCGACGTCGAGGACTGGGAGTCGACGGCGGTGGCGGAAGGCTGGGAATCCACGCCGGTGCTGGTGTATCAGAACGACGACGGCACCTTCGTGGACGAGGCCGACAACGACGTCTTTGACGACGGGCACGGCGGCTTCACCTACGGCGACGGCACCCCGGTGTTGGTGGCCGACCCCGACGATCCCTCGCACGCGCTGGCGCCCGCCGTCGAGATCCTGGTGTACGAGGATGGTGAGGGCGGCTACGTGGACGAGCGTGGCGAACCCGTCTTCGACGACGGCGCCGGCGGCTGGATGGACCGCCATGGCCAACCCTTGGGCGAGAGCTGGGGCGACCAGCAACCACCCGTTGAGGAGGAGCCTGCGCCGAAGCCCCGTAGTCGCAGTCAGGCCCGGCGCTACGAAGACCTGGCGAGCAACGACGGCTGTGGCCGTCGGGCCGTCGTGTCCTTTGCCGTGGTTGCGGGCCTGGTCATGTTGGTGGCGGCAGCCATGGTGTTCTGGGTGCTGCGCAAGATCGACCCGCCGGGAGAACCCGGCAAGCAGGTGTCCATCGTCGTGCCGTCCGGAGCGACGGACTCGGACGTGGGTGAGCTGCTGGAGGCGCAGGGCGTCATCTCCGACGCGGGAGTGTTCGGCTGGTACGTCCGCTTCACTGGCGGCAACTGGGCATCGGGTGAGTACCCGGAGTTGCGGGAGAACTCCAGCTTCTCCGAGGCAACCGACGTGCTCGATGCCGGCCCGGTACCGGTGGGAACCACCCGGCTGACCATTCCTGAAGGGATGGAACTGGACGAGGCGCTCGACATCCTTGCCGGAGGTTTCGAGGACGTCACCAAGGAGCAGCTCTATGCCTCGCTTGCGTCCGGTGAGGTGACGTCGAAGTACCTCCCGAACCCGCCTCCCAGCGTGGATGAGGGCGAGGTGGCGCCGGAGAAGCTCAACGTGTGGGAAGGCATGTTGTTCCCCGACACCTACGAGTTCTCCGAGGACGCCACCCCGGCGGAGATCCTGCAGAAGCTCTCGGACAAGATGACCTCGGAGCTGGATGATCTGGGGTACGAGAACGCGCAGGCCAAGGTGGGGTTGAGCCCGTACGAGGCGGTGATCGTTGCCTCGTTGGTCGAGGAGGAGACGGGTACGCCACCGGAGGAGCGGTCCCAGATCGCCCGGGTGATCTACAACCGTCTCGCCGCCCCCGAGATCCTCGGCATCGACGCCACCACCGTCTATTCGAAGGGCAAACCGGGCAGCGAACTCACCACGGCCGACCTCAACGACCCGGCAGACCCATTCAACACGCGGAGCAAGCAGGGCCTCCCGCCCACCCCGATCGCACTGCCCTCCCAGGCATCGCTGAAGGCGGCCATCGCACCGGAGGAGGGCGCGTGGATGTACTACGTGCTGACCGAGCCCGGCAAGCACACCTTCGTGGAGACCCAGGCCGAGTTCATTGAGCTGCGCAACAAGGCCCGCAACGAAGGCGTCATCGAGTGAGCGAACGCCGCCCGTGATCTCGGGCGCCACCCGCCTGGCGGGGGTGATCGGCGACCCGGTGCGGCACTCGCTGTCTCCGGCGATCCACAACGCCGCCTATGCGGCCACCGGGCTCGACTGGGTGTATCTGGCCCTGCCGGTGGGGGAGGAGCGACTGGGCGAGGCGCTGTCGGGCATGGTGGCCTTGGGCATCGATGGCCTGTCGGTGACCATGCCGCACAAAGCTCGTGCCGCCGAGTACTGCGATGAGCTGACTCCGGCGGCCGAGGCCCTCGGCGTCGTCAACTCGTTGAGGCGGCAGGGAGCGCGCCTGGTGGGCCACAACACCGACGGTTCCGGTTTTGTGACCGCGCTGGCCAACAACGGCTGGTCGTCGTCGATCCGCAGTGCGGTCGTGGTTGGTGCCGGAGGAACGGCTCGGGCCATCACCCACGCCTTGGGGGCGGCGGGAGCCCACCGGGTAACGGTGGCGGCTCGGCGCGCTCGGGCGGGCGACTCGGTGGCGGCGCTGGCCGGACCGGCCGGCGAGGCGCGCCCCTTGGGCGAGATGGGCGCCCACCAGTGGCGCGAGGCCGATCTGGTGGTGAACACCACGCCGGTTGGCATGGCCGGCTCGGCGCTGCCGAACGGCTCGCTCGTGCCCGTGGAGCTGTTGCGATCCGACGCGGTGGTGGCCGATGTTGTGTACCACCCGCGCGTGACGCCCATGCTGAGCGCAGCCGCGGCGGCGGGTCATCGCTGCCTGGGTGGGGTCGACTTGTTGTTGGGACTGTCGGCAGAGGTCTTCACGTGGTGGACGGGGCAGGCGGCACCGCTGGAGGCCATGCGCGGGGCGGTGCTGGCCCAACTCGACGGATCCGGGGGATGATGGTTGCCGCAGGTGGGTGTTCGAACACGCTGCGTGACATGCGGCGAAACGCTCACAATCTGGGCCAAACGGCCGTAGGGAGTGCACATCGATGACGCACCAAAGGAGTGGGATGCGCACACTCGGAGAAGCCTTCCGGTCGACATTCCAGGAGCACGAGGCATGGCCACGCCATGCGTTGGCCGGTCTTGGCGACCAGGTGTCGTTGGACACCCCCGTTCGCAACATTGAGCCGGGAGCCATCTGGCTGCTCGAGGAGGGGGAGGACACGGCCCTCCCCACCCTGCTGATCCTGACCGAGGACCGCCTGGTGTTTGGTCAGGTGGCCACCGGCCGAGGTGGCCTTCGCTGGCTCACACTCTCGTCCGTCGAGAACCTGGACGCTGTCGAGGACCAACAGACTGGCGCAAGGCTCCGCCTCGAGCTGTTTGTTGCGGGCGAGCTCGGGGTCGGGGTGAAGTGCTCCGATCCGTTCGTGGAGTCGCTGGTGGAGTCGCTCCGGCGCACCGCCGGGGGCCCGCGTGCGCTTCCCTCCGCCGAGGCCGAATCGAGGCGGAACCACCCTTCCCAGGCCCCGAGCCGGGGGGCCGAGTCGTGGACCGGACGGCCGGCAAACCTGTCCGACGCGCTGGCCGAGGTTGACGACGACCCGTCCCGGCTGGAGGCCATGACGGTTCCGCCGCTGCGCGAGGGTCCCGTCTCGGTGCCCGATACCGCTGGCGTGCCGCCGGCCACCGAGCCCGAGTCCTCGGAGATCCTGGACGGCGAGCGGGTCGATGAGGCCGCCTCCACCTCCGATGCCGCCTCCACCGACGATGCCGCAGACACCGCCGGGCCCGAGTCCGGCCCCGATCAGCCGGTGCGCCCGGGCGAGGCCATTGCCATGGGACCGGCCACCACCGAGACCGACCCAGGCGGACCGCTGCCCGAAGCGGAGGCACCGCAAGCCGACACCCCGCCCCCAGAAGCCCTGTTCCCCGACGCCCTGCCCTCCGACGCCCCCCAACCCGAGGCCCCGGAACCCCAGGCTGGGGCGCCAGAGGGCGAAGCCGTTCCGTGGGTGCCGCCCGCCGACTGGGCGCCGCCCACCGCATCGGCCCCTGGAGTGCAGTCGCAACCTCCGACCGGGACGGCCACGGCCAACGGCGCACTCACCCCGCCCCCTCCGCCTCCCGGCGTCGCTCTTGACCCCTCCCTGCCGCCAGGGGCTGCACGGGTGGCGCCCCAGAGCGACGGCGATGATGCCCATCTGCCAACTCGCAATCGCGGCAAGGCCTACGACGTGGGTTTGGAGGCCGAGCGCAACCTCACCGCCAACGCGACGCAGGTGATCCCTGCCGTGCCGGCGGCCCCGCACCGTGGCCTGACCGAACCCCCGCCGCCGCCGAGCCAGAGCAACGATCCGGTCACCCCGAGCGCCCCGCCGCACCCAACCGACGCCCCGGCGGGGCCCGGGCCGACCTCCGAGATGTTCCCCGCCGCATCCGACACCGCAGCGGCCGCCAGCCAGCCCTCCGCAGCGGGCCCGGCGCCGGTTGAACATCCCCCCAGCGCCGACATCGCTCCGGAGCCTCCGCAGTTCGAGGTGCCCCCTCCGCCAGTGGTCGAGGACGCCGACGACGAGGTGTGGGCCCTGCCCGGTGCCGACCTGTCCGGCGACGCCCCCGCTCCGCCGGACTTCGGCGCTGCGACCTTGCAGGTACCGGTGGTCGACGCCCAGGTCCCGTCAGCCCCGGCCGGTGAATCCTCACCCGAGAGCGACCCAGCCGCGGCGTCACAGGCTCCGGCCGGCGAGGGCGGCGAACCGTGGACCTCGTGGCCCACCGATGCTCCCAACCTGGCCACCCCCGCCGGATACGGCGACGAGGAATACGACCCCGCGGTCGACGACTTCTCCGATCTGGCTGCCGGCGCCACCAGCTTCGACGGTCCAGACGAGGCCCAGCCGACGCCCGAACCCGCCATGGTGGGCGTCAGCAAGGCCAACGACGGCTGGTGGCGCACCATGCCCATGTGGCCCGAACCGTTCCGCTCCATGTCGTACCTCGGCGGCCACCCGGCCCAGCCCAAGAAGCGCAAGAACATCACCATGTTCTTCCGCCCGGAGGGCATCCGGGCCGAGGCAGGTGGCTTTGGCTCCTGGAAGATCGAGGTGCCCTGGGAGCAGGTGATCGGACTGAACGTGGAGAGCTCCGACGAGCTGATGTTCCACGCCAACATCCGCATTGACCTGTCCAGCGCCGCTCTGGCGGTGCAGACCGAGGCCGGCACCCTGTACTTCGAGTGTCGTCTCCGCAGGCCAGCCTCGGTGCGCTCCACCCTGGCCCCGCTGATGAACGCCATGGGCGGCACCACCCTGAGCTGAGGGGGCGTTGCCGGTCGGTAGGTTGATGCGCCATGGTGCCTCGTCCTTCCAAGCCCCAAGCCCCTCAACCCGTGTCGCTGGTGGGGTTGCCCGGTTCGGGCAAGTCCACCGTGGCCCGCTTGCTGGCCCAACGCCTGGGATGGCGCTGGGTGGACCTGGACGCGCGGATCGAGTGGGTCTCCGGCCACACCATCCCGGAGTTGTTCGCCATGAGCGAAGACCACTTCCGTCGCCTGGAAACCGAGGTGCTGCGCGGCGTGCTGGCGGTGCCCACCCGCACCGTGGTGGCCGCCGGCGGGGGGATCGTGGGTTCGCCCGCCAACCGGGCCACCCTGGCGGAGCGCTCCATCGTGGTGTGGCTGGATGTGCCCGACGAGACCATCCTGGCCCGGCTTCGGGCCGACGACACCCCGCGCCCGCTGTTGGACGGGGAGGATCCCGGGGCCCGGCTGATCGAGCTGGCCCGCGAGCGACGCCCGCTGTACGAACGGACGGCCGCGCACCGGGTGGAGGGTTCGATCGGCCCGGAGGCGACGGCGGACGCCATCGAAGCCGTGCTGGCCGGGGTTCCCGAGCCGGCCACATGAGCGGGTTTCATTCATGACGGCGTTCGTGGGGCCCGGCCGGACCGCCGGAAGGGACGGAAATCGTCCGACTGGCCTCGGTGGGGACACCATTAGGGTCTGTCCATGACCCAGGTGACCACTGCGCCGAGCTTCGTGACCGTCGACCTCGGCGACCGCTCGTATTCGGTGCTGGTCGGTTGGGGCACCCGACGGCGGCTCTCCGAGATGCTGCCGGCCGGGGTCCGACGCGTGGCCCTGGTGACCGAGGAAGGCCACCCGTGGCTTGATTCCACCCTGGCCGGGCTGGACCGGCCGGCCGCGGTGCACGCCATCCCGGGTGGGGAGGCGAACAAGAACCTGGCCACCATCGAGGCGCTGTGCTCGTCGTTCGTTGACGCGGGCGTGAGCCGGGCCGACTGCGTCGTCAGCCTCGGCGGCGGCCTGGTGACCGATGTGGCCGGTTTCACCGCCGCCACCTTTCACCGGGGGCTGCCCGTGGTGCACGTGGCCACCACGCTGTTGGCTCAGGTGGATGCTGCGATCGGCGGAAAGACCGGCGTGAACCTGCCGGAGGGGAAGAACCTGGTCGGTGCCTACTGGCAGCCGTCGGCGGTGATTTGCGACACCGAGACCCTCACCACGCTGCCCGAGCGCGAATGGCGTTGTGGCATGGGCGAGGTTGCCAAGTATCACTGGTTGGGCGGCCACAACCTCGACGAACTGTCGCTGGAAGAGCGGGTGGCGCGCTGCGTGGCGATCAAGGCCGAGGTGGTTGCGTCCGACGAACGGGAGGGCGGCCGTCGGGCCATTCTCAACTACGGCCACACGCTGGCCCACGCCATCGAAACGGTCGGCGACCACGAGTTGGCCCACGGCGAAGCGGTGGCGGTGGGCCTGGTCTTCGCCGCCGAGCTGGCCCACCGACTGGGTCGCATCGACGCCGACGGCGTCGCCGAACACCGACGGGTGGTGGGCGACTATGGCCTCGTTGACCGCCTGGAGGCCGGGCTGAGCGACGCCGACCTCCTGGCCGCCATGGCCCGGGACAAGAAGGCTCGCGACGGCCTCACCTTCGTGCTGGACGGTCCGGACGGCGTCGATGAAGTGACCGGCGTGCCCACGGAGCTGATCGTCGAGGCGCTGGCGGCCGTTCGATGAGCCGACGCCGGACGGTGTTTGGGGCGGCCCGATGAGGGGCGCGGCAGACTCGGTGCTGCTGCTGTCGGGCCCCAACCTCAACCTGCTAGGCGCCCGCCAGCCCGAGGTGTACGGCACGGCCACGCTGGCCGACCACGTCGCCACGGCCACTGAGACCGCAGCGGCCCACGGACTGGTCGTGGAGTCGGTGGCCACCAACGCCGAGTCGGAGGCCGTCGAGGCGGTTCACCGTGCCCGCAACGACCACGTCGCCATTGTGGTGAATCCCGGCGCGCTGACCCACTACTCGTGGGCGCTGCACGACGCCCTGGCCGCCTTCGAAGGCCCGGTCATCGAGCTGCACATCTCCAACCCCGACGCCCGCGAACCGTGGAGGCGCACCTCGGTCGTGGCCCCGGTGGCAACCGGCACCATCTCCGGATTCGGCGGTGACGGCTATCGATTGGCCATCGAGGCCGTGGCCACCATCCTGAAGGCCTGAGTGGAGCGGCCGATCGGTTTCCCCGTCGGGCAACCCACGCAGAGCGGAGCCGCCGGGCGCCGCGCGGATAGCCTGTCTGCCGCCCCGTTCACCCCACGACGACGCCCGAGGACCCCCGCATGGCACAGATCTCCACTGCAGACTTCAAGAACGGCATGACGCTCGACCTCGACGACGGGCTGTTCACCCTGGTGGAGTTCCAACACGTCAAGCCCGGCAAGGGCGGGGCGTTCGTGCGCACCAAGCTGAAGAACGTGCGAACCGGGGCGGTCCTGGACCGCACGATGCGGGCCGGCGAGAAGATGGAGCGGGCCATCGTCGACAAGAAGGACATGTCCATGCTGTACCGCGACGGCAGCGACTTCGTGTTCATGGACTCCAACACCTACGAGCAGCTCTCGGTGCCGCCCGAGACGGTGGGTGAGGCGGCCGACTACCTGGAGGACAACTCCACCGCCGTGGTGGTGTTCTACGGCGACGAGATCATCGGCATCGATCTTCCGGCGTCGGTGGACCTGGCGATCGCAGAGACCGAGCCAGGCGTGCAGGGCGACCGGTCCTCCGGCGGCACCAAGCCGGCCACGCTCTCCACCGGCAAGGTGGTCCAAGTGCCGCTCTTCGTCAACTCGTCGGACACCGTCAAGATCGACACCCGCACCGGCGAGTACCTGACGCGTGCCTGAGGATCCCTCCGCTCCGGTACCGCCGCCCGTCTTGGGCGGCCGACGTGAGGCTCGGGAGCAGGCGTTGTTGCTCCTGTACGAGGCCGAGATCCGCTCGGCGGATTCGGCGACCATGGTGGCCGAATCCGTGCTGGAGCCCGACGACTACACCGCCGATGTTCTGGCGGGCGTCGAGGCGCATCGCGACGAACTCGACCGCCTTCTCGGCGCCCGATCGGGCGATTGGCCGGTGCACCGCCTGGCAGCCCTCGACCGGGCCGTACTGCGGCTGGGCGCCTGGGAGCTGATCCATCGCGACGACGTGCCCACCGCCGTCGTGCTGAACGAGGCGGTCGAGCTGGCCAAGCGCTACGGCAGCGACGACTCGGGTGGATTCGTCAACGGCGTGCTGGCCAACCTGGCAGCCGAGGTGCGCCCCGGCGCTGCTGGGCGCGATGGCTGAGCGAGAACGGCGCCTCGCCCGCCCATTCGGGGGCACGTTCCAGCCCCGGGTTCGGGTGATGGACGCCGACGACATGGCCCGCGCCCGACGTCGCATGGCGGGCGAGATCATCGAACGCAACGGTGGCCTTGACGGGCTGGTGCTGATCGGCCTGCAGACCGGTGGGGTGGAGCTGGCCCATGGGTTGGCCATCGAGATCGCATCGCTGGAACGGGGCGCAGAGGCGGATGCCCACGATGCCGTTGATGTGCCCGTCGGCACATTGGATGTGGTCATGCACCGCGACGACGTCGGCATCCGCCCGCTGCTCCCCGAGGCACCCACGGTGATCCCGGTGGACCTCACCGGCACCACGGTGGTGCTGACCGACGACGTGCTCTTCACCGGCCGCACCGTGCGGGCCGCGCTCGATGCGCTGGCGGATTGGGGGCGACCCCGGGCGGTACAGCTGGCCGTCATGGTCGATCGCGGTCACCGCGAGCTGCCCGTGGCCCCGGACTACGTGGGCAAGGTGGTGCCCACCCGCCGGGTGGAGATGGTGGACGTCGGGGGCGATGGGGTGGACCTGGGGGAGCTGGTGAAGTGATGGTGGACCGGTTGGGTGACAGCGGTCGGCGGACTTCTGCGGGAGTGCTGTAGTGGCCGATCTTCTGGATGTCGCGGCGTTGGGGCGCTCTGGCGTCGAGGAGCTTCATCGGTTGACCGATCGCATGGTGGAGGTGTGTCATCGCCCCATCCCCAAGAGTCCGGCGCTGCGCGGCCGCACGGTGGTGAGCTGCTTCTTCGAGGATTCCACCCGAACCCGGTTGAGCTTCGAGGCGGCCGCCCGGCGGCTGTCGGCCGACGTCATGGGCTTCTCGGCGGGCGCGTCGTCGATGTCCAAGGGGGAGTCGGTGCGCGACACCGTGCAAACCATCGACGCCATGCGTGTGGACGCCTACGTCGTGCGCCACCGTTCGGCGGGGGTTCCCCACCAGATCTCCGCCTGGACCGACGCGGCGGTCATCAACGCGGGCGACGGTCAGCACGGCCACCCCACCCAGGCGCTGCTGGACACCTACACCCTCACCCGGCACCTCCACGGCACGCCGGCGACGGGTGCGGGCCCGGCCCCGGGGCTCGACGGCGTTCGGGTGGTCATGGTGGGCGACATCCGCCATTCTCGGGTGGCGCGCTCCAACATCGACGCCATGGTGGCCCTCGGCGCCGACGTGACGCTGGCCGCCCCGGCGACGCTGCTGCCCCCGACCATCGAGGCGTTCCCGGTGAGCGCCACCGACGACCTCGACGCCGCACTCGCCACCGCCGACGTGTGCTACGTGCTCCGCATCCAACGCGAACGCATGGCCGAAGCGCTCGTGCCCACCATGCGGGAGTACACCGCCACCTTCGGTCTGACGGCCCGACGGTTGGGCCTGTTGGGGGAGCGGGCGGCCATCATGCACCCGGGCCCCATGGTGCGCGGCCTGGAGATCGCTCCCCAGGCGGCCGACGACCCTCGCTCGCTGATCACCGCCCAGGTGGCCAATGGCGTGCCGACCCGCATGGCGGTGCTGTTCTGGGCGCTGATGGAGGCTCCCGACGCCGTCGCCGCTCCGGGTGAATCGGGCGGCGAGTTCAGGATCGAGACCGAAACCGAGACCGAGAACACCGACGACACTGAGGAGACGCCGACGTGAGCATCCTGGCCCTGCGGGGCGGCCGCCTGTGGAATGCCGATGAGGGCCCCGCCGAGCGGGGTGGAACTCCGGCGGATGGGCCGGTGGATGTCCTGGTCGCCGACGGGGTGATCGCCGCTGTTGGGCCCGAGCTTGGCGACCACGACGCCGACGTCACGGTCGACTGTTCGGGTGCGGTGGTGGCGCCGGGGCTGGTCGACCTGCACACCCACCTGCGCCAACCCGGGCGGGAGGAGGCCGAGACCATCGAGTCGGGTTCCCGGGCGGCGGCCCTGGGCGGCTACACGGCGGTGCTGGCCATGCCCAACACCACCCCGGCCATCGACTCGGCGGAGGTCGTTCGCGAGGTGCTGGAGCTGGGCCGCAGCGCGCTGTGCGCGGTGCATACCTCCGGAGCGATCACCGCGGGTCGGGCGGGGGAGACGCTGGCCCCGTTGGCCGAGATGGCGGCCTTGGGCGTCACCCTGTTCACCGATGACGGCGACGGTGTTCAGGACGACGCGCTCATGCGTCGGGCGCTGGAGTACGCCGGGGGGTTGGGCGTTGTGTTGGCTCAACACTGCGAGGTGAAGTCGCTCTCGAGGGGTACCTGTATGCACGAGGGCGACGTGTCGACCCGCCTTGGGCTCCCGGGCCAACCGGCGGAGGCCGAGGAGTTGATGGTCATGCGTGACATCGCGCTGTGCCGCCTCACCCGGACGCCGGTGCACTTCCTGCACCTGTCCACCGCACGCTCGGTGCAGCTGGTTCGCGAGGCCAAGGCCGAGGGCCTACCCGTCACCGCCGAGGCCGCACCGCACCACTTCACGCTCACCCACGAGGCCTGCGCCGGCTATGACCCCACGTTCAAGGTGCACCCGCCGCTGCGCACCGCCGCCGACGTTGTTGCCGTGAAGGCCGGCCTGGGCGAGGGCACCATCGACGCCATCGCCACCGATCATGCTCCCCATACCCCGGACAGCAAGGAGCTGCCCTTCGATCAGGCTCCGCCCGGCATGCTGGGCCTGGAGTACGCCCTGGCCCTGGCGCTCACCGAGCTGGACCTGTCGTTGCCACGGATCGTGGAGCTGCTGTCCATCCGGCCCGCTGCGATCGCCCGGATGGCCGACCAGGGCCGGCCGGTGGCGGTGGGCGAACCGGCCAACCTGTGCGTCATCGACCCCGCAGCGATGTGGACCATCGACGACACCGGCGGTGCCTCCCGCAGCCGCAACGTGCCCTATGTGGGACGCAAGGTACGGGGCCGGGTGCGTCACACCGTCTGCGCCGGCGAACTCACCGTGCTCGGCGGCGAAGCCCAGGGCTAGCGCCACTGGCGCACCGCGGCCGCAGCGAACCGCTGCGGCGCCGAGCGGCGCCGCCGGTCGCATCGCGGGAGTTCGAGCGAGCGACCGTCTGGCGGTACGTTGTGGGCCGTGACCATTACCGAGGCTGCACTGGTTCTGAGCGACGGCTCGCTGTTTGAGGGTGAGGCCATCGGCGCCCGTCCGGAGGGTGGCGTGACCGCCGGCGAGGTGGTGTTCAACACGGTGTTGTCGGGCTATCAGGAGGTGCTGTCGGACCCCAGCTATGCCGGGCAGATCGTGACCTTCACCTATCCCCACATTGGCAACTACGGCGCGACCGCGGCCGACAACGAGGCACCGGCCCCGCACTGCTCGGGGGTCGTGGTGCGAGACCTGGCTCGGCGCCGCTCCAACTGGCGGGCCGACGCCGACCTGGATGCGTGGCTCTCCGGCCATGGCCTGGCCGGCATCGCCGGCGTGGACACCCGGCGGCTGACGCGGCACCTGCGCGACGGGGGTGCGGTGCCCGGCGTGTTCGGCACGGCCGATGAATCCGTCCTGCGCAGCGCGGCAGCCGCCGCAACTGGCACGGACGGCACCGACCTGACCCGCCTGGTGACGACGTCGGAACCGTACGTTCGGCCCGGCGGCCCTCGTCGCGTGGTGGCGGTGGACTTCGGCATCAAGGCCACGATCCTGTCGTGCCTCGAACCGCTGGCCACCGTGACGGTCGTACCCGCCGGAACCGGCGCCGACGACATTCTGGCGTTGGAGCCCGAGGGGGTCTTCCTGTCCAACGGCCCCGGCGACCCCGCAGCGGTCGCCCACGCCCCGGCGGTCATCGCCGCATTGCTGGGACAGGTGCCCATCTTTGGCATCTGCATGGGCCATCAGCTGTTGGCCACCGCCCTGGGCGCCAGCACCTACAAGCTGCCTTTTGGGCACCACGGCGGCAACCATCCGGTGCAGGATCGACTCACCAACAAGGTGGAGATCACCAGCCAGAACCACAACTACTGCGTCGACCCCGCCGGCATCGACGGGGTGCAGTTGACCCATGTCAACCTCAACGACGAGACGCTGGAGGGGTTCGTGGGCACCGACGTGGCCGCCCTCGGCATCCAGTACCACCCCGAGGCGGGCCCGGGGCCCCACGACAGCCGTTACCTGTTCGATCGCTTCGCCGAGCTGATCGACGCACGAGCCACCTGAGGTCCACGCCGCAGTCCGGCCCGGGGCAGACCCGGAAGCTTCCGGGCCGAGTCGCTGGCCGGCCGTCAGTGGGCCAGGAACGCCTCGGAGCTCTCCTCAGCCATTGAGCAACCTCAGCACTGCGCGCTCCTCCTCGGCGAGGTGCTCGGACAACCCGGACGTGATCGCACGCTCCACCTGGCCGCCCACCAGAAGCACCCGCACGCGCAGATCGCCGTCGACGCTTCGGTGGCTGGCGTCGCCGTCGCCGCCGTAGGCCACCCGGGCGGAGGCGGAGAGCTTGCTGGCGTAGTGCTCGGGCTGAAAGGCCACGGTGGCGGTGCCTGCGTCCAGATCGGTGACGGTCTCCTCCACCCACACCAGGCGCTTGGGGTCGACCACTGCCGTGGCGGCCGACGGCAGCGAGGCAATGAACCGGTAGCGCAGGCGCAACGTGACCCGCGAGCCGCGTTCGGAGCGGTCCAGCACCTCCGGCGCCGACACCTTGGAGAAGCCCGACAGGTCGCCCCACATCTCGGTGCCGGTGTACAGCTCGAGCAACCGATCCACGGAGGTGGGGAAGGCCTGGGCAACCGAGAACCGCATGACGGAGATGGTGCCATGTCCGATGCCCCCCATGCTGTGATCGAACGCCCTCGCGCTGGGATGGGCCGTCCTGAGCGCGGTACCGTCACACGCTGTGAAGCGCCCTCGGACAGCGACCTCGACCAACTTCCGCCTGGCGGCGGGCGGCATCGCAGCGATGGTGGCCCTGCTCGCCGGGTGCGGGGGCGGGGACCAGCTGAGCGGCGAGGCAGCATCCGGGGAGGACCTGTACCGCTCCCTGGGCTGTGCCCAGTGTCACTCGACCTCGCCCGGGGTGGCCATCCACGGGCCAAGTTGGGCGGGGCTCGCCGGTTCCGAGGTGACGCTGGCCGATGGCACCACGGTGACGGCCGACCGGGAGTACCTCGAGCGGGCGATCACCGATCCCGATGCGGATCTGACCGAGGGTTACGGCGACCGCGCCATCATGCCGACGGTGCCGGTGGAGCCCGACCAGCTCGATGCTCTCGTCGCCTACATCGAGTCGCTGGGCGAGCCCTCCAACGAGGGGTAGCGACTCGCCCGCCTCCTCCGTAGTGGGGACAGCTGGTGGGGCTGGGGCGCCGGAATGAGTCCCCAGTTCGGGGGCTTCTCCGTAGTGGGGACAGCTGGTGGGGCTGGGGTGCCGGAATGGGTCCCCAGTTCGGGGAGTGTGGTCCGGGGCCGGCAGTTCGGGCCCCCGGCCGTGGCTGCTAGCTTCGTCCCTTTGATGGTCACCCCCCAGGTCCCCCGCGAGCATCGGCACGCATCGACGCGTGCCGCAGGGCTCACCGCACCCGCCAATCCGCCGTCGGGAGGTGCCGACCATGCCCCGTCGTGACGACCTGTCGTCCATTCTGCTGATCGGTTCCGGTCCGATCGTCATTGGGCAGGCGTGCGAGTTTGACTACTCGGGCACCCAGGCGTGTCGCGTGCTCCGGGAGGAGGGCTACCGGGTGATCCTGGCCAACTCCAATCCGGCCACGATCATGACCGATCCCGACTTCGCCGACGCGACCTATGTGGAGCCCCTCACCATCGAGGTGCTCACTGCGATCCTGGAACGCGAGCGCCCGGACGCCGTGCTGCCCACGCTGGGCGGACAGACGGCCCTGAACCTGGCCATGGATCTGCACGAGGCGGGAACCCTGGAACGCCTGGGCATCGAGTTGATCGGGGCCAACGCCGAGTCCATCGCAACCGCCGAGGATCGCTCGCAGTTCAAGAACGCCATGATGGAGATCGGCCTGAACGTGCCCGCCTCCGGGATCGCCCACGACCTGGCCGAGGCCGAGGCGGTGGCGGGGCAGGTGGGCCTGCCGGCCATCATCCGGCCCGCCTACATCCTGGGCGGCCAGGGCACGGGCATCGCCTTCACCGCCGAGGAGTTCACCCGCCTGGCGCAGCGCGGCCTGGACGCCAGCCCCATCTCCGAAATCCTGATCGAGAAGTCCATCCTTGGCTGGAAGGAGTACGAGCTGGAGGTGATGCGCGACCGGGCGGACAACTGCGTGATCGTCTGTTCGATCGAGAACGTCGACCCGATGGGCGTGCACACCGGCGACTCCATCACGGTGGCCCCAGCCCAGACGCTGTCCGACGTCGAGTACCAGGCCATGCGCAATGCCGCCTTCGCCTGCATCCGGCGGGTGGGGGTGGAGACCGGCGGGTCCAACGTGCAGTTCGCGGTCAACCCGGCCGACGGCGAACTGGTGGTGATCGAGATGAACCCGCGGGTCAGCCGGTCCTCGGCCCTGGCCAGCAAGGCCACCGGGTTTCCCATCGCCAAGATCGCCGCGCGCCTGGCCGTGGGCTACACCCTGGACGAGATCCCCAACGACATCACCGAGAAGACTCCGGCGTGCTTCGAGCCGGTGATCGACTACGTGGTCACCAAGGTGCCGCGCTGGAACTTCGAGAAGTTCCCCGGTGTGCCGACCACCCTGGGCACCCAGATGCAGGCGGTGGGCGAGGTCATGGCCATCGGGCGGACCTTCCCCGAGTCGCTCCAGAAGGCCCTGCGTTCGCTGGAAAGCGGTCGGGCGGGCCTGGGCGCGGACGGCTCCGAGGGGGAGCTGGGGGCCCTGGAGGACGACGAGCTGGCGGTCCGGGTCGGCGTGGGTACGCCGGAGCGCATCTTCGAGGTGGGGGAGGCACTCCGCCGGGGATGGGGAGTGGATCGGCTCCACGAGTTGTCCAAGATCGACCCGTGGTTCCTGGACGAGATGAGCACCATCTACGAGGAACGGAAGGTGCTGGAGCGCACCTCGGCCGACGCGCTGAGCCGGGCCGGATGGACGCGGGCCAAGCGGCTGGGGTTTGCCGACGTCCAACTGGCCCACATCTGGGGAAGCGACGAGGCCACCGTGCGAGCCGCACGTCTCGCCGCCGGGGTGACGCCCACCTACAAGACGGTTGACACCTGCGCCGCCGAGTTCGAGGCCGACACGCCGTACCACTACAGCACCTGGGAGGACGAGGACGAGGTGGCTTCTGCGGAGGCCCCCCGGGTGATCATCCTCGGCTCGGGCCCGAACCGAATCGGCCAGGGGATCGAGTTCGACTACTGCTGCGTGCACGCCAGCTTCGCCCTGCGTGATGCGGGGTTCGACACCGTCATGGTCAACTGCAACCCGGAGACCGTGTCAACCGACTACGACACCTCCACCCGGCTGTACTTCGAGCCGCT
Source organism: Microthrixaceae bacterium (assembly GCA_041394405.1). Taxonomy (GTDB): domain Bacteria; phylum Actinomycetota; class Acidimicrobiia; order Acidimicrobiales; family Microtrichaceae; genus Microthrix. Next base: position 1,010,192 of record JAWKIF010000006.1, read on the forward strand.
CACGCTGGAGGACGTCACCTCGGTGATCGAGGCGGAGTCGGCCGCAGGGCCGGTGGCGGGGGTGATCGTGTCGCTGGGCGGCCAGACCCCGCTCAAGCTCGCCGGCGACCTCCCCCCGGCGATGATCCTGGGTACCTCTCCGGCCTCGATCGACCTGGCCGAGGACCGCGACCGGTGGGGCGCGCTGTGCGCCCAGCTGGAGATCCCCCAGCCCCCGGGCGGCACGGCAACCACGCTGGAGGCCGCCAGGGACGTCACCGGGCGCATCGGCTATCCCGCTCTGGTGCGGCCCAGCTACGTGCTGGGCGGCCGGGCGATGGAGATCGTCTACGACGACGACGACCTGGAGCGGGCCTGGGCCGCACTGGTGCAGGAGGGTTCGCTGGGCCGGGAGGGCGGGCTGTCCGCCGAGCGTCCCGTCCTGGTCGACCGGTTCCTGGAAGACGCCACCGAGGTTGACGTCGATGCCATCCGCGACGCCGCCGGCGAGGTGCTCATCGGCGGCATCATGGAACACGTCGAGGAAGCCGGCGTGCACTCCGGGGACTCGGCCTGCATGATCCCCCCGGTGACCCTGGGAGAGGGCGTCATCGAGGTGCTCACCGACGCCACCACGCGAATCGCCGACGCCCTGGGGGTGGAGGGCCTCATCAACGTGCAGTTCGCCGTGAAGCGCACCGGTCGCAGCCCCGATGCCGCACAGGTCTTTGTCATCGAGGCCAACCCGCGTGCCAGCCGGACCGTGCCGTTCGTGGCCAAGGCCACCGGCCGCCCGCTGGTGAAGATCGCCTCCCGGGTGATGGCCGGCGCTTCGCTCGCCGAACTGCGCACCGAGGGGCTCTTGGGGGATCCGTCGCCGGGGCGCCACACCGCAGTGAAGGAGGCCGTGTTGCCCTTCGACCGGTTCCCCGAGGCCGACCCGCTACCCGGTCCCGAGATGCGTTCCACCGGCGAGGTGATGGGCATCGACCTGACGCCGGGGCTGGCCTACGCCAAGGCGCAGTTGGCCGCCGGCGACCGCCTGCCCGACAGCGGAGGGGCGTTTCTGTCGTTGGCCGACCGCGACAAGGCCGAGGGCATCGAGATGGCTCGCGGGTTGGTGGGCCTGGGCTTCGAGTTGCTGGCCACCGGCGGCACCGCCGATGCGTTGGAGGCGGCCGGGTTGGCGGTGTCGGGCAGGGTCGCCAAGGTGGCCGATCGCGAGGCGGGCGGTGAGGGCGCCACGGCTCCCGAGTTGATCGCCGACGGCGAGGTGGGGATGGTGATCAACACCCCCCGCGGGCGGGGGCCGCGGGCCGACGGGGTTGAGATCCGCGAGGCCGCCGGCCGCCACGGCATTCCCCTCATGACCACCGTGTCCGCCGCCTCGGCCGCCGTACGCGGCATGTCGGACCGTCGCTCCCACCAGTTGGCCGTGCGGACCCTTCAGGAGTACCAGGCCGGTGTGGAAGCCGACTAGGGCGCCGGGGCCGTCCGCCCCGCAGGTTGACCTCACCACCCGGGTGGGCTCGCTGACGTTGCCCAACCCCATGATGTGCGCGGCCGGCACGGCGGGGCACGGCGCCGAGTTGGGCGCCTTCGTTGACCTGGGGGCGCTGGGCGCCGTGGTGGTGAAGTCGTTGTCGGTCGACCCCTGGCCGGGAAACCCCGCACCTCGGGTGCATCCGCTGCCCAGCGGCATGATCAACTCGGTCGGCCTGCAGGGGCCCGGCCTGGCCGCCTGGCAAGCCGAGGAGCTGCCCCAGCTGGTGGACAGCGGGGCACGGGTGGTGGTGTCCATCTGGGGGCGCAGCGTGGGCGACTTCGCGTCGGCGGCCCAGGCGGTGGGCGCGATGGGGCCGGAAGTGGTGGCCGTCGAGGTGAACCTGTCGTGCCCCAACCTTGCGGGGAAGTCGATGTTCGCCCACGACGCGGCCGCCGCCGCCGAGGTGATGGCCGCCACCGCCGCCGCGGGCCGGCCCCGGTGGGCGAAGTTGTCGCCCAACACCGACCGCCTGGTGGCCGTCGCCGAGGCCTGCGCCGGGGCGGGAGCCGATGCGCTCACCCTCACCAACACGCTGCTGGGGCTGGTGATCGATCCCGAGGCTCGCCGCCCGGTGTTGGGTGCCGGTGGGGGCGGCGTGTCGGGCGCCGGGTTGGCACCCATCGCAGTGCGGGCGGTCTGGGACGTGGCCGCGGCGGTGGAGCTCCCCATCATCGGCGCGGGGGGCGTGTCGGATGCCAACGGCGCCTTACAGCTGCTGATGGCGGGGGCCTCGGCGGTGCAGGTGGGCACGGCCACCTTCGCCGATCCTCGGGCCCCGCAGCGGATTCTGGAGGAGTTGACCCAGTGGTGCGCGGCTCACGGAGTTGGATCGATCTCCGAGCTGGTGGGGGCGGCGCAACCCTGATGGCACCCACCCCATCACCCACCGTTCGGCCCAGGCCGAAGGGTGATTCCGCAACTAGTGTCGCCGCAGCGGCACCTCGCCCCACGACGGAAGGCGTCTTGTCACCATGATGAACCAACCCTCTGGCGCCGGCGGTCCTCGGCTCTTGCCCACCGGTGTAGGTTCGCCGACGGAACCCGGAGAGGACTACATCGTGGACTTGACCGACAGCGAAACCGGCGGCTCGGTGAACTTGGGAGTCGCCGAGCCCAACCCGGCCGACGACGCTCCCGAGGAACCCCATTGGGCACCGCCCTCGGTGCGCAACCGTCTGTGCCTGGTGCTCGATGTGGACGACATGGTGATGGCCGAGCGCACCGCGGTGCGCCTGATGCCCTACTTCGGCGTGGCGAAAGTGGGCCTCGAGCTGTACTCGGCGGCCGGGCCCCAGGCGGTCAGCCAGCTGACCGACCTGGGCTACGACGTGTTTGTCGACCTGAAGCTGCACGACATCCCCACCACGGTGGGGCGGGCCAGTCGGGTGCTGGGGGCGCTGGGGGCCAGCTACCTCACCCTGCACGCCCATGGCGGCACCGACATGTTGCGCGCAGGGGTCGAGGGCCTGGCCGAGGGAGCGGCCAACGCCGGTCAGGTCACGCCCCAGGCACTCGCCGTGACGGTGCTGTCCAGCGACAGCACCGCCCCGCCCCACATCGCACCCGCCCGCATGCGCCTGGCCATGGAGGCCGGATGCCAGGGCCTCGTGCTGGCTGCCGAAGACCTCCACGACGCCTTTACCCTTGCGCCGCGCATGACCCGCGTGGTGCCCGGCATCCGCCCGGCGGGTTCCGATACCCACGACCAGGCCCGCAGCGCCACTCCAGCCGAGGCCATCGCCGGCGGTGCCGACGTGCTGGTGATCGGTCGCGCGGTCACCCACGCCGCCGACCCGGAGGCGGCAGCGGACGCCATCGCGAACGAGGTGGCCGGCGCGCTTGGGCGCTGAGGCCGACCGGGCGCTGGCTCACGAGTGGGTGCGGAGCACCCGCAGGCGCTGGGACGACGTGCTGGACCAGTTGGGGGACGGGGCCTTGGACCTGGACGGGTTGTGGGCGTTGGCCGACGGCGATCCGGTGGTGGCCCAGCTGAAGCTGCTGGTGGCGCTGGAGGCCCGGCCCGGCGCTCGCAAGGTGCTCACCCGGCGGGTGTTGGGACAGGTGGGGGTGCCCGAGTCGGTGACGCTGGGCGAGGTTGATCCGCACATCCGAGACGGCCTGCGACGGGTCTTCGCCGACGCGGCGGCACCCGACGCGGCTGCGTGGGACGGTGCCTGCGGGACCAGCCAGGGTGAGCGCGCGTCGGCCCCGCGTGCGCACCGGGGCGTCGACGTGCCCGAGCTGGGTGTGGTCGTTGTGGTGTCCGGTCCGGGTGGGGCGGGCAAGGGCACGGTCGTCGAGCGGCTGGTGGCGGCCGACCGGTCGCTGTGGCTGAGCCGATCATGGACCACCAGGGCCAAGCGGTCCGGGGAGGCCGACGACGCCTACCGGTGGGCCACCGAGGAGGAGTTCGAGGCCCACATCGAGGCCGGCGGGTTTCTCGAGTGGGTGCAGTTCCTCGACTACCGGCAGGGGTCGCCGGTGCCGACGCCGCCGCCGGGCTGCGACGTGCTGTTTGAGATCGACGTTGCCGGCGCCCGCATGGTGCGGGAGCGCTGGCCCCAGGCCATCTGCGTGTTCATCGACGCACCCAGTCGGGCCGTTCAGGAGGAACGCCTTCGGGGGCGGGGCGACGACGACGCCCGCATCGTGCAGCGCCTGGCCAAGGCCGAGGAGGAGGTGGCGGCTGCGCTGGAGATGGGTGCGCACGTCGTCATCAACGACGACCTGGACACCACCGTGAACGAACTCCAGCGCCTGATCGAGCGCGCCCGGGCCGAGGCGGCCGACGCTCCGCGCTAGCATGATCGGTCGGCCAGTCGACCTTCACCCCCCCCCGGCCTCGAGGAGCGCATCACCCATGGACCACCGCCACGACACCATGATCGAGCCCGAGGTGGAGGAGCTGCTGTCTCGCGCCGGCTCCAAGTTCTCCCTGGTCACCCTCGCGGCCCGACGCGCCCGGCAGATCAACAACTACGTCCATCAGCTGGGCCGGGGCGCAGGTTCCTCCATCCCGCCGCAGGTGGCCTCCAACGCCGCCAAGCCGCTCTCCATCGCCTTCGAGGAGATCGCCGAGGACAAGATCCTCCCCGTGAATGCTCCGGGCATGGACAACCCCGAAGGTGTCGAGCTGGACGAGGAGGGGCATGTGGTGCACCCCGGCGACCCGTCGGCCGAGTCGGGTGACGAGTTTGCCGACGCCTCCCAGCCCGCGGGCTGAGGCGCGGCCGGACGAGGCTCGGCGGTTGCTTCCATGACCGCGGCAGCCGCCCCGCCTCTCGAAGGCACGCGGGTGGTGCTGGGCGTCACGGGGGGTATCGCCGCCTACAAGGCGGTGGAGGTGTGCCGCCGGTTGGTTGACGCCGGAGCGCACGTGGCCCCGGTGCTCACCGACGGCGCCCAGCGCTTCGTCGGTGCGGCCACGTTCTCGGCGCTGGCCTCCGAGCCGGCCCAAACGTCCTTGTGGGACGGGCCCCACCCCATCCCCCATACCAGGCTGGGGCAGGGTGCCGACCTGGTGGTGGTGGCCCCGGCCACGGCGCGGCTTATCTCGGACCTGGCAACCGGCCGCTCCGAGGACCTCTTGGTGGCCACGTTGTTGGCCACCGAGGCGCCGGTGCTGCTGGCGCCAGCCATGCATACCGAGATGTGGCGCCACCCGGCCGTGGTGGACAACCTGGCTCTGTTGCGTCGTCGCGGGGTGCAGGTGGCCGATCCGGAGGCCGGCCGGCTGGCGGGCGGCGACGTGGGGGAGGGCCGCATGGCCGCTCCCGAGAGAATCGCGGCCCGGGCCGTCGAGTTGCTGACCGGCGCGGCGCACCCGGCGGCGCTGCCCGCCGGGGCGCGGCCGATGGGTGCTGTGGCACCTCCGCCCGCACACGCGGGGTGGCGGGGGCGCAGGGTGCTGGTGTCGGCGGGCGGCACCCGGGAGGCCATCGATCCGGTGCGCTACCTGGGCAACCGCTCCACCGGAAAGCAGGGCCATGCGCTGGCCGAACAGGCGGCGGAGCGGGGTGCCGATGTCACGCTGGTCACCACCTCCCAGCTGGAGTCCTCGCCCGGCATCGATCGGCGTCAGGTGACCACCGCTGCGGAGATGGCCGACGTGGTCCTGGGCGCAGCGCCCACGATGGACGTGGTGATCATGGCCGCCGCCGTCGCCGACTTCGCACCGGCGTCGGTGGCGGGCACCAAGCTCAAGAAGGCTGATGGTCCGCCCACCATCGAGCTGGTTCCCACGGTGGACATCCTGGCCGAGCTGGGCCGCACCCGACATCCGAACCAGGTGCTGGTGGGCTTCGCTGCGGAAACCAACGACGTCGAGGCGAACGCCGCCGCCAAGCTGGAGCGCAAGGGCGCCGACCTGCTGGTGGTGAACGACGTTGCCGCCGAGGGGGTGGGATTCGGACACGACACCAACGAGGTGCTCATCCTGAACCGCACCGGCGATCCCCTGCGGGTTCCCCTCGCCGGGAAGGTGGAGGTGGCCCGACGGGTGCTGGACGCGGCGGGGACCGTGCTCGACGAGCGAGGCGCCGACGACGGGTGACCACGGCCGGTGCCGTCGAGTATCGCTCCGGTGGCGGCCGTCACCTACCATTCATCACCCGAACGAATCCCGCCCCATTATTTTTCAGCAGTGAGGAGCTCAACGTGGCGAAGTGGACATTCACGTCCGAGTCGGTGACCGAGGGTCACCCCGACAAGATGGCCGACCAGATTTCGGACTCGGTGCTCGACGCCCTGCTCGAACAGGACCCCGCCTCCCGGGTTGCCTGCGAGACCATGGTGACCACCGGCCTGGCCATTGTCGCCGGCGAGATCTCCACCAAGGCCTACGTCGACATCCAGTCGATCGTGCGCCAGACGATTCGCGACATCGGCTACGACCGCGAGGACGTTGGCTACGACGGCTCGACGTGCGGCGTGCTGGTGGCCATCGACGAGCAGTCCGCTGACATCGCCCAGGGCGTGGACGACTCCGAGGAGGTGCGTTCGGGCACCGCCGGCGAGGAGGATCAGCTGGACCAGCAGGGCGCCGGCGACCAAGGCATGATGTTCGGCTACGCCTGCGACGAGACGCCCGAGCTGATGCCGCTGCCCATCAACACGGCCCATCGGCTGGCCGAACGCATGGCCGAGGTTCGCAAGGCTGGAACCATCCCGTACCTGCGTCCCGACGCCAAGACCCAGGTCACCTTCGAGTACGAGGACGGCAAGGCCGTCGCCCTCAAGACCGTCCTCATCTCCACCCAGCACAACGAGGGCGTCGACCGGGATGCCGACATCCGGCCCGACCTCATCGAGCACGTGATTCGGCCCACGGTCCCCGAGCAGTTCCGCGACGACGACTTCGAGGTCTTCGTCAACCCCACCGGTCGCTTCGTGATCGGCGGTCCCGTGGGCGACGCCGGTCTGACCGGTCGCAAGATCATCGTCGACACCTATGGCGGCTCGGCCCGCCACGGCGGCGGCGCCTTCTCCGGCAAGGACCCCTCCAAGGTGGACCGCTCGGCCGCCTACGCCACCCGCTGGGTGGCCAAGAACGTGGTGGCCTCCGGCGCCGCCACCCGCTGCGAGGTGCAGGTGGCCTACGCCATCGGCATGGCCAAGCCCATCTCCATCCTGGTGGAGACCTTCGGCACCGAGACGGTGGAGAACTCACGAATCGAGGCCGCCGTGCGCGACGTCTTCGACCTGCGGCCGGCCGCCATCGTGCGAGACCTCGACCTGCGCCGTCCGATCTTCCGTGAGACCGCGGCGTACGGCCACTTCGGTCGCTCCGGCGACGGGTTCACCTGGGAGCTGACGAACCGGGTGGACGACCTGCGCTCGGCCCTGGGGCTCTGAGCTCGACGTCCGCACCGCGCCCGGACCCGCCCCAGCTGCCGTTCGAGGCGGCGGCGCCTCCCGCGGCCGAGGACGAGACAGCAACTGACGAACCCGTTGACGGGGCGGCGCCGCGGCGCCGCCCCGCTGGGGTTCGGCCCGTCGGCGCCTCCGCCACCCCAGGCGGGTCAGGCGAGGGCACCGTGGTGCGGGTACTGCCCGAACCTGCCCGCATCGGGCGCGCCTTCGACTACCTGGTGCCCGAGGACATGCCGGGCCCGGTGGCGGTCGGCTCGAGGGTGCGCATCGGCCTCGCCGGACGCCCGGTGGGGGGCTGGGTGCTGGAGTGCGGCGTCACGCCGCCCGCCGGCGTGACGCCCGTGCCCATCCGCAAGATCAGCGGCTTTGGCCCCCCGGGCGAGGTGATCGAGCTGTGCCGCTGGGCGGCCCACCGCTGGGCGGGCCGACTGGCCACGTTCTTGGGCACCGCCAGCCCCGAACGGGCGGTGATGGCCCTGCCCGACGCGGTGGAACTTCCCCCGCCACCCGCCGTGCCCGACGTCGCGCTGAGTGAAGCGGTGGAGGCGGCGCTGGCCCACCCGGTGGCCACCCTGCGCCTTCCCCCAGCCGCCGATCCGGTCGCCGCCATCCTGGCGGCGTTGCGCGCGGGTCCCGGCCTGGTCGTCGTACCCGAGCACGCCGACGCCGCCCGTATCGGATGGGCACTGCGCCGGGCGGGCGTGCCCGCCGTGCTCTACGACCGGGACTGGGCGGCTGCGGCTGCGGGGGGAAGCACGGTGGTGGGCACCCGTACTGCGGCGTTCTCCCCCCAGGGCGACCTGACGGTGGCCGTGCTCATCGACGAACACGACGAGTCCCTCCAAGAGGAGGGTTCGCCCAGTTGGCACGCACGCGAGGTGTTGGTGGAGCGGTGCCGCCGCCTCGGCATCCCCCTGCTGCTGGTGTCCCCGGCGCCCAGCCAGGAGGCCGTGGCGCTGGGACCAGTGGTGCCGTTGTCTCGCAACGCCGAGCGGGCCGGTTGGGCGCCGGTGGAGGTGATCGACCTCCGGGCGGCGGATCCTCGTGTTGGCCTGTTCCCCGAGCGGATCGTTGCGGCGGCCCGGGCCGCCGATCGGCCGGTGTTCGTCCTGAACCGCAAGGGTCGCTCCAAGTTGTCGATCTGCCGCAATTGCTCCGCCACCGCCTCCTGCCAGCGTTGCGGTGCCGCCGTGGTTCGGGTGGGGGAGGACGCCTTCACCTGCCCCCGGTGTCGTGCCGGGCGTCCGGAGGTGTGCCTCCGGTGTCGGGGTACGGCATTCGCCAACCTCCGGCAGGGGGTGACCCGGGTGGCCGAGGAGGCCGGTGCGCTGCTGGGAGTGCCGGTGGCCGAGGCCTCAGGCCCGGTCGGCACCCGGCCGAGGCTGCCCGAGCAGGGCCCGGTGGTGGGCACCGAGGCGGTGCTGCACCGCGCCGGAGGGGCCGACCTGGTGGTGTTCTTGGACTTCGACCAGGAGTTGTTGGCGCCCCGCTACCGAGGTGCCGAGCAGGCGATGGCCCTGCTGGCCCGGGGCGCCCGCCTGGTGGGGCCACGGGGCGGCGGCGGCCGGGTGATGGTCGCCACCAGGGAGCCGGACCATCCGGTGGTGCGGGCTGCGGTGTTGGCCGACCCTGCTCGCGCCGTGGAGGTGGAGCGGGCGCGCCGACAACTCCTTGGCTATCCGCCGTTCGGTTCGGTGGCTGAGGTAGCCGGCCAGGCCGCACCGGCCTACGTCCAGCGCCTGGAGGAGGTGCTGTCGACGAGCCCTCCGCAGGACAGCGACGAGGTGCAGCTCCTTGCGCCTGAGGACGGTCGGTGGCTGCTCCGCGCCCCGAACCCCCAACAACTGGCCGATCTGCTGGCCCGGGTCGAGCGTCCGCCGGGTCGGCTTCGCCTCCGCGTCGACCCCATGCGGCTGTGACGCCCCGGGGCAGCAGCGTTGCGCCGACGCGTGACAGCTCGGTCGGCGGCATGTTGGACTGAGGGCGCCGTCCGAGCTTCGGGCGCCCCAAGCGAGAGGACGACCGTGGCCGCTTCCACCACCTCCGATCCAACGGCAGCCGACGGCTCAGTAGCGAAGCGGGCATCGGCGGCGGCGCCCGGTCGATTCGACGTGCTGAGCCCTGCGACCGGCGAGGTCGTCGGCACCCATCCCATCGACGGCGTTGATGAGGTCGGTCGGGCCGTCGAGGCCGCACGCACCGCCTCAACGTGGTGGCGGGAGCGGGGTGTCGACGGGCGCACCAAGGTGCTCAAGGGGTGGCGCGCCCACCTGGTGAACCACGCCGAGGAGCTCATCGAGGTCGTGCACGCCGAAACCGGCAAACCCCGCAGCGATGCGCAGTTGGAGTTGGTGCTGGCCGTGGAACACCTGGCATGGGCCACCAAGCACGCACCCAAGGTGATGAAGCGTCGCAGGGTCTTTCCGGGAGCGATGATGTCTCACATCGCGGCGACGCTGGAGTACCAGCCCCTCGGTGTCATCGGGGTGATCGGTCCATGGAACTACCCCGTGTTCACCCCGATGGGCTCCATCGCCTACGCCCTCGCAGCGGGGAACGCGGTGGTATTCAAGCCGTCGGAGTACACGCCGGGCGTCGGCCGCTGGCTGGCGGACAGCTTCGCCGCCGTGTGTGCCACGCCGGTGCTGCAAACGGTCACGGGGCTGGGTGCCACCGGGGCGGCGTTGGTCGACGCCGACGTGGACAAGATCGCCTTCACCGGGTCGACGGCAACCGGCCGCACGATCATGGCGGCGGCGGCCCGCCGGCTCACCCCGGTGCTGATGGAGTGCGGCGGCAAGGACGCCCTCCTGGTCGACGCCGACGCCAACCTGGAGGCCGCAGCCGACGCCGCCACCTGGGGGGCCATGTCCAACGCCGGACAGACCTGCGCTGGGGTGGAGCGGGTGTACGTCCACGGCGACGTGTACGACGCGTTCGTGGACCTGATGGTGTCCAAGGCCTCGGCCCTCACCGCCGGGAGCGGTGCGGACGCCAAGTTCGGGCCCATCACCATGCCCGGTCAGGTGGACATCATCTCGCGCCACATCGCCGACGCGCTGGCTCGCGGCGGACGGGCCCTGGTGGGTGGCGCCGATGCCGTGGACGGCCGGGTGGTAGGGCCGACGGTGCTCGTCGATGTGCCCGGGGATTCCTCGGCGATGACCGAGGAGACCTTTGGCCCCACGGTGGTGATCACCCGGGTTGGTTCCATGGACGAGGCGGTCGACCGGGCGAACGACTCCGACTACGCGCTGGGTGCCAGCGTGTTCTCCAAGGCGCGGGGCATGGAGCTGGCCGCCCGAATTCGTTCGGGCATGGTGTCGATCAACTCGGTGGTTGCCTTCGCCGGGATCGCAGCGCTGCCCTTCGGCGGGGTGGGCGACTCCGGCTTTGGCCGCATCCACGGCGAGGACGGCATCCGGGAGTTCACGCGTTCCAAGGCCGTGGCTCGCCAGCGGTTCGCGGCGCCGGTGGCCCTCACCAGCTTCGAGCGCACCGCCGCGACCGACCGCCTGGTGGGCAGGGCTATGAAGCTGATGCACGGCCGGGGGTAGCTGAGGCACCGGCGGGGGGAAGGGCGCGAAACCGGCACGAATGGCCAGGATGGTTCAACATCGGCCGATCCGCTGCCGATAGATGGGCGTGGAACGGATTCCGGCGTTTGTCGACTCGTTGTTGCATCACCCCGGAGGCGTCCTGCTGGCCATCGACGAGGGTGCGGTGATTCGCTGGGTCTCGCGTTCGGTGACCGAGTTCCTGGGCTACCAACCGGCCTCGTTGGAGGGCACGGTGGCCCTCGACCTGGTCCATCCCGACAGCGTGGAGGACCTGGCCGTCGGGCTGTCCGTCATCGCCGAGAAGGAGATGGCGCTGGGCGACGCCACCAGCCGCATTCTGGACGCCGATGGCGCCGTCGTGGAGGTGCGGATGCAGCCCATCGGGATGGTGCCGGGGGACGACGGGCCCTTGTTGGTCATGTGGATACGGCACGTCGACCTGGAGCGGCAGTTGCTCGACACGTTCCGACTGCTTGCCGAAGGTGCGGCCTGGGACGAGGTGATCGCCGCCGTTCTGGGCTGCGTTCGGCCATCCGATGGCGTTCGGCTGTCGTTTCACCGGTGGACGGGGCCCGCGTCGGATCGCACGGTCGTGTCGCCGGGTGAGGAGCGGTGGGGCGAGGAGGTGTCCACGCGGTGGGCCCAGGCCGTGGCGCTGCACGACACGGGCTCGCTCCAGCGACTCCCGGAACCCACGTGGTGCCCGGCCGACGAGCTGAAGCGCTACTCGTCGTCGCTGGCCGAGTGCGCGGCGGCGACCGGGCACTCCGTCGTGCACTTCTCGCCGCTGCTCGTGGGCGGCGACGACACCTTCGGGTTGTTGATCTCCTGGTACGACGGGGAGGTGAACGATGCCCAGCGGCACCTGTTCACCCGACACGACGCGCTCCGTGCCGCGGCGCTTCGCACCGCTTGGCAGCGCGACCGAGGCGTCGCGGTGCTCAGGGCGGCTGCGAGGACCGACCCGCTCACCGGCCTGTTGAACCGCGCCGGGTTGTTGGAGGCGCTCGACCGGCAGCGGGAAGGGGCGGTGCTGTTCATCGACCTTGACCGGTTCAAGCCGGTCAACGATCGTCTGGGCCATCGAGTGGGCGACCTGGTGCTCGAGGAGGTGGCCCGGCGTCTCGGTTCGGTCTGTCGTGGTTCGGACATCGTCGGGCGGTTGGGGGGCGACGAGTTCGTCGTGGTGGCACCGGGGGTCGGCCCCGGAATCGCCGACGACCTTCGGTGTCGGCTCATGTCGACGCTGAACCGTCCGGCATCCATCGACGGCCACATGGTGGACATCCGTGCAACGGTCGGGCTGGCCGACATCGAATCGGGAGTGGCGGGCACGGCCCTTGACCGGGCCGACGCCGACATGCTGAGGCGCAAACCCGGAGCGCAGGACCGGGTGCAATCGCCGAGCCTCGACGTGCCCGATGCGCCACCCCCGGGCTCGTTCGACACCCCGATGGCCTGAGGCGTGGTTCAGCCGGGCCGGGGGCCCACCGCCAACACCCGGTAGCCGGCCTTCGACCCCAGCCGCTGCGCCGGATGGCCGCGTTGGGTGAGATGGCGGTGCAGCGAGTCGGCGCCCAGGTTCTTGCCCATCACCAACACCGCCACGCCGGTGGGCGCCAGCCGGTCCAGCCATGACTCGATCATCGGGTACAGCCGGGCCTTGCCGATGCGCACCGGTGGGTTGGACCACAGCACGTCGATGGGCAGGTCGGGCCCACCGTCCGGTCCGACGGTGCGGATACGGCCTGGGGCGTGGCGCTGCGCGTTGGCGGCGCTCAGGTCGCGGGCCCGCTCGTTGGGCTCCACGGCCCAGACCGTTGCGGCAGGGCAGCGTCGGGCCATGGCCACGCTGAGGGGGCCCCAGCCGGCACCGAGATCCACCAGCGTTGCGGCCTCAGGGTCGATGGCCGGTGCCAGTTCGAGCAGCACGCGGGAGCCGGTGTCCAGCCGGGTGGGCGAGAACACCCCCGCGTCGGAGTCGAACGTCAGCCGCTCGCCGTCGAGCTTTACCCGAACCTCGCGAGGACGCCGCTTGGAGGACGGTTGGGCGTCGAAGTACTGCTGGTCGGCCATCGGGCGCAAGCTACCGCGGTGGCCGCAGCGTTTCGATGGCCGGCCCGCCGGCTGGGCCGCCGGTGGCGCGCGTCGCCGGGCGAGCGCCGAGCGGAGCGGTCCCGGCAGTAACCTGGCGCTATGACCGCATCACGCATCCGCATCGTCGGCGACCCCGTGCTGCGCCAGAGCGCCGAGTTGGTCACCGACATCGACGATCGCCTGGTGCGCCTCACCCGGGACATGGCCGAAACGATGTATGCCGCGCCCGGAGCGGGCCTGGCGGCGCCGCAGGTGGGAATCAAGCAACGGTTCTTCGTGTACGACCTGGGCGACGACCAAGGCGCCCGCACCCTCATCAATCCCGAGGTTGTCGACGCCGACGGCGAGTGGCTCTACGACGAGGGCTGCCTGTCGGTGCCCGGCCTGTTCTTCGAGATCGCGAGGCCCAAGCGGGTGCACGTGCGTGGCATCGACCTGGACGGCAACGAGGTGGACTGGGAGGCCGACGAGTTCGCCGCCCGCCTCATCCAACACGAGCTGGACCACCTCAACGGGGTGCTGTTGCTGGACCACCTGGAGGCCGACCAGCGCAAGCAGGCCAAGAAGCAGGTGCGCGAGATGATGATGGGGGAGCGCGCACCCCAAGAGCTGCCCGATCGCTCCAGGAAGCGGCTCGGCGCCGACGTGCTCTTCGGCGGGAGTCGGTGACTCAGGCCGAGCCGCTCCCCCAGCCACCGGCCCATCCCGACGGCATCGTCTACTTCGGGTCGCCAGCCGAAGCGGTGGCACCGCTTCGGGCGCTGGTCGAGGCCGGGCATCGGGTGGATCTGGTGGTGAGCGCCCCCGATCGCCGCCGCAGCCGCCGTGGGGCCCCCACCCCAACTCCGGTGAAGGCGGCTGCGATCGAGATGGGACTGCCGGTGGCCGATGGTCCGGCCCAGGCTGGGGACGCTGCGGCCACGGGCGCCAACTTGGGGGTGGTGGTGGCCTACGGGCAGATCCTGCGCCGACCGCTTCTGGAGCGTTTGCCCATGGTGAACCTCCACTTCTCGCTGTTGCCCCGGTGGCGGGGTGCAGCGCCCGTGGAGCGCGCACTCCTGGCAGGCGACGATCGCACCGGGGTGGCCGTTATGGGGGTGGAGGAGGGGTTGGATACGGGCCCGATCTATGCCGAGGCCGAGGTGCCGATCGGGCCGAGTTCCACCGCCGTCGAGCTCCGCGAGGAGCTGTCGCAACGGGGTGCGTCGCTCCTGGTCGACGCGCTGGCGTCAGGACTCACCAACCCGCGTCCGCAACGCGGGAAGGCCACGTACGCCAAGAAGCTCACGAACGAGGACCTCGAGCTGCGCTTCGGCGAGGCCGGCGCCGTCGAACTGGGCCGCCGGGTGAGGGTGGGCGGGGCATGGACGACGCTGCGGGGCGAACGCCTGAAGGTGTGGCGTGCGGACGTGATCGCCGACGACTCCGAGGCGGCCGCGAAGCCGCTCCAGCCGGGCGTGTTGGTCGGCGACGTCGTCGGCGCCGCCGGCGGTGCCCTGCGGCTGATCGAGGTGCAGCTGGCGGGCAGGGCCCGCCAGAGCGCCGATGAGTTCCTGCGCGGGTTCCGCCCCGAGCCGGGGGAGCGCCTGGGTGGCTAGGCCTCGGCCGACCACCGACCGGCGCAACTCCAGCGGCGCGGCGGCACCCGGCGTGGCGCCCCGCCGCCTGGCGCTGGAACTGCTCGCCCGAGTCGAAGACGACGGTGCCTGGGCGAACCTGGTGGTGCCACGCGCGCTGGACCGGTCGGACCTTTCGCCGGCCGATCGCCGGTTGGTCACGGAGTTGACCTACGGCACCGTGCGCCAGCGTCGCCGTCTGGCGGCCATGGTGGAGCCGTTCCTCGACCGGGCACCGGCCGACGTGGCCCTGCGAGCGCTGCGCCTCGGCGCCTACCAACTGGACGCGGGCTTCCCGGCCCACGCTGCGGTGAGCACCACGGTGGGCGCCACCCCGAAGCGGTGGCGCGGGCTGGTCAACGCCGTCCTGCGAAACATCGACCGGTCGGCCCCGCCGCGCTGGGCCGGCCTGGGTGAGGAGCTGTCGTATCCCGATTGGATCGTCGAGCGCCTCCGGGCCGATTTGGGTGAGGCGGCCGCCCGGGAGGCGCTGATTGCCATGAACCAGCCGGTGGCCCCCACCGCACGGGCGGACGGCTACACCCAGGATCGGGCCTCGGCCTGGGTCACCGACGCGGTCGGGGCGCAGCCGGGAGAGCTGGTCTACGACCTGTGCGCGGCGCCCGGCGGCAAGGCCACCGGCCTGGCTGCTGCCGGGGCAACGGTGGTAGCCGGCGACCTGCGCGCGCACAGGACCCGCCTGGTGGCCAACAACGCGGCGGCGCTCGGTGCCGACGTGCTCACCGTGCAGGCCGACGGGGTCGCGGCACCGTTTCGGCCGGCGAGCGCAGAGCGCGTGCTGGTGGACGCGCCGTGCTCGGGGTTGGGGGTGATGCATCGCCGGGCCGACCTGCGGTGGCGGGTGGCTCCCGAGGACCCCACCAACCTCGCGGCGCTCCAAGCCGCGTTGCTTCGCTCGGCGGCTCCTCTGGTGGCCCCCGGAGGTACGCTGGTGTACAGCGTGTGCACGCTGACGGTGGCCGAGGGGCGGGACGTCGTCGAGGGGTTTCTCGCAGGCCACCCGGAGTTCGAGCCGACCGGCGCGATGCAGCGGCCGTGGCGGGCCGATGGCCCGGCCTGGCAGCTGCTCCCGCAGGCGGCGGGAACCGACGGCATGGTGCTGGCGCGCCTGCGGCGACGCACCGATGCGCCCAGTGCTGCGGACTGAGTAGCTGCGGGCCGACCGCACTAGCATCCCCGGTGGCTGCTGCACACCACCGAGCACGTAGGGAGACCGATGACAGTCGACGCCGGGGCAACGAACGGTCCTTCCGACGCCGACCATCACGGGTCTCACCCCGACGACTCGGCGCCGTTGCCCAGGCGGCCCCAGGCCAAGGTGCTGACCGTCTCCGACCGGGTGGTGGCAGGTACCCGGGAGGATGTCTCGGGCGTCGAGCTGGCGGCGCACCTCGAAGCGGCGGGGTTCGAGGTGCTGGAACACCGGGTGATCGCCGACGGCGTGGAGCGGGTCTCCAACACCTTGTCCTACATGGCGTTGAACTTCGTGGGCCTCATCGCCACCACCGGCGGCACCGGCTTCGGCCACCGGGACGAGACCCCGGAGGGCACCAGGCGCATTCTGGACAAGACGGCGCCCGGCTTTACCACGGCCATGGCCACCGCATCGCCGCTCAACCGCCTCAGCCGCGGCGTCGCGGGCGTCCGGGGCCGGGCACTCATCCTGAACCTCCCCGGGTCGCCCAAGGGGGCGATCGAGACAATCGATGCCGTGTTGGACGTGGTGCCCCATGCGGTGGCGCTGATGTCCGGCCACCAGGATCCGCATCCCACTGACTGAGGCCGGGGCAACCCGTTGCCGGTGCTCTGGTCGTTCCTGATACGGTCGTAAGGAATTCGACCGGGGCCCGCCTCGCACCCCTCTGCTGCGACCAGAACCGGAGCACGCCACGATGAGCCAATCCGAACCGGGCACGACGCCGCGGGACCGGGAACTCATGTTGCGGGCCATCGCAGCCGGGGCCGACGCGCGCTGGGTGGCCACTCCCAATCCCTGGGTGGGCGCCATTCTGGTGACCGCCGACGGCGAGTTGATTTCGGGCGCCACCCGGGCTCCGGGCGAGGCCCACGCCGAGGCGGTGGCCATCGAGCGTGCCGGCGCCCGTGCTGCGGGCGCAACCATGTACGTCACGCTCGAACCGTGCGCCCATCATGGGCGCACCCCGCCGTGTGCGGACGCCATCGCTGAGGCAGGGCTGGCCCGCGTCGTGGTGGGGGTCATCGACCCCGATCCCCGCACCAACGGCGCCGGCATCGACCGGCTGCGACAGGCGGGAATCGAGGTCGAGGTTGGGGTGGTTGCCGACAAGGTGGAGGCCCAACTCGCCCCCTACCTGCACCAGCGTCGCACCGGCCGGCCCTACGTCGTCCTCAAGCTGGCGGCGTCCCTCGATGGGTATACCGCCGCCCCTGACGGGTCGTCCCGATGGATCACCTCCCCCGCCTCCCGCAGCGACGGGCACCGCCTCCGGGCGGAGAGCGACGCCATCATCGTCGGTGCCGGCACCGTGCGGAGCGACAACCCCAACCTCACGGTTCGCGATTGGCAGCCCCCGTCGGGCACCCGGCCCGAGTCGTTCAACCCCACCCGGGTGGTCCTGGGAACGGCCCCCGAGGGTGCCCTGGTGCATCCCTGCCTGGAACTGAGCGGCGAGCCGGGGACCATCCTGGCCCAGCTGGCCGACCGCGGGATGGTGCAGGTGCTCATCGAGGGCGGCGCCGCAGTGGCGGGCTCGTTTCACCGGGCCGGCCTGGTCGACCGCTACCTGATCTACCTGGCGCCGGCGCTGTTCGGTGGCGATGACGCCCGCAGCCTGTTCGCCGGCCCGGGTGCCTGGAGCCTCTCGGAACTGTGGAGGGGCGACATCGTTTCCGTCGAGCGCCTGGGTGGTGACGTTCGAGTGGAGTTGGTGCCGCGCAGCGCGCCCGCCCCCGAGTCCGAGCCGGCGGAGCAGGGGGCCTAGCGGTGTTCACCGGGATCGTGGAGGAGCTCGGCCGCCTGGAGCGGCGCGACGGTGACCGGGTGCGCGTTGGCGCAACGCTGGTTCTGGACGACGTCTCGCTGGGTGACTCCATCGCCGTCAACGGCTGCTGCCTGACGGTGGTGGCACACGGTGACGGCTGGTGGGAGGCCGACATCTCCGAGGAGACCGCCCGTCGGACCAACCTCGGCGATCTCGTCGTCGGCGACCCGGTCAACCTGGAGCGGCCGTTGCGGTTGGCGGACCGGCTGGGCGGTCACCTGGTCCAAGGCCATGTCGACGGAGTGGCGAAGGTGCTGGCACCCGCCCCGAACCTCGAGGTGGCGGTTCCCGACGGGCTGGGTCGCTACCTGGTGGAGAAGGGATCGGTCACCCTCGACGGGGTCAGCCTCACCGTGGCCTCGCTGAGCGACGGCGTCGTCGCTGTCGCGGTCATCCCCCACACGGCGGAGGTCACCAACCTGGGTGGCCGAACGCCGGGGGAGTACGTGAACCTGGAGGTGGACGTCGTGGCCAAATACGTCGAGTCGATGCTGGGCCCCCGCCCGGCGAATGAGGAGCACAGCCATGGCTGAATCGGTTGACGAAGCGGGCCGCGAGGGCTCGACCTTCGCCTCCATCCCTGAGGCCATAGCGGCCATTGCCCGCGGCGAGCCCGTGGTGGTCGTGGACGACGAGGACCGAGAGAACGAGGGCGATCTCATCATTGCCGCGGAGGCGGCAACCCCGGAGGCGGTGGCGTTCTTCGTTCGCTACACCTCGGGGGTGATCTGCGTCTCGCTCACCGGCGACCGGCTGGACGACCTCCAGATCCCCTTGATGGTGCGCGACAACAACACCGAAAGCCAGCGCACCGCCTTCACCTACACCGTCGACGCCATCGACGACGTCTCCACCGGCATCTCCGCCGCCGACCGGAGCCGCACGATTGCCACCTTGGTCGACCCGGCGACGCGGCCCCAGGACCTGTCGCGTCCGGGCCACATCTTCCCGTTGCGGTACTCCGAAGGCGGGGTACTGAAGCGGGCGGGGCACACCGAGGCCGCCGTCGACCTGGCCCGCATGGCCGGCATGTTCCCCGCCGGGGTGCTGTGCGAGATCGTCAACGACGACGGCACCATGGCTCGGGTGCCGGACCTGGAGAAGTTCTGTGTCGAGCACGACCTGAAGATGGTGTCCATCGCCCAGATGATCCGCTATCGGCGTCAGAACGAGAAGCTGGTCCGTCGCATCGGCGAGGCCCGCATCCCCACGGCGTGGGGCGATTTCACCTGCTACGCCTACGAATCCACCCTCGATGGTCAGCAACACGTGGCATTGGTGCGCGGAGCGGTTTCCGGCGAGCCGAACGTGTTGGTGCGCGTGCACTCCGAGTGCCTCACCGGCGACGTGTTCGGGAGCCTTCGCTGCGATTGCGGGGTGCAATTGGATGCCGCCATGGCGCAGGTGGCAGCGGAGGGCATCGGCGTGGTGGTGTACCTGCGCGGGCACGAGGGCCGAGGAATCGGCATCGGTCACAAGATCCGGGCCTATTCGCTTCAGGACGAGGGCCTCGACACCGTGGCGGCCAACGAGGCGCTGGGCTTGCCGGTTGACTCGCGGGAGTACGGTATCGGCGCGCAGATCCTCAACGACCTCGGCGTCACCACCATGCGGCTGATGACCAACAATCCGACCAAGTACGGCGGGCTGGAGGGGTTCGGTCTGCAGATTTCCGATCGGGTTCCCATCGAGTCCATCCCCAACCCGGAGAACCTGCGCTACCTGCAAACCAAGCGGGAGCGGATGGGCCACCTTCTTGACGGCCTGGGCGATCCCGACGACGATCACGAAGGAGCGACACCATGAACGTGCTGGAAGGGTCCCTCGACGGTTCCGAGCTGCGCATCGCGGTGGTGGTGGGACGGTTCAACGACCTCATCACCACGCGCCTGCTGGAGGGCGCTCGCGATGGGCTCCTCCGACACGGTGTGTCTGAGGACGACATCACGGTGGTCATGGTGCCCGGCGCCTTTGAGATCCCGGTCGTGGCCAAGCGCTGCGCCGCCAGCGGGGGCTTCGATGCCGTGATCACCCTGGGTGCCGTCATCAAGGGCTCCACCGACCACTACGAGCACGTCGCCGGTCAGGCGGCGGCGGGAATCGCTCGAGTGGCGGCCGAGACCGGCGTGCCCGTGATCTTCGAGGTGCTCACCACCGAGACCATCGACCAAGCCATCGAGCGGGCCGGCACCAAGGCCGGCAACAAGGGCTTTGAGGCGGCCATGGCAGCCATCGAAACCGCACGGGTGCTGGCGAAAGTCACCGACCACCTGGCCTGACCCCGATCTGACTCCGACCTCGGACGTTCAGCGGGTGACGAGTCGATCGGCCTCGAGGCGCCCGCCGTTGCGGGGCACGACCACGAAGGTCACCTCGGTGCCGGGGGCCACCTCCCGCGTTCCGTCCACCAGCGCGGTGCACTGAAACGGCCACGTTCGACCGGCGGCGTCGACCACCTCGCCCAGGCAGGAGTGGGTGTCGAAGCGCTCCACGGTGCCGAGCAGCGGCCCCGTGGGGGCGAACGGGGAGCCGGATTCCACCTACTGGTCCCCGTCCGGGTCGGCCCCGCCATCCGAGCCGGGCTTGCCCTCCGAGCCGCCCTCGGCTGGAGCGGCGTCGCTCGCGCCGTTTCCCGAGGGTTCGCCCGGGTCCGGCGCACCGTTGGTGGCGTGCTGGTCCTTCACCTGCACGAAGGCCATCTGAATCTGCTGCTGGGCCTGCGTGAGGACCGGGCCCGCCTCGCCCAACCGGTCGCCCACTCGCTCCAGCACGGCCCGCAGCGCATCGATGGCCAGGGCCGCATCGGCAAACCCGGGCGCCTCCTTGCTGAGGTGGATGGCGGCCAGCTCGTAGAACCCCATGAGGTGGTTGGCGATCACCTCGGCGGCCGGCGACTGGGCCAGCCGGGCCCGGGTCTCCACCATGTCGGCCACGGCGGCTTCGGCCTGCGCCCGTTCCTCGGGGCTCAGGGAGTCCAGGTCGATGCCCATGGCCTCCGCCTGAGCCCGCAGCTCGGTGGCCGAGAGCGGGCTGTCGTCGGCGCCGGCGGGGCCCGGCTCGCTGCTCTGCGATGCGGCTGACTGCGGACCGGAAGCCGGCCGCTCCGCCTCGGCAGCGGAGGCGGGGGGCGGGGTCTCCCGCTCGACGTTGCGCTCGCCATCGGGTGTCCAGAGGGTGGGCATGGTGGTCTCCCGGTCGTCGTTGGCTCGTGTTCCGGGGTTGGATCGAGCCGGGTCGGTCGTGTGGTGCCCGTGTGGCATCCCAGCGCAGGTGCGCTTCCCGGCGACGCTACGCCGTGGGACGTCGCGCCGTCAGACCGAGATTGAAGTGGGGACTGATTCCGGGGTCAGGGGCCCACCAGGTGTCCCCAGTTCGGGTGGCGCTGCGAAGTGGGGATTGATTCCGGGGTCAGGGGCCTACCAGGTGTCCCCAGTTCGGGTGGCGCTGCGAGCCTCGGGGTGGTTGGTGGTGCAGCCGTGCTGTAGGGTGCAGTCCCTCACTACAGGAAGCGGGGCCTGCCCCCACCTGGGAAGCGCTTGAGCTGCCCGGGTCGATCCAACGGAACTCGACCTTGTCGAGCCCGGCGGCGCGGTTTCTTGTGTTCGCGCCCGGTGCTCCGAGGTTTCCCCGGTCCGGTAGCGAATCGCTCCGCCCAGTGCGGGACCGAGTGGAGGGGCCCGTTTCACGGGTTCACGCAGACAGCCGCAGAACCACACCTACGAAAGGACGTGTGTTGTTGAGGAGTGATCGGTCATAGCACCGCCAGCCGACGAACCACGGATCAACGATCGGATACGAGCCCGCGAGGTGCGGGTGATCGATCCCGACGGAGAGCAGTTGGGCATCCGCCCGCTTCCCGAGGCCCTTGGCCTCGCCCGCAACCTCGATCTCGACCTGGTGGAGGTGGCCGACAAGGCCAACCCACCGGTGGTCCGCATCATGGACTACCGCAAGTTCAAGTACGAGGAACAGCAACGGGCCAAGGAATCCCGGAAGAAGTCGACCAACATCGTGGTCAAGGAGATGAAGTACCGGCCCAAGATCGGCGTCGGCGACTTCTCCACCAAGACCCGCAAGGTCACCGAGTTTCTGGAAGAGGGCCACAAGGTCAAGGTCACGATCATGTTCCGGGGCCGCGAGATGCAGCATCCCGAGCAGGGCATGAAGATCCTGAACCGCATCGCCGAGCAGGTGAAGAACCTGGCACGGGTGGAGAATCCGCCCCGGCAGGATGGCCGCAACATGACCATGGTGCTGGGCCCCGACAAGAAGGCCCAGGCCGCGTACGCCGCAGAGCTGAAGAAGGCCGAAGCCGAGGCCGCAGCCGCCGCAGCGGCCCAGGCCGAGGTTGCCGCACCGGCCACGACCGCATCAGAGGGCGATGCCGGCACCGACGGTGCCGAGGCTCCGGCCGAGGCGGCGCAGCCGACACCTGACCCATCAGAGGCATCCGCCGAGGCCACCCAGGCCGAGGAGCCGGTCGTCTCCGCCACCACCGAGGCCTGACCCCCGCTGCGGGCCACCGCAGCCAACGACATCCATCATCTCGCCCGAGTCCGGGCGCCAGTCACCGGCCCCCGCCGGGAGGAGAGACCGCCATGCCGAAGATGAAGACCCACCGAGGGGCAAAGGCCCGCTTCAAGGTCACGGGTTCGGGCAAGCTCATGCGTCGACACCGCAACAAGAACCACCTCCTGCAGAAGAAGTCCTCTGCCCGCAAGCGCCGCCTGGGGCGCGAGGCCGAGGTCACGGGTGGCGACCGCGACAAGGCCCTGCGCATGTTGGCCAAGCGCTAGGACGCGCTGCCGACATCTGGCCGATCGACGGCCAGACCCTGCCCTGCCCCCACACCAGTTCAGCCGAACGAACGAAGACAAGGAGCCCCGTCATGGCCCGTGTGAAGCGAAGTGTCCATGCCCGCAAGAAGCGCCGCACCGTCATGGAGCGCGCGAAGGGCCACTACGGCAATCGCAGCCGTACCTTCAAGTCCGCCAACGAGTCGGTCATGCACGCCGGCCAGTACGCCTACCGCGACCGCCGGGCCCGCAAGGGCGAGTTCCGCAAGTTGTGGATCCAGCGGATCAACGCCGGTTGCCGTGCCGAGGGCATGAGCTACAGCCGCTTCATCGCCGGGCTGAAGGCAGCTGAGGTGACGGTGGACCGCAAGGTGCTGGCCGATCTTGCCGTGAACGAGCCGGCAGCGTTTGCCGCCCTGGTGGCCGTGGCCCGCGATGCCGCCGGCCAGATCGAGGAAGCTGCGTCCTGAAGCGGTCGCCCCTGGAACCCCAGCGGGCCGCCGAGGTGCGGACCATCGGGGCCAAGCATCCCCATATCACCGAGCTGCGGCGCCTTCTTCGGCGCCGCAGTTCGCGTCGGAGCGCCGGGGTGGTGGCCGTCGAGGGCACCAAGGTGCTGGCCGAGCTGCTTGAGCACGGCCCCCCACCGCAGCGGCTGATCTACGACCTCCGTGCGGCAGCCGGCGAGGCCGTGGGCGACCTGGTGGTGGCGGCCGACCGACAGGGCGTTCCCCTCGAGGCGGTCTCGCCAGGGGTGCTCGATCGATTGTTGGACGCGGACACCTCCCAGGGGGTCGTGGGGCTGGTCGACCGCCCCGCGGCCGATCCCGCCTCGCTCCTTGATGGCCATGCGGGCGGCGTGCCGCTGCTGATCGGCGCGGGCGTGCAGGACCCCGGCAACGTGGGCACGCTCGTTCGAATCGCTGCGGCAGCCGGCGGCCCCGGCCTCCTCGTCGACCTCAATTCGGCCGACCCGTGGGCCCCCAAGGCGCTGAGGGCCTCAGCCGGCTGGGCGCTTCGGCACCCGGTGGCGGAGATCGACGACGCTGCCTCGGCGGTGAACCGGCTGGTGGAGGGCGGAACCATGGTGGTGGCGGCGGCACCGGGCGGAGTGCCGCCGGAGGAGATCGACTGGTCCGGTCGCACCGCGCTGGTGCTGGGGTCCGAGGGCCAGGGGGTGCCGTCGTCGGTTGTGGCCGGTTGTTCCCAGCGCGTCAGCATCCCCATGGCCTCGGGCGTGGAGTCGCTGAACGTGGCCGTCGCCGGCGCAGTGGTTGCCTTCGAGGCCGCCCGCCAGGCCCGGATTCTCTCGTGACGGCATGCCCCGTCGCCTCCGGCGGCGCAACCGGGGAGACGAGAAGAAATTCGGCCGGCGGGCCGGCAGCCGCGATGATGTTGCCATGAGCGTCGAGGCCACACGGATCATGGAGGCGGGCCACTCTGCGGTGCTGGGAGCGGCCACGGTTGCCGAGCTGGCCGAGGTGGAGATCCACCTGTTGGGCAAGAAGTCGGAGCTGTCGCAGGCCCGCCGCTCGTTGGGTGCGATGGACCCGGAGCGACGACGCGAGGCGGGTGCGGCGCTGAATGCAGCCAAGGAGGCGCTGCTGCGGGCCATCGAGTCGCGCAAGGCCGAGCTGGCCGCTGCGGAGCAGCGGGAGCGCCTGCAGGCCGAGGCGCTCGACCTCACCCGTTTCGTCGAACCGGTCAGCCGGGGCCACGTGCATCCGGTGACCGCCACGCGGGAACGCCTGGAGGACATCTTCGTCGGCCTGGGCTTCGAGGTGGCTGAGGGCCCCGACCTGGAGACCGACTGGTTCAACTTCGAGGCGCTCAACATTCCTGCGCACCATCCGGCGCGAGGCATGCACGATACGTTCCACCTCGACGTCGGTGAACCGGGTGACTACGTGCTTCGCACCCACACCAGCCCCGTGCAGATCCGGCACATGCGCGCCGTGGCCGCAGAGCGCGGCGGACCCCCCATCTATGCGGTCATGCCCGGCCGGGTGTACCGCAACGAGCGCACCGACGCCACCCACCTGGCTGCCCTCAACCAGCTGGAGGGGCTGGTGGTGGACCGCCACATCACGCTGGGCCACCTGGCCGGCACGATCGACGCGTTCATCAAGGCCTACTTCGGCACCGAGTTCGAGACGCGCTTTCGTCCCAGCTACTTCCCCTTCACCGAGCCGTCCGCCGAGGTGGACATGCGGGTGCCGGGCGGCGCGTGGCTGGAGATCGGCGGGTGCGGCATGGTGCATCCCACGGTATTGCGAAACGGCGGCATCGACCCCGAGGAGTGGGCCGGGTTCGCCTTCGGCTTCGGCATCGACCGGCTGGCCAAGATGCGCCACGACGTCTCCGACATTCGCGAATTCGAGCGCAACGACATCCGCTTCCTCTCGCAGTTCTGAGCGTACCCCCCCGGCCGTTCCCGACTGACGCCGCAGCGCACCCGACACCATTCGCCCCGCTACCCGACTGGCAGCCTGCCCAACTGGAGCACTATGAGAGTTGTCCTCAGCTGGTTGAACGAGTTCGCCGAGTTGCCCGACGACCCGGCGCGCATCGCCGAGGCGTGCGGTGCTCTGGGGTTGTCGGTCGAGTCCGTCGAGACCGTCGGTTCGAGCCTCGACGGTGTCGTGGTGGCCAAGGTGCTCGACGTGCGCGCACATCCCGGCGCCGACCGCATCCGCCTGGTGGATGTCGACGCCGGGGACGGTCGGCCGCTGCAGATCGCCTGCGGGGCGTCCAACCTGGAGGTGGGCATCCTGGTGCCGCTGGCCACCATCGGCACGGTCATGCCTGACGGCATGGAGATCGCCCGGCGCAAGATGCGGGGCGAATGGTCCAACGGCATGCTGAGCTCGGCCAAGGAGCTGGGCCTGGGTGATGATCACGAGGGCATCCTGCACCTCAGCGGCGACCTTCCGCTGGGCGCCGCCGTCGGTCAGGCCCTAGGAGTGAGCGCCGAGACCGTCATCGAGCTGGAGGTGGAGGCCAACCGGCCGGACGCGCTCTCGATCGCCGGAGTGGCTCGCGACCTGGCGGCGTACTTCGGGGTGCCGTTCTCGATTCCCCACCCCCGGGTGCCCACGTCCGGGGTCGATGCCTCGCAGCTGGCCTCCGTGCACGTCGCCGACACGCAGCTGTGCGGCCGATTCGTGGCCTGCGTGCTGTCGGGCATCGACCCGGCTGCGGCGGCTCCCCGGTGGATGACCCAACGGCTCGTTGCGGCCGGCATGAGGCCGATCTCGGCGGTGGTGGACGTGTCCAACTACGTGATGCTGGAGCTGGGGCAACCCAGCCACACTTACGACCTGGCCAAGCTGCCCGAAGGCAAGCTGGTGGTGCGCGACGGCGTCGACGGAGAGACCGTCCAGACCCTCGATGGCGCAACCCGCACCCTCAGCGCCGGCGACGGCGTGATCGCCGATGCCACCAACGCGCCGGTCGGCATCGCCGGGGTGATGGGCGGGGCCTCCACCGAGATCTCCGACACCACCACCGACGTCCTGTTGGAGCTGGCGTGGTGGCGGCCCGAACGCATCCAGGTGACCACGGACCGCCTCAACCTCCACTCGGAGGCCGGTACACGCTTTCGCAGGGGTGCCGACGTGGCCATGCCGCCGCTGGCCGCGGCCCGGGCGGCCCAGCTGCTGGTGGAGATCGCCGGGGCCCAGTTGCACCCGGGCATCATCGACGAGGAGGGCGGGGCGCCCACACCGGCGGTGCTTTCGTTGCGGACCGCCCAGGTCAACCGCATCACGGGCGGCTCGCTCACCACGGCCCAGGTGGCGGCCCACCTCGAGTCCATTGGATTCGTGGCGGCCCCGCCAGCCGTCGGGGCGAGCGGCGAGGATCTGGCCGTCACCGTGCCGACATGGCGTCCCGATGTCGTCGAGGAGATCAACCTGATCGAGGAGGTGGCTCGCCTGGAGGGCTACAACACCTTTCCCCGGCACACGGTGTCGTCGCCCTTCGTTGGGTCGCTGAGCCCGACCCAGGCCGACACCCGCCTGCTGCGCCGGACGCTGGTGGGGCGCGGCTTCACCGAAGTGGCGCCCCTGCCGTTCATCTCCGAGGAATCGCTGGCCCGCTACCAGCTGGAGGAGGTGGGGGCCCCCGGCCTGCTCAACCCCCTGGTGGCCGAGCAGGCGGTGCTGCGCCCAAGCCTGCTGCCGGGATTGGTGGAGACCCTGGCCGCCAACGCCCGCACCCGTTCGACCGGCCTTCACCTCTACGAGATGGGAACCGTGTTCCCGGGCCGTTCGATGGTGGAGGACCCGCTCAGCGCCGACACGGTGCTGGATGGTGAGCGAACCGACCTGGGTGTGGTGCTCGGCGGTGCGGAGGCGCCCGAGGCCGTCGAGCTGCTGGGGGTGCTGCTCGACGCCCTGGGCTTCGCTGCGCCCGACCTGGACCAGGACTTCGCCCCCCTGCCCGGCCTGCATCCCACCCGATCGGCGGCCGTGCTGGTGCGAGGCGCCGGGGCGTCACCTCACCCGATCGGCGAGGTGGGCGAGGTCGACCCGACGGTGCTCGAGGCCGCCGGAGTGGCCGAGCGGGTGGGCTGGTTGCGCCTCGACCTCCACGCGCTGCTGGCCATCCCGCACCCACCTGCCCGGGCACGGCCGGTCAGCCGCTACCCGGCAGCCGTGATGGACCTGGCGTTCGTGATGGACGCCGAGGTTCCCGCAGCACGCCTGCGGTCGGCGCTGACCGAGGCCGGGGGCGACCTGCTGGAGCGCCTCGAGCTCTTCGACGAGTTCCGTGGCGACGCCGTGGGGGCGCAGCAGAAGTCGCTGGCGTTCTCGGTCGTGCTTCGGGCGCCCGATCGCACGTTGGCCGACGACGAGGTGACCGCTGCCCGTGCGGCCCTGGTGGCCGGTGCGCAACGGCTGGGCGCCACCCTGCGCTCGTAGCACGACGTCGCCCGGGGAGTTTGCCGGCGGTTGGAGGCGCGCTGCCTAGGCCTTCTTGCGTTCCTGGGTGCGCTTGTAGCGGCGCACTGCGCCGAAGGCGGCCAGGTTCAGCAAGTGTGCGACGCCCGCGATCAACAACAACAACGCAACCCGGGAAATCAGCACGCGGATGGACGCGGCGCTGCCGTCGGGCGCCGGCAGGGCCACCATGAACAGGGCCATCGCCATGGTCACCAGTGCCCCGGCCGCCAGCAACATGTTGTTGATGTTGGTGGCGGTGTCCTCGTCGAAGACGTCCTCCAGGTAGGTCTGCCCGCTGGCCCGCATCAAGGGGCCAAGGAATGCGATGAGCGCCAGGGCCACCCCGCCGTAGACAAACGTCGGCACCAGGATGGTGCTGAGATCGTTCACGGGGCCGAACCCATCATGGTCGGCGTGGCGGGGACGCCATGGCAGCGAGGGTTCATGGCTGTGGCACTCCGGCCTCGGCGTCCTCGGCCCGTTCCTTGCTGATGCGCTGGGCCAACAGGTAGTAGGCGCCCAGGTTCACGGCATAGACCACGCCCAGCAACAGCAACAGGGTGGCGATCCGCAGCACCAGGGCACGCACCATCCCCGCCGGGTCCGAGGGCGAGCCGATTCCGGAGATGAACAGTGCGAGCGACATGGTGATGAGCGACAGCCCGGTGACCAGCATTCGATTCACGGCGTGGGCCCGATCGTCGTCGGCAAAGATCTCCTCCAGGTACTCCTGGCCCGCCCGCTGCCACTGGGGCACGACCATGACGATGAGCACGACGGCGATCACCAGGTAGATCCACGTGGTCACGACGTTCACGGTCACGGACGGTCCTTCCGAGCCCGAGACTCCCGGGCCCATGGCTCAACGCGAACCCGCGCTACGCCCGGCCCGATGCTAGGTGAAGCGGATCACCCGAGAAAGCGCCCGCAACGGGCCATGGGGAGGAGCCTGACGGCGCTGAGGACACCGGAGGGGCCCCGCCCGTGCTCAGGCATCGACGGACCACTCGAACGAGGTGGTTGCCGTGCCCCGTTCCGCCCGCGGGTCGTCGCGCAGGGTGAAGGTGAACTTGAAGGTCCTGACCACCCTGGCCCGGTCGAGCGAGAACGCCTGGAGCGGGCGCCCGTCGACACCGTGCTCGGACGCCAGTTCCTCGAGCGTGCCGTCAAAGACGGTTCCGTTGGGCCGGAATCCGTTGCATTCACCGAATCCACCGCCCTCACCCACCAGGATCTCGGTGTCCAGGTAGGGCGCAAGTTCGCCGCCGCCCTTGCTGGTCAAGAGGACCTCGCCGTCGAACTCGCTGCCGCTGTAGGCCACCTCGAGGCAGTTGCTCACCGGGGTTCCGGGGAGGAGGGCCGGGAGGTCGAAGAGCGTGGCACCGTGGTCGTCGTCGTGGAGTTCCACTCGGCCGGACTCGATCGTGCTGCCCGATGCCAGTGCGCTCGTGTCCAGGAACGAACTGGTGCGGCCGATCACCAGGAAGCTGATGAGCAACGCCGTCACGGCGAAGGTGATCAGCCGGGCGGCGTCGAGTGTCGCCTGCTCCTCGGCCGCACGGGAGCGCTGCAGGCCGGGTGGCTCCGACGGCTGGAACGCGATCGGCATGTCAGCTCACCCGCCCGAGCGGGCCGGGCACCGCCGCTTGCGCAGCGGGCGGCCGTTCCGACGGTGCCTCCACCGGCGGAGCGGGCCGACTGAGCACCTGGGTGACCGAGTCGGCACTCATGGGGCGGAACAGGTGGTAGCCCTGCACCGCGTCGCAGCCGAACTGACGAAGCACCTCCAGGTCGGTGCCGGTTTCGACTCCCTCGGCAACCACGGTCATGCCCAGGTCATGGCCGATCTGCACCATCGAACGCAGAATCGCGAGCCTTCGGGGGTTGTCGCCCGCACCGCCGACGAAGGACCGGTCGATCTTCAGGATGTCAATCGGAAGCCGCCAGAGGGATCCGATGGACGCGTGGCCGGCACCGAAGTCGTCGATGGCGATCCTGATGTTGCGGGCCCGGAGTTGCTCGAGTACCTCCCGAACCTCCGCCTCGATCATCACGCGTTCGGTGAGTTCCAGAATCAGGTGGTGAGGCGGAATGCGGTGACGGGCGAGCATGGACATGACCAACTCAACGAACCCATCTCGCTGAACCTGGTGCGGAGAGACGTTGACCGAGATCGACAGCTCGTGGCTGGGGAAGGTCCGCTGCCACGCGTTCGCCCGAGCGCACGCCTCGTCCAGCATGAAGCACCCGAGCTCGTCGATCAGGCCCGAGTCCTCGGCGACCGGGATGAACTGCGCCGGCGTGATCGTCCCGTGCTGGGGATCGGTCCACCGGGCCAGCGCCTCCAACCCCACGATCGCCCCGTCGGAGACGCGAACAACCGGCTGGTAGTCGGCCGAGAGTTCGTGTTGGTCGAGCGCCCGACGCAACGACAGGGCCATGCCGTTGCGGGACCTGTTGTCGCGGTCCAACTCCGGGGAATAGGCGCGCCAGGTTGAGCGACCGTGTGCCTTGGCCTGGTACATGGCGACATCGCCGCGACGCATCAGCTCGGCACCGTCGTCGCCGCCGCTCGTGGTCACCACGCCGATGCTGCCGGAGAGGCCGACCGAGTGGCCGCCCAGCGTGACCGACTGATTGAGCGTGGTGCCGATGAGGGAGGCTGCTGCCGCTGCGCCTCCCTCATCGGTATTGGGAAGCAGGATGATGAACTCATCGCCGCCGAGCCGGGCGACGGTCCAGTTGGCCTCCACGCACTGGGTCAGCCGCTTGGCCACCTCCACCAGGAGCTGATCGCCCACGTCGTGGCCCAGGGTGTCGTTCACCTCCTTGAACCGGTCGAGGTCGATGAAGAGGATGGACAAGGGCCTGCCGCCTCGCGCGGTCTCGGCCGTGGCCAACGCCGAGGACAGCCGCCGCGTGAACAGGAGGCGGTTGGCCAACCCGGTCAGGTTGTCGTGGGTGGCTTGGTGCTCGAGGTCACGGTGCGCCTGCTTGAGCCGGCCGACCAGCCCGCTATTGTCCCGTGCGACGCTCATCTGCCCTGCCAACAGCTCGAGGCACTCGATGAGGCTGTCCGGGGGAGTGGCGTCGGCGTTCACGGCGGCCCGGAGCACAGCCGGCGAGCCCTGGTGGCCGGGCACCGGGCAGAGGACCATGACCCCGAGTCCATTGGCGACCAGCAGGTCGCCGAGTTCGTCCTCGCCTTCGGCCGGACCGACCAGGTAGGTGCGAGATTCCCGCGTCGCCTGCTCCAGGGTTTCGGCAATGCAGGACGCGGGCGGCAACTCGCCGCCGCCGCTTGCTGTGGCGGCATGCGAGTCGGCCCATACCCCCCACTCGTCTTGATGGCACCAATCGGCGTGGTCGAAGCCCAGTTCCAGGGCGGCCGAGACCACCTCCTGCTGAAACTCGGCGCCGAGGCGGCCGAGCCGATGACCCGCATCGACCACCTTGACCAGCAACGAGCTTCGCCGCGAGGCCTCCAGCTGGGCCTGACGCTGCTCGTCGATGGCCCTGACCAGCTGATCCGACAGGTACCCACCCGGAACGGCGACCAACAGCACGATCCCCGCGCGGTACAGCAACGTTTGGACCATGGCGAGGAAGGTCGACACCGTGAGCGGATCGTCGAAGTTCGGCGGGATGGCCAGCTCTCGCGCCACGTAGGCCAGCGAGAGGGCCAGCCAGAGGGCCATGGCGCCTCGCAGGCGGAACCGAAGCGCCGCCTCGAGGACCGGAATGATCAGGAGCGCCCAGGATACCTCGGGGTCGAGTAGGTCGATCTCGCCCACGATCATGAGCGTGAACAGCGCGTCGGCGGCCAGCACTCCCAGCTGGAGTGCGGTGCGGCTGCGTGCGCTGGTGGAGGTGGCCGACCGGAGCGACATGAGGTTGACCAGTCCGACCGCCAGGGCGACCGCTGCGGCGACCGCAGCGGTGCGAATCGTGGGGTTTCCGGCATGGTCGCTCACGACGAACTGCAGGATGACTCCGGCCCCAACGATCAGGCGGAGTTGGCGCAGGGCTCGGTCGATGGACACGAGGGCGGGCCCGCTGTGGGGATCCTCCTCGTCCCGCTGCTGCTCGGGCGTGTCGGAGCTCATGAGGACGCCTTCCGTCGGCGGAGGCGTTGCGCAAGGGACCTGCCCGGCGCGATGACGATGCAGGCGACCCCGACCATCGCCCAGATGGCACAGGGAAGCACGGCCCCGCTTCGCAGCCACACGACCGGGAGCCCGGCCATCGGCACCAGCAGGCGGCCCACCCCGACGATGCGCTCGGAAGGCACCGGGCGCTGATCTGGCGTGGGGTTGGCGTCGCCCTGTGTGCGGTAGGAGCCATCGGCCTCCTGACCCACCACGCGGTGGGTCACCAGGCCGCCTCGTTGCTCGTCCTCGAACACCACGATGGTGCCGGTTTCGAGCTGGCGCTCGGAGGGCGGGGCGGACAGCACCACCTCACCCATCCGGATCTTGGGCGCCATGGAGGCGCTGGTCACGACGTGCGGTTCCCACCCCAGCACGAGGGCGGGGATCGCCACCCAGGCCAGGAGACACAGCTGCGCAGTGAGGTACATCCAGGCCAGCAAGGCCGCAGCCCGGGAGACGCCACCCCAAACGGGTGTGGGTCGCGCGCCGGCCCACGCCCGGCGACGCGGCTCGGTGGCTTCTTGGCGTGTCTCCACCGGCGGGTCGATGCGGGTCGCCGTGCTCATCCGTAGGCAACCTTCAGCTCCGGGGGGGTGGCGCCTTCCCGGCTCCGATACTCCTGCCACAGGTCGGTACCGACGCCTTCCGCAGAGTCGACGATGACGAGCCCGTTGTTGACCGGGTAGGAGGCGGCGATGTGCGAGGTCACGTCCCAGATTTGCGTGGTGGCCGAGGAGGGGCGGCTCACCGTGGGGCCGGTGACGCCCGGTTGGTTGTTCCACGTGATGGTCCCCTCGGCCCAGCCCGAGGAGGCGAGGCGCACCCGGTGGGTTCGTCCCGCCAGGTACACCTTCGTCGTCAGCTTCAGCTCGGCGGCGAGCACGTTGCAGCCCGCTGGGATGGGGGGAAGGGGGAACTTGATGTAGCTGCGCTCGTCGTAGATCTCCTCGCCCCGGACACCCAGCCAGTCCAGCGTCCCGTGGTTGACGTTGGGGTCCTCCTTCAGCACCGAGGAGTCGGCGGTGGGGGTCAGGATCATCGTGCCGGGGCAGAAGCTGGTGGCTGCGGTGAAGCTCTGGGCCCCGTTCCCGGTGGTTCCGCTGAACGCCGCGTCGGCCGGGAGCGAGCGGAAGGGAACCACGACGAGGGTCAGGCCCAGCGCCGCGGCGCCCACCGACCAGGGGCGAACGACCCGTCGGGCGGACGCGGCGTTCTCCGGCTGCGGTGGAGACGACCGCCGCGGGGCCCACGGGTCGAACCGCGGATCCACGGCGTATCGGGTCAGCCAGGCACAGACCGCCAGGCACGTCGCCACGAATGCCAGCGGGGCCCAGTCTCCGGTGCGCAGCCAGATGATGGGGCTTCCCAGGAACGGCACCCGAATGCGTCCGGCCCCCACCACGTTGGTGCTCCGAAGCGGATCCGAGTCTGGCTCGGAGTTGGCATCGCCCTTGGTCACGTAGGTGCCGTCGTCGTTGCTTGCGGTGATCCGGTGGGTCACGAGGTGGTCGGGACGGGCGTCCACGATCCTGATGGTGTCGTCGTCCCGACGCACGCTGGCCAGCGCGATGGGCCCCTCCGCCCGAAACACGGCAACCATGCCGTCGGTCGGCCGGTCCGTCGGCTGGGCGATGACCAGGTCGCCCGGGCGCAGCGATGGGGCCATCGAGCCAGAGGTGACCACCACGGCCTCCCACCGCAGGGCGGCGGCCGGCACGACGGCGATGACCAACCCCCAGGCCACCACGGCGAGCACGAACAAGCCCAAGGAGCCGGCCGCGAAGCGGGCGACCCGTGCGGCCTTCCGGCTGGGTGCTGGCAGGGGGTTCATGAGGGGTGCGGTGTCGCCCGGCCCTAAACGTTCTGGGCTTCCCAGGTGAACGTGGCGCTGGCGTTCTTGCCCTGCGCAAGCGTGTTGTCCTGCAACGTCACCTGCACCCGATAGCTGCGGGTGGTCGGGTTGGTGGCTCCGGCGAAGTTGGTGCCGTTGCCGTTTCCGTAGTTGCTGTGCGTGGTGCCGAAGTTGGCGAGGGTGTTGCTGAAAGCGTTGACACCACCGGTGAAGTTGGCGCAGCTGAGCCCGGAACCCCCCGTGGCGCCGGTGCCGACATCGATCACGGTGTCCAGGTAGGTGCCAAGACCCGTCCCGCCGACGGTGCCGTACATCCTGACGTTGGCCGGGGCGCTACCCGTGTAGGTGACGTTGATGCACTTGGTCGCGGTGGTGCCCGGGACCATGTTGGCGAGGTTGAACATCACCGAGCCGGCGTCGTCGTCGGCGATGGTTACCGAGCCGGCGCTGAAGGTGTTGGAGCCGTTGGCGGTGGATGCGCTGAATGCGGCGCGCGAGCCCTCGATGGTGAGCAGGCCGACGACAACCAGCGCGGCGAGCGCCGTCACGACGTAGCCGAGCCGGCGGCGGCCCGTGCCGGTGTTGGTGGTGGCGTCCATGGAGTCTCCTTGCGGTCCTGGCGCGACCGGTTCGCGCTGATACGGCGCAGGTCGGACGCGCTCGGCCGAAAGTGAAGGGTTGGCTCGTTTGGCAACGCGGTCGGGTCCGGAGACCGATGCCGGAGGACCTACGCGAGTGGCCGCGGCGGTAGGTCCCGTCCCGTTGTCTCATCGGCAGGGCGCCGGGCGGGTTCGGTGCTAGAAGGGCAGGTACTTCTGCAGCTTGAGGGCGGCGCTCAGCCGTTCGGCGTACTCCTTGGGTCGGCTGGGGCGCTGCACCAGGTCGAGGAGGTGCGAGCGGGTGGAGATGTTCTGGGCCTCGGTGTACTTGAGCAGCCCGACCAGCCCGTGGCGGCGGCCCACGCCCGACACGCCGACGCCGCCCATCGGCGCATCGAGGCTGGACCAGGCGGCGGCGTAGCCGTCGTTGACGTTCACGGTGCCCGCCTGCAGGCGGCGGGCGATGGCCCTGCCCCGGGAACCGTTGCGGCACAAGACGCTGGCGTTCAGGCCGTAGTCGGTGTCGTTCGCGTGATGAACCGCCTCGTCGATCGTCTCGACGGCATACACCGAGACCAATGGGCCGAACGTCTCCTCGCGGAAGACCGCTGCGTTCTCCGGGACGTCGGTGAGGATGGTGGGCTCGTGGAACCACGGGGCGAGCTCGGGTCGCGCCGCGCCGCCGGCCACCACTCGCGCACCCTTGGCCACCGCGTCGTCGACGTGCTCCAGGATCTTGTCCAGCTGCTCCTTGGAGGCGAGTGGGCCCATCTCCGGGCCGTAGCCCACTTCCGACCCGAGGCGCAGCGCCGAGGTGGCGTCGGCGAATGCTGCCAGGAACTGCTCGGCCACCTCCCGCAGCACGTAGATGCGCTCAATGGAGATGCAGAGCTGGCCCGAGTTGGCGAAGCAGGCGGTGGTGGCCAGCTTGGCGGCTCGATCCAGGTCGATGTCCTCAGTGACCACCATGGCGTTCTTGCCGCCCAACTCGGCGGAGAAGTCCACCAGGCGCGCCGCAGCCTGCTGAGCGATCTTGGCGCCCGTCTCGCTGGACCCCGTGAACATCACATAGTCGGCGCCCTCGATGATGGCGGTGCCCACCACCCGGCCCTGCCCGGTGACCACCCGCATCAGCCCTCGCGGCAGGCCCGCATCCTCCAGCAGCTCCACGGCACGGAGCGCGGTATAGGGCGTCTGGGTGTCGGGCTTGATGACCACGCCGTTTCCGGCCATGAGGGCGGCGAGGGCGTCGCCCACCGCCAGCGACAAGGGGTAGTTCCACGGGGAGATGATGCCGACCACCCCCTTGGGAACTCGGCGTTCCAACGTGCCGATCAGGCCGGGAAAGGCGCTCGCCCGCCGCGTCTCCGCCAGCGCCTTGGGCCCCTTCTTGGCGTAGTAGCGGGCCGTGATGGTGGTGTCCGCCACCTCCTCGAAGGCCCAGGCACGGCTCTTGCCGTTCTCCAGCTGGATGAGGTCGCACAACTCCTCGCGGTGTTCCAGAACCAGGTCGGCGTAGTCGGCCAGCACCCGGGCCCGCTCCCTGGGGGGAGTCTCCGCCCACAGCCGTTGGGCGCGGCGTGCGCCGGCCAGGGCGGCGGCCACATCGTCGGCCGTGCCGATGGGCATGAGGCCCAGCGGTTTGCCGTCCACGGGCGACAGGACGGTGTGCTGGGGACGGTCGTCGTCCAGCAGGTCGACCCGGCGGGCGAGCCGGTCGAGTTCGGGGCGGGCGGGTGGCTCGCCAGCGCCGGGGGAGTCGCCGCCTGCGGATCCGGAGTGGCCTGCTGGGGTCGGTGCGTCGGTGGTGGTGGGCTCGGTCGTCGCCATGGTGGCGAGGCTACTGCGCTTGTCCCGCCCACCACACCGGTTGCGGCAGATCGGCGGCCGCCGGCGCTCCCGGCCGACGATCCGTGGGTTGGTCGGCCTGTAACCCGTGGGTAACATGCGCTCCGGGTATCGCCTCGGCGCCGTATCGAAGCGCCGGCAACCAGGGGGACAGCGTGGCCAAGCCGGGCAAGAAGACGTGGGTAGGACTCGGCGCGCTGGGGCTCGCCCTGTTGGTTGGGGGTGCCACCAAGGACAGCTGGGATTGGATCGTCTCGGGCGACGCCGAGACGATCGACGTGGCTGCCCCCACCATGACCGACGTCGACCCCGACACCGAGCGGCTGTTTCGCATCACCCCAGGCGGCGATTCCAGCCTCACCTACACCGCCACCGAGCTGTTGGCCGGGAAGCGCCAGGAGGCGGTCGGTTCGACCGATGTCATGGCGGGCGACATCGCCGTCAACACCGACGACCCGTCAGCCAGCCGCATCGGTGAGATCGTCGTCAACCTGGAGACCCTGGAGTCGGACTCGACCCTGCGCGACAAGCGCATCCGTCACGACTTCCTGCAATCCACCGAGCACCCCTTCGCCACGTTTCGTGCCACCGAGGTGAACGGCCTTTCGACGTCGAGCGACAGTGAGGCCGGCGAGCTGGAAATCACGGGCGATCTCACCATCCGCGACATCTCCAAGCCGGTCACGTTCACCGGCGCCGCCTCCCTGGACGGGTCCACCCTGACCGCCACGGCGGAGGGACAGGTACTCATGTCCGACTACGGCATCGGTCCGATCCATGTGGCCGGCCTGGCCCATACCGAGGACGAGGTGGGGTTCTCCCTCGACCTTGCAGCAGCCGAGGTCGAGCCGGGCAGCGATGCCAAAGCCGACCTCGCCGTCGCCCCGACGTCGGCCACGGCCCCGGAGGGGAACTTCGCCGAGTCGGTCCAACCCATCCTGGAGCAGCGCTGCGCCACCTGCCACACCGAGGGCGAGTCGGGCTGGAACACGGTGAAGCTGGACACGGCGGGAGATGCGGCCGAGATCGCCGATGACATCAAGCTGGTGACGTCGGCCAGGTTCATGCCGCCGTGGCCGGCGTCGGATCTGGGCCTGACCTTCGAGCACGACTACTCCATGACCGACGACGAGATCGCCACCGTTGCCGCGTGGGCCGACGACGGGGGCGGCCTCGACGTCGACGCCGACACGAAGCTGGAGCCCGCCGAGGCTCCGTTCGAAGAGATCGAACGGGACCAGGTGATTCCCTCCCGCAAGGCGTACGTGGGCAGCCTGGACAAGCCCGACGACTATCGCTGCCAGGTGCACGAGTTCGTCGACGAGGGCGAGCCCGGCGAGTGGGTGACGGGCATCAACTTCGAGCCCGACAAGCTGGATGTCACCCACCACTCGATCATCTACAAGGTGCCCAAGGAGGGCCGCGAGGAGGTCGAGGCGCTCGAAGGTCAGGACGGCCGCCCGGGCTGGGAGTGCTTCGGGTTGTCCAACCTGAAGACCAAGGGGGTGAGGTCCATTGGCGGCTGGGCCCCCGGTCAGCAGGCCCGGGTGATGCCCGAGGGCGTCGGCCTATTCTTCGAACCGGGCGACTTCGTGGTTAACCAGATCCACTATCACTACGACCACGAGACCCCGGCGGATCAGTCGGTGTTGGTGTTCGACACGCTCACCGACGACGAGTTGGCCGCCCGCGAGACCCCGATGACCCACATCACCGGCAACACGTACCTGACGCCCGCCGAGGGCCCGTGCACGCCGGAGGAGGAGGGGCCGCTGTGCGATCGCGACGCCGTGCTGGCCGACATTGCCGACAAGTACGGCGGTATTGCCCCGGCCATCCCCGACGCGCTGATCCGGGGCTGCGACGGCAAGCTGGAGGACTACAACCAGCTGGACGGCACCAAGTTCTCCTCCAGTTGCGATCTGAACGCCCGCGACTTCGGCACGCTGTACTCGGTGCTCGGCCACATGCACGAGTTCGGCGCGGCGTATCGCATGACGCTGAACCCCGACACACCGCAGGAGAAGATCCTCTTGGACATCCCGTCGTGGAGCTTCGAGTGGCAGCTGTACTACGTACCCACCGAAGCAGTGAACATCGGGGCGGGCGACAAGATCCGTTTCGAGTGCACCTGGGACCGTCGGGTCGGGCCCATGCCCGAACCTCGCTACATCACCTGGAACGAGGGCACCGTGGACGAGATGTGTTTCTCGTCGGTGTCCGTGATCCCGCACACCGATTCGGAGGGCAACCCGAACGCGTACGCCACTGAGAGCGGCGGTTGAGCCCCCAGTCACCTCAGACAGCCCGGTCAACCCGCCGGCGCCGCGCCTCCGCCGTGGTGCTCGCATGCGCAGCATCGCTGGGGGCGTGTGGCGATGACGGCGGGTCGGCGGCCGACACCACCATGGATCCGTCCATGGACCACGACGCCATGTCCGTGAACATGGGGGACGCTTCGGCGACTCCGGCGGCCGAAGCGGGCGGCGAGTTGGTGAGCGGCACCTTCGAGCTGCTCGACACCCGCCCGCCCGGGCTCGACGACGTGTCGGGTTCGGCCGATCTTGCCCGCACCGACGCGGGTACCACCGTCACGGTCCAGCTCGAGGGGCTCAGGCCGGGCGATCCCTACATCGCCCACGTTCACTTCGGGGCGTGCAGCGAGGCGCTTGGGCACTATCAGTTCGAGGTGGGGGGCGAGCAGCAGCCCCCCAACGAGGTTCATCTGGCGTTCGAGGCCGACGCCGAGGGCAGCGGGTTCATGTCCGCCGAGAACGACCGGACCGTTGGCGACGATGCGCAGTCGGTCGTGGTGCATCCCAAGGACCTGATGGACAACAAGATCGCGTGCGCCGACCTCGGCTGAGCGTCCGTTCGGGCGCCGTGTTCCGGCCGGTCGCTCCGCGACCTGGGTGGCGTCGACGCGTGGGCGCAACCGGTGTGGTCGCCGGGTTGGCGGTGGTGCTGAGCATCCCGGTTGCCGGCGCCCATGCCACACCGCTGGGGTTCTCTCCCACTCCGGGATCCACCGTGGGTGGGCCGATCGACGCGTACGAGGTGCTGTTGGATCAGCCGGTCATCGAACTCCACAGCATGGGCCTCAGCACCGAGGCCGGCACGGAACTGTCGGGGAAGTGGAGCCAGCCGGCCCCCAACCTCATCCGCTTCACCTCCGATCGCGTCGTCGACAAGCCGGGCAACTACATCCTCAGCTACAGGATGACCGCCGAGGACGGCGACACCACCCGAAGCGCGTTCGTGTTCACCTTCGACCCCGATGCCGGGCCGCCGGACCCGGTCCCGGCCGAGAAGATCATGGCCACCCCACCGCCCCGGGGTCTGATGCTCGCCGGCGTGCTGTGCGCCGGTGCCGCGCTCGCCGGGGTCATCATCCTGGTGCGCCGCCGGAAGGCGGCCGAGATGGGCCTGCGGGACGGCGACGTCGAGTAGCCGGACGCGGGGGGAGGGCGGAGCGGCCGAGCAGGGCCGAGCCGGCGGATCAGGGCATGAGGCCGGCGGTGGGGAGGCCCGCCGATTCGGGCAGGCCCAACATGACGTTGGCGTTCTGGATGGCCTGACCCGAGGCACCCTTCACCAGGTTGTCGATGGCCGAGATGGCCACCAGCCACCCCGTGCGAGGGTCGACCCGTGCGGTGAGGTGGACCGTGTTGGCGCCCAGGGTGGCCTTGGTCGACGGGCTGGCTTCGGAAACCACGATGAACGGATCGTCGGCGTAGGCGTCGGCCAGCACACCGAGGGCCTCATCGGTGGTGAGCCGACCAACCGGGCGTGCGTAGCAGGTGGCCAGGATGCCGCGGTTCATGGGGGCGAGGTGGGGGGTGAGCAGCACCTCGGCGCCGGTGGCCAGCTCGATCTCGGCCGTATGGCGGTGGTCCAGCAAACCGTAGGCAGCGAAGTTCTCGTCCACGGCGCAGAAGGTGGTGTGAGCCTTGGGCGGGCGCCCGGCGCCGGACACGCCCGACGCGGCGTCCACGATGATGCCCTCGGGCGCGATCAGTCCGGCCCGAACAAAAGGCGCGAGGGCCAGCGAGGAGCCGGTGGGATAGCAGCCGGGGTTGGCGACCAGATCGGCCGTGGCGACCCGATCGCGGCACAGCTCGGTCAGGCCGAACACGGCCTCGCCGAGCAGTTCGGGCGCAGCGTGCTCCTCGCCGTACCAGCGGCGGTAGGTGGGGGCGTCGGGCAGCCTGAAGTCGGCCCCGAGATCGACCACCTTGCCGGCACGTGGCAGCAGCTCGGCCATCAGCCCCATCGACGCGCCGTGGGGCAGCCCGCAGAACACCAGCGCGACCTCGTCGGCCAACGCGGGCTCGTAAGGCACATAGCTCAGATCGGCGT
Source organism: Microthrixaceae bacterium (assembly GCA_041394405.1). Lineage (GTDB taxonomy): Bacteria > Actinomycetota > Acidimicrobiia > Acidimicrobiales > Microtrichaceae > Microthrix. The sequence continues at coordinate 1,050,456 of JAWKIF010000006.1, forward strand.
ACGAGGCGGCCAACGATGGGTACAGCTCGCCGACCGCCGTGCCCGCCTGGGAGGCCCCCGTGGCGAAGGCCACCTCCAGGTTGGGGTGGGCGGCCAGCAGGCGCATGAGCTCGGCGCCGGTGAACCCGGAGGCTCCGACGATGCCGACGCTGATCGAGGACCCCACCGTGCTGTACGGGCCGGCCGCCGGGTTTGGAATCGTTCCCGGTTCGGTGGGGGTGCCGGGCGCTTCCGGGCGGCTGCTGGTCATGGCGTCGAGGGTAGCAGATCTACAAGTTCATGCACTCCGTTGCACAGACTCCTGGTGGTCGATAGGGTCTCCCAATGACCGAGCCGGCGACTGAACACCCACCGGGCACCGATGACGACGCCACGCACGACGCGCTGGGGGGATTCCGCCGCGACGTCGACGTCCTGCTGCAGGCGCTGCCGTACATCCAACAGTTCCGGGGCGCCACGGTGGTGGTCAAGTTCGGCGGCAACGCCATGGTGGACGACACCCTGGCGTCCGAGTTCGCCCGCGACATCGTGCTGATGCACCAGGTGGGGTTGCGTCCGGTGGTGGTGCACGGCGGCGGCCCCCAGATCGGGGCGTGGCTCGACCGCCTGGGCCTGAGCTCCAGCTTCGTGGACGGTCGTCGGGTGACCGACGCCGACACGCTGGAGGTGGCGTCGATGGTGCTGGTCGGCAAGGTGAACCACGGCCTGGTGGCCGCCATCAACGCCCACCACCCGGTGGCCGTGGGCCTCTCGGGGTCGGCGGCGCAGCTCTTGGAGATCACCCCGGCCGCCGCCGAGCTGGGCTTCGTCGGCCAGGTCACCAGCGTCCGGCCCGAGCTGATCCGGCGGCTGCTCGACGAGGATCTGGTGCCCGTCATCTCGACCATCGGCACCGCCGCAGGCCAGAGCTACAACGTGAACGCCGACGACGTGGCTGCCGCGGTGGCCGAATCCCTCGGCGCCGAGAAGCTGATCTTCCTGACGGACGTGCTCGGCGTGATGACCGACCAGGCCGACCCCGACACGCTGATCGCCACGCTGACTGCGGGTCGTGCCAGGGCCCTCATCGGCGACGGAACCATCGGGGGCGGCATGGTGCCCAAGATCGAGGGATGCCTGCGCGCCCTGGACGCCGGTGTGGGCAGCGTGCACCTGGTGGATGGCCGCCAGCCGCACGTGCTGTTGCTGGAGCTGCTGACCGACGCCGGGGTGGGCACCATGCTGACCCGAACCTGAGACCCGAGAGGTGTGGAGGTGTGCCCGCCAAATTCGTGGGCACAGCTCCACACCTGTCATCCCACTCCCGCCCCGAACGAACCTCCCGACCATCGCTGGAGCAGACGATGCAGACCGCACACAACCCCGACCCACACTCATCGGCCATGGGAGCCCAGGGAGGGCTCGAGCGCTGCCCGCTCATGCCCACCTATGCCGCACCGACGATCCAGTTCGTCGAGGGTCAGGGTTGCTGGCTGACCGACCGTGACGGGCGCCGCTACCTGGACCTGCTCTCCGGCCTGGCCGTCACGTCGCTGGGCCACGCACATCCGGCGGTGGCCGAGGCGGTGGCCGCCCAGGCCCAGCGGCTGGTGCATACCTCCAACCTCTTTGCCACCGAACATGCGGCGCCGGTTGCCCAGACCCTCGACCGGCTCCTGGGCGGCGGCGGCCAGGTGTTCTTTGCCAACAGCGGCGCGGAGGCCAACGAGTGTGCCATGAAGCTGGCCCGCAAGTGGGGCGGGCGTGGCCGCCACGTCATCGTCAGCGCGTACGGCTCGTTCCACGGGCGCACCATGGCCACGCTGGCGGCCACCGGCCAGCCGGCCAAGCACGAGCCGTTTGCGCCCATGCCCGACGGCTACCGGCATGCGGCGTGGGGCGACCTGGAACACCTCCGGGGGGCGATCGACGACACCGTGGCCGCCGTGATCATCGAGCCCATCCAGGGGGAGGGCGGTGTTCATCCCGCCGAGCGCGAGTACCTGGCCGGCATCCGGCAACTCTGCGATGAGCGAAACCTGCTGATGGTTCTCGACGAGGTTCAGACGGGGCTGGGTCGCACGGGCAGGTGGTTCGGCTTCCAGCACAGCGAGATCGCTCCCGACGTCGTGACCATGGCCAAGGCGCTGGGCAACGGTGTGCCCATCTCTGCGTGCTGGGCCCGGGCCGATGTGGCCGCAGCGTTTCAGCCGGGCGACCATGCCACCACGTTCGGGGGGAATCCGCTGTGCACCGCGGCGGCACGCGCCACGCTGGAGGTGATGGAGGACGAGGACGTCCCGGCGAGGGCCCAACGCGCCGGGGCGCTCCTGCGGGGCAGCCTGGAGGAGCTACCGGGAGTGGCGTCGGTGCGGGGTGCCGGCCTGCTGCTGGCCGCCGAGTTGGAGGGGTTGGACGCCCGCGAGGTGGCCGCCGACCTGCTGGCGGCCGGTGTGATCGTCAACGCCGTCACGCCCTCGGCCCTGCGGCTAGCACCATCCCTCCTCATCACCGACGACGAAATCGCCGAGGCCACCCAGCGCATCGGCGCGGTCGTGGACGCCCACCGGGCCGGAGGAGACTGATGAGTTCCGAGCCACCACAGAGCGCACCCCCGCCGGTGCGGCACTTCCTGTCGCTGGAGGACTTCTCGGCCGCCGAGCTGACCCAGATCCTTGCCGCCGGGGCCCACCCCTCGCCGCCGCGCTCGCTGCTGGCGGGCCGGGGCGCCGGGCTGATCTTCGAGAAGCCCTCGGCCCGCACCCGCAACTCCACCGAGATGGCGGTGGTCCAACTGGGCGGTCACCCGGTGACCATCCGGCCGGACGAGATCGGCCTGGGAGAACGGGAGGCCATCAGCGATGTGGCCCGGGTGCTGTCGCGCTACTTCGCCGTCCTCGGCGCCAGGACCTTCGCCCATTCCACCGTCGCCGAGCTGGCGCGGTGGGCCGACGTTCCGGTCATCAACCTGCTGACCGATGACGGCCATCCCATCCAGATCCTGGCCGACCTCCTCACGCTGCACGCTGAGTTCGGCGAGTTGGAGGGCTTGGAGCTTGCCTGGGTGGGCGATGCCAACAACGTCGCCCGATCGCTCGTCGAGGGGTCGGCCCTGGCCGGCTACTCGGTGCGCATGTGTGGACCTGAGGGGTACCGCTTCGACGACGCCGAGCTGGCCCGGTTCGATCGGCTGGGTGCATCGCTCGTGGTGGCCGACGACCCCTTCGAAGCCGTCTCCGGCGCGCACGGGGTGTACACCGACACGTGGACCTCGATGGGCCAGGAGGACGAGGCGCATCGTCGCCGGGTGGCGTTTTCGGGCTATCAGGTCACCGAGGAACTGCTGGCGGCATCACGCGCCGACGCCATCTTGTTGCACTGCCTGCCCGCCCACCGCGGGGAAGAGGTGACCGACGCCGCTCTGGATGGCCCCCGCAGCCGGGTGTTCGACCAGGCCGAGAACCGTATGCATGCCGCTCGGGGCCTCATCTGGTGGCTGGTGGATCGGGCCGACACCGCCCGCAACGGGGACGGCACCCCACCGTCGTCGGGACCGGAGGCGGGCCATGGGTGAGCCGAGCACCCGCCAGCTGTCCAAGCATCAGCGCCAGCACCGCATTGCGGCGCTGCTGGGCGATGCGCGGGTCACCAGCCAGGGCCAGCTGGCCGAGCTGCTGGCAGCCGAGGGGATCGACGTGAACCCCTCCACGGTCAGCCGCGACCTGGACGAGCTGGGTGCGGTCAAGGTGCGCATCGCGGGCGGGGAGGCGGCCTACGTCATTCCCGAACTGCCCCGCGATCAGCTGGCGCCGGCGGATCACCTCCGTCGGGTGCTGGGGGAGTGGGTGGTCGAGGTGGCCCGCAGCGGTCACCTGGTGGTGCTGTCGACCCCACCCGGCTGTGCCCACGTGGTGGGCTCGGCGGTCGACCGCTCGGGGCTCGCCGGCATCCTGGGCACGGTGGCCGGGGACGACACGCTGCTGGTCATCGCCGCCGAGGATCCGGGAGGCGCGCAGGTGGCCGAGGACCTGGCCGAACTGGCCGGGTTGACCGGCGACGGCCGGCGCAGCGGCCCCATGGCGGGCCCCGTGGGATTTGTGGCCCCGGCCCAACGACCCTCGAGTTCGCCATGACCTCATCCGGCGAGGCGCCCCCGGCGCCGCACCTCCGCCTGGCCCGCCCGGGCGGTGAGGTGCGCGACGCCTGGATCGCGGGGTGGCGCGAGCACGTCGAGCTGCCCCAACTGGGGGTCTCCGGCCTGGTGGCGAAGCTGGATACCGGCGCCCGCACCTCCGCGCTGCATGCCCGGGAGCTCGATCGGTCGACCGACCGTCAGGGCCGCATCTGGCTCAGCTTCGAGCTGCTGGCGCCCGAGGAGGACGCAGGTGCCGATCCGTCGGGGAGTGAGACGGATCCCACCGTCCTCGAATCTGCCGGACCGGTGGGTGACGAACCGGCCGCCGTGCCGCTGGTGGTGCCCGCCGGTGCCGTGCGGGCCCGCTGGGTGGAGGATCGAGTGATCCGCTCCTCCAACGGCGCCGAGGAGCTTCGCCCCGTCATTCGGACCGCCATCGTGTTGGGCGGCCACCGGTGGACCTGCGAGATGACCCTGGCACAGCGCGAGTCGATGGGCTACCCGCTGCTGCTGGGCCGCACGGCCCTGAGGCGACGCTTCCTGGTGCATCCCGGCCGCAGCTTCCTGGGCGATGTCCCGTCGATCCTGGCCCCGGTCGACACCGAGCCGCCAGGGGCCCGGCAACCGGCGGGCTAGTCCCCGCGATCGAGGGCCGGGGAGATGTCGCCCTTGCCCAGGGTGCCGATGCGGCGGTAGGCGTCCAGCTTCGAACGGGTGTCGGCGATGTCCAGGTTGCGCATCGTGAGCTGTCCGATGCGGTCCAGCGGGCCGAACGCGGCGTCCTCCACCCGCTCCATGGAGAGACGGTCCTGTTCGTAGGTGAAGTTCTCGCCGGTCGTATTGGTGATGGTGTAGTCGTCGCCGCGCCGCAACCGCACGCTGACCTCGCCGGTCACCGCCGAGCCCACCCAGCGAATGAGCGGTTCGCGCAGCATGAGGCACTGCGGGTCGAACCAGCGGCCCTCGTACAGCAAGCGCCCGAGGCGCCGCCCCATGGTGGCGTAGTTCTCCAGGGTGTTCTCGTTGTGGATGGCGCTCAGCAGCCGCTCGTAGCCGATCTGCAGCAGGGCCATGCCGGGGCCCTCGTAAATGCCGCGCGACTTGGCCTCGATGATGCGGTTCTCGATCTGGTCGCTCATGCCCAGGCCGTGGCGCCCACCGATGGCGTTTGCCTCCATGACCAGGTCCACCGCGGTGGCGAACGTGGAGCCGTTCAGCGTGGTGGGCCAGCCCTCCTCGAAGCCGATGGTGACGTCCTCGGTGGCGATGTCGACCGCCGGGTCCCAAGCGGCCACGCCCATGATGGGGGTGACGATCTCCATGGAGGTACCGAGGTCCTCCAGGGCCTTGGCCTCGTGGGTGGCCCCCCAGATGTTGGCATCGGTCGAGTAGGCCTTCTCGGTCGAGTCCCGGTACGGAAGGTGGTGCGCGACGAGGAACTCGCTCATGCCCGCCCGGCCGCCGAGCTCCTCGACGAAGGCGGGGTCGAGCCAGGGCTTGTAGATGCGCAGCGCCGGGTTCACCAGCAGCCCGTAGCGGTAGAAGCGCTCGATGTCGTTGCCCTTGTAGGTGGAGCCGTCGCCCCAGATGTCCACCCCATCGTCGTGCATGGCCCGGACCAGGAGGGTGCCGGTGACCGCCCGCCCCAGCGGAGTGGAGTTGTAGTAGGTGCGGCCGGCCGTGCGGATATGGAAGGCACCGCACTGCAGCGCGATCAGGCCCTCGTGCACCAGCTCGCTGCGGCAGTCGACGAGGCGAGCGTCCTCTGCGCCGTACTGCTTCGCCCGCGCCGGCACCGACTCAAGGTCGGGCTCGTCGTACTGGCCGATGTCGGCCGTGTAGGCGTAAGGCACGGCACCTCGTTCGCGCATCCAGGCAACGGCCGCCGAGGTGTCGAGCCCGCCCGAGAAGGCGATGCCCACCCGCTCGCCGATGGGGAGGTCGGTCAGCACGGCGGAGTGCGATGCTGAGCCCGCGGTGGCGCCGGTTGACTCGCTGGAGCTGGACTCGGGGGGAGCGTCAGGCATGCTCGCAGACTAGTGCTGTGAGTAACCCCGCCCTTCGGGCCCGAGCGCGCGCCGTGCGCTCGGGGCGGCCGCGCCGATGACACCCGATAGGGTCGCAGGACCGGCGTTTCCCTCGACGAACCACGCTGGTCCTGCACCCCAACGAACTGCCTGAAGGGCACCCATGAAGATTGCCGTCCTCTCGCGAAACTCGAATCTCTACTCCACCAACCGGCTGAAGGAAGCGGCGGCGGAACGCGGGCACGAGGCGAAGGTGGTGGACTACCTGCGGTGCTACATGAATATCACCGCCCACCGGCCCCAGATCATCTACCAGGGTTCCGAACTGGAGGGCTTCGACGCCATCGTGCCCCGCATCGGCGCCAGCCACACCTTCTACGGCACTGCCGTGGTGCGCCAGTTCGAGGTGATGAAGGTGTTCTCGGTGAACGGCTCGCAGGCCATCAGCCGCAGCCGCGACAAGCTGCGCTCGCTGCAACTGCTCAGCCAGGGTGGCATCGGGTTGCCGGTCACCGGCTTTGCCCACTCGACGAAGGACATCGAGGGCCTGCTGGACACCGTCGGCGGCGCCCCGGTCGTGGTGAAGCTGCTGGAGGGCACCCAGGGCATGGGCGTTGTCCTGGCGGAGACCAAGAAGGCGGCGGAGTCGGTCATCGGTGCGTTTCGTCAGCTCGACGCCAACATCCTGGTGCAGGAGTTCATCAAGGAGGCCAAGGGTGCCGATATCCGTGCCCTGGTGGTTGGCGGGCGAGTCGTTGCCTCCATGCGGCGGCAGGGCCCGCCCGGGGAGTTTCGCTCCAACCTGCACCGGGGTGGCTCCGCCGAGGTCATCAAGCTGACCCCCGAGGAACGGTCGACGGCCTCGCGTGCGGCCAAGATCACCGGTTTGGCGGTGGCCGGTGTCGACCTGCTGCGGTCCAACCACGGCCCCGTGGTCATGGAGGTCAATTCGTCGCCCGGCCTGGAAGGCATCGAGAAGGCGACCAACATCGACGTCGCGGGCAAGATCATTGCCTACATCGAGAAGAACCAACCCACCTCCGCCCGCAAGCGTCCCCGCCGCTCCACGACCTGAGCGGACGCCTCACTGCCATGGCGCCTCGACAGCGCGTCCCCCGAAACACCCCCGTTGAACTCGGCGGGGTCACCGTCCCGCCCGGCCGCAGGGCGTCCATTGAGCTGCCGGTGGCACGCCTGCCGACCCGCTCGTGGATGTCGCTGCCGGTGGTGGTGATGTGCGGCTCCCGGCCTGGACCAACGGTGTGGCTGTCGGCCGCCGTGCACGGCGACGAGCTGTTGGGGGTGGAGATCATCCGTCAGGTGATCCGGGGTATCGACCCGCGCCGATTGTCGGGCACCATCTTGGCGGTGCCCGTGGTGAACGTGCCCGGGTTCCTGGCCCAGAGCCGCTACACGCCGGACCGCCGCGACCTGAACCGGTCCTTTCCGGGTTCACCGCGAGGCTCCCTCGCCAGCCGGTTGGCCCATCTCTTCATGGGGGAGATCGTCGCTCGCTGCGACGCGGGCCTCGACCTCCACACAGGGTCCAACCACCGCGAGAACCTGCCCCAGATTCGCTGCAACACCGACGACGAGGCCACCTTGGCCATGGCCCAGGCGTTCGCACCGCCGGCCATCCTGCACGCCAAACTGCGACCCGGATCGTTGCGGTCGGCCTGCGCCAACCGGGGCATTCCGGTGCTGCTGCTGGAGGCCGGCGAGGCGCTCAGGTACGCCGAGGTGCCCCTGGAGGTGGGGGTGTTGGGGGTGCGGAGAACGCTGGCCCATCTCGGCATGCTGCGCGATGGGCCCGAGTCACCGCTCCGGCCCGCCCCGGTGATCCGCTCGTCGACGTGGGTGCGCGCCCGCCGGTCGGGCCTGGTGCGCTTCGACGTCGACTTGGGCGACCAGGTGACGGCGGGGGAGCGAATCGGCACGGTGGCGGACGCACATGGCCACACCCGGTCGATGGTGAAGAGCCGGGTTGATGGGTTGGTGGTGGGCATCACCCGGAACCCGCTGGTGAACCAGGGCGATGCATTGGTGCACCTCGGCGAGTTTGCCGACTCGGGTCGCGGCATCGCACAAGACCCGTCCAGCTGAGCGACGGGTCACCCCGACCCCGACGCGGGGCGGCTGGTAGACAGGCCCGATGACGCGCCTCGGCTACCAGATCCCCAACTTCACCTACCCCGAGACCTCCCCGGGGGAGGTCTTCGGCAAGGTGGTGGCTCAGGCGCAGGCTGCCGAGGCGTCCGGTTTCGACCGGGTCTTCGTGATGGACCACTTCTACCAACTCCCCGGCCTCGGCGAGCCGGGCGAGCCCATGCTGGAGTGCTACACGATGCTCGCTGCGCTGGCCCAGCACACGCAGCGGGTGCGCCTGTCGGCGCTGGTCACCGGCAACACCTACCGGCACCCGACGCTGCTGGCCAAGGAGGTGACCGCGCTTGACCACGTCTCGGGCGGCCGGGCGACGCTGGGCATCGGCGCCGGATGGTTCGAGTTGGAACACGACTCCTTGGGCTACGAGTTCGGCAGCTTCACCGATCGGTTCGAGAAGCTCGAGGAGGCCCTCCAGATCATCGGTCCCATGCTGCGTGGTGAACCGGTGACGCTGGCCGGCAAGCACTACCGGGTGACCGAGGCGGTGAACTCGCCGGCGCCCATCTCGAAGATCCCGGTCATGATCGGCGGCACCGGCGAACGCAAGACCCTGCGCATGGTCGCCCAGTACGCGGACGAGTCCAACCTGTCCAGCGGCCCCATTGAGGAGATCCCCCACAAGCTGGACGTGCTGGCGGCGCATTGCGATCGCCTCGGACGCGACCGCACGGAACTCGTCGTGACCAAGCTGCTGATGTGCCACATCGCTCCCACCATGGAACAGGCGGATACGGACCTGCGGGCGACGGCCGCCGCCAAGGGGTGGGGCGAGGAGGTGGTGGAGCTGGCCAAGGGGCTGATGATCTACGGCGACGCGGACACGGTGGGCGAGGGACTGGAGGCGGCCATGGCCACCGGCATCGACGGCATGACCATCAACCTGCCGGCGTGCGGCCACATCCCCGAGCGTGTGGAGCTGCTGGGCCAGGTGGCCTCGGCGGTGTTGGGCTGACCCGCTCCGCACGAAGCGGCCGGCCCGGCGTTGAGCGCTTGGGGTTACTCAGGGGAGATCCAGCCAGGACAGCTCGTGCGCCAGCTCGGCGCTCGGATGGACGGCGGCGGCTTCGGAGCGCAGGTCCTCCAGCCGGCGGTAGCGAGCGGAGAAATGGGTGAGGAGCAGCCGCTGGGCGCCCGCATCCCGGGCGACCAACGCCGCCTGGGCCGCGGTGGAGTGTCCGTACCGCTCGGCCAACTCCGCCTCCGCCGTCGCAAAGGTGGCGTCGTGCACCAGGAGGTCGGCTCCCGCAGCGAGTGCCAGCGCCCCCCGGCAGGGCCGAGTATCGAAGCAGAAGGCGACCGAGGTCCCGGGTTGGGGCGACCCCAGCACCTCGCCGGGGGTGACGGATCGCCCCGCGGGCGTTTGGATGGGCTCGCCACGTTGGAGACGGCCCAACAGCGGTCCCCGGGGCACGCCAAGGCGGTCCACCCGATCGAGGTCGACGCCGCCCGACCCCCGGGGTTCGCTCAGCCGAAAGCCGATGGTGGGAACCCGGTGGTCGAGCGGTGCGGCGGCCAGCTCGACCTGGCCGATGGGCTCGAGGGGCTGGGGGCGTTCGGGGTGCAGGCCGTCGGGGTCGAGCTGGTCGACCTCCAGGGGGAAGGTGATGTTGAGGGCCGGTGTAGCGGAGAGGTGCTGGAGGAACTCGGCCAGCCCCGCCGGACCGATCAGCCGAAGGGGCCGCTGACGGTCGTCCATGCCCATGGTGCCCAGAAGGCCCGGGAGGCCTGTCAGCACGTGGTCGCCGTGCAGGTGGGTGCAGCAGACGGCATCCAGCGAGTTCGGCGAGATGCCCTGGCTCATCAGCCGGTGCTGGGTGGCCTCGCCGCAATCGACGAGCGCCCGCACGGTTCCCTGGGTAGGTGACTGCGACTCCACCAGGATGGAGGTGGTCTGGCGGTGGCGGGTGGGACGACCCGCACCGGTGCCCAGGGGGAGCAGTCGCATGGGCATCGGCCGAGTCTACGAGCGGTCGGCGAACTCGGGTCTCGAATCGTTGCTGGGGCAACCGGATCGCACCCGAGTTGCGGCGTTCGGGCGAACTCGGGTGCCGAATCGTTGCTGGGGCAACCGGATCGCACCCGAGTTGGCGTGGGTCGAGGTTGGGACCTCCGCGTACGATGGTCCGTCGCACGTCAGCCGAGGAGCGCCATGAATGACCGCCCCGTAGGGGAGCCACACGATCGCGAGGACGGCCCGGCCCGCGCCGAGCCCGATCGGCCCGGCGGCGCCCCGCGTCCCGACGACTCGGGCATCGCCGGCGGCGGAGCGCTCTGGCACGGCCGGTTCGGGGCCGGGCCGGCCGAGTCGCTGATGGCCTACACCGAGTCCATCAGCTTCGACCGGCGCCTGTTGGCCGACGACGTGGTCGCGTCCAAGGCCCACGTTCGGGGCCTGGCGCGGGGGGGATTGCTCAGCCAGCAGGAGGAGGCCGCCGTGCTTGATGCGCTGGATGCCGTGCTGGCCGAGGAGTTGGCCGGCGAGCTGGTGGCCCATCCAGACGACGAGGACATCCACACCCTGATCGAGCGGCGGGTGACCGAGTTGGCGGGTGCCGCAGGGGCCAAGCTGCACACCGGCCGCAGCCGAAACGACCAGGTGGCCACCGCATTCCGGCTGTGGAGCCGCAGGGCGATGGGCGAGCTGGCGTCGGGTCTGGTCGAACTCGCCCACGTGCTGGCACACCGGGCGAACGAGGCGGGCACCGGCGCCGCGGCACCGTCGCTCCCCGGCTACACCCACCTCCAGCGGGCCCAACCCGTCTTGCTGGCCCACCACCTGGCCGCTCACGCGTGGGCGCTGCTGCGCGACGCCGATCGCATCGCCGATTGGATGGATCGCACGGACTGGAGCCCGCTGGGGGCCGGCGCGCTGGCCGGGTCCTCGTTGCCCCTCGACCCGGCGGCGACGGCCGCCGACCTCGGGCTGGCCCGGCCCTTCGGCAATTCCCTCGACGCCACGTCGGACCGGGACTGGGTGGCCGAGGCGACGTTCATCGTGGCCATGGCCGGGGTGCACCTGTCGCGCATGGGCGAGGAGGTGGTGCTCTGGACCTCCGATGAGTTCGGGTTCGCCACGTTGGACGATGCCTACGCCACCGGGTCGTCGATGCTGCCCCAGAAGAAGAACCCCGATATCGCCGAGCTGGCCCGAGGCAAGGCAGGACGCCTCATCGGCAACCACACGGGGCTGCTGGCCACCCTGAAGGGCCTGCCGATGGCCTACAACCGCGATCTGCAGGAGGACAAGGAGCCGCTGTTCGATGGCGTGGATCAGCTGGGTCGGGCGCTGTCGGCCATGAGTGGCCTGTACGCCACGCTGCGATTCAATCCCGACGCGATGGCGGCCGCCGCCAACGCCCCGGGAGCCGTCGCCACCGACCTGGCCGAGCTGTTGGTGCAGGGTGGGGTGCCGTTTCGAGATGCCCACGCCATCGTGGGCGCCCTGGTGCGTCGATCGCTGGACGAGGGCCGTGCGTTGGCCGACCTGGTGGTCGAGGAACCGCGGCTTGGTCGGGAGGCGGTTCGGCTGTTCCAGCCTGGCGCCTCGGTGGCCAACCGCACCACGCCGGGGGGCGCCGGGCACGCTCCCGTGGCGGCGCAGCTGGCATCGCTCGCCGCCACCCTGGCCGAGGCGGCCGAGCGGTGGGGCGTCGAGGCCGGGTAGACGTGCCGGCGGAGCCGCCGCTGGTGGTTTCGGTGGCCCGGGCGTTGTTGGGCTGGCGCCTCATCAGCGAGTTGGGGGCACCGGGAGACCCGACGATCGTTGCCACGATCACCGAGACCGAGGCCTACGGCGGTGCCGATGATCCGGCCTCCCACGCCCACCGGGGTCCGACGCCCCGCAACGCTGCGATGTTCGGACCGGCCGGGCGCCTGTACGTGTATCGCAGCTACGGCCTGCACTGGTGCGCCAACGTGGTGGTCGGAGCGGTGGGAACGCCGTCGGCGGTGCTGCTGCGGGCGGTAGCCCTCGAGGCCGATGACCCGGTCGTGGCATCGCTGATGTCGGCCCGGCGGCCCAAGGCTCGCCGCCCCCGGGAGTGGGCGAACGGCCCGGGCAAGCTGGCCGCAGCGCTGGCGATCGAGGGCGGCCACAACGGCGTGGACCTGTTCGACCCTGGCTCATCGCTTCGGCTGATCGCCCCCGATGCCGACGAGGCGCCGCGCCCAATGGTGGCGACGCCTCGGGTGGGAATCAGCCGGGCAACCCATCGACGCTGGCGTTTCCTGCAGCAGGAGATGGGGGAGCGGCGGCGCCGGCATGAGGTGATCGTGAGAATGCGACACTCGACCGAGGCGCAGGGATAGCGTTCTGGTTCTCGCCTCTCCCCGGTCAGCTCCTGACCCTTCGGGACCCGCGAGAGTCTCCCTTTCCAATTCAGAGGTCGGACACCACATGCCTCGTCAATACTCCACCGTGAAGCGGCGCCTCTTGGGGCGCCCACTCGCCTCGTTCGCCGAGAGCCACGAGCGACTGGGGAAGCCCACGGGCCTGGCCGTGCTGGCCTCCGACGCCATCTCATCCACGGCCTATGCCTCCGAGGAGATCCTTCGGGTGCTGGTGCCGGTGGTGGCGCTGGCGGCCCTCGAAGACCTCATCCCCATCGCCATCGTGGTGTCGGTCCTGTTGGTGGTGGTGATCTCGTCGTATCGCCAGACGATCCACGCCTATCCCAACGGCGGCGGTTCCTACATCGTGTCGAAGGAGAACCTGGGCGTCACGCCGGCCCTGGTGGCCGGCGCGTCGCTGCTGGCCGACTACGTGCTCACCGCGGCGGTGTCGGTGTCGGCAGGGGTGGCCGCCATTACCTCCGCCTATCCGTCGCTGTTTCCGTTTCGGGTTGAGATCTGCGTCGGCTTCATAGCGCTCATCGCTGTGGGCAACCTGCGAGGCCTCCGGGAGTCGGGCAGGCTCTTTGCCGGCCCGACGTTCCTGTACATGGTGGCGTTGGGCGGGCTGATCGCAACTGGCTTGATCCGGTCCTATGTCGGCGGGCTTGACCCGCTGCCGCCGAACCAGCCGGCGTTGAATCAGCTGACCGATGGCGGGTCTACGTTGGGCGTGCTCACGCCGCTGTTGCTGCTGCGGGCGTTCTCCTCCGGTGCCGTGGCGCTCACCGGCGTGGAGGCCATCTCCAACGGGGTGCCGGCGTTCAAGAAGCCCGAGTCGCGAAATGCCGCCACGACCCTCACCTGGATGGGTGTGATCCTCGGGATCGGGTTCTTCGGTACGGCCTTGTTGGCGCATCGCTTGCGCCCCACGATCCTGCCCGACGAGACGCTGCTGTCCACCATGGGTCGGGCGGTCTTCGGGCATGGCTCTCCGGCCTACTTGGTGCTTCAGTTCTCGACGTTCGCCATCTTGGTTCTGGCGGCCAACACCGCCTTCGCCGACTTCCCGCGTTTGGCGTCGATCGTGGCCCGCGACGGGTTCCTTCCCCGGCAGTTCATCAGCCGGGGCGATCGGCTGGTGTTCTCCAACGGCATCCTGGTGCTGGCCGGACTGGCCGTCGTGTTGCTGGTGGTGTTCCAGGGCGACACCACGGCGCTGATTCCCCTCTACGCCGTCGGCGTGTTCACCGGGTTCACGCTGTCGCAGACCGGCATGGTGCGCCATCACTTGAAGCTCAAGGAACCCAAGTGGCGACGTAACGCCATCGTCAACGGGGTGGGGGCCGTCATGACCGGCGTCGTGCTCGCCGTCGTGGTGGTGTCGAAGTTCACCATTGGCGCCTGGATCCCGGTCGTGGTCATCCCCATCGTCGTCATCGGCTTCCGGACCGTGGCCGAGCACTACCGGCGGGTGGGCGAGGATCTGCGCCCCCCCGGCCGGGTACAACCCCAGCCTCGGACGCAACGACGTGGTGCTCCTGGTGGGTGGCGTCCACCGGGGCACGCTTGACGCGCTGGCCTACGCTCGGGCCCTGAAGCCCGACCACATCCATGCGCTGCACGTGGCCGTCGACCGGCACGGCGCCGACGCGGTGCGCCGCGAGTGGGACCGTCGTCGGCCGGGCTTCCCCTTGGAGGTCATACCGTCGCCCTACCGCGGCCTGGCGCGGCCATTGTTGGAGCATCTGGATCGCATCGAATCCAAGGACCAGGACGACGTCACCACCGTGGTGATTCCGGACTACATCGAGGCCCATTGGTGGGACAATCTGCTGCACAACCAGAGCACCATCGCGCTCACCCGCCAGTTGCGCGAGCGACCTCGAACGGTCGTGTTGACCGTACCGGTGCATGCCAGAAGCGTTCGAGCGCTTGCCGGGACGGATTCCGAGGTTGCCCCCGAGTCCGGGTGAGCCTCCTCGCTGCCGCGTCGAGTCGGTCAGACGTCCTCGGGGGTTCCGCACAGGCTCATGTCGTTCACCCGGGCGAAGCGGTCGATGAAGCGGCTGACCTGGCGCTCGTCTCGGAGCGACTCGGTGAAGGTGGCGTCCTCGCGGCCCGACTCGAGCTGGTCGACGAACCGCCGCCGGTCGTCAAGGTGTCGGTCCCAGTCGCCCAGCCACTCCCGCACCCACCCCGCCTCCTCGGCCGCGGCGGGCGGGTCGAGCTCGGCCAATTGGTCGGTCATCGAGCCCAGGATGTCGATGGAGTCGTTCACGATTCCCGCCCGGTCCTGGGGCGTTTCGGCGCTGGACGCCGGCGGTAACTCATCCAGCCGTTCCCGGCTCGTGGCGCACACGTCCCTGGCGGCCGCGACCCAGCGTTCATCGCCGAGCTGGTCCACGGACTCGGTGGATCCCCACCCGGCAAAGGCCGCGACCCACATGAATGCCAGGGCCACCAGAATCACGCCGACGGCGATCATGCCGAGACGGCGTCGGCTGAGCGCCTGGGTGTCCATCGGATCCGCAACCTGTCCGGGCGTGGGAGGCTCATCGTGGTTGGTCGGTGGTCGGCTCGGGGGGGTCACGACGCCAGCCTGCCACCGTTGCGGGCCGGAGGCACTTCGGTGCGATCTACGCGTCGGGTGGCACCACCACCACCTGCACCACCTTGTTCTCGGGGGGCGGATCGCCCGGCTTGGGCGTCTGGCTCCACACCGTGCCCGGCCCGATGGGCTCGCCATCGGACCCCACGGTGCCCTCGGGGGCTGGTTGCTCCGCCACGTCGATCTCCAGCCCCGCCTGCTTGATCTTCGTGACGGCGTCCTTCTGGGGGAGCCCCAACAGCGCGGGCACCTTCTGGGCCCCGGGCGCCACCTCGATGGTCACCTTCGCCCCCTTGGTGAGGGTGCGGCCCGGAAGCGGACTCTGGTTGACCACCGCGCCCGCTTCGTTGGCGGGATCGGCCTTCAGCTCGCGCAGCGTGACGTCCAGACCCAGCTCCTCCAGCTTGGCCACGGCGTCCTCCCGACCGCGGGACACCACGTCGGGCATCTGGACGATGTCGGGTTGCTCCACCGGTTCGAACTCGCGGATCTCGGGGATGGTGGGCTGGGTCTGCTTGGGAATGGGCTTGGTGAACGGCGTGGGGTAGGTCAGCGCCAACGCAGCCTTCATGAAGTCGGCCCAAATCTGGGCAGGTACCTTGCCGCCCTGCACCGAGCCGAGGTCCTTCGGGCGCAGCGGCCGCCCGTCGGGCCCCTGGACGGACTGGGAGTAGCCGACCCACACCGCGGTGGCCAGGTCGGGCGTGTAGCCCACGAACCACGCGTCGCTGTTGGCGCCGTTCTTCAGCTCCACGGTGCCGGTCTTGCCCGCCTCCGGTCGGCCGATGTTGGCGTTGTTCTTGCCGGTCCCCTTGGTGATCACCCCGGTGAGGATGCGGCTTTCCTCGAAGGCGATCTCCGGCTCCAGCACCTTGCGCTGGCGGTGTTGATGCTGGAACACCACCGAGCCGTCCACCTTGGTGATGCGGGTGACGAGCACCGGGTCCACCCGAATGCCTCGGTTGGCGAAGGTCGAGTAGGCGGAGGCCATTTCCAGCACGGTGGTGTTGTAGGTGCCCAGGGTGATGGTGGCGTTGACGCTTCCGTCGCGCTCCTTCAGCTTGTCCTGGCCGATTCCCAGGTCGTAGGCCGTCTCTCGGATCTTCTGGGGGCCCAGCACCTTGGCGGCCAGGTAGGCGAAGCAGGTGTTCGAGGAAAACGCAGCGCAGTCCTCCAACCGGGCCGACCCGCCGAGGCCGCCGCCGCCCGAGGGGCACCAACCGGAGAAGCAGGCCCTGCCGGGCGAGGGGAAGCGGTCGTCGGCCTCGATGCCGTTCTTCAACGCCGTGGCCAGCGTGATGCCCTTGAAGCTGGATCCGGTTGGACGCCCCCCGCCCACCGCCAGGTTCACCTTGGAGTAGTTGGTGTCGCCGAAGTAGTCCTTGCCGCCAACCATGGCCTTGACGTAGCCGGTGCGGGGCTCGACGGTGACCAGCGCTGCGTCGGGATCGTGGCTGCCGTCGCTTGGGTCGCCCTGAAATCCGGGGTTGGGGAGGCGCCCGAAGACCGCACCCTCGGCCTCCCGCTGGGTGTTCAGGTCGAGCGTGGTGTAGATGCGCAGGCCGCCGCCGTAGAGCAACTCGGCCCGTTCCGCCCGGGTGGAACCGAATTCGGGGTTGCCCAGGAACCACTCGCGTACCTCGGACACGAAGTGGCCGGCCGGATAGCGCTGCTCCGTGGTTCGATCGCCCTTGGGAAGCACCCCGATTGGTAGCCCCGTGGCCTGCTCGTGGGTGGCGGGGTTGATGTAGCCCTCGTCCAACATCGCATCGAGAACCAGGTTGCGGCGCTTGGTGGCGTCCTCGGGGTTCTTGTACGGATCGTGCAGCGAAGGGCTCTGCACGATCCCCGCCAGCATGGCCGACTGGGGCAGGTTGAGGCCGCTGGAGCTGACGCCGAAGTAGGTGTTGGCAGCGGCCTCGATGCCGCTGGCGCCGTTTCCGAAGTACACGGTGTTGAGGTACAGCTCGAGGATGCGCTCCTTGGAATAGGTGCGTTCCAGCTCCATCGAGAGCGCCGCCTCCTCCAGCTTTCTGCTGAGCGTCTCGTCATCGCTCAAGAGGGCGTTCTTCACGTACTGCTGCGTGATGGTGGAGCCGCCCTGGCTGACGCCCCCGGCCTCGTTGTTCTCCCGTACGGCCCTGGCAATGGCCCGGGGGTCGACGCCATTGTGGTCCCAGAAGCGACGGTCCTCGATGGAAACGATGGCGTTCTGCATGAAGGCCGGCACCTTGGACAGGGGCACGCTGATGCGGTTCTGCTCGGCATCCAGCGTGGTGATGAGGGTGCCATCGGAGGCATAGATGGCCGAGGTCTCGGCGATGTCGGGCAGCGGTATGGGCAGCGCACGCTTTTCGGTGGTGCAGGAGGACAGGCCACCCGCGACCAAGCCGAGCACCACGAGCGGGAGGAGGAATCGTCGCACGCTCCTATTCTGCCGGGACCGGGGGACCCATCGCGTGCACCCCACTGAGAAGCCTCAGCTCCGGCAGCGGGCGAAGCTCAACAACGAAGCCATGGTGCCGACACGCGGCCTGGCTACGCTCGCAGCCAATGAGCGATGACGATCAGGCTACGCCTGCCCCCTCCAGCACCCTCGGGCCTGCCCAGCCGTCGATCGACCTGCCGGCAGACGCCATGCCACTGCTGGTCGACCTGGCGCGGCGAGGGTTGCTTGCCGACCACACCGACCTGGGGGCGCTCAACGAGCGGTTGGGCATCGGCCCGATCACCTTGTATTGCGGGTTCGACCCAACGGCGAGCTCGCTGCATGCCGGCAACCTGCAGCAGCTGATGTTGCTGCGGCGCTTCGCCGAAGCGGGTCACCGGCCGTTGGTCTTGGTTGGTGGTGCCACCGGCCGGATCGGCGACCCGTCGGGACGCGACACCGAGCGCCCGCTGCTCGACGACGAGACCATCGACGCCAATGTTGCCTCGATTGCCGCCCAGGCGGCCCGATTCGTCGAGGTGAGCGCCGACACGCTGGTGAACAACCGGGACTGGACCGCCGGCATCTCCTTGCTGGACTTCCTCCGCGACGTCGGCAAGTTCGCCAACATCTCCTCGATGCTGGCCAGGGATTCGGTGCGTTCACGGGTGGACCGGGCAGAAGGCATGTCGTTCACCGAGTTCAGCTATCAGCTGATCCAGGCGAACGACTTCCTCGTGCTGAGCCGCAGCCACCACTGCGAGCTGCAGGTGGCGGGCTCCGACCAGTGGGGCAACATCACCGCGGGAATCGACCTGGCACGTCGGGTGGACGGGGTGGCGCTGCACGGCCTGACCAGCCCGCTCATTGTGCGCTCGGACGGCAAGAAGTTCGGCAAGTCAACCGGTGGGGCGATTTGGCTTTCGGCCGATGCCACCAGCCCCTACGCCTTCTACCAGTACTGGATGTCGGTGCCCGACGAGGACGTGGAGGCACTGCTGCTGCGCCTCACCATGGTGCCGGTCGACGAATGCCGGGCAGTGGCCGCCGCCCACGCCGAGGCGCCGGAGCGGAGGACGGGTCAGCGGCGGCTGGCCGCCGAGATGTGCACGCTGGTGCATGGCGCCGACGCCACCGCGGCCGCCCACGCGGCCAGTGCGGTGCTGTTTGGGGCCGACCCGACCGAGGCTGATGCAGACACCCTCGAGATGCTCGCCGGCGAGCTGCCGACCACGACGGTCTCGCGGGTTGCGTTGGCCGGGGGCGTTGATCCCGTCGAGTTGTTTGTCGAGGCGGGCCTGGCGCGGTCCAAGGGAGAGGTGCGCAAGAACTCGGCTGGATTCCGGGTGAACGGGCAGGCAGTCGACCTGGAGGGCCGGGTCGGTACAACGCACCTCCTGGCCGACCGTGCAGTGATGCTGAGCCACGGGAAGCGCAGGCATCATCTGGTGATGGCCGACGCCGAGTAAGCAGGGCAGCGCCAGGACCCCCCGGCGGACGGCTCAGTGCCCGGACAAGTCCAGTGCGAAGGGGAAGCTCAGTGCCAGGAGAAGCTCACAGCCAGGTATAGAAGGCGAACCCCGCAAGCTGCAGCGCGCCGGAGGCGATCACCAGGCGTGGGAACCATTCCCGGAGCCGACCGTGCGCCGGGAGCGACTCCCAACAGGCGACCCCGAGCAGTGCACTCACGGCCAAGGGGCCCAACGGATAGCGGTAGCCCCAGAAGCCGGTTCCTCCGCTGTACCAATTGGCGCGCCACTGAATGGCCAGGTACAGCAGGCCGCCCAGCGCGGCGCCTCGCCCGACGGGATCGCATCGACGCCAACCCTCCCGAACAACGGGCAACAGCGTCAGCAGCCACGGCGAGTAGATCACGAGTCCCCTGACGGGATGTGCGAGGCCCCAACCGACCTGCCGTGCGAACGTCACCACGGAGGAGCCGTCGGTGGCCGTCAATGCCTTGGCAAACCCGTCGCCGTAGCCACCGGACAAGGTCCATGCGCCGTAGGCCCATCGGTTGTAGGCAAGCAACGCCAGGACGCCACCCGTCGCCGGAATCCCAAGCTCCAGCAGGGGCAGAACCGATCGTCGACGGAGCGCGATCGCCGCACCGACTGCTGCGGCAATGATCGCGGTGTGCGGCCTGATGAGGACGGCCATGGCGAACGCGGCGCCCGAGAGCTTGAGGCGGCGGGTTTGGGCCAGGTACACGGCAGCGGCCAGCCACATCATGGTTGGGCCATGGGTCCACAGGTCGGTGCTGGCAACCATCCACGCTCCGGTGCCGAGGCCGAAGGTGAGGCCGGCGGCGAGCGCGGTCGTGCGAGACGACCGGATCCCAACGGTGAGGCACACGAACATCCCGGCGAGCGCAGTGCTGAGTGCACCGGCGAGTCCGCCGATCCACGCTGGAGGGAAGAACACCGTGACGGCCTGGCCCTCCAGCGTGTCCAGCGTGACGGACTGCTCGTCCACTCCCAGCACCCGGGCCGCGGCGTAGACGGGTACGGCGGTCAGCGCAGCACCCGGCGGATACTGCGAGACGGTTCCTGATCGGCCGGAACGCAGGCGAGGGACACCGGCCTGGAAGGTGTCGGCGTCCAACTCAAAGGGCCCGTAGCCATCGAGCGTGGGTGAGCCATTGCGCACCAGCGACCAGGCCGTCAGTTCGTTTCCGAACGCATCCACGTGATGGAAGCCGAACGCCAGCGACGTCGGGAGGTACACGCTGAACAGGATGAAGAACGCCAACAGGCCAAACCTGCGGGTGTTGAGGCGGGTGAGTCGTTGCTCGGCCAGGTCTCGCCAGCCAGCCGACGCGCGCAGATGCTTCAAGGCGAGAACCGGAGCATCCATGACTGCCCATCGGCACCGCGCGAGCGGTCGTGAAGGGTGGAGCGTCGTCGCAACCGGGCCCCCGAGCCGGTTGTGACGAACGACTCCTCACCCCGATTGGCGCATCGGAGTCCGACTGCGTAGCTTGACGCCTTCGTTGCTCCGGCAGCGAGGACTCGCCCCCCGAGCGGTCGTCACGGTGGTCACACCGAAATCTGACGAAACGACTTGACGGGGCACTCAAGGGTCCGTAAGGTAACCAGTCGCCTCGGGCACGCCCCGAAGCGACGAAGTCGGATCAACGGCTCCCACGGTGTGACCGTCGAGGTCATTCGGAAGCCGCATCCAGCGAGCAGTTCACATCGAACTGCAGCGCTCCTTGACAACGGAATAGAGGACGCAGCGAGTGCGGGCCAACCACGTCGACTTGTCGGCGAGGTTGGACCAATCAATTCAAGCAATACCAGCAATATGGACCAATCCCGTCTCACGGGATTGTGACGTACTGTTCCAGTTGGCAAAGGGACTACTCCCGATGCCGGCTCTTCATGATCGTCGCTCGTGCCCCCTTCAATGAGGGTGCGGGCGTCAATCTTCGACGGAGAGTTTGATCCTGGCTCAGGACGAACGCTGGCGGCATGCCTAATACATGCAAGTCGAACGCGACCCCGGTGCTTGCACCGGTCAGTCGAGTGGCGAACGGGTGAGTAACACGTGAGAAACCTGCCCTGGAGTGGGGAATAACCCGGAGAAATCCGGGCTAATACCGCATACCTTCTCACCACCGCATGGTGGTTTGAAGAAAGATTTATCGCTCTAGGAGGGTCTCGCGGCCTATCAGCTAGTTGGTGAGGTAACGGCTCACCAAGGCATCGACGGGTAGCTGGTCTGAGAGGACGATCAGCCACACTGGGACTGAGACACGGCCCAGACTCCTACGGGAGGCAGCAGTAGGGAATCTTGCGCAATGGGCGAAAGCCTGACGCAGCAATGCCGCGTGCGGGACGAAGGCCCTAGGGTCGTAAACCGCTTTCAGCAGGGACGAAAATGACGGTACCTGCAGAAGAAGCTCCGGCCAACTACGTGCCAGCAGCCGCGGTGATACGTAGGGAGCAAGCGTTGTCCGGAATTACTGGGCGTAAAGGGCTCGTAGGTGGTTGAGTAAGTCGGATGTGAAATCTCAGGGCCCAACCCTGAGCGTGCACCCGATACTGCTCTGACTAGAGTCCGGTAGGGGAGCGTGGAACTCCTGGTGTAGCGGTGAAATGCGCAGATATCAGGAAGAACACCGACAGCGAAGGCAGCGCTCTGGGCCGGTACTGACACTGAGGAGCGAAAGCATGGGTAGCAAACAGGATTAGATACCCTGGTAGTCCATGCCGTAAACGTTGGGCACTAGGTGTGGGGAGAACTCAACTCTCTCCGCGCCGTAGCTAACGCATTAAGTGCCCCGCCTGGGGAGTACGGCCGCAAGGCTAAAACTCAAAGGAATTGACGGGGGCCCGCACAAGCGGCGGAGCATGTTGCTTAATTCGAGGCAACGCGAAGAACCTTACCTGGGTTGAACTACGTGGGAAAAGCCGCAGAGATGCGGTGTCCTTCGGGGTCCACGATAGGTGGTGCATGGCTGTCGTCAGCTCGTGTCGTGAGATGTTGGGTTAAGTCCCGCAACGAGCGCAACCCTTGTCCTATGTTGCCAGCGGGTAAAGCCGGGGACTCGTAGGAGACTGCCGGGGTCAACTCGGAGGAAGGTGGGGACGACGTCAAGTCATCATGCCCCTTATGTCCAGGGCTGCAAACATGCTACAATGGCCGGTACAAAGGGCAGCTAAACCGCGAGGTCAAGCGAATCCCAAAAAGCCGGTCTCAGTTCGGATTGAAGTCTGCAACTCGACTTCATGAAGCTGGAGTCGCTAGTAATCCCGGATCAGCAACGCCGGGGTGAATACGTTCCCGGGCCTTGTACACACCGCCCGTCACACGCCGAAAGTCGGTAACACCCGAAGTCAGTGGCCCAACCCCTCGGGGAGGGAGCTGCCGAAGGTGGGACTGGCGATTGGGGTGAAGTCGTAACAAGGTAGCCGTACCGGAAGGTGCGGCTGGATCACCTCCTTTCTAAGGAGTTCCTTTCCTCTCACACTCGACCAAACGGTTGGGGTGGGATTGGAACAACTAGTTGAGGCACTCACTGGTGCTGGCCCCTCGGGGTCAGCCATCGTTCTCTATTCCGTTGTGAGGGAGCGCCCGACCCATCCGGGTTGGTCTTCCCCTCGTGTAGCGCAGCCCTCGGGCTGCGCTGCCGGTCGTTCCTTGAGAATTTCATTGCGAGCACGAGCATCTTTTGTGAGAAATACTCAAGTTATGAAGGGCCAACGGTGAATGCCTTGGCGTCTGCTGCCGATGAAGGACGTGGGAGGCTGCGATAAGCCACGGGGAAGTGCCGACCAACTGTCGATCCGTGGATGTCCGAATGGGGAAACCCAGCACCCGTAATGGGGTGTTACTCCGCCCTGAACGCATAGGGGCGGTAGAGGGAACTGCGTGAACTGAAACATCTCAGTAACGCGAGGAAGAAAAAGCAAAAGCGACTCCCTGAGTAGCGGCGAGCGAAATGGGATCAGCCTAAACCGTACTGGTGGTAAAGCCCGATGGCGTTGCCAGTATGGGGTTGTGGGAACCAACCGAGGGAACATCGGACCCTCAAGGAGTTACAAAGCTGCTGGTTAGTGGAAGCGTCCTGCGAACGGCGCGCCGCAGAGGGTAAGAGCCCCGTACACGAAAACCATCAGCCTCCTGTTGTGTCTCCCGAGTAACGCCGGATCCGGGAAAGCCGGCGTGAATCCGCGAGGACCACCTCGTAAGGCTAAGTACAAGCAGACGACCGATAGTGAACTAGTACCGTGAGGGAAAGGTGAAAAGTACCCCGGGAGGGGAGTGAAATAGTACCTGAAACCGTTGGTCTACAAACAGTCAAAGCAGCCTTGTGCTGCGATGGCGTGCCTTTTGAAGAATGAGCCAACGAGTTACGGTGTGTGGCAAGGTTAACCCGATGAGGGGAAGCCGGAGCGAAAGCGAGTCTGAACAGGGCGTTCAGTCGCATGCCGTAGACCCGAAGCCGAGTGAGCTATCCATGGGCAGTGTGAAGCGGAGGTAAGACTCTGTGGAGGCGCGAACCGACTTCAGTTGAAAATGGAGCGGATGACCTGTGGATAGGGGTGAAAGGCCAATCAAACTCGGTGATAGCTGGTTCTCCGCGAAATGCATTTAGGTGCAGCGTCGTGCGTTCAACGATGGGGGTAGAGCACTGAATGGGCTAGGGGACCTACAAGTCTACCGACCCCAATCAAACTCCGAATACCATCGTTCCAGAGCACGGCAGTGAGACCTCGGGGGATGAGCTTCGAGGTCGAGAGGGAAACAGCCCAGACCGCCAGCTAAGGTCCCTAAATCTGAACTAAGTGGTAAACGATGTGAGATTGCGAAGACAGCCAGGAGGTTGGCTTGGAAGCAGCCATCCTTGAAAGAGTGCGTAACAGCTCACTGGTCGAGTGATCTTGCGCGGACAATGTAACGGGGCTCAAGTTCAGTACCGAAGCTGCGGATGCAACTCTTTGAGTTGCGTGGTAGCGGAGCGTCGAGCGTGCAGCGAAACGGCGGGATAACCCAGCCGTGGAGTGCGTTCGAGTGCGAATGTTGGCATGAGTAGCGAAAGAGGGGTGAGAACCCCCTCCGCCGTATGTCCAAGGGTTCCTGGGCGAGGCCAATCCTCCCAGGGTGAGTCGGGAGCTAAGGCGAGGCCGAGAGGCGTAGTCGATGCACAACTGGTTGATATTCCAGTACCACCATGTTCGCGTCCGTCCCAATACTCTGTTGCTAAGGGGCTGTACTGACTTCGGTCAGTGCGAACCGACCCACATTGTTGCGGGAAGCTGTAGGGGGACGCAGGAAGGTAGATGAACCCGGTGAATGGTAGAACCGGGGTAAGCGTGTAGGAGGAGGACTAGGTAAATCCGGGCCTCACATACTCTGAGACGTGACACCGAGCCGCTTCAGGCGAAGTCATTGATCCTATGCTGCCTAGAAAAGCCCAGCAGCGAGTTGACATGGTGCCCGTACCCCAAACCAACACAGGTGGACAGGTAGAGCATACCAAGGCGAGTGGGATAACTGTGGTTAAGGAACTCGGCAAATTGCCTCCGTAACTTCGGGAGAAGGAGGACCCCGTCAGGTGACGAGACTTGCTCTCCGAGCGTGATGGGGTGGCACAAAATTGAGGGAAGCGACTGTTTACCAAAAACACAGCAGCGTGCTAAGCCGTAAGGCGCTGTATACGCTGTGACTCCTGCCCGGTGCTGGAAGGTTACGGGGATGGGTTAGTCCTTCGGGACGAAGCTCTGAACCTAAGCCCCAGTAAACGGCGGCCGTAACTATAACGGTCCTAAGGTAGCGAAATTCCTTGTCGGGTAAGTTCCGACCTGCACGAATGGCGTAACGACTTCCCTACTGTCTCAACCACAGACCCAGCGAAATTGAAGTACGAGTAAAGATGCTCGTTAGCTGCAGAAGGACGGAAAGACCCCGTGGACCTTTACTATAACTTGATGTTGTGTTTTGTCATATGTTGTGTAGGATAGGTGGGAGACTAGGAAGCATGGACGCTAGTCTGTGTGGAGTCATCGTTGAAATACCACCCTGCATATGGTGAGGCTCTAACCTAGACCCGTTATCCGGGTTGGGGACAGCGTCAGGCGGGTAGTTTAACTGGGGCGGTTGCCTCCTAAAGAGTAACGGAGGCGCCCAAAGGTTCCCTCAGCCTGGTTGGCAATCAGGCGTCGAGTGCAATGGCAAAAGGGAGCTTGACTGCGAGACCTACAAGTCGAGCAGGAGCGAAAGCTGGGCATAGTGATCCGGCGGTTGCGTGTGGAAGCGCCGTCGCTCAACGGATAAAAGGTACCCCGGGGATAACAGGCTAATCTTGCCCAAGCGTCCATAGCGACGGCAAGGTTTGGCACCTCGATGTCGGCTCATCGCATCCTGGGGCTGAAGCAGGTCCCAAGGGTTGGGCTGTTCGCCCATTAAAGCGGTACGCGAGCTGGGTTCAGAACGTCGTGAGACAGTTCGGTCCCTATCCTCTGCAGCCGTAGGTGAATTGAGGAAAGCTGTCCCTAGTACGAGAGGACCGGGACGGACGCAGCTCTCGTGTGCCAGTTGTCCTGCCAAGGGCATGGCTGGTTAGCGACCTGCGGAAAGGATAACCGCTGAAAGCATCTAAGCGGGAAGCCTCTTCCAAGATGAATTCACCCACAGGGTTAACCTGGTAAGGCCCGTGGTAGACCACCACGTTGATAGGCCGGAAGTGTAAGCGTGGCAACACGTTCAGCTGACCGGTACTAATCGGCCGAGGGCTTGAGTTCTTCACAAGCTCGTGCTCGCAATGAAATTCTCAGGGGCGATCGACCCCGCACGAGACCCAGTCTCGGTGGCCATAGCGGAGGGGTCCCACCCGTTCCCATCCCGAACACGGAAGTTAAGCCCTCCAGCGCCGATGGTACTTGGGACGAGAGTCCCTGGGAGAGTAGGTCGCCGCCGGTTTCGAACGAGCGAGGGGGAGCCATTGGCTCCCCCTCGTTTCGCGTTCGGGGTGACCGGCTGGGAGGCTGCGGATGACAACCACGACGACGACTGAGGATGCGGAGCACATGGGCGACCCAAGGGTGCGATCACATGGGTGAGGGACCACGACAACGTTCCGGAGGCGGCAGCGGGCGGCGCTCGGGCCCAGGGTCGGGAACGCGACGTGACCGTCCGGGGTCTGGTTCGTCACGCGGCGCCGGCCGGGCGGGCAGGTCGCGAGGTGCCGGTGGAAACGATCGACGCGGCCGCGACGGCCGCGATGGGCGCGACGGAGGTCGCAGCCCGCGGCGCGAGACCGGGGTGGTGCCTCACAGCTCGCAGTCCGAACCTCCCGAACGCGATCAGTGGGTGGACGGTGGTCGGGTCGATCGAGCGCGTTCGGATGGACCCAAGCGATCCGCCCGAGGCGAGGCCGCCCGTTCGGCCAGGCTGACGATCTCCCCGGCCTCGTTCGGAACCGCGGTGTCTCCCCGGCGCGCGGAGCGTCTGTCGAGACGGGTGGGCGATGCCGCAGTCGCGTTCGAGGCCGATCGTTTCGACGAGGCTCGCTCGATCCTTGCGCCCATCGCACGCGAAGCGCCCGAAGTGCCCGAGGTCCGTGAGTTGCTGGGGCTGTCGTACTATCGGCTGGGACGGTGGCGCGACGCGGTGCGCGAGCTGGAGGTGTTCGGCGAGCTCACCAACAGCACCGAGCAGCATCCCGTCCTCGCGGATAGCCACCGAGCGCTCGGCCGACATGACCGGGTTGCGGAACTGTGGCGGGCGCTGGCCGAGGAGTCGCCGTCGGCGGAGTTGGTGCAGGAAGGCCGAATCGTGGCCGCCGGTTCGCTGGCCGACCAGGATCGCCTGTCCGATGCCATTCGGATGCTGGAGAAGGGCTGGAAGGCGCCGCGGCGCCCCCGTGAGGATCACCTTCGTCGTGCCTATGCGTTGGCCGACTTGTTGGAGCGCGCGGGGTCCGTGCCGCGTTCCCGAGAGCTGTTTCAGTGGCTCGTTCGGGTTGCGCCCGACTTCGCAGATGCCGAGGAGCGGCTGCGGAACCTGGGGTGAGGGTGGCGAACATGCTTCATACCCCGCCGTCTTCTACTGTGGGACTGCGTCGCGGCGCGATGCGAATGTCTCGGAAGTCCCGACAAAGGAGTGATCTTGGTCGACGTAGCCAACCTGTTGGGTGAGAACGCCGAGTCGCTACTCGGCTTCGACGCCCCGGCCATCCCCAGCGAGAACCTGACCCTTCCCGGTCCAGGTTTTCTTGACGCCACACTCGGCCAGTCCGATCGCTCGCCGCAGGTTCTGCGAAACCTCGAGTCGATGTACGGCAACGGTCGCTTGGCGAGGAGCGGCTACGTGTCGATCCTTCCGGTTGATCAAGGCATCGAGCACTCGGGTGCCGCCAGCTTCGCCCCGAACACCTCCTACTTCGATCCACTCCAGATCGTTGAGTTGGCCATGGAGGGTGGCTGCAACGCAGTGGCCACCACCTTCGGTGTGCTGGGCATGGCCAGCCGTCGGTACGCCCACCGCATTCCCTTCATCGTGAAGCTCAACCATAATGAGTTGCTCACGTTTCCCAACAGCTTCGATCAGATCCAGTTCGGCTCGGTGCAGCAGGCATGGGACCTCGGGGCGGCCGGTGTGGGCGCCACGATCTATTTCGGTTCCGAGGAGTCTCGCCGTCAGATTCAAGAGGTGTCGGCCGCGTTCGAGGAGGCCCACCAGCTGGGCATGTTCACGGTGCTGTGGTGCTACTTGCGCAACGATGCGTTCAAGGCCGACGGCATCGACTTCCACGCGTCTGCCGACCTGACCGGCCAGGCGAACCACCTGGGGGTCACGATCGGTGCGGACATCGTCAAGCAGAAGCTGCCGGAGAACAACGGCGGTTTCAAGGCCTTGTCGGGGTTCGGCAAGACCCACGACCTCGTCTACGACGAGCTGACGACCGACCACCCGATCGATCTGTGTCGGTGGCAGGTGGCCAACTGCTACATGGGCCGCATCGGGCTGATCAACTCCGGTGGCGCCAGCTCTGGCGCCACCGACCTGGCCGAGGCGGTGCGCACCGCAGTCATCAACAAGCGGGCCGGTGGCACCGGCCTGATTTCGGGCCGTAAGGCGTTCCAGCGCCCTATGGCCGAGGGCGTGGAACTACTCAACGCCATCCAAGACGTATATCTCGACGACTCCATTGCGGTGGCATGAACATGACTGACGACCGACTGAACAAGCTCAACGACACGGCCCGGCAGGCAGCCGACACGCTGCGCGACTACCTGGAACAGGTGGGAGAGGCCCTGCGGCAGGCACCTGAGCGCATCTCCGAGAACGTGCTGGACACGGCCAACGACGTGGTCGAGCGCATCCAGCCGCTCGCCGAGTCGCTGAAGCCGCGCCTGGAGAAGTTGCCCATGGTGGGCGATCTCGTCGCCGAGCCGCTGGATGACGCGGGGGCCAAAAAGAGCCCTGCCAAGAAGGCCGCGGCGAAGAAGAGCCCGGCGAAGAAGGCTCCGGCGAAGAAGAGCCCTGCGAAGAAGAGCCCGGCCAAGAAGGCCGCAGCGAAGAAGGCTCCGGCCAAGAAGAGCCCTGCCAAGAAGAGCCCGGGCGGCGCCGCCGGCTAATGGCATCCGCGATCGCCCAGGAAGCAGTGCCCTGAGGCGACGCCTGGATCGAGCGCTCGTGCGGCGGGGCCTTGCCGCCGACACCGATGAGGCCCTGCGGCGCATCGAACGCGGCGAGGTGCTGGTGGGGGGTGCCCCCGCCGCGTCTGCGGCCCGGCTCACCGACGACGGCGAGGCGGTCAGGGTGCTTGCACCCCCGGCCTTCGTCGGGCGTGGGGGTGCCAAGCTCGACGCCGCCTTAGCCGACTTGGGGGTCGTCCCAGCCGGCCGGCGGGCGTTGGACGTCGGGTCATCCACCGGGGGGTTCACCGATTGCCTGCTTCAACGCGGGGCCGCCCATGTCGTCGCCGTCGATGTGGGCACCCACCAGCTGCACGAGCGCCTGCGCGCCGACCCCAGGGTCCAGGTGGAGGAGCAGACCGACATCCGTTCGGTGTCCGCCGCCAACCTGGGCGGGCCGTTTTCGTTGGTGGTCGTCGACGTCTCGTTTGTCTCGCTGACGGCCCTGATGGCACAGCTGGCGTCGCTGGTGAGACCTGGTGGCGACCTGGTGGTCTTGGTGAAGCCTCAGTTCGAGGTGTCGCACCGCGAGGCCTCCCGCGGCCGGGGGGTCATCCGCAGCCCCCGGCTGTGGGCGGAGGCCGTCACGGCCGTTGCACACGCCGCCCGGCACGTCCTGCTCGTCCCGGTGGGCGCTACCGTCTCAGCCGTGAGAGGCGCCCAGGGCAACGTTGAGTTCTTTGTCGCGTTGCGTGCCGGCCTTCCCGCGGACGCAGCTGACGCCCTGGCGGTGGGTTGGGTCGGCGAGTTGGTGGCCACAGTGGCGGGCCCGGTGGAGGAGCGACCGGATGGAGCCTGAGCCGCGCACGCTGAGACGAATCGGCCTGGTGGTGCACCACGACCGTCCTCTGGCCAAGGAGCTGGCGTATCGGGTGTTGGCCTGGGCCGACTCGCTTGGCGCCGACGTGGTGATGGGGGAGAGCGACGCCCAGGTGGTGGGCGCTCGCTCGCTCGCCCAGGACTCGGAGGTGTTGGCCACCGCCGACGTGGTGGTGGCCATCGGAGGCGACGGCACCATGCTTCGGGCGGTGCGCCTGGTGGCCGACGCCGGGGTCGCCCTGGTTGCGGTCCACGCCGGGCAGCTTGGCTATCTGGCCGACGTCGCGCCCGAGCGAACCGAGTGGGCGTTGAGCGAGCTGGCGGCCGGCCGAGGCCGAACCGAGGAGCGCATGCGGCTGCAGGCCGAGATCGCCGACGGCGCCGACGCAGGCGTTGCGGCGGGCCAGCAGCGCCTGAGCGGGCTGAATGAGGTGGTGGTCGAGCGGGCGCTCACCGGACACACCGTTCGTTTGCGGGTGTTCCTCGACGATCGCTTCTTCACCTCCTATGTGGCCGACGGGATGGTGGTGGCGACCCCAACCGGCTCGACCGCGTACGCGTTTTCGGTGCGGGGGCCCATCGTGGCGCCCACCCACCGCGCGCTGGTGATGGTGCCGGTGGCGCCGCACCTGCTGTTCGACCGGGCGCTGGTGTTGGAGGCCGATTCGGCCATTGAGCTGGAGGTCACGGGCCATCGGGCGGCCACGGTCACGGTGGACGGCCAGGGTGGGGTAGCGGTCCCTCCAGGCGGACGGGTGCGGTGCACCACGGCACCCCAACCCGCCCGGTTCATTCGCTTCGAG
The DNA here is from genome assembly GCA_041394405.1 of Microthrixaceae bacterium. Classification (GTDB taxonomy): domain Bacteria; phylum Actinomycetota; class Acidimicrobiia; order Acidimicrobiales; family Microtrichaceae; genus Microthrix. The sequence goes on from JAWKIF010000006.1 coordinate 1,080,900, forward strand.
GAACACCGGTTTCACGAGGTGCTCAAGCGGAAGTTCTCCCTCGCCGATCGGTAGTGCCGCTGCGCCGGCTGAGAGCGCACCCTGGTGTTGTGGCCCGCCAAGCGGTGACTGTCGGCAGCGGGCCCTACGATGAGGCGTTCATGTTGGACGAGCTGGCAGTGTCGGACCTGGGAGTGATTGCGCACGCTCGCCTGACGCTGCGCGACCACATGACCGCGCTGACCGGCGAGACCGGTGCGGGAAAGACGCTGTTGCTGGGTGCTTTGGAGCTGTTGTCCGGGGGCCGGGCCGATCCGGGAGTGGTTCGGCCCGGGGCGCAGGAGGCCGTGGTCGAGGGCAGGTTCGTGGCCAAGGACGACACCGAGGTGGTGTTGCGCCGGGTGGTCCCTCGCGACGGGCGCAGCCGCGCCTATCGCAACGGCACCCTCATCACCGCCACCGAGCTGGCGGAGGCCGCCGCCGAGCTGCTCGAGATCCACTCCCAGGGCGCCCAGCTGGCGCTCACCACCACCGCGGTGCAGCGGGCCGCCCTGGATCGGTGGGCCAACATCGATCTCGGCGAGCTGGAATCGGCCCGGGGCCGGGTGGCGGAGCTGACCTCCGCTCTCGAGTCCCTCGGGGGCGACGAACGCGCCCGGGTGCGCGAACAGGAGCTGCTGGCCTTCCAGGTCAGCGAGCTGGAAGAGGCAGGGCTGGCGGACCCGGAGGAAGACGTTTCGTTGGAGGCCGAGGAGTCATTGCTGGCCGACGCCGTGGGACATCGCGAGGCGGCGGAGGCGGCCCTGGCGGCGTTCGAGGCCGACGGAGGGGTTTCCGACGAGCTCAGCGCCATGGTCGGGCCGCTGGAGGGCCGGGCCCCGTTCGATGAGACCAGCCGACGGTTGTTGGCCATCCAGGCCGAGCTGGGCGACGCCGTCAGCGACTTGCGCCGCCGGGCGGAGGTGATCGAGGACGATCCCGAGCGACTCGAACGCGTGAGAGGCCGCCGGCAGCTGCTGCGCGAGCTCCGTCGGAAGTATGGCGAGACGGTGGCGGACGTCATCGCCTACGGCGGGGAGTGCCGAAGCCGTTTGGACGAGCTGAACCACCGCGAGCAGCGGGCCGGCGAACTGGAGCTGCAGCTCACCGAGGCGCGCCAGGCCTTGGCCGAGGCGGCCGCCCGGGTGGGCGCGGCCCGGCGCAGCGCTGCGCCGCGGCTGGCCTCCGAGGTGGAGGCTCGGCTGGCGTCGTTGGCCATGGGTTCGGCGACCGTCCGCATCCTGGTGGGCGAGGACGACCCCGGCGACAAGGTGGAGTTCCGTTTGGCGGCCAACCCGGGTCTCGACCCGGCGCCAATCGCCCGGGCGGCGTCGGGTGGTGAGCTGTCCCGGGTGCTGCTGGCCCTGCGACTCGTGCTGTCGGGCGGCCCCGACACCATGATCTTCGACGAGGTGGACGCCGGCATCGGCGGCGCCGCGGCTCTGGAGGTGGGCAACGCCCTGGCGGAGGTGGCCGAGCACTCCCAGGTTCTGGTGGTGACCCACCTGGCCCAGGTGGCCGCGCACGCCACGTCGCAGGTTCGGGTGACCAAGAACATCGACGGCGAGACGACGACCACGAGCGTCACCCCCGTCGAGGGCGACGAGCGGGTGGTGGAGCTGTCGCGGATGCTGTCGGGCACCCCGGACTCCGACGCCGCCCGATCCAATGCGGAGGAGCTCCTGGCCTTGGCGCGCCCCGGCGGGATGGCGGGACGGGGCCGGCGCTCGGCCGTCGCCGGTGCCACATGAGGCTCGCCACCGCCCCGAACCGGCGTTTCCGGAACACCACGGCGGGGGTGTCGTGATGGCGCGCCGACGCAGCACCGACTCGACCGTGGAGGCGCCCGCCCACGTTGCCGGGACCGCTCGGATCGACCGTCGAACCAAGGACCTGGTGAAGCGCCTGCAGCCGGGCGACATTGCCTTCATTGCCCACCGAGACTTGGACGTCGTTGCCGCCGAGACGCTGGTTGAGGCCCACCCGGCGGCCATCGTCAATGCCGAAGCCTCCTCGTCGGGCCGCTACCCCAACGAGGGCCCGCTGCTGGTGCTGCGGGCCGGCATCCCGCTGGTGGACCGATGCGGGGCGGAGTTGTTCGACGAGGTGTCCGAGGGCGACGCAGTGCAGGTAGTGGGCCCCGAGGTGTACCGCGTGGACGAGCTGGTGGGCCTAGGCGTCGAACAGAGTCCAGAGAGCATTGAGGTGATCCACGATCGGGCCCGGGCGGGCCTGGACGCCGAGTTCGATCGATTCGTCACCAACACGCTGGAGTACATCGAGCACGACCAGGACCTGCTGGGCAGCGACCTGGAGTTCCCGGATGTCGGTATCGACTTCACCGATCGTCACGTGCTCATCGTGGTGCGTGGGTCGACCTATCGCGAGGACCTGCAGCTGCTTTCCGACAGTGGGTACCTGGCCGATTTGAAGCCGATCCTCATTGGAGTGGATGGCGGCGCCGACGCGCTGTTGGAGCTGGGCCACACCCCCGACCTCATCGTGGGGGACTTCGATTCGGTGACCGAGCGGGCCCTGCGATCGGGCGCCCGGTTGGTGGTGCACGCCTACAAGGACGGCAGGGCCCCAGGCGCTGCCCGCCTGAACGAGTTGGGCCTGGAGTTCCAGGCCATCTCGGCGTCGGGCACCAGCGAGGACATCGCCATGCTGCTGGCCTACGAGCAGGGCGCCGAGCTGATCGTGGCGGTTGGCACCCACACGTCCATGGTGGAATTCCTCGACAAGGGGCGCGCCGGCATGGCCTCGACGGTGTTGGTGCGTATGAAGATCGGCACCCGGCTCGTCGACGCCAAGGGCGTGAGCCGGCTCTACCACACCGAGGTACACACCCGCGACCTCATCTTCATGGTGCTGGCCGCCGCCTTCGCACTGGCCGTCGTGGTCATGATCTCCGCACCCATTCGCCTGATTATCAAGACGGCCTGGCTGAACCTCACCAACGTGCTGGCCACGGTGAGCATGGCCTCGCTCTGGAGCCCGCTGTGATCAAGCTACGCACCCACATCATCAGCCTGACGGCGGTGTTCCTGGCCCTCGGCATTGGCCTGGTGCTGGGTTCCACCTTCCTCGACCGGACCTTTGTCACGGCGTTGGATGCCCAGGTGAAGGGCCTGAACGCGCGGCTCGACGAGCGCAACGCCGAGGCGGAAGCCATGGGGTCGGCCCTCGATCGAGCCACCGTGGTGAATGCGGCCCTTGCTGACGCCGCCCTGCCGGCCGCGGTGGCTGAGCGGCTGGACGGCGAAGAGGTGGTGGTGCTGGCCGACGACGGAGTGGACCCCGACCAGGTGGACGCCATGCTCGACACCCTTGACGATGCCGGCGCCACCGTTCCGGCGCTGCTGCGCCTGACCGAGCGCTGGAACGTCAGCGACAAGGGCGACACGGCGGACGTGGCCGAGGGCCTGAACCTGCCTCCGAACTCGCAGCCGGCGCAGGTGCGTCGAAGCGCCGCAAGGACGCTGTCCGAGGCGCTCGCCGCCGAGCAGCCCGCGGCCGCCCCGACACCGTCATCGGGTTCCTCGACGACGGCCGCCGCGCCGGGCGCTTCCCCAGGGCCGTCGACCACCGGCGCAGCTCCGTCGACCACCACCGGTCCTGCGGACCCCGGCGCCGGAGCCCCATCATCCACGACGGTGCCGCCTCGGCCGGAGACCCCGTTGCTCGCCCCCGTCGACGCCCTGCAGGCGATGGTGGAGGTTGGCCTGGTTGAGGCCGAGCCGGTGGCGTCCAGCGAGCTGTCGGCTCCGTCGGCCGACGCGCTCGTCATGATCATCACCGGCGAGGGCGCGGTGGTCGAAACCGACTCGCTGATGGTGCTGGTCGGCGAGCTGGCACGCGCCACCCCGGGCCGGGTGCTGGCGGCCGAGGTCAACAACGCCCGCACGCTGCGGGACGAGGCGCTGGACGATTCGGTGCCCACCGGTGGTGCGTCGTTGGCAGATATCCGGGACGACGACGCACTGGCGGGACAGGTGTCCACGCTGGACGGAGCCGGTTCGGTGGAAGGACGGTTCGCTGCCGTGCTGGCGTTGTCCGAGCTGTCTTCTGGCGGCACGGGGGACTACGGCCTGGCCGACGGTGACGACTCGGTCTACCCGGAGGCCGAGCAGTGACGGTCGTCCCCGCCGGCGGGACCATCACTTGACCACCCCGCTCTCCTCACCCCGCACGGACCTCATCAGGGCCTCCATGGGCATGTCCGGGGTGACCCTGGTCAGCCGCATCACCGGGTTCGTGCGCGTCTGGGTGGTGCTGAACGTGCTGGGCAGCACGCTGCTGAACGACGTGTACCAGTCGGCCAACTACGTGCCCAACATCCTCTATGAGCTGCTTGCCGCAGGGGCCCTCCAGGCGGTGCTGGTGCCCCAGATCGTCGGCCTGCTGCGAAGCGGCGACCGACGCGACGCCGACCAGGTGGCCAGCTCGGTGCTGGTGCACGGATCGCTCATTCTCGGCGCCGTGGCCGCGCTCGGCATCGTCCTGGCCCCGCAGATCATCGAGGTGTCGCTGGGGGGCATCCCCGACCCGGTGCAGAAGCAACGGGCCGTTGCGCTTGGCTCCCAGTTCCTCTGGCTCTTCCTCCCGCAGGTCGTGCTGTACCTGGTGAACGCAGTGGCCACGGCGCTGCTGAACGCCAGAGACAGGTTTCTGTTGCCCGCCGCAGCGCCGCTGCTGAACAACCTGGTGGTCATCGCCACCTACCTCGTGTTCGACGCCATGCGCAACGGGCAGGAGCCCAGCCTGGTGCTGTCCGGCCCCGAGAAGTGGGTGCTCGCCGGAGGCACCAGCCTGGGTGTGGTGGTGTTCTGTCTTGCGGTCGGCGTGGGGGCGTGGCGGGACGGCTTTCGGCCCCGCAAGCCGCTGTCGCCGCGCAACCCGCACCTGGTGCACTTCGGCCGCCAGTCGGTGTGGGCCATCGTCTACATCGCCCTCAACCCGCTGCTGGTCCTGGTCGTCATTCGGCTGTCGTCGGCCGTGGCGGGGAACTTCGTCGTCTGGCAGACGGCCTGGCAGGTGTTCCTCCTGCCTCATACCGTGCTGTCGGTGCCCATCCTCACGACCCGGTTTCCCACCATGTCCCGACAGGCCCAGGAGGGTGACGAACGTGCCTTCTCCGCATCGGTGGGGGCCGGGGTGCGCTCGATCACCACGTTCACCCTTCCGGCGGGAGCGTTCCTGGTGGCGGCCGCACCGCTGGTTGCCCGGGTGATCACCATCTCGGACCGGGCGGGCGACCCGAGCGTGCTGGCCGGGGGCCTGGTGGGCTTTGCGCCGGGGCTGTTGGGCTTCGGGGTGTTCCTGCTGCTCACGCGTGCCTTCTACGCACGCGACGACACCCGGACCCCTGCGCTGGTCAACATCGGGGCCACCGCCCTGGCTGCGGTTGCCATGGTGGTGGGAACCCAGGTGGTTGACCCCGCCCTGCGCGTTCAGGCCATGGCACTCGGCTTCTCCGCCGGTCAGCTGGCGGGTGCGGCGGCCCTGGCCGTGTTGCTGTACCGGTTGGGTGTGGGGAGCCGGTCGCCTCGCGGCCGCTTGGGTATCGAGCTGGGGCGCCGGCTGGCGGCCGCCGCCGGTGCGGCCTTGGTGGGCTGGGCGGTTGCCGAACAGTTCGACGCGCAGGCGTGGGTTCCTGCCGTCGTCGGCTCGGCCTCGGTTGCCGCCGTGGTCCTGGTGGGCTTTCTCTGCCTGTGGTGGGCCGCCGGCGGGCCCACGCCGGCGCTGGCGTTGCGCACCCTGGGGGCCACCGAGCGAGGACGGCCATGAGCGGCTGCCGCGTGCTGAACGTGCTTGGCCCATCCGCCGGCGGCATCCGCCAGCACGTCGCAGTGCTGAGCGCCGGGCTGGGCAAGCTGGGCTGGGGGGTGACGGTGCTGGGCCCCGACGGCGTCATGGCCGGCCTGCGGCCCGACGCCGAGGTGATCGGCGCGCCGGTGGACTCCCGTCCGGACCGGGCCGCCCGGTCGGTTCGGGCCATCCGCCGGGCTGCTCGCGACGCATCGATCATCCACGCCCACGGGTTGACGGCCGCCACCGCGGTCCGCCTGGCTCGCACCGGCCTGCCAACCGTGGTCACCGTGCACAACCTCGTGCTCGACGAGGTTCATGGGCCGCTGGCGCCGCTGCAGCGCCGGGTTGGCGGTTGGGCCCTCAAGGGCGCCGCTCGGGTCATCGTCATCTCGGCGGAGATCGACGCCGAGGTGGCGCCCTGGGTGCCTCAGGATCGCCGTCGGGCGGTCGCCCCGGCATCGGCCGAGAAACATCCCGAACGCGAACGTGGCGCCACCAGGGAGGCGCTGAGAGTGGACCCCTCGACCCCGCTGGTGGCGGTGGTGGCCCGGCTGAGCCCCCAGAAGGACCTGCCCACGTTTCTGCGGGCCATGGTGGCGGTGCGTCACCGGGTGCCGGCCGCGCAGGCGGTGGTGGTGGGCGACGGCGATGAGCGCCACGCGCTGGAGGGCCTTCGGGATCGCCTTGGGCTGGCAGGGGCGGTGCGGTTCGTCGGCGCCCGGGAGAACCCGGCCGATGAGATGGCTGCGGCCGACGTGGTGGCGTTGTCCTCGATCTGGGAGGGTTCGCCCATTGCGGTGGTGGAGGCGCTGCGTCTCGGGCGACCGTTGGTGACGACCGCAGTGGGCACCGTTCCGCACGACCTCACCGATGGCGTGCACGCCCGGGTCGTGCCCCCCAGAGAGCCAGAGGCCCTGGGCGCGGCCATCGCCGACCTGTTGGAGCACCCCGACGACGCGGCCGCCATGGGTGAGCGGGGACGGGGAGTGGCGCAAGCCAGCTACGACACCGGGTTGCTGGTTGGCCGGGTGGCCGACGTGTATGAGGAACTGGTACCGGGCCCACCAGAGAGGAGCGCCGTCAGTGGGTGAGGCGTCGGTCGATGGGGGCAACCCCCGGCTGCAGCGGGCCACGTTGCTGGCGATGGTGCTGTTGCTGGCGGGCACCCTGGGCGCCGGCATCGCTCGATCGGGTGGCGATCAGGTGGAGCTGGCGGCCGCGGGGGAGACGCCCCGCCGCATCGTGGTGATCACGGCGCCTCGGCTGGTGTGGGACGATCTGAACGAGGACCTGCCCAACCTGCGAGGGTTCGCCTCGGAGGCAGTGATCGCCTCCACCAGCGTGCGCACCCTGGGCCCCATCACCGATCCGGCCGAGGCCTACCTCACCCTGGGTGCCGGCAACCGGGCCGGGGCTCCGCCCGCCTCGGCGCTCCTGGCCGACGGGCCGGGGCTGGTCTACGGGCCCGAGGAGCAGGTGGCCGGACAGAGCGCTGCGGACCTCTTTGAGGCCCGCACCGGAAACTCGCCGTCGGGGGCCGCCGGCGTGGTCACCGACATCGGGGCGCTGCGGCAGTACAACGACGACTTCCTCTACAACTCCGAGGTGGGCAACCTCGGCGACGCCCTGGCTGGAAAGGGCAGGGTGATGGGTGCGCTTGGCAATGCCGACGTTGCGCTGGAGGCCAACGGCGAAGGTGCGACCAACGGGCCGTTCGAGGTTCGCCGCTCCCGCGAGGTGGGCCTGATGGCCATGACCTCCGACGGGCTCGTCGCCCAAGGGGCCTTCGGCCCCACGCTGTTGGAGCCGGACACCGAATCTCCGGGCGGGGTGCGGTTGAGCCCCGAGGTCGTGCGGGTGGTGATCGCAGCGGCGCTGGAGGAGACCGACGTGATGGTCGTGGAGCTGTCCGACCTGGAACGGGCCCAGGCCGTCGCCGCTTCGATGAGCGAGGAGGAGGCCGAAGCGGTTCGCAACCGGGCCCTGCAAACCTCCGACGAGGTGCTCGGCGAGGTGCTGGCCGAGGTGGATGCCACGCGCGATCTGGTGCTGCTGCTCACCCCGGACTCGCCCACCACGCCACCCCAACTGGGGGTGTTCGCCGCGCAGGGCCCGGGGCTGCAGCCCGGCTGGGCCAAGTCGGCGACCACCCGTCGACCCGGCTACGTCACGCTCACCGACATCGCCCCCTCCATCCTGGCGGCGTTCGACATCGAGGCCCCCGACGGCATGCCCGACACCCGGCTCATCCGGGCCGAGAGCCGGGCGGGGGGTGGCCTGCCGTTGGACCGGTTGGATGCCACCAACAACCGCTCGGTCTGCGTGCTGGAAACCCACGATCCAGCCGCCGGGCTGTTCGTCGTGCTCTCGGTGCTGCTGGTCATCGCAGCGGCCGCCCTCCGCCAATACCGACCCCGGCTGGCCCGCCACCTGTCCTGGCCGGCACTGACCCTGATGACCGTTCCTGCCATGTCGTTCTTCTTGGGCGCCGTGGGCCCGCTCGCCTGCGTCTCCACCCCGGCCTACATGGCGGCCATGATGGGCGCGTCCGGCCTGCTTGCGGCCGTGGTCATGGCGCTCACCCGAGCTCGGCCGGTTGCCGCGCCGGTGGCCATCGCCGCGTTCGGGTTCCTGGTGTTGGTGGTGGACCTGTGGTTCGGCGGCTGGTTGCAGATGGACACGGTGTTCGGCTACTCGCCCCAGGTTGCCGGGCGCTTCGCCGGGCTGGGCAACCTGGCCTTTGCCCTGTTGACCTACTCGGCGCTCGTGCTCGCCACGGTCGGTCGGGGCCTGGTGTGGCCCCGACGCGAGGGCGCCCCCTGGGATGCGTTGGCGGCGGTGTTCCTGCTGGGCATCGTGACGGTCATCGTTGATGGTCACCCGGTGCTGGGCAGCGACGTTGGTGGGGTGCTGGCCCTGGTTCCCGCGTTCTCCGTCGTGCTGCTGAGCCAGTCCGGGCACCGATTGCGCCTGCGGAACCTGGCGATCATCGGCGTGGGAACCGTGGCGGTGCTGCTGGCCTTTGGGGCCATCGACCTGTCGCGGCCGCCCGAGCAGCGCACGCACCTCGGGCGCTTCCTGGAGTCGGTGGCCAACGGCGACGCCGGGGTGATCCTGGCCCGCAAGATCAACGCCAACCTGTCCATTCTCACCTCGTCGGTGTGGGCGCTGCTGCTGCCCGCCGCGGCGGTGCTGGCGCTGTATTTGGCCACCCGACCCAACAGCCCGCTGGCTCAGCTGCGACGCCACGTGAACGGGTTGAGCCTGCTGTGGCAGTCGGCACTGGTGGCAGCGGTGCTGGGGGCGGGGCTCAACGATTCGGGGGTGGCCATCGTGGGGCTCGTGCTCGCCGTGGCGGTTCCGATGACGTTGTACCTCGTGTTCCATCTCGACCAGATCGAGGCGGGCTATCCTGAACCAAATCGCTCTCAACGTGCGGAGGACGAGTGGCCAAGCACATCTTCGTGACCGGTGGGGTGGTCAGCGGCCTCGGTAAGGGGCTGACCGCCTCCTCCCTGGGAACCCTGCTGAAGGCCCGGGGCCTTCGGGTGACCCTGCAGAAGCTCGACCCCTACATCAACGTCGACCCCGGAACCATGAACCCCTTTGAGCATGGCGAGGTGTTCGTCACCGAAGACGGCGGCGAGACCGACCTGGACCTCGGCCACTACGAACGCTTCATCGACGAGTTCCTCACCCGCGAGTCAAACGCCACGACCGGCTCGATCTACCAGACCGTGCTGGCCAAGGAACGGCGCGGCGACTACCTGGGCAAGACGGTGCAGGTGATCCCGCACATCACCGACGAAATCAAGAGCAGGATCACCGCCCTGGCCACCGACGACGTCGACGTGGTCATCACCGAGGTGGGCGGCACGGCCGGGGACATCGAGATCCTGCCGTTCCTGGAGGCCATCCGCCAGGTGCGCCTGGACGTCGGACGGGCCAACGTCTGCTACGTGCACGTCACCCTCGTGCCCTACATCAGTCCCTCAGGCGAGCTGAAAACCAAGCCCACGCAGCACTCGGTGACCGAGCTGCGCAGCCGGGGCATCGCCCCCGACGTCATCGTGTGCCGCTCCGAGGGTGAACTGGGTGGCGACCTGCGCCGCAAGATCTCCAACATGTGCGACGTGGACCTGGCGGCGGTCATCTCGGCGGCCGACGCCGCCAGCCTCTACGAACTGCCGCTGATCATGCACGACGAAGGCCTGGACGCCGTGGTGGGCGGAGTGCTCGGGCTGCCCGAGGTGGAGGTGGATCTCACCGAGTGGGAGGCGGTCGTCTCCCGCGGCGCTGCGGCCACCACGCCACTTCGCATCGGCATTGTCGGCAAGTACGTCAGCCTGCCCGACGCCTACCTGTCGGTCGTGGAGGCGCTGAACCACGCATCGGCCGCCTCCGGCGTTAGGCCCACGATCGACTGGATTCAGGCTGAGGATGCCGAGGGGCTGTTGGCCGAGGGGCGCCTGGCCAATCTGGACGGCATCATCATCCCCGGAGGATTCGGCTCGCGCGGCGTGGAGGGCAAGATCGCCGCTGCGGCCTGGGCCCGGGAGCACGGGGTGCCCTGCCTGGGGCTGTGCCTCGGCATGCAGGTGATGACGATCGAGTTCGCCCGCAACGGCCTCGGGTTGGAGCGAGCCAACTCGTCGGAGTTCGACCACACCTCCCCCCACCCGGTGATCGACATCATGGAAACGCAGCGGGGCGTGACCGACAAGGGCGGCACCATGCGCCTGGGAGCGTATGTGGCCCGCCTTCAGCCGGGCTCGCAGGTGGCTGCGGCCTACGGCGCCGAGGTGGTCTCCGAGCGGCATCGCCACCGTTACGAGTTCAACCCGCGCTACCGGGCACGTTTTGATGCGTCGCCGCTGAAGTGCTCGGGAACCTCGCCCGATGGCCGGCTGGTGGAGTTCATCGAGTTGGAAGGGCACCCGTTCTGGGTGGCCACCCAGGGCCATCCGGAGTTCAAGAGCCGCCCAACCCGTCCCGCCCCGCTCTTTGCCGCATTCGTTGAGGCGGCCGCCGAGCGGGTGCGCACGGCGCAGTCCGACCCTGCGGCGCGGGGTGACCAGCCTGAGGAGGTGGTGCCCGGCGAACCCGTGGGGCTCCCGGCGGTGAGCAACGGTGCCCCGCTTGGCGAGGATGCGCTCGAAGCCGCTCGGCGTGGTTGATTCGACCAGCCCTGGTTGGTCACGGCCCGCGCTCAGCTCGGCCGCCGGATTCAGCGTCGCCGGCTCCCGGCGGCTCCACGAGGGGTTCATCATCGACTTGGAGCAGGCCGACCTTCGTGACCCCAGCGGCGAGCTGCACCGACGCGACGTGGTTCGCCATCCCGGGGCGGTCTCGGTGCTGCCACTCCACGACGACGGCACCGTCACCCTGGTTCGCCAGTTTCGGGTGGCGATCGACGGCGACCTGTTGGAGGTGCCCGCCGGAAAGGCCGATCGACCCGACGAGGCGCCCGCTTCGCTGGTCCGCCGAGAGTTGGCCGAGGAGGTGGGCCTGGCCGCCGAGCGAGTGGAGCTGCTGGCGGGTTGCTTTCTGTCGCCCGGCTACAGCGACGAGTGGCACGAGGTCTTCCTGGCCACCGGCCTGAGCGCTGTGCCGTCGGCCGCCGACGGCGCGGAGGAGCATCACCTGGAGGTGGTGCGCCTCAGCCTCAGCGATGCGGTAGCCGGGATTTCCGACGGCACCATCACCGACGCCAAGACCATCATCGCGTTGCTGGCGGCGGCACCACGCGACCGGTGAGCGCCATCGCTCCGACGGCCCCCGCCGACCCCGAGGTGCGACTCGATCCCAGCGTGGACGCCTATCTGGGGTGGCTCCGGGTGGAGCGGGGCCGCGCAACGGCAACCGTTGCCGCCTATCGCCGTGACCTCACGGCCCACTCCGTGTGGCTGGCGGCGAGGGGGCTGGAGCCCGACCGAGTTCGGCGGTCGGACCTGGAGGCGTGGGTGGCGTCGTTGCTGGCCGAGGGCCGAGCCCGCTCCTCGGTGTCCCGGGCGCGGTCGTCGGTGAGGGGCTGGTATCGCTACCGGGCCGAGGAGCTTGGCTGCGCCGACCCATCGGTCGACCTGGAGGGCGTCGGAGTGGCCGACCTGGTGCCCAAGGCGCTGTCGGTCGATGCGGTGGCCACCCTGCTGGACGGCATCGAGGGGACCGATCCCGCAGCGCTGCGGGATCGTGCGCTGCTGGAGCTGCTCTACGGCGCCGGGGTGCGGGCGTCGGAGGCCACCGGGCTGTCGCTGGGCGACGTCGATCTGGACGGCGCCCTGGTGCGGGTGATGGGCAAGGGGCGCAAGGAGCGCATCCTGCCGGTGGGCAGGGGAGTGCTGGGAACCATGGCCGCCTACTTCGACGCCGGTCGCCCGACGTTGGCCGGGAAGGCCCGCCGGCCCAGCCGCGACGACGCCGATGCGGTGTTCCTCAACCAGCGCGGCGGGCGGCTGAGCCGCCAGGGCCTGTGGCTGATCATTCAGCGCCGGGGCGCCGAGGCCGGTCTGGACGTGCGGACCCTGTCGCCGCACGTCCTGCGGCACAGCTATGCCACCCACCTGGTGGACGGCGGTGCCGACCTGCGCACCGTGCAGGAACTTCTGGGCCACGCCCGGTTGACCACCACCCAGCGCTATACGCGGGTGGCCATGGACCGGCTGGTGGCCACCTACCGGGCCGCCCACCCCCGGGCGCAACGGGCGGGGGCGCGCCCATGAAGGACTCGCCGGCACACCTGTATCGACGCTTTCGCTACCACATGGGCCCCATGCCCGACCCCGAGCCCGCCGACCGCTGGGCTGCCGGGCACCTGGCGGGGGCCGAGCTGGAGCTGTTCGGAGCGATGTCGGTGCGCGACCGGGTGCACTCGGTGGCGGTGGCTCGCCGGGTGGAGACGGCGCTTGCCTGCAGCGACGCGTCGCCGGAGGGCTGGGAACTGCGGGCGGCGCTGCTGCACGATGCGGGAAAGGCCCTCACCCCGTTGGGGGTGGCGGGCCGGGTGGTGGCATCGCTGGCCGACGGAACGGCCGTCGGAGCCTGGTTCGTCCGTCGTTCCCGCCGAGCCGACGCCCGCCCGGGTCCCCTCGCCCGCATGGGCTCCTATCTGACCTACCCCGAGCTGGGCGCGAGCCGCCTGGAGTCGATCGGCAGCCCGCGTGAGGTGTCGGCCTGGGCTCGTGAACACCACCTGTCGTCAGAGGAATGGACCGTCCCTGCGGCGGCGGGCCGGGTGTTGGCCGAGGCCGACGGCTCGGCCTGAGCCCGACCTCGGTTCGGGGCGGAGTCGCCGAATCCGTGCCGACCCGAGTGGGTACCATCCGCAGGTGCTGAGTGAGCTGCCACCGGTGAACGACCGCCGGCTCGCCGTGCGGGTCACGCCCGATGCGCTGCGGCAGATCCGCGGCGGCCACCCGTGGGTGTACGCCGACTCCATCACGTCGCTGAGCCACGCCGGAGCCTGCGGCGACCTGGCAGTGGTGTTCGATCAGCGCCGCAAGTTTGCCGCCATCGGCCTGTACGACCCCCGGTCGCCCATCGCCCTGCGGATCGTCCACGTGGGCACGCCGCAGCCGATCGACCAGGCGTGGTGGCAGGGCCGGGTGGAGGCGGCCGAGGAACTCCGCCGGCCGTTGGTGGAGGCCGAAACGGGGGATCGTCCCGCCTATCGGTTGATCAACGGCGAGAACGACCGACTGGGCGGCTTCGTCGCCGACCGCTACGGCGACACCCTGGTGGTGAAGCTGTATTCACCGGTGTGGTTCCCTCACCTTGGACAGCTGGTGGTGGCGCTGCGGCGGGTCACCGGGGCCTCGTCGGTGGTGCTTCGGCTGGCCCGCACGGTGGCCGCCGGCGCAACGTTCGGGCTGAGCGACGGCGACGTGATCGCCGGCCAGCTGCCCGATGTTCCGGTGCGCTTCACCGAGGGTGGCCTGAGCTTCGAGGCCGACGTTCGATCCGGCCAGAAGACGGGTCACTTTCTCGACCAGCGGGCCAACCGGCTTCGGGTGGGCCGGCTCGCCGCCGGCGCCGACGTGCTGGACCTCTTTGCCTCCACCGGGGGCTTCACCGTTCACGCAGCAGCGGGGGGCGCCCGTAGCGTGCACAGCGTCGACCTGTCGGCCCCAACGCTGGCCGCCACCAAGGGGAACCTGGCACTGAACGCCCATCGGTCCGAGGTGGCGGCGTGCCGGTGCACCAGCCAGGTGGGTGACGCCTTCGAGGTGATGAGCGCGTTGGCCCGCTCCGGTGCCCACTACGACGTGGTGGTGGTCGATCCGCCGTCGTTCGCTCAGAAGCAGGCCAGCGTCGACGGTGCCGTGCGGGCCTACGCCCGGCTGACCCACCTGGCCCTGCCCCTCGTGCGTTCCGGCGGGGTGCTGGTGCAGGCATCCTGTTCCAGCCGCATCCCGGAGAACGTGTTCTTCGACACGGTGCTGCGTGCTGCGGCGCTGGCCGGCGTCGAGTTGGCCCAGATCGACCGCACGGGGCACGACGTCGACCATCCCGTCACCTTCCCCGAGGGCGCCTACCTGAAGACCGGGTACTGGCGCGTCGACCCGTAGGGGCCGGTCACACCGCCAGGTCGCGTCGATCGAACATCGGCACCGATGCGGCAAACACGGCGAGGCCCACAAGCGGCATGGCAACGACCATCAGCGGGAGGGTGGGCGCCAGGGGCCCTCCGGAGATGGCCTGGTAGAAGGGGGAGAACTTCACGTACGGCCGAAGCGAGTCCAGCAGCTGCCCGGCCACGTAGAGGACGTAGGAGGCACCGGCGAATCCGGACGCCACCCCGATGGCCAGGCCCCGCCGACCGGTGGCGGCGCTGACGGCCAGGGCGACCAGCCCAAATTCGGTGCCCAGCAGGAACATGGCCGCAGCGCCGTTGACCCCGTCGATCAACGCAATGCCCAGACCGAAGATCGCGGACGACAGCCAGGTGCTGAGCAGCAACACCAGGCTCAGCGCCGCCACGCCAACGACCAGCCCGGCCGCCTTCTCCACCACCATCGTGGTGCGGGGCAGCGGCATGGTGGCCAGCACCTCGAGGGTGCCGCCCTCTTCCTCCGCTGCCACCAGGCGGGCGCCGCGGCCGATGGCGTAGACGGCGAACATGATGGGCAGCATCAGGCTGAACACCTCGGCGTTGAGAAACCCGACGGCTGTGGACATGTCGGCGACGTTGAACACCTCCATCAGCCCCTTGGGGTATTGCTCCATGATGGCCTCGAAGTCGATGTCGGAGAACGAGGGCCACATGGCCGACATGACCAGCACCGTGCCGCCGACACCGGCGCCCCATCCGAGCAGCCCGCGTCGCTGATCGGCCACGGTCTTGGCGAATACGGCGCCGGTCCCGCTCATGTTTGCTCCTTGCGCTCGTGGGCTTCGTCCTCGTAGTACTGGAGGAAGACCCCCTCGAGGTCCACCTCGTTGGACACCATCCGCTCGATGCCGAACGGGGCGGCCACCCGCAGCAGCTCGGCCATGGACCCCTCCACCACCACCTCCACGGCGGCTCCCAGCGGCGCCACACGCACGACCCCGTCGATGGCCCCCAACTGGGCCTGCGAAGGTTGTGAGCCCTCGGTGAAGCGCAGCTCCACCCGGCGCCTGGTGCGGGCCTTCAGGTCGTTGATGTCGGACACCGTGGCCAGGCGACCCCGGCGGATGATGGCCACCCGGTCGGCCGCCTCCTCCACCTCGGCCAGGACGTGCGACGACAGAAACACGGTGCGGCCGGCGTCTCGTTGCTCCGCCAGCAGCTCCAGGAACACCCGCTGCATGAGAGGATCGAGCCCCTGGGTGGGCTCGTCCAGGATCAGCAGGTCGGGCCGGTGCATCATCGCCTGGATCAGTCCCACCTTCTGCCGGTTGCCGTGGGAGAGCGCGCCGATGGCCCGGTGGAGGTCCACCTCGAATCGTTCGGCCAACACACCCACGTGGTCGTCGTCGACGTCACCCCTCAGGTCCGCAAGGAACCTCAGGTAGCGCTCGCCGGTCATGTCGTTGTAGGCCGCAAAGTCGCCGGGCAGGTAGCCCACCCGCCTGTGGACCTCGGTGCGTTGGCCAACCGGGTCGAGCCCCAGCACCGATGCGCTGCCGGCGGTGGGCCGGATCAACCCCAGCAGCATGCGGATGGTGGTGCTCTTGCCGGCGCCGTTGGGGCCGAGGAAGCCAAACACGCAGCCGCTGGCCACCTCCAGATCGAGGTCCTCGAGCGCCACGGTGTCGCCGAAGTGTTTGGTGAGGCCGCTCGTGCAGATCGCAGCGCTGCTGTTGGGAGGTGACATCCGGGCCTGGCCGCATTCGGAGAGGGGGTGGGACCAAGCGAGTCTCGCACCCGATCGACCCCAATCCCAGGGCACGAAGTCACCGGCCCGTCGACTGGGCCCCGGCCGGCCCCACCGCCGCGCCGGTGGGCACCGCCGATCTCGTATCCTGCGGGGGCGGCCACGGACCCACCGACCGCCCACGACGAGGGGACACCTGCCCATGAGCGCGATCATCCGGGGTGGCACGGTGTTCAGCGGCGAGGACAGGCCCCCGATCGACGCGGACGTGGTGGTGGGCGACGACGGTCGGGTGGAGGCCATCGGCCCGGGGCTGGCTGCGCCCGAGGGCGCCCAGGATCTTGATGCCACCGGCTGTTGGGTGACCCCCGGATTCATCGACCTGCACACCCACTACGACGCCGAGCTCGAGGTGACCCCCGCGCTCTCCGAGTCGCTGCGGCACGGGGTCACGACCGCCCTGATCGGTTCCTGCGGGTTGTCGCTGGTGGTGGGCGAACCCGACGACCTGGCCGACACGTTCTGCCGGGTCGAGGGCATCCCGCACTCGGTGGTCAAGCCGTTGCTGGAGGAGATCGTCGACTGGAAGGGCCCCGCCGACTATGTCGCGCACCTGTCGTCGCTGCCGCTGGGCCCGAACGTGGTGGGCATGGTCGGGCACTCCACCATTCGGTCACACGTCTTGGGCCTGGGGCGCAGCCTCGACTCGGCGGTGCGGCCCGACCAGGGCGAGCTCGATGCCATGGGACGGCTGGTGGAGGAGGGCCTGGACGCCGGCTTGCTGGGGCTCTCGGTCAACCTGTTGCCGTGGGACAAGATGGGCGGCGAGCGCTATCGAAGCCGCCCCACCCCGTCGGTGTTCGCCCGCTTCGCCGAGTACCGGGCGCTGGCCGATGGGCTGCGCCGACGCGATGCGGTCTTCCAGGCCATCCCCAACCTGCAGACTCGCTGGAGCATCGGCCCGCTGTTGGACATGAGCCGTCCCCGCGAGCATCGGCGCCTGCGCACCTCGCTGTTGACCCTGATGGATGCCCCGCCGGCGCTTGGCGCGTATCGGGCCATGGCCGCCCTGGCCAACCTCTACAACGACCGGCTGGGGGCGCAGGTGCGATTCCAGGCGTTGCCCACGCCCTTCGACATCTACACCGACGGTATCGAGAACCCGGTGTTCGAGGAGTTCGGCGCCGGCACCGAGGCGCTGCACCTGGAGAACGTCGAGGCCCGGCGCCAACTGATGGGTGCCCCGGCATATCGCAAGGCGTTCCGGGCCCAATGGACCTCCAAGTTGGCCTCCCGCGCGTATCACCGCAACCTGTCGGAGGCCCGCATCGTGTCGGCCCCCGACGAGACCTTGGCCAGCCGGACCTTCGCCGAAGTTGCCGCCGAGCGAGGCCAGGATCCGCTGGACACCTTCCTCGACCTGCAGACCGACTACGGCAACGACCTGCGCTGGTACACGGTGGTGGCCAACGCCGATCCGGCCAAGCTGGAGTGGATCATGGCGCACCCCGCCGCCATGATCGGCTTCTCCGACGCGGGTGCCCACCTGCGCAACATGGCCTTCTACAACTTCCCGTTGCGCATGCTGAAGCGGGTGCGCGACGCCGAGCTGGCCGGCGCCGCCTTCATGACGGTGCAGCGGGCGGTGCACAAGCTGACGGCCGACATCGCGGACTTCCACCGCATCGACGCGGGCCGCCTGGCACCAGGACGGCGGGCCGACCTGGTGGTGATCGACCCCGAACGGCTCGACGAGACCGTCGAGGAGGTGCACGAGGCGCCCATGCAGGGCTTCGGCGACCTCAACCGCCTGGTGCGTCGCAACGACGACACGGTCCGCGCCGTGATGGTGAACGGGCGCGTGGCGTGGCGGGGCGGCTCGGGTGCCGATGATCTGGGCAGCGCCCATCACTACGGCCAGGTTCTGCCCCTGGGAGGTTGACCCGTGGGGTGTTCGTGGCCGCCGGCTACTGCAGGGCGCCGCAGCGGCCGCCGTCGACCGGGACGGCGGCCCCGGTGATGAACGAGGCGGGTTCCGAACACAGGAAGGCGGCGACCTGCCCGAAGTGGTCGGCGTCGCCGACATGGCCCATCGGCACGTCCGTGGCGGCCCGGCTGAGGTCGCCCCCAGAGAGGCTTCGCAGTCGCACCGTGTCGTGTCAGCCGGGTTGGATGGAGTTGACCGTGACCCCGTCGGCGGCCACCTCCAGCGCCAGCGACTTGAGGAAGCCGGTGGCCCCCGCTCGGGCCATCGTGGACAGCATCAGCATGGGGGTGGGCTGGCGAACGGTGGCGGAGGTGATGGCGAGCACCCGGCCCCACCCCGCATCACGCATGGCCGGGACGGCGGCCTCGCACATGCCCACGGTCGACAGCGCGTTCAGCTCGAATGCCCGGGCGTACTCCTCGGGTGAGGTGCTGTGAAAGCCCCCCGCGGGCGGGCCTCCGGCGTTGGCCACCAGGATGTCGATGCCTCCGAGCGCCTCGGCAGCGTCGGCGACGAAGCGTCGGCCGCCCTCCATGGTCGACACGTCGGCCCGAATTCCGACGGCGTCGCCCAGCTCGCTCAGCGCCTCGACCGCCACCGCCGGGAGGGGTGCGTCGGCCGGTCGCCCTCAGGTGCGGAGCGTGCCGAGTCGTTCCCAGACCCGGCTCATGACGTTGCTCGCCTGAGCGGTGGCGCGCTCGGTGCCCAGTGCCAGGCGCCGGCGGACCTCGCCCGGATCGGCCTCCAGTTCGGCCACCCGGGCCTGGATCGGGGCGAGCAGTTCGATGACCGCCTCGGCGGTGGCCGCCTTGAGGTCGCCGTACCGTTCGATGCCCTCGGCGGCGGCCTCCGGGGTTCGGCCGGTGGCCGCGCCGAGGATCGAGAGCAGGTTGGAGACGCCGGGTTTGGCTGCCACGTCGAAGCGAACCTCGGTCTCCGAGTCGGTGACGGCCCGCTTGAACTTCTTGGTGATCGCAGCGGGGGAGTCGCTGAGGTAGACGACGCCCGCCTCGGAGTCGGCGGATTTCGACATCTTGTTGGTGGGCGCCTGCAGGTCCATCACCCGGGCGCCCGCCTGGGCCAGCGTCGCCCGGGGAATGACGAACGTGTCGCCGTAGCGGGAGTTGAACCGGTTGGCCGCATCCCGGGTCAGCTCGACGTGCTGTCCCTGATCGTGGCCAACCGGCACCTCGGTGGTGTCGTACAACAGGATGTCGGCCGCCATCAGCGCCGGGTAGGTGAACAGTCCGGCGGAGATGAACCCGTCGCCGGACTCGGCGCGGCTGCGCTTCTCCTTGAACTGGGTCATGCGGCTGAGTTCGCCGAACGCCGTGACCGTCTGCATCACCCACGCCAGTTCGGCGTGCTGGGGCACCGTCGATTGCACAAAGAACACGCACTTGTCCGGGTCGAGCCCGACGGCGAACAGGCTGGTGGCCAGCTCCAAGGAAGCCTGTCCGATCTCGCCGGGTGCCTTGGGAGTGGTCAGGGCGTGCAGGTCGACCACGCAGTAGATGGCATCTGTCCGGTCCTGCTCGGCCACCCAGCGCAGGTTGGCCCCCAACAGGTTGCCCAGGTGCAGCGCCCCGGAGGGCTGGATGCCGGAAAACACCCGGGGTCGGTCGGTGCCCTTGGGCGCGGTCGGGGAGGGGGCCATGGGCGGGGACGCTACCCAATTGGCCCGGGCCCGCCCAACGAGTTCAGGCGTTTGGGCCGCGGTCGACGAACGCGAACTACGTCGGTGTAGTCTGATGGGCGTGAGCTACGAGGTGACAACCCCGGTCTTCGAGGGACCGTTCGACCTGTTGTTGCACCTGATCCTGTCGCATCAGGTGGACATGTACGAGGTGTCGCTCACCGCCATCGTCGATGCATACCTGGCGGAGCTGTCCAACATGGAGCGCTTCAACCTGGACGTCACCACCGAGTTCCTCCTGATCGCCGCAACGCTGGTCGAGCTGAAGGCACGTAGCCTGCTGCCTGCCGACGAGGGCGTCGATCTGGACGACGAGCTGGCGCTGTTCGAGGAGCGGGATCTGCTGCTGTCCCGGCTGCTGGACGCCAAGACGTTCAAAGACGCCGCCCGCGTGCTGGAGGCGCTCGGCGCCCGGGCCGCCCTGTCGGCCCCTCGCCGCAGCGGCCCCGAGGAGCGATTCTGGGGGCTGGCCCCGGATCTGCTGGAGGGTGTGAGCCCCCTGGAGCTCCGTCGCGCCTACCTGGCGGCGCTGGCGCCCAAGCCGAAGCCCACGGTGGACCTCAGTCACGTCGCCTCCATCCGGTTCACGGTCACCGACGTGGTGCGGTCCCTCACCGAGGAGTTGCCCAGCGCCGGGCGCGTCCGCTTCCGCCAGCTCACGGCCTCGTTGGTGGACCGGGTTGAGGTGGTGGTGCACTTCCTGGCCATCCTCGAGCTCTTCAAGCAGGGCCGGGTGGAGCTCCTCCAGGCCCGGACGTTCGGCGACATCGACATCACCTGGGTAGGAAGCGACGCTCACGTGGACCTGGCGTCGGTGGACAGCTATGACGGCTGAGCCGCCCGACCAGTCGGCCACCGAGGTGCGCCGGGCGCTGGAGGCCCTCATCATGGTCAGCGAGCAACCCGCAGCAACCGGCCTGTTGGCCGAGTTGCTGGAGGTGCCGCAGAACGAGGTGGACCGGGTGGCCACCGAGCTGGCCGCCGAGTTCGAGGCTCGCAACAGCGGGTTCGTGTTGGTGCAGGTGGCGGGTGGTTGGCGTTTCGAGAGCCACCCCGACTGCGCCCCCTACGTGGAGCGATTCGTGTTGGAGGGCCAATCCACCCGGTTGTCGGCCGCCGCCCTGGAGACGCTGGCCATTGTGGCCTACAAGCAGCCGATCTCGCGGGCACAGGTGAGCGCGGTCCGCGGGGTGAACGCCGATGGGGTCATCCGCACCCTGGTGCAGCGGGGATACATCGACGAGATCGCACGCGACCCCGGCCCCGGCCAGGCCGTGCTGTTGGGAACCACCCGGGAGTTCCTCGAACGCCTCGGGCTGAACAGCCTCGACGAGCTGCCGGGCGTCGCGGACTTCGTGCCCGGGCCCGAGGTGGCGGAGGCCTTGGAGCGGGGCCTGGCTGCGGAGGGGGAGTGACCGATGACGGTCCCCAGCGGGTTCAGAAGGTGCTCGCCCGCGCGGGCGTGGCCAGCCGGCGGGTGGCCGAGGACCTGATCGCGGCCGGTCGGGTCAGGGTTGACGGCAAGTTGGTGGTGCTGGGCAACCGGATGGACCCGGCCACACAGCTTCTGGAGTTGGATGGCGCGCCCATTTCGCTTGCCCCCGGATTGGTGCACTACCTGCTGAACAAGCCCACCGGCGTGATCTCCACCGCATCGGACCCGCAGGGCCGACGCACGGTGGTGGACCTGGTGCCCGACGAACCCCGGGTGTTTCCGGTAGGTCGCCTGGACGGCGATACCGAGGGGTTGTTGTTGCTGACGAACAACGGCGAGCTGACACACCGACTGACCCATCCCTCCTACGGCGTGGAGAAGGAATACCTGGCGGAGGTGGAGGGAACCCTGAGCTCCGGCCAACTGCGCCACCTGCGGGAAGGCGTCGAGCTGGACGACGGGATGACCTCGCCCGCCAAGGCGTCGCAGCCATCGCCGGGCATGGTGCGCCTGACCATCCACGAGGGGCGCAACCGGCAGGTGCGACGCATGCTTGACGCCGTCGGCCATCCGGTGCGCCGGCTGGTGCGCACTCGGGTGGGGCCGCTCAGCGATCGAAACCTGGCCCCGGGCGCGTGGCGACACCTGAGCGAGGACGAGCTGCGCGAGCTGGAGCGGGCGGTGAGCGGCAACGAGGCCCCAGTCAGCCGCGCCGAGCGGCGCGCGGCGGCGCAAGCGTCTCAGGCGGCGGAGCGCCCGGGCGACGACCAGCCGCGGGTCGAGCGGTAGGCTCGCCCGCCGTGACCGAGCCATCCACTCAGCATCAGCCGCCCTCCATGCGGGGGCTCCGTGGTGCGACGACGTTCGATGTCGACGAGCGTGAGCACGTGTGCGAGCGAACCGTGGAGTTGTTGCAGGCCATGGTGGAGCGCAACGGCCTGGAACACGACGACCTGGTGTCGGTGCTGTTCACCGCCACCGACGATCTGCACTCGGTGTTTCCGGCGTTGGGCGCCCGCCAGGCCGGCTACGGAGACATCCCGCTGATTTGCGCCCGGGAACTCGACATCGCCGGCGCCACCCCGCAGTGCATCCGCATCCTGGCTCACATCAACACGACCAGGGAACGGGCCGCCCTGCACCACGTGTACCTGCACGGCGCCGTCTCGCTGCGAGACGACCTGCCCTCGTGAGCGGCGGCGGAACCTCGGCGAGCCGGGTGGTAGCCATTGACGGGCCCGCCGGCTCGGGCAAGTCGACCGTGGCGCGGGCGGTGGCCGAGCGGCTGGGCACCGCGCACCTGGACACCGGAGCCATGTACCGGGCAGTGGCCTTCGCGGCGCTGCGCGACGGGTTGGATCTCGACGATGGCGATGGCCTGGACGCGTTGGCCAAACGAGTGGAGCTGAACCTGGAGGGTGGGCGGGTGCTGGTGGACGGCGACGACGCAACCGAGGCCATTCGAGGCCAAGCGGTGTCTCAGGCCGTCAGCCCGGTTGCCACCAACGCCGGTGTGCGAGAAGCCATGGTGCGCCGCCAACGGGAGTGGGCCGAGGCCCACGGCGGCGGGGTCATCGAGGGGCGTGACATCGGCACGGCCGTGTTCCCTGACGCGGGGGTCAAGGTGTTTCTCACCGCGTCGCCCGAGGAGCGGGCCCGCCGGCGGGCAGCGGAGACCGACGGAATCGACCAGGCCACGCTGGCGGCTCAGATCGCCGAACGCGACGAGCGCGACGCCACGCGGGCGGTCGACCCGATGAAGCCGGCGGACGACTCCCTGCTGCTGGACACCACGGAGATGGACCTTGAGGCCGTGATCCAGGCGGTGCTGGATGCGGCCGACGCCGCTGCGCCGCCGGCATCACCCACACGAGCCGCCTCCGAGGCCGAGCGGGCGCCCGATTGGTCGCCTCCGGGCGCGGGTCGCCCAACGTCGGTGTTCGTGCGTCCGACCCAGCCCGTCATCGAGGCGCCACAGCTGGGACTGGGGGCCCGGGCGGGATACCAACTCATCTCGGCCACGGCCAGGGGCATCGGCAAGGTGGGCTACCGCACCGAGATCGTCGGTCGGGAACGCCTTCCTCGCACGGGCCCCTACATTCTCGCCCCGTCGCACCGTTCGGGCATGGACTTCCTGTTTGCGGCCATGGTCACCCGGCGACGAGTTCGGTGGATGGCCAAGGAATCGCTGTGGAAGCACCCGGCCCTGGGTTCCTTCGTCGACATCATGGGTGGGTTCCGGGTGAACCGGGGAACGGCCGACCGCCACTCGCTCAGGGTGGCCGAGGCAATCCTGTCCGACGGGCAACCGCTGGTCGTGTTTCCGGAAGGCACTCGCCGGCGGGGCGAGCTGGTGGAAGACCTGTTCGACGGGGTGGCCTGGCTCTCGTCGCGGCAGCGGGTGCCGGTGGTGCCGGTGGGCATGGCAGGTACCGAGGAGGCCATGGCCACGGGCTCCAAGCTGCCGAGGCCCGGCAAGATCGTCATCTGGGTGGGGGAGCCGCTCTGGCCCGACGTGCCGCCGACCGGGCGCATCCCCCGGTCGCAGGTGCGGGCCTTCACCAACCGCATGTTGCCCGAGCTTCAGGATGCCTTCGACCAGGCCACGGCACGGCGAACCCAGCGTCGCTCCGGCTGAGCGGGAGTGATCTCCCAGGGCCAGGCGCGACGGATGGCGCTGGGAGCGCAAGGATTCGGTGACGACCGACCCACAGGCAGGGTCGATCGACGACACCTCCGCAGGATCGTCGAGCGAATGGGTCTCATTCAGATCGACTCGGTCAACGTGCTGGCCCGGAGCCAGGAGCTGGTGGTGTTCTCCCGACTCGGCGTACATCCGCGGTCGTTGATCTGGGATGCCACCGCCAGCGGCGAGCTGTTCGAGTACTGGGTGCACGAGGCGTCACACGTCCCGGTCGGCCTGCATCCGTATCTGCGCTGGCACATGGCCCGGCCCGAGCGATGGAGGGCCCTCGACGCGTTCGCCGTCGACCAGCGCGAGTTCGTCGCAGCCGTGTTGGAACGCATCCGCGTCGACGGGGCGTTGGTGGCCGGCGACCTGAAGCAGCGTGTGGGCACGAAGGGTGCCTGGTGGGACTGGGATCGCGGCAAGCTCGCCCTCGAATACCTCTTCGCGACCGGCGAGATCGCCGCCACCCGGCGACCATCTGACTTCGCTCGTGTCTATGACCTCGCTGAACGGGTCATCCCGCCGCAGATCCTGGCGATTCCAACGCCGTCGGTGGCCGATCAACGCAAGGAGCTCCTCGTTCGGGCGGCCAGGCATCTGGGCGTGGCCACATTCAACGACCTCACCGACTATCACCGGCAGCGCAACCCGCCGTGTCGGCCGCTGGTGAGCGAATTGGTCGAAGCTGGCCGATTGATCGAAACGACGGTCGAGGGCTGGTCGAAGCCCGCGTACCTCCACCCCGATGCCGTTCGCCCTCGCCGGATTCGGGCCCGGGCACTTCTCAGCCCCTTCGATCCCGTCGTCTGGAACCGTGATCGCGCCGAGCGGGTGTTTGGCTTTCGGTATCGCATCGAGATCTACGTCCCCAGGCCAAAGCGACGCTACGGGTACTACGTCCTGCCGTTCCTGTTGGGCGAGGACCTGGTGGCGAGAGTCGACCTGAAGGCGGACCGTGGCAGCGGCACCTTGCTGGTGCGGGGTGCGTTCGGCGAACCGGGCATCCCGGTGGCGGCGGTGGCCGAGGAGCTGGCGGCCGAGCTCAGCCTGATGGCGACCTGGCTCGAACTCGACCAGGGTGTCGAGGTGAGCAACCACGGCGACCTTGCCCCCGCGGTCGCGGCGGCCCTCTGAGCCGCGCCGGTGCCCGCCCGAGCCCGCGGCCGGTACGGTGCCTTCGGGCCGGACCTCCCGGCCGTAGGGAGGGTGATGATGGAGAGCGAGCCGAACCTGAGCGTCAGCCGCGTGCTGGACGCACGCCCGGTCGACAGCTACCGCGAGTACGTGGCCATCGGGGGCGGCGCGGGGTTGGCCACTGCCGCCCAGCTGAACCCGGTCGAGGTGATTCAGCTGGTCGAGGCCTCGGGGCTGCGCGGCCGGGGCGGAGCCGGGTTCCCGACAGGCCTCAAGTGGCGCACGGTGATGGGGAACGAATCGTTCGCCGCGCCAACCACGGTGGTGGTGAACGGCGCCGAGGGCGAGCCCGGCACGTTCAAGGACCGGACGCTCGTGCGCACGAACCCGTACCGAGTGCTGGAGGGGGCGCTCATCGCGGCCTACGCAGTGTCGGCCTCCCGGGTGGTGGTTGCGATGAAGGGGTCCTTTGGCCGTGAGCTGGATCGTGTCCGCACCGCCATCGCCGAGCTCCGCGAGGCTCGGGTCGCCACCGACGTCGAGGTGGCGGTGGTGGAGGGCCCCGACAGCTACTTGTTTGGCGAGGAGACCGGGCTGCTGGAGGTGATCGATGGACGCGGCCCCTTCCCGCGTGTGGCTCCGCCCTATCGACGAGGCGTGGAGCCGGCCGGGCGGAATGCAGAGCGCAACGTTGCGTCGGACGTGCAGCTGGCCACGGCCACGGGCAGTCCCGAATCGCCGGCCCTGGCCAACAACGTCGAGACCTTGGCGCACGTCACCCAGATCCTCGGCCACGGCCCCGACTGGTTCCGTGAGCTGGGTACCGCCGAGTCACCGGGCACCGTGTTGGTGACCGTCAGCGGAGACACGCCTCGCGCTGGTGTGGCGGAGTTCCCCATGGGGGTTCCCCTGGGTCGGGCCATTGCAGAAGTGGGCGGCGAGCCCCGTGAGGGCCGCCGCTACGCAGCTGCGGTGTCGGGCACCGCAAACGCCATGGTCCCCGCCGACCGCTTCGACGTGCGACTGTGCTACGAGGGCCTGCGCGGCATCGGTTCCGGGTTGGGTTCCGCTGGATTCCTGGTGTTCGACGACCACACCGACCTGGTGGCGGTCGCAGCTGGCATTGCGCACTTCCTGTCGGTGGAGAGCTGTGGCCAGTGCGAGCCGTGCAAGAGCGACGGAGCGGCCATCGCCACCCACCTGGATCGCATCATCGCCAATGACGGCTCGCCCCGAACGCTGGCGGCGTTGTCGAGCCTGTCAGGCACGGTCTCCAACGGCGCCCGTTGCGGCCTTGGCCGCCAGCAGGAGGACGTCACCGCCGGAGCGCTGTCGTTGCTGCGGGCGGAGTTCCGCGAGCACGTTGAGGGGCGCCGGGAGGCTCGGGAGCGGGTGCCGATCGCCCCGATTTCTGAGATCGCAGGCGACCAGGCGGTGTTGGATCCCCGCTATGGCGACAAGAACCTTGACTGGAGCCACGGGGGCATCGACTCGGGAGAGACCCCGGTGGATCGGTTGCGGGGAGGGAGCCCCGAGGTCCTCGATGTCAGCGACGAGCGCCCGCAGGCGCCGACCGCCGTGGACGCCGTCGCTGATTCTGGCAAGGGGTATCCCTTTGAGCTGTTGGATGTGGCGCATCAGGCAATGCGCTCCGCGCTCGATGGGGCCAGGAACTCGGCCGGCGAGTCGCGCCTGGCCCAGCTGCGCGACTTGGAACGCGTCTTGACCATCTACCTTGATGTGAGCCAACGCATCCTGTTTCCGATGCTGCGTCGCGTGGCCGCGGTGCCCGGCGACGACGCCGCGTGGACGGCTGCCTACGATGCGGAACTCGCGGAGCAGTGTCTCACCCAGGTTCGCGAAGCCGGGGCAGAGGGCGCCCTCGACGACATCACCTCGGACATTGAGGCCCTGATCGCAGAGGAGGAGATGGTGGTGGAGCCGCTGTTGTCCCGCCACCTGGATGACGACGATCTCCGGCAGCTCGGCGACGCCATGCAGGCCACCATCGACGTCGCCCCGTAGTGCCACCAGCCCTTCGGCGGCCGTCGATGCCGAGGCGCGAAGCACGCGGAACTAGCGTCGAAGGTGTCCGATTCCGGCCCGACGGCCGATCGCCGACCCCCTGTTGACACGTGACGAAGGAGCCAGCGTGGAGTATCGCACCGAAACCGACTCGATGGGCGAGGTGAAGGTGCCAGCCGACGCCTACTACGCCGCGTCCACCCAGCGGGCAGTCGAGAACTTTCCCATCTCCAACCTCCGGTTCAGCCGCCGCTTCATCTGGGCGTTGGGGCTGATCAAGGGCTCGGTGGCCACCGTGGCCGCCGAGCGGGGCGACAAGGGCGCCGAAGAGTGCGACGCAACCCGGCGCGCCGCCGACGAGGTGATGGAGGGCGCGCTGGACGCTCAGTTCGTGCTGGACATCTTCCAGACCGGATCGGGCACCTCCACCAACACCAACGCCAACGAGGTAATCGCCGCCCGGGCATCCGAGCTGCTGGACGG
The DNA here is from genome assembly GCA_041394405.1 of Microthrixaceae bacterium. Classification (GTDB taxonomy): domain Bacteria; phylum Actinomycetota; class Acidimicrobiia; order Acidimicrobiales; family Microtrichaceae; genus Microthrix. The sequence continues at coordinate 1,108,479 of JAWKIF010000006.1, forward strand.
CGAGCGAGGCACCCACCGCGTCCATCCCAACGACGACGTCAACTATGCGCAAAGCAGCAACGACGTCATTCCCACCGCCATCCACGTGGCCACCGTGGCCGCCATCCGCGAGGAGTTGATACCGGCACTCGACGTGTTGGGCGCCGGCCTGGAGGCCAAGGCATCCGAGTTTTCCGAGGTGGTGAAGTCGGGCCGTACCCACCTGATGGATGCCACACCCGTCACCCTGGGCCAGGAGTTCGCCGGGTTCGCCAGCCAGATCCGCCACGGCCAGGCCCGCTTGGAACGCGTGCTGCCCGAACTTGAGGAGCTAGCGCTGGGCGGCACCGCCACGGGTACCGGAATCAACGCCCCGGAAGGTTTCGCCGCACGAGTGATCGAGGTGATGGCCGAACGAACCGGCATGGCATTCCGCGAGGCTGACGATCACTTCGAGGCCCAGGGTGCCAAGGACGCCGCGGTGGCCGCCGCCGGGGTGCTGTCCACCATTGCGACGTCCTATGTGAAGATCGCCAACGACATCCGCTTCCTCGGGTCGGGCCCCACGTCGGGCATCTCCGAGCTGAAGATCCCGTCGCTGCAGCCGGGCTCATCGATCATGCCGGGCAAGGTCAATCCGGTGATGTCGGAGATGATGATGCAGGTTGCGGCGAAGGTGATGGGCAACTCCACCACGGTCACGTGGTCGGGCGCGCTGGGCAACTTCGAGCTGAACGTCATGATGCCGGTGCTGGCCCACGCGCTGCTGGAGTCGGTCGACCTGCTGGCAAATGCCGCCGCCACCTTCGCCGAACGCTGCGTGCGTGGCTGCGAGGCCAACGCCGAGCGGGCAAGGGAGCTGGTCGAGCGCAACGCCATCGTGGTGACGGCGCTCAACCCCTACATCGGCTACGACAACGGGTCGCGCATCGCCAAGACCGCGGTGGCCACCGGAACGTCGGTGCGAGAGCTGGTGCTGGCCGACGGGTTGATGGAAGAGGCCGAGTTGGATGCCGCCCTGAACATCAAGAAGATGACCGAGGGTGGCGTGATGTAGGGCTCAGCGCCCACTCTGCCGCAGCCAGCGCACGGTCCACGGCCCCAGCTCCTCCAACGTCGCACCCAGTTCCTCGCCGATGGCGGTCAGGCCATACGCATCGTCGTCGTTCTGGGCGACGATGCCCGCTTCGGTCAACTCGTACAGGCGTTGGTACAGCACGCTGGTGGAGACACCACCGCTTCGCTGGGCCAGGGCGCGTGGGCCGATGGGACTGCGATGATGCAGCTCCCAGATCAATCGCAGGCACCATCGCCGGCCGAGCAACTCCAGGACTTGGTGGATGGGGCGGCCACCCACCGGCGCTCGCGTCGGCGACCGTCTCAGTCTCGGACTCGGCCTGTCGTCGGGCACGGGCGTCCCTCCGTTTGGGAGAACGGCGGTCGGTTTCCGAAACGCTACCGCTCCGCGCGGTTGCCGGGGAGCGCAGCGACTGGGTCGCGCAACTCGGTGGGATCGGGCGCCTCCTGCGAACCCTCCTGTGTGCACGGTGCCGCTACGCGAAATCGTTTCGAATTTCGAAACTTCGGGCCTGTTGCGAAATCAGAAACGATGTGGAAACGGGCCCCGGCGTGAGGGCTGGGCTGAGGATGGTGGCGGCTGAGACCGACTGAGCGGCCCGCCGCCGCTCAGCTGAGCAGCCCGACACCGATCAGCAGTGCACCTGCGGCGCTGAGGGTGGCCAAGGCCTGGGCGGCCGGCACTGCCCGCTTGGGTGCGTGCGGAGCCTGGGCGATGAACGCCCCAAAGCCGGAGGCGACGGCCAACAGGATCTTGAGGCTGAGGGCGATCTGGTAGCTGATGCCCAGCTGGGACATGGCCGGCAGCTCCAGGATGTTCCAGACGCCGGTGAGCACCAGCAGGCCATAGGCCGGCCATGCGAAGCGCCCAAAGGCGGCCACGACCCTGGCGCTGGAATCGCCTGGTGCGTCCAAGGAGCGCAGCGTGGGCGTGAGGCCCGCAACGGTCACCATGCCACCCAGCCAGATGGTGGCCGAGCCGACGTGGAGGAACAGCCGCAGGACATCGAGAGCGGGGCGCACGGGGAGCTCCAAGGGCGAAGGGACGCAACGGCACCGAGCCGGTGAGCAGTCGACTCGGCGAGCAATCGACGCCAGAACGAAAGGTGGCCCCCGGGATGGGTGGGCATCCCGGCGGGCCGAGGCTCAGTATGTCAGGTGATCGCAGCCGTTGCCCAACAGGGTGACCAAATTCTCACCTCACCGACAACCGAACCTGGCTACTCGGCCAAGGCCTCCAAAACGGCCGATGCCGGGAGGCGACGGTCGGTGTCGGTGCCGGGCGTCGGAACGCGCCCAAAACCGAGTCCGACCACCAACTCGACGGTGGACTGCAGCTCTCGGAGGGCGCGGGGCGGCGGGAAGTACTCGTCCTCCTCGGTGATGCGCAACTCCTCCACGCCATGGGTGGGGGAGAGGCGATCGATCACCGACGCCACGAGGTCTTCGGGGGCCGACGCTCCAGCGGTGACGCCCACCACGCCGGTCAGGTCGGCCGGCAGCTCCTCCGCCGCATTCACCCGGTAGACGCGTTCGCATCCGGCCTCGCCGGCCAGCTTCTCCAAGGCCAGGGTGTTCGACGAGTTGGCCGAGCCCACGACAACGACTGCATCGCAGCGGGGAGCCAGCTCCATGAGCGCCGACTGGCGGTTGGTCGTGGCAAAGCACAGGTCGGAACGTCCCGGCATCCACAACTCCGGGTAGCGCTCGCGGGTGGCGTTGGCCACATCGGCCCAATCGCGATGGCTGAGGGTGGTCTGGGCCAGGAGGGCGACGGGGGTCTCAAATGCCGGGAGCGCCGCCACCTCGTCGATGGACTCCACGCGGTGGATGGAGTCGGGGGCCACCGCCATGGTTCCGACGGCCTCCTCGTGTCCCTCGTGGCCCACGTAGACGATCTGATAACCCTTGCCCGACCGCACCTTCACCTCGTGGTGCACCTTGGTGACCAGCGGGCACACTGCGTCCACCACCAGGCCACCGCCGGCCTGGGCGGCCGACACCACCTCGGGGGCCGAACCGTGAGCGGAGAGCATCACGGGTGCGCCGGCGGGCACCTCGGAGACGTCGTCCACGAAGACCACGCCCTGTTCCTCGAAGCGGCTGACCACGCGGGCGTTGTGCACGATCTCGTGGTAGCAGTACACGGGCGCCTGGTTGGTCCGCACCAGCCAGGCCAACGCCTTGATGGCCATCTCGACACCGGCGCAGAAGCCCCGCGGTGAGGCCAGCAGCACCCGGTCGACGCCCTGGATCGGGAGTTCGGCGGGTGGGACGGGTTGGGGGCGACTCACGGCCTCCAGGGTACCGGTGGGTAGCCTGAGCGGCCGTGTCAGCCCCGGTCGTCGTCGCCGTAGTACCCGAAAGCCCCGCCGCGCTCGCGGGGCTGGAGGTTGGCGACGAGTTGGTGACCGTCAACGGACAGGCCATTCGGGATGTCATCCAGTGGCGGGTCCTGACCGACGAAGCGGAGGTGCACCTCGAGCTGAAGCGGGGCGGCTTGGAGAGCGAGGTGGAGCTGTCCAAGGCCGAGGGTGCCCCGTTGGGAGTCGAGGTTGACGCTGCGGTCTTCGACCGGGTGCGCACCTGCGACAACCACTGCGAGTTCTGCTTCATCACCCAGCTGCCCCCCGGCATGCGGCGCAGCCTGTCGTTGCGCGACGACGACTACCGATTGTCGTTCCTGTACGGCAACTTCACCACCCTGACCCGCTTCACCGAGGCCGACCTCGAGCGAGTGCTGATCGAGGGCCTGAGCCCGCTGTATGTCTCGATTCACGCCACGGACCCCCACGCCCGAACCGACATGCTGCGAAACCCGCGTGGCGCCACCAGCCTTCGCTGGCTGCGGGCGCTGTTGGACGCAGGCGTGGAGGTGCACGGCCAGGTGGTGGTGTGCCCGGGCGTGAACGATGGTGCCGTCTTGGAGGACACCCTCGCCGGTGTGCTGGAGGAGTACCCCGGGTTGGCTGACGTGGCGCTCGTCCCCCTCGGGGTGTCTCGATACAACACCGAGGCGCGGATGCGGCCCCACAGCACCGGCGAGGCTCGGGCGGTGGTGGCCGCTGCGGAGCGCTGGGCCGAGGTGGCCCAGCAGATGCTGGGACGTCGGATGTTTCACGTGGCCGACGAGTACTACCTGTTGGCCGGAGTGCCGTTTCCCTCGCCGGAGGCCTATGAGGGGTTCAGCATGCACGAGGACGGGATCGGCATGGCCAGGGCGTTCGAAGCCGAGCTGACGGGGATCAGCGGCGAGGCCATCGGGGTGCAGCCAGGGTTCTTTGCCTGGGTGGACGGTGCCCCTGCCGAGGGCTACCGGGCCCCTCGCTGGGAGGGCGGTGCGGCCGAATCGGGCGGATGCGGTGCAGCGTCGTTTGGGCCCGCCGGCGGGTCGGGGACGACCCCGCCGGGTGGGATTGCCCATGATTCGGATTCGACCTCGCCGGCCACGCCGGTCAACCTGGGTCCCCGCCGGTCGCATCCCGAAGCCAGCCGGCCCACCGGGGTGCTGACCGGCCCCCTCGGCGCAGCGGTGCTGGTGCCCCTGCTGGAGCCGCTGGGACTGACCGACGTGAGGGTGATTGCCGTGGAGAACCGCTTCTTTGGCGGCAACGTGGGTGTGACGGGCTTGATGGTGGGCGAGGATCTCGTCCGCACGTTGGCCAACGAACCTGAGGGGCACCGGTACCTGCTGCCGGACGTCTGTTTGTCTCAGGGCCGCTTTCTTGACGGGCTGACCCCCGCCGAGCTGCCGCGCATCGTGGAGGTGGTGCCCACCGACGGGGTGGCGTTGCGCGCCGCCCTCGGCCTGGACACGCGCACGCCCGCCGGGGTGGCGTCATGAGCGCCAACGACCGCTTGCCCCGGGTGGCCATCATCGGCCGGCCCAACGTCGGCAAGTCCACGCTGCTCAACCGCATCATCGGGCGTCGCGAGGCGATCGTGGAGGAACGCCCGGGCGTCACCCGCGACCGACACGAGTCCGAAGCCTCGTGGTCCGGTCGCCGGTTCGTGCTGGTCGATACCGGCGGCTGGTCCGAGCGGGGAAGCGACCTGGATGCCAAGGTGTCGGCGCAGTCCGAGGCGGCGGTGGCCGAGGCCGACGTGGTGCTGTTGGTGGTGGACGCCACCGTCGGCCGCACCGACGAGGACGACCGGGTGGCCTCCCTGGTGCGCCAGCAGCCGGCCCCAACCTTGGTGGTGGTCAACAAGGTGGACGACACCGGCCGGGAGGCCCTCATCTGGGACTTCATGGGGCTTGGGTTGGGGGATCCGTTCGCCATCTCGGCGCTTCACGGCCGGGCGACCGGCGACCTGTTGGACGAGATCGTGGCTCGCCTGCCCGAGGGCGCCGGCGTCGAGGCCGAGCTCGATGCTCCCCTCGACGACGACCTCGGCGACGAGGAGTTGGCGACCGACCGCCAGGCGCTGATGGACGCCGTCACGGGCGGAGAGGTGTCGGTGGCGCTGGTGGGCCGACCGAACGTTGGCAAATCCACCCTCTTCAATCGCCTGATCGGCGAGGAACGCGCCGTGGTGCACGACATGCCGGGAACCACACGCGATTCGGTGGACACCGTGGTGGAGACCGAGTTGGGATCGCTGCGCTTCGTGGACACCGCCGGAATGCGGCGCCGGGCCCGGGTGGATTCGGGAACCGAGTACTTCTCCATGGTGCGGGCGCTCCGTTCGGTGGATACCGCAAACATCGCGCTGTTGGTGATCGACGCGACGGAGGGCGTGACCCACCAGGATCAGCGACTGGCCGAGCGCATCGACGCCGCCGGCTGCCCCATCGCGGTGGTGTTGAACAAGTGGGAATTGCTGGACACCGAGGCGCGCCATGACGTCACCTGGCAGGTCGGCCAGAAGCTGGCCTTCATCGGGGAATCGCCGGTGCTGCGCATCTCGGCGCTGACCGGCAAGGGTGTCACCCGCATCCTTCCGGCCCTTGGCTCGGCCATCGAGGCCTACCAGACCCGCATCCCCACCCGGCTGGTGAACGAGGCCATCCGAGCCGCTCAACAGGCCCAACCCGCTCCCCACGGTGCCAGGGTGCTCTATGCCACCCAGGGGGCGACCCAGCCGCCAACGTTCACGCTGTTCGCCAACCGCGACCTGCCCACCAGCTACGTCCGCTATCTCGAGCGCAGCCTGCGGGACCGATTTGGTCTGGGCGCCTCTCCGGTGAAGCTGCGGGTGAAGCGCCGGGACTGACCCGAGCCCCTGACCCGGCGTTCCGGGCCGGGTAGTGTTGCCCACCGTGAGCGTCACCGTTCTTCAGTTGATCCTGGCTGCAGCGGCTGCGGTGGGAACCGGACTGTGGGCATCGGCCACCTGGACTCGGTGGAGTGGATCTCGGCGGGTGTTGGCCGACGACCCCGGCAGCGATGCGGCCGCCATGGCACGAGCCTCCATCCGCCAGCACGTTCACGCCACAGCGCTCTGGATCTCGGTGTTGCTGGTGGCGTTGGTGCACGGCCTGGATGAATCGGCCACCGACTGGCGGAGCTCGCTGGTGGCGATGTTTGCGCTCATCCTGCCGGCCTGGATCACCGTCGTGCAGGCCAGGCGGGGCGCCGAGGACAGCCGGCTGTTTCTCACCAGGCTGCGGCTGGATCAGAAGGCCCAGGAAGTCATCGATCAGGAGTCCCGGGTGACCAGCCAATGGGCCGAACGCCTGGTTCCTGTGCTGATGGACGATTCCGAGGACCTGGAGTTCGGCAGGTCCTCCCACGCCGGCGCCGGCGTGGTGACCGGCGACTTTCTTGATGTCGTTCCGTTGGGATTTGGTCGCACGGCGGTGGTGATCGGTGACGCCACCGGACACGGCCTGGAGGCCTCCATCTCGGCATTCCAGAGCAAGTACGTGCTGCGGTCGTTTCTGCGTCGCTTCCGAGATCCGGCCCAAGTGCTGGAGGAACTCAACGCGCACTTGGGCGCCAGCGCCGGGCCCGAAGACCTGCTTTCGGTGTTGGTGGCCGTGGTGGACACCTCGGTGGGCACGCTTCGCTACGCCTCGGCCGGCCATTGCACCAACCTGGCCGTGATCGAACGGGAGATCGTGCCCCTGCGTGCCACCGGCCCCTTGCTGATGCTGGACCGCGAGGCCCACTACAACGCTCGCGAGCTGAGCTTCGGAACCGAGGACGTGCTGTTGCTCTTCACCGACGGCCTGGCAGAGGCCCGCACCGGCAACGGGGCACAGTTCGGTACCGAACGCATCGGCTACCAGCTCCGTAAGGAATCCAACGCTGCCGCCGAGGTGCTGGCCAAGAGCCTGCTGGACGCGGCCGTGGACCACGCCTCCGGCCACTTGGACGACGATCTCACGGTGCTGGCGGTTCGCCGGAAGTGAGCGCCACGACACCCGAGCAGTTGCCCGACACCTCGGCACCCGCTGCGGTCGAACCGCCCGAGGTTGGGGTCGGCGATGCGGCTCGCCTGGGTGCCGCGCGGGATCGGGCCCGGGCGGGAAACCTGGAGCGGGGTCGCGCCAAGCTGGAGGCCCAGGGCAAGCTGTTCGTGCGGGACCGAATCGACTTGTTGTGTGACCCCGGCACGTTCGTCGAGGATGCGCTGCTGGCCAATGCGTCGGCCACCGACCTGCCAGCCGATGGCGTGGTCACGGGCATCGGCGACGTTGACGGGCGACCGGTGGTGGTGGTGGCCAACGACCCGACGGTGAAGGCCGGATCCTGGGGAGCGCGCACGGTCGAGAAGATCGTTCGAGCCACCGAGGTGGCGCTCGGCCAGGAGCTCCCGATCGCCTGGCTGGTCGACTCGGCAGGGGCGCGCATCACCGACCAGGTGCAGCTGTTTCCCGGTCGCCGCGGCGCCGGGCGCATCTTCCATAACCAGGTGAAACTGTCGGGACGGGTGCCCCAGGCCTGTGCGCTGTTTGGTCCATCGGCTGCCGGTGGCGCCTACATTCCGGCGTTCTGCGACCTGGTGATCATGGTGGAGGGCAACGCCTCGATGTACCTGGGCTCCCCCCGAATGGCCCAAATGGTCATCGGCGAGGAGGCCACCCTGGAGGAGACCGGCGGGGCCCGCATGCACGCCACCGTCTCGGGGTCGGGCGACAACCTGGCTGCCGACGACGTCGAGGCCATCGAGGCCGTGCGTGCCTACCTCACGTACCTGCCCACCAACTGGCGCATCGAGCCGCCCACCTACGTGCCGGCGCCGCCCGGGCGGCAGCTGGACGACACCATCGTTCCGGCCGAGGAGACCGCCGGCTACGACGTGCGCGACGTCATCGACGGGCTCATCGACGCCGAATCGTTCTTCGAGATCAAGCCGCTGTTCGCACCCGAGTTGGTCACGGGCTTCGGCCTGCTGGAGGGCCGCCCGGTGGGCATCGTGGCCAACAACCCCGCCGTGGTGGGAGGGGTGCTGTTCGTCGACTCGGCCGACAAGGCGGCCCGGTTCATCTGGCTGTGCGACGCCTTCGGCATCCCGCTGGTTTTCCTGGCCGATGTTCCGGGATTCATGATCGGCACCGCCGTGGAGCGCCAGGGCATCATTCGGCATGGGGCCAAGATGATCACCGCCGTCTCGGAGGCCACCGTGCCCAAGATCTCGGTGATCCTTCGCAAGGCCTACGGGGCCGGGCTCTACGCCATGGCGGGTCCGGCCTTCGACCCGGTGGCAACCCTGGCCCTGCCGACCGCCAAGATCGCCGTCATGGGACCCGAGGCGGCGGTCAACGCGGTGTTCGCCAACAAGATCGCCGAGATCGAGGATCCCGACGAACAGGCGGCCTTCGTCGCCGAGCGGCGGGCCGAGTACGAGGCCGATGTGGACCTGCTGCGGCTGGCGTCGGAGCTGGTGGTGGACGCCGTCATCGACTGGGGCGACCTGCGCCGCGAGGTTCACCTGCGGCTGGTGCGCGCTGAAGGCAAGGACCGCCACTTCTCCGATCGACGCCACGGCGTCCCTCCGGTGTAGACCGGTGCGCCGGAGGTAGCGGGCCATGCCGTGGTGCGACGAGTGCGACAAGTTCTATACCCAGTCCACGCTGAACGGCGACGGCACCTGCCCCGAGGGGCACCAGGCCGTCGATCCGCCGCCGAACCAGCCTGGGGACGCCGATGACGACGAGCGGGGCGCCCCCTGGCACTTCTGGCTGATGGTCGCCGTGCTGGTGCTCTACCTGGCCTGGCGCCTCATCCAGGGCGTTGTGTGGGCGATCGGCAAGCTGTAGCAGCGCGCCGGCAAGGGCTCAGTTGTTGGCGGGGTGGGTGCGTGCGAGGGCGGCAGCGACCAGGGTGGTGAACGCGAGGATGTAGGAGGGCATGGCGTTGGGCACCACGAACTCCAGCACGTAGTCGACATTGAACGATCCGTAGACCTGGTCGATCTGGAGGTACCACCCGTAGGTCACATCGAGAAGAAACGTGGCGCCCAGCAGCGCGCCCAGCACCGCCAGGAGGCTGCGCCGTCGCAGGGGCAGTGCCGCCAGGGTCGCCAGCCCCACGAATGCGTGCAGCCAGCTGACGGCGACCCCCAGCTGCTCTCGAAACGGAACATCGAGCACGTCGGGGAGGAACTTGCCGAGACCCCAGAGGTTGCCGACCGCGAGCAGCGCGCTGGCTGCGATGACGCCCGCCCAGATGTTCCAGCGCACGCGTGCGCGGGTGGCGCTCGCAGGCGCACCGAACGTGGAGGCTTGGCTGGGCGGGGAGTACCCGGGGAGCGGCTGGGTCGCGGTCGGATCGGGAGTGGGATCTACGCCGGTGCCGCCTGCGTCGCTCATGGTCGCGAACGCTACTGCCAAGTCCGGAGGTTGGGCGTGCCAAATCCGGGTTCGTGACCGTTGTGGCTGACCGATACACTCAGCGGCTCACTCGGGCTGTGGCGCAGTTTGGTTAGCGCGCTTGACTGGGGGTCAAGAGGTCGGGAGTTCGAATCTCCCCAGCCCGACTCCAACGCTCGGGGCCCTCGCTGTGGCGGGGGTCCCGCCGCGTCGGGCGAGCGGCTGGGCCTACGATCGAGCCATGACTCACGCTGAGCTGTCGGAGATGGATGCCACGGCCCAGGCGGCAGCCATCGCCGGCGGCCGCCTCAGCAGCGTCGAGGCGGTCGACGCGGCCATCGCAGGTGCCGAGGCGGTCGACCCGCAGCTCAACTGCATCGTCCACGAGCGCTTCGACCGGGCCCGAAGCGAGGCGGTCGCTGCCGATGCGGCGCCGCTCGCCGAACGCGGGCCGCTCCACGGCGTGCCGGTGGTGATCAAGGACCTCGACGGCACCCTTGGGGGCGAGCCCTATTGGGCGGGCAGCAACTACCTGAAGCGGCTGGGTTACGTGGCCACGGAAACGTCGGTGCTGTTCCAGCGCCTGATTGGCGCCGGGGCCGTCATCATCGCCGCGACCAACACGCCGGAGCTGGGGTTGGTGCCCTCCACCGAGCCGGTCTCGGTCGGCCCCTGCCGCAATCCCTGGGACCTCGCCCGGTCCCCGGCCGGATCCTCGGGAGGCTCGGCGGCGGCGGTGGCGGCGGGGATCGTTGCATTGGGACATGCGGGTGACGGCGGGGGCTCCATCCGGATGCCGGCCGCCAGCTGCGGGCTGGTGGGGCTGAAGCCCTCGCGTGGGCTGGTGCCCACCTCTCCCGAGATCGACCCGTGGGGAGGGCTGGTCGCCCGCTTGGCGGTCACCCGCACCGTGGCCGACACGGCCTTGGCCCTGGATGTGCTCGGCGGGCCCGACCCGTTGGGTTCGCCGCAGGTGCGAGCGCCCGGCCAGGGGCGCCATCGCGAGGGCCTGGCCACCCCGCCCCCGCCCCTGCGCATCGCCTGGACCTCCTCGGCGACCGGCGGTGGCGAGGTGTGCGCCGCCGTTCGGGACACGGTGGAGGCCACGGCCGACCACCTAGCGGAGGAGGGGCATCTGCTGAGCGAGGCGGCGCCCGACCTGCTCGGCGACGAGGAGCTGATCGCCCAAGTGACGGCCTGGTTCTTCGACGCCTTCGCCGTGTGGGTGCGCCAGAGCACCGACGACCTGTTGGCCAGGGGCGGCGAACCGTTCCAGGACGGCGACCTGGAGGCACACACGCTGGCCCTTCGCGAGCTCGGCGCTGCGGTGCCCTCCGACCGGTACGCAGCGGCGGTCGAGGGCCTCATGCATGCGGGGCGACGCATCCGGGCGTTCTGGGCCGACCAGCCCTACGACCTGCTGCTGACGCCCACGTGCCCGGAGGTTCCCTGGCCCCTCGGCGGGTTCGGTGCCGAGCCGGACAACCCCATGGCCGCAGTGATGCGGGCTGCCGAATTGGTGCCCTTCGCCACACCGTTCAACATCTCGGGCCAGCCCGCCGTGTCGTTGCCCGTCGCGGTGGTGGACGGCCTGCCGGTCGGGGCGCAGCTCGTGGCCCCGTGGGGGCGGGAGGACCTGTTGTTGGCCGTGGGATCCCAGCTGGAGCGGCGGCTGGCGTGGCAGGACCGCCGTCCTCCGGTGCACGTCGCCTCCGCCTGAGAGCTACTGGCCGGTCAGCCGCTCCGCGTCGCGTTCCCGGCGCCGCCAGGTGAGGTTGATGTTGAGGAAGTAGCTGGCCTGGAACGCCACCAGGATGGCGATGAGCTGGTGCAGCGCCGAGGCCGCGCCGGCGCTCAGCACGCCCTCGCCCAGGCCGACGATGTCGAACCACTTGGCCACCGAGAACTGGATCAGCAGTCCGTACGCGGAGATCACCGAGAACAGGGCGAAGCCCACCGCCACCCGGCTGCCCTGGTAGCGGTTCTCCCAGAAGGTGAACCAATTGTTGGCTGCGAAGGTCATCACCAGCTGGGTGAGCAGCCCGGTCAACACCGGCACGGGCAGCGGGTCGATGGCCTCCGAGCCGGTGGTGATCGACCCGAGGCCCAGGGCCTCGCCCACCACGATGGCTCCGAAGTTCACCCCGACGCCGGCCAGCCCCACCAGCGTGTACAGCAACAGCTGTGGCTTGACGACGTGGCCGAAGCGCAGATCGAACACCGCCAGCAGGTACGAGCGGATGACCGAGGAGTTCAGCTTCGTCTCGCCCGCCGTGCGTTGGCGGAACCGGTAGCCCACCTCGATCACCGACAGGTCGGGCCGTCGACCGAGGAACTCCAGCAGGATCTTGAAGCCCTGCGGGTTCACGTCGGCTGCCGCCTCCTCGAAGGCTTCCCGGGAGATCACGAAGTAGCCCGACATGGGATCCGACAGCGGCACCCGAAGGAACAGCCGGGCGATGAGCGTGGCCACCCAGCTCACCAACCGCCGGGCCTTGGACCAATCGCCGTAGCTGCCGCCGTCGCTGGCCCGCGATCCGACACAGATGTCGGCATCCCCGTAGGCGACCTTGCGCGCCATGGTGGGCAAGATGCCCTCGTCGTGTTGCCCGTCGGCGTCGATGACCGCCAAGGCCCGCCCCTCGGCAAGCTCCATGCCGGCCAGTACCGCGGGCGACAGCCCCTTGTCGTGGAACCGGCGCAGCACCCGCACGGTGTGGTGCGACTCGGCGTACTCCTCGGCGATGCGCCAGGTCTCGTCCGGGCTGTCGTCGTCCACCACGATGATCTCGTGGGAGACGTCGTGGAGCGCCTCGTCGAGCCGTTCCAGCAGCGCCCCGATGTTCTCGGCCTCGTTGTAGGTGGGCGTGATGACCGACACCAAAGGCGGCCCGGCGACGTGGTCGGTGGCGGGAGCGGTGTGTGGCGGCGGGGGAGGAGGCATGGCGGCGGGCGGGCGGCTGCGGGAGGCCGGACGGCCCGAACGATACCCGTGCCGCTGGCTCCTCCTACAGCTTTGGAACCCTCGGTGGGAATCCGGCGCGTGGTGCGGAACTGGGCGGCCTATCGTGGCGGCCATGTGCGGCCGCTTCGTCTCCACCACACCGCCCGACGAGTTGGCCTCGTACTTCCAGGTGGATGTCAACGGCGTGGAGGCGCCCGGGGCCGAGGAGGCCGAGCCCGATGGTGGGACACCGGGCCGGTACAACGTGGCGCCCACTGCGGAGGTGTTCGTGGTCTACGAGGATGGCGACCTGCGACGCCTCGATGGCTTTCACTGGGGGCTGGTTCCCAGCTGGGCCAAGGACCTGAAGATCGGCAACCGCATGATCAACGCCCGAGCCGAGACGGTGGCCGAGAAGCCGGCCTTCCGCCGGGCCTTCGCCAAGCGCCGCTGCATCGTGCCGGCCGACGGCTTCTACGAGTGGACCAAGGAGCCCGACCCGGCGAATCCGAAGAAGCAGCGCAAGCAGCCGCACTTCATTCATCGCCCCGACGGCGAGCCCTACGCCTTTGCCGGGTTGTGGGAGCGGTGGCGTGGCGACCTGAACGGCGACGGTACCGATACCGAGGTGCGTTCCACCACCATCATCACCACCGAGGCGAACGAACCCATGTCCGAGCTGCACGATCGCATGCCCGTCATGTTGGCCCCCGATGCCTGGGACTCCTGGCTGGATCCCACCAACGTCGACACCGACACGCTGGGTCAGCTGCTGGTGCCCGCACCGCCGCAGCTGATCACCCACCATCCGGTGACCGTCGAGGTGAACAACGCGCGCAATCAGGGTGCTCGGCTCATCGAACCGGTCGAGGCGGCGACAACCCAGGCCCAGGCCCTGGACCTGGAGGCCAGGGCCGCGCCTTAGGCGGCGGCGGCGCCCGGCAGGTGGTCTCGAATGGCCTGGGCGGCGGCATCGAGTGCGTCGTCGGACGCGCTTGCGTCGGCGTTGGCGAAGCTCAGGTCGGCCTCGGACTCGATGGGGATGACGTGCAGGTGACAGTGGGGCACTTCCAGGCCGGCCACGATCAGGCCGATGCGTGTGGCGGCAAAGGCCGCCTGCTGGGCTCGGCCGATGGCGCGGGCGACCTCGTTGATCTCGGCCCAAACGTCGGCGGGCACGTCCAGCCAGCTGTCGGTGGGTTCCACGGGCACTACCAGCACGTGTCCCGGCCGAATGGGCGAAATGGTGAGGAACGCCACCACGCGTTCGCTGCGCCACACGAAGCGGCCGGGCAGTTCGCCCTCGATGATGCGGGTGAAGAGGGTGGGTTGAGGCGCGTCACTCATGGGCGGCGATGTTACGGGGTGGGAGACGGAGGGGGTGCCCCACCGGGGTTCGGCCCATACGATGGCGGCGTGAACCCATCCAGCGGCAACGCACCAGCAGCCGAGGAAGACCTCGCGGGTCCTGCGGCTGACGGCCCCACCGAGGCCGAGCTGGGCCGCATCCTGACCGTGCCCAACGTGGTCACCCTGGTCCGCCTGGCCTGCATTCCGCTGTTCCTCTACGTGCTCTTCGGCAAGGATCGCCCCGGGCCGGCGGCGGTGCTGTTGGGCTTCATCTCGGCCACCGACTGGGTGGATGGGTACGTCGCCCGCCACTTCAACCAGGTGTCCAACCTGGGCAAGGCCATCGACCCAGCGGCCGACCGAGCCCTGATCATCTTCGGGTTCGGCGGCATCCTGGTGGCCGGCGCCGTGCCCACGTGGGCCGGGGTGATCGTGTTGGCCCGGGAGGTCGCCATGTCCGTCTGGGTGCTGGGCCTGCTGGCCGCCGGTGCCAAGCGCATGGACGTCACCTGGTTCGGCAAGGCGGGGACCATGGCGTTGATGATCTCGTTCCCGTCGTTCCTCGCCTCCACCGACCCGGATTGGTCCACGGCCGCCACCACCTACTTCACCTGGCAGGCATGGCTCAGCCTCGTCCCCGGGTTGATCTTCAGCTTCATTGCGGTGGCTCAGTACATCCCTCGCGGGCTCGTCGCGCTGCGGGAGGGCCGGGAAGCCCGCCGCCTGGCCGCCTAGCCCGAGGGTGACCGAGCGCGATCGCCGCCACCGTGTGAGTGGGTGCCGCGCCGGGGGGTGGGTTCCGCTCCCGAGGGTGTCGGTTCGGGTAGCCTGCGCCCCCATGGACGCTCCCGACGACCTGATGTACTCCAGCGACCACGAGTGGGTCCGCGCCGACGATGCGGGCAGCCGAGTCGGCATCACCGACTACGCCCAGGACGCCCTTGGCGACGTGGTGTTTGTCGAGCTCCCCGAGGTGGGGTCGGCGGTGGCCGCCGGGGAAAAGGTGTGCGAGGTGGAAAGCACCAAGTCGGTCTCCGACATCTACGCACCGGTGAGCGGCACCGTGGTGGCGGTCAACGACGATCTCGACGCCACTCCCGAGCTGGTCAACAGCGACCCCTACGGCGAGGGTTGGTTCATGGTGATCGACACATCGGGTCCGGCCGAAGGCCTGATGGACGCCGCGGCCTACCGGGAGCTGACGGAGGGCTGATGAGCAGTGCCCTGATCTGCGAGGTGTGCTCGTCCACCGCTCCGCTCGAGGCTCGTTTCTGCCCTGCGTGCGGGTCTCCGCTGCCCGAGGTGGAATCGCAGCCCACCGGCGTGCTCACCGCCGTGGGGGCGGAACCCACCGTGGGCACGCCGATGCTCATCGTCACTCGCGGTGCCAACGCCGGCAGCCGCTTTGCGCTGGGCGAGGGAACCACCGCCATCGGCCGTCATCAGGACAGCGACATCTTCCTGGACGACGTGACGGTGTCGCGCCATCACGCCCAGGTGGTGCGCGCCGCCGATGGCATCGAGGTGCACGACGCCGGTTCGCTGAACGGCACCTACCTCAACGATCGCCGCATCGAGCGGGCCCCGCTGAGAGAGGGCGACCGGTTGCAGGTGGGCAAGTACAAGCTGCTCTTCGTGTTCGAGGTGGCCTGAGGCCATGACTGCATCTGGTGACCTCACCGTCGGTGAAGTGCTGTCGCTGCTCCAGGAGGACTTCCCCGAGGCGACGCTGGGCAGGCTGCGGGAGTTCGAAGACCTCTCGTTGGTGTCGCCCGAGCTGGGGCCCAGCGGTCACCGCCGCTACCCGCCCGAGGCGCTGGACCGGTTGCGCTGGGTGCTCACCCGCATGCGTGACGGTTTCGACCCCGCAGACCTCCTGGGCGACGACGGCGAATTGGCTGTTCCCGAGCCCAACGGTGCGAATTCGGCGCGTTCCCAGGGTGAGGATGGCCCGGTGACCGGTTCGTCGGCGGTTGTTCGCAAGCGGCGGTCCAAAGAGCCGGACGCAGGGGCATCCGCTGAGCCGACGCTGTTCGACGCGCCCGGCGACACCCGGCAGGAGGCAGCGGGGGCAGCCACACCCGAGCGGAAGAGCGACCAGACCGTGGTGCAGCCGGTGCCCACCCTCAGCGGACCCGGCGCTTCCCGCAGCGAAGACACCGCCGCACGTGGGGCGGTGGAGCAACCTTCGACGGAGGCTCAGCCAAAGCGGCGTCAGCCGGAACCTCCGCCGGAACCGCCGTCCAGCTCCTCGAAGCCCGCCGCGAGCGAGTCCAACCCGCCCGAGCCAAAACAACCGGCCCAGGAGGCCGCGAACCAGGCGGCCACGGAGGAGCCCTCGGCTACCAGCGCCAACGACCTGCACGAGGAACGACAGGCGCGGGTGGCCGCCGTGTCGGCGCTGCAGGAGGCGCCCCAGGCCGAGCCCCAGCCTCGCCCTCGGCCCTCTCGCACCCGCGACCTTCCCAGCGCCACCGAGGCCAGCGAGCTGCTCGCCCGCTCCGACTTCCTCGCCGAGGTTGGCCTGGAGGAGGAGGCGTTGGGCGAGATGGAGCGCTTTGGTGTGATCAGCCCGGTCATCATCGGGGGCACCTCGTCCTACGATCAGTCGGCGGTTCGCGTGGGCGGGTTGGTGGCGTCCTTGCTGGAGCTGGGTTACGAGCCACGGCACCTGCGCATGTTCCGCCTGGCCGCCGAGCGGGAGGTGGATCTGCTGCGCCAAATGGCGCTGCCCCTCCTCAAGCAGCGCAACCCGGTGGGCCGGGAGCAGGCACGCGAACGCCTCCGCCGGGCCGCCTCTCTGGGCGGCGAACTGCACGGCGCGCTGGTGGCCGAGGGAATCGCCGAGCTGGTCGACCACTCCGGGGCTGACGCCGGCCCAGCCGAGGGGCAGCGCTGAGGCGCAGAGGCCCCCGAAACCCGCGCCAGACGCCTCGGGAGATCCGGTGGCGGTGACTACACTGCGCCTCAGTGTCTGAGACCAGGGTGCAGATGGAACTGGTTGGCGTCCGACGGGAAAGCCCGGGCGATGCCTTCGTGGTTGACCTCCAAGAGGTCGAGGCACCCGGCCGCATGCTGACCATCTTCATTGGGGTGGGGGAGTGGCAGGCCATTCGTTTCGCACTTGAGGGGCGGCGCACGCCGCGCCCGCTCACCCACGACCTGTTGCGCTCGGTGGTGGAAGCGCTCTCGGGCACGCTGACCGAGGTGGTCATCACTGCGCTGAAGGACGAGGTGTACTACGCCGAGTTGCACCTGGAGGTGGGCGGCCGCCAGGTGACGGTGGAGTCCCGCACCTCGGATGCGTTGGCGCTGGCCGCCCGCTTCGACAGCACGGTGCTGGTGGACATCTCGGTGCTGGAGGCCGCTGGGTACCGCGACAGCGACAGCGACCAGCCCGAGTCGGTCATCGCCGAGTTCCGCGAGTTCATCGACACCGTCAGCCCCGATGACTTCGAAGAGCGCTGACTTCGAAGAGCGCTGACTTCGAAGAGCACTGACGTACTCGCCAGGGCATCCGCCCGGAGGAACTTCGACAAGGGTCGTTGTAGGCCGGGTGGCCCAGTGGCTACCCTAACTCCACCGATGTGATTCCTCACCGGGCGCCTTCCTCGCCCCTCGAGTCGCGTCGGCAGCTCTGCTCCACCGAGCCGGGCACGGGACGACAGGAGTTTCACGTGGCATCCACCGAAGCCGGCAACACCTCCCTCACCGATGGCTACAGCGGCCGGAAGACCGCCGAGATCGTCGGCATCTCCTACCGCCAGCTCGACTACTGGGCGCGCACCGACCTGCTGCGGCCGTCGCTGACCGATGCCACCGGGTCGGGCTCGCGGCGCCGCTACTCCTACCGGGACCTGCTCGAACTGAAGGTCATCAAAAGCCTGTTGGATGCCGGCATCAAGCTGGAGCAGGTTCGCAACGTGTTCACCTACGTCAAGGAACGCTTGGGTGAGGACGTCGCCACCGCCAACCTGGTGATCCAGGGCAAGCGGTCGGTGCTGGTGAACGACGGCGAGGATCTCATCGACGTGCTGCGCCAGGGACAGGGCGTCCTCAACGTGTTGCCCTTGGGCACCGTGCAGGCGGACCTCGACGCCGCCATCCACCAGCTGCGCCCGGCCGGCGATGCGGCGCCCGCCGCCCAGGGGCCGGCCGCGACCCTTCCCGACGCCGTGGCCCAGTGAGCGGGGCCGCCCTCAAGGCGTCGCCGCTCAACGCACAACACGTGGCGCTGGGCGCCAAGCTGGCGCCCTTCGGCGGTTGGAACATGCCGCTGTCCTACCCCGACGGCACGCTGGCCGAGCACCGCTCGTGCCGGCAGGCGGCGGCCGTCTTTGATGTGTCGCACCTGGGCACGGTCCGGGTGGAGGGGCCCGGTGCATTCGACCGGCTGCAGGCCGCCTTCACCAACGACCTGGCCAAGATCGGCCCCGGTCGGGCGCAGTACACCCACCTGTTGGGCGACGACGCCTCCGTGCTGGACGACATCATCGTGTGGTGGGTCGACCCCGAGCGCTTTGACGTCATGCCCAACGCGTCCAACACCGACGATGTGCTCGCCGCCCTCGGGGCAGGTGACTCGGGCACCGGTGGTTCGGGCGCCGCCGACGTGCGCGACGTCACCGAGGGCCGCGCCGTGCTGGCCGTACAGGGCCCCAAGGCCCGCCAGCTGCTGGAGGCCGTGCTGCCCGAGGCGGCCGCCGTGGGTCGTTTCCGGGTGGCCCCCCAGCGCACCGGCGCCCTGGGCGACGCTCCGGTGGACCTCGTGGTGGCGGGCACCGGCTACACCGGCGAGGACGGGGTCGAGATCGCCGTTCCGGCCGAACACGCTCCCGCGCTGTGGGATGCCGTCGTGGCGGCAGGCGTGCACCCCGCCGGCCTGGCCGCTCGCGACACGCTGCGGCTCGAGGCCGGCCTGCCCCTGCACGGGTCCGAGCTGGGCCCCGGCATGACGCCGCTGAACGCCCGGCTGGGCTGGGTGATCGCCTGGGACAAGCCCGTCGGGTTTCCCGGCCGCCAGGCGTTGGAGGCCCAGCGCGCCTCCGGGCCGACCGAGGTGCTGTGGGGGCTCCGCACCGACAGCCGCCGCCCGCCACGGGCCGGACAGGCGGTCATGCGCGACGGCCGGACGGTGGGCCGGGTGACGTCGGGCAACTTCTCGCCCGTGTTGGGCGTGGG
This sequence comes from Microthrixaceae bacterium, assembly GCA_041394405.1. Classification (GTDB taxonomy): domain Bacteria; phylum Actinomycetota; class Acidimicrobiia; order Acidimicrobiales; family Microtrichaceae; genus Microthrix. Next base: position 1,127,771 of record JAWKIF010000006.1, read on the forward strand.
CATCGCGTTGGCGCTGCTGCAGTCCGGCATGGGCCCGGGCGACCAGGTGACCATCGATCAGCGGGGCACCGAGGTGCCCGCCGACGTGGTCAAACCACCGTTCGTGGGCTAGCACCACCTACGCTGGCCGGGTTCGACGATGGCGGCTGACCAAGAACGGGGCCCATGACATGGATGCCAACAGTGCCGAGGGAATCGCAGCACGCGGTCGCCTCACGGAGGAGAAGGAACACCTCTTGGGGCTCCTGGAGAACCTCGAAAAGGAGTTCGCCGACGATGGCGGCATCAGGGCGTCGGCCGATATCGGCGCACGCACCACCAGCGCCGAGGCCAACTTCGGGGTTCGCGAGGGCCTCGAGCACCAGCTCGCCGAGGTGAACGCCGCACTGGAGCGCCTCGACAACGGCACCTACGGCATCGACGAGGACACCGGCAAACCGATCAACCCGGCACGGCTTGAGGCCGAGCCCACGGCTCGCACCGACGTCCATCCCTGAGCCAGGGGTCACAGGCCGGGTAGCATCGCATCACCGGCTCTCGACAGAGGAGGGATTCGATGGACTCGACTCCTGCTCCCGCCCAAGCGCTACTCGGATCGGATGCGGTTGCCCACGTGTGGACCTCCAACCCCGACGGGTCTGGCCAGGTGTCGGTCGTGTGGGTGATCGTCCAGGGGGACGAAGTGCTCTTTGGCACCGATGGTTCGAGCCGGAAGGCCAAGAACCTGGCCCGTGACCCCCGGGTGATCCTGTCCATCGAAGACACCGAGCAGAACGAACGTGGCTTTCAGCGCCACCTGGTCATTCACGGACGGGCCACCATCGAACCGGGGCCTCACCCGGAGTTCATGGATCAGCTTGCCCGCAAGTACACCGACCTGCGGCGCCACCCCCTGGCGCTGCGGGACTCGCCGACCAGCGTTGTTGTGCGGGTGTCCATCGATCGAATTGGCGGCGTCGGGCCCTGGGTAGGCGGCGAGGACTGAGTCGGCATCATCGCAGCGCCGCCACGATCTCGGCGAAATGCAGCGGGTCGGGCGCCCGGTTGTTCACCAGGCTGACGTGCTCGGAGATGCCCGCCAGCCGCGCCCGGATTGCCGGGGCAATCGCCTGGGGCTCGCCTACCACGGCCACCTCCTCGAGGAACTCGTCGTCGATCAGCTCCGCCATGGCCGCCCACTCGCCCAGCTTGGCCCGGGCCTTCAGCTGCTCGTGCAGGTGCCCCCGGCCATGGAGGTCGAGCACCGGGCGGTAGGCGGGGGTCGTGCCGTAGAACGCCAGCTGGGCCCGCACCGCCTCCCGGGAACGGTCCAGCTCGGCCTCGTCCCGCCCGGTCACCACGATGGTCACGCACGTCAGCTCCACCTCGCCGGCGCTGCGTCCGGCCCGGGCCGCCCCACGGGCGATGGCCGGCACGGTCAGCTCCAGCAGCGAGCGGCGGGTGTTCAGCGGGTGCACCAGAAACCCGTCGGCCACCTCGCCCGCCACCTCGGTCATGCGGGGGCCGAAGCCCGCCGTCAGGATCGGTGGTGGCCCAGAGGGGTTGGGCCCGGGGTCGAATGCGGGCACCATGCGGGTGTGGGCGTAGAACTCGCCGCGGAAGTCCAACGCGCCGCCCGTCTCCCACGCCTCCCAGATGGCTCGAATGGCCAGCACCATCTCGCGCATCCGAGCCGCCGGCCGCGACCACGGCATCCCGTAGCGCTGCTCGATGTGGGGGCGGATCTGGGAGCCCAGCCCCAGAACGAAGCGCCCCCCGGTGATGGTCTGCAGGTCCCAACCGGCGTTGGCCAGGGTCATCGGCGTGCGGGCGAACGCGATGGCGATGGCGGTGCCCAGCGCCATCGCCTCGGTGTGCTGGGAGGCCACCGCCAGCGGCAGGAACGGGTCGTGTTTGGCCTCGAAGGAGAACGCGCGGTCGTACCCGATGCGCTCCAGCGCCGGGTAGATGGTGGGCACCTGGCGCAGGTCGTCGGTGGGAACCGTCATGGAGATGTGCATGCCCTGAGCGTGCCACGGCGCCCGTGGGTGGTCGGGGCACCGCCGGTGAACCACGGCCCGGCCGGCGCTACCGGTGGAGATTGGCGTTCATCCAGTCGGTGGCGAAGCTCACCAGGTCGGCGGCATCCAGCAACTCGGCGGTTGCATGGCCCACCGTGCCCGTTGTCGCACGGCCGGTGCGCAGGTAGGCCGTGAGGATGGTGGCGAAGTAGTCCTCGCCGGGATGGTCCACGATGCCGTTGCAGTCGTCCAAGCACTCCACGGTGCGGATCTGCGGCCCCGAAGGGCCCAGCACCTTTCGGTGACGCCGCACCCGGCGCTTGTCGGGCACGTCCGCCAGGTACTCGGCGTAGTGGAGGAGGGTCACCGTGTCGGGGTCGGCGCCCAGCCGCAGCACCTTGCCCCGGCGGTTCACCAGGCGTTCCAGCGGCGAGCCCGGCCCGTAGTAGTCGTCCCACGGCGGCTCGGCCACCAGCTCGTCGGCCGCCGCCCCGCGCGCCCCAAAACGACCCTCGGGGTGCTCGTTGACAACCGTGCCGGGCTGCGTGCGAAACACCTCCGCCAACGCGCCCACGTCGGCCTCCGCCGGCGTAGTGCGCGCATCGAACGGCTTCGCCTCGGCCAGCAAGGCCGCCCGACCCTGCTCGGGACGGTCGTTCACCCATGCCCACTCGTCCTCGGCCCCGAGCACCATCAAGGTGGTGCCGCTGGGAGCGACCGCTCGGTCAAGGGCGCCAATCAGCCCCTCCGCGCCGCCGTCCCCCGGGCCGACGGCGCGGAGCGATGCGTGCACCATGACGGTGTCGCCCGGAACCACACCCAGTGCGACAAGACCGGCGACGATGGCCTCAACGTCGTGCCCAGCCGACAAGTCAGGATTCTCCCACCAGGTGAGACGGGCAGGAGGTCGCTCCGAACCGCACCGACCGGTGTTCGGCGGCACCGTCGAAGCGCTGGGGGCGTTCCGGGCCTCAATTGTCACTGCTCGGCGTCACCCTGTGCTCGTGGACGTTCTTTCAGGCGAATCATCCTCCCGCATCTTGTTGGCCAATGGCATCTCCATCCACCGGGCGTGGTGCGCTACCCGGTCTAGCCAGGCCTGCGCAAGGCCAGGTAGCAGACCGTCGTGAAACGTGTCAGACTGATCAAGTCCCTCCGGGAGCTTGCCGATGCGGAACAGGTTGACTTCGTGGTCGTCCGCGAGGGAGCCAAACACCAGTTGTGGCGATTTGGGGACGTGATGATTCCGATTCCACGACACAAGGAGATTGTGGAAAGGACGGCCGTGAGGATCATCAAGCAGGCTCGGAGCTCCGCCGAAAGGGAAACACCATGAATGTCATGACCAAACGCACCGACCGTCGGCGTCCCGGATTTGGTGACGCCGACCCCACGGGCCGGACATGGGCTGTGGAGGCGTCGCGATCCGGACGCGGTTGGGCCCTCGAGGTGGCGGACTTGGATGGTGTGTTCTCGCAGGCTCGACGACTGGCCGAAGCGGAGGCGATGGCCAAGGACGTCATCGGGCTGTGGTTTGACGTTGATCCCGGCGAGATTTCGGTCGAGGTGACGGTTGTGGTCAACGACGAACACCTGGCTGCCGAGATCGATCGACTTCAGCGGACGACGCGTTCGGTCGAGGAACAGCAGGCGGAGGCCGCCCGGCTCCGCCGCCAGGTAGTTGCTCGCCTTCGGGCCGAGGACTTGACCAACGCCGATGTTGCGGCGCTCCTCGGCATCAGTCACCAACGGGTCAGCCAGTTGTCCAGCTGACCCTGGTGATCGACACCCTGGGGGTAGGGAGCCAATCTGGGTGGTTCTCGCAGGGGAGGGAACGGCCCGCATGTCCGCTCGGACTCCAACGGTTGGCGGGGCTCGCCGTGTTTGGTGGTTCCCGGGCACACCGGTGGGCTCGTCTCGTTGGCCGTCGGCATCCGCCTGACATCGAAGTCGATCTCCGCCTGCAGGTCGTTGCCCGTTGAGGGCGTCTCGGCTTGGGACCGCCGGTCGAACCGATGTGGAGTACCGTCGCAGCGTGGCGGAGGTTTGGCCTTGGATTCGGGACTGAGGCCCTCGTGTTGCTGAGCGTCATGCTGGCGCTGGCAGTCGTCGCAACGGGCACCGGCCTGACCACCTGGCTGGCTCCCGAGCTCAGCCTGGAGGAGCGCGTGTTCGTGGGCGCAGCCCTCGGCGTACTCGTCGTGTCGGTGTGCGCCCTCGGGGCATTCGCGGTGGTGGGCATGGGATGGCCGGCGGTCGGCCTGGGCCTGGCCGTTCCAGCGGCGGCAGGGTTCGCCGGCGTTCAGCGCAACGGCGAGCGTCTTCGCAGCGAGGTGGCAGCTGCGATGCGACGGTTGCGGCTGCCCTCCAAGGACGCCGCAAGCCTCCGGCCGCTTGCCGTGACGGTGGCCGCATCGGGGGCCGTGACCACCCGCGTCGTGTCGCTGGCCTACCAGCGCACCCCCGCAGGGCTGAGCGCCGGCAGCCTCGCCGTGTGGGGCGATTGGTCCGCCCACTTGGCCTACGCCGGGTCGTTCGCCTACGGCGACAACCGTGGTTTTGACCAGCCCATCGCCAGCGGGCACGGGTTTCGATATCACCTGTTGGCAGACTTCTTCGGGTCGATCTTCACCGTCAGCGGGGCCACGCTGCCCCAGGCACTGGTGATCTCGGAGTGGGTGCTGGCCGTTGCGCTACCGGGCCTCATCTGGTGCGCGGTGATGCGGCTGACCAATTCGCGCCTGACCTCGGCCCTGACGCTGGTGTTGTTCGCGCTGAGCGGTGGCGTCGGCCTGTGGTACTTCGCTGCGGATGTGGAGCGCGACGGATGGTCGATCCTCGGGGCCCTGCCACGCACCTATGCGCGTATCCCGGAAGCTCACTTGTGGGTGGACAACACGATCTCCAGTTCGCTGTATGCACAGCGGGCGACGCTTCTGGGCCTGGCGGTCGGTTGCGCGGCGCTGATCATCGTGTCGGCTTCCCGCCCGGCCCGGTCCCGCAGCGGGCTGGTGGCGGCCGGACTGATGGTGGGCGCCCTGGGGATCGGCCACGCCCACACCCTGATGACCGCGCTGGCATTGGGAGCGATGGCGATGATCGTCGACCGGTCGCGCCTCTGGTGGTGGTTTCTGGTACCCGCGGCCGCGGTCGGGCTACCCCTGACCTGGGCCATCCTTCCGGAAACCAGCTCGATGCGCTGGATGGTCGGCTGGATCGCACCGGAGGCGGGCCAGCCATGGGCATGGTTCTGGATTCGGAACGTGGGGCTGCTGTTGCCCCTGTTCCTGGCAGTGTCGCTCGTTGGGGGTGCGACGGCGCACGTGCGGAGGCTCACGGCCCCGCTGTGGCTGTGGTTTCTGGTCCCCAACCTGGTCGCCTTCCACCCGTTCGCCTGGAACAACACCAAGTTCTTCCTCTACTGGCAGCTGGCGGCCTGCCTGGCCATCGGCAACGCGCTGGCCCGCATGTTGGCGGCGTCGTGGGGTGCCAGCGGGCTGCGGCGCTGGGGCACACAGCTTGGCCTCGTGATGGTGGGCCTGTTGCTGGTGTCTGCGGGCTCATTGGATCTGCTGCGGTCCACGCAGCGATCAGCGCGGATCGAGTGGGTGACCAACGATGACCTGGAGGCTGCGGCCTGGCTTCGACGGCACAGCCGGCCGGACGAGGTCATCGTCTACGGAGCATCGAACACCTCGGCGGTGGCGGCGCTGAGCGGCCGACGCTCGGTCAGCGGGTTCGAGGGGTGGACCTACGACCTCGGGATTGCAGACTGGTCGGAGCGGGCGGAGGCATCGCTGACCGTGCTGGCGGGTGAGGACGGCACCGACGATGCCGTCAGGCGCTACGGCATTGACTTCGTGGTGATCGGCGACCACGAGCGCCGCGAGCTTGGCGCGTCGGACGACTACTGGGAGCAACACGGATCCCGGCTGTTCGGACGCGGGGACACCCGCATCTACGCAGTGAGGTGAGCGCCGGAAGCTGTGGTGCCGGCACCCGAACCGTCAGCTGGACTCGGGCCGAAACCGCTTGAGCGAGGTGACGGTCACCAGGGCAATGCCGCCCAGGAGCGACGCTGCACCCAGAAGCGTGAGCAGCGATGGCGACGAGCCGGTCTCCGCGAGCTGACCATCGGCGGTGCCGGCGGTGCCGGCGGTGCCAGCGGTGCCGGTCGCGGGCGTATCGGCGGACGAGGGCGCCGCGTCGTCGTCGGATGTGGCCGAAGGAGCGGTCGCACCCGCAGGAGCGGCGCCGGACGGCGGATCGTCGGTCGATGGCGCGGTGGTCGTCGCGGGGGCTTGGCCACCCGGGCCGGCGGTGGTCGGTCCGGCGGAGGTCGGCGCAGCCGTGGTCGGGGCCACCGAGGTCGGAGCGACCGAACTAGGAGCCACCGAGGTCGGTGCCGCCGTCGTCGAGGTTGCCGACGTGGTCGATGTCGGGGACGTCGGCGTCGGCCCCGGCGGAGGTCCTCCCAGCGGTGAGGCGCCGACGACGCCGGCAAGGCCGACGGTCGGCAGAGCCAATGCTCCGGCCAAGGCTGCCATCGCTAGCTTGTGCTTCATGCTGGGTTCCTTCCGCCGCGTCTCAGGGCGAACCTTACCGTGGTTCATCTTGGCTGGCTACCGTCTCGTGCGTGGCCGGGCATCGATGGGACGGCTCGCCCGTGGCGGGTAATGGGATGATCATCGTCGGCGCCGGGCCGTGCGGCCTGGCGTGCGGACGCGAGCTCGAAGCGCTCGGTCACCACGAGTTCGAACTGGTCGAGTCGGGGATGGTCGCCGGCGGACTGGCGGCGTCGGTGGTCGACCCGGCGGGATTCACCTGGGACCGAGGCGGCCATGTCGTCTTTTCTCACTTCGGCGAATTCGATCGGCTGGTCGAGGACGTGATGGGGGGCGACCTGGTCGCCCACGACCGGTCATCGTTTGTGAGGGTGGCCGGCCGTTGGGTTCCCTACCCATTCCAGAACCATCTCCACCACCTGCCCGAGGACCTGGCCGAAGCGGCAATGGTCGGCCTGGTCGAGGCGCAAACCGGGCCGCAGGCCGACTCACCTGCGAGCGACTTCGGTTCCTGGATACGCGCAACGTTCGGGACCAGCATCTGCGAGCAATTCATGGCCCCGTACAACGAGAAGGTGTGGGCCCACCCGCTGTCGGACATGAGCGCCCGGTGGGTCGCCGAGCGGGTGTCGACCGTCGATTGGCGGGCAGCGCTGCGATGCCTCCTTCGGCGGAGCGATGCGCCCGGTTGGGGGCCCAACGACCGGTTTGTGTTCCCCCGCCACGGTGGAACGGGAGAGGTCTACCGCCGGGCCGCCGATCGGCTCGTTGCCCGGATCAGCTTTGGCCGCGAGGTGCAGGCCGTCGATCCGCACCGGCGGGTGGTGACCACCGACGATGGGATCGAGCGGAGCTACGAGTCACTGGTGTGGACGGGGGCCCTCGATCAGCTCGTCGACGCGCTGACCGTCGCACCCGCTGCGGTTCGCTCCGCCGCAGACGAGTTGGCCTATTCGAGCGTGTCCGTGGTGGGCATCGGGTACGAATCTCCGCTGACCGACGATCGATCGTGGTTCTACTTCCCTGAGGAGCAGATCCCGTTCTACCGGGCCACCAACTTCGCCAAGTACGCGTCGGACAACGTTCCCGGTGGGCGGGTCGACCGGTACTCCTCGTGGATGACCGAGATCGCCAGCTCCCCGCATCGCCCCCTGAACCGCGACGGCCTGGGTGAACGGGTGGACCGCGCGTTGCGATCGCTTGGTCTCGCCGAGCCGGAGGCGCCCGTGGCCAGCGTCCACGTTGACCATGTGGAGCGGGCCTACCCCGTTCCCACCATCGGTCGCGACGCCGCATTGGCCGAGATCCAGCCGTGGTTGATGGACCACGGCATCTATGCCCGTGGACGGTTCGGCGCGTGGCGCTACGAGCTGGGCAACATGGACCATGCGGTCAAGATGGGCGTGGACGTGGCCCGGCGCTTGGTCCACGGCCAGGCGGAGGAAGTGTGGGGGCTGTGACGAGCGGCGGTTCACCCGGCTGCGGGGTGCCGGAGATGTCGGTGGTGATGCCGGTCCACAACGAGGCACGGGTGCTGGCCGACGTCGTCGATGGTCTCATCCACCATGTGCTCGATCGCCCGCTGGAGTGCGAGTTGGTGGTCGTCGACGATCGCTCGACGGACGGTTCCCCAAGCATCCTGGCGGCCGCAGCGCGAGGTGATGCCCGCATCACGGTGCTGCGCAACGCCCGGCGGTTGGGTCACGGCGCCTCGGTGCGACGTGGCATCGACGAATCGACCGGGAGGTGGGTGCTGCTGGTCGACAGCGATGGCCAGGTGGATCCCGCCGACTTCGGGCTGCTCTGGGACCGGGCCGACTCGAACGACCTGGTGCTGGGCGTCCGAACCGGCCGAAGCGACCCGAGGCACCGTCTGGTACTCACCAGGGCGACCCAGGGCCTGGCATCGTTGTGTGCGGGCCACCTCGTGCCCGACCCAAACACCCCGTTCCGTTTGGTGCGCCGCACGCTCTTGGAGCGCTTGGCGGTGCCGGAGCAGGCCTTTGCCCCGGCGGTGCTGGTGACCGTTGGGGCCTATCGCAGCGGGGCGCGGGTGGCTCGGGTGCCGGTCAGGCATCTGGCCCGACCGTTTGGCCGCTCCAGCCTGAGGCCCCGCGCCCTGACCAAGGCGGCCATCACCAGCGCGGCCCAGACGGTGGCGTACTCGCTGCGAAGGATCGAACCCTATGAGCGCTGAGACACCTCAGGGCCGGCCCACCGCGGTCCTGATCACCGGTGGCGCCGGGTTCATCGGCTCCCGCTTCGCCCGGCGGTTTGTCGAGGACGGTGCCGACGTCACCATCCTCGACAACCTCAGCCGGCCGGGGTCGGAGTGGAACGCAGCCGAGCTGCGACGGGAGCTGGGCGGGGAGGTTCGACAGGTCACCGCCGACGTGCGCGACGGCGACGCAGTGGGGGCGGCTGCGGCCAACGCTGACGTGGTCATCCATCTGGCGGGGCAAACCGCCGTGACCCGTTCGGTCAACGATCCGGGCAGCGATTTCCTGGACAACTGCCTGGGCACGTTCAACGTGCTGGAGGCGGCCCGTGGGAGCGGGCGAGATCCCATCGTGGCCTATGCCTCCACCAACAAGGTCTATGGCCCCCTGGATCGGCTCGTTGTCGCCGAGGAACCGTTCCGCTATCGGTTGGTCGACCGTCCGCTCGGCATCGACGAGTGCCAGCCACTCGACTGCGCCAGCCCCTATGCGTGTTCCAAGGGCGCGGGCGAGCTCTACGCGATGGACTACGCCCGCACCTACGGTCTGCCGACCGTTGTCCTGCGGCAGTCCTGCATCTATGGCGAAGGACAGCTGGGGCTGGAGGACCAAGGCTGGTTGGCATGGTTCGTTCGTGCCCTGAGCGCCGGCCAAGGGCTCACCATCTTCGGCGACGGAAAACAGGTTCGCGACCTGCTCCACGTGGATGACCTCTTTCGCTGCTACGAGGCGGCGATGACGCGCATCAACGTCGCCTCGGGCCGCGCCTACAACGTCGGGGGCGGGCCCCACAACACCGTCTCGGTCTGGCTGGAGCTGGGGCCGATGCTCGAGGAGCTGATGGGCAGATCGACCGAGCCGCACTTCGCCCCCTGGCGCCTGGGCGACCAGCGGGTGTTCGTTGCCGACGTCACCAAGGCCCGGCGGGAGCTGGGGTGGTCGCCGTCCATCTCGCCCAGCTCCGGCCTCCGGCGGCTCGTCGACTGGGTTCGTGCCACCGAGTTGCCGGCGCTCCCATGAGGGTGCTCATCGTCCTGACCTACTACCGGCCCCACGTGAGCGGGCTCACCATCTATGCGGAGCGTCTGGCGCAGCAGCTGACCGAACGTGGTCACCACGTGACGGTGCTCTGTTCGCGCCACGATCGCTCCCTCCCCAGCCGCGAGCTGGTCGATGGGGTTCGGATTGTGCGGGTGCCGGTCCTGGCGCGTATCAGCAAGGGCGTGGTCATGCCGATGCCGCTGTGGGCGCTCTGGCACGTGTGGCGACACGACGCCGTCAGCGTGCACGTGCCCCAGTTCGACGGTGGTGCGGTGGCGCTGATCGGCCGTCTCGCCCGGCGCCGCACGGTGGTGACCTACCACTGCGACCTGCGCCTGCCCGAGGGGCTGATCAATCGGCTGGCCGATGCGGCGACGTACCTGATGAACCTCGTCGCCGCCGGCTTCGCCCACGAGGTCGTCGCCTACACCGAGGACTACGCAGATCACTCATCGCTGCTCAAGCGGTTCCGCGGCAAGGTGCGGGTGTGCCCCCCGCCGGTGGTCATGGACGAGCCGGACCCGGCCGCGGTCGAGCAACTCCGGGCAGCGTGGGGGGCGTCCGAGGGGCCGGTCATCGGCATGGCTGCCCGGCTGGCCACCGAAAAGGGGGTGGAGTTCCTGGTGCAAGCCATGCCGATCGTGCTGGAGCGCTTCCCCGATGCTCGGGTGGTGTTCGCCGGCGCCCACGCCGACGTGGTCGGTGAGGCGCACTACCGGGCCAAGCTGGCCCCCAGCATCCAGCGGCTGGGCGGACGATGGCGCTTCGTGGGCGAGCTGGGGCCCGACGAGATGGCTGCGTTCTTCGGTGCGCTCGACGTGCTCGTGGTGAGCAGCGTCAACAGCACGGAGTCGTTCGGGCTGGTGCAGGTGGAGGCCATGTTGTGCGGCACCCCGGTGGTGGCCACCGATCTTCCGGGGGTGCGCCAGCCGGTGGCCATGACGGGGATGGGGGTGGTGGTGCCCCCGGCGGATGCAGCCGCGTTGGCGGCGGGACTCGTCGAGGTGGTGGCCGAACCGGACCGCTACGTCGTACCGAGAAGCCGAATCCAGGCACGCTTCGACGTGTCGGCCACGATGGCGTGCTACGAGGACATGCTGGCGACGAGACCGGACGGCGGCCATGGGGCGGACGCGACGGCCGAGGTGCGTCATGGCACGGAGTGACTACCTGTCGCGCTGCCTGGCGACCATGCCTCCTCATGTCGCCATCCTTCGGGCCGTCGAGTGTCGGTTGATGGGCGAGCCCGAGCTGCCGGGGCCCGTGCTGGACATCGGCACCGGTGACGGGTGCTTCGCAGCGGCCGCCTACATGCGCCCGGTGGACATCGGTGTCGACGTGCGTCCCGCCGCGTCGGCCGAGGCCGGCGCCAGGGGGCCGTCGGTCTACCGCTCCGTTGCCGCCGCCGACGTCACGGCCCTGCCGTTCCGTTCCGGCATGTTCCATTCCGTGGTGAGCAACTGCGCATTGGAGCACGTGCCCGACGATGCAACGGCCCTCCGCGAGATCGCACGGGTGCTGCGACCCGGCGGCCAGCTGCTTGCGACGCTGCCCAGCGAGCGCTTCGGAGAACTGCTCGGGGTCACGACCGCCGCCCGAGCGCTGGGCCTGCGGCGATGCGCCGACGCCTACGCTGCGTTCTTCAACCGGATCTCCCATCACGTTCACGTGGTTGGCCCCGAGGTGTGGCGCCATCGCATGGCCGCGGCCGGTCTTGAGGTCGTCGACCATCGGTACTACTTCTCGGCGCGTGCCCATCGTGCCTTCGACCTCTGCCACTACCTGGCCGTTCCCAACCTGGTCGCCCGATTGCTGAGCGGACGCTGGGTGCCCCACCCAGCGATGGCCCGCCCGTACGAGCGTTGGCTGGGGCGGTACTACTCCGAACCACTTCCCCAGCCGATCGGCGCCTATCAGTACCTCCGCAGTGTGAAGGCGGGTTGAGGTGAGCGCCGGCCACCGAAGCCCACCGTCGCACGCTCGTCGGTTGCCCGCCTCCGCGGCCTGGTGGCTGATGCTGGGAATCGTCGTGGTGGTCGGCCTGATCGGCCGGGCCTGGAACCTCGACTTCGACCAACGCCAGCATCTCCATCCCGACGAGCGATATTGGGCGATCACCGCGGACGGTCTGGACCGGGCACCCAAGCCGGATCCGCACGGAACCGTCGCCGGGCCGGCCCTCGACTGGTTGGACGGTGGCCGGTCGCCCGCAGGCGTCTATCGGGTCACCGACTCGTTTCTCTATGGGCCGGGCATGCTGGCCGCGTCGCGCGCCACCGCAGCGTGGTTGGGCTCCGGGGTGCGCCACGGGCATCAACCGGCGGCTGCGGTCGCCCGCGCGATCGACCAACTCGGGGTGCCGCTTGTCGATGACGACGGCGCGCCGCGGTTCGACGACGCCTTTCAGGTGGATCTCGTCGGCCGCCTCGTGGGCGCCCTGATCGACACGGCAACGATCGCCTTGGTGGCACTGATCGGTCGCCGCCTTGGGGGGCCGGTGGCGGGCCTGGCCGCAGGAGCGTTCTATGCGTCCTGCGTGTTGGCCATCCAGCATGCCCACTTTCTTGGCTCGGAGCCGCCGGTGGCGTTCTTCGCCGCAGCGACGATCCTGACCGCGCTCCACGTGAAACGAAGCGGTCGCCTGCGGCCCGCACTCGTCGGCGGCCTCTGCGTTGGCCTGGCCTCGGGCGCTGCGCTCGCCTTCAAGCTCAGCGCGGTCGGCGTCGTGTCGGTGCCGACGCTTGGCTGCGTCGCGTTGGTGGCGCTGCACCGTCGGCGCGCCGATGTCGCACGCGTCGTTGCGCTGGTGGCGGGTGCCTACGTCGCCTTTCGCGTGTTGAACCCGGGCGCGTTCGACGGGCTTGGCCCATCGTTCTCCAGCGCCTTCCGGGCCGACCTTGGGCGCGCACGGCAGGTGTTCGATGCCGACCTGCCGCCGGCGGTGCAGTGGGCCGGCCGGTCGCCGTGGGTGCAACCGCTGGTGTGGTTCGCCCGATTCACCGTCGGGCCCGGCATCCTCGCGGCGGCTGCAGCCGGGGCGTTCGAGCTCATCGGAGGGCTGCGGCGGAGGCCGTCGAGCGGCGCCGCTCGCTGGCCGGTCGCCATGGCGCTCGGTGCGATCGTGGTGCCGTTTGTCTACGTCGCGTTGATGGCGGTGCCCTCCGGCCGCTACTACGTCGGCATGCTCCCGGCGCTGTGCGCGGTGGCCGGCGTGGGCGTGTCGGCGCTGTGGCGGGTGGCATCGTCGCGAGTCGGATGGGTGGCCGTGGCCGGCCGGTCGCTGGCGCTGGGCCTCGTCGCTTTGGCGGCGCTGTGGGGCCTGGCGTTCGTCAACGGGGTCTACGGTCAGCCCAACACGCGACTCGCAGCCACCGAGTGGATCGTCGAGAACATCCCCCGGGGCAGCGTGCTGTCGTCGCAGCACTGGGACGACGCCTTGCCGTTGGCAACGCCCGGGGTTGACCCGTCGGCCTACCCGACCGAGCAGTTGGACCTGGTGGGCACCGACGACGAGGCCAAGGTGCAGCGGCTCGCGCGCCAGCTGGGCGGGATCGACGTCGTGGTCGAGTCGTCGCCACGGCTGTGGGATTCGGCCACCCGGATTCCCCAGCGGTTTCCGTCGACCATCGCCTTCTTCGAGGGGCTTGACTCGGGGGCGCTGGGCTTCAGGCGCGTCGCCACGTTCGACGCGTCGCCGCGGCTTGGGCCCATCGCGTGGAGCGATGCCTCGGCAGAGGAGGCCTTCTCGGTGTACGACCATCCGGAGGTCCGCATCTGGGAGCGCACCCGCCGTGTCCCGACCGACGCGATCGTGTCGGTGCTCGACCCGGCGTCTGCGGCGACCGCCCTGGACATCTCGCCCGCCGATGCCCAGGCCAACGGGCTGATGCTGACCGATGCGGAACGGGCCGAGCTTGCCGAGGGGCCAACGTACGACCAGGCCTTCCACCGCGGTTCGTCGATTCCGCACCTGTTCGCCTGGTTCCTGGCGCTGGAGCTGATGGGGTTGGCCGCTTTTGTGTTGTTCGAGCGGCTGTTCTTCGACTTGCCCGACGCCGGGCTGGGCCTCTCCAAGACGCTCGGACTCGGGGCGAGCGCCTTCGCGCTCTTCGTGCTCAACACCCACCTCCACGTGGAGCTGTCGCGGGGCCTGATCGTCGCGGTGGCGGCCGGCACGATGGTCGCCGCCGCAGCGATCGGCTGGCGTCGTCGTGCAGCGCTGCGGGGGATGTGTGCCGAGCGGTGGAAGATGCTGGTTCTGGTGGAGGCGATCACCATCGCAGCCTTCGCGGCAGTGGTGGTGCTGCGATCGGCCAATCCCGATCTCTGGCACCCCGACTACGGCGGCGAGAAGCCCTTCGAGCTGGCCATGTTGACGGCGGTGCTGCGATCACGATCGCTTCCCCCCTATGACGCCTGGTTCTCCGGCGGGGCGCTCAACTACTACTACGGCGGGTACCTGATGCTGGCAGCGCCGGCACGGTTGCTGCGCACGGCTCCCCATGTGGTGATGAACCTTGGGGTGGCCACCTTCGCCAGCTGCGCAGCGGGCTCGGTGTTCTCGCTGGCAGCGACGCTCAGCACCGGCATGCGGCCGCCGGCGGACGGCTCACTCCCGGGCGCTCGCGGCCGTGCTGCCCTGGCAGGGGTGCTGGCCGTTGGAGGCGTGATGGGCCTGTCCAACCTTGCGGTGATCCCTGCGCTCATCGACTTCCTGGGCGGCGGCTCTGCGTTTGGTTGGTGGTCGCTCAGCCGTGTCATCCCCAACTCCACCGCGATCACCGAGTTCCCGGCCTGGTCGCTGCTGTTCGCCGATCTCCACTCCCACCTCATGAACATGTGCGTGCTGGCCGCTGTCGGCACGGTGGCGCTCACGCTGTACCGTCGCCTGGTTGATGGCCGGCGGGGCCCGGCTGTGGTCTGCTCGGGCCTGCTTGGCGGGCTTTTGGGTCTGGTACGGGCCACGAACACCTGGGACCTTCCGATCGCCGTCGCAGCTGCGGGTGCCGCCCTGCTGTTCGCGGGCGCAGGCGTGTGGCGCGCCGCCGGTCCTGAGGGTGTGCTGCGGAGCCGTGACGCCCGCAGTTGGGGCGTCGCCATGCTGGTCATGTGGGCGGTCGCCGCCATTGCCTGGGGGCCCTATGCCCGACGCGGCCTGGTGTTTGACAGCGGCGTGACCGCCGCCGTGGCCCGCACCCCGATGGGGAGTTCTGCGATTCAGTTCTGGCTGTTTGGGCTCGTTTCGCTCCTGGCGATCATCCCAGCTGTGGGTGTGCGCCTGCGATCCGAGCCCGGCAGATTCGCTGCCGGGGGCTCCGTTCGCGCGCAGCTGGTTGGTGTGGCCCTGGCCGTGGCCGGCGTGGTGGCGCTCTGGCCCGAGGGGGCAACGCTCGTTGTCACCACCTCGTTGGGCGCGGCGCTGTGCTGGGTGGCCGCTGGCGCGCAGACGGCCTCGGTGCCGCAGCGCGTCGGCAGCGCCGTGCTCGGGGTGGGCTGGGCGCTGCAGGCCGCCGTCGAGGTGGTGACGGTGCGCAACGACATCGGCGTGCAGAACACGGTCTTCAAGTTCTGGTTCCAGTCCTGGCAGGTGCTGGCCATCGGCTCGGCGGTGGTGCTGGCCGACCTGCTGGTGGGCCACCGATCCGCTGCACACCGGGCGACACCGCCTCGCCCGTGGGCGGCGACCGCAGCGAAGGGCGTCGTTGTCGCCGCGGTGGCGGTGTCGATGGTCTTCTGGCTTGGTGCGGCCCCGGCCCGCTTGGGCGAGCGCGTCGGCAGCGGCGCATGGTCGCTCGACGGTGAGCGGTACCTGGCGACCGCCCCGAGCTTGGAGGTGGACGGCGTCACCATCCACCCGGCCGACGACCTGGCGCTGATCGACTGGTTGCGGGCCAACGTGCGGGGCGTGGTGGTGGTGGCCGAAGCGCCGGGCGAGGACTACCGGTGGACGGGGCGCGTGTCGGCCATGACGGGTCTCCCCACGCCGATCGGCTGGCAGTTCCACGAGCGGCAACAGCGCCGCGCCTACGAGTCGGCGGTCAACCAGCGAGCCGGGGACATGGCGGAGCTCTACACCAGCGGCGATGAGGCGACGATTGCGCGGGTGCTCGACGACTACGAGGTGGACTACCTGGCTTTCGGCACGGTCGAACGGGCCCTGTCGTCCCGGCGCGCCGAGGCGGCGTTGCGAGACTTCTCCTGCCTCGACGTGCGGGCGGCCGAGGACGGCTGGTTCGTGGCCAAGGTCGACCGGAGCTGCGTCAGCTCCCGTCGAGGCCGGGCCTGAGGGTGAGGGGACGGACGATCAGATACTGATTGGTGGTTCCGGTGGGGTTCCAGGTGCGCCGGGTGAGCAGCCAGTCGGCGAGGTCCCCGGCTCCGGCGGTGTTGTAGTCCGGTTGCCAGTAGCCCCGCTGGGCAAAGCGCTCGGCCACAAACCCCTCGGGCACCTCGGGGGGAGCGTCGGACGCGTTCACGATGTAGGCGTCGTAGCCCGATGGGAGGGGTTCGTCCGGATCGAACACCTCGTAGGTCACGTCCTGAAGTGGTTCCAGGTACCAGCCCCAGGGCCACGCGCCCCCGTCCCTCGTGTCCACGAAGATCGAGGAGACGGTGCCCTCGCCGGCGGCGGCCACGAGCCGGTCGGCGATGTCGGGCACCGCCTCGGTGGTGTGCACGGCTACCAGCAATTCGGAAGGGTCGGCGCCCCGCGTGATGGCGGGTGGGACGGCGATGAGGATGGTGCCCAGCGCGGCCGCGGCACCGCCCACGACCAACAGACGCCGGTGCGTCGCACCCGTCATGCGGTCGGCGCACGCCTGGCCCGCCCAGCCGGCCAGCAGCACCATCGGAATGAGTGGGTGGATGGCCAACCACGGGAACTTCTCCCCGGCCCACGAATACAGCGCGAGCTGCACGGCCGACATCGATGCGAACCACGCCCCGACGATCGATCGTCGTCGAACCGCCACCGTCACGCCGACCGCCGCCAGCCCCAGAATCAACCACTCGTACGCGCCCAGCACGGTGAGGTAGAAGAACCAGGGTTGGCCGCCCCGGCGCACCTCGTGCTGGGACCACCAATAGCGAACCCCGTCGACGAGCCCGGAGGTGAACCCCTCCGGGTACCGAAACGCCGAGGTGAACACGAACGCGAAGACCGCCACGAAGCCGACCGTCGCCACCACCCACGTGCGCCATCCGAGCCGAGCCACCGCCGCCCAGAAGCGACGGGCGGGACCGTCCGGGTGTCGCCTCGCGGCAACAGCGAGCGCGATGAAGAAGAGCGCCCCGGCCAACCCGAAGAGGAACGTCGTCTCCTTCAGCGAGAGGCTGATGGCCACCAGCACCCCCATCGCCAGCACGTGGCCACGGCTGGGGCGGATCAGGGCGTCGGCCACGGTGAGCATCATGGCCACGGACACCAGCGCCACCAGCGAGTCCTCGCGCCCCGTGCGGGTGACGGTCAGCACCGTCGGACTGATCGTCCACAGCACCGCAGCGACCAGCGAGCCGGTGGACCCCAGCACCCGTCGGAACGAGGCGATCAACGCCGTTCCGGCGATTCCGGAGACGGCTGCGACGGTGCGCGCCCACCCGGCGGTGGTTCCGAAGATCCCCAGGATCGGCCCCTCCAAGTAGAACCGCAACGGCCCGTGGTAGACGGGGTCGTAGCGGATCACGGCGCCGGTACGCGCTTGCCACGAGAAGGCCGCATCGATGGCCTCGTCGTGGGCAAGCGGGCGAAGCCCCAGTTTCCAGAGGTGGGCGGCGATCGAGAACGTCACGACCGTCGCCACCCCGATGCGCCATCCACGTTCGGTCATGGGCGGGCCCACGCCCGAAGGTCGCGATGGATGGCGGGCAGCTCACACGTCGCACGAACCGATGCCCACACGCTGCGCTTGGAGGGCGTGGCATCCGTCCAGGCGAGCAACGGCTCCTCCCAGAACGCACCCGGTTCAACGCCACCTCGATCGAGGCGGCCGAGCAGTTCGACATCGAACGCCCAGCGGCTGCGAAACGGAACAGACGCTGCCAACCTCAGGGCATCGGTCGTCCGGAGCAACTTGGCGCCGCACTGTGTGTCGTAGACGGCCTTGCGAAGCACCAGGCTGGCACCCGTGGCGAAGGCTCGGCCCGGATAGTGGCGGAGGGGCGAGCGCCTGATGTGCCTTCCCAGCAGAGCGACCCGAGCTCCCATCACCACCTCGAGATGCTCCGAACCGGTGGCCAGGTCGATGAGGCGCAGCATCTCCTCGGGCGAGGTCGAAAGGTCGGCGTCGAGGTACCCCACCCAGGACGTTCCGCAGGCGATGGCATGCAGAAGACCCGCCCTGACCGCTTCCCCCTTGCCGCCGTTGGTGTCGATGGAGAGCATCGTGGCGTGCTCGTGGGTCGAGACGAACTCGGCCAACAGTGCGGCGGTGCGGTCGGTGGAAGCATCGTTGACGAACACCAACGACACCCGGGGATCGGCCGCCAGCACCTGAAATCGCTGGTGGTCCATCCTGGCCCCCTCGTTGAAGCAGGGCACCACGAGGGCGACCTCGGGGAGAGTCACCGGGACGCTGGGCGTTGACGTGGAAGCCGGTGACCCACGGATCCGCTGCCAGACGACACCTGCGACGTGGAATTCGAGTCGGGGTGCCGATCACGAGCGTTGGCGGCGGCCGGCATCGACTGAACGCTAGTGGAAGGCCGCTCAAGCACCTCGCCACTTCCTGCGCGCCCATGTGCACAGAAAGCGGTCACGCCACTACGATGTGAGCGGCGGTCACTGGCGGAGAGTTGGGAGTGCCAGTGTCATCAAGCCAACCACGAGTCCACAGTCTCTTTGTCGGGATCGATTCCTACCCCTACTTGGGGAACCTCCACAACGCCGTCAACGATGCGGCCGAGATGTGGGAGGCCCTGACCAACGACGACCGCGGCCAATTGGATCGCGAGTGCTCCCAACTCATCCTGGATGATGAGGCCACCAAGGAGGTCGTGGAGCGCGCCTTTCACCGGCTCTCCGTCGAGGTGCGAGCAAACGAGAGCATCTTCATCTACTTCGCCGGCCACGCGATCCGAGCGAGCCGAGACCAGGTGTTGTTGGCGTTCTCGGAGGCCAGCCAGGGTGAGGTGGAAGAACTCGGAACGGCCTCCCCGTCCTGTCTCCCAGTCCAGCGAATTGCCTCCGAGTTCCTCAGGGTCGTCGATGCACGATCTGTTGCCGTGGTGCTTGATTGCTGCTTCTCCGGCCAGTTGCATGAAAGCCTCGACCGCAGCGGGGACAGGCAGTTCGTTGTGACGGCGACTTCGGCCGACCGTCCAGCTCGGGAATCCGACGATCTCGGCCACGGATACTTCACCCACCATCTTCTGGAAGGCATTGCTGGAGAGGCGAAGGCCGACGAGAACGGCCTCATTACGCTGGTATCTGCGTTCCAGTACGCCGAGCCAAAGACCGAACTGCAGCATCCACAGATGTCGGTCGCCAAGGCATCGGGTGGGTACTTTCCATTGGCCAGAGTTGTCGAAGTCGACGTTCGCGACTTCAGACGGCCTGCGGACGCAGTGGAGTTCAAGGAGCCACGCCACCACCTCGAGCCCTACATCGAGCTCATCGATCAGCTGTGTGATGGCGTGGCTTCGACCGCCAACGGACGCCAAGCCGACGCCGAGCTTCGTCCCACCGAGGACGGGACAAGAGGGCTGGAGGGCATCCGGTCGGTCACTGGGGCTTCGGCCGTGCTCGTTCGGCAGTACACGCGCTCGGGCGGTCGCACGGTTGCGAGATCGTTCGCCGGTGGGGGCGCTCGACGAATCCACGAGAGCGAGTTGCTTGGCTCGTTGGAGGATCGCGTGAGGAGCCCCGAGACCTTCGCTCGGAGGGTGCCGGCGGTCTTCGCCCCGCCGGATGAGGGTGGACTGGTCAACGCAGCCATCGTTGGGGAACGCGGCGAAACCACCACAGTGATCTATCTGGCCGGCGTGGAGGAGGCCACCGCTGCGTTGGACGATGTTGGCTGTCGAATGCTGGCGGCGTTCCATCGTGAGACAAGCAACGGCAAGCCACTCGCCGGCCACAGCGTTCGAGCGGCGTTGATCGACCATCTACGGAGAGAGGGCGGGTATGCCCCAGCGACGCTCTACGAGGATCGGCTCGCGCTGTTTGACATCCAACTGCGCGACCTGCTGATCGTCTTTCAGCCTGTCATCGACTTCCACAAGTACGAGCTGAATCGAAAGGCGTCGATCCACGGCTGGGAGGCTCTGGCTCGAGTCTCACCGAACGGCCCCCACCCGCCGGGGGAGCAGCCATCGGAGCGCTTGACGTCCGTCAGGCCGTTGCTCGACGTGGCCGAGCTGTGGGGCCCCCGATTCATGGCGCGACTCGACTCGGAGGTCTTCAGCAGGACCATGCAGTCGTACTGTGCGCAACTCGCTGCCGAGCCCGAACGGACACCCGACCACAGAAAGCTGTCGATCAACTGCTTTCCCCATTCGCTCGACGAAGCCGACTACATCGACTCGGTCAGGTTGAGCCTCGCTGGGGCGCATGAGGTTCGCAACGACAGCATTGTGTTGGAGATCTCGGAGAAGTACGAGCTGCCGGATCCCAACGGGCTCGTGGCAGATGAGCGCCAGCGGTCGATGGGCTTCCTCCGCCGATTGGCCCAGCTCAGCGCCGAACTGGGCGTGCATTTTGCCATTGACGACTTCGGGTCTGACCGGGCGTCACCGATTCGTCTCGATGTCTTGCGGCCGAGCTATGTGAAGATCGACCGAGGGGTCGTCCAGTCGAGGGCAGGTCTGAAGACCCTGAAGTACGTCGTCGACCTGGCGCAGTCCGACGAGCTGAAAGGCTCGCCGGTCATCGTGGAAGGGTTTGAGGGCGACCAGGACGTGCTCTCCCTGGGGGATCTGCTCAGCACCAAGGTGGAGCTGATCCAGGGCTTCGGCCTGGCCAAACCAAGCCCGAAGCTGAAACTGGTTCTTGAACAGAGCGAGCACGAGGAGTTCGAGCGGCTGTTCACGGGCACCGCTCGGCACGCATAGCAAGCTGCAGCTGCCCCTGACTCGGCGACGCCACCAGGCGTCTACTGGTGGGCGAAGTCCTCCACCGGCGGGCACGAGCACATGAGGTTGCGGTCGCCGTAGCCGCCGTCGATACGGGAGACCGGCACCCAATACTTCGTGCGGCGCAGCTCGGGCAGGGGGTAGGCGGCCAGCTCGCGGCTGTAGGGGTGGGTCCAGTCCTCGATGAGCAGGTCCTCGGATGGATGCGGCGCGTTCACCAGCGGGTTGTCATCGGCCGGCCAGGTGCCGTCGGCCACCCGGTCGATCTCGGAGCGGATGGCCACCATGGCGTCGCAGAAGCGATCCAGCTCGGCCTTGGATTCGGACTCGGTCGGCTCGATCATGAGGGTGCCGGCCACGGGGAAGCTCATGGTGGGGGCGTGGAACCCGTAGTCGATGAGCCGCTTGGCCACGTCCTCGTTGCTGATGCCCGTCTCCTTGGTGAGCGGGCGGAGGTCGATGATGGCCTCGTGGGCCACGCGACCCCGGGCGCCGGTGTAGAGCACCGGGTAGTGCTCCTTCAGGCGATGCGCAACGTAGTTGGCGGTGAGGATGGCGCCCTCGGTGGCCCGGCGCAGCCCGTCGGCGCCCATCATGGCGATGTAGGCGTAGCTGATGGGCAGGATCGCGGCGGAGCCCAGCGGGGCGGCCGAGATGGCGCCCACCCGATCGGCCCGCTGCGAGTCACCCGTCCGGTGGTCGCCCTGGTCGGTGGCGGGCAGGAACGGCGCCAGGTGCGCCCGCACGGCCACCGGCCCCACGCCCGGGCCGCCGCCGCCGTGCGGGATGCAGAAGGTCTTGTGCAGGTTCAGGTGGCTGACGTCGGCCCCGAACTTGCCCGGCCGGGCCAGCCCGACCAGCGCGTTCAGGTTGGCGCCGTCCACGTACACCTGGCCGCCGGCGTCGTGCACGGAGGCGCAAAGCTCGCCGATGGACTCCTCGAAGACCCCGTGGGTGGAGGGGTAGGTGACCATGAGCGCAGCGAGGTCCTCGGCGTGGGCCGCCACCTTGGCCTGCAGGTCGGCGACGTCCACGTTGCCGTCGTCGTCGCAGGCGACCACCACCACCTCCATGCCCGCCATCACGGCCGACGCGGCATTGGTGCCGTGGGCCGAGGAGGGGATGAGGCACACGTTGCGCCCGGCCTGGCCCCGGCTGTGGTGGTAGGCGCGGATGGCCAGCAGGCCGGCCAGCTCGCCCTGGCTGCCGGCGTTGGGTTGCACCGAGACGGCGTCGTAGCCGCAGATGTCGGCCAACCACTGCTCCAGGCGGGTGGCCAGCTCGGCGATGCCGGCCAGCTGATCGGCCGGAGCGAACGGGTGCAGGTTGGCGAACTCGGGCCACGTCACCGGCAACATCTCGGTGGTGGCGTTCAGCTTCATGGTGCAGCTGCCCAGGGGGATCATGCTGCGGTCCAGCGCCAGGTCGGCATCGGCCAGGCGCCGCAGGTAGCGCAGCATCTCGGTCTCGGTCCGGTAGGCGTGGAACGTGGGGTGGGTGAGGAACGGCGTCTCCCGCACCAGCGCCTCGGGGATCAGCCCGGTGGCCGGGGACTGTTCGGCCCGCTGCGCCAGGTCGGCGGCCGAAGCCTGGGCCCCGACTGCGGCCAGCGCCTCGGCGAGGAGGGCCGGCGTGGTGGTTTCGTCGAGCGCCAGGCCCACGGTGTCGACGTCCACCCGACGCAGGTTGAGGCCCCGCTCCCGGGCATCGGCCAGCACCTCATCGGCCCGGCCGGGCACCCGCACCCAGAGGGTGTCGAAGGCCGAGTCGGTGGCCACCTCCACCCCGGCCTCGTTCAGGGCCTCGGCGGCCGCTGCGGTGAGCCGGGCGGCCCGAGCGGCGATGTCGATGAGGCCCTCCGGCCCGTGGTAGGTGGCGTAGGAGGCGGCCATGACGGCCAGCAGCACCTGGGCGGTGCAGATGTTGGAGGTGGCCTTCTCGCGCCGGATGTGCTGCTCGCGGGTCTGCAGCGCCAGGCGGAGCGCCGGGCGCCCGGCGGCGTCCACCGATACCCCCACCAGGCGGCCCGGCAGCGAGCGCCGGGCGGCGTCGGTGACCGCCATGAAGCCGGCGTGGGGTCCACCGGCGCCCATCGGCACGCCGAAGCGCTGGGCCGAGCCGACGGCGATGTCGGCCCCCCACTCACCGGGAGGGGTCAACACGGTGCAGGCCAACAGGTCGGTGCACACCGCCACGGCGGCCTTGGCTTCGTGAAGCTGGTCGGCCAGGTTGGCGAAGTTGGTGATGGTGCCGTCGGTGGCGGGGTAGGCGAGCAGCGCGCCGAAGTAGGCCTCCGCTTCGACCTCGGCGTTGCGGGGGTCGACGAGGTCCAACTCGATGCCGAGCGGTTCGGCGCGGGTGGCGACCACGGCGATCACCTGCGGATGGCAGCGTGGGTCGACGAGAAACTTGGTGGCCTTGCTCTTGGCGATCCGTCGACACAGGGTGAGGGCCTCGGCCGCAGCGGTGGCCTCGTCGAGCAGCGAAGCGCCGGCGATGGTCAGGCCGGTCAGCTCCTGCACCATGGTCTGGAAGTTCAACAGCACCTCCAGCCGGCCTTGGCTGATCTCCGGCTGGTAGGGCGTGTACGCGGTGTACCAGGCCGGGTTCTCCAGCACGTTTCGCTGGATCACCGCCGGCGTGTGAGTGCCCGAGTAGCCCTGGCCGATGAACGAGGTGAGCACCTGGTTCTGTTGTGCGAGGCAACGCAGGTGATCGATGGCCTCCGGCTCGCTCATGGCGCCGTCGATCCCCGTGAGCCTCAGCGGCTCGGTGTCGCGAACCGACGCAGGAACGGTCTGGTCGATCAGTTCCTCCATCGACTCGACGCCCAACTCGGCGAGCATGGCGGCGACCTCGTGGGCATCGGAGCCCAAGTGGCGGCTGGGGAAGTCGCCGGTCTGGTCGGCGGCACGGGTCGGGGGGGAGGCGGGGGACACGGATGGCTCCAAGCGCGGCTGAGGGGATGGATGCCCCCCGCTGTCCGTGGTGCCTGAGAGCTTCGCCGGGCGAACCCGGTTTTCCCCTTCGGCGAGGGCCATGGGCCCTGCTTTCCAGCGTGTGCCTGACCCGGGCGGTACCGGTGCCTGAGAGATTCCGGGGTGGTTGCTCCTCCGGCGGCCGGGCGGCTGTTGCCCCCGACGCTCTCCCGTCCGAGATGGTCGGCTTCAGTTTCGTGCCAGCGTACCCGAGCGTCGTGGGCCGCGAGCACCGCCAGTCGGCGAGCTGCCAGGTGGACGGTCGCTCAGCCCGTACCGGTGAGGGCCTCCAGCAGATCCCAGCGCCAGCCCTGCAAGGCATCGGCGTGTTCGATGGGCGTCTTGCCCAGCCGCACGATCACCGTGTCGGCCCCGGGCACCACGGTGATGGATTGGCCCTCGTAGCCGTTGGCCCAGAACACCCCCAGTTCCGAGTCGGGCTTCACCCACCACTGTTCGCCGTATCCCTTGCCGACCTCCTCGGTGTCGAGCGACAACAGCCGCCGGGCCCGATCCACCCAGCCGTCGGGCAGCAGCCGTTGACCGTCCCACACCCCGTCTCGCAGGTACCACAGGCCGAAGCGGGCGAAGTCTTGTGCCGTCGCCCACACATACGACGAACCAATGAACGTCCCGGCGTCGTCAAAGCGTGGTTCGGCTGAGGCCATGCCGAGCGGCCCGAAGATGCGATCGCTGAGGAATCGCTCCATGGCGTCCCGGCCGCCGCCGACCGCATCGCCCACGAGGCGCGACAGGATGTTGGTGGTTCCGGACGAGTAGAGGAACTTGGAGCCCACCGGGCTGTCGAGCGGCAAGGAGGCGGCGTAGTGGGCCATGTCGGCCCGCTGGTCCCCGAAGAGCATCGGCAGGCACGTAGAAGCCTGGGGATCGACGTAGTCCTCCACCCAATGCAGGCCGCTGCGCATGGCCAGCAGGTGCTGGGTGCCGATGGCGGCCCGGGGATCGATGGGGTCGGCCCACTCCGGCACTGGAGCCGGTCCGTCCGGGTCGACCAGGCTGTCCAGCACGGCGGCGCCCATGGCGGCCTGGGTGATGCTCTTGGCCATCGACCACGACACGAGCGGCGTGTCGGCGGAGGTGTCGGGGCCGTATCGCTCGACGACCAGCCGCCCACCCTGGATGACCACCACCGCAAGGGTGAGCGCCAGGTCGTCCCGTGGCTGATCGGTGAATGCACGCTCGACCAGCTGGGCAACGCCGTCCGGATCGGCAGCATCAATGGTGCCGGTGGGCCAGCTGGAGGTTGGCCACCTCACGCCCGCCGGCTGGGCAGGAAGCGGCACCAGCTCGTGCTGGGGCGAGACGGCTGGGCTGTTCATGCGGACTCCTTGCCGGGAGTGATCGTGCCGGTCAGATCGGTCGACCGAAGGGCAGCTCGTCGCACCAGGTCGACAGGAACTCCTCGGCCGCCAGGCAGGCATCCAGCACGATGCCGTTGGGCGTGTCGGGCACGGCGTCGAGGGCAGCGGTCACCCGGGCGCCGGCGTCGACCAGCAAGGAGTCGCGTGTGGCGTCCTCGGCCGGCCACTGGGCGAGCAACGGGCCGGCGGTGCTCACGAAGTCGGGGAGCACACGGCGGTTGGCGCGGGCGGCAACGGCAAGGGCGCGGGTCGTGACGGCGAGGCGGCCGTAGGGCACCACCTCCGGAGCAGCGACGAGCTCCATTCGCCGGTGGTCCACCGCTCCGGTCTTGGCGCCCACCAGTGCCACGTCGGCATCGACCGCGAGTGCGTCGGCCACCTCGCCGCCGGGCGCCTGGACGCCATCGCCTGCGGCGATGGCGTCCAGGTCGGCGCTCGTGAGCCCGTCCGGCGCCGCCCGGTTGCCGAGGGCGACCACCCGTGCCCCGGCAGCCGTGGCACCTCGCGCCAGGAGCGCGGTGGCCGGTGTTGCTGCATCGATCGTGACCCGGGCGCCATCCAGCCCGCGATTTGCCCAATCGGCTGCGGCCAGCACCCCGGCGGTGGCCAGCGCGTCCGTCACGGCGGCATCGAGGTACAACGAACTGCGGTCGTCGGCGGCTCGAAGCGGTGCGAGGTCGTCCTCGTTGATGCCCTTCGCCGCATCCAGCAACACCCGTCGCCCACCAAGCGCTTCGGGAAGGTTGGCCACGAAGGCTGCGACCGACTCGTCTCGTTGGGCCGGGGCGGCGCTGACGCCGGCCGAGGCCCCGGACACCTGCATCCCCAGGGACGCATAGCTGTAGGTGAGCGACCGAGCCAGGCTGGAGGCACCGTCCCTCAGGATCTTGCGTGCCCACCGGACCACGCCGGTGGCCACCGGCGCATCGGGAAGGTCGATGACGACAAACCCGCCGCTGTCTGGAACCGAGACGAAATCCACCGCTGGAGTCTGCCAGACGGCCAGAACCCGTCTCGACCGCTGCCGTCGGCCGTCGGTCCTGGCCGCATCCGCTGGCTGGCCCCCTAGGCTGGACGCCGTCAAACGTCGAGAAATGGGGTCACGGTGCACGAGATAGAGATCCAGAGCCGATCGTTGCGGCGGATGGCGGGCGTCATCGGCGAGGACCTGACCTCGGAGTTGGCCGGCCCCACCGCCGGCGCTGCGAAGGATGCGCTGGGTGGCCGGGCGGTGCTGAACGTCAACTCAACCGGGGCCGGCGGCGGCGTTGCCGAGATGCTCCGCGTCGTCCTGGGTTATGCCCGCGACGCCGGCGTCGACGCCCGTTGGCTCGTCATCGAGGGCGACGAGCCGTTCTTCGCGTTGACCAAGCGAATCCACAACCACCTCTACGGCACACCGGGAGATGGCGGCCCGCTGGGAGCGGCCGAGCACCAGCTCTATCAGGAGTGCCTGGAGCGCAGCGCCGTCCAACTGCTGACCTTCGTCCGGCCCGGCGATGTCGTGATCCTCCACGACCCCCAAGTGGCGGGCCTGGCCCAAGCGGTGAAGGCTGCGGGTGGCCGTGTGGCGTGGCGGTGCCACGTCGGCCTCGACGAACAGAACGAGCATTCTGAGAAGGCCTGGGAGTTCCTTCGCGGCTACCTCGAACCGCATGTGGAGCAGTTCGTCTTCAGCCGGGAGGAATTCGCCCCCTCCTGGGTGCCTCGAGAACGCCTGGTGGTGGTGCCCCCCTCGATCGACCCGTTCTCGCCCAAGAACCAGCCGCTGGACCCCGAGACGATCCAGGGCATCATGTCCCACACCGGCTTCACGTCCGGCCCGGATGGCCACACCTACTTCGAGCGGACCGACGGCACCCCTGGCCGACTCGAACGATCCGTGGACCTCATCGCCACCGGCCCCCGGCCCGACCCGGACGAGCCGCTGATCACCCAGATCTCCAGGTGGGACACGCTGAAGGACATGGCGGGCGTCTTGGAGGCCTTCGTCGAGGGCGTGGCGCCCAGCCACCCGGGACACCTGGTGTTGGCCGGCCCCTCGGTGGCGTCGGTGGATGACGATCCGGAAGGGGCCGATGTGCTGGCCGACGTCTGGGCTCGGTGGCGTTCCCTGCCGTACTCCATGCGCCGCCGTGTCACCTTGGCCTGCCTGCCCATGGACGACCTGGACGAGAACGCGGTGATGGTCAACGCCCTGCAGCGTCGTTCGGCGATCGTGGTTCAGAAGAGCCTGGCCGAGGGCTTCGGGCTGACCGTGGCCGAGGCCATGATCAAGTCCCGGCCGGTCGTGGCCAGCAACGTCGGCGGCATCGCCGATCAGATCACCCATGGCGTCACGGGTCTCCTGGTGCAGGACCCGACCGACCTGGGAACCTTCGCCGAGCACCTGCGCACGATCCTGGGTGATCAGGACCTGGCATCGCGGTTGGGGGAGGCCGCCTACCAGCGTGCCGTGGACGAGTTCCTCGTCGATACCCACCTGACCCACTGGCTGGAGGTGGTGCGGCGCCTGGTCGCTTGACGCCCGTCGGGCGGCGGTGCCCGGCTCGCCGCGGCGCCGATGAGCGGACCAGACGCGAATCTGCCGGAGGCTGTGTGAGCAACCCCCCGAAAGCTCACACAGCACTCCGGCTCATCGAAGGAAGAATGAGATTCCTCAACTCCGATGTCGTGTGGGTGACTGTACCCAACCGAGGCCGCCATGTCACGTAGTTCTTTCGGACTGATGTCACGTTCCGGTGGTGAAGGCGACTCAGCCGGACTGGTCGCCGGGTGCGCCCGGCGCCGCCCAGCGTTGGAGGATCTCATCGACGGAGGTCACGGAGGCCACCGGCGCGATCGAGTGGGCCAACACCTGCTCGCCGTAGCTCACCGGAACCCCAACGACGCCGTCGCTGGGCACGCTCACCCGATAGCCCAGGCCGACTGCCTCGAACACCGCGCCGGGAATGCCGATGTTCAGCGACACTCCGCAGATCACCAGATCGCTGACCTCCAGGGAGCGCAGCAACGCATCCAGGGAGGTGCCGGTGAACGGGGTCATGCCATGGCGGCGCATCGACACCAGGTCGGTACCGAGGTCGGCCCGGATGGCGGGGTCCAGCTGCACGGCCCGGGTGTCCTCGAGGAGGTGGCCGGGGAGCCGGGTGAGGTGGCCCACCAGCGGAGCATTGGTCGGCGTACCCCGTCGGTCGGCCCGCCACTCGACGGTGGCGTGCACCACCGGAACGCCGGCGGCGCGCGCGGCCTGGGAGAGCCGGGCGACCTGCGCCAGCAGGTCGGCCTCCTCGACGGCCCGGCGCAGCTCCGGCATGGAGGCCTCCTCGCCCACGACGCCGCGCTGCAACTCCATGGTGAGAACTGCGACGCGCCGCCGCTCGTTGTGCTGCTGGTTCATCGATGCTCCTCGGTCGTGGCCCACAACGTAGGAGCTGTCGCCGGTGCGGTACCGTCCACGCCGAACGAGGGGCCCGCAGCGGCCCGGCACCCGGGGGAGCGATCGTGAGTACACATCCGTTGGACGCGGCCACGCGCCACGAGCTGGAAACCCTGAAGTACCGCTACCTGCGGGGGATCGACACCAAGGATTGGGAGCTGGTGGCCGACACGCTCTGCGAGGACGTGGTGGGGGAGTGGAGCGGCGGCGCCCTGCACTACGAGGGGCGCGAGGCGGTGCTGGGGTTCTTCACCGAGGCCATGGGGCGGGAGACGTTCCTGTCGGCCCACCGGGCCACCCACCCCGAGCTGGAACGCACCGGAGAGCGCAGCGCCACCGGCATCTGGGCGCTCACCGACAGCCTGGTGGACCGCCAATGGGAGTTCCTGCTGCAGGGCGCGTGCTTCTACCACGATGAGTACCGGCTGGACGACGACGATCGGTGGCGCATCGCCCGCACGGGCTACCGGCGCACCTTCGAGCACGTGACGCCGCTGGCCGACCTGCCGGGTTGGCGGCTCACGGCCTCGGGCTGGGAGAACGACGGCCGAAGCTCGCTGGTGTAGCTGGACCTCTCCCGGTCGTTGCCTCAAACGGGCGGCCCGCTGGGGCGTATGCTCCGACCTGACACACCGTCAGATTCCTGGAGCATCGTGAGCGCCGAGACCACCCCCGCACCTGCAGCATCCGCCGTCGGAGGAAGCCCGGCGCCCGAAGGTTTGCCGTGGATCGTGAGCGTGGACGACCACGTGGTGGAGCCGGCGCACCTGTGGCAGGAGTGGCTGCCGGAGCGCTATCGCGACCGCGGCCCCAAGGTGATTCGCCGAGGCCTCGGCGAGATGAAGTTCGTCGGCGGCACCAAGTACGAGATCACCTTCGACGAGGCGGGACCGCAGGCGGACTGCTGGGTGTACGAGGACCTCGTGGTGCCCCACAAGCGGCACGTAGCGGCGGTTGGATTCGAGCGCGACGACATGACGCTGTCGCCCATCACCTACGACGAGATGCGTCCGGGGTGCTTTGAGCCCAAGGCCCGGGTGGCGGACATGTTGGCGAACCACGTGGACGCCTCGCTCTCGTTTCCCACGTTCCCGCGGTTCTGCGGGCAGACCTTCGCCGAGGGCTCCGACCTCGAACTGGGCCTGGCCTGCGTGAAGGCCTACAACGACTGGATGATCGAGGAGTGGTGCGGCGACTCGGCCGGACTGCTGGTGCCGCTCATCATCATCCCGCTGTGGGATGCCGAGTTGGCTGCGGCCGAGGTGCGACGAAACGCCGAGCGGGGGTGCCACGCCGTGTGTTTCTCGGAGATCCCTCCCAACCTGGGCCTACCCAGCATCCACTCGGGCGAGTGGGAGCCGTTCTTCCAGGCGTGCGAGGACACCGCCACGGTGGTCTGCATGCACATCGGCTCGTCGTCGAAGATGCCCGCCACCAGCCCCGATGCGCCGCCGGCGGTGCAGGCCACCCTCTCCTTTGGCAACGCCATGGCGTCGCTGTCGGACTTCCTGTTCTCCGGCGTGCTGGTGGATCACCCCAACCTCACCCTGGCCTACAGCGAGGGCCAGATCGGCTGGCTGCCCTACATCCTCGAGCGGGCAGACGACGTGTGGCTGGAGCACCGCGCCTGGGGCGGCGTGGCCGAGCGCATCCCCGAGCCACCCTCCACCTACTACTTCCGCCAGGTGTTCGGCTGCTTCTTCCGGGATCGTCACGGCATCAACAGCCTGGCGGACGTGGGCGAAGACAACATCACCTTCGAGACCGACTATCCCCACACCGACTCCACCTGGCCCAACTCCGCCGCCGTGGCCCAAGACCTGGTGGGTCACCTCACTGCCGAGCAGCAGTACAAGATCCTGCGCGGCAACGCCATCCGAATGCTGTCGCTCGACCTGACGTAGGGGCGATAGCCGGAGCCGCGATGGCCGGGCGTCGCGCTGCCCCGGCCGTCCCGTGAGGGTTGTGGGGTCTCTGGCGCCGATAACCCTCACCGGATGTCGGCGAGGACAGCTGGCGACCTATCGTGAGCCGGTGCCCGGCCAGACCGACCTCGAGGCCATGCTGGCGACCTTGTCGGTCGAGCGGCGGCCGGGCCGTTTCACCCTGGTTCACCTCGACGAGCCGGTGGGAGTGGGCAATGGTGTCCATGCGGTCATCGTCGAAGCCGAGGGCACCACGGCGGTGGCGTCGGTTGAGGCCGCGGTACGGCGCGGGTGGAGCGTTGGCTTTGATGGAGCCTGGCTGACGCTGCAGGTGCAGAGCAGTCTCGAGGCAGTTGGGCTGACTGCCACGGTGGCCGCCGTGCTGGCCGACCGGGGCATCGCCTGCAACGTCCTGGCCGGGTACTTCCACGATCACCTCATCGTCCCGACCGACCGGGCCGAGGATGCGCTTGATGCGCTGGCAGCGGTCCGGCGCTAGGCGCATCCGGCGCCCCGGACGGCCCCGTCGGGCGTGTGGTTGGCTGTAGGCCCATGGGAGCCCTCAGCGTCTTCGACATGTTGAAGGTGGGCGTGGGGCCGTCGAGTTCTCACACCCTGGGGCCATGGCGGGCGGTGCAACGCTGGCTGGGCGAGCTGCCCGCAGCGCTTGCGTCGCGGGGCGGGCTGGAAGCCGTCGATCGGGTTCAGGTTCACCTGTACGGCTCGCTCGCCTTGACCGGCATCGGCCACGCCACCGATCAGGCCATCTGCCTGGCCCTGCTGGGGTATGACCCCCAGACCATCGACGTATCGAGGATCCCGGCGCTGGTCGACAGATTGCGAGACGAGCGGGTGGTCAGCCTGGTGCCGGGTCGACCGATCCCCTTCGACCCGGCTGTCGACATCCTCGTTCATGCCGACCAGCGGCTGCCCGGCCATGCCAACGGCATGACCTGTTCGGCCTCGGGCGGTGATGGGCTCAGCCGCGACGACACCTACTACTCGGTGGGCGGCGGGTTCGTGCTGGGCGATTCGGACCTGAGCGGCGAGGAGGGCGATGGACCCTCGCTGCCGCATCCCACCCACACGCCGGACAGCTTGCTGGCGCAATGCCGGGCCAAGGGGTGTGGCATCGCCGAACTGGTGCGCAGCAACGAGCTTGCCTGGCGCACTCCCGACGAGGTGGACCGCGGGCTTGACACCATCTGGGACGTGATGCTGCAGGCCGCATTCCGGGGCTGTCACACCGAGGGCGTTCTGCCCGGCGGGTTGGGGGTGCATCGCCGGGCGGCCCCGCTCGCCAGGCACCTGCTGGGAGGGGAAGACGCCGACACACCCGAGGCCTGGCTGGCCCTCATCCGCAACGGCGACTACGGCTTCGGGGAGGTGCTGCGGTGGATCAGCGCGTTCGCCGTCGCCGTGAACGAGGAGAACGCCAACCTGGGGCGGGTGGTCACTGCGCCGACCAACGGGGCGGCGGGTGTGGTCCCGGCGGTGTTGTTGTACCTGGTGTGTCTGGCTGAGCAGCCGTTGACCGACGCGCCCCGCCGTCCCGCCGTGGGCGTCGGTGACACGAGGTCCGCCATCCACCGCTTCCTGCTGGTCGCAGGCGAGGTGGGCACCCTGTTCAAGAAGGGGGCCACCATCTCGGCCGCGGTGGGCGGGTGCATGGCAGAGGTGGGGGTCTCCAGCGCGATGGCGGCCGCCGCCCTCACCGAGGCGCTCGGTGGCTCGGTGGGCCAGGCGCTGATGGCGGCCGAGATCGCCATGGAGCACCACCTGGGCATGACGTGCGACCCGGTGGGCGGCCTCGTTCAGGTGCCCTGCATCGAACGCAACACCATGGGCGCCGTGAAGGCCATCAATGCCGCCGAGCTCGCCCTGGCGAGCAACCCGGCCGATGCCAGGGTGTCGCTCGACCAGGTGATCGAGACCATGCGCGACACGGCCGAGTCGATGTCGGATCGCTACAAGGAGACGTCGCTGGGCGGGTTGGCGGTCAACGTGTCCGTGCGCATCCCGGAGTGTTAGCCGTCGTGGCCGCGCCGCGCATCGGCGGGTGGCATGATGAGGCCATGGACGACGGGTCCACCGCCGGAAAGCTCTTGGTCGCCTCTCCGGATCTGGCCGACCCCAACTTCGAGCGCTCGGTGATCTACGTCATCGACCACGATGAGGGTGGCGCCATCGGGGTGATCCTCAACCGCCCGGCCGCGACCGACGTACGGGAGGTGCTCCCGGCGCTCACCGCGGCATCCGCACAGCCGCCGGTGGTGTTCGTGGGCGGGCCGGTGAGCCAACAGGGCATCATCTGCATGGCCCGGGCCCGACCGGGCGCCCAGCTCGACGGGTTCCATCCCATCTCCGGCACGCTGGGCCGCCTGGACCTGGAGAGCCACCTCGAGGGCGCCGACCCGGGTGTGGACGAGTTGCGGCTCTTCGCGGGCTATGCCGGATGGGGGCCGGGTCAGCTCGACGGCGAGCTGATCATCGATTCCTGGTTCATCGCCGACGTGCATCCCGACGATCCGTTGGACCGCGACCCGGACACGCTGTGGCAGCGGGTGCTGCGACGTCAGGGCGGTCGCCTGGCCCGTTTTGCCTACGCCCCCACCGAGCCCGACCTGAACTGACGCCGCCGGCCCAGACCCGGGTGGGCGACGTGAACCGTCGACGCTCCCTCCATCTCTGCCAGCAGGTCGAACGCGTGGAACGGCACGCCGCACCCGCCCCGACGGAGGCGCCGCTGGAGCGAGTCGGTGAACCAGCCGGCGCCGGCCTCGACACATGCCGCGATGGCGCGGTGGTTGAACTCGTCCCGGCTCATCGACGGGTCGGCCACGGCAACGTCCAGCGATCGGCGGGCGTCCAGGCGCTGAAAGACCCCACACGAGGGCGAACCGTCCACTCCAACGACGGCGACCACCTCGATGCCGCTGCGCCGGTAGTCGAGGATCTGGTGGGCCACCTCGCGGGCGATGCGTTCGTATCGCAGCCGGGTGTAGCCCAAGGCGAGACGCACCACGGCTTGGCGGAGCGAGCCCGGGAGGCGCCGACCAATGAAGGTGAGCAGCCACAGCCGGCGCTTCAGCACGCCGCCCCAGACGCGCTGTTCGGGGCAGGGCATCTGCACGATGCCGACGCCGCTGGCGGCCCAGCGTTCGACGAGCTCGTGACGGCCCCCGGCGGTGAAGGCGCCGCCGGCATAGCGGGTGTTCTCGTTGAGGAGGCAGTGCGAGAGGAAGACGACCCGACGACCTCGATCGTCGGCCAGCAACGGCTGGCTGCGCACCCGACGGTCGATCCAGCTGGCAGGCGACGGGAGCCTCCGCAGCGTCCGGTGATTCGCCAACGAGGCGTCGGGGCTTGCTGCCGACGCCGATGGGCCGCTGCTCGCTGACACCGCGCGTGAGTCCTCGGTCTCAGGGCGTGGCGCGTGCGTGTTCGGTGAGCCGCCGCACCAGGTCCTCGGGCTCCATCGACGCAGGCTCGGTGGTGGCCACGAACTCGATGAGGATCTCGGCAAAGTGGCGGGGATCCTCCACGTAGGGGAAGTGGCCGCAGCCGTCCATGATCTCCAGCCGGCTGCCGGGCATGGCCTCGTGGGCGTCGTGGGCGTGGGAAACCGGGATGATGGGGTCGTCGGCGCCCCAGATGATGAGGGTGGGCAGGTCCTGGGAGAGATACAGCTTGTCCATGGCCGACACGCGCTGCCCTCGGAGGTCGACCACCGAGCGCAGCGTGTGGGCAAAGGCCCGCCGGGTTTCTGGTTCGATGAGGGAGGTGTAGGAGCGCCACATCTCGGCTACCTGAGGGGCGGGCCGAAGCCCCACCTTGGAGAACAGCCCGGTGGCCGCCTCCACGCCGCTCCGAATGAAGGGCTGGAACGCCAGGGGCATGACCAGGTCGACACCGGGGAGGGCCAGTAGGCGCAGCAGCGAGGTGACCTCCTCGCCCAGGCCGCCGGCCCCCGAGAGCACGAGCCGCTCGCATCGCTCCGGATGCTGGTACGAAAACTGCATGGCGATCCCGCCGCCCAGGGAGGTGCCCACGATGGTGGCCCGTTCGTGGCCCAGCGCAGCCATGAGATCCCGCAGGAAGCTGGCCTGGGCACCCAAGGAGTAGTCACCTCGTGGCTTGTCGGAGAATCCGTGGCCCGGGAGGTCGGGCGCCACGTAGGTGACGTGTTTGCCCAGGTCCGCCAGGATCGGCTTCCACGACGTGGAGCTGCCGGCCATGCCGTGGATCAACAGCACCACGGGACCGCTGCCACCGGTCCGGTAGGCGATCTCGTGGCCGTGCACGGTGACGGTGCGTCGCTGCATTGCGTGCCCCTTTCGAGAGGGTCGAAAGCCATGTTACCGGTAAACAGATGTTTACCGATAGTCATCGCGGGCCTCAGCCGCCGGGGCGGGGGCTCAGCG
Organism: Microthrixaceae bacterium; assembly: GCA_041394405.1. Classification (GTDB taxonomy): domain Bacteria; phylum Actinomycetota; class Acidimicrobiia; order Acidimicrobiales; family Microtrichaceae; genus Microthrix. Next base: position 1,162,811 of record JAWKIF010000006.1, read on the forward strand.
GGATCGAACCAGGCGAGCTCGCAGCAGGCGGGGGGCAACCCTGGCCCGACGGCACGCCCCGAGCGCAGCGGAGGCGCAGCGTTCGACCACCGACGGCGCCGGATCGGTCGGCCGAGGAAACCGGGCCAGGCCACGCCGCATGCGAATGGGCGCCGAGGCGCCGGTTGTGGGATCAACCCCACGCTCGGTTCGCAGGGTGGCGACGTTCACGACGGGATCACGCAACCACCAATGCCCCTGGGCGGGCCGGGACTTCTGGGGGGTGACGGCCGGAAACCCTTCGAACACGTAGTGGGTCACCTGCGACCAGCGGGTGGAGGCGGGGTCGGTGACCGTTGCCCCGCCGTGCAGCACCTCGGCGGACCAGATCACGGCGTCGCCCGCCCGAACGAGGAGCTGCTCGGCGTGCCAGCCCTGCGCCTCGACCTGCGCCTCGACCGCAGCCTCGTAGCCAGGGTTGTCGAACACGGCTCCCGCACCGAAGCCCTCCGGCCGTGGCCCGGTCACGAGGTGCGAGCCAGGCACCCACCGCAGCGGCCCCTGGGTGGGACCCACCTCTTCCAGCGCCACCCAGACTCCACACATCCAGCCGCCGGGCACCGTGTCGAAGTGGATGGTGTCGGCGTGCAGCGGTTGTTCGGTGCCGGTTCGAAAGCTCAGGGTCTGGAACGGGATGGGCCTCCGTCCGTACAGCTCGTGGAGTGCGCCGGCGATGCCTGGGTGGCCCGCCAGCCGTCGCACTGCGGCCGATCGCACCCACAGGTCCTGCACCCGGCCGCCCGCCACCGCACGGCGCGACCACTGCGCCGCCATGTCAGCACGCAGCGCCTCGATGAGCTCCGAGTCCACCAGCCGGGGGACCACGATCAAGCCGTCGCGACCGAACGCGGCCCGGCAGACCGCCCCGCCGTCCGCAGCCGAATCCCGGTCGATCGATGACATTGCACTGGACGGTAGTGCGATGAATGCCCGCCGCCGAGTCCGGCCGCCTCCCCCCGCCGTCGCCGACCCGGCGGCCGCCGCTGCGGTCGAAGTACGGTGCGCAGCGATGGAGGAGCAGTCGGATCAGCGTCGGGCGAGCGCCGTGCTTCAGGTGCTGGCGGACCTGTCCCCGACGTCCACTGCGGGGGCAACCGGCCTGAGGGTCCCGACCGAGTGGTTTCATTGGCTCCCCGTCTCATCGGCCGAGCTGTTCCAGGTCAGCCCCTGGGCCACCTCTCCCGAACAGGTGCTCAATCCGACCCTCGTTCCGGCGTCGGGCGCCGCCGTGGCCCTCCCGTCGGCGCCCGTGCCGAAGCGGCTCGCGGAACGCCTCATGGCGATCGACCAGGTCCGCCCGTTTGAATCCTCCATACGGGTGGGATGGCTGTTCGTGTCCGGCACCACCCGAACCGACGACGGCAAGCGTCGACGGGTGTTCCACCCGCTGGTCCACCGCTCCGTCCGGGTGAGCACGTCCCTGCTCGGGGGCGGGTCGCTCTCGCCGACCGGAGATGTCAGCCTGACCCACTTGGTGGACGACCCCGAACTCCGCCAGGAGTTGGAGGGCAGGGTCCAATGGGGAGGCGGCGCCCTCGGTCATGTGAGTTCAAGCGCCGTTTCCGAGCCCCTCCTGGCGAGGTTGACGCGCCTCGCTGGGTTCGCCCGCTCCGCAGCCGACGCCGCCAAGCTGCCCGCAACAAAGCTGATACCCGCCACCGGTGAACCCGATCGCCTCATGCGGTCCGACGGGCTGCGCATCGTGGCCGGCGTTGGCGTGTTCGCCGTGAAGGAGACAGGCGACACCAGCCGATCGGCGGCGCTGCGTGCGTGGGCGGCCCTGGTTCCGCCCGGTGGCACGGCCTTTCACTCGTTCTACCTGGGGACGTCCCTGCCCGAGGTCGATGGGGATGCACCCGAGGGTTCCGAAGGCGAAGGGGAGGACCTCGCTGGCGACCGATCGGCGGAACCGACGGTTCGGTCCGCCTCAGCGCTGACCGTGGCCCAGCGCGCCGCCGTGGTGGAGAGCCGCAGGGCGGACGTCTCGGTCATCTCGGGTGCGCCGGGCACGGGGAAATCACACACCCTGGTGGCCACCGCATTGGACGCGCTCGCCCGCGGCGAGACGGTCTTGGTGGCGGCAAAGGACGACGCAGCCGTCGATGCCCTCTTGACGCTGCTGGAGGGGGCACCCGGGCCCGACCCGGTCGTGTTCGGATCGACCGGCCGGCGCGAGGCCCTGGCGGCGCGTCTCGCGGCCGGACAGGCGCCGCCGGCGTCCAACGATCAGCTGCGACAGGCGGTGGAGGCGTTCCAACGCGCATGGAGCGAGTGGGCCGTCGCCATGGACGAGGTTCGGGCGCGGCTGCGGGCGGCGGTCCCCGACGCGACGCTTTGCGAAGAGGTCGCGAGGTGCCGGACCGACGCCCCCGGGTTCTTTCGGGCCGACGTCGACCTGGCCAGATCGGTGCAGCTGATCGCCGAGCTCGAGCAGGGCGGCACACGCTGGCGTGACCGAGCGGCTCGCCGCCGCTTGGAGCGACAGGTACGTGCCGAGGCGGAATCGCCGTCTGCTCCGGTCGAGGTGATCTCCCATGCGCTCGGGGTGGCTCGCCGGCAACGGAGTCGGTTGGACTTGGAGCTGGCCGGCGGGCTGGAGGTCGGGTCGAGCTGGGAATCGCTCAGGCGACTGGAACGGGCCGCCCACGACGCGACATCCCGGTGGCTGGCAATCGACAGCAGGTCGAAGCAGCGCATGAACGGGACCCTCCCCGCGGTGGCGGCGTTGGCGACCGCGCTGCGATCCGGCCGAGCGGCACGCCGCCAAATGCTGGGCAGCATCGATGGTCGCCTCACCCGCGCCCTGCCGTTGTGGATCGGCTCGCTGACCGACATCGATGATCTGCTGCCCATGGTCCCGGCGCTGTTCGACCTGGTGATCATCGATGAGGCGTCGTCGCTCAACCAGACCCTGGCGGCACCGGCGCTGTTGCGGGGCCGGCGGGCCGTCATCTCGGGTGATCCAAAGCAGCTTCGGCACGTCTCCTTTGTCTCGGGCGAGCGAATGGCGAAGGTGCTTGACCAGTGGGGGTTGGCCGACGACCACCTATTGGGGGCGCGGCTCAACCTGCAGCGCAACAGCACCTTCGACGCCGCAGCGGGAGCGGCGCCGGTGCACGTCCTGGATGAGCACTTCCGCTCGGCGCCACACCTGATGGAGTTCGTTGCCAAGGAGCTCTATGGGGGAGCGGTGAAGGTGGCCACGAGGACCCCCCTCACCCAATCCAAGGACTGCATCAAGGTGGTTCGGCTGGACGGAGCGCGCGACACGGGGGGCATCGTCGCCTCGGAGGTCGACTGGTGCATCGCTCGCGTGCGGCGACTCCTCCAGGACGGCCGGACCTCGGTCGGGTTGGTCTCGCCGTTCCGGGCACAGGCCGATGCGCTGGAGGCGGCGGTGCTCGACACCTTCACGGTGCACGACCTGCAACGCCTGGACTTGCGGGTCGGCACCGTGCACGCCTTCCAGGGCAACGAGCGAGAGGTGGTGATTGCGTCCCTGGGAACCGGGGCGGACGCCACCGCCAACGCGTGGAGGTTCATCGAGGACCCGCACCTCTTCGCCGTGCTGGCCACGCGCGCCCGTCGGCATCTGACGGTGCTGGTGTCGGGCGATCCTCCGGCCGGCGGGTTGGTGGCCCGCTACCTGGCGCAGGCCGACGCACCACCGGGACCGCCCCGGCGGGCCCACGACGTCTCGCCGTGGGTCGATGCCGTTGCCGACTACCTGCGCAGCGGCGGGGTGGGGGTGATGCCCGCCTACCCGACGGGTCACCACGTCGTCGACCTGGCGATCGACGGGGCTCCGATCGCCGTCGAGTGCAGCGTGCACCCGGCGGGCCCGACCGCGCACATCGAGCGGCACCTGGAACTGAGGGGCCTGGGCTGGACGATCCTGGAGGCCTATGAGTCTCGCTGGGGCCATCGCCGCGGCGAGCTTGCGGTGGAACTGCTGGCGAAGATCCGCCAGAGCGGTCTGGGGTTGTCGACGCCCTGAGGTCGCCCGGGACGGTTGGTGTCAGCCCACGTTCAGGTTGCGTCAGCCGGGGTTCAGCGTTCGGTGGGTAGGAAGGCCCTCAACGGCCACCACACTCGAAAGCGAGCCCGACATGGCGACGGCGTCCTCAACGAACCCGGCATCACCCTGCTGCGGGCCCGACCCCGGCGGCGGCGCTCCCGCCACCGTTCGGCACCGTCGCCGATGGCCCCTGTTGTTTGCGGCCGTCGTGCTGGCCGCATCCTGTGGCGGACGCACGCCACGCGCGGAGACGAGCGCCGACGCACACGACGAGGGCACCGTGGTGCCCTTCGATCCGGCCAACTTCGTCGACCCCACGCTGAGCACCAACCCGTACCACCCGCTGAAGCCGGGCATGCAGTGGGTGCGGGGTGGCACCACGGAGGTGGGTTCCCGCGAGGTGCCCCACGAGATCATCACCACCATGACCGACGTGGTGCGGGAGATCGACGGGGTTCCGGCCATCGCCATGCTGGACGAGTCCACCGACTCGGGAGAGGTCGCCCAGGTGGGCATGGACTATCTGGCCCTCGACCAGGACGACAACGTGTGGATCCTCGGCGGGTACACCGAGGAGTTCGAAGGCGGGCAGTACACGAACACCGAGTCGGCGTGGCTGGGCAACGGTGCCGGGCAGCGGGTGGGCATCCTGACCCCGGGCAAGGTGGACATGGCCACGCCGCGCTGGTTCATTGCTGGCGCGCCGGACGAGGCCGGTTCGGTGGGTGAGCCGGTGCGCGTTGGCGAGCGGGAATGCGTTGAGTTCGGGTGCTTCGACGACGTGAGGGTGATCCAGGAGGGCGAGGTGGGCGCCCCGGACAACGAAAACAAGTCCTATGCCCCCGGCGTCGGGGTGATCAAGAACGTGCCGCTGGACGCCAGCCTCCACCAGGATCGCTTTGAGCTCCTGAACCTGGTGAACCTCAGCCCCGAGGGTTTGACCGAGGCCAGCCAGACGGTGCTGGAACTTGAGACCCACGCCAGGGAGACGGCCCCCGAGGTGTACGGGTCGGCGCCCGAGTCGAGGCGGGTTTCGAAGTGATCTCCCCGGTGGTAGAGCTGCGGGGCGTCACCAAGGCCTATCCGCCGACCGGCGTGTCGAGCCAAGCGGGGGCGCCGCGCCGCGACCGGCCTGCGCCGGTTCTCAGCGGGGTGGACCTCGTCCTGATGCCCGGTGAGAAGGCCAGCCTGATCGGAGCATCGGGCAGCGGGAAGTCGACCTTGCTGGCCCTCATCGCGGGCCTGCTGCGGACCGACGACGGAACGGTGCTCATCGAGGGCACCGACCTGGCCACCCTTGACGATCGTGGCCGCGCCGCCCTCCGCGCACGGCGAATCGGGGTGGCGCTGCAATCCGACAACCTCATTCCCTTTCTGACGGCGCGTGAGAACGTTGAGCTGGCGCTTGGCTTTGGTCCGAAACGGTCCCGACGCGCCCGGCGAGCCGAGGCTCGGTCGCTGTTGGAGCGGTTCGGTGTCGCCCACCGCGCCGACCACCGGCCCCGGCACCTGTCCGGCGGGGAGACCCAGCGGGCGGCGCTGGCCGTGGCCATGGCCAATCGGCCCTCGTTGTTGCTGGCCGACGAGGTGGTGGCCCAACTGGATGGTGACACCGCGAATCGCGTGACCGCGGAGGTGTTGGCGGCCGACTCCGCCGTGTTGTACGTCACCCATCACCTCGCCCTGGCCGACCGGGCCCAACGTCGCCTCGAACTGTGCGGCGGCCTGATGGTCGACCGATGACCACGGACCGGCCGGGCGGGGCCGCCATCGAGGCCACCGATCTGGTGGTTGACTACGAGACCGCAGCCGGCAGGGTTCGGGCCCTCGAGCTGGACCACCTGAGCGTGCCGAGCGGCGGTGGGGTAGCGGTGATGGGCCCCAGTGGTTGCGGTAAGTCCACGCTGCTCGGGCTGCTTGCGGCGCTGGCGGTGCCAAGCAGCGGGTTGGTGCGGATCGGCGCCGAGGCCGTGTCGGACATGTCGGACCGACAGCGGTGCGACTTTCGGCGGCGCAACCTGGGCATGGTGTACCAGGCCGACAACCTGCTGCCGCATCTCACCGTGGAAGAGAACGTGGCCCTGCCGGTGGCCATTGCCGGGGTTGGGGCCACGTCCGACACCATGGAGACGCTCGATCGGCTGGGGCTGGGGACGCTGGCGCAGCGCTTGCCGGACGAGCTGTCGGGTGGGCAGCGTCAGCGGGTGGCGGTGGCCAGGGCCATCGGGCATCGCCCCAGCGTGGTGCTGGCCGACGAGCCGACCGGCTCGCTGGATGCGGCCAATGCGCGAGGCGTGGTGCGGCTGTTGGTGGAGGTGCATCGTGCCCTGGGAGCCACCCTGGTGATGGTGACCCACGACCCCGACATCGCAGGGCACCTTGAACGCACGGTGTACCTCCGGCCCGCGGCTGGCCGGCTCACCGACGCCTCAAGGGAGGCATCACATGTTGGCTAGGTTCGTGCTCGCGGACCTGCTTCGCAATCCCCGGCGCACGCTCTCCACCTTGGTGGGTGTGGCCCTCGGCGTGGGTCTGTTCTGCGGCGTGCTGTTCTTCGTCGACGGCCTGTCGGCATCGATGACGCAGCGCGCGGTGGCCCCGTTGCCGATCGACATGCAGCACGTGGTGGCCGAGCGCATCGGCGGCTCGCTGCTCCTCACGCAGACCGTGGACCCGGATGGGGTGATTGGCGTGGGCCGCCAGGTGGGCGTCACCCTCGAGTTGGCCAACGGGGACGACGTTGCGGCGAACGAGGTCACGATTCGGTCGTTGCCCTCCGGGTCACTCTCCTACGTGCCCGGATCGGCGCGTCTTGATGGGGCGCAGATCGCGGGCGCCGAGAGCAACCCGTTTGCCCAAGGGCCGGGCCTGTCGGGTCTCAACCTGGGAACGATGCTGGCCGGGGAGGCCCATCGGCTTGAGTATCGGCTGGAGGCTCGGCGTCAGGTGGCGGTGGACGACGCCGCGCGTTCCACGTTCTCCAGCCGGGAGCAGGTGACGCCGATCCCAGCGAATCGGCCGGCGCCGACATCGTTGGAGGAGGTGGCGGATCGCATCGCCGCCCTCGACGGCGTCGCCAGCGCCAGGGCCCTGTCCTTTGGCGACTTGGGCGTGGGCGCCATCGCCGATCCGGCTTCCGGAACCTCGGCTCCAGGGCCGACCCGGGTCTTCGCGTTCGACGCCGGCTACGCCGCCAGGGACGACGACATCAGGATCGAATCGGGCGGACTTCGCAACACCGGCGCAGTGATCTCCGCCGAGGTCGCGGCGGCCACCGGCGCCGGTGTGGGCGACGCGATCACCGTGGCGCTGCCCGATGGTTCCTCCATCACCGAGCGGGTGAGTGGTATCGCCGATCTGAGTCGGGCGCAGGCCCTGTTCTCCAGCCGCCGTGGCGGCGACCTGGAGACGTTCGTGTACGTGCGGAACTCCGTGGTGGTCTCGCCGACCGTCTTTGCCGACACCGTGTTGCCGGCCTACGAGCGAGCCGCCGCTGCGGGAGGGGGGCGTCTGAAGAGCCCACCCGTGCGGGAGGTAGACATTGCCCTCCAGCGCCACCTCTTGGACGCCGACCCCGCCACTGCGCTCCGCCAGACCGAACGAATCGGGGCCGCAGTGCGTGCGGTGGCAGCCAGCGACGACAACCTGCTGGACAACATCTCCAACACGCTCACGGTGGCCGAGGCCGACGCCAAGGTGGCCAAGGCGCTCTTCGTGTTCCTCGGGGTACCCGGTGGGTTGTTGGCAGCGATGCTCTCCGCCTATGCCGGGGTGGTGCTGGCCGAGGCGCAGCGGCGGGAGCAGGCCACGTTGCGCATCCGGGGCGCCGGTCGTCGGCAGTTGCTGGCCATGTTGGCCCTCCGCACCTCGGTGCTGACCGCAACCGGGTCGGTCGTCGGGCTGTCGTTGGGGTACCTGGCCGCGGCCATCACCCTGGGCCAGGACTCGCTCGGCCGGGCGAGCGCCGCCAGCCTTGCGGTCTCGGCGGCGGTCGGAGCGGTGGGTGGCTTCGTGGCCACGGGTTCGGCGCTGTACCTCACCGGAAGGCGGTCGATCGATCGCGAGATCAACGAGGACCGGGCGCTGCTCGCCACCCGGCCGCCCCTGTGGCGTCGAGCCTGGCTGGACGTCCTGGGCCTCGCCGTCGTGGCTGTCGGAACGGCCCTTGCGCTTCGCCTGCGGGCCTTCGATGGTGAGGCGGGATCGGTCTATTTCGGGCGGGCGGTGCGCCTGAACCTTCGGTTGTTGGTGCTGCCGATCGGCATCTGGGTGTCGGCGAGCCTGCTGTCGGCCCGCGGGCTGGGGCGGATGCTCGAGCGGGGAAGCCCGCGCTCAGCGCCGCAGCTCGGTCGGCCGCTGGGTGCGCTGCTGCGGCGCAGCGTTGGGCGCCGGCCATGGGCCATCGGGAACGGTGTGGTCATCGTGTCGTTGATTGTCGGCCTGACGGTCAGCCTGGCCGCCTTCACGGCGTCCTACGATCGGGCGAAGTCCGCCGACGCACGGTTCGCCAACGGGGCCGACTTCCGCATCACCCCCGGCCCCTCAACCCAACTCAGCTACGGGGTGGGTGACGCTCACCGGTTCCGCACCCCCGGCGTGGCCGCCTCCACCCCGGTGATCTGGGGACGCGACAACGTCGTCCTGCGCAGTCGGCGCACCTCCGACCCCGCCAACCTGGTCGCCGTCGACCCCACCGGCTTCCTCGCGGTGGCCCCGGTGCGCGACGAACACTTCGTCAACGGAACGGCTGCCGAGGCGCTGGGCACGCTCGGCGACGACCCAAGCGCGATCATGCTCAGCTCCGAGATGGCCGAGTTCCTCAGGGCCAAGCCCGGCGACAGCCTGGACGTGCTGTTGGTGCGGGGCACCGACGAACAGGCCGAGGTTCGTCTCCACATCACGGGCCTCTTCGAGCGGTTGCCGGGGTTCCCCGACGGGGCCGATGCGCTGATGGCGATCGATGCCCACAGCGAGGCTGTGCCCTCGAAGCGGCCCGACTTCTTCCTGGCCGCTGCGGCGGATGCGGGGGCTCGCGCCGAGGCCGAGCGCTCGCTTCGAGGTGGGCCGCTGGCCACCGATCGCCTGGCGCTGGACAGCGCCACCACCACGCTGGCATCCGACCAGTCCAGCCTGGCGGCGTTGAACGTCGCCGGGTTGGTCAGCCTGGACTCCTCCTTTGCGCTTGCGATGGTGGTGGTCACCATCGGCATCTTCGTCTTCGGGCTGTTGTTGACGCGACGCCGTGAGTACGTGACGCTGCGGGCTCAAGGGCTGGAGGCTCGATCCATCCGGCTGCTCATCGGGGCCGAGGCGGCCACGGTCGCCCTGGCCGGCACCGCGTGCGGGATGTTCGTTGGTGTAGGCATGGGCTTCTACTTCGTCACCGTGCTGCGTCCGCTGTTCGTCCTCACCCCGGTGTACTCGGTTCCGGTCGCAGTCCTGGCGGCTCCGGCCCTGCTGGTGGTGGTGGCGACGCTGGTGGCGTCGTTCGTCGGCTCCAGCCTGGTGAACCGCCTGAACCCCACCGAGCTGTTGCGGGACGAGTAGGCGGCTCCGTTCTCGCCACTGGTTCAGCTCTGTGTCGGTTCAGCTCTGTGTCGGTTCAGCTCTGTGTCGGTTCAGCTCTGTGTCGGTTCAGCTCTGTGACGGTTGAGCTGTGGGGGACGGCTCGGCCAGGGGCAGCCGCACCACGAACTGGGCGCCGCCGGGCTGGCCGCCCCTGGGGCTTGGGTCAACGAGTTCGATGTCGCCGCCGTGTCGCCGGGCGATGTCCCGGCAGATGGCCAGGCCAAGCCCTGCGCCGCCGGCCTGCCGGGCACGGGCGTCGTCGCCCCTCCCGAAGCGCTCGAAGATCCGGGCTCGGGCGTCGGAGGGGACGCCCGGACCGTCGTCGGTCACCGTCAGTTCCACCTGCCCGGCCATCTCGCCGAGGGTCACCCTCACGGCGCTGTCCGCATGCCGAACGGCGTTGTCGAGCAGGTTGCGCACGAGGCGCACCAGTTGGTCGCTGTCGCCCAGCAGCTGTGCTCCCGAAACGCCGGCGATGTCGAGTGCGACGCCCAGCTCGGGAGTTGCCCGCACCCGGGCCACCTCTGCCAGCACCAGATCATCCAGGTCCACCAGCTCAGTTCGGGACGGGGCGTCGCCGCTGTCGGAGCGGGCCAGGAACAACAGGCCCTCCAGCATGCGCTGGAGTTCCTCGATCTCGGCCAGCACTGCCCGGTGGGTGCTCATGGGGTTGGCACGGTTGGGCTGGGCAAGGTCAACCTCAAGCTCGGTTCGCATCCGGGTCAGTGGGGTGCGGAGCTCGTGGGACGCGTCGGCAACGAAGCGGCGCTGATGCTCCGAGGCCTCGTCGATTCGATCCAGCATGGCGTTCATGGTGCTGGCCAGCCGAGCGATTTCGTCGTCGTGACGTGGGACGGGCACCCTGCGGTGCGACTCGGCGCCGCTGATGGAGGCCACCTCGTGACGGATGTCCTCGACGGGACGCAGCGTGCGGCCGACGAGCCACCACACCAGCGCGGCCAGCACAACCACGACGACGGGAACCACCGCCAACAGTGCGAGCGCGAGGCCCTGAACGGCGTCGGTCAACTCGTCGGTGCTTTCGGCCAGGTGAAGCACCAGCTGCCCCTCGCCGGTCGCAACGCGCCGGCTCAACACCCGATACTCGGATTCCCCGAGACCGAGGTCGGCGCGGGTGGCGATGGACTGTCCGGGCGGCTGATCGTCGTCGGAACCCGTCGACGGGGGAGTGGGAGCGAGCGGTGGACGCCCGGCGAGGTTGGGGCTGGCGGCCAGCACCCCGCCATCGCTGCCCACCAGTTGCACCGCCCGGTCCTCGTCGTTGGAGTTGGCGATCACCTCGGGGGGCCTCGCCCGCGCCAGGTCGTCGGCAAGCGAGTCGGCACGCTGGGTCAAGGAGGAGTCCAGGTTGGTGGTCAGTTGTTGGCGTTGGAGCGAGATCAACCCGATCGCTCCACCCGCCAGCACCAGCGCCACGACGAAGGTGGCCACCAGGGTGACCCGCAGGCGAATCGTGCCCCGATGTTGCCCGGGCGATGCGCTCATGGATCGCCGCCATCGACGGCCAGGCGGTAGCCGGCACCACGCACGGTTTCGATGGCTGCGCAGCCGAACGGCTCGTCGATGCGGGTGCGCAGGCGGCGGATGTACACCTCGACGATGTTGGGGTCGCCGTCGAAGTCGTGCTGCCAGACGCCGTCAAGGATGTCCTTCTTGGACATGACCTGGCCAGCGCGGCGCATGAGGAACTCCAGCACCTCGAACTGCCGGCTGGTCAGGGTGATCTCGGTTGTTGCCCGCCACACGCGACGTTCGCCGGGGTCGATGCGCAGCGAGCCGGCCTCGATCGGGACGGGCTGTTGTCCCGTGGTGCGGCGCAGCAGCGCCCGCAGCCTGGCCACCAACACCGGAAAGGAGAATGGCTTCTGCAGGTAGTCGTCGGCGCCCGTATCGAGTGCCTCTGCCTCGTCGAGGTCGCCGTCCTTGGCCGTCAGCACCAGGATTGGCGTCCAGTCCTGCGCCCGACGGAGTTCGTCGCAGATCTGGAACCCGTTCTTGCCGGGCAGCATGAGGTCGACGATGAGCGCATCCCAGCCACCCTCGGTGGCCATCCAGAGCCCGTCAACCCCGTTGAAGGCCACCTCGACGCTGAATCCCTCGCCCTCCAGGCCGCGCTTCACGGCCGTGGCGATCTTGGTGTCGTCTTCGATCAGCAGCAGTTTCACGCCAGTTCTCCACTCTATGGCTAGCCGATCGAACCTGAACGGCCGCTGACCTGCGGGCCCGAACCCCAACTCGGGTCACGTTGCGGCGTCCTGGCAGCGTTTCGTGACCCGAGTTCGTCGAGCAACCCCAACTCGGGTCACGTTGCGGCGCCCTGGCAACGTTTCGTGACCCGAGTTGGTGCTGGGCCCCGCGTGGCAGGCTGGCGTCGTGGGCGATGGGCGCGTGAGCGACGCGAAGGGCGACGGCCATCGGGCCCTGAGGTACCGAGAGGCCACGCGGGCCGATGCCGAAGCCATCGCCCTGTTGCACGCAGCGAGCTGGCGGCATGCCTATCGGGGCCAGTTCCCGGATCGCTACCTGGACGAGGAGGTGGAGGCGGACCGCCGGGAGGTGTGGCGGGTGCGACTCGACACCCCGGAGAGCACCGTGACGGTGGTGGGGGAGGAGGGCCGATCGCTGGTGGGGTTTGTGCATTGCGTTCCCGATCAGCATTCCACCTGGGGCACGCTGCTCGACAACATCCACGTCGACCCGGCCAGGACGGGTGAGGGGATCGGCCGGCGACTGATGGCCGAGGCGGCGGGTCGACTGCGCCCGATCGCCGCCCTGCCGACACTCCACCTGTGGGTGTTGGCGGCCAATACTCGGGCCATCGGCTTCTACGAATCGCTCGGGGGCCGACCGACGGGTACCAGCACCAGCGACCAGGGGGGCAGCAACGCGCCGGTCATCCGCTACTGGTGGCCCGACCTGGCCGTCCTGTCGGGTGCGGACTGCTAGGTCGGCGGAACGGTGTCGGCGTCGATGGCGGCACGGTGATCGGACGACCGGGTGACCAGGTCGAGGTCCGGCGCCAAGGGGTCGCTGGGTGGCTCCTGCCGCTCGAAGAAGCTGCGGGCCGCCTTGGCCGTGGATCGGGTGATGACGGCCGACCCGGCGGCGCCGATGCCGGCCCCGATGCCGAACGGAACGAGGCGGCCGATGCGCAGCGCCCCTTGCTCGATGCCGAACTTGGTGAGCACCTGGGCGCTGAGCTTGGCGTTGATGGAGGACAGGGACTCGTCGGGGATGCGGCTCACCAGCCGGGCCCCGCCCGTGGAGCCGATGCGTCCGGCCATGCCCTCCACGCCTGCGGCGGCGCCGTTGGCCATGGTCAACACGCTGATGACCCAGCTGCGCCGCTGCTCCAACGACTGGGCGTCGTGGCCCGAGGCGATGCCGATGGCCAGGATCATCTCGCCCATCTTGGTGATGGAGTAGGCCAGATCGGCGGTGCTGGTGGCCAGCGCCGTGCCCGTTCCTGCGCCGGGAATGGCTGCGGCGCCGCCGGTGAGCGCCGACACGGCCGCCAGCTCTCGGGTGTATCGCTTGACGATCAGCTTGATCAGTTCGTCGGCGTTTCCGGGCTGGAACTTCAGCCGCAGCCCCTCCACCATCTCGTACGCGGGTCGATAGCGGGTTCGAGCCACCCGCTCGATGGCGGGATGGAAGATCTTGTCGATGGCTCCGGCCACTCGGCGACTCCTGCACGTGGGTTTGGGGAAAGGCTACGGCAGGTCTCGGCTAGGTGAGGTACCACGGAATCCAAACCGTCAACCCGTACTCAATTCCGAGCCACACCGGCTTGAGCAGTGCGTAGCCCTCGACGGAGGTCGAACCGACGGACGGATCGTCTGACGGATCGCTCCGAAGCTGAACGTGGATTCGCTCCAGACGCGCGGCATTGTCGAGTTCGGCGTCCATGATCCCGTGCTTGCGAAGGTAGACAAGCGGGCGCCGATTGTCGGACTGGGTGTCGATCGGAACCGAGATGGTGCCGTGGCGGACCTGGGTGCTTGGCTTCGCGCCGGAATAGCGGCCGATGCGGAAGTGGTGGGACGCGTTCGAGGAGAACGAGTGACCGGCCGCCTCCTTCGCGAGATTCCACTCCTGGCCACCGTGGCGCGCCGTGACGACCCCGAGGTACAGCCGGTCCGACGTGCCGGAGTGCGTTCCGCTGGTCGAGAAGCTGACGTCGATGGAAGTGACTAACGACATGCTGGACCTTTCACACGGCGCCGCAGCGCTGTGAACGCCGTCGCAGCCGAGCGTGCGCCTGGATGGTCAGGCGGCGGCCAGTGCCGGTCACTGTCAGCCCGCACGGACCCCAAGCTCGACATCACCGTTCAGGGTACGTGACCGGTAGTCGGAAGTCGATGGGGACGGACACGAGTGGTGAAACCCGCCGCTCAGCGACAGCCCGAAGTGAACGTGGATCTACGATGCGGGCATGACCCCGCTGCCGCTCGACGTGGAGCTCAGCCGTCAGATCGACCTGCGGACGGATCACCAGCGCCTCGGCGTGCTGGGCCCGTCGGGATGCGTGCGCCTTCGCGATGCGCCCGACGCGTGCCCGGAAGGGGAGTGGCGGGCGTTGGAGTTCCTCGATTGGCAGTCCGGCGGCGACACGCAGTTCGCGCCGATCGCGTCCGTGGACGGCGGCATGAACTGCGTGGGCTTCTCGACGAAGGGCCGACCGGACAAGGACGGCATCTGGACGTCCAACGCTGAGCGGGCGCCCTCGCTGCGCAGCTACCTTGAGGCCGCGGGAGCCACGTACGGGCGCGTTCGGGTCATCCGATTGGAGCCGCAGGACCGTGCATCAGCTGAGAAGTTGTTGCATCGCGACCAGAACAACCGGCACAACCCGCCGAGTGAAGGATGGGTTGTGCGGTCGTGGCTGGAGCTGACCGACAACCCCAACAGCTACATGCTGCTGATGGACAGCAACGCCGATGGCTACCCCGACCCGTCAACCGAGATGCGGGTGCCGCTGCACCGTGGGTCGCAGTTCGTCGCCGACACCCAACGCCTGTGGCATGTGGTGGTGCACCCGGGCAACCAGCCGCGCTATGCGCTGATCTCCAGCTTCGAGTCTGGGCCGGCGCTGGATGCCTGGATTCGACGCAACCGGTCGGCGGCAGCTCGGTTGGCAGGGCGTGCCCCGGCGCTGGGCGAGCCCCTGAAGGCGGCGCGGTCGTCGGTGCGACGGCTCGTTCGCGCCTAGCGATGGTCAGGTGAATCGAGGAGGTGGGGCGCCGCATGGGTAGCGCTCGCCTGCCTGGGTTGACTTGACATAACGAGGATTTACGGCGGAGGGGCCCTGGCCCACCCTTGACCGCCATGGGCGTCACGGCGCGTGGCGCGGCGGCGCTGGCCGCCGGAGGCGATGGAGGCGATAGAGGCGATAGAGGCGCTGTCCTATCCTGGGACCGGTGCTGGCAGCGGACGGAGGGCGAATGACGCATGGCTTCTGCTGAGGCAACGGCTCCACCGGTGGGCACCCCGCAGCGGCCGCTGGGTGCGGTTCGAAGGTTCTGGGCGGAGATCCAATGGCCTGTGGTGTCGCTGGCCGCCGTGACCTCGATCGTCCTGGGCTACATCGGCTGGGCCCAGCAACTCACCGCAGCGGGCATCCCCAAGACGGCAATCGACCCGCTGTACCTCTCCATCCAGCTGTTCACGTTGCAGGTGTCGGGCGTGCCCGACGCCAACGGGTTTCCCTTGGCGCTGCAGATCGCCCGCTTCCTGGCCCCCGCCGTGGCCGGCTACGCCGCCGTCAGCGTGTTCATGACGGCCTTCCGTCAAACGCGTCAGAAGCTCTCGGTTCGCTTTGCTTCCGATCATGTGGTGATCTGCGGGTTGGGCGCAACCGGCCTGCGGTTGGCCCAGCACCTTCGGGCCAAACGCATCCCGGTGGTCGCAGTGGACCCTGACACCGACGCGCTGGCGCTCGCTGCGGCCCGGGAGGCCGGGATCTGGGTGATCGAGGGTGACGCGCGCGACACCGAACTGCTCGGCAACCTGCGCTTGGACCGCGCCTCGCATCTGGTGGCGTGCTGTGGCGACGACGCCACCAACGGAGAGGTGGCGTTGGCGGTGGCCGACGTGGTGGCCGACCGACACGGCCCCGAACTGGATTGCCGGGTGCATGTTGGCGACGCGGGGCTCTCGGCCCGGCTTCGCACCCGGGAAGTCGCCGCAGCCCCCACGCCGGGCATGAACCTCGACTACTTCAGCCTGCACGAGGCCGGCGCCCGAACTATGTTCTCCAGGTTCCCTCCCTTCGGTGTCGACGGGGATGGTGGCGTGGTGGTGGTCGGGGGTGGCGCCTTCGCCCAGGCAACGCTGGTGGAGCTGGCCCGGTTGTGGTCGGTCGCCGGTAGGTCCGAGACCCTCCCGGTGAGGTTGGTCGCAGCCGAGGGAGAGAACGACGCCGAGACCATCCAGCGGCGCCTTCCCGGGCTGCTCGAGCGCTTCGATCTGTCCATCGAGCACCTCCCGACCCGGGCTGCGACCCTGCCGGACGTGCTGGGGCGCTCCCCCAACGCGACGGTCTATGTGTGCCTGGCCAACGAGGTTGACGGGTTGGCGGCCGCCCTGGCCCTGGCCGACGCACGTGAGGAGTGCGAAGCGCCTGTCGTGGTTCGCACCAACCGCGACCGGGGCCTGGCGGAGCTGATGGCGGGCCGGCGCGAGGGGGCGGGCATCGGGTTGGCCGCCTTTGGTTTGTTGGATGCGGCGTGCGACCCCGACGTTCTGCTGGGCGGGCTGTGGGATCAGTTGGCGGTCGCCATCCACGAGGCCTACGTGGTCAAAGGTCTCGCACGAGGCGAGACCAGGGCGGACAACCCGGCCCTGGTGCCTTGGAGCGAGCTGCCCGAGTCGCTGCGCCGCGCCAACCGGTCCCAGGCCCGCGACGTTGGGGTGAAGCTGGCGGCCATCGGCGCTCGCCCGGTTCCGCTCGTCGCCGTGGCCGATGCGCGTTCCCGCCTGACCGACGACGAGATCGAGCGGCTGGCGGAGTTGGAACACGACCGATGGAGCGACGATCGGCGAGCCGACGGATGGACCTTGGGGACAAAGGACCACCAGGCGAAGACCACGCCCTACCTGGTTGGCTGGGATGTGCTGGACGAGGACGTCAGGGAGCTGGATCGCAACGCCGTGCGGGAACTCCCCCGCCTGCTGGCGCTCACGGGGCACTGCATCGGACGTTGAGCGGCAACTGATATTGAGCGGCGATCATGTTCGCTGCGGGATCTGCCAGGGGCACCGGTAGCATGTGGTCGTCAACTTGCTGTGGCGACACCTCCGAGGGTGGCGGCCGGTGTCGCGTAGCTCACTGGAGGAACTATGCGCACGCCCAACCTAGAAGACGTCATCGCCAACGGAAGTGAACATCCGATTCCTGCGGTGGCGGTCCCCGACCATCACGATCGGCGACGCCCCCTCGTGCTGTGTTTGTGGGACGCCCCGAATATGGACGCATCGCTGTTTTCGGTCACCGGCGCCGACCACCACACCGTGGTTCGGCCGCAGTACGACGCGTTCGGCCGGTGGTTGGCCGCCCAAGGCGTGCCAGGCGACGGTTCATCGAACTCTGGCGGCGGCCCGAACGGTCACGACGTCGAGGCGCTGCTCTTCCTCTCGGTGGTGTCCAACCGGGCAACCCAGGTTGCGCCGTTTGTCACCGCAGCCCGTCAGAGTGGCTTCACGGTGTTCTGCCGGGATCGCGACGAGGGCGACATCGATGACGCGCTCGTGGCGGTGGCCGCCCAGCGGCTGGCAGAGCGCGACCAGCCGGGCACGCTCATCGTGTGCTCGGCCGACCAGGACCTCGCCCGGGTTGCCGCAGGGCCCGCCAAGGACGCCGGTTGGCGGGTGATGGTGGTGGCCTACCGCGAGCTGTGTGGCTGGACAGCGGAGGCCGACTACGAGTTCCTCGACCCGGAGGACATCCCGGGCCTCTTCCCACGGCGATTGGACCGCTTCGACCTGGCGCACCTGCCCGCCGGAGGCGTCTTTGCGCCGTCGTTGCGTCAGCTGGTGCCCAGCCCCACCAGCGCCGGGAGGCACTGAGCCCGGCGCGGCGACGCGTTCACGTGGGGCAGACCTGGGCCTCGTCCGCCACGCCGAAACGTTGCGCCTCGTCCCGGGTGAGGTTGCGGCCATGGCGCCGGCACCCGCGCTCGATCCAGTCGTCCACGGCGAGCGGCCACAGGGCCACACGGTCGCCGGTCAGCACGGTGGTCACGGCGAGGTCCCCCGCCGAAGACAGGCTGGCGCTGCCGCCTGCCGGGTGAGCCATGAACGCCGGGGCCAAGGGCCGACGGCCCTCCACATCCCACCAGCGAATGCCGCCGTCGGCGGCCACCGTGATGAGTACCTTGCCGGTTGGGTCGAACGCCGCGCCGGTGACTCGGGCAGGATGTCGCAGCGGCGTGCCCCGCTCGCGCAGCGAATCCACCCCAAAGATCCGCACGGACCCGTCGCCGAGCGCCACGGCCAGCGTGGAACCGTCGGGGCTGGCTGCGAGTGCCCTGGTGGCCTCGAACTCCAACTCGGCCCGTCGCACCTCGCCCGTCTCCAGGTCGGCCAGCGCGAAGGCGCCCTGACCTCCCACCGCCAACTGCGCTCCGTCGCCGATGAACTCCAGGCCGAAGGCGGCTGGCGGGACGGCCAATTCGTCCGAGGGCGTCAGGGCACCGCCCTCACCCATGGTCCACAGCCTCACCGTGGAGTCCGCCCCGGAGGCGCTGTCCAGGGGGACCGCACCGGACGCCACCGTGGTTCCGTCCGGCGAGATCGCCAGCTGGGTCACCGCCCCCTGGTGGGCATCGACGACCTGCAGCCCGCCGTCGCCGCTGCCGTCCCACGTCACGATCGTGCCGTCGCTCAGGCCCGCCACCACCGCCCGGCCGTCCGGAGTGAAGCGGACTTGCTCGACGATGTCGCTCACCTCAACGCTGGGCCCCTCCGGGTCGGGCGAATCGGCGTCCGTGAGCACCAGCGAGGTGCCCTGGGCCACCGCCAGCCGGGCGCCGTCGGGCGACAGGACCGCCCCGCTGGGCTCGCTCCAGTCGCGTGACACGCTGGCCAGGGGAACTCGGCTGCTTGGTCCGTAGTCCAAGATGAGCGCCGAGCCGTCCTGCCCGACGGTCGCCCCCACCTGGGGGTCGGCCGGGTCCCACGCCACGCCGGTGGCGATTCCTTGATGCACGGGAATGGGGGAAAAGGGAAACCCGGTGCGGTCGTTCCAATAGACGAGGGTGCCGTCCTCGGCCACGGAGGCGACCGATCCGTCGTCGGGTGCAGCGCCCGTGGCGACCACCTGCCTCACCGCAGCGGAGTGGGTGGGCACCGCGCCCGGGCCGGCGGGTTCGCCGGTGCTCGCATCCCAGAACTGGACCAGTCCTCCGGAGCCGCCGGTGACCAACCGGTCCGTGCCGATGGTGGCCAACGAGTTGACGTACTGGCCCGGTTCGGTCTCCCGGTGATCCAACTCCCAAACGGGTTCGGACGCGTCGCTCAGGTCCCACCGCCGCACCGCGCCGTCGCGCCCCGCCGAGATCAGGTCGCCCTCCGACGCCCAGGCGACGCCGTCGACCGCCGTGAGCTCGCCGCCCGCGTGGGCCTCGATCTCCACCGATGGCGTCACCTCCGTCTCGTCCCACACGAGCACCTTCCCCAGCCCGGTGCCCGCCGCAACCCGTCCCGACGCTGCGTCGACGGCCAGCGAGAAGAACGGATCCCCGTCGGGGTCGGTGCGCGTCAGCTGCACCTCGCCCCCGGCATCCAGCACCACGATCGAGACGATGTCGGCGGCAACGATGCGGAGGTCGTCGCCGTCCCCGTGGAGCACCAGGTCGGAGACCTCGTTGCCCAGCACGCCGTCGGCGGCACCCACCTGCTCACCGCTTGAGAACTCGTAGAGGAGTACGTCCCCGGATTCGGTGCCGAGCGCCAGGAGGTCGGCCTCCACGCTCAGGCCCACCGACGCCACGGGTACGCCCACCCGCAACCGCTCGCGAAACTCGGGCCGGGACGCGAGCGAGCTGAGGAGCGCCCCTTGGGTGTCCAGGCTCGAGTCCAGCCGGTCGGCGTGGGCGGCGAGGAGGAACGCCAGGTCGGGCTCGCTGAGGTTGGCGCCGCTCTGGGCAACCAGCCGCTGAGCCTCGGCCTCGATGCGGCGCTGATCGGCTCGGTCTGCGTTCCTGACGGCAAACACGGCGCTCATCACCGCCGCAATGGCCAGCAGCGCCAAGGCACCCGCCGCAGCCCACGCCAGGCGAATGGTGCGGCGGTGCTGGCGAACGTCCTCGCCCTCGATCTCGTCCTTGGTCCGGCCGTGCATGGGCGCCGCCAGTTCGGCGGCGGCATCGCGAAAGCGCCCGTTACGCAAGTTGAGCTGGGACTCCTCGCGGGCCCACTGCAGGTCGAGATGGCGCGGCTCGTGGCTGAAGGCGCCGCGCAGTGCGTCCGGCACCGCATCGGAGTCGTCGGTGAAGTCGCCGGTGGCGGGATCCCAGCGCCAGGTTCCGGCGGTGACAACCGGCAGGATCCTGTCGGTCCCGTGGCGGCTGATCCAGTGCTCGATCTCCCGGTTCACCCAGGTGGACCCCGCTGCCTGGGGGGACGTCAGCAACACGAACCAGTCGGCGTCCTCGAGCGCCGTCGCGATGGCGCCCCAGAGGTTGGGGTCCACCGACAACCCGGTCTCGTCACGGAACACCGCCAACGCTCGTCGCCGGTACCACGGCTTTGCCAGGCGTTGCAGCGCCTCCTGCAACGCCGGTGCCAACTCGCCGTCGGCGGCATGGGAGTAGGAGATGAAGCCGTCGTAGCTCATCGCCGTAGTCCGCCGCGCAGCCTCATCTCACCGGCGAACCTATCGAATCCGTGCCGGGGTGGGCACGCATCAACCGGGAGGCAGCTCGTCCTCGTCGACGACCTCTGCCTCCCACACGCGCCCGGCGCCCGGTGCGTTGGGCCCTCCGGTGCGGGCTCGGCCGGCCGAACCACCGAAGGTCGTGCCAAAGCCGAAGGCGCCGCCGCCGGGCGACCCCATGGACACGAACTGAAAGCCCTTGCCCATCCTGGCCGTGAACCGACGCTTGAGCGCCGCCCGAACCGGGGCCCGGGTTGGGGGTAACAAGAGCAGGAAGCCGACGGCGTCGGTGATGAACCCGGGCGTCAGCATGAGCGCGCCGGCCACCAGGATCAGCACGCCATCCACCAGCTCGTCGGTGGGCAACTCGCTGGCCCTCAGGCGCTCGTCGACCTTGGCCAGCACTCCCCTGCCCTGGCTCTTCAGCAGCCAGGCGCCGATCAGGCTGTCGATCAGGAGGACGCCGATGGTCTGCCAACCGCCGATGACGTCGGAGACGGCGATGATGGCCCACAGCTCGGCGAGGGGCATGACGACCAACAGGACGAGGATCAGCAGGAACATGGTGACGACAGGGTATCGACGGCGGGGCCGCTCCCTGTCGGCGGCCTTGGGCGGCGCCGGCGGCGAGCTGCCGGTCCCGCGGGCAGGTCCAGGCATGGGCCGTTGGCCGGGTCGCGCAGGGGCCGCAGGCCCATGAAAGGGAGCCGCGTGCGTCCGATGGAAGCAGATGAGTTCGCCGGAGAACCGTGGCACGCATCGTGACCCGATGGTGGACACAGCAAGTCATCGGGAGGCCCAGTGAACCCTTGGGAGGCACAGTCCGCAGCCGGGCACCCTGCTCCGATGCAGCCGCCGCCAACAACTCCGCCGCCATCTCCGCCGCCTCCCCCTCCGCCGCCGCCGGACCACCCGGCCGGGCCCCACGCTGCGCCCGATCCGGCCCTCGGCGCCCTTCCCCCGTTCGGAGGCCACGTCGGCGCCCCGCCTCCGGGCGATGGTGCGCCACTCGCGGCCCACGACCTGTCGCTGCTCCCCCCTCCCCCGCCGCCCCCCGACGCTGGAAGCACCACCGTGCTTCCAGGAGGACTCGACCCCAAGTGGCTTGCCGCCGGCGCCGGCGTGGTTGTCGTGGGGCTGGCGGCGCTGGGCGTCATGACGCTCGGGCTGGGGATGCGCCCCATCACGGCGCTTGCGCTCACCGCCATGTGGGGCGTCCGCATGGGCTCCTTCGTCCATGGACGGGCCAACGGCCGCCAGTCGGGTGGTCGCCGCAAGGTCCATGCCCCGGTGTTGCGCCTGATCGGCGTTGCGGTGGCCGGCCTCATCGTGGCACGCATGGTGTTCGGCGGCCCGACCATCACCCCGATCGACTCCGGCTCGCCCTTGGGCGGGACCCCGGCGCTCGATCCGGTCAGCGGCGAGGTTGTCGGGGGCGAGGTTGTCGGCGGCGAGGTGTTCGCCGGGGATCACGACCCGTTCGGCGGCGCCCAGGAGGAACTCACCGACGGGTTCTGTGTTCCAGGGGTGCAGCCCCCCGACCCGGACTGCTGACCGGCAACCAGCGGCCGGCGGCCGGCAGCCTCACGCTGTGCTGGGCGCCTCAGGCTGTGCCGGCGGCGATCAGCCTGCCCAGGGCCACCAACGAGCGGCTGGTACCGCCCAACTGCAGCTCGTGTTCCTTCATTTGGAGGAAGTAGCGGTGCAGCGGGTAATCGCGGTCAACCCCCATGCCCCCGTGGAGGTGCATGGCGGCGTGCACCACCCGCTGGCCCGCGTCGGCCGCCCAGTACTTGGCGATGGCAACCTCGGCAGCGGCGTCCATGCCCTCTTCGAGCCGCCACAGGGCTTGTGCCGCGGTGAGACGAATGCCCTCGGTGTCGACGAACGCATCGGCGGCGCGGTGCGCGACCGCCTGGAACGTGGCGATGGGGGTATCGAACTGCTTGCGTTCCTTGGCGTAGGCGGCGGTGAGCGCGGTGGCCGTGGCAGCCCCACCGGTCATCAACGCGCACTGTGTGGCCACGGCCCGTTCCCAGGCCCAGGTGAGCGCGTCGGCCCCGGTGGCAATCAGGGAACCCGCGGCGCCCTCGAACGAGAGGTTGGCGTCCGGACTGGCCGCGGTGGTGTGCAGCCCGGTGCGGGTGACGCCGTCCTGGCCGAGCACCACGAGGGCCAGGCCGACCTCACCGTCCGCGCCGGTGAAGGGCACGACCGCCGCATCGGCAATGAGGCCCGCAGGCACCGCCACCTTTGCGCCGGTGATGGCGAGGTCGTCGCCGGCTCCCTCGGCGCGACATGCGGGCGAGTCGGGCTCGCCTCCGTCCTCGTGCCAGGCCGCAGTCAGCACGGCGTCGCCCGCGGCGACCCGGTCCAGCCAGGTGTTGCGCAGGTAGGCGGGGGCGAAGTTGGCCATGGGCAGGGCTCCCAGGGCCAGGGTCTCCCACAGCGGTGCCGCAGCGGCCGTCGCGCCCTGGGCCTCGCAGATGCGGCCGAGCGCCACCAGACCGAGGCCCGCTCCCCCGCCGCCCGGGAGGTCCTCGGGCAGGGTGGCGCCAAGGATGCCGGTCTCGGTCAGCGTGGCCCAGAGCCCCCGGTCGAAGCGCGGCTCGTCGCTGCGTTCCAGCTCGCGCAGTGTCGCCGGGTCGCTGCCGTCGGTCAGCACCTGGATGGCCAGGTCGCCGATGGCCTGTTCCGAGTCGTTGTATGAGAAGTCCATGTGGTTGCCCTCCCTACGCCCGGAGCGGCCGTGGCAGGCCCAGTCCGAACATGGCGATCAGGTCTCGTTGAATCTCGTTGGTGCCGCCCCCGAAGGTGAGGATGAGCAGCGAGCGGTAGTTCATCTCCAGCCGGCCGGCCAACAGATCCCCCGCCGAACCGCGGGCGACGTACCCCCGCGGGCCGAGCACCTCCATGAGGAGCCGAAACGACTCGAGGTACCACTCGGTTCCAAAGACCTTGATGGTGGACGCATCGGCCACGTCCAGCGTGCCCTGGGTTCCGGTCCACGCCACCTTCCAGTTAATGAGACGCAGGTAGTCCAGGCCGGATCGAACCCGGGCCAGGTTCATCTGCACCCACTCGTCGTCAATCACCCGACGGCCGTCGGCGTTGCGGGTGCTCAAGGCCCAGTCCCGCACCTCGGTGTAGGCCTGCTGAAGCAGACCCGAGGAGCAGAGGGTGACGCGCTCGTGGTTGAGCTGGTCGACGATGAGCGACCAGCCATTGTTCTCGCCGCCGACCAGGTTGTCGGCGCTCACCCGAACGTCCTCGTAGAACACCTGGTTGATGTCGTGCTGGCTGAGCAGCTGGAGCGGCTCGATGGTGATGCCCTGCGCGTCCATGGGCACCACCATCATGGAGATGCCCTTGTGCTTGGCGGCGTCGGGGTCGGTGCGGACGGCGAGCCAGCAGTAGTCCGCATCGGAGGCGAGGGAGGTCCACATCTTCTGGCCGTTGATGACGAACTCGTCGCCGTCGCGAACGGCCTTGGTGCGCAGCGAGGCCAGGTCGGTGCCTGCCTCGGGCTCGCTGTAGCCGATGCAGAACAGAATCTCTCCCGCCAGGATGCGGGGCAGGAAGCGCCGCTTCTGCTCGTCGGTGCCGTTCTTCATGATGGTGGGGCCCACCGTATTGATGGTGAGCATGGGCACTGGTGCGCCCGACCGCATCGACTCGTCGTAGAAGATGAACTGCTCGATTTGGCTGCGGCCCTGGCCGCCGTACTCGGTGGGCCAGCCGATGCCCATCCAGCCGTCGCGAGCCATTTGGCCGATGATCTCCCGATGGACCGTGCCGACGCCCTCCTCGACGTGGAGGGCTTCTCGCACCTCCGGCGTGAGGATGCGTTCGTAGTACTCGCGGAGCTCGGTGCGGAGCGCCTCCTGCTCCTCGGAATAGGCCAGCTGCATGGATCTCCCCGGGATGGCTGGAACGTGAGGGCAGAACGATAACGCGTTCTCGTTTTGCGCCGTGCACGTGAGGAGGTCGCCTCGGAGGTCAGCCGTCGATCGGCCGCTCCCCCGATGCGCCGCGACCGGCCCGAGCCGAGTCCAAGGAGATGCCCTGGAGCACCAAGAGGAACAGCGCCATGGTGGCCGTGACCGATGCCAGGACCAACAGGTCTGCGGTGTTGTAGAGGTGCCTGAGCTCCGACGTGGAGAGCACCGCAGGGTTGCGCAGGCGTCGAAGCACGCCCCCGAGCTGCCACAGCGCCGGGAGCCCGCATGCCACGGTGAGCGCGGCGAGCCCCCACGCGCCGTGCGACAGCCGACGGGCTCGTCCTGGGGTCGCGCGTGTGGCAGTACCGAATGCCAACATCACGGCGACCACCGCCCCCGCCCATGCGAGCACCACCAGGCAGGCCCCGATGGCATCCGATGCCCGGTGCCAGCCGATGGCCAGCGTGCCGTTGGCGACCAGGGTGGCCAACAGGCCCACCACCATGGCCACGCGTCCGCGCCACGCCTGGGGCGCCACCAGCACCAGCCCGACGGCGACGGCGACGGCGACGGTGGTGTGGCCGGACGGGTAGCTGTTGAAGGGGTAGGTGTCGGTCATGGGCGGACGCGACAACAACCCCTTCTTCAGGACCTCCGTCGTGACGAACGAGCCGCCGATGATCGCCAGCGCCCCGACCGCCTGGGCGATACGTCGCGTGGCAACCGCCCACCCGAACGCCACTGCGGCGCCGATCATGAGCGGGATGTCGCTCCACCGGGTCAGGCGCACCACGACCGCCCAGCGAAACCAGCTCTGCTGCTCCACCCGTCCGATCACCACAGCGTCGTCGAAGCGCTGGCCGGTGCCCGTGCGCACCGCCACCAGGTACAGCACGGCGACGCCCAAGGCGGCGCTGGACGCGAGCAGCAGCGCCCGACCGGCCGCCAGTGCCTTCCACGGCAGGCTCCGACCGGGGGTGATCGATGCCGAAACCTCGGCAGCTGCCGCCTGGGTGGTCACCCTGTCAGTGTGACCGGCGAACCTCGCGGGGTGGCGGACTTGGCGCGTCCGGCGACCGGTGGCGAGCGATCAGGAGGCGAGTGCGCCGGCGAAGACCTGCCAGGCCAGCGCCGACTTCGCCACGAGTGACAGCACGACGTAGGTCACCTCACCAAACAGATAGCTGCGCCAGCGACCCAACCGTCGGTATTGCAGCCAGAAGTTGAGCGCGAAGCTGTCGAAGAAGACAAAGATGGTGGCAAAGATGAAGTACACGAAGGTGGGTGGCGAGGCGTCGCGCCCCGGGGCCCACAGGTAGATGGCGATGGCAATCCAGGGCACCGCGCCGCAGAGCGTGCCCAGCCAGTACGGCAGTTGCCACCCGGACCCGCCGGGCCCGCCCGATTCGCCCGGCTGACCCACGCGCTCGGCCAACAGGCCAAACAGAATCATGGCGGCGCTGACACCGAACAGGCCGAGCAGCGCCGCGACGTCACCGATACCGGTGAGCAGCGCGATCAACACGATCATCAGCGAGGCGCTGAGCGAATACTCGATCCACCGGAAGTCGTTGCGCCCCCGGCGCAGCTGCGCCGAGTAGGACGCGTAGGCCGGCCCAGCGATGACGAAGTGCGCGGCGGCCGACAGAAACAGAAAACCGGCGACGCTCCAGCCGAACGGGATGCTGAACAGCTCCACCAGCTCGGCTGGCGAGCCGGGAGGCCCGTCGGGAAACGACCCCGTCACCGGCGCCCGAAATTCGTTGGAGAGCGCCACGATGGCCAGCCCCTGGACCAGGTGGAGCACGCCCATCGCCAGGTTGAACCAGCGCAGGCGCGAGATGGTCTGATCGGGGCGCGGGCCCAGGTCGGTCGGCGCTGCGGCCCCCGGCTGGGTGGCACTCGGGTTGCCCATGGTGGTGCTGCTCCGCAGTCGTCGAGGTGGCAATCGGACGTCTCGGTCTACCTCGGCCGAGCGGCCGGGCACACCCGGGCGCCGGGGATGCGTCGTGGTCGACCTGGCAGGATGGCCCAGTGAGCACCCCCACGCCGCTTGTGTCCGAGCCGTCCCCCGACGCGGGTGTCCCGCCCGACGGCTCGGCCGCCCACCATGACCTGATGGTGATCGGGTCGGGGTCGGGCAACACCTTTCTGGATGAGCGCTTCGAGCACCTGTCGGTGGCCATGGTGGAGCGCGGGGCATTCGGCGGCACCTGCCTGAACCGGGGCTGCATCCCGTCGAAGATGCTGATCTACCCGGCGACGGTGGTCCGGCTGGCCGAGGAGGCCAAGCGCCTGGGGGTTGATCTGACGCTTGATGGGGTGCGCTGGGCTGACCTCAGGGACCGCACGTTTGGCCGCATCGACGCCATCGCCGAGGGGGGCGAGGACTACCGCCAGGGTCAGGAACACGTCACGGTCTATCCGGGCAACGCAGTGTTTGTCGGCGACCGCACCATTGAGGTTGCCGGTGCGCAGGGACCGCCCCGCCGGGTCAGCGCCGACCGCATCGTGTTGGCGGCCGGGGCCAGGCCGCGGATCCCCCGGGTGGAGGGCATCGGCGAGGTGGCGTTCCACACCTCGGACACGATCATGCGCATCGACGAGGTGCCCCAGCACCTGGTGATTCTCGGTGGCGGGTTCATCGCCGCGGAGATGGCCCACGTGTTCGGCACGTTCGGCGCCGCAGTCACCATCATCGGCAGATCGTCGCGGGTGCTCAGCCACGAGGACTGGGAGATCGGCACCCGGTTCACCCGCGCGCTGTCGGAGCGATACGACGTGCGGGTTCACGTCACCGTCGAGTCGGTTGCCACTACCGCGGCGGGTGTGGCGGCCACCTGCTCGGATGGCTCGGTGGTGGAGGGCGACGTGCTGTTGGTGGCGGCCGGGCGGGTGCCCAACGGGGATCAGCTGGGGGTCACGCGCACCGGCGTGAAGCTGGATGCCTACGGCTACGTCATGACCGACGACACCCTGGCCACCGACGCCCCCGGCATCTGGGCCCTGGGTGATATCCGCAACCCCCGCCAGCTCAAGCACCTCGCCAACCGCGAGGCGGACGTCGTGGGGCACAACCTGACCCATCCCGACGACCTGCGGCGCATCGACGAATCGGCGGTGCCGCACGTGGTCTTCAGCCACCCGGAGGTGGCCCAGGTGGGGCTGTCCGAGGAAGCCCTCCAGGAACGCGGCCATCCCTACCTGGTGGGGCGACGCGACTACGGCTCGACCGCCTATGGGTGGGCCATGGAGGACGAGACCGGGTTCGCCAAAGTGCTGGTGGATCCCGACAGTCGGCTGATCCTGGGCGCCCAGGTGATCGGGCATGAGGCATCCCTGTTGCTGCAACCGTTGGCCCAGGCGATGGCGCTGGGCAACACGGTGGAGCAGGTGGCGCGCTCGGTGATCTACCCCCACCCGGCGCTCACCGAAGTGATCGAGCAGGTGCTTTTGGAGGTACCCGAGGCCGACGGCTCGCCTGCGTCCCCTTCCTAGGGTTTCGCACGGCGCGGGCAACCGGTTCGGACCGCCTCGGGCGCCGCCGGTACGATGGGCGGATTGGCTCCGGGCGCCGCCCGGGGCCGTGACGCGTCAGTGGCCAGCTGTGCCCTCGGCGTGGGCCCTCGCCGAGGGCACTTCCTGCAACGAGAGGCAGCCCGCCATGTCCCGCCGACTCGATATCGAGATCACCAGCCTTCCCGACGACGACCGCTTCACCTGGCGGGTCACCGGTGCCAAGCAACCCAAGGGCGAAGGCCGGCGGGGACTGTTGCCCGAGGGCACCAAGGTGGGCGACGAGTTGAAGGTCGACGCCGACTTCACCCTGGACGGCATCGAGATCCTGGGTGTCTCGGCATCCAAGCGTCAGCGCAAGGAGCCCGAGCGCCTGGAGCTGATCACCAGCGAACCCACCCAATTGGTGACCACCAAGCTGGCACCCAAAGGCCGCGGCCGAGGGGGGCGCCGAGATGAACGCGGCGGACGGGGTCGCGATCGCGACGAACGGGGCCGCGGGCGCGGCCGTGATGGTCGGGGCGGTCGCGGTGATCGTCCGGGCGGCGACGAGCGCGGCGGCCGCCGGGACGGAGACGAGCGAGGTCGTGGCCGTGGCCGTGGCGATCGCCCCCACCGTCCAGCGCCGCCCGAGGTGCCCACGCGCCCCAAGCCCAAGCGCCTGAAGGCGGGCAAGGCCCACAGAAACGCGGCGTTGGCGGCGCTCCCCGACGAGCAGCGGCCCGTGGCCGATCAGCTGGTGGCGGGTGGTCTGCCGGCGGTTCGCAGCGCCATCGACGAACAGAACAAGACCAACAAGGCCGAGGGGCGACCCGAGGTGAAGCCCGGACCGCTCATCGGCCTGGCCGAGCAGCTCCAAGAACAACTGCGGGTGGCCGAATGG
Source organism: Microthrixaceae bacterium (assembly GCA_041394405.1). Classification (GTDB taxonomy): domain Bacteria; phylum Actinomycetota; class Acidimicrobiia; order Acidimicrobiales; family Microtrichaceae; genus Microthrix. Next base: position 1,191,673 of record JAWKIF010000006.1, read on the forward strand.
CTCGACCGTGCCGAGGCCGCCTTGGCGCAGGTGGATGAGGTGGACCTGCGCGACCTCCGCTCGGTGGTGGTGGCCGGCGACACCGCCGCCACCGACGAGACCGCACGTGCGCTGGCAACGCAGCTGCGCGAGGCGCTGAATACTCGGGTGGAGACCGAACAGACCGCCTGGGCCGAGGAGATCGAGGCGCTGATCAACGCCGGACGGGTCATTCGGGCGCTTCGGGTATCCAGCCGGTCCCCCAAGGCCGGAGCCCCGGTGCCGGCCGAGCTGGCCAACCGATTGGCCGATGCGGTGGTCGAGTCGGTCGATGATGCGATGACGGACGACCGGTGGGGTGCGCTGCTGGATGCGCTGGCGTTCTCGCCCGTGCGCGGCCTGGTGCACTTCGAGAAGGTGCCCTCCGAGCCCAGCAAGGAGTTGGTGAATGCGGTCACCGCTGTGGCTTCCCGGTTGCCCGAACTGGCCCGCCAGTTCGGGGTGGATCCGGCGACGGCGCCGAAGCAACCGCCCCGGCGTCGTCCCGGAGGAGACAAGCGCCGTAGCGGCCCCAAGGGTGGCTCAGGTGGCAAGGGTGGCAAGGGTGGCGGCGAGCCCGGGCGGCGCGGCGATCGTCCTCCACGGGGCAGCGGTGGGGGCAAGTCGGACGCGGCGCCGAAGGGTGGTGGCGAGGAAGCCACCGCACGGGTCGCCGAGGAAGGGCCGAAGGGTGGCGGCGAGGGAACCGACCAGTCGGTGAGCGACGCCGGAACCGATGTGTCTGCACAGGAGGCCGCCCAGGACACGCCGGAGCCGGCCCCGGAGCCGGGTGTCGAGGCATCGGCTGCCGGGCCCGGGGCATCGGGCGAACCGGCGACCGAGGGCGGCCCGGACGGGTCCGGCGAAGCAACGGTTCCCGAGGAGTAGCGGCCCTGATCGCAACTCGCTTGGGCTCTTCGCCGCCGCCTAGCTTGGTGGCATGACGAACGAGGATTCCCAGACTCAGGCAGCGCCCGTGATTGACGGCAACGAGAAGGTGCTCATGGAGCGGCGCGGCCACGTGGCCGTGATCACGATCAACCGGCCCGAGGCCCGCAACGCGGTCAACGCCGACGTCGCTCAGGGCATCGAGGCGGCCATCGACAGGCTGGAGGACGACGACGACCTGTGGGTCGCCGTCCTCACCGGGGCCCGCACCGACAAGGGCTGGATCTTCTCGGCTGGGGCCGATCTGAAGGCCATGAGCACCGACCCCGGCGGCATGGTGACCGAAAAGGGCGGGTTCGCCGGCTTCGTTGCACGGGAGCGAACCAAGCCCGTGATCGCCGCCGTCGACGGTCCCGCGCTGGCAGGGGGCACCGAGATCGTGTTGGCCTGCGACCTCGTGGTGGCCTCCGAGACAGCGGTCTTCGGCGTGCCCGAGGTGCTCCGCAACCTGGTGGCCGCCGGCGGTGGGCTGTTTCGGCTGCCCAGGGCGTTGCCCCGCAACATCGCCATGGAGCTGGTGCTGACGGGCCGGCTGGACTTTCCCGCAGCGCGCGCCCACCACTTCGGCTGGGTCAATGCGCTGACCGAGGAGAGCGGTGCCCTGGAGGGCGCCATGCAGCTGGCCGCTCAGATCGAGAAGGCCGCGCCGTTGGCGGTGCGGGAGAGCCGCAAGATCGTTTTGGAGTCGGCCGAGGCCGATGAGGAGACCGGCTGGCGCCTGTCGAACGAGGGCATCGGGAAGATGTTCGGCTGCGAGGACTTCGGCGAGGGCCTCACGGCGTTCATCGAGAAGCGCGACCCCGTCTGGAAGGGCCGCTGAGGCGGCGCCCCCTGGGGCTGGGGTCCGCTGAGGCTGGGCCCCCTGGCGTTCTGCGGCCGAGTGCGCACGCCGCTACCTGGCGATGGTGTCGATCACCCCGTGTTCGGAGAGGAACTCCGCCAACCCCGGTGTGAGGTCCAGTTCGGCCACGTCCCAAGTCGGAACCCATCGCACCTCGGCGGCATCGGAGCCAGCGCGAATCCGGTGGTGGGAGTCCAACGGCGTGACCGCGAAGTCGATGACCACGTAGTGGCCCTGGTGGTCATCTCCCGGCGACGGCACCAACTCGGCGACGCCAATCTGCTCGTCGCAGACCCCGGCGATTCCGGTCTCCTCTGCCAGTTCGCGCACCACCGCCTCGGCCAGGAGCTCCCCGTGCTGCACGCGTCCGCCGGGCAGGCTCCATCGGCCGACCTGAGGCGGCTGTCCCCGGCGCACCAGGAGCAGGTGGTCGTCAACGACCACCACGGCGCCGACGGCCACCTGGGGGGCGGGGCCGTCGGCCGTCACAGGGGTCGGTGCACGATGATGGCCCGTGCCACCAGCCCGGACGCCTCGAAGAAGTTCTTGGTGGACCGGTCGCCCGGAAGCGCGAGTGCGTCGATCCCCTGACACTCGGTGGCCTCGGCCCAGGCAGTGATCGCCGCCATCATGTGACGCCCGACCCCGACGCCGCGCGCCTGGGGCTCGGTGTAGAGCTCCTCGATGAGCGCCACCCTCCCCCCGGTGGCCAACGGCTCATGGCGAACGACCGCAATCCCGACCGGGCAGTCCAGGACGGTGCCGACCAGCACCAGCCCGGAGGCCATGCGCTCCCTCAGGCGGTCGCGGGTGAGCGGCGCAGCATGCAGCTGCGCCCACATGTCGCCGCCGCGTTCCTCCCGCTGGTCGCGATGTGCCTGGCGAAGCAGCTCGAGGATCGCCGGGAGATGCTCCGGCAGCGCAGCGTGGGTTGCGACCGGAGCGGTCACCGGCCGGACTGGAGCTGGCCGATGCGGCCCAGGATGGTGCGACGGCCGCGGTGGTTGCGCTCGTAGGCCTCGATGGCGGCGAGTTCGCCCTGGTTCAGCCCGTCGAGACGCTTGACCACCTGGGATGCGGCCAACTCGTCGTATCCTGGGATGGCCAGCGCATCGGCAGTGACGGCATCGTCGCTCGTCGCATCTTCGGGCGGGTACTCGTCAGCGCCCGCGTTGTTGGTGGTACCCGCGTCCGGGGTTCTGCCCACCTCCGCCTGCCGCTCCACCACGACTGGCAGCTCGTCGGCGCCGGTGGTTGCGGACAATCGGTCGCTGGGCCGCAGCGGCGCCACATTGGACACGCGGGCCATGGTGCGGACCGGGTGGATGCGAGGTTCGTCCAGCGCGTCGAAGCTGGGGCTCGACACCGGCAGGCCAACCTTGTGGCCAACGAGCCTGGCAACCGTGACGCTCAGCGCCACCTGGCCGTGGGTGCGGGTGATGAGGCGGTCGATGGTGCCCGCTGAACCGATGGCCAGGCGAGCCAAGGGCGTGTCGAAGAGGACGTCGTCGGGCGCGCCATCGCTCGCAGCGAGCGTCGCTCCCGCCGGTTTCATGACGTGCCGAAGGCGATCTGCACGCCCGGGCAATCCTCCTCGCCGAACGGGCAGGTCGGCGAGGCTCGGCGGCCGAACTGGCGCGGGTGAACCACCATGTAACAGCCGGGACAGGTGAACTCACCCTCCTGCTTGGCGGTGACCCCATCGGCTTGTTCCGAGGAGGTCTTGCGCACCGGCTTGACGGGTGCGTCGTCCTCGTCCTCATCCTCGTCGTCGTCGAGGTCATCAGCCGAGGCGATCTTGCCCTTCAGGATGGTGTCGAGGTCGTCCTCGACGTCGTCGGGGCCCAGCTCCTCCTCATCGTCCTCGTCGTCGGCGGGTTTGGGCGGCGCCGGGGCATCATCGTCCTCGTCGTCATCATCCCCGTCGACGTCGTCGTCCACCAATGGCTCGTCGAGGTCGTCATCGAGGTCTTCGTCGAGGTCTTCGTCGTCGGAGGCGTCGAGCTCCTCATCGATTTCCTCAATGTCGTCGGTTTCGTCGGCAGCCATATGGGTGCGATCCTCGGAACGTAAGTGGGTGACGGAGCGGCATCGTAGAGCGCGCCGGCGACGATGCCTACCGCGGCCCCGGTCGGAGCCGGTGCGTTGCCTACTACCTGCGCCGCTCGTCGTCCACCCGGGAGCCTGAGGACGTGGCCACTACTGCGAGTTGCGCCGTGCCTCAGCCCGCCGCTCGGCCTCCAGGCGTTCCAGCTCGACACCGCTGCCGTGGTCCACGTAGCTCATCATGTCGGCCACGAGGCGGTGGCCGGCCTGATCGCCAATCAGCCGATGCATCTGCTGGGCAACCACGCGGTAGCTGGCGTGGCCCTGCGGTGCCGAACGAAGCTCGGTGAGGTGCATGGCCTCCCGGGCGTTGAGGTTCATCACAAATCGCACCCGGTAGCCGAGCGCGACGGCGTAGGACGCGCGGTCAGGGAACTTCTTGGCGAGTGCGTCATGGAGACCCGCAGACGTCGCCATGGCCCGGTCGTAGGCCTCGGCGGCTCCGGCATCGTCGACCTCCTCGGGCCTCAGGTACCCGTGGTGGGGGGTCAGGTTCTGCCACTCGATCGTCATCATTCGATGCCGTTGCAGGTCGCGGAATGCCCCGTAGTCGGCCACGACCTCGAATCGGTAGTTCACGCGCTCGAGCGCCCGACCGGGCTTGTGGCGACGATTGGATCGCTGGCCGACGTAGGCCTTCACCACCGTCCGGCGATCGTCGGCGGACATGGCGGCGACTTCGGCGAGCAAGGTGGAGTCGCTCAGGTGGCTGTGCGGGGCCAGCATGGCGGCGATCATCTTGACCTCGGCCTCGGGGTCCCAGTCGATGAGCTTGACCGTGGCCTCGGACTCGGCGTCCACCCGCCCGTCCAGGAGCCGCTGGGCCACCTCGCCCATGGCCGCGCGGTTGTCGGCAAGATAGTTGCTCCACGCCCCACCCCGATCGGGCACGTCGACGCGCCGCAAGAACGAGGGGATCACCTTGCGCAGCTCGGCCAGCATGTCCTCGGCGTAGCTTCGGGCTTCGGGCAACGGATGGGCGCGCAGCCGCAACAACAGGGCCTCGTACGCCTGTCCGCTTCCGTAGATGCCCACGTTGGACTGCGCGGCTGCGGGGAGCAGCCCGCGGAGCGCGTCGAATGACTTGGCTCGGATGGACTGGCGGTAGACGAAGTCCGAGTCGTCGTCGGCCTTGGGATGTGCATGGCGGAAGTGTTCGCCGAGGACCGGTAGCAGGCCGGAGTAGGCATCGAACATCGAGTCGAGGTCGCCGACGTAGCGGGCCCCCAGGCGTGAGGCGAGGATCTCGGGGTCGCGGTAGTAACGGAACCGGCCGTTGACCCGTGCGTCGTAGGGGATGTATCGGGTGGATTGCTCCAGGTAGCTGGCCAAGCGGCCCCACTCCAGCAGCTTGGTCAGCAGGTTCGAGGCCTGCTCACACGCCAGGTGCACGCCACCGAGCTGGGCCACCGAGTCGTCGCCGTACTCGACGAACACCTTCTCGTACAGCTTCTCGGCCCGCTCCAGCCCGACGCCGGCATCGGTGCTCTCGCGGGCGGCCACATCCAGGTCGCCGGCGAACTCGTCCAGAAACAGGCGCCGCAGCGACTTTGACGAGCGTGAGTAGCGGGCGAAGAGCGCCCCCTTCACGACCTCGGGCAGGTTCACCAGCGCGAACACCGGCCGGTCGAGGTTGGTGAAGTAGCGCCGAAGCCCCGCCGTCTCGTCGTCGGAGTACTCCTCGGCCTGGTAGGTGAACACGGGCCGAGACTATTCCGCTACGGGCCCGGGACCGGCGATCCCGGTTCGGGTCCTACTGGCCACGGGCCTCCCGCCACTCGGCTTGTGCTGCCGCCAAGAGGGCGGGGTCGGCCCAGAGGTCGACGGCCACGCCGGCGAGTGCCTTGGCGCCGTCGACCACCGCAGCGTCGCCGCTGGGTGCCGATGCGGCCTCGGCGAACGCCTCGGTGTGGATGGAGCTGCCGGCCGGCGCCGCAGCGATGGTTGGATGGATGCTGGGAACCAGCAGGCTGACGTTGCCCATGTCGGTGGACCCGATGGTGCGATGGGCGTGCTCCGGCCCGGCCACGGTGCGGCCGAGGGAGTGGGCGTGGGCGGCGTATCGGGCCCCAAGGGTGCGGTTGTGCACCAGCTCGGCATACGGTGCCGCCACCCAGCTGGCGTCCATCTCGCATCCAGCGCTGAGCGCGCCGCCTTCGAGCGCTGCGAGCACCCGGGGCCTCAGCTCGCCCAGGCGGGAGAGCGTGCCGGATCTGACGTAGTAGTGGGCCGCCGCCCTGCGGGGTACCACGTTGGGTTGCTCGCCGGCTTCGGTGAAGATGCCGTGGATGCGCTCGTCGGGGGCGATGTGCTGGCGAAGCGCCGCAATGGCGTTGTAGCCCAACACTGCGGCGTCCAGGGCGTTGCGTCCGAGTTCGGGGTGGGCGGCCGCGTGGGATGCGTGGCCGCGGTAGGTCACCCGCAACTGCTGCACGGCAATGGCGTGCATCGTTTCGACGTCGGCAGATGAGGGGTGCACCATCATGGCGGCATCGATGCCCTCCATCGCCCCGGCATCGATCATGGCGATCTTCCCGCCGCCGCCCTCCTCGGCCGGGGTGCCCAGCACCACGAGGTTGCCGCCCAGCTCGTCGACCACCGTTGCGGCGCCCAACGCGGCGCCCAGCCCGGCGGCGGCGATGATGTTGTGGCCGCAGGCATGCCCGATGCCGGGCAGCGCGTCGTACTCGCAGATGATGGCCACGGTCGGGCCCGCTCCCCCACCGGCTCGAGCCTCGAACGCGGTCTCCAGGCCGTACGCGCGTCGCGTGACGGGCAGGCCGGCGCCCTCCAAGGCATCGCAGAGCAGGTCGTGGGCGCGGTGTTCGGCGTAGGCCAACTCGGGGTCGGCGTGGATGCGCTGGGAGACGTCCACGAGCTGGTCGGCCACGCCGTCGATGTGGCGGTTGACCCGGAGGTGCGCGTCGGCGGCCTCGGTGTTGGCTGGGTCGGGCACTTCCTCAATGTAGGTGCTGGCTCAGGGCAGGTGCTGCCTCAAGGTCGGTGCGGACGGCCGGTGGCCGGACCCGCTACACCACCACGGTGATGGCGTCGGGGATCACCCGGACGTCAAAGTCGTCGACCAACCCGGCGTCGGCCCCGTCGATGAACAGCCGCCATGGACCCGGGCCGGCTTCGAGCGATGCCGTCCTGGAGGTGGCCAGTCCGGGATGGGGAACGTGCGTCCCGGCGACGAGCCGCCCGGCCAGCTGACGCCGGTCGCGTGTCGGGAGGGCGCCCCGGGTTGCGTCGAGGCGCCCATCGTTGGGGTGACCGCGTGGGGCGACATTCCAGTCGGCCACAAATGCGGCGTTCGCCGCCACCAGCGTCTCGTCCACAAACCACGGCGCCCGTACCAGCGCCGAGCTACCTCGCGCCCTCAGCGCAGCGGTTGCGGCACGCCTGGTGCGGCCGCCGGGAGGTGCGGCGAACCCGATGACGTGGGCCACGGCCACCCTGGGGTCGCGCCGCTCGCCGCCAGCGGTCGTCCGAACCACCAGGGCATCGATGGGGTAGTGCCAGGCGTCGGGGTCGGACGGGTGGCGAGATGCCGTGTCGCCACCCAGGGTGCGGTACAGGTCGCCTCCGCTGAGCCCAACCGGCGCAGGGGGCTGGCCGGCGAGGACCGCCTGACCCACCAGCGCGGCCAGGCTGGCGTCGGAGGCCGCGAGGCGACCCGGGGCCTCGAGCGCCCCCTGCCAACCCCACGCCTGGCCCTTCGAGATGGTCACTGGGCGGGGTCCTCGGTGGCGGTCCCCGACTCGGGGTCGGCGTCGTCGGTGAACTCCAGCTCCGACATGGTGGAGACGACGCCGCGGTGCAGCCCGTCGACGGCAGCGCGGGCCGTCGCAGCCAGATCGCGACGATCGGTCACCTCGGCGATCTGGCGGGTGAGGTCGATCAGCTGGCGGATCCAGCGCACGAAGTCGCCCCCTGTCAGCTGGTCGTCCACCAGGTCGGCCAACCCGGCACCTGCCACCCAGGCGTAGGCCACCTCCACCATGCCGGGATCCGGTGCCCGGGTGTGGGGCAATCCGGCCGATTCCTCGGCGTCATTGACCTGCCGTGCGGCCCGCTCGATCTGCCCGAAGCGGCGCCGCAGCAGCGAGTTGGGGAACCGAGGCTGCGGCGGCGGTTCGGAGCTGCGGTGCTCGTAGGTGAAGACCGAGACCAAGCCGGCCAACTCGGCGGCATCGAGGCCGTCCAACAGCCCCGTCTCCATGGCGTGGGTGATGACCAGATCGGCCTCGTGGTAGAGGCGGGCCAGCCGACGACCTGCGGGGGTGAGTTCCCAGCCGGCCAGGTAGCCCCGGGCCTCCAGCACCTGCAGTCGCGCGGCCAGGCCCTCCTCGAGTGCGGAACTACGGCCGGCGATGCGCCGGCGCAGCGACGACAGGTCGTCGCGCAGACGCGCCACCTCGTTGATGGCCGAGACGTGGTCGGCGGCATCGGGACAGGCCGCAACGGGGTGGTCGGCGGCCGTGCCATTCACGATCGGGGCGCCGGCCGCAGATCCGGGCCCCGGTTGTTGCTGTGCCGCAGCGGGCCCCGAGTCCGCAGGCGCCCCGTGGGCTGACGACGGCCGAGCGTTGGCGGCCAAGCGTCGAGGATTGGCGCGGCGGAGGGCGACCGCCGCATCGAGGGCGAACTGATCGGACTCCGGCCGATAGGGAACCGGCAGCTGCACCCGACCCAGGACGGCGGGTTCGTCGGCGAAGTCCATGTGGGTCAACCGCTCGGGCTGACCGTTGTCGGCGGCGACCCGAAGTCGGACACGGTTGCGGGAACGGTGGGCCACCGACAGGATCACGACCGGGTCCCGGCGGGTTGGGTGTTCGATGACCTCACCCGGCGCCAGGTCACCCACGGCCATGGTGATGGCCGGATCGATGCCGGACTCGGGTGTGTGTTTCGTCGGCGATCCTGTTCCCGGTGCCGACAAGCCCTCGGCGGCCGACAGCGCAGCGTATTCGGCAGCATCGCCCAGCTGGCAGCTGGTGCGGGGGACTGCGTCGGCCAGCTGCGTCTCCATCCGGTCGAGGCGGGCCCGAAGGCGCACCAGGTCGGCGTCGGCCTGAAACTGGGCGAAGCTCCGCTGCAACACGCCCAACGCTTCGTCCCGTTCGTAGCGCGACACCAGGTTGGCCACCATGTTGTAGGTCGGGTGGAACGCAGAGGTCAGCGGGTACTCGCGGCTGGCCGCCAGGGTCGCCGCCTGGTCGAAGGTGACGAAGGGCGACCAGGCAACCACGGCGTAGCCGAGTTCGTCGATGCCCCGGCGGCCCGCCCGCCCGGTGAGCTGGGTGAACTGGGCCGGTGTGAGGAAGTCGTGCCCGTCGCCGGTGAACTTGGTGAGCTTGTCGATGACCACGGTGCGGGCCGGCATGTTGATGCCCAGCGCCAAGGTCTCGGTGGCGAAGACCACCCTGATGAGCCCCAGCGTGAAGGCCTCCTCCACGGCCTCCTTGAACGCCGGCACCATGCCGGCATGATGCGCTGCGACGCCCGCCTCCAACGCGGCCAGCCAGCGGTCGTAGCCCAAGACCTGGAGATCTGACGGGTTCAGCGCCGCCGTGTGCGTTGCCGCAATGGTGCGGATGAGGGCACGGTCCTCCGGGCTGGTGAGCCGAAGGCCGGCGTCGCGGCAGGCGGCCATGGCCTCGTCGCAGCCGTTGCGGCTGAAGATGAACCAGATGGCCGGGAGCAGCCCCTCGCCGTCCAGACGTTCCACCGTCTCCACCTTGCGCGGCGCGGTGTAGCGACCCCTCCGGCGGGTCGGAGGCGCTGCGCCGCGACGCCGGCCGGAGGCCACGGTCGGATCGAAACGGTGTCCTTCCGGGTTGGGGCGCCCGTTCACCAGCAGGGGTAGCAGGTGGTCGTCCGGCGAGCTGCGGTCGCCCACCAGATAGAGCGGACGGAGTTCCACCGGCCGCTGGTGCTCGATGACGGTGCGGGTGGGCCCGCGGAGCGCCCTGATCCAGTCGCCGAGCTGCTCGGAGTTGGACACGGTGGCCGAGAGGGCCACCAGCTGCGCCCCGGCTGGGGCATGGATGATGACCTCCTCCCAGGTCGGCCCCCGCTGCGGGTCGGCCAGGTAGTGCACCTCGTCCATGACCACCACCCCCAACCCGGCCAGGTTGGGACTGGCGACGTAGATCATGTTGCGCAGCACCTCGGTGGTCATCACCACCAGGTCGGCCGATCCGTTCACCGAGTTGTCGCCGGTGAGCAGACCGACCCTGGACGAACCCCAGCGGGCGGCGAAGTCACGGAACTTCTGGTTCGACAGCGCCTTGATGGGCGTGGTGTAGAACGCTCGGTTGCCCCGAGCCAGCGCCCGATCGACGGCGTGTTCGGCCACCAGGGTCTTGCCGGCGCCGGTGGGAGCGGCCACCAGCACGGACTCACCGTCGTCGATGGCCTCGATCGCCCGCAACTGGAACTCGTCGGGGACGATGGCGTCATCGGCGCCGATCACGAGGCGCGCAGCGCCTTCTCTCGCCGCCTGACGATGAATCGGCCCATCAGAATCGACAGTTCGTAGAACAGATAGAGGGGAATGGCCAGTGCGAACATGGAGATGGGATCGACGCTGGGGGTGATCAGCGCCGCAAGTGCGGTGATACCCACGATGGCCTCCCGGCGCCACCGAGCCAGCGTTGCTGGCTGCACCAGGCCGACGAACTGCAGGGCCACGAGCACCACGGGAAACTCGAACCCCACCCCGAACGCCGCCATGGTGAACAGCACCAGCGTGGTGTATTTGGTGACGTTGGTGAGGTTGTCGATGCCCTCGCCTCCCACGTTCAACAGGAAGTCGAGGGCCTTGGGCAGCGTCAGGTAGGCCACCGCAGCGCCGGCCAGGAACAGGGTGGTGGAGATCCCCACAAAGAGGCCGGCGTAGGTCTTTTCCTTGCGGTAGAGGCCGGGGGCGATGAAGCGCCACAGCTGATAGAAGATCACCGGCAGGGCGATGAAGATGCCCGAGTAGGCGGCCACCTGCGCCCGGAACCCGAAGGGCTCCAGCGGGTCGAAGCTGGTCAGAGCGCAGGTGCCTCGTGCGGGCTCGACCACGTCGCAGTACGGCAGCGTGAGGAGGTCGAAGATGCGCTCATAGAAGATCCACCCCACGATGGCGCCCACCAGGATGGCGAGCGCCGAGCGCACCAGCCGGTTGCGCAGCTCGCGCAGGTGCTCGATGAGGCTCATGTCGCCTGGGCCGCGCGTCGCTGCGTCGGCCGTCGTGGCAGCTCCGGTACTCACGAGTGCGTGTCGGCTTGATCGGGGGTGCCCAGCGGGCGGCCACCGGCGGTGAAGGCGCTGTGTTTGGCGGCGCCCGTCGGCGTCGAGGCGCCGGGTGGTGTGTCGCCGGGTGGTGTGTCGCCGTGTGTCGTGTCATTGGGTGACCCGGCCGACGATTCCGTCGGATCCGGGCGCTCGATTCGGGCGGTGTCGAGGGGGGCGCCGCGTGTGGTGAACGCGGGGTCGGCCGCGCCGAGGGGTGGTTGGTCCTCTGAGCCGGCAGGCTCGGGCTCCGCGTCGGTGACGGCGGGGGCTGCCGCAGCCTGGGTCTCTCGCGCCTGCCGGGAGGCGGCAAGGTGCACGTCCTCGGGTCGCGGCGGGCGGTCGCCCAGCTTGTCATCGATGTTGGGTGGCTGTTGCGGGCCGTCTCGAGGGGGCTCGCCCGGTTCGGCGGCAGCGGCCGCTCGATCGGCCTCCGCCTGCTTGGCCGCCGTTTCCTCGGTCAGGTCCAGTTCGGCCAGCTTGACGATCTCGCTCAGCTTCTGGCGCGGCCGCATGGCGAACTCGCCGATCTCCCGCAGCGGCTGCATGGCCGGGTCGTCGACGACATCGCGCACCTCGGTCGACATGGAGGCGATCTGTTGCCGGGCCTGTGCGATGCCCCGGCCGATCTTGCGGGCCACCTCCGGCAGACGGTCAGGACCGACCACCACCATGAGCATGACCAGGATGGCCAGCAGCTCTCCCCCACCGAGGCTGTCGATCAGGGCGAGAGGGTTGGAGGAAGCGATCGGGGCCAGGGCCACCGCCGCAGTCTAGATGCGGGACCCCAACCGGGCTTGTTGCCCGGGGAACGCCTCAGAGTTGGCCGATGGCGGCCGGCCAGCTGTCGTCCTGAAGCAGTTCGTGGAAGTCCAGCAGGTCGTCGTGGGTGATGGGCCGCCCGTCGCGGCGCTCGGTCAGCTCGGCGGGGAGCGACCAGCGGGTGAGGGAGACCCCCGCCGATACCAGCACGTCCACCACGTCGTCCTGGGCCGGGCGAACCTCGGCCATGGTGCAGCTGGGGCACCTGAAGACGTAGGTCGCCGCGCCGGTTTCGGCACACACTCGCAGTTGCAGGCCACTGGACCGCAACTCAACGTCCCCGCAGTCGGAGCAGGTTGCTCGGATCAGTGCCATGGTTGTACCTCGGTGTCTGCATGTCGCACCCTTGTCGTATCGGTAGATCGCGAAGCGTGTTGAGTGGTCGCGACCGCAGATCTTCGGCAATCTGGCCGGGCCGCTTCGGCAATCTGGCCGGGCAGCCGGGTTGGCCCCAGAGGGGACGACGGCCCACCATGGGGCCATGGCACATCCGACCCTGGGCGAACCGGTCCGCTACCTTGCCGACGGCGGCGCCCCAGAGCGGGTCGCGGACCACTCGGCGGAGGGCTTCCAGTTGGCGCGCCGCCTGGGGGCCGACGGCTGGGAGGCCACCGGGCACCTCAGCGCCGACGGGGTGGTCGTTGTTGCCCGTAGCGCCTCCGTGGGTTGGCGGCGCCGCGCCAGAACCCAGCTGGCCGCCGCCGACGCTCCGGCGTTGCCCCTGGCCGACCTGCTGGCGCTGGACGCCGCGTCGGCGCCGCTGGTGTCCATCCGGGTGGAGGGCCGCAAGGCGCTGGACGCGTTGGTGATTGCGGCGCTGGGTGCGGGTGCCACCGAGCGCACCTGGGTGCGCTGTGGGGACCTGGAGGTGCTGGCGCGGGCCTCCGCCGACTTCGGGCCGCTTCGCCCCCGGCTCCTCCACGAGGCGCCCTTGGGCGCCATGTCCGACGGGCCGGAGCGGCACGCTGCGCAGCTACGCGACCTGGGTATCGATGGCCAGGCGATGGAGTTTGGGCAGTGGACCGGTGGTCTCACGGCGATGTTTCACCGATTCGGGCTGCTGTGTGTCGGGCGCGGCGCGGTTCATGTGCGAATGATCCGGGAGTTCGCCGCCATGGGCCTGGATGCGGTCAGCAGCACCCACCCGGAGCGCCTCGACGAGGCCCGGAGGGCGCCGGGGCCCACCCCCTGACGGGTGGGGAACGGTCGCTACAACCCACCCAGACGGTTGGGCGGCCAGATGGTGGCGACCGCCCGCCCCTCGATGAGGTCGGGCGAGATGGTGCCGAAGAAGCGACCGTCCTCCGAGCCACCCCGGTTGTCGCCCAACACCAGCAGCTGCCCGGCCTGGACCTTGATGGGCCGCTCGACCACCGTGGAGACACCGTCGTTGAGCCAGGGCTCATCCAGGGGTTCCCCGTCGATCAGCACCTTGCCGCCCGCTCCCGACACGCGCTCCCCCGGCAGGCCGATGACCCGCTTGATGAGGTGGGTGGGGGCTTCGGGGTCGCCCGGCCGGTACGTGGGCGGCCGCCGAAACACCACCACGTCGCCCCGGTCCGGGTCGGAGAAGGCCGTGGAGAGCTTGGAGACCAACACCCGATCGCCCTCCTCGAGGGTGGGACTCATCGAAGCCGAGGGGATGGAGTACGCCTGGAACACATAGGTCTTGACTCCGACCGCCACGAGCAACGCAACGGTGAGCACGACCAGCCACTCCGCCAGCCACCGCGCCGTCGAGATGGTGCGGTTGCGGCGGCGCCGTCCCAGTCCCAACGCGGCCTTTCGCCCCGCTGTGACGCCGGGAATCAGCTCGTCGGGAGCGGCCCGCCGAAGCGCATCGGGCGAGGATCCGGCCCGCCGGGACAGTGGCTGTGGGCTGGCCGGGCCGGTGACCGGAATGCCGCTGGGGCGACCTTTCGGCGCCGAAGGCGCGGGTCGACCCGGGGCTGGTTCTTCGGCGAGGTCCTGGGCTCGGATCCGCGGCAGGCGCACGGAGGAACCACCGGGACGGGTCGGAGGCACCGGCGAGGCTGGTGTGCCGGGGCGCTCGGACATAGGCATTCCAGGCTACCCGGGACGTCGGAAAACCGAGCGTCGTGGGTAGTTCGGCCTGTTGGGCGGGCTACAACCCGCCCCATCGGTCGACCGGCCACACCCGGGTGGTGGCCCGGCCCACGATGGCATCCTCTTCGATGGGGCCAAAGCAGCGTCCGTCCTTCGACGCGCCTCGGTTGTCCCCCAGCATCAGAATGCGACCCTCGGGCACGGTGATGGGCCGGTCGAACTCGGTGGCGGTGCCAGGCGGCAGGTAGCTCTCGTCGATCAGCCGTCCGTCGATGGTGACCTGGCCGTTCTGGCTGAATACCTCCTCGCCAGGGAGGCCGATGAGGCGCTTGATGAGGTCCTTCGGGTCCTGTGGGGCAAACGGGCACTCCGGCACGTTCGGGCGTTCGAAGACCACCACGTCTCCGCGATTGAGACCGGAAATGGCGTCGCTGGGCTTCCACACCACCACCCGGTCACCCTGCACCAACGTGGGCACCATGGAATCCGAGGGAATGGAGAACGCCTGCAGGACGTAGGAGCGCAGCACCAGCGCCAGCACCAGCCCGACCGCAAACACGGCGATGGTCTCCAGCCAGTTGCGAACCCGGGGGGAGACCGACCCCCTGTGGGCGGTCGACCCGCCCGCCGGGTCGCTGTCGCTCGGCGCGTCGTCGGCCCGCCCGACCGCCCGTCCATCGTCGGCGGCCGCACCGCCGGTGGCCCGCATCGACGGCTGCGGCGGCGCGGGTTCGGCGCGTGGCGCCTCGACGTCGGGGTTCGCCCGAACCCGGGCGGCCGGCGCCGCTGCCGGCGTCACCGAGCTCTTGGGGTAGGGCGCACGAGTGGGCGCCGGCTTGCCGTCATCGTCCAGTTGCGGAGCCGGCACCACCCAGGTGCCCTGGGACCGTGCCGGGGCGTCGCCGCCCGCCCGCGGGTTCACGGTGTGCCTCCCCGCTCGTAGCGCGCCAGCACCTCGCCTGCGGCGGACCTGGCAGCGGCCAGGAGATCCTCCGGGCCTTGCATCGAGGCGTCCGGACCGAGGCGCAGCATGAGCCGCGACAACCAGGCGGGGCCCGACACGGCCAGCGAGATGGCGAGCATGCCGCCGTCGAGCTCGGTCACGGATTCCACCGGATAGGTCTCGGCGATCCAACGGAACCGGTCCGGCACCGTCACCTCCACCACCGGCGAACTCGGTTCGGGGCGCAGGCTGGGGAGGGCGTCACCGGGCGCGGCGTGAGCCCGATGGTGCTTCAGGACCTCCGCATCAAGGATGCGATCCAAACGGAACGTACGCGGCGCCCCGGCTCGGTGACAGTAGGCCGAGAGGTACCAGTGGCCGGTCTCGTTTCGCAGGAGCCAGGGGTCGACCACCCGCTCCTCTGCGGTGTCCCGACCCAACGTGTAGTAGTGCAGGCGCACCTGCCGGTCCTCCGCCAGGGCACGTTCGAGCAGCTCCCGCTGTGAGCCGGTTCCGGTGTCGCCCAGATCCACCTTCAAGGTCGTCGCCGGATCGGCGCCGACCGATCGAGCGAGCTTGGCCAGCCCGCGCGCCAGCGGGCCGTCAGGGTCGGTGCCGGGCGTGGCCAGCAATGCGGAGCCGGCAGCCAGCAGTGCCAGGGTTTGGGCGGGCGTCAGCCGCAGCGGCCGACGGAATGCCTCGCCGAGGCGCACCTCGATCTGATCGTCCTCGTCGATGACCACGTCCACCAACGCGTCGGGGGTGTAGGGGTACACGCCCACCATGAAGACGACGTCCAGGTCGGCCAGTAGGTCCTCCCGGGTCAGCCCGAACCGTTCGATCACCTCGTCCACCGTGATGCCCGGGCGTTCGGCCACCCACGGCAACACGGCCAGGATGCGCCGCAGCCGGTCGCCGGCGGTAGTGCGGCTGCTCACGTCGACACCTCGGCCACCTGACGCACCCACGCCACGAGGTCGTCGCGTGCCCACGCGGGCTCGATCACCTCGACGTGGTGGAGGTGGCTCAGCACGTAGGCCCGGAAGGGCTCCCAGCGGGTGAGCAGAACCGACAACAGCAGCGAGCCGTCGTCGCGTGCTTCGAGGACGCGAGCATCGGGCACTTCCAGGCGAACCACGGGCGCCACGAGGGCGTCGACGGTGAGGATGACCTCATCGGTGGGGCCGTCCTCGAAGGTCCAGGGGTGGCGCTCGGTCTCGTCGGGAGCCGCTGGCGGGTTCGCCGAGCCGGGGGCGCCCAACTCGATCCGATCGCCGATGCGGTCCACCCGAAAGGATCGCCGGTCGCCTCGGGTTCGGTCGAACGCTGCCAGGTACCAGTGCCCCCGCCGGTACTCAAGCCGTTCCGGGTCGACCAGGCGTTCGGCCTCGCGATAGGTGAACGAGGCGGTCGCCTGCTCGCTGACGGCGCTGAACAGCGGAAGCAGCCGCGGCGGTGTGGGAACCTCCGCCGACAACGACACGGGCGACCCGACCCCGTCCCCCAGGTTGCCCGACAGCTTCCACAGGCCCGAATCGTCATCCAGGCCGCGAAGCCGCACAATGGAGGTGGCCAGGTGCAGGGCGGCCAGCTCGTCGGTGGCCAACTCGGGATCGTCCATGCCGTAGTCGGCGTCGGTCATGGTGTAGCCCACCACCGGCGGGTCGACATGGCCCAGCTCCTCCATGACGATCGGCAGGCCCATGGCCCGGAGGTCGTCCTTGTCTCGCTCGAACGCCCGGTGGAACGAGTCGTGTCCCTCCGGATAGCCCTCGACGCGCTGATGGATCTCGTCGGCCCGAAGGGGCCGGGAACTCTCCATCAGCGCCGCAATGAGGTTGAGCTGTCGTTCGAGCTTCTTCGTGGACACCGGAGGGTCACTCTAGGTCAGCCAGGGCGCCGCCCAATGGGCACCGCTCCCCGGGCGCTATCGCGTCGACGCCGCCCCGACAGCTTCGGCGCTGGTGCGCCCCGTGAAGTGGTCCATGGAGGCATTCACCCCGAAGAAGCCCATGGCGCGGTCGAACACCGCAACCGGCAGCGCCCGGAGGGCTGGGAGGGTGCGGATGAGGGGCGGCATGATGATCTGGGCCCGGTCGCGTTCGATCGCCCGCATGATCTGGTCCACCACCCGGTCCGGCTTCAGGATGGGCAACAGGCTCGGGAATCTCGTGACCACCCCGTCAAACATGCCGGTGTCGATGAAGTACGGGCAGACGACCGTGGTGTGCACGTCGGTCCCGGAGGTGGCCAGCTCCGCCCTGAGCGACTCGTCGAAACCCACCGCCGCATGCTTGGACGCCGAGTAGTCGGTCTGGCGGGCAACCCCCACCAGGCCGGCCGCAGACGCGATGGTGACGACGTGGCCCCGGTTGCGGTCAACCATGCCGGGCAGAAACGCCTGGGTCACCCAGAAGAGCGACAGCACGTTGACCCGAAAGGTGCGCTCCACCTGCTCGGGCGTCAGTTCGGCGAGCGGCCGACCCGACACGATGCCGGCATTGTTCACCAACACGTCCACCCCGCCCACCGCCTGGCCCACGCGATCCGCCGCTGCGGCCACTGCCACCTGGTCGCCCACGTCGACGGTGTCGGTGTGGGCGACCGTGCCGGCCAGCGCCACCCTCGCCCGGGCAGCGTCCAACGCCTCCGCGTTGACGTCCCACAGCACGAGCGACGCCCCCCGCCGCGCGAACTGCTCGGCCATCAGCAGCCCAATGCCGCTCGCCGCGCCGGTGACGAGCACGGTGGCTCCGTTGAGATCGGTCATGGCAGGCTCCCGGTGGTTGCGAATCGAACGCACCAAACTAGGCGCAGGTGGGAAGTGGGAGGTCGGAGGTCGGAGCGCGAGGTTCGCCGACCGTCGACGCTCAGACCACGAGCTGGGCCCCAAGCGCCCCGGCAGCAGCCGCCGACGCGAAGAAGAGCGGGTCGGCATCGGGGCCGCGGCCCATGGTGGTCACCCGGATGCCGAGCTGCGCCAGGGTGTCGGCGGGGTCGGGCACGTCCACGGCCTCGGCCGCCTCGACGCCGGGTAGCTCGGTGGCCTCCGGCGGCACCGCCGCTACCAGCGGGCGGGCCGAGCACAGCCGCGCGGCCGTCGCAGTGTGGTGGCTGATCCGCGGTGGCGCTCGCGGCCGTCGCCGTCGGAGGCTCGCACCGCCAGCACCGGGACGCCATCGAGCCTCCGGGTCAGGTCGAGGAGCTGGGCCACCTCCACCGAGGTGGTGCCCAGCGCCGTGCCGGTGCCCACCACGCCGGGCCCCATGGCGGCCACGATCACGTCGGCCTCCAGCACGTGCCGGGCCAGGCCCAATGCCGAGGCCGCCGAGACGGCCTCCAGGTCGCCACCGAAGGCGTGGCCGGCAGTCACGGTGCCACACAGCACCCCGGCGTCTCTCAGGTTGAACACCAGATCCGACATCACGAGCGGCAGGGCAGCGCCGTCGGTCATCACGTACGCGATCCGGGCCTCGGGCCGCAGCCTGGCCACCGTGGCGGCGACGACCGCCATCTGGGAGTGCAGCGAGCAGGCCACGACCGGAACCCCACCCAAAGGCTGGTCGGCGGCCTCGGGGTGGGCCAGCTCGTCGGTGCCGGCGTCGAACTGCAGGCTCGTGTAGCGCAGCTTCATGATGTGATCCGGCCCGGGTTTGGAGAACGAGGAGCGGGACAGGTTCCAGTGCACGACGTGCCAGCCGCCGGTGCCCAGCCCCAGCTCGACCGCGGTGGTGTTGCACACCACCGAGTCGCCAACCGCCACCGGGCCGATCAGGTCGGTGAGCACGTAGGCCCGTGCGTCGGGCTGCCCTGACCGGGGCCCGTCCGGGGCGAGGGCCACCCGGACGCGTTGCAGCCCGGGGCGGTCGGCGATCAGCTCGCTCACCCGACCGGTGCGGAACGTCGGCATCTACGCTCCAGCCACGGCCTGGCGGACCGCTCGGCACAACCCGTCGGTGCGGTTCACCGGCTACAGGCTGTCGATGAGGTGCTGCACCCGCTCGTCCTGGGACAGGAACGGGTCCTTGCACAACACCGAGCGTTGGGTCTGGTCGTTCAGCTTCAGGTGCACCCAGTCCACCGTGTAGTCGCGCTTGCGCTCCTTGGCACGGCGGATGAACTCGCCCCGCATGCGTGCCCGGGTGGTCTGCGGCGCCAGGTCGACCGCCTCGGCGATCTGGTAGTCGTCCACCATGCGTTCCACCAGCCCGCGCCGCTGCAGCTTGTAGAACACCGACCGGTCCCGGTTGATGTCGTGATACTGCAGGTCGAGCAACGCCAGCCGGGCGTCGTCGGGGGCCAGGCCGTGCCGGGCGCGATAGGCCTCCACCAGCTGGTACTTGATCACCCAGTCGAGCTCGCGATCCAGCGTCATCGGGTCGTCTTCGAGGCCCTCCATGACGTGTTCCCACATGAGCAACGACTGCTTCTCCTGGGGGTTCAGTTCGTGATTGGCGGCGTAGCGCAGCGCTCGATCCAGGTACTCGCCTTGGATCTCCAGGGCGGAGGCCTCGCGCCCGTTGGCCAGGCGCACCCGCTGGCGTCCGGTGAGGTCGTGGCTGATCTCCCGGATGGCCCGGATGGGGTTCTCCAGCGTCATGTCGCGCAGCACCACCGTGGGGTCCTCCAGCATGCGGAGCATCAACATGGTGGCCCCCACCTTCAGGTAGGTGACGTACTCGGACATGTTGGTGTCGCCCACGATGACGTGCAGGCGTCGGAAACGCTCCGCGTCGGCATGGGGCTCGTCGCGGGTGTTGATGATCGGCCGGCTGCGGGTGGTGGCCGAGCTGACGCCCTCCCAGATGTGCTCCGCCCGCTGGGAGACCGAGAAGTGCGACCCGCGGGTGGTGGTGATGACCTTGCCTGCCCCGGCCCAGATTTGGCGGCTCACCAGGAACGGGATGAGCACCTCGCTGTAGTGAGCCAGGTCGTCGGAGCGGCTGGTGAGGTAGTTCTCGTGGCAGCCGTAGGAGTTGCCCGCCGAGTCGGTGTTGTTGCGAAAGAGGTACACGTCGCCGCGAATGCCCTCGTCGTGGAGGCGCTGCTCGGCCGAGCCGAGGAGCTGTTCCAGGATGCGCTCCCCCGCCTTGTCATGGGCCACCAGGTCGGCCAACGAGTCGCACTCCGGGGTGGCGTACTCGGGGTGCGAGCCGACGTCGAGGTACAGCCGGGCGCCGTTGGCCAGGAAGACGTTGGAGGAGCGTCCCCAGCTGACGACCCGTCGGAACAGATAGCGGGCCACTTCGTCGGGGCTGAGCCGCCGTTGGCCGCGAAGCGTGCAGGTGACCCCGTATTCGGTCTCAATCCCCACGATTCGGCGCTGCATCGCCCGCAGGCTACCCCCCACCCGGCGGGGCGGGGGCCGGGGGCTAACCCTCCTCGAAGTCGATGGAGCCCACGAACTTGGCGAAACGGTCGCGGGCCTCCTCTCGGCCGACGCCGATCACGATGTACATGTGGCGACCCTTGTTGAACACGGCCGCCTCGCCCACGCCGCCGTCGACGCTGAAGTTGAAGCGGATACCGTGGTGGCCGTTGATCTCGATGGGCTTCGAATCTCCAAGCCGAGCGGACGCTGCGGAGATGGCGCCGTCGCGGGCCCCGTGGAGGCCCTGCTCCAGCGGCAACAGGGGGACATTGTTGGGGTAGGCCGCGATCATCGCCCCGTAGGTGCCCGAGGGCGCCTCGAAGGACGCCTGGGTGCCCGACATGGTGATGCCCGCGCCCAGCTGCTGGTCGACCGGGGCGATCTCGGGTGAGCTGGGGAAGACCACCGAGAACGCGCCCTGGCCAGGTCGGTACTTGTAGTCGTCGTCGGGCGAGTCCGCTTCGAGGGCGGTCACGCCGCAGCCGATGGCGAACACGCTGAGGAGGGCGCCGATGAGCGCAACGGGCAGTCTGCGAGCCATACCGCCATATCGGCCCCTGGCAACGAAACCTGACCGGTTCGCCCAGGTCAGTCGTCGCCGGGCTCGTCAGCAACGGGGGCGTCGGCCTGCTCGCCCTGATCCTCCGGGGCCGGAGGGGCCGTGTCGAGGTCCGTGGCACCGCTGTCGGTCGACGCCGTGGCTGCGAGGGGCTGGCCCGCCGAGGGCTCGGCCGGACCGCCGCCCACCTTGCCGCCCAGGAGCTCGGACACCTCCTCCACCGAGAGGCGGCGGAACGACCGTCGCTCCACCCCACGATCCAGGACCGCAACCTCGAGGTCGTCGCCACCGAGGCTTCGCTCCGGCCCTGCCAGGGCGCCGGCGGCCAACCGCAGGCCCTCCGCGAGGTCGGGGGTCTCCTCAAACTGCGCGGCCACCCGCTCTCTCACCGCATCCGCATCGCCGCCCAACACGGTGAAGTGAGCTTCGTCGATGAGCGTGCCGTCGTAGAGGATGTGAAACAGCCGGTCGTCGGCGGGCCCGTTGGACACTTCGGCCACCAGGATCTCCACCTCCATGGGCTTCATCTCGTGCGTGAACACGTTGCCGAGGCTTTGGGCATAGCCGTTTGCCAGGCTGCGACCGTCCACGTCCTCGCGGCTGTACGCGTAGCCCTTCAGGTCGGCAGAACGCACACCCGCGATGCGCAGCTGGTCGAACTCGTTGTACTTGCCCACCCCCGCAAACGCGATGTAGTCGTAGATCTCGGAGATCTTGCGCAGGAGTCGGCTGGGATTCTCGGCGCAGATCAAGATGGCGCTGGAACAGGACATGCCGATGAGGCTGCGACCTCGGGCGATGCCCTTGCGGGCGTAGTCGGCCCGGTCCTTCATGACCTGTTCGGGGGCGACGTAGAACGGCTGGGTCATGATGCTCCGATCGGCAGGGTGCTTGGCACGGCTCAGCGCTGCCGTTGCGAGCGAAGACGCTCGACGAGCGCGCCGGTCCGCTCGGCCAGCACCGCTTCATCCAGGCGTTGGAAGCCTGCTCCGGTGATGGTGGCGACGATTGGGTAGATCCCCCGGACCGGGTCGGGCCCGCCGGTGGCCGAGTCCTCGTCGGCGGCCTGGTACAGGGCATCGAGCGACAGGTCGAGCGCTGCGGCCTCATCCAGGTCGGGACGCCAACCCAGCTTGACCACGGTGCCGGCGTGCAGGCTGCCAGAACCGGTGGCGGTGTGATCGGCCTCCTCGTAGCGCCCCCCCGTCACGTCGTACTGAAACAGCCGGCCCTCCCCGCGTGTCGTGTCGAAACCGGCGAAGATGGGCACCACCGCCAGGCCCTGCATGGCCATGGGCAGGTGTTGGGCAACCATCTGACCCAGCTGGTTGGCCTTCCCCTCCAGCGACAGGTGGTCGCCCTCAACCTTCTCGTAGTGCTCCAGCTGAAGCTGGAAGAGCCGCACCATCTGCACGGCCGGGCCTGCTGCACCGGCGATGGCCACGCCGCTGAAGCGGTCGCCCGGAAACACCTTCTCGATGTTGCGGTGGCTGATGAGGTTGCCCGAGGTGGCGCGGCGGTCTCCGGCCATGATGACGCCGTCGGCGTAGCGAACCGCCAGGCAGGTGGTTCCGTGCGGAACCCCGATGTCGGCGGCGTCGGCGGTGGGCACCGGGGGCTCGAGACCGCTGGCTCGGACCAGGCGGGCGAAGTCGGGCCCAGGGTCGTTGCCGGCCGAGAAGGAGGGGAGGTTCATTGTTGGCCAGCGTAGCGGTGAGGCCTACGCAGTCGGGAAGGAGCCCGTCACCAGCCAGGTGATGCCGATGTTGTCCTTCTTGCCCCGTTGGCTGGAGAGGGTCATGAACCGACGGTCGGGCGAGATGGTCGGACCGGTGATCTCCGAGCTGTCTTGGCCCTGAACCCGCAGAATGGGGATGGTCGATCCGTCCTGTGCGAGCGCCACCAGCTCCATGTTGCCGCCGTCCTCGGCGGTCAGGAGCGTTGCCGATGGACCATCCCACCACAGGTTGTCCACCCCGGACAGCACCGGGTTGTCTCCGCTGGCCCGGTAGACGATGTCCATCGTCGTGGTCCCCGGATCGTAGGCCCACACCGTGTTGTCGTACTTGGTGGAGAAGAACACCTTGCCCGCGCCGAGCGCAACGCCCTCGCCCCCCGCATATCCGGTTGAGTCGGGCACCTGCTTGCGGGTCTCCTGGGATGCGGCCGATGGATCGGGCACCTCCAACCAGGTCACCGCGCCCGTGCCGGGGACGTCCCCGCCGGTGGCCTTGGCCACTTCCAGCTTGCCGGCACTCAGGTCGGGCCACTTGGTCGGAGTGAACCGATAGAACCGGCCGTCGGGCTGATCCTCGGTGAGGTAGACGTGCTTGGTGGACGCATCGACCCCTGCGGCCTCGTGGCTGAATCGGCCCATGGCCGACCGGACCTCGCCGCTGTTTGGCTGGGTGGGGTCGCACTCCCACACCTGACCGTTGGGCACCTCCTCGCCGGACAGCCAGGTGCCCCACGGCGTGGGCCCGCCGGCGCAGTTGCGGGTGGTGCCGCCAAGAATCCGGTGTGCGGTGACGACCTTGCCGGTGGCGTCGAGTTGCAGGGCGCTGACCCCCCCACCGTTTTCTGGTGAGTCCTCGTGGTTGATGGCCACCCA
Organism: Microthrixaceae bacterium; assembly: GCA_041394405.1. Classification (GTDB taxonomy): domain Bacteria; phylum Actinomycetota; class Acidimicrobiia; order Acidimicrobiales; family Microtrichaceae; genus Microthrix. Next base: position 1,215,243 of record JAWKIF010000006.1, read on the forward strand.
CCAACCCTCACCGTCCGGATCCTCGAATGAGGCGGCCCCATCGGGAGCGGACGGCCAGACATAGCCGGTGGAGCCCACCTTCTCTCCGGTGCGGGCCAGCACCTTGGCCGACCATCCCTTGGGCACGAGGAGCCCGTCGGCTCCGGAGTCGACCGTGGGCTTGGTCCAGCGCACGGTGCCGCCGGGGATGGTGGTGGTCCCCTTGGGGCGGGTCGTCGTGGCCGGCGCCGAGGTGCTGGGACCGCAACCGCACGCGGTGAGGGCGGCGGCGACGGGTGCTCCGGCGAGGGCGGCCAGCAGGTTCCGTCGCTGCGAGTTGGGTGCGTGAGGTGACGGGCTCATCACCGGGGCCTACTGGCCGCCCTTCTGGACGTAGGACTTCACGAAGTCCTCGGCGTTGGTCTCCAGCACATCGTCGATCTCGTCGAGCAGGTCGTCCAGCTCGGCCTTCAGCCGATCGCCGGTCTCGGCCGCCTCGGCCGGGACCGACTCGTCCACCTGCTGGTCCTCGTTCTGGCGAGACGGCGCCGCCTTGCGTTGGGTCTCGTGTTCAGCCATGGGCCCTCCTTGTGCACGGCAACCTACCCCAGAACCGGCCCGAATCCGAGGCCCTCAGCCCGACGCCGACCGGGTTCGGTGCGCCGAGCCGCTCAGTCCGGGGAGTTGAGTTTGGTCAGCAGCTCGGCGGCAGTCGCGCTGGAGGCAACCACGTCGCCGAGGAGGGCCTCGGTGCCTCGCAGCGGCTCCATCATGGGCACTCGGGACAGGCTGCTTGAGCCCGTATCGAACACAATCGAGTCCCAGTTGGCCGTGACGACTTGATCGGTGAACTTGGCGAGCACCGTGCCCCGAAACCAGGCACGGGTGTCGGTCGGGGGTCGCTCCACGGCTGCTACCACCTCCTCCGGGCTCACCACGGTTCGCAGGCCGGCCCGGTGCGCCAGGCACTTCTCGGGGCGCAGGTCGTGGTACTGCAGATCGAGCGCACGAAGGCGCGGTGAGTCGGGCGCCAGGTTGTGGCGCTCGGCGATACCCCGCAGCAGCCGGCCCTTGGCGACCCAATCCACACGGTCGGCGGCGCGCTCTCGGTCGTGTTCCAGGTCGTCGAGCACCCGCTCCCACTCGCCCAGCACCTCGTCCAGGGCAACGTCGCCGCCCACCGCCGAGGTGTCGTGCGCCTCGCCCCAGGCGCGGGCCAGCGCACACAGCTCACGCTGGGTCGCCACGGCGGTAGTGGTGCGTCCGTCGAGCGTCTGGTAGGTCTCGGCCAGCGTCAGGTCCCAGCTGATCCGGCGCAGCGTTGCGACGGGGTGCATCGGGCGAAGTTCGGGCATGGGCCAATCGTCCTCGATCATGGCCAGCACGACGGCCGTGGTGGCCAGCTTCATCCACGTGGCCCATTCGGACATGTTGGCGTCGCCGATGATGACGTGGAGGCGCCGGTAGCGTTGCGGGTCGGCGTGGGGCTCGTCGCGGGTGTTGATGATGGGGCGCTTCAGCGTGGTCTCCAGCCCCACCTCCTCCTCGAAGAAGTCGGCCCGTTGGCTGAGCTGGTAGGCGATGCCGTTGAGCCGGCCCGGCAGCTCACACCCCACCTTCCCCGCGCCGCAGAACACCTGCCGGGTCACCAGGTGCGGGGTTGCTCGGGCGACGATCCTGGGGAACGGCGTGGCCCGCTCCATGACGTAGTTCTCGTGGGTGCCGTAACTGTTGCCCTTGCCATCGGAGTTGTTCTTGTGAATCAAGACCTCCTCGCCCGCTTCCAACAGTCCGTTGGCGGCGGTCATGGCACGGCGGAGCACCTCCTCCCCCGCTCGGTCCCACACCACCCCGTCGCGCGCCGAGGCCACCTCCGGGGAGGAGTACTCCGGATGAGCGTGGTCGACGTAGAAGCGGGCGCCGTTGGTGAGCACGGCGTTCACCAGGTGGGTCTCCACGTCGGGTGGTTGGACGTACTGCTCCAGCACCCCCCGGGCGTCGTTCGCCGGCATCTCATCGCCGAAGTCCCAGCCGATACGGGGCCCGGCACCCGTTCGCGTCACCTCGGTGACGTAGGCGTTCACCACCAGGCTGGACGCTGCGATGGGGTTCTGTTCGGGCGCGCCGCGCACCAGGATGCCGTACTCGGTCTCGATACCCAGCACCTTGTGAATGGCCATGTCGCTCCGTTGCTCGGGCCCGGCAACCTACCGGCACCGCGCCGCAGCTACAGGTACTGCCCGGTCTGCACCCGCTCGATGGCTCGGCCGCCGCCGGGCTCGGCCTCGTCGGTGTGGTTCACCAGCGTGCGCACGTAGACGATGCGCTCGCCCTTCTTTCCTGAGATCTTCGCCCAGTCGTCAGGGTTGGTGGTGTTGGGAAGGTCCTCGTGTTCGCGGAACTCCTGGCGGACCGAGGCCACCAGATCCTCGGCACGCACACCGCGGGGGCCACCCGCCAGCTCGCGCTTGATGGCCAGCTTCTTGGCGCGACGGACGATGTTCTCGATCATGGCGCCCGAGGAGAAGTCGCGGAAGCCCATGACCTCTCGGTCGCCGTTCTGGTAGGTGACCTCGAGGAACTGGTTGTCTTCGTCGTCCCGGTACATCTCCTCCACGGCCGACTCGGCCATGGCCTGCAGCGCCTTGGCCGGGTCGCCACCGCCCAGTTCCTCCACCTCGTCGGCGGCGATGGGCACCCGATCGGTGAGGTAGACACCGAAGATTCGGGTCGCGGCCTCCGCGTCGGGCCGTTCGATCTTGATCTTCACGTCCAATCGGCCGGGCCGCAGGATCGCCGGATCGATCAGATCCTCCCGGTTGGAGGCGCCGATGACGATGACGTTGCGCAACGCCTCCACGCCGTCGATCTCGGCGAGCAACTGCGGAACGATCGTGCTTTCCATGTCCGAGGAGATGCCGCTCCCCCGCGTGCGGAACAGGCTCTCCATCTCGTCGAAGAACACGATCACGGGCGTGCCCTCGGCCGCCTTTTCGCGTGCCCGCTGGAACACCAGGCGGATGTGGCGTTCGGTTTCACCGACGTACTTGTTGAGCAGCTCGGGACCCTTGATGTTCAGGAAGAAGCTGCGGGCGTCGGCGCCGGTATGGCGGGCCACCTGCTTGGACAGCGAGTTGGCCACCGCCTTGGCGATCAGCGTCTTGCCACACCCCGGCGGGCCGTACAGGAGGATGCCCTTGGGCGCCGGCAGGTCGTAGGTGGCGAACAGCTCGGCATGGAGGAACGGAAGCTCGACGGCGTCCATGATCTGGTCGATCTGGTGATCCAGGCCCCCGATGTCGGAGTAGGCGATGTCCGGCACCTCCTCCAGCACCAGTTCCTCCACCTCGGGACGTGGGAGGCGCTCGACCAGCACCCCTGCCCGTGGCTCCATCAACATGGTGTCGCCGGCGCGCAGGGGCTGGCCGTGGAGGTGATCGGCCAGTTCCGCCACCCGCTCCTCGTCGGCCCGACCCACCACGAGGGCACGGGTGTCAACCTCCAGCACCTCCTTGATGGTCACCACCTCGCCGGTCATCTCGGGTTGGCGGACCATCACCACGTTGAACGACTCGTTCAGCACTACCTCGGCGCCGCGACGAAGCTCGGCGGCATCCACGTTGGGCGAGACCTCGACCCGCATCTTGCGCCCACCGGATTGGATGTCGACCGTCTCGTCATCGTTGACGCACAGCAGGGTGGCGTATCCGGCCGGCGGGCGGGTGAGCTTGTCCACCTCTTCCCGCAGCGCCGAGATGTGGTCGCGTGCCTCGCGCAGCGTGAACGTGAGCTTTTCGTTCTGCGTGACCGCCTGGGCCAGCTGAGCCTTGACCTCGACCAGCCGGTCCTCCAGCGTTCGAATGCGCTTGGGCGCCTCGGCGCCCCGGCGCAGCAGCATGGCGTTCTCCCGCTGGGCCGCGGCAAGCCGCTCCTGAAGTTCCTCGACTTCGAGGCGTACTCGGTTGACGTCGTCGTTGGCCTCCATGGGCCCTCCCGTGCGCTGGCTCCCCAACCTACCCGTCGAGAGGCGCCAGTCGGGTCACCCCGAGCAGGGTTCTCGCCGCCCATGGCCGCGGCCGGAGGAGGCGGTCGGCCGCCGGTGCAGGTCCCCGGGATAATCCCGAGCTATGCCGGGTTTATTTCTGGCGGCGCGGATATGCTGAGCTACCGGCCAAGGCCAAACGCCTTGACCGCAATACCCACCGTGCGGCCCGTCGGGTCGCCGCCTCCCGCACCGCCGGGACCGACCCAAGGAGACATGGGATGAAGGTCTGGATTGACCAGGATCTCTGCACCGGCGACGGCCTCTGTGAAGAGATCTCGCCGGCCGTGTTCACGCTGCTCGACGACGGCTTGGCCTACGTCAAGGAGGGCGACAAGGTGTTCAACGACCCAGGCGGCGCCGAGGGTCTGGCCGAGATCCCCGATGCGGAGCTTGAGGGCGTCATCGAGTCCGCCGAGGAGTGCCCCGGCGAGTGCATCTTCATCGAGGTCGAGTAGCCCCTTGTCCAATTGATCCTTCCGGCCCATCGACTGGGCGGCATGGCCCAACCACACTGACCACTGGTTGAAGTTGGAGCCAAGCGGACGGGAGGAAGCCTGCGATGTACGTCGAAGGTGGTCCCGGATCGATTGGCTCCGTGGTTGCAGCAAGCTCGAGCATGGGCGTCATCGGCGGCATCGGCCCTTTGGGCGGTGCTGGCGGTGCCGCCCTCTCGGGTTTTCTGGTGGTCGTGTCGCTGGCGGCCCTGGCCCGCGTGCGTCGACGCTGGATGGAGGAGGCTGAGGCCGCCGACACCTCGCTCCCCCTCCGGGCGGCCCACCGACAGCAACGCCGCCCCCCTCCGGACTGGTTCGTGGATCTCGGAAGTTCGTGGGGCTCCGGGCATCCCGACGAGGGTTCGGAGCTGACGCTGGCCCATAGCGGCCGCCCGGTGGGGCGCCCGCCACGATGAACCCCCTGCTGGCCGTCGCAGCGCTCGTGGGCGTCAGCGTGATCGGCTACACGATCTACACCTTTGTGCTGGGGCGCCGGTCCGTCGAGGCGCCCCCGCGTCCGCAGCTGGATCATCTCTTCATCTTCGTGGTGCCGGCACTGAACGAGGAGCGGGTCATCGGCTCCACGATCGATGCCCTGCTGGCCTTACCCGGCGAACGTCACGCTGTGCTGGTGGTCGACGACGGTTCCAGCGACGCCACCGCCGAGGTCGTTGCGGGCTTCGACCCCCGGCGCGTCTGGCTCCATCGGCGAGCGGCGCCCGCGGCCGGCCTGGGCAAGGGCGAAGCGCTCAACGACGCCTACCGGGAACTGCGCCGTCGGCTGATGGGCCGTAACCTGCACCGAGTGATCGTGTGCGTGTTGGACGCCGACGGGGTGGTCGACCCCCATTGCCTCGACGAGGTGGAACGGCGCTTCGCAGACCCCGACCTGGTGGCCGTGCAGCTACGCGTGCGCATCGCCAATCGAGATCGATCCTGGTTGGCTCGGCTGCAGGACGTGGAGTTCACCGCGTTCTCCGACGTGTACCAGCTGGGCCGCGACCGGCTGGGTACGCCTGGCCTGGGGGGCAACGGCCAGTTCGTGCGGCTCGGCGCGCTGTCCGTGCTGGGCAACTCGCCATGGACGGACGCGCTCACCGAGGACTTGGCCATGGGGCTGGAGTTGGCCACCCACGGGTGGAAGCTGGGCTTCTGCGGCGAAGCGGCCGTGCATCAGCAGGGATTGGAACAGGGCCATGCGCTGCTGCGCCAGCGCACCCGGTGGTTCCAGGGGCAGCTGCAGTGCCTGAGGCTGCTGCCCCCGATCCTGCGCAGCCGGTTGCCACTGAGCGCCAAGGTGGACTTGGCGTTCCATCTGGTCAATGCCGTCTTCACGCTGGCCGCCCTGGCGGTCTCGCTGGTGTGGCTGGGGGTTCTGGCATGGCGGGTGCTGGCCGACCCGGCCGCCGCCTGGGGCTCCCACCTTGCGGGCGGGAGATGGCTGGTCTTTTACCTCTTGGCCTTTCCGCTCGCCCCGGTCGTGTCCGTGGTGTACCTGCGGCGCGAACCGTCGCTGGCCCCCTGGCGGGCGGTGGTGGCCGGCCACCTGTACGTGGGCTACACCTATCTGTGGTTGCTGGCCGGTACCGCTGCGGTGGTGCGAACCCTTCGCGGGCACCGCAGCTGGGCCAAGACCGAACGGTTGGCACCCCCGGCCGACCCCAGCGACGGCGACGAACGCATCGGGCTGCGTCCGACCCAGCTCCCCGGTTGGGATCAGCCGTTGCGGCCACTCCCGACTGCGGCAGCGCACCGACGACGCGTGGTTGATCTTCGTTCCGTCGCCGGCGAAGCGGGTGCCGTCGAGGTTGCCGCGTCCGCCAACACCGATGGCTGAGGCCGGCGATGGGGCGACCCCCGGCGCGTCGGCCGAGGCGAGCGATCGGACGATCGGCTGGCTCCTCGGCGGTGACCCGGCGATCCGGTGGCAGACCAAGCGCGACCTGCTCGACGCCCCCGCCGACGAGGTGGAGAGGGAACGGGCAAGGATCGCGACCACCGGGTGGGGGCGACGACTTCTGGACCACCAGGACCCGGACGGACGGTGGGCGGGAGGTCCCCACGGCCGCGGCCTCTACGGCCCCAAGTGGACGTCGACCAACTACACCCTGCTGTTGTTGCGGAGGCTCGGCCTGGACCCAGGGCATCCGCAGGCCAAGCGCGGGGTTCGTCTGCTCTGGGACGCAGCCCGGTACTTCGATGGGGGGCTGACCGCCGCTGCCTCGATCGACGCACCGGAGGCGTGCATCACGTCGATGTACGTGGCGCTTGCCCGATACTTCGGCTACGCCGATCCCCGAGTGGAGGCTGCGCTCGCCTGGCTGCTCGCCAACCAACTGCCCGATGGCGGCTGGAATTGTCGGACCGTTCGGTTCGGAGACTCCCACGGCTCGTTCCACACGTCGATCTTGGCGCTTGAGGCCATGGCCGAAGCCCGCCGGGTTGAGCCGAACCGGACGGATCTGGCTGCGGCCGCTGCCGCAGGCACCGACTTCTTCTTGAGCCACCGCCTCTACAAGTCACATCGCACCGGTGCCGTGGTCAGCGATGCCTTCACCCGCCTGTCCTTTCCCCCGCGCTGGCACTACGACCTCCTCCGGGGGCTGGACTACTTCGCGGCCATCGACGCTGCCTGGGACGACCGATACGCGGATGCGCTCGAGGTGCTGGCGGGGCGGCGGCGACGCGACGGACGGTGGCCCGTCCAGCAGAAGTATCCCGGCCAGGTCTGGTTCGACATGGAGACGACCGGGGGGCCCAGCAGGTGGAACACGCTCAGGGCCCTGAGGGTGTTCCGGTGGGCCGACCGGCGAGCTGGACCAGCGTCGAACCGGTGATGAGACCGACGGTTGCACCCATGGCCACCGCTGCGGCGACGGCGACCGCAAAGTGAATGGCAGGGTGGGCGCCGTTCGGTACCACCGAGAGTGCGGCGACGGGGATCATCACCCCGACGAGCCAGGCGCCCGTCGTTCGGGTGACCCAGAGCGCGCGCACGTTGGCCGCACGGGCCAGGCGCCGGCTTTGCAGCACACCCATCGCCAGGAGGCCGATGACCCAGCCGGGAACCGCAAGGATCAAGGACGCGGGCCCGACCGCCTGCACCATCGAGCTTCCGCCCATTCCGGCCAGCCAGGCGATCCCCGCCGCGAGCGCGGTCGCCCTCGTCCAACCGCTGACGGCCGGAAACGGGGCCCGAAGCACGCGGGCCTGGAATGCGCCCAACACCGCACCTTCAGCGCAGCCGGCCAGCACCAGGCCGGCCACGAGCAGCAGCTCGGATGCGTCGAGCCACGACAACAGCGTGCCGGCGAGGGCGGGCGGCACGAAGCCGATGAGTTCGCCGACCACGCATGCCGTGACCCAGGCGTTGCGAAGCTCGGGGTGCGGTGAGCGATTCGGTTGCTGTCCCCCGAGCGTCGACCTTGCCGGTTGCTCCGTCATCTGGACAATCTTGGCCGGTGGACCGAGCGGGCGCTGGCTGAGTGGCGGGCCGCGTCGTGCCCCCCCGCTACTCGGTGTCGGCGGGTTCCGGCGGCATGGTGCGCGCAGCGGCCGAGGGCATGCGGGCGTGGCTGAGAAACGCGGTGTGGGCCACCATGCGATGATCGGGGCGCACGGCGGCGCCGTCCACCTTCCACGTGCGATGCAGCACCTCCATCGTCTCGGCCATCGCCAGGCCCGCCTCGGCCAACGCCTCCCGAAACCGGCTGGCCTGGATGATGCTTGGCGTGTAGGCCAACACGATGCCGCCGGAACGCAGGGCACCGCGCAGATGCGGCACCACCTGCCACGGCTCGGGCAGGTCCAGCACCACCCGGTCGAAGCCGCCGCTCTCGGGCACCTCGATGCCGTCGTAGACGTCGCGCAACTCGACGGTGTAGCGCTCGGCGACCTCGGTGCCCACCGCACGGGCCACGTTCAGCTGCGCTCGGCGTGCGAAGTCCTCCCTGAGCTCGTATCCGGTGACCACGGCCCCGGCCCGCAACATGGCCGATGACAGCGCACCGGAACCCACTCCCGACTCCAGCACCTCCACCCCGGGGGCGATGTCGGCCAGCATGAGGATGGGGCCCAGGTCCTTGGGGTAGATGACCTGGGCGCCGCGTGGCATCTTGAACACCAGGTCGCTGAGGGTTGGCCGGAACACCGTAAAGGTGAGGCCCTTGGTGGTTCGGTGGGTGGAACCCGGCTCGGCCCCGATGAGCCGGTCGTGCTCCAAGGGCCCGGCGTGGCTGTGGAACTCCTGGTTGGCGGTGAGGGTCTGCAGGTAGCGCCTGCCCTTGTGGTCGATCAACAGCACCGACTCCCCGGCCTGCAGCGACCCGCGGTGGACGGGGGCGACCGGGGCCGGTCCGACGGGCGGTCCATGTGTGGTTGGCCGGCTCACGTCGCCGCGCCGCCCTTGCGGCCCAAGCTCACGGGCTGGGCGGCCGACGCCCGCTCCGCCAGGCGGCAAAACGCACACACCTCGGACTCGGAGGGCGACCCACAGCGCTCGCAGATGCCCAACTCGCCTCGGCCCGTGGTCTCGTCGTCCCCAAACCGGTCGGCGGCCCTGGCGAGGAATTCGTGGTAGAAGGCGAACTTGGCACCCGGCGACCGGGTCTCGATACCGGTCAGCGCCTCCTTGTAGGCCAGGTGCCGGTTGCCCTCGGCCATGGGGCACTCCTCCACCAGGTAGTCGATGCCCGAGATCACGCAGTAGGCGGCCATCTCCCGCTCTCCCAGGCGGATCAGCGGTTTGACCTTGCGGGGGAATCCGTCACCGGCCGGCAGCACCGGTCGCTGTCGGCCCAGGTACGGCGTTTGCCAGCGAAGGACGTTGCCGAACAGCACGGCGGCCTCGTCGTCCAGGTTGTGGCCGGTGACGAGAGCGTCGTAGCCGCCGATGCGCGCCTGCTCATCGAACACGTGGCGCTTCGACATGCCACACGCCGAACACGGCGCTCGCTTGGCCGCCTTGGAACCGGTGGGGATGTCGTAGCCATAGGTGTCCACCAGGTCCACCTCGATGAGGTTGAGGTCGCGCCCGGCGGCGAATGCTCGGGCCGCCTCGCCGGAGGCATCGGAGTAGTCCCCGATGCCCAGACCCACATAGAGGCCGTCGGCCGCATAGCCGAGCGCCAGCAGGATGTCCCACACCGCCAGCGAGTCCTTGCCCCCCGACACCGCCACCAGCACTCGGTCGTCCATGTGCAGCATGTCGTGGTCGCCGATGGCCTTGGCGGTCTGGTCACGGCAGAACTTCACGAAGTGCTCCGGACAGAAGTTGGCGTTGTGGCGCCGCAGGTCGATGACGGCTGGGCCACGGCACACTCGGCACTTCATGGTGCTCCCTCGTCGATGGGGGAGATCCCGGCGCTCATCCGCCGGAGACGACCGGACGGATCTCGACTTCGTCGTCGGCATCCAGGCGCTCATCGCCGGGCACGAGCGTGCCGTTGCGGATCACCAGAACCGTCTCCCGGTTGATGCCCAGCCTGGACAACAGCGCGGTCACCGTCAGCGAGCGGTCGAAGCTGACCTGGCGTGTCGGTTGGCGCAGATGGACGATCACGGCCTGCAGTCTGCCAGCCAGCCCGGCAGCGCTCCCAGCGCGATCGCTGCCGGTCAGTCGTCGGCGCGGTAGAACGTGCGCTTCCTGGTGCCCGAGCCGCCGGCGGCGGCCAGCGACGCAGCCCGCATCGCCTCCAGTTCTGCCTTGAGCCGATCCACCTCCTGCTCGGCACTGCGGCGATCGGAACGCCTGGAATCCAACCGGTCGAACTGCGCAAGCAGGTTCTGTTCCCGAACCCGAAGCTTGCGGGCCCTCGGGCGGGCGCCGGCCTTGTCCAGCTTCTTCTGGGTCGTGGCCAGGGAGGCAGCCACCTTGACCTGCTTCGGCGACACCGCCCGCAGCTTGTCGAGCCGGGTGCTGGCCGCATCCAACTGAGCCTCCACCCGACGTTCGGCTTTGGTGGGGGCGGGCCGGGCGACGATCTCCACCCGATCGCCCGGAGCCAGCCTGGCCGTGCTGACCCGCTCTTCGTCGGGCTCCTCCAACCGTTCTTGCAGCCAGTCCACGGCCTGTCGGGCCACCATCCCGGCAGGACCGCCGCCCGCCAGGTACGGCGCCACCATCTTCAGGAGGCTCAGCAGCATTAGGAGCGGCGGATCTCGATGACCGCGGACCGCTTCAAGCCGTTCTTTCGGCCCAGGAAGAAGAACAGAATCAGCAGGAGCAGGCCGACGCCGGCGGCCACCGCCACGATCTGGGTCTTGGCCTCTTCAGCCTGGTTGGTGACGCCGTCGCCGATGTCGACCAGCTTGGATTTGATGTCGTCTCGCTGAATTTTGGTGTCGCTCATCGCGCTCTCCCAGGTTGAATGCCGGGCGCCTCGGGGCACCCGGGAGGTGGATCTAGTCGCGCGTCTTGTCGCCGCCGCGCTTGGCCGCCATGGCGGCCAAGCCGGCAGCCAACGCCATCGCGATGAGTGCACCCAGGTACGGAACCCAGGACCAAGTGCCGCCATGCACGCGGTCGGTCTCGTTGACGGCGCCGATTCCTTGCAGGCCCCGAAGCAAGGCCATGGTCAGCAGCAGCGCACCCAACCCAATACACAGGCCTCCGGCGGCACCGAAGCCGACGTACCGGCCCAACGACTTCAGCGGATCGACGGTCTCCTGCTTGGCGTAGCCCACCACCATGGTCTTCAACTCGTCCACCTGTTGACCGGTGCTGGGCGCCTCGGCTGGGTTCTTGGCCACTGGACTCCTCGAGGGATCGACGTCGGGCGGTGCGCGGACGAAGCTCCGCCATGGCACAGCCCCTCGGTTTAGCGTTCATCCGGGTACTTGGGCAAGCACCGCCCACCACCCCCGTTCGGGTTGACCGGGGAATCCCGGCGAACGGGGCGGCTATGGGTCGAGGCGGGCTCGCAGCAGCGCGAGTTGGTCGTCCAGCTGGGTCGACAGCCGCCGAGCCCGCTCCGACGTTCCCGGCGCGTCGAGCAGTTGGTAGCGGTCGAAGCTGCCGAGGGGTGAGGCGAGGGCCACCTGCCACAGCAGGCGTTCGGGGGGATCGGTCCAGTCCGGACCCTGATCGGTTGCCTCGACGCCCAGTTCGCCCAGCAGGGCCAGCATCTCGGCGTGGCGGGTGCGCAGGCCGCGCCGCACGTCGGCGCTCAGCCGCTCGTCCTCATCGGGCCACAGTTTCAGCCGGGCTCGGGGATATGGGTCGTCCTCCAACCACTCGATCACCCGCACGCGCTCGCCGCCCACGGCCACCACGGCCCAGCGGCCGTCCTCGGCCAGCTGTGCGCCCACCACCGTGGCCAGGGTGCCCACTTCGGCGCGAACGTCTGCTCCCCCAACCTCGTGGCCCCGCTCGATCATCGTCACCCCGAAGCGGGGATCGTCGCCCCAGCCTCGCTGATCGTCGGGCCGCGGAAGCTGGCCCACGAGCTCCTCCATGAGCACCCGGTAGCGCGCCTCAAAGACCTGCAGCGGCAACAGCATGTGCGGCACCAGCACCGATCCCAGCGGGAACATCGGCGCCACATCGTCGAGTTGGCGGGCCACCTAGCCAGCCGATCCGACCGGTCGTGGCTCCTCCACCGCGATTTCGCTTCGATCCGGGGTTTGGGGATAGGCCAAGAGCGTCTCGGTGAGCTGCTGCTGCCGGGTGAGGTCGTCATCGACGATCCGGTCGTTCGGGCGGTTCACCAGGTAGCTGAAGGACAGGTCGAACTCTGCCGGCGTTCGCACCCAGCCGGACATCCCGGTCACGATCGACAGGGTGCCGGTTTTGGCGCGTACCGATCCGGCAGCGGGCGAGCCGGCGAAGCGGTCCCGCAGCGTTCCGTTCTCCTGGGGAACCGCCAGCGCGCCGGCAAGTCGGCCGGCGGGGCCCTCATGGTCGAGGAGGGCCCGCAGAAAGTTGCAGGTGGCCCGATTCTCCCGGCTGAGGCCCGAGCCGTCCACCAACGTCACGCCTTCGGTGGAGATGCCCCACTGCTCCAGCAACGCACGCTCTGCCGCCAACCCCGCCTCGGTCGATCCCTCGCCGCTGGACTCGCGCCCCACCTCCTTGAGCAGCAACTCCGCCGTGTTGTTGTCGCTGAACCGCAGCATCTGGGTGACCAGATCGACGACCGGCGCCGAATCGATCGAGGCAATCTGGCGCGCCTCGTCCGGTGCCTGCCCGGCGGTAGCGGCGCCGTCGACGGTGACGCCCCGGGCAATCAGCAACTCACGCAGCACGTCTGCGGCATGGGCCGCCGGGTTCTCGGCCGGCACGCTGTTTCCACCCACGATGGGCGCCAGGTCGCTGTCGTCGGTGCGGTCCCGGGCGTCGTTGACCGACAGCGCAGACAGCGGTCCGACCTGCCCCCCGGTCAGATCGTCGTCAGCCCAGGAGTCAACCGTCCGAACGCTGTCGTAGCGCCCGTCGTCGCCCACGATGTTGCCCGTCACTCGCGTGACCCCCGCTGCGCGGATGCTGTCGGCGAGGGTCTCCAGCGGAGTATGGGGCTGTGGGGCGAACTTGAGCGCCGCGTCGTAGTTCCCGGTTTCGATGATGGGGTCGCCGCCGCCGACAAAGTAGAGGTCGCCCTGCACGATGCCCTGAACCGGGTCGGCGTTGGCGACCACTCGCGTCGTCAGCTTGGTCTCGGGTCCCAGCACCTCGAGGGCCGTCGCCCCGACCACCAACTTGAGGTTGGATGCCGGGATGAGCGGCGTGTCGGCTCGCAGCCCGTAGGCCGTGCTTCCCGCCTGCCCGATGCTGATACACGAGTCCGGCGGCGACTGCTCGGCCAACGGTGCCAACGATTGGGCCATCCTCAGGTCGGCCACGGGGCGCAGCAACAGCTCCGGAATCCGTCGCACGGACACCATGGGCGTGGCCAACTCGTTGCCGGACGGTGTTTCGCTGGCAACGGCCTGGGTGCCATCCAGGCGCCAACCGGTGACCACGAGCGCCGCGCCGACAACCGCACAGACGAGCGCGCCAAGTCGTGCCCGTCGAAGGTGGCGTCGTCGCTTCTCCAACCTGCGGTGCCGGCGGACACCGCCCGGATCCATCGCCGGGCTGTTCCCGGGCACCTCAGCCGCCCCGAAGCGCAGCGAGCGAGGACGACCTGGCCACCATGGCGTCCAGCGCTGCCACGGCGCGCTCGGCCGTGGGCACGCAGTAGCGGCCCGTTGCGGTGACGGCGGCCGGCGCGGGATTCCCGGGCTGGGTGACCGCCAGCTCGGTGGCGCACACCACGGGTTTGCCGGAGGCGTCGGACACCTCGGCCGCCGCTCGCCCGTATCGGTCGTCCTGACGCTCGTGATAGTCCACGATGCGCTCCAGCCCGAATGCCGGATACATCCCGCCGTTGCGCATGAGCGCTGCCTGGTTGGATTGGATGCCCAAACCCAGGAACAGGACGGCGTCGGTGGAGGGGTGCGCCGCAACCAGCTCCAGCACCCGGGGCACCGTGTCGCGCGTCTCGCCGCCTGCCATGTCGATCGGGTTGTTGCGGCTCCACCGGGGTGGCAGCAGCTCGTCGATCGCCGCCACGAGATCGTCGGGAAGCGGATCGAGGCGAAGGTGGGAACTCCGGGCGATGGCGTCGGCGGCCACCACGCCCCATCCCCCCACGGTGGTCACCACCACCACGCGGCCTCCACGGGCGGGGGGCTGGGTGGCCATGGTTGCGGCGGCGTCGAACGCGGCCTCCACTCCGGGCATGCGCACGGCCCCGGCCTGTGCCAGCACCCCGTCGACGATGCGGTCGTCGGAGGCCAGTGAGCCGGTGTGGCTGGCAGCGGCCCGTGCGCCGGCACCGGTGGAACCGCCCTTCACGATCACCACCGGCAGGCGGGCCGTGACCGCTCGCAGCCGCTCGTAGAACCGCCGTCCGTCGCCAACGCCCTCCAGGTAACAGAGGCCGACCGACGTTGCCGGGTCGTCTGCGAAGTACTCGAGGTAGTCGATGGGCTCCAACATGGCGGCATTGCCGGCGGAGATGGCCCGCGACACGCCCACGCCGGAACTGACCGAATGGTTGAGGAAGGCCGAGACCAGGTTGCCGGACTGGCTGACCACCCCGATCGAACCCGGGGGAGGATTGGGGGCCACGATCTGGGCGCACAACTTCGACGGGGTGGAGATGACGCCCTGCCCGTTGGGCCCTGCGATCACCATGCCCAGGCTGTCGGCCAGCTTCACCAGCTCGGCCTGCTCGGCCACCCCCGCCTCACCGGCCTCGCCATAGCCGGCCGTCGTGAGAAACGCCGCCCGGACGCCCCGCCCGGACGCCTCGGAAAGCACTTGAGGGACCGACGCCTTGGGGGTGCACACCATCACCAGGTCTGCCTGGCCCTCGGGCACGTCGGCCACCGACGCCACCGTCGGGCGGCCCAGCACGTCTGCACGGTCCCGATTGGTGGCGAAGACCGCTCCCTCGAAGCCGCCCGCCAGCAGGTTGTGCAACGTCACGAAGCCGAACTTGCCGGGGTGGGTGGAGGCGCCCGCCACGATCACCCCATGGGGGTCGAACAGCGGGTCGAGACGGTGGCGGGCGCCGGCGGGGGCGTCGGTCATGGTGTTGGCTCCCCCAGCTCGACGAGGGCATCGACGGCGACCGGCAGCCCCTCCGCCACGATGAGCGGGTTGAGGTCCACCGACGCCACGTCGCGGCGCTCGTCGGCCAGGCGACCCAGCCCGCAAAGCAACTCCACCAGCACCTCCCGGTCAACCGCAGCTTGCCCCCGGAACTCCCCCAACACCGCCTGGGTCTGCAGGCGGTCGATGAGCGCCCCCGCATCGGCTCCGGTCAGCGGTGCCGGACCGAACACCACGTCACCCAGCGCCTCGGCCAGCACCCCGCCCAGGCCGAAGGCCACCATCGGGCCGAACTGCTCATCGCGTATGACGCCGGCGATCAGCTCACGGTCGCCCACCACCATCGGGGCGATCAGCAACTCGACCGGGCCATCCTCGCTTCGGGCCAGGCCAAGCAGTTCCGCAGCGGCGTGCTCCACGTCGGCCCGGGTGCGGAGACCCAGCCGCACCAGGCCACGCTCGGTCTTGTGGGCGATGGAATCGCCTGCCAGCTTGACGACCACCGGGTAGCCCATCCGGTCGGCCGCCTCCGCGGCGCCGGCCGGGTCGGCGGCAACGTGTTCGCCGGGCACCGGGATGCCGTAACCCGCCACCAGGGCCTTGCTCTCCGGTTCAGACAGGGTGTGGGCGAGCGGAGGGTCCGTTGGGGCGCCCCGCTTCATGGGGGCGTCGGAGGGGGTGGCGGTCACGGCGCTTCACCCTACCCGTGTCGTAGTGGGGACTGATTCCGGTGCTCTGGGCCCACCAGGTGTCCCCACTTGCGTCGGGCACCCCGTTTCCCCCGAGGGTCTAGGACGACGAGCGAGCCCGGCGGATCAGGACCTCTTGGGTCACCGTCGCCACGTGGGTGCCGTCGGTGCTGAACACGTGCCCCACCGTCAAGCCGCGACCGTTGCCAAAGCCCTGCGAGGTGGCGTCAAAGAGGTGCCACTGGGAAGGGTCGAACGGCCGGTGAAACCAGACCGCATGGTCCAGGCTGGCCACCATGAAGCGCCCGTGGTTCTGGCCCGACGGGAGCGCCTCCGGGTGCTGCGGCAGGACCGCGTCGGTGGGCACGTCGTCGGACAGGTACGCCAGCGCGGCGTGGCTCAACTCCGGCGCCACCGGGTCCGGCACACGCATCCACAGCGCGGTCCAGGCATCGGACCCTTCGGGTGCCGCTTCCGGGGGCACGGGGCACCGCTCGAACATCGGCGACCACGAGTCGTTCTCGTCGTCGTCGGGCGCCGGCACCGTGGGCATGGAAACGCTCTGCACCACCGAGCCCTCCTCGGCCTGTTGAAACGAGCAGGCCAGGTTCAAGATGGCGCCAGTGGCCTGGCGGGCGACCACCCGGCGGGTGCAGAACGAGCGCCCGTTGCGAATGCGGTCCACCTCGAACCGCACCGGCTCGGCGTGATCGCCCATGCGAATGAAATAGGCATGGATGGAGTGCAGCTCGAAGCGGTCCTCCACCGTCAGCTGGGCGGCCCGGAGGCCCTGGGCCACGATCTGGCCGCCGTAGAGGCCGCCCCACGGATAGCGGGGCCCGGTGCCCACGAACACGTCAGGTCCGTGAGGCTCCAGCGACAACATCTGGGCGAAGTCCATTCCCAACACTCCCCCAGCTCAGCCGCTGCCTTCCACTCCGGCTGGCGGAAGGTGGGTCAGCGCGCCGAGTTCGACTTCGAGCGCGGCGAGCAGCTGGCCCGGATCCGAAATCGCTTCGGGATCGGAAACGACGGTGATGGTCAGGGCGCCGGCGTAGGAGAACACGGCGAAGGCCACGGTGACGTTTCCGGAGATCCCGGTGATCGGGAGGATGTCGGTGATCGGCGCGGTGAGGAACGCCAGCTCCTCCTCGGGCCCGCGAAGGTTGGTCACGAAGCCGTTGACCAGTCGTTGGTGGTTCATCAGCCATCCCAGGCACCCCAGCCGAGCGAGCGCCCGGAACGCGGGGCCGAGCACCTGGGCCGAGGCCCCTCGGGGCGTCGTCCTCAGACGGATTCCTTGCTCGACGACGGCGCGGAGGCGGTGTCGTCGATCCGGGAGGTTCGGCAACTCCATGGGGACCACTCCAACTTGGTTCCCCAGCGCGGTGGATGTGGTGTCCCGACGTCGGGTCACGGGAACCGAGACCACGACTCGGTCGGCCGGCTCACCCAGCGATTCGCTGACGGCTCCAAGGGCTCCGGCGACGGCCGCCAACACCACGTCGTTGACTGAACCTCCGTGGGCGCGAGCGACCTTGAGTATCGTCGCAAGGTCGCAGCGGGTGACGGCCAGGTGCCGCCGCGTGCCGGTTGGGCGGTTCAACGGGAGGCGCGACGAACGCACGCGACCAGAGGCGCCAAGCTCGCGCAGGGCAGCCCGCAGTTGGTTCGGCGCCCTCCAGAGGCGTATCACGTTGCTCGCCCGCTCGCCGCACGCGTCGCGCGCCAGGGCGCCCGTGGTCGGCGCCGGTTGAGGGAAGCCCGCAGCCGACGCCTCGGGTGCCCCGTCCACGAGGCCCCCAAGAACCGCCAGGCCCCCGATGCCATCCATCACCACGTGATGGAACACCATCACGAGCGCCGCCGAGTCGGCTCCGATCGGCACGAGCCGGGCGGCCCACAGCGGTCGTTCACGAGGCAACCGCGTCGCGACGAAGTCAGACGCGAGGGCAAGGAGCGCCGCCCGGTCGCCCACCCCGTCGTCGATGGACACGTGCCGGGTGATGTCGAAGCTTCCGTCATCGACCCAGATCGGCCGACCGAGCCCGATTGGGACCTTCTGAAGCCGTTGTCGCAGCCGGGGGATGGACCGCACACGCCTGCCGATCTCCGCCTGCGCCGCCTCCAGGCTGAAGCCCGACCCGGTGTCGAGGAACAGCATCGCGCCCACCTGCATGGCCGCCGCCGGGCCGACGTCGGTGGCCAACGTCGTGAGGTCATCCGGGCTTGCCCGGATGATGGGTCCACGCGGGGCCGCGTGCACCAGATCAGCCGGCCGCTTCCCCCTCGGCCGGCTCGCCGGTGGCCCGCAACAGCTCTCCGACCCCGGCGAGGGAGCTGAGCAGCCCGGAGGTGTCGGTGGGCAGGTAGATCTTGGTGGCCTGACCATCGGCCATGGAGCTGAGGGTCTCGAGGTACTTGATGGCGATCAGGTCGTTGGTGGGGTCGCCCGTGTGGATGGCCCCGTAGACCCGTTCGATGGCCTGGGCCTCGCCGTCGGCGGTGGTGATCTGGCGGAACCGCTCGGCCTGGGCCAATGTCTGCACGGCCTCGGCCTCACCCTCGGCCTCAAGAATCTGTTGCTGGCGGATGCCCTCCGCCTTGAGGATGGCGGATGCCTTCTCACCCTCGGCGGTCTTGATGGCGGCTTCGCGGATGCCGTCGGCCTCCAGCACCCTGGCCCGCCGGGTTCGTTCGGCCTTCATCTGCTCGTGCATGGCGGCCATGACGTCGCCAGGCGGGTCGATGCGCTGGATCTCGACGCGTACCACCCGGACACCCCACTTGTCGGTGGCGTCATCGAGGATCATGCGAAGCTCGGAGTTGAGCGTGTCCCGCGAGGTGAGCGCATCGTCCAACGTGAGGTCGCCGATGACGTTGCGCATGTTGGTCTGGGCCAGCTTCGTCACCGCCAGCACGAACTGCGCCACGTTGTAGAGCAACCGCTGCGGGTCGGTGGGCTCGTAGTAGATGACGGCGTCGACCGACACCACCACGTTGTCGGACGTGATGACCTCTTGGGGTGGAACGTCGATGACCTGTTCGCGCATGTCCACCAGACGCATGCGCTGGATGAACGGAACGATGAACCGCAGGCCCGGATCGCGGGTCTCCTTGTAGCGGCCCAGCTCCTCCACGACCCCTCGCTGGTACGGGCTGACGATCTTGAACGACGAGGCCGCCACGATGAAGAGCAGGAAAGCGAAGACGATCAGAACGATCACGGCGGCTTGCATGGTGTGAACCTCTCTGTGGTTGAGCTGGGCGAAGCTGGATGGGGCGGGTGCGCAGCGCCTAGGGCTGAGCCGCGCGGACGACCACGCGGGTTCCTTCGACCCGAGTGACGGTGACGGGTGTGCCGGCTGGCAGGAGCACGCCGCCGTCGGTGACGGCCCGCCACTGCTCGCTGCCGACCTCGGCCATGCCGACGACGTCGGGCCCGGGGCCGGCAGGCGCATTCAGCACGGCCGCCGCGCCGACCAGCCGGGTGGCGCCGACCGTGGCCGAAGGGTCTGCCCGCTTGTCCATGTGGTGGGCAAGCGGGCGGAGCGCAGCGAACGCGCCGCCGGAGACGAGGAGGAACAGGGCCCACTGCACGATCTCGCTGCCGCCGAGAATGGCGGCCAGCATCGCCACGATGGCACCGATGGCGAAGCCCAGGAGAAAGAAGGCGCCCGGCGTGAGCAACTCCCCCACCAGGAAGACGACAAACGCCCCGAGCCAGATCCAACCCCAATCGCCAGCGTCCATGGGGTTCAGGCTATCGCTTGGGCGGGCCGGTCGCGCCTGGGCCCACCAAAGACGGCAGCCGTCGCAGTGAGGGTGTGCAGCCGGCTGCCGCCACCGATTGGGCCGATCTCGCCGACGCAGAAGAGGCCGGCCACCGCAGAGGTCTCCAGCGTGTCGCAGAGCGCCGCAGCGTCGCTCATCGGAGGGGCGAAGAACCCCGAGGCGCGTTGAACGCAGCTGAACACCAGGGCAGCGTCCGCCGGAGCGTTCAGGCCCAGCAATTCGTCGAGATCGGCCTCGGCCGATGCGGGGTCGCTGACCTGGAACTGCACGAGTTGCCCGAGGGTCGGCGGATCGGCCAGCGCCAGGGCACCGGTGGCGGGATCGGCTCCGGCGATGTCGTGGACCACAAAGTCTCCTCGTCCGAAGCTGTCCCGCCGCTCGTTGGTGACCACCCCGAGATGCAGGCCCCGTGTTGCCAGCTCGCGATCGCCAGGGTCGAGCGTCTCGGCAAGCCGGCGAATCATCACCAGCGGCGTCTCACCCGCCACGCCCGTCAGCCGGGACCCATCCACCCCGGTGACGGTCATGGGCTGTCCGACCGGTCGGCACCCCTGGGCCACCACCGTCCCGACGGGGACCTCGTCCCCGAGTCGCAGCCCGAACGCCCCTGCGGAGCGAACCGCAGTTCCCTCCAACAGTACGGGAGCGGCGGGCATCCCCACCGGGGGAACCAGCCCGCCCAGCACGGTCAGCTCCGGGGCGCGGTCGGCCAGGGCCTGCAGGAACCCGCGTGTCGGCAGCGTGTCTGGGTTTCCCAAGACGATGAGGTGACCCTGCGCATCCACCAGCGGCCCGGTGCCGCCAAGGGCCAGGCCGCCCTCGGCGGCCGTGACGTCGAAGGCCACCAGTTCTGCGGACGAACCGAAGCGGGCCGCCCACAGCGCCAGCGAGGCACGGCCGATGACCTGGCGACCTCCGGCCAGCGTGCCGGTGCTGGCCGCCCCGAGCGCGATGCGGGGTCGCATCAGCGCGTCGACGCTCCGCAGGATGGTCTCGATCGAGGCCAGGTGATCACCCGAGACGAACGTGAAGATGACATCGGGTGGCGGCCCCGGTCCCAGCTCGTCGGCGAGCTGGCCGCACACCTCCCCCACCGCGTGGGCGGCCAGCGGATGCTCCGAGCCTGCGGCGGCGAAGCTCGCCGACTGGGAGCTCACTCGTCGTCGACGGGGGCCAGCAGGGTGTAGGGCACCACCACCGGTTCGCTGCGGTCGACCGAGCACCGGGCTTCGACCGTGCCGAGATCGGGGAACTCGAGCTCGGCGCGCACCAGGCGGTAGGCGAACTTCCCGGGTTCGATGCCCACCGGTTGAACGCTGCGAGCGATCTGTTCCTCGCCCAGGTGAAAGGTCACTTCGAGGATGCCATCAGGGGAGCCGTCGAGCTCGTTGCGGATCATGACCACCAGGTGAGGGGTGATGGTGACCGGCGGGGCCGTTGGGGCGGGGCCGGAGAAGGCAATGCCGGTGAGGTCGATGCGCGTGGAGGGGCCGGGAACCGGCCGGAGCTCGATCTCGTCGGTGAACAGGGCGGCAACGATCTGCATATTCCACCACCGTACCGGGCCTGCGATACCGTCCACGCTGGTCGGCTGCCGAACGTCGTTGCCGATTGTTCAACCTCCGATCGACCCCCGCGTCCCCACGCCCATCGCCTACGTTGAGGTGCTCCCCATGACCGAGATCGACCCCCTGGAACAGCGCTGCATCTCGGTGGTGCGGGGCCTGTCCATGGACGGCCCGCAGGCCGCCAACTCGGGCCATCAAGGCACCGCCATGGCGTTGGCACCCCTGGCGCACGTGCTGTGGACCCGGCAGATGTCCTACGACCCCGCCTCACCCGATTGGCCCGACCGCGACCGATTCGTGCTGTCGGCCGGCCATGCCTCCATCCTCCAGTATTCGATGCTGTACCTCACCGGCTACCCGTTGACGATGGATGACCTGCGCCAGTTCCGCCAATGGGGCAGCGCAACGCCAGGCCACCCCGAGGCGGGACACACCGCCGGCGTTGAGGTCACCACCGGGCCGCTGGGGCAGGGGTTCGGCAATGCCGTGGGCATGGCCCTTGCCGAGCGCAACCTGCGGGCTCGGCTTGGTTCGGAACGCATCGACCACCGCACCTGGGTGGTCGCGTCCGATGGCGACCTCATGGAGGGAATCAGCCACGAGGCTGCGTCGCTCGCCGGCGTGCAGGGGCTCGGCCGCCTCACCGCGATCTACGACGACAACCGCATCACCATTGACGGCGCCACCTCACTGGCATTCACCGACGACACCGCCTCGCGCTTTCGGGCCTACGGCTGGGAGGTGATCGATGCGGGCGAGCCGGGCGACGACCTCGACGCGATCGACGCCGCTCTTGAGGCCTCGAAGGCCGACGAGGATCGACCCACGCTGGTGATCATGCGCACGCGGGTGGGCACCCCGTCTCCAACGTGGACCGACCATCCCAAGGCCCATGGCAACCCGTTCAACGACGAGACCATCGCCGAGACCAAGGCGGCCATGGGGCTGCCCGACGAGGCGTTCTTCGTGCCCGACGAGGTGGTGGCGTTCTATCGCGAGGCGGCGGATCGTCGAGCCGAGGGGCACGCCGCCTGGCGGGCGCGCCTGGAGGCGGCCGACGAGACGGCGCAGCAGGCGTTCGAGACGGCCTGGGCGGCCCGCCCCGGCGGCGACGTGGCCGCGGTCCTGCCCACCTTTGGCCCCGACGACTCCCCCGCCACGCGGGTGGCCTCCCAGCAGGCCATCGACGCGTTGGCGGCCATCACGCCGTCGCTCTGCGTCGGATCGGCCGACCTGTCGGGCAACACCGGCACCAAGCTGGCAGGGGCCGAGTTTCAATCGGCCCAGAGCCCCGGCGGCATGGCCGTGCACTACGGGGTGCGCGAGCACGCCATGGCCGCCGCCGAGGTGGGCATGGCGTTGCACGGCGGCATCTGGCCCGTCGGCGGCACCTTCCTGGTGTTCAGCGACTATGCCCGTCCCTCCGTTCGTCTGGCGGCCCTCGCCCGGGCACGCGCCACCTTCGTCTGGAGTCACGATTCGGTGGGCGTCGGCGAGGACGGCCCCACCCATCAGCCGGTCGAGCAGGTGATGGCGCTGCGGACGATTCCGGACCTGGTGGTGTTCCGACCGGCCGACGGCAACGAGACTGCGGCCGCTTGGGCGGTTGCCGCCGACCTCAATGGCCCCTGTGCCATGATCCTGTCCCGCCAGGGCACCCCGACGCTGAGCGGAACTGCGGAACTCGCTGCCGAGGGGGTCGCGTCCGGTGCGTACGTGCTGGCCGATCCACCGGGGGCGACCGTCACCCTGGTTGGCACCGGCACCGAGGTTGCCGTGGCGCTGGAGGCCGCTCGGGAGTTGGCCGGCGACGGCATCGTGGCCCGCGTCGTGTCCATGCCCAGTTGGGAGCTGTTCGAGGCAACCCCGAAGGAGCGGCGCGACGAGGTGCTGCCGAAGGGCCTTCCGACCGTCTCGGTGGAGGCCGGCGTCACGCTGGGCTGGGCCCGCTATGCGCAGGCGACGGTGGGTATCGACCGCTTCGGCGCCTCGGCCCCCGGCTCGGTGGCCCTGGAGCAACTTGGCATCACCCCCGCCGCCGTGGCCGACGCAGCGCGAGGCCTGCTCGAAGGTCGGTAGCCTCCCGTTCACCTCTCACACTCCCTCGGAGACCCCATGAGCCAGCTCAAGAAACTGCACGCTGACTGCGGACAAAGCCCGTGGTTGGACAACATCACCCGAGGCTGGATTACCTCCGGGGAGATCCGCCGTTGGATCGATCGGGGCGTCCGGGGCATCACGTCGAACCCGACGATCTTCCAGAAGGCCATGGCATCGGCCGACTACGACGACGAGTTGGCGCGCCTGGCGCGCAGCGGTGCGTCCACGGAAGAGGCCTACTGGCAGTTGGTGGGCAGCGACATCAGCGCCGCCGCCGATCTGCTGGCGGGCGTGCACGAAACATCGGGCGGCGTGGACGGTTGGGTGTCGGTGGAGGTCTCCCCCAGCCTTGCCCACGACACGCAGGGCACCATTGCGGCGGCCCGCACGCTGCACCGCAGCCTGGGCCTGCCCAACCTGTTCGTGAAGGTGCCGGCGACCGCCGAAGGGGTGGAGGCCGTCCGGGTGCTGACCTCAGAGGGCATCCCCGTGAACGTCACGCTCATCTTCGGCCTGGAGCGCTACGCCGAGGTGATCGAGGCCTACCTCAGCGGCCTCGAGGCCAACACCGGCAAGTTGTCGCACCTGCACAGCGTCGGGTCGTTCTTCATCTCCAGGGTGGACACGGAGGTCGACCGGCGACTCGAGGCCCTCGGAACCGACGACGCACTCGACCTCATGGGCACGGCCGCGATCACCCAGGGCAAGCTGGCCTACCAGCTGGCCATGGAAGCGTTCAGCGGGCCAAGGTGGGAGGCGCTAGCCGAACGGGGCGCCAACATGCAGCGCCCGCTCTGGGCCTCGACGTCCACGAAGAACCCCGACTACCCCGACACGTACTACGTCGATTCGCTGATCGGTCCCAACACGGTCAACACGCTTCCCGAAGCCACGCTGGAGTCGTTCGACGACCACGGCACGGTCGTGAGCACCCTCGACGGAAACCCGGAGGCGGACCGGGAGCGCTGGGAGGAACTGGGCGCCCTGGTCGACCTCGCCGAGGTGGGGGCCAAGCTGGAAACGGAGGGCGTGGCCAGCTTTGCCAAGAGCTTTGACGAGGTGCTGGCGACATTGGCCGAGCGAGTGGACGGGCGCTAGCGCGTGGGTGCTGCGTGCGCCGAAGCTGGGACATGACCCCCGAACGTCGCCGGTAGGGTTTCCCGCGTGCCCCAGCTGAACGCCGCCGACTCGCGCCCGGCGGCATCGCCGCTTCGGGAGCCGACGCCCAGGTGGGTCCTGCGCCTCCGCGACGGGGTGGTCCGGGCGCGAACGCGCCTGGTGGAACCGGTCCGGGGGTTGGCCCCTCCGTGGGCGCGGCTTCAGCTGATGATGGTGATCCTGGTGGGCGTCGTGGTCGTGTGGCCGGTCCTCTGGGGCGGGCTTCCGGAGGGCGATGACGTTCCCTATCACGTCGCCAAGAACGCGTTCGCGTTCAGCAACATCTTCGGTGCCGGCCACCTGAACGGCTGGGCACCCACCTTTTCCATGGGTTCCGAGCAGTTCCTGCTGTACGGCCCCGGCCTGGCAGCGCTGGCCTCGGCCATGCGGGTGCTCACGCTGGGCGCCGTCGGCCACGAGTCGCTGGTGGCGTGGTCGGGCGCGCTGGGCCTGGTCGCCACCGCGCCGGCGGCCTACTTCCTGGCACGCGGCCTGCGGCTGGGCCCCACGGGTTCGGCAACGGTCGGGGTGGCCTCCCTGTGTGTCTCCGTGCCCTTTGGAGTCGGGGCCGCCGGCACCTTCGACCTCGGGTTGATTCCGCATCAGCTGGCGACACCCCTGGTACTCCTCACGCTTGGCGCGCTGGTCCGCGCCGTGGACCTGGAGGAGCGACGCTGGGTGACCCTGGCCTCGGTGGCGGCTGTGGCGGTCACCGTCACCCATCTGACCTCTGCGCTGGTCACCGCCGTGGCCTTCGGGATCGTACTTGGGCTCCGGGCCGCAACGCCCTCGGCGGGCCGCCCCGCCGGTGGTTGGGCGGCGGCCGCCTACCGGGTGTTCCTGGCCGGCGCGCTGGCTGCGGGGTTCGGCGCCTGGTGGATCGTGCCCCTGCTGGAGAACTCGGGGCCGCGGCCCCCCACTGCCACCTGGACCACGCAGCCGCTGGGCGCCGAGGTGCGGGACCTGCTGACGACACACCTGTGGGCCTCGACGGCAATCGTCGTGGCCACCGTTGCCGCGCTCGGAATGTGTCTGGTGTGGTGGATGAGCGCCTCGGCGCCGCTGGCGCGTCTCGCGCCCTGGCGCGCCGCCGTCGTGCTGGCCGGGCCGGTGTTGTTGTTGGTGCTCTATGCGCTGCATCAGCTGTTGCCCGGCGACACCGCCCTGTTGGTGGTGAATCGGGGCACCGGATACGCGGCGCTCCTGTGGATCCTCCCGCTCGGCGTGGTGGCCGATGCGGCAGCCAACGGACGCCCGCCCGCTTTCGGCTTGGCCCTGGTGGCGGTGGTTGGGTTGGCGGTGGCTGCGGCCCCGTCGCTCATCCCCCACCGGGAGGACATCCGCCCGGCATCTCCGCCGTCGCCGGAGCTCACCCAGGTGGGCGGCCTCCTGGAACAGCGTGTGCCCCCGGAGGGCCGGTTTGCCTGGGTGCATGAGGATGGTTTCGACCAGAGCTTCGGCCCCGTGCACCCGGACCTGTGGCTGGCCATGGAGGCCCAGGTGTCGACGCTGAACGGCTTCGGAGGAGAGACCATCTCCCCGGTGGACACCTTCGTTCAGTACCAACTGGCCGCGATGGACCCTCGCGAGGCCGATCCGTTGCTGGTGCGCAACGGCGTGACCCACCTGGTGGCCGGCCCATCGGTGGCGGCGCGCTACGACTCCTTGCCTGGCTGGGAGGTGGCCTGGTCCTCGCCCAGGTTGGTGCTGTTGGAGCGACGCGCCGACGTGTCGCTTGCCGCGCCTCGGGTGGGTCAACAGACCACGCTGGAGGCGTGGGAGCCGGAGCGCGTGAGTTGGCGATCCCGAGGCGGCGACGCGGTGGTGCTGGGCCTGCCGGCCTTCCCGAAGTGGCGGGTGACCGTCGACGGCGAACGGGTGACCACCTCAGACACCGATGGATTCCTCACCGTGCCCCTCTCCGGCGACGGCGAACACGTCGTGGAGGCCCGGTTTGTCCCCTCCTGGGGCGACCGGCTGGGACTGCTGATCGCGTTGATCGCGATCGCTGGGCGCACCGGGCTGCTGGGGCGGGTGCGTCGAGGTGCCGGTGCCGCGCGGCGCAGGTTCGTCGGCGGAGGCACCGAGGATGTCGGGGGAGGCACCGAGGATGGGGACCAGCGTGGCTGAGCGCGGCGCAGCCGATTCCGGCGGCCGGTCCGACGAGGTGTCGCCCCCCGTGTTGACGCTGGTGGTGCCGGTGTTGGACGAGGCCGACGGCATCGGGGAGTTCCACCGCCGGGCGTGCGATTCGCTGAACTCGATCGACCAGCTCGGCGGCCGATGGGAGCTGATCTACGTCGACGATGGCTCCACCGATGGTACGGCGGCGCAGCTGGCCTCCTTTCGCAGCGCCGACGAGCGCGTCAGCGTGGTCACCTTCTCGAGGAACTTCGGCCACCAGGTGGCGATCACCGCAGGCCTCGACCGCGCCGAGGGCGACGCGACGGTGGTGATCGACTCCGACCTTCAGGACCCCCCCGAGCTGATCGGCGAGCTGTTCGTCGAATGGCGGCGGGGCGCCCAGGTGGTGCACGCCGTGAGAACCGGCCGGGAGGGTGAGAGCCGCTTCAAGGTGCTGACAGCCCGTTGGTTCTACCGGGGGATCCGGCGCCTGACCGAGCTGGACATGCAGTTGGACGCCGGGGATTTCCGCCTGATGGACCGGTCGGTCGTGGACGTGCTGGCGTCCATGCGTGAGCGACACCGATTTGTGCGCGGCATGGTCGCCTGGGCCGGGTTTCGACAGGTGGGCGTGGCCTACGAGCGCTCCGCCCGATTCGCCGGCGCCACCAAATACCCGATGCGCCGCATGCTGCGCCTGGCCATCAACGCGGTGACCTCCTTCTCGTTCGTCCCCCTGCAGCTCGCCACCCTGGTGGGCTTCGTTGTGGCGGTCGTGGCGTTGCTGGCGGTGCCCGTGGTGGTGGTGGCACGGGCCCTGGGTTCCCCGTTCCTGTCGGGCCAGACCACCGTGTTGTTGGTGGCTCTTGGGCTTGGAGGGCTGCAGATGATGTTCCTGGGGGTCATCGGCGAGTACGTCGGCAGGATCGTGGAGGAGGTCAAGGCGCGCCCGCTCTACGTGGTGGTGCCCGAGGTGCGGACCGTTCCGTCGCCGGACGCCCCGGAGCGCCCGCCCGATCAGGTCGGTTGAGTCCGAACACGGACCGCTGGGTGCCCCGACGCTCAACGAAGCGTCCCGCCGGTTGTTTCGGGCGCGGTCGGCCGCCGTGCTGCGGCCGCGAGCTGCGCCGAGGATTCAAGGCCGCTGGGTTATGGTCCCCCGCATGGTTGAGCCCCCCATCGACCTCCCCCAGAGCGACGAGGCCACCCTCGGCGCCGCCCGCGCCCTGTTGGACCTGCCGCTGCCCGACCTCCTCGAACGGGCGGCGGCCCGGCGCGACGGCGCCTGTGGCAACCGGGTGACCTTCTCGCCCAAGGTGTTCATCCCGCTCACCATGCTGTGTGCGGATCGCTGCGGGTACTGCACGTTCGCTCAGCCTCCGGCGCGGCTGACCCAGCCGTATCTGGAACTCGATCAGGTACTGGCCATTGCGGCGGCCGGAGCAGAAGTTGGATGTCATGAGGCGTTGTTCACCTTGGGTGAGCGGCCCGAGCTGCGCTACCCCGCAGCGCGAACCTGGCTGGACGATCACGGCTATGAGTCCACGGTTCACTACGTTCACGACGCGGCGCGGGCGGTGTTGGAAGCCACCGGCCTGCTGCCCCACGCCAACGCAGGGGCGCTCTTTCCCGAGGAGCTCGAGGCGCTGCGGACCGTCGCGCCCTCCCAGGGAATGATGGTGGAGACCCTGCGTGCCGATGTGGAGGCGCACCGCGGCTCGCCCGACAAGGTGCCGGCCCGCCGGCTGGCCACGCTGGAATGGGCGGGCGAGCTGGCCATCCCGTTCACCACCGGGATCCTCGTCGGCATCGGCGAGACCCGACGCGACCGGGTGGACGCGCTGGTTGCCATCGCCGAATCGCACCGCCGACACGGGCACGTTCAGGAGGTGATCGTTCAGAACTTCCTACCCAAGGTCGGCACGGCCATGTGGCGTGCCGAGCCCTGCCCGGCCGACGCCTACCTCGAGGCCATCGCGCTGGCCAGGATGATTCTGCCCACCGACGTGGCCATACAGGCGCCGCCCAACCTGAGCGACGAGTTCGGTCACCTGCTGACCGCGGGGGTGTCGGATTGGGGTGGGGTCTCCCCGATCACCGCGGACCACGTCAATCCCGAGCGTCCGTGGCCGGCCCGCGACCGACTCGCCAGTGTGACCGAGGCCGAAGGGTTCACGCTGGCGCCCCGCCTGACGGTGCATCCGGCTTGGGCGGCCGAGCCGACGCGCTGGTTGGACCCGGGGCTGGTGTTTGCCGTGCTCGACCGGTCGGACGCCGAGTGCCTGGCACGCGACGACCCCGGTTCGGTGTTTCCCGAACGGATTCAGGAGCGCGCCAAGGCGCAGGTGGCCGACGGGGCCGAGGTGGAGCTGATCGGCATCGACTCCACCCAGTGGTACTCGGGAGTGCCCTCCGATCCCCCGCAGCTGGTTCCGGCCGCCGGCACACCGCTGCGCCGCGGCGCCGTCGCCGACGTCCTGGCCGGCTTCGAGGCGGGCGAAGCGCTGGATGAGGACGCCATCGTCGCGTTGTTCGGTGCCCGGGGCCGCGAGGTGGTGGACGTGGCCGAGGCCGCAGACCGGCTGCGTTCCGAGGCCGTGGGCGACGACGTCACCTATGTCGTGAACCGCAACATCAACTACACCAACGTGTGCACGTTCAAGTGCAGGTTCTGCGGCTTCTCCAAGGGGCCGCTGTCGTTGAACCTCCGGGGGACGCCCTACCTGTTGACGCTCGACGACATCGCAGAACGGGCACGAGAAGGTTGGGAGCGCGGCGCCACCGAGGTGACGCTGCAGGGAGGCATCCACCCCAACTTCGACGGCGACTACTACCTGGACGTCACCAGGGCGGTGAAGGCCGCCGTGCCGGGCATGCACGTCCACGGCTTTACGGCCTTGGAGGTGACCGAAGGTGCCAAACGGCTGGGCGAGAACCTGGAGTCGTACCTGACACGCCTGGCCGATGCCGGGCTGGCCTCGCTTCCCGGCACCGCGGCCGAGATCCTCGATGACGAGGTGCGTGCCGTGCTGTGCCCCGACAAGATCGACACCGACGAGTGGCTGGAGGCCCACCGGGTGGCGCATCGGGTTGGCCTGTCCTCCAACGTCACCATCATGTTCGGCTCCGTAGAGGCGCCGCGACACTGGGCGCGCCACCTGATTCGCACCCGGAGCCTCCAGGCGGAGACCGGTGGATTCACCGAGTTCGTGCCGTTGCCCTTCGTGCACATGGCCAGCCCCATCTACCTGCAACGCAAGGCCCGACGCGGGCCTACCTGGCGCGAGGTGGTGCTGATGCACGCCGTTGGACGCCTCGCCTATCGGGGTGCCATCGACAACGTGCAGGCGTCATGGGTCAAGCTGGGACTTGGCGGGGCCCGCCAGCTGCTCCAGGCCGGGGTGAACGATCTGGGCGGCACGTTGATGGACGAGAACATCTCCCGGGCAGCCGGGGCAGACCACGGCACCCTGGCGACGGCCGAGGATTTTGCCGCGCTCGTGGGTCCGCTCGGCCGGAAGCTCCGCCGCCGAACGACGTTGTACAAAAACGCCGACCCCTCTGCGCCGGACGTCCAACCGGTCGTGAACGCAGTACCTCAAAGGGCCCATGGGCCCCGCTAGGAGGTGCCAAGCCCGTTGGTCGGCCGATTTCTTCTTGCCCGAATCATGGTTCAGGAAGTGGTCCATCGTGGCCACTCGGTGGGCTGAAAGGCACCGAAAGCCCGCAACGGATCATCCGATCTCCCGCCACGAGACCGTCTGACCACACGGGGCGTCGTTGCTTCATTACGGATTTATTCCGGGCGAAATGCCCACGTCGCGCTCACACCCCAACGCTCCATGAGGCGCATTGCCACTCGACGTGGTCCGCCTGTCGTCGAGTGTGGTCTCCATCGTCGGCGTCCGGGTGCAGCACCGTGTTCACCCCGAGACCGCCGAATGCGCTGCGCCTGCAGGGAGGATCCAGCGGAAGCGGGTGACCGATGGTGCTTGGAACACGCCATTTCAGTCGCCGAAATGCGCTGAAAGTTGCTGTAGCGCTGGGTGGGATTGCCTACGCAGAGAGTGCCCTTGGAGGCAACGCCGCGATCCTTGACGCACGAGTGCAGGCCGCGTTCACTCGTTGTTGTTCGCAGTTCACCGTTGAGGTGGCTGAACATCCCGAGCGAGCCCTGAGGTGGGTTTGCGTCAACAACCAGGACCCGTTGTGACCATGGCTCAGACAACACCAACTGACCGACGTGTGAGCGCGCCCGAAACCGGGGAGGTGCAACGCGCCACGACCGCCCCCGCGACCGGCCTGAAGGTTCGATTCCCCGCCGACGTGGCGGTCGTCGGACTGGGCTATGTCGGACTCCCGACTGCGTCGGCGCTGGCTGGCGGCGGTTCCGACGGACATGGCCTCGGCGATACGGGTCGGGACGTGGTCGGGGTGGACATCTGCCCCGAGCGGCTTCAGGCAATTCGGCTGGGTGAACTTGACCTCCTGGATGGCGAACGGGCCGGGGTTCAGCGGGCTCTCTTCGATGGCCGCCTCGTGCTGACCGGCGACGTGGCCGCAGTCGCGGAGGCGGAGGCCGTCATCGTGTGTGTGCCGACGCCGGTTGACGGACACCTCACCCCAGACCTTGCCGCCATCACCGCGGCGTGCGATGCGGTGGTGCGACATGCGCGTGTGGGCCAAACCCTGATCCTGACGTCCACCTCGTACGTGGGCAGCACCCGTGACCTCTTGGTGGGCCCGTTGGCCGCTCGTGGCAGGGAGGCGGGCCGGGATGTTCACGTAGCCTTCAGCCCGGAACGGATCGATCCGGGCAACGCCGAACACCCCCAGGACACGGTGCCCAGGGTGGTGGGTGGAGCGACACCGGCGTGCGCAGCGGCCGCCGAGCGGATCATCGGCTCGGTGGCTCCCTCGGTGTGCGTGGTGGACGATCTGGAGACCGCCGAGCTGACCAAGCTGTTCGAGAACTCCTTTCGCGCCGTGAACATCGCCCTGGCCAACGAGCTGGCGTCGGTGTGCTCGCCGTTTGGGATCGATGTCAACTCGGTGCTGGGCGCTGCGGCGACCAAACCGTTCGGGTTCATGCGGTTCAACCCGGGGCCCGGGGTCGGTGGGCATTGCATCCCCTGCGATCCCCACTACCTCTTGTGGCAACTGCGCCGGTCCCGCGCGCAGGCACCGGTGATCGAGCAGGCCATGCGATCCATCGTGGAACGACCGCTTCAGGTGGCCGACGTTGTTCGTTCCGAGCTGCATCGCATGGGTGTGCCGGCGGACCGGGCCCAGGTGCACGTGCTGGGCGTGGCCTACAAGCCGGGCGTCGAGGACGCCCGGGAATCCCCCGCCCTGGACATTCTGGCCGAGTTGCTGGCCGATGGCGTCGACGTGTCCTATGACGACCCACACGTCCCGGCGCTGACGCTCCGCTCCTCGGAGGTGATCAAGGCCGCTCCGACGCCGCTCGGAGAACCCGACGTGGTGTTGATGCACACCTGGCATCCGGAATACAACGAACTGGACCTGACCCAGGTTGGGCTGCTCGTCGACGCCTCCTATCGGGCGCCCATCCGCAACGGTGTTGTTCGGCCTTGACGCTGACGCATGCTCCCGCACCGAGCCCTGACCGGGCTGGCCTGGAAGTGCACCTGAGCGTTCGTCGGGCGGCCTCGCCTGATCGATACTCCGTCCCCACGCTGGACGATGACTTCGGGTTCCTGAGCGAGTCGCGTGTGGTGCGCGCCGCCACCGAACTGGCCGACGGCCCCCGCAAGGGCATCATGCGGCTCGTCGTGGTTTGCGTCGCCCTGCCGCTGCTGCTGGTGATCATGGCCAAGGTGGCCGGGTTCGTCCACGATCCCGTGCTGAGGGCCTACGGCATGACCGTTTCGGTCGGCACGCTGGGCATCATCTACCTGTCGCTGGTCCGCTACAAGGACCTGGGCGCGGCGCCGTTGGATCTGTGTTCGGACCTGCCCAAGGTGTCGTTCCTGGTGGCCGTCAAGAACGAAGAGGACATCATCTCCGACTGTGTGTGGTCGATGGTGCGCCAGGACTACCCCAACCTCGAGATACTGGTCGCCAACGACGGGTCCACGGATGGGACGCTGGCGGCACTGGGTCGGGTCATGGACGTTCGCGATGACGTCCATGTGTTGACCTCCACCGCCTCGAAGGGCAAGAAGCACGCGCTGACCGGGCTGGTGCAGCACGCCACCGGAGACATCCTGGCCTTTACTGACAGCGACTGCATCGCGGCGCCGGACGCCATCTCCCGCTGCGTCGCTGCCCTGCTGGCCGACGACGACTACGGCGCGGTCAGCGGCCACTCCCGCGCGTTGAATGCCGACCTCAACCTGTGGACCCGAATGCAGGACGTCTGGTACGACTGCCAGTTCAGCGTGTCCAAGGCCGCCGAGTCCTCCTTCGGGGCCGTGCTGTGCGTCTCGGGGCCCCTCGCCGTGTTCCGCCGGGAGGCGGTCTGGAACTACTTCCCGGCGTGGGCGAACGACCGGTTTCTCGGTCAGGACTTCCCCTTCGCCACCGATCGCCAACTGACCGGGTTGGTGCTGGGGCAGAAGTGGCGCGGCGCGCATCTGCAGGCCGAGCATGCGGGCGGGCCCATGTCCACGCCCAGCTACCCGCCACGGCGATGGAAGGTGGGCTATGTCCGCTCTGCCCGGACCCTGACTGCGGTTCCGGAGCAGTTCAGCCACATCATTCGCCAGCAGATCCGCTGGAAGAAGAGCTTCCTCCGCAACCTGGCCTTCAACGGACCGTATCTGTGGAGGCTGGGACCGGGACCCGCCACGCTGTTCTACGGCCACGCGCTCTGGGTGGTGGTGGCGCCGGCCATGGCCTTTCGGCACCTGGTGTGGATGCCGCTCGTGGATGGGGCCTGGGTGGTGGCTGCGCTGTACCTGGCGGGCTCGTTCATCAAGGGCACCGTCTGGGGATTGGTGTATCGGCTTCGCAACAGCGGTTGCTATCGCTGGGTCTACCGGCCGTTCATGAGCCTGCTCTCCACCCTGGTGTTGTCGTGGCTCATCGTCTATTCGGCCGCCACCGTTCGCAAAGGCGTCTGGTTCCGTGCATGACCGATCCGGACGAACCGCCGATCCAGATGCCGAGGCGCAACAGGACGCCGAGCGCGCTGTTGCGGGGAGTTCAGCTGCTCATCCTGGTGCTGGTGGTGGTCGCCGTCGTGGCAAAGGTGTTCTGGTGAGCCGCGGGAGGGTGCTCGCCGTCTCGCCAACCTGGCCGCGCTGGGTGTCCTCGCCGCGGTGTCGGCGGCGGGCATCCGCCTGGGGGCCCGACCGGGGACGGGAACCACGCCGGGGCTGCAGGCCCAATCGGCGGCGCCCGCTGCATCCCCGAGGATCGACGAACTTGCCGCCGACCTGCGCGCCACGACCTCCGGCGAGTATCCGCTCATCCTCTCCTACCACGACATCCAGCCCCGGGAGGCGATCCAGGGCGACAGCGCCTACCCCGTCGCGGCCGACGCGTTCGCCGATCAGATGGCCGTGCTTGACGCGGCGGGGTATCGGTCGCTTGGTGTCGACGATTTCCTTGCCTACCTCGATGGCCATCCCGTTCCGCAACGGTCGGTGATGATCACGTTCGACGACGGGCCAAACGGTCTGTGGACCCAGGCCGACAAGATCCTCGAGCGAGAGGGTTTGCGTGGCGTGGTGTTTGTCATCACCTCATCGGTCGCCTCGTCGTCGTACTACCTGGACTGGAACGAGATCCGAGCGATGTACGCCTCGGGCCGCTGGGAGTTTCAGAGCCACTCCGACGACCTCCACCAACGGCGGCCGCTGGCTGCGAACGGCCCCGACGTGGCGCCCCTCACCAACCCCCTGTGGCTGCCCGACGAGGCGCGGTCCGAAACGCTCGAGGAATGGCGCCGCCGAGTGCACGACGACCTCGAGCGTTCCATTCGATCCCTCGCCCGCCACCGGCTGCCGCGCCCCGAACTCTTCGCCTACCCGTTCTCCGAACTCGCCACCGAGGACGAGGCGCGTCCCGCGGTTCCGGTTGAAGCCGTCGCCGGCCTGCTGAACGACTTCTTCGCCGCCTCGCTGATCAACGACCCCGAGCCCACGCCGGTGCTGTCGACAGATCCCCGCAGCCAGATTCCGAGAATCGAGGTCGTCCGGTCGACCACCCTTGACAACTTCGTCTCCGAGCTCCGCACCGCACAACCCGACCCGGCAACCACGCCGCGACCGTTGGAGGAACCCGAGGTGTGGTCCCGCGGGGCCATGGCACCCGGCGTTGCCACCTTCGAAGGGGACGCCGTCACGCTGGACCCCGACACCGGAGGCTTCGCCCAGATCGACCTGGCGCCACGGTTGCCCCAGTGGGCCGACCACAGCGTCGCAGCCACCGTCGGCCCCCTCAACCGGCCCAAGTCCACCGACGGCGCTCATGATGTGGAGACCTCGATGCGGGTGCATGCGGGCAGCCCCGACCAGCTCAGCATCGAGGTGGAGTACGGCGACCTCGCGGTGTACCACGGCTCCGAGCTGCAGTTCCGGCACGAACTTGGAACGTCCAGGTCGGTCCGCATCGAGGCGCGTCCGCGAGGGGACTCGACCAGCGTGATCGTCGATGGCCGCCGGGTCGGCTCGGTGGACACCGCACCCCATGCCCCGGGAGGGGTGTCGCTGACGGTGCGGCGCGGCGATCGGGCCACGCAGGAGGTCCCCTCCTTCGGCGATCTGACCATCGAGCGGGTTGCTCCGGCCGACGACCGCGGGGGCGACTCGTGAACCGGGTGGGCGTGCTGCTCGGCGTGGCCGGCGTTCTGGTGACGGGCACGTTGCTGTCGGCCGGGGTGATGCTGCGCGACCCGGCGACCCAGGAGAGGTCTGACCAGCCGGTCACCTACGGGTTCGACGGCCGTGCCGGGCTCATGACCAACGAGTACGCGCACTGGAATCCCAGCGACCCAAAGCGCACGGCGGCGCGCGACTGGGTGATGACCAGCGGCTCGGTCTTTCGACGCGACGGGCACGCCTGGACGGGGGAGCTCGATGACATCTCGCCCGACGTGGCCTCCGAGCGGAGCACCAATTCGGCGGTGTTTCGTCTCTTCACCAGGCGGAGCGACTGGCGGAACACCAGCGTGACGATCCGATATCGCGTGTTGTCGCGCCGGGATCAGGACGCCCATGACTACGACGGGCTGCACCTGCTGCTGCGGGCCCGGCAGTCCACCCACTTCTATTCCGTCAGCCTTGACCGCCGCGACGGCGAGGCGGTGGTCAAGCGAAAGCTCCCGGGAGTCGACGACGACCCCTACGAGACCCTGGCTGCGGCGCCGCTGGTCAACCAGATGGGCAGGTGGCGTACGGCGGTGGTGCGCCTGGAGGACCTCTCCTCGGGGGCGGTCGCCATCGACGTGTCCGTCGACGGCCAACAGGTGCTCGGCGTCCTCGATCACGGCTTGGGGGGCAGGGGCCCGCTGCGCGACGAGGGCCAAATCGGGGTGCGCGGTGACAACACCGAGTTCGAGCTGTCCTCGGTTGAGGTGGCACCGCTGTGAGCGCATGCGGACACCAACCACAAGCACCTCGGCACCAACCACAAGGAGCCACCATGAAGCGGCACCATTCCCGCAACCCGCGATCGATCGCCGATGGCGCGCCCAAGCGCGTCGCTCGGGCGGCCCTGGCCGTGGCCATGGTGGCGTCCGCCCTGCTCTGGGCGACGGTTGCGCCGTCGTCGGCCGACGGAACGACCCGTCTGGAGCTGACCAAGACCGTGTCCACCACGTCCGTCGAGGTGGGCGACACCATGACCTGGACCATCCGCTGGAAGTGCGCATCGATCAACAACACCGACCAGTGCCCTGATGCGTCCATCACCGACACCCTGCCGGGAGGAGTCACCGTCACCAACGTGACCCCCTCGGGGGGGCTGGTCGCGGACGTGGCCGTGAGTGGCAACACCGTGACCTGGAGCCTGATCGACGGCCTTGAGTCCGGGAGCACCGGCACGCTCGCCATCACGGGTACGGCGGCGTTCACCTGTCTGACCGCCCCGGGCACGATCGAGGCAAACCGGGCGGAGTTCACGGTTGGAGGCGCGGTCCCGATCGTGGCCGAGTCCGCTGCCGTGACCGTCGCCGCCAACGCCGATACCTGTGAGCCGGCGCCGCCGAGCAATGAGCTGGTGAAGATCGAGACCTCTGGCCGGGTGGTGGAGGGCGGGCAGATCCGTTGGCAGATCAACCTGCCGTCGCGCGACACCGGCTACACCGTCATCGACGTCTGGCCATCGTCGAAGATCTACCTGGCCGACATCTACTCCAACTGGGTGTTTCTCCAGCAGGCCACTGAGGTCAGCTGCGACGGCGGCTCCACCTGGTCGACCTTCCCTCGACCATGGACCGCCGACGCCTCGATGTGGACGCCGGGTGCCGCCTGCCGGCTCGGCCCCGCACCCGATGGTTCGGGCATCCCGGTGATCTCCTCGACCGCCGACGAGCCTCTGCAGTTCCGGCTGGAGGTGCCACGCAATCGGGCCGTGACCTGGGTATTCGCCGGCAAGCTCGACGACTCCTTCGAGCCCGCCGAGGGCCGGTTGCAGAACTGCGTGGTGGCCGACGCCCCCGACGTCGGGTCCGCCTGCACCACCTCCAGCGTGTCCGATCGGGTTCCCGGGCCCAGGATGGTGAAGTCGTTGTCCGGATCCACGGCCCAGCCGCTGTTCTTCGACGCCGATCACGACGGCACGTTTGACGCGGGCGAGCCGACCCTGCCCGAACCCGGTGACAACTTCACCCAAGGCCCCTCGGACCTTGCGTACACGCTGGCCGCCTCGAACTATCGCACCGGCGGTGTCGACCTGGTCGACCCGGTCATCTCCGACCTGTTGCCGCCGGAGCTGAGCTACGTCGCGCCGCCAGAGGGGACCAACTTCTGGAAGGTCATGGCGCAGGACAATGCCAAAACGCCTGCGGAGCAGCGCCTTGACGCCCAGCCCGGCTGTTTGAGCCCGTCGTTCGAGGCCGTCGACGACTTCGCCGGTACCGGACGAACGCTGCTGCGCTGGTCCTTCGACGGTTGCGTCTTGTACCACGCCCAGGTCGAGTCGACCGTCCTCAACGTGGTGTTCTCGGCCAGGATGTCAGCCGGCCTGGAGGGAGGCACCACCATCTCCAACCAGGCATCGCTTGGTGACCGGGGTCCAGACATCGACTACAACACCGCAACCTGCGACCAGGCCGATGGCGGCGTGGTCGTCGATGTGGACGACCGCGACGGCGACGCTGACGACACCGATGCGCGTTGCGATTCCCAGGTCGTCACGGTGAAGGTGCCCGAGGCTGCCATGTTGGACTCCTCCAAGTGGGTTACCGGCGCGCTGGATACCGAACCCAGCCGATTCCCCCAGGTGGGTCGCACCTCGGGCGACGCCGACGGATTGGGCCACTACGACTTCTATCTGGAGAACCTGGGCAACGCCACCACCGACAGGGTGGCGGTGGCGGACATCCTGCCATCCAGCGGGGACCACATGGTCTTGGCCCGTTCAGTGCTGCGCGGCCCCAACGGCGCCGGCTCGGAGTGGGCGATGAAGCTTGCCGACGAGGTGGTCGTTGACTACCTGCCGAGGGCAAAGACCAGGCCGGGCACCGCCCGACAGCAGGACTGGTCGCAGGCGGAACCGCTTCGTGGCTCCGACGTCACCATTTCCTACGGAGCGTCGGCCAGACCGTGCTACCTCCGAGGTGACGACCTGGATGCGTCCGGCGACGGTCCGGCCGGGTGCGCTCCGGATGGGTTCGCGAGCAATGCGGCCGGCGCCCGTTCCTTCATCATCGTCATCGACCAGGACCTGGAGCCGTACTCTCAGGATCTCGGACACGGCGCCATGATCCGCATCCAGGCGGAGGCCGTCGGCGACCCGACGCCTCCGGCGGGGCAGCGCGACGGCCTCGTGGCCTGGAACAGCTTCGCCGTGCAACCCACCACCGCCTCGGGGCTGAAGCTCCTGGCCACCGAGCCGCTCCAGGTGGGGATCAGGCTGAGCGACCAGCCGAGCACGCCCTCCACCACGGCGCCCGGCGCCACCAGCACGGTTCCCGTCGGCACGCCGTCGTCGGTCGAGCCACAGCCACCGATCGAAGCGACCTCGACCGTCCCGGGTGCCGTAGCGACTCCCACGACCGCGTCCTCAAGCCCCGCGCCGCCCTCCGGCAACGGCTCACCACCATCTGACAACGCAGGACCGCCGTCGGCCAATGCCGCAGGCCCGCAGGGGGTTGCGGCAAGTCCGGCCGTCGCAGGGGCAACCCAGGGCCCCTTGGCGCGTACCGGCACCTCGTCGGCGTTGGCGTTGCTGGCGCTCGCCGCTGTGGTCGCCGGCGCAGCGATGCTGGCCGCAACCCGCGGGCACCGACAACGCCGCCCCTAGGCCCCGCCTCCCGGGCGCCCGGAGGCGATCCCGGGCCACCCAAGCGAAGGACAACCCAAGCGCAACGTGCGTATCACCACAAGGAGCACACCATGAATGCCACAACCACACGACCTCAGCGGCGGACAACCCGACTCTTGGGCGTTCTCGCCTTGCTCGGGTTCCTCCTCGCGATGGGCTGCGTCCCCACCCCGCCCGTCCGCAAGGTGTCGGTCAGCCTGACCTTCGACGACGCCACTCCCGAACACGCGTTGGCGGGCGACCTGCTGGCCCAGCGGGGTGTGAACGGCACCTTCTTCATCAACTCGGGCCGCATCGGACTACCCGGCTACCTCACGTGGGCCGACGTGGCCAACCTGGCGGGGCAGGGCAACGAGATCGGTGGTCACACCGTCGACCACCTGAACCTCACCAGCCTGTCACCGGCCGCCGCAACCGCGCAGGTGTGCGGGGACCGCAACAACCTGGTGGCACAGGGCTACACACCGACCTCGTTCGCCTACCCGTTTGCTGCCAACAACCCCACGGTTGAGGCCATCGCAGCAGCGTGCGGCTACACCTACGCCCGCGACGTGGGCGGATTGAGGACGGCGACGTCGTGCGGGGGCTGTCCGGTGCTGCAGGAGGTGCCGGCTCCTCAGCCGCTCATCCTTCGTACCAACGGTTCGGTGCGCGCCACGACCACCCTGGAGGAGATGAAGTCGTGGGTCGTGCAGGCCGAGGATTCGGGCCTGACCGGGACGGTGCCGTTCGTGATCCACCGAATCTGCGACAACAGCTGCGACACCTACTCCACGTCCCAGGCGCTCCTCGAAGAGTTCATGGACTGGCTGATCGCCCGCGGCACACCGATCAAGACGCTGTCGGCCGCGCTGACCCCAACCGCGACCTAGGCCGGCGCCGATGCCCAATCACGACCGTTTCCACTGCAGGAGGGTGCTGTCGGCGGTGGCCGCCCTGGTGCTGCTCCAGCCGACCGCCGCGATGCTCGGCTCGGCTCCGGTCGCAGCCGAATCGGTGGTCAGCGTCAGCCTCACGTTTGACGACGCGCTCGGCGAACACGCGTTGGCCGGCGACCTGCTGACCCAACGGGGCCTGGCGGGCACCTTTTACGTGCCCTCGGGCCGCATCGGCGACGACAGCTACCTCTCCTGGAGCGATGTGGCCGCCTTGGCCGATCAGGGCCACGAGATCGGCGGCCACACCATCGATCACCCCAACCTGGTGAACCTGTCCGCGGCCCAGGCCACCAGCCAGGTGTGCGGCGATCGTCAGAACCTGATCGGGCACGGCCTCTCGCCCACGACGTTCGCCTATCCCTTTGGCGCCAACAACGCGGCTGTCGAGTCGATCGTTGAGTCGTGTGGCTACGGCGCCGCTCGAGATGTAGGCGGGCTCAAGGCTGCCTCGTCCTGTGGTGGTTGCCCGCTGTCCCAGGCCGTCCCTCCCTCCAAGCCGATGGCGTTGCGCACCAACGGCTCGGTGCGCAGCGGAACCACGCTGGCCGAGATGAAGGGTTGGGTGAGCGCGGCCGAGGACGCTGGCGTCGGCGGCGTGGTGCCGTTCGTGTTTCACCACATCTGCAGCAACTGCGACACCTACTCGGTCAGTCAGACGACGCTTGAGGCGTTCCTCGACTGGCTCGTGGCACGAGGCACGCCAGTGCACACCATGCACGACGCCTTGCAGCTCCCGCCCCCGCCGCCTCCTCCTCCGGGCGGGTCCAACCTGTTGGTGAACCCGTCGTTTGAGGCGGACCTGAACGGTGACAGCGTGCCGGACTGTTGGGAACGTCACACCTACGGCACCCTGGATGCAGCCCCCGTCCGGGTGACACCGGGCCTCAGCGGCGGCTTCGCCGAGGGCATCGCCGTCGACAGTCGCTCCAGCGGGGACCGCAAGTTCGTCCAGCAACGCAACGACTCGGACTGTGTCACGCCGGCGACTGAGGGCGACCGGTTTCAGCTGGTGGCCAACCATCTCGCCGACTCCGGGGTGTCGGCCCGCCTCGTGGCCTACCGTCGCACCTCCAGCGGCCAGTGGGCGTGGTGGGCCCAGCGTTCACCGCTGGCCACCGGATCCGGATGGAAACAGACCGCCTGGGATCTGCCCCCGGTACCACCGGACACCACCGCGATCAGCGTCGGCGTGTCGATCCGCTCCACCGGCACCATCACCGCCGACGACCTCACCCTCACCGCCATCGGCTGAGTTCGGCTATCTGACCAACGTGTCAGGCCCGAGATCGCCGAGGTCGTTGGCGCCGGTCAGCGCCATGGCCACCTCCATCTCGGCCCGGAGCACCTCCAGCATGTGGCGGACGCCCGCCTCCCCGTTTGCAGCCACGGCCCAGGCCCAGGGGCGGCCAACCAGGCAGGCTCGGGCGCCAAGCGAGACCATCTTCACCACATCCAGCCCGCTGCGGACGCCGCCGTCCACCAAGACCTCCAGGCGGTCGCCAACCGCTGCGACGACGTCGGGCAGCGCCTCGACCGTGGAGGGCACGGCGTCGAGCTGTCGGCCACCGTGGTTGGACACCACGACGGCATCCACGCCGGCGTCGGCGGCCGCCCGGGCGTCCTCGGGGTCGAGGATACCCTTTAGCACCACCGGGCCGTCCCACTGCCGGCGCACCCAGGCAAGATCGTCCCAGGTGACCGATGGGTCGAACTGGGCGTCGACCCACTCGCGGAAGTCGTCGGGCGAGCTGGCCCCCGGCACGGCGTCGGTGAGGTTGCCGAAGGTGTGGGGCCTGCCCCGGATGCCGACGTCGCGCACCCAGCGCAGGTGGCCGGCGCGGTCCAGCCCGCGCAGGGCCTTCCCCAGCGCCGAGATGCCTCCGCCGAGCCCGTTGCGGGTGTCGCGATAGCGGGCGCCGACCACTGGTAGGTCGGCGGTGAGCACCAGCACCCGGCAGCCCGCCGTCTGCGCCCGGGCCATGAGCTCCTCGGCGTAGCTCCGGTCGCGCATGACGTAGAGCTGAAACCACGGGCTGAGCCGAGTGGCCGCAGCCACCTCCTCCACCGAACAGATGGAGACGGTCGACTCCACGAATCGGACCCCCTCGTGCTCGGCGGCACGGGCCGCCAAGACCTCGGCCCGCCCGGCGAACATGCCGGCCAGGCCGACGGGCGCCAGGATGACGGGCATCGAGAGGTCATCGCCCAACACCGTCGTTACCAATGAGCGCTGGGACACGTCGCGAAGCACCCGCTGGCGCAGGCTGATGGCGGCCAGATCGGCCGTATTGGCGGCCATGGTCGATTCCTCGTAGGCCCCGCCATCGATGTAGTCGAACATCTGGCGGGGCAAGCGGCGCCGCGCCACCTCGCGGTAGTCGCGCACCGAGGCGGTTGCCAGCCCCAAGGAGTGATCTCGCGCCAGGGGGTTCACACGGGCCATGGGCTCATCATCGCGCAGGGTGTGACTCGGTCGCCGGACCCCGGCGCCGGTAGCGTCGGCGGATGGTCAGATCCGGCCCAACCCGATGGCTGTGGGCGGCGGCGGGCCTGGTGTTGGTGGGGGTCGGTGGCCTGGGGGCGGTGGTTCCCGGCCTCCCCTCGACGGTGTTCCTGCTGGGTGCTGCGGCGTGCTTCTCGCGGTCCAGCCCTCGATTGGAACGATGGCTGCTGGGCCTCCCCGTCCTCGGCCGGGTCGTGACCGACTGGCGGGCGGGCCTGGGCATGGCCCGCTCGGCCAAGGTGACGACGGTGTCGATGATCGCCGGGTTCTCCGGGCTGGGTGCCGTCCTTGCGGGCGGCCGCTTGGGCCTGGCCATTGGGCTGCTCGGCGTGATCGGCGTGGTCACAGTGCTCTGGCGGGTGCCCACCACCGAGCGGGTTCTGGCGGCGCGCAAGCCGGGGGCCGACCCCCACACCCCCATCGACGAGTAGTGCCAACCACGCCGGCGTCTACGGGTTGGAGCCGGCCCGGTTGACGAGCCGGCTCCAACGGCGCAACGGAAAGGCGTGCCCGGCC
Source organism: Microthrixaceae bacterium (assembly GCA_041394405.1). Classification (GTDB taxonomy): domain Bacteria; phylum Actinomycetota; class Acidimicrobiia; order Acidimicrobiales; family Microtrichaceae; genus Microthrix. The sequence goes on from JAWKIF010000006.1 coordinate 1,258,205, forward strand.
CCGGGCAACTCCTCGACCGTGACCGATGCCGAGACCAACCGGGCGGCCATCCAGCGCCCCATGGCGGGCGGGCAGGTGGTGTCCTCGCCGCCGAGCACCAGGTGACACGGGGCGGTGATGGCCGACCACTGGGGGCTGTGCAGCTGCGCCGCCAGGTCGCGCTCCAGGCCGGCCGGGCCCGCCTGCACCGACGCCAACACCGCACGCCCCAACCGCTCGGCCGCTCCGGGAACGGCCAGAATCTCGCGTTGGCGGGCCGGCGAGTCACCCAGCGCGATCCGGATGGCGCCATCCAGGTTGAGCCCGGGCGGAACGAGGAACGGCACGATGTCGGCAATGTCCCCCGCATCGAAGCGGAAACGATCGGGCGCCGTCTGCTCCCACGCCTCGGCGGGCGCCAGCGGGGCGGCCAGCACCATGCGGCTCACCAGGCTCGGGTGGCGTTCGGCCAGGGCCAGCGCGAAGAGGGAGCCCGCCGACCAGCTCACCACCCCGACGTCCTCGTAGCCCAGCAGCCGACAGGCCGCGGCCAGGTCGTCGGCCACGGAGGCGGGGGTGGCCTGGGGGTCCACGGAGCTGTCGCCGAACCCCGGGCGGTCGGCCAGCAGTTGGGTCACGCCGGACACGGTGGGGTCGGGTGGCGTCGCCAGCCGGCTGTCGGGGGTTCCGTGCAGCACCAGCACCGCTGGCTGCCGGTCGGCCCCGGCACCGACCACCTCGACGGCGAGTTCCCGCCCCGAGGCCAGCCTGAGCACCTCGACCGGCCACGGGTATTCGGGAGGTTGGCCCATCGCCCACACGATAGGACGCCCAAAGCCACCACCCGGGCCTGCGGCCGCTACCTTGCAGGGGCGGAGCCACCTCAGGCGGTGGCAGTTGCCCACGGAGGAGCCCTGTTGGGGTCGAGCGGAACCACGACGGCCTTGGGCAGGGTGGCCTTGGGGCTGGCCCAGCGGCTGCTGCGCGCCCTCACCTCGTTGCTGCCTCGCGACCCAAACCGTTGGGTGTTCGGCAGCCGCAACGGCGCCTATGTCGACAATCCCCGCTACCTGTTCGAGTACCTGGCGGAACGCCACGACGGCACCACCGTCGCGTGGATCTCGCCATCGGTGGCAAGTGTCGATCAGGCTCGCGCCGGTGGGCGGCGGCGTGCCTGGCGCCGCCGAAGCCTGCGCGGGAAGTGGGAGGTGCTCCGGGCCGGGGTGGCCGTCTACGCATTCGACCCGTCAGACGTGAACGTGGCCCTGACGGGCGGCGCACTCGGCGTCAACCTGTACCACGGGGTTCCGCTCAAGGCGATCGAGGACGACGTCCGGATCGGCCCCAGCGGCCGGATCTACCACCCAACCACCCTCGTGGAGCGTTTTCGGGCCGGCACCGTGTACTACCCCCGCACCCTGCGCAACGACCTGGTGTTGGCCACGTCCCCCGAGGTGGCGGCCATCATGGAGCGCTCCTTTGGGACCCGAGCGGCCGCAACGGTGGTCGCTCGACCCCCCCGGCTGGCCGCGGCCTCACCGCGGCGTCGCCGCCCCACCACCGAGGCGTCCACGCTGCTGTATGCGCCGACGTGGCGGCCCGACGGCGGCTGGCGGATCGAGGAGGCACTCCCCCGCCTGGCGGATCTGGACCTGGCCCTCCAGGCATCCAACGCGACGCTGCTGGTGAAGGGGCACCTGTACGACAAGATCGAGTTGTCGGGCGCCGCTGAGCGGATCGAGTCCGTACCGGCCGACACGGATATCACCTGGCTGCTCGGTGCCATCGATGGGCTCATCACCGACTACTCCTCGGTGATGTTCGATGCTGCTCTGCTGGAGGTGCCAGTGGTCTTCTACCCCTACGACCTGGATCGTTACCACGACGAAGTGAGCCCGACGTTCAACTTCGACTACGAACGGCTGGTCGACGGGCGGGTGGCCTGGAACTTCGAGGACCTGCTGGAGCTGATCGGCTCGGGCCGCTGGCGAACGTCGGCCTTTCCTGCCGAAGTTCGGAACCGAGTCTGGGGGCCGGGTCCGCTCGGTTCGATCGAGGCAAGCAACGACGAACTGGTCGCTCACATCAGCGAGGCGGCCCGACGGCGACACGGTTCGCAGGCGGTGAGCCCGTGAAATCCGTCGCAGCGCCGGCCCCGTTGGTGAGTGTGCTGTTGCCCGTCCACAACGGTGGCCCGTTCCTCAGCCAGGCGCTGGAGAGCGTGTTGGGCCAGACGCTGAACGACCTCGAGGTCATCGCAGTGGAGAACGGCTCCACCGATGGGTCGCTGGAGATCCTTCGAGCCAGCGCCGATCAGGACCCACGGGTTTCGGTGGTCGAGGCGGGGCCGGTCGGCTTGGTGGCGGCCCTCAACCTGGCCGTCGAGACGGCCCGGGGGCGGTTCCTGGCGCGCATGGATGCCGACGACGTGGCCGAGCCCGGACGCCTGGCCGCACAGGTTGAGTTCCTGTCGGCCCACCCGGGTGTGGGCGTGGTGGGAACGGCGCACGACTACATCGACGCAGCGGGCGTGGTGGTGGGCGCCCGTCGCTTCGTCACCGACCCGCCGCTGGTTGAGGCCTCGTTCTATTTCGGCAACCCCCTGGCCCATTCCACCGTCATGATTGACCGGGAACGCACCGGTCGCGTGCAGTACCCCAGCGACGCCCCCGACGCGGAGGACCTCGCGTTGTGGCTGGGCCTGGCCCGCGCGGGGGTGATCGTGGCCAACGTGCCCGACGTGCTGATGCACTATCGGGTGCACGCCGACAGCGTCACGGCCCAACCCGGTGCGGCCGTCGGCACCAGCGATGTCGACGCAGTCGTGCGTGCCGCCCGGTGGGCCACGCCTCGCAGCCGCTGGGCCATTTCCCGCACCTACAACGCTCGCAGCCGAGGGGTGGGGTTGGTGTCGTTTCTGGCCGGCGTGCTGGCGCTGAACTGCCTCAACCTGCTGCGACCCGAGGTGGGCCGGTGGGCCCTCCTCCGGAGGTCGGCCCTGGCCCTCGGCGCCGCAGCCAAGCCCGCAGGCCGTCGCTCAACGAACGCCTGAGGCCTCAACGAGCGCGTCGGCCACCCGCTCGCGGGCATCGCCACGTGCCCCGGCCTAGAAACACCGAGCCATCGCACGCGAGATCTACCAACGCATCACGACCGACTTCGGCGCCCCGCCCCAACCCGATTGACATCCAGAGGAGCCTCACCTTCCACACTTGGGGTGTCGAGATGGGCGATAGGCTCGGCCACTTGTCGGTACCTGATCGAAGGTGCCCGCGGCCCTTCGGAATACCTCGTGTCGACAACCGCTGCGCATCAGTCCAGTACCGCCTCCAAGGCCGCCACCGTAGGTGCGTTGGGGGTGGTGTTCGGCGACATCGGCACCAGCCCCCTGTATGCGCTGCGGGAGACCTTCGAGGGCACCGGTCACCTGCCGCCCCCCATCACCGAACCCAACATCATCGGCGTCCTGTCGCTGGTGCTGTGGTCGGTGGTGCTGGTGGTGTCGCTCAAGTACCTGACGTTCGTCCTCCGGGCCGACAACCACGGCGAGGGCGGAATCCTGGCCCTGACCGCCCTGATCCGGCCCAAGAACCTCAACGTCGCCTCCCGCCAGGCTCTGGGCCTGGTCGTGGTCGGGCTCTTTGGGGCGGCGCTGCTCTACGGCGACGGCATCATCACCCCGGCCATCTCGGTGTTGTCGGCCGTCGAGGGCACCAGCGTGGTCACCGAGTCGATGGAACCGCTGGTGGTGCCCATCTCCATCGGCATCCTGGTGGCGCTCTTCAGCGTGCAGCGGCGCGGCACCGCGGCGGTCGGACGGGTCTTTGGGCCCGTGATGTTGCTGTGGTTCGGCACCCTGGGCGTCTTGGGCGTGGCCCACATTGCCGACAGCATGGCGGTGCTCAAGGCCGTCAACCCGCTGCTCGGCCTCGAATTCCTGGTCAACAACGGCACGAGGGGCTTCGTCGCCCTGGGTTCGGTGTTCCTGGTGGTCACCGGGGCGGAGGCGCTCTATGCCGACATGGGCCACTTCGGCCCCGCTCCCATTCGCAAGGCCTGGTACCGCATCGTCTTGCCGGGCCTGGTCCTGAACTACTTCGGTCAGGGGGCCATGTTGGTGGCCCACCCCGACCGCATCGACAACCCCTTCTACCGAATGGCACCCCGGTGGGCGCTCTGGCCGCTGGTGGTGCTGGCCACCATGGCCACGGTGATCGCCAGCCAGGCGCTGATCTCGGGGGCGTTCAGCCTCACCCGCCAGGCGGTGCAGCTGGGATATCTCCCCCGGGTGCGCATCACCCACACCTCCGACGAGGAGGAGGGGCAGATCTACATCGGGGTGGTCAACTGGCTGCTGCTCATTGCGTGTGTGGGACTTGTGCTGGCCTTCCGCAGCTCGGCCAACCTGGCCGCGGCCTACGGGATCGCCGTCACGTCCACGATGTTCATCACCACCGTCCTGTTCTATCGCGTGGCTCGAGACCGGTTCGGCTGGCCAAAGTGGTCCACCCTGGCGCTGACGGGCCTGTTCCTGGTGATCGACCTCGCCTTCCTGGGTGCCAACATCCCAAAGATCCCGGCCGGTGGCTGGATTCCGCTGTCCATCGGGGCGGTGCTGCTGCTCGTGCTCACCACCTGGTTCACCGGCCGGGCCATCACGGCGGCCCGCCTCGCCGATCAGGCTCGGCCCATGGCCGAGTTTGCGGAGGAGCTTGCCGAGCAGTCGCCCATGCGCGGCCCCGGCGTCGGCGTCTACCTGGGCTCCAACCCCGACGTCGTGCCCCAAGCGCTGTCATCGCAGCTGAAACACGCCCGGGTGCTTCCCGAACACGTCTGTGTGCTTGCGGTGATGATCCAGGACCGGCCCCACGTGCCCGAGGACGAACGCCTCACCGCACAGAAGCGTTCCAGCGGGGTGTGGCAGCTGAAGATCCACCTGGGCTACGCCGACGACGTCGACGTTCCACATGAGCTGGAGCGGGCAGGGAAGGAGCTGACCGGCCTCGACTTCTCCACGACAAGCTACGTGCTCGGTCGCGAGACCTTGCGGGTCACCGACCGCCCGGGCATGGCCCAGTGGCGAGAGCACCTGTTTGTCTTCATGCTGCGCAACGCCACCACGGCCGACGCGTTCTTCAAGCTGCCCCCCGACCAGACCATCGAGCTGGGCGTCCAGGTCGAGATCTGACCCCCAGGCGATCTCGCCCCGGGGTCCGCTCCGTCGTCGTGCGCTCAGACGTCGTCAGGCTCGCTCAGCAGCGCCACGGCCTTTTCGATGGCACGTCTGGCCCGGGTCAGTCGTCGCTCGTCCACCGGCAGCTCCGTGCCGCCGGCGTCGATGGAGTCCCGCAGCCGGGCGATGGCCAGATCGGCCAGTTCCTCGGCGATCGATTCCAGCCGGCCCCTGATCTCGTCAAACTCCCCTGCCACGTTCAGCTCCTCCGTCGCGCCGCCCGGTCGAGTTCCACCGACACCTCCCCCGCCGTGCCGCTGCCGCCGCCCGTTGTATCGGTGGCGACCCCCAACACGGCGTCCAGGTGTTCGGTCACCGTACGGTACCGCTCGGCACCTACCAGGGCCTCGATCTCGTCGGCGAGCGTTCGGTACACCGGTGCCGATGCTGAATATGCCTCGGGCTCCTCGGTGCACCACCAGCCAAACTCCTCACCCCCCTCGCCCCAATCGCGTCGGCGCCACTCGCGCAGCGTGTGGACACCGGCACCGCTCTCGTCAGTGTGGTGCTCGAGTCGCAGCGGGAGCTGCCAGCACACCTCCGGCTTCCAGTCGATCGGCCGTTCCCCGGCGCCCACTGCGGCTGCGTGCAGCGCACACCCCGGCGTGGGCCGGTCAGTCCGGTTGAGGAAGATGCACGCACCGTCCACCACCCGGGTTTGCCAGCCGTCCTCGGTGCGCTGGAACGGCGATCGACGCCCATCAGCGGGCCGGTGTTGCCAGGCAGCGGGTTCCAACCGGCGAGCGGCACGCCCGACCCGCCCCCGATCGTCGTCGTCCGCGAAATGGGCCCCGTGGGTGCAGCAGCCCAGGCCGGAGGCGACGTCCCGATCCGGTTCGATGCCGGCACAGCCGGCGCCCCAGATGCACTCCCAGCGGCTGGCCAGGAACGTGACGTCGAAGAGCCAGGTGCCCGCGTCGTCCTCAAGGGAGAACCACTCCCGTAGCGAGCTCATGGCGACCACCGCGCGACCCTAGGGCGCCAATCGGCGCCGAGTGGGCATGTCGGGCACCTCGCCCAGCTCGGGCGCACCGGATTGCTCGTCGGCGAGACGCCGAGCAAGGCGGCCCGCCCACGGCGCTGCGCTCAGGCCGTGTGCAAATACGCTGACCAGCACGGTCCAGACCACGACCAGATAGACCAGATCGGCGCCAGGCGAATCCAGCTCGTCCACGATGAGCAGGGCAAACAGGATCGACGCCAGGCCGCGCGGGCCGAACCACGCCGCAAATACCCGCGTCTCCAACCGCAGGCCGGAACCGAGGAGCGAGACGAGAACGGCGAGGCCCCGCACCACCACCAGGCTGAGTGCGACGTAGGCGCCCACCTGCCACGTGAGATCCCCCAACCGGGGACCCACCAGCACCGCCCCGAACACCAGGAAGGTGATGGCGGTCAGCAGCTCTCCCTCGTCCTCGGTGAAGTCCTGGGCGTTGTCGCACTCCCCGGGTGCAACGTGGCCGAACGCCAGACCGGCACAAAACGCTGCGATGAAGCCGTTGCCACCCGGCATCACCGCCCCGGAGTAGGCGGCCAGCAGCACCGAGAGGGCCGCCAGTTGTCGATACAGCGGCTCCACCCGCCCCGCCGAGGCCCGTTGGTGCAGGAGCGCCCCGCCAACGGCCCCAACGCCGGCGCCGACCAGGACCCCGAAACCCACCTGCTCAGCGGCGAAACGTTGCCAACCCTCCAACCCCGACGTGCTCGCCTCGGCGGCAGCGACCGCCAGGGCCACGGTCACCAGCGGCAGGGCGATTCCGTCGTTGAGGCCGCTCTCCACGTTCAGGCCCTGACGCAGGCGGGCGGGCAGCCGCAGGTCCGAAACCACCGCCTGGCCGAGCGCCGCATCGGTGGGGGCCAGGGCGGCGGCCAACAGCGCCGCCTCGGCGAGCGGCAAGCTGGGAAAGAGCAGCGCGGCCGCCACGAGACCAATGAGAAACGACAGCGGCAGCCCGACCCCCAGCAGCCGAAGCGGGAACCAGGATTGCCTGCGAAGCCGCCCCAGGTCGATGCGAATGGCGTCGGTGAACAGCACCAGGGCCAGGGTCACCTCGATCAGGATCTGGGTGGACTCGCTCTCCAACTGCACGTCGAAGACCCCCAGCCCGCCGGTGCCGACGACCAGCCCCACCGTGGTGAACACCATCGGGGCCGTGACGGGCGACATCGAGAGCCGCTCGGAGAACATTGCGTAGCCGAAGATGGTGAGGGCCACGATCAGGATCTCCGTCACCCAGTCACTCTCTCACACCACGGCAATCCCACTCCTCGGCAACCCCACACTCAGCAACCCCACACTCAGCCATCCCCACTCCTCAGCATTGTGCGGATGGTGCCGACATGGAGTGCTGTGACCGACTCGTTCACTGCTGAGAACCTGGAAGCGCGGGCGCGGCAGGCCGGCCTGTTCGTGCCGCCCCACGTGTGCCACCAGCTGGTGGCCGCCATTGACGTCGGCAAGCACGTCATCCTCACGGGGCCTCCGGGCACCGGGAAGACCACCCTGGCCGGAATGGCCGCCGAGCTGGGCCGGGAATCGATGATGTGCGCGGGCTTCCTTCCCACAACGGCCTCGTCGGATTGGACGACCTTCGACACCATCGGGGGTCTCCAGCCCACTCCCGAAGGCCTGCTGTTTCGACCGGGGCTCTTCGTGGAGGCCATCGAGGGCGGCCGCTGGCTGATCATCGACGAGATGAACCGCTCGAACTTCGACCGGGCCTTCGGTCAGCTGTTCACGGTGCTCTCCGGCGGACCAGCCACGCTGCCGTTCAAGCGTCGTCCGCAAGGGTTCCCCATCTCCCTGGTTCCCGCAGGCTCCGAGGTCCCGGACAACACCGAGCCCATCAGGGTGCCGCCCAGCTGGCGCATCATGGCCACCATCAACAGCTTCGACAAGCACCTGTTGTTCGACATGAGTTACGCCCTCATGCGTCGCTTCGCCTTCATCGAGGTGGGGTGCCCGCCCGAGGAGGTGTACCGGCGCCTCATCAGCCACGCCACCGAGGTGGTGGAACCGCTCTTGGTGCTGCGTCGGTTCGCCGAGCTGGGACCGGCGCTGTTCATCGACGCCGGCCGTTATGCCAAGCGCCGCAGCGAAACCGGCTCGGCCTCGGTCTCGCGGGTGCGGTGGGAGACCCTGCACGCCTACTTCCTGCCCCAGTTCGAACGGTTGGACGAGGACCGGGGTATGGACCTGTTGGACACCGTCATGGCCATGTTGGACGCACCCGAGCAGCGGGAGGCCCAGCGGATCGTGGCCCAGTTGCTGGAACTGCCCCTCGCAGCGTGAGCGCTCGCTGATGGTCGCCCTGGCTCAGGTGGTTGACTCCCTCACCGCACGCCATCACCCGCGCGACTCCACCGAGCGGTGGCTGGCCTGCCTGCTCGGAATGAGCGATGTCGAAGCTCGTCGGATCATGGTGAAGGCGTTCGTCCGTTCCGAGGAGGTCGCCGAACTGGTGGAGGAGGGCGAGGAGATCCTCGGTGGGTTGCCCCGGCGCACGGTGCAGCGCGACGCCGAGATGTCCGTCGGCCTGACCGGGGCGGTGTCGTGGGGAGCGACGGCCGCAGTGTCGGCCCAACGCCAGGGCGCGGATTCCACCTTCGTGGTCCGCCCCATCGAGCACACCCGCACCGGCCCGGTGGCCGACCTGCTCATGGCCGCCCTGCACGATGTGGCTCGGGTCGGCGCTCAGGAGCGGCGCAGCGGCGCCATGGTCGACCCGGTGATTCGTGAACGATCGCGGTTGGCCCGCCGGCTCGTGTCGGCACCCGAGAATCGCTCGCTGGACGGCGCCCGGCCCAACCGTCGCACCCGCGCCGACGCGCGGAGGGTGAAGCACCCCAGCGCCGCGTTGGCGTTGAGGCTGGACGCACGTCGGCGCGAACCGGTGTCGGGCGGGGTGCTGGAACCGGAGCTCGATCGCCTGACACGGCTGCAACTTCGGCTGCTCTACCTGGTGCTCGCGGCCGGGCACGTCAACGAACCGCTCGTGGTGGACGGGGCGGCACTGGTGGCGGGCCCGGTTCGTTTTGTGCACCCGCGCAACCACGGTGCCCGTGGCGAGGTCCGGGGCATCCGGGTCAACGGGGTGTTGCTCGATGCGCCCGAACCCGACCAAACCCGGGAGGAAGCCTGGAGCGCGCTGCGGCGGCGAGCCGACGGTGCCCCATGTCGCCTCGTGAGCGATCGCGACGAGGTGTTCGCCGCCTTGGCGGAGATCACCCAGCGCGTCAGCCGTCGCGACGAGCCGGCGGCTGCCGTCTCGGTGCGCCGCTCCCCGAGCGGCGCACCGGTGCCGGGATCGACACGGTCGCGCGGGTCGGCCCCGACAACCGAGTCGGCCCAGGTTCGCGAGCCGACGCCACTACCTGGGTCGGCCCCGCTGCCGGCAACGTCCGGCTAGCTGTACTCCTCTTCAAGGGCGTCCTCGGCCATACACCAGCCGGCGTGTTCGTCCTCGGGTTCAGCGCCGCACTCCTCGCACGGGCCCTTGGGCTCGGAGAAGACGGCTTCGATGTCGATGTCAGAGCTTCGTTTGAGGGCACGAGCCTCTTCGAAGCGGCGATGACGACCCTTTTTCACGGGTCACGCTCCACGGGGTAGTAGTGCGACGGTCTCAGCGGCGCCGCACCATGGCCAGCTCCGCTATGGGTTCGATTCCAAGACCAGCCAGCTTAGCGCCTTCGGACCGGATCAACGATTCACCCTGAGGAGTCGACGACGTGCGAAGCGTGACGGGGCTCCAGCAACAGGCCGGAACCGGGCTGGAATGCCAACGCCGCCCGCCCCGCCACCAGGTCTCGGATGGGATCCCCCACCAATTCCTGTCGCCAGCCGCTGCCCAGGGGGCCGTCCGGTCCGGGGGCCAGCAGGCACTCGACATCGGCCCGCGTGGCCACCGTCGAGGAGTCGAGGTCCAGGTCGGCGGCCAGCTGCTTGATCCAGGTGGTCACCAGCCCGATGGCCGGTCGCAGTTCGCTGGGAACGTCGGCGCGGGCCAGCTCGGGACGCAGCTCCGGCTCGCTGCCCAATGAGCCGGCGATGACCGCCAATGCCTGCTCCGCCAGCCCGCCGCGAAGGTTGCGCCCGTCCACACCCCGCACCTTCCGCGCCTTGGCAACGTCGGTGGGCCGGGTCTGGGCCAGGCCCACCAGCCCGAGATCGCTCAGCACGTTGCGAGTCGGCACGTCCTGGTCGGAAGCCGCACGTTCGCGCCACTCGGCCAGTGCCTGCGCAGTGGCGAGCGCCTGGCCCTTCAAGTGGCGGGCCTCCTTGATGCGAGTCCAGGCCACCGCGGGATCGCGGGTGGTCCAGGCGTCGGTGCGCTCGGCCTCCATGGCCTCCGCAGCCCAGGACCCGCGCGAACGCTTGTCCAGCTCGGCCGAGAGCCGGTCGGCGATGTCGAGCAACCAGCGCACGTCCGCCGCGGCGTAGCTCAGCTGGGAGGGCTTCAACGGCCTCCGCATCCAGTCGGTCAATCGGTCGCCCTTGGGCACCTTGCGGCCGGTCAGCCGTTCGCTCAGGGTGCCCAACGATGGATTGGAGAACCCGACGAAGTTGGAGGCCACCTGCGTGTCGAAGAGCACGTTCGGAACCTGCCCGCACACGCGGTAGAGGATCTCCAGGTCCTGCCGGGCCGCGTGCATGACCGCGCAGCTGTCACTGTCCAACACCACTCGGAGCGGAGCCAGATCGACGCTGAGCGTGTCGATGAGCGCCAGCCTGCCCGGCCAGGCCACCTGCACCAGCGCAACTCGGGGGTGATAGGTGCCCTCTCGGTGGAATTCTGTGTCCAGCGCGTAGCGCCGGACGCCGCGCCACTCGTCGAGAAGCTCGTCGAACTCCGCCTGTTCGGAGATCAGGTCCCAGTCGGGTGGATCGAGGTCGGCCGAGTCGCCCCGCGCCTGGCTTCTACGCACTCGCCGGTCCGGTATCGACCCGGTATCCGGCGTTGACCCACGCATCGGTTCCGCCCACCACGTTGCGGGGAAGCAGCCCTTGGCTCAGGAGGAACTCGGCCGCCCGCTGGCTGCGCGCGCCGCTGCGGCAGATGATGTCCACCGCGCCGTCGGCGTTGATGGCACCGAGACGCTCCGGCAACGTGGCCAGCGGGATGTGGATGGCTCCGGGGACGTGGGCCTGGGCGTACTCGTCGTCCTCCCGCACGTCGACCAAGGGCACGCCCTGCTCGAGGTCGGTTCGCAGGTGTTCGACGCTGATCTGTGGTATGTCGATACTCATTGGTCCCTGTCGTTCGTGGGGCTGTCGTTCGTGGGGCTGTCGTCCGGGGCCGTCGCTGGCGGAGTCAGACTACCGAGCCATAGGTCGCCTGGGCACCTGCTCCGGCGCGCCCCGCCGCAACCGAAGCGGCCAGGTCCTCCGCGAAGCGGTCCGCCACTCGATCGTGGCCGGGCGACAGCATCACGTGCAGCCCGCCCTGCTGACGGTCAAGCGCCCAGCCGCGCGTGTCCATCTCGTCGGAGACCCCCTCCAGGTCGATCCCGGCATCCGGGTCCGCGGAGATCTCGAAAACCGACATGTCCGGTTCGCCCGTTACCTGCAGGCCATCAACGGCATCGACGGCCGAGCGGAATCCATCGGTGGCTGCGGCCACTCGTCGAGCCTGGCGTTCGTAGCCGTCTCGTCCCAGGTGGGAGATGGTGGCCCACGCCCCCGCGATGGGGCCGCCGGGGCGGGTGCCCGCCGCAGTGGCGGAGGCATACAACCCTCCTGGCCAGGAGTCGTACATGAAGATCTGGCGTTCCATCAGCTCGCGGGAGTTGTACAGCACCAGCGAGGCACCCTTGTAGGCGTAGCCGTACTTGTGGATGTCCGCCGACAGCGAGGTGACGCCGGGGACCGACAGATCGAAGGGCGGCACGGCTCGGCCGATTGCCGACCAGAAAGGCAGCAACCAGCCGCCGAGACAGGCATCGACGTGGCAGAGCACGCCCGCCTCGGCGGCGATGGAGGCCACCTCGGTGACCGGGTCGATGACCCCATACGGGTAGCAGGGGGCGGAAGCCACCAGCATGATGGTGCGCTCGTCGAGCGCCGCCCGGAAGGCCTCGGGGTCGGCCCGCAGGTCGTCGCGCAGCGCAATGCGAACGCGTTCGACGTCCAGGTACTTGCAGGCCTTCTCGAATGCCGGATGAGCAGTTTCGGGCGCCAGGATTCGTGGAGTCATGATGCCCCTCGACCGGGCTTCGTCGCGCGCCACCTGCACGGCCAGGAAGATGCTCTCCGTGCCTCCGGAGGACATCGAACCGGCGCGGGGCGGCGCTCCCAAGAGGTCGCAGCCCCAGCCAACCACATCGGACTCCATGTGCAGCAGCGTTCGGTAGCGGAACGGGTTGAGCGCGTTCTCGTGAAGGAACATGTCCGCAGCCTCGTGCTGGACCTGCTCCAGTTCGGGGTCGTCGGCGTTGTACACCAGGCTGAACGCCTTGCCGCCTCGCCAATCGAGGTCGTCGGCCCGCTCGGCCTTCATCTCGGCCAAGAGGCGGTCGCCGGGGATTCCCGCTGGTGGGAACCCCGCAGGTTCTGGGGTGCTGGTCATGAGGCTGCTCCGTCGATGATGCGGTCCCATCCGGGATCCAACTGGGCAAGGAAATGGTCGATTCGCTCGACTTCGTCGACCTCGTCGATGGCGGCAGCCGAGTCACTCAGGCCCACGAGGCAACGCAGGAACCCACGATTGGCCGGGTGCGCCCACCGCACATAGCCCGACCCCCGCCAGCCCGATTGGCGAAGCAGGTCCAGGCCGCGGTGATAGCCCACCCGGTATGCCGCGTATCGCTCCAGATCGTCACGCCCGGCGTCGCCGAGCGCGGCCCACCCCAGCGACCAGGTGGGGTGCCGCCCCACGGCGGCCGCAAGCTCGTCCCGGGACGGCGAACCGTCGAGGACGTCGGTCAACGAGTCCGGCGGCGAGGGCAGCACGGTTTCGGGTGGTCCGGTGGTGGACAGGCCGATGGGCCGTTCGTCGGGTGGTGCCATGTCGGTCGACTGTATCCGCGCTCCTACGGTGAGTCCCTGCCCACCCGCCTGCGGGCGGGCGGAAGCTCCGCCCTACCCGAGCCCCGGTGGGTTCGACGGGGCTCAGCCGGCGCGGCGCCTCGGATTCCACCCGAGGAGCGCCTCATCCGGAGCCAGCGGAGGGTCGACGAGCCACCACGGCGGTTCGGGTGGCCGCGAGTCCGCCCGTCGCCTGGACCGGGCCGCCGTTGGGCCGGGTTGGACTGCCTGGGTCTGGGCTTGCTGGGTCTGGGCTTGCTGGGTCTGGGCTTGCTGGGTCTGGGTTGGCCGGAGTTGGCGATTCGCCGCGAGGGCATGCTCGGGGATCGAAGCAGGCCGAGATGGTCGGTCGGGTTCGGGCTCGGAGGCGCTCCCCTGCCCAGCATGATCGGTCCGGTGCTGGGCGCGGCGAGGCGTGCTTGCGCCGAGCGCCGGCTCAGGCGGCGGTCGGGGCTCCACCCTCCGCTGCACGGGTGCGTACCCCCACTCTCGATCGAGATGCCCGGGATACGGGCCAACATGGCCCGTATCCGGATCTGCCATGCCTGAGCGTGTGGCGGCAGCAACCAGGCCCTCGAGGCTGGTGTCGGAAGGTGGCCTGGGAGGACGCATCTCGATGGGTGCGCCACTGGCATTGGTAAACCGCAAACCGGTGCACGCGGTACCGAGGATGCGGAGGAGCCCGTGGTGGTGCGCCCGGTGGTGGGCTCGACAGATGGAAACGAGGTTGTCGGCATCTGTCGAGCCTCCGTCCTCCCAGTGGTGCAGGTGGTGGATCTCCAGGCCACGTGTTGCGCCACACCCTGGTACGACACAGCCGAGGTCGCGCCGCAGGATGATGCGGCGAAGCGCCGGCGGGATGGAACGGGTCGTGCGACCCAGATCCACCGGCCGGGAACCCCGATACCCAACGATGCGCATGCGGCAGTCGCACACCATCTGGCGTCGTATGGGATCGGGAACGGGCTGGGTGGAGCCATCTGCGAACAGCTGTCCATATCGGTAGTGGAAGTGCACCAGGGTGCGATCGGTGGGGTCGCCCGACACGGCCTGGGCATCGACATGGTCGAAGTAGCCGAGTGCCAGGTTGCTCAGAGCGTCAACCCAGGTGATGCGCAACTTCTCATCCGGGTCCTGAGCCTGGTTGAAGGCCTGGTCACGGGCCGTTTGCAGCGCGCCGGCAACGAGTGCGCCCAACTCGGGGGACAGGTCTGCCCGCATGGCCCAACGACCATCGGCTGTCTCCCCGAAGCTCACGCTCGACGGGCGATCACCGCTCACAGGTTCGTCCCGTGTGGGCGCCGCCTCGGTGCCTTGGTCGGCTCCAGTTCCTTGGTCGGCTCCAGTTCCTTGGTCGGCTGCAGTTCCTTGGTCGGACTCGGGGGCGTCCGGGTGGGTGGCGCTGTCCTCGTCGGACCCGTCGCTGCCGACCCCGGGGGATTCATCGTCGCCGGGCGGGGGAAGCGCCGCCACGCTCGTTCGAAGCTGGGACAGCGTGAGGTTGCGGGCCAGGGCGACGAAGTCCGGTTGGTAGTAGTTCGGGATTCGGGCACAGATGAGAGCGGCCGCATCCAGGGTGATGGCACCCTCGACCAGCGCATCGATGACCTGGGGATACTCCGTTGCCGCCTTGGCAACGGCAATGACCCGGCCGATGACTGCCGACCCGGCGGCCCAATGCAGGGACAACCAGTGGTGCATGGAACGGATGCCGTCGCCGCACCACCAGCCGGTCGTGATCGCCTGTGCGCAGAGCAGCACCATTTGGCCGTAAGTGGCGTTGGTGACACCGCCCAGCGCACGCATGGAGTCGTTGAGGCGCCCCCCATCGGCATCGGAGAACTCGTGTTGGGCATGGGGGTCGACCTGAGCGAGGTCGTCCCTGAGCCGCTGCTCGGCCGCGGCGTGAATGCCGGACGGCGGAGCGCCGCGTTCGATCTGCTGGTCGGCCCCACCAGTTGCGGGCGCCTCAGCGCCGGCGTGCGCCCCGCCCCGCAGGTTGGACGCGAGCTGTTCGGCGGGTGGAGCCGAAGCGTCAACTGGTGGTGCGGGGAACATGTGTTCGAGTGTACGTGGCCGAACGGCCGGTGGCAACCCCGGACGACAGATTCTCGAACAAACTTCAGAGGGTGGCGATGCCCTCGCGGCTGGTGACCGGACCGTCGTTGAGCGACCGGGAACCGGCCAGTCTGCTGAACGCACGGTGGCGTGGTGTCCGGCGTCGTGCGATGACTCCACGAGCCGCCTGAACGGTGGCTTCTACGAGTCGCCGGGGTGGGGGGAGGCGGCCTCGGCCAGCTCCAGGGCCGCACTGAGCTGCTCGGCAGACTCGTCTTCCGGGCCCTCGACCGACACCAACGCGTCTACGGGCAGGCGCGGGCCGATGGTGATGCCCTCGCGACCCAGCCCGATTCTGGCCAACCAGCGCGACGGCTTGGGCAGCGAGGAGAACTCGGGCCCGCTGAGGAACTCGGCCGCTCGGGTGTAGCCGGCCTCGATCAGCTCGCTCGTTCGGGTGAAGTCGTCGTAGCGAAGCTCGGGCCGGGTGCCGGTGGGGATCACCACCACCTGGCAGCCGGCGGGGACGTTCGACAGATCCCGCATGAAGCGATGGTTCCGGGCGATCCAATACCCCAGCAGGGCGCCGTCCACCGGGCGGCGGATGGTGGCATCGGGACGTCCGTGGAGACCGACGTGCAGCACGTAGATCCGCTCGGCGCCCAACTCCACGGCCCGAGAGATGGGCACGTTGTCGATCACGCCGCCGTCGACGTACCGCCGGCCCTCGATGTCGACCGGCGGGTACACGGCCGGCAACGCCGCCGACGCCAGGATGGCGTCGAGCAACTCGCCCGAACCGAACCAGCGCGCAACGCCCGCCGTGAGGTCGGTGGCCACGCATTCGAAACGCAACCTCAGCCCCTCGAAGCTGTCGTGGCGCCCAAGGAACGTGCCCACGAGCGAGCGAAGGCCCGCCGCAGAATGAACGGACTCGCCCTTGCGGAGCAGCTGCACCAGGCCGGGCATGCGGCCCGACGGCATGAGCGAGTCGCCGCTGACCTCCAACCACTGGGCCTCCATGCGGCGCACACCGGCCAGCGTCGGGTCGGCCGAATAGGCCGCTCCATTGAGGGCGCCGACCGAGCAGCCCAACACCACATCGGGCTTGATCTTGCGTTCCGACAGGGCCCGCAGCATGCCGACCTGGACCGAGCCCAGGTTGCCCCCACCGGAGAGCACGAAGGCCGTGCGTGGTTCTCGTCGGCGCCGGGGACGGGGCGGCTCGCTGCCGTCAGCGGCCGTGGCGGGTTCTGGCAGGGGGCGATCTGTCGACCCCTTGGGCCGCGGTACCCAGGCTGGCAGCCTCATGGCACTCGAAGGAGCCTGACGGTGTCGGTCTTGCGAACCTCGGAGCCCGAGCCCCACACGACGGCGATGAGGTCGCCGGACCGAACATGGCCGGCGTCGCGCACGCGCACCGTGAGATCATCCACCATGGCCATCTCGTCGTCGCCATGGCTGGTCACCATGGGGCTGACGCCCCAGCTCAGCGCCAGCTGGTTGACGGTTCGCGGTGAGGGTGACAGGCCGATGATGCCCATGGAGGGCCGAAAACGCGCGATGGAACGAACGGTGAACCCGGTGTCGGAGACGCACACGATGGCCGCAACGTCCAACTCGGTGGCGGCCCTCCAGGCGGCGCCGGAGATGGCGTCGGTGATGGAGTTCGCCACCGAGATGTCGGTGGTGCGCCGGAGGTTGCGGATGCCACGGGGCCATTGCTCGTAGTCGAACTCCGCATCGGCGCGGTCCGCAATGCGGCCCATCGTGGCCACCACCTCCACCGGGTCCTGCCCCACCGCCGTCTCAGCGGACAACATGACCGCCGACGTGCCGTCAAAGATGGCGTTGGCCACGTCGGTGATCTCCGCTCGGGTCGGCGACGCCGCGTGCACCATCGACTCCAGCATCTGGGTGGCGGTGATCACTGGCAGACCCGAGGCGATGCAGCTGCGGATGATCTGCTTCTGAAGGTGGGGCAGTTCCTGGATCCCGCACTCGATGCCGAGGTCGCCGCGCGCCACCATCACCGCGCCCGCAACCTCGAGGATACCGTCCAGGTTCTCGACTGCGGATCGGGTTTCGATCTTGGCCACGATGAGCGGACCCCGAGGCGGCGGTTCCACCCCGAGGCGACGCAGGTCGTGGGCCGATCGCACGAACGACACGCCGATCATGTCCACGCCCTCTTCAACCAAGGCATCCAGGAAGTACAGGTCCTCGGCTGTGGGGGTGCTCATCGTGAGTCGATCCGACGGCACGTGAAGACCGGGACGCCCCTGCAGCAGACCCTCGCCGGACACGGTGGCCTTCAGTACCGACCCGTCGTTGGAGCTCACCCGCAACGACACTCCTCCGTCGCCGATGGTCAGGGTGTCGCCGAGGCCGACATCGTCGATGAGTAGCGGGTAGTCCACCCACAGTCCGTCGGGGCCGGAACGATCGGTGCCGGGCGCCACCTTCACCGTGTCGCCGTCGCGGAGGACAACCCCGCCCTCGACCAGCTCCGTCAAGCGCACCTTGGGGCCGGGAAGGTCGGCCAGGATGCCAATCGGGCGACCCACCTCACCCGCCAGGCGGCGAACCAGGCGCATGCGTTCCAGCGCCTGGCCAAGCGTGCCGTGGGCAAGGTTGAGGCGGATGACGTCCGCCCCGGCCTCGATCATGGCCCGCAGGACGGGCTCGTCGTCGGACGCCGGCCCCAGTGTGGCGATGATCTTTGTACGGCGAGGCATGAACGCGAGCCTACCCAGCCCTGCTCATTCCGGGGCGGTGCCCTCGGCCGCCTCAACCCGGGCCAGCAGCCGGTCCCGCACCGAGTTGTCACGGGTCCGGGCCTTTCCCCCCGTCTTCCGCCAGCCCAGGCGGGACGAATAGAGCAGCGGGTCCTCGCCGAGGCGCCCCTCCCCCACCTCGGTCACCCGAGCGAAGAACAGGTGGTGATCGATGGCATCGCCCCGATCCCAGGCGGTGGTGACCTGGACGACCTCGGCCCCCAGCCACGACAGCGCGCCGGGGACGTGGGGCCAGCCGTTGGTCTCGGTGAGGAACTCGGGCGCGACGTGCTTGAACTTGCGGCCCGGGTACGAGAAGTACTGGCCCTCCTCGATCTGGTCGGCGGCCAGCACCGAGACGCAGAACCGCTCGCTGGCGCGCATGAGCGGGTAGGTGTCGTGACGGGGCGAGACCGAGGCCATGATGATGGGCTCGTCGAAGCTCACCTGGGTGATCCAGTGCGAGCAATAGGCGCGGGTGACGCCATCGTGGCGGGCCGCCACCACCTGTACTCCCGAGATCATCTGGCCAAGGCAGCGCTTCAGGTCGCGATCAATCATGGAGCTCCGTTCGACGTCGGGGGTTCGGTCCCGGGTTCGGTCAGTTCAAGAGCGTGCGCAAACGCGCCGCCTCGCCTCGCCAACGCTCGGCAGGCGCACCTTCGCCGAGCGAGTCGGCGAGGGCCGAGCATGCCGCAGCGGCCTCGTCCCAGCGGCCCAGGCGACTGAGCACGACGGCGAGTTCCTGTGTCGCCTCGGTCCCGGGCGGACGCGACTCGGCGAGCAACTCCAGCACCCAGGCCAGGCCCTCCAGGTCGCCGTGGCGACCGTAGGCCACGCGCAGGTTGGCGAGGGTGCGAAGCAGCATCACCCGGTGGCCCACGGGGGCTAGCTGGTCCGGCACCAACGCCGTACCCAACAGGCGCACATGCAACTCAGCGACGTCGGCGAAGGACATCTGTCGGCCGCCCGCGAACGGGTCGTAGAACCGATGGGGGTCCTCGCCGTGGGCCAGCAGGAAGTGGCCGGGCATGGCGATGCCTCGCAGCGGCGTTGCGCGGCGCTCGGCCACAGCCAGTGCCACCGCGCTGAGCGACAGCGGGATGCCCCGGCGGCGGGCCAACACCCGATCGATCAGGGAGTTGTTGGGATCGTAGTAGTTGTTGGTGTTGGGCCGAAGGCCCGAGTCGCCAAAGAGGCTTGCGCACAGTCCGCCCGGGTCGTGGTCGCCGTGTTGGTCGGCCAACTGGTCCAGCTGCACATCGATGTGGTGGGGGTCCAGGGTCGGGTTGGCGTGGCGGGCTATGGCCGAGAGGCCCCGTTCCAACCGACCGGGAGCTGCCGGCGCACGCAGCTCTTCCATCAGTTGTGTGGTGGCGGTCACCCCATCAATCTACGGAGCATCGACCCAGGCTGCGACGCGGGCACCGCGCCGGGCGCGAGAGGACGGTCCGTACTCGCCGGAGCGCTCGGCCCGGCGGCGGCCAGGTCACCATGGCCCGGCGCCATCGCGCCCGGCTCGCCGCCCAGCCGAACCATGGCAATGCCCGCCGCACCGAGCAGGGCCATCACCGCGGCGGCAGCCCAGGTGAGTCCATAGCCGGCGTGCTCGGAAAGCGGCCCCAGGATGAGCGGCCCCGCCGTGGTACCGACATAGATGCCCGTCTGGGAAACCCCGGTTGCCCGTCCGGGCGAACCGGGCCTGGCGCGCACGACGGCCAGGTTGAACGCCCCCGGCCATGCCCAGCCGGCACCAAAGGCCGGGGCCAGCGCGATCCAGTGGGCGGTTGGGACGCGCAGTCCGAAGCTCAGCAGTGCCAGGGCACCGACGGCCAGCATGGCGGCGACCCATCGCAGCACGGCTTCGGGCGAACTGGCGCGGCGATCCGCCATGGTGCCGACCACCACCCTGCCGGCGATGGCCAGCCCCGAGCCCAACGATGCCGCGAGACCGGCCGTTGCGAGGGACATGCCCGCGTCGCGGGCCGACTCCACGAAGAAGCCACCCAAGGCCACGGCGCTGGCCGAACCACATGCCGCCGCGGCGGCCAAGAGCCACAGGGCCGGATCGGCGAGGCGCGGCGCGTGCCGTGCGGGCCCGGCACCCTGGGGCCGATGGCCGCGCCTGGGAGGTGCGAGCGGCTCCCATGACCGGGCCGGAACCAGGGCAACTGCGCTGACGGCCGCCCCGGTCGCCGCCAGCACAAAGGCGCTGCGCCACCCGACATGAACCACCAGCACCGGCAGCACCAGACCCGCCACCAAGGCGCCACCCGGATTGGCCGACTGCTTCACGGCGAAGGCGACACCATGCCGTTCGATCGGGAGGTGACGTGCGACGTAGACGTTGGCCGCCACCTGGGTCAGTGCGTTGCTGGCCCCGCCGAGCATCATGGCCACCGCCAACAGCGGCACGGAGCGCCCGAGCGTGGCCACCATCCCGGCTGCGAGTCCCGATCCGGCGAGTCCGATCTGCAGGCTCGTGACCGGTCCGACGGCGTCGGCCACGGTGCCCGCCCGTTGAGCGACCAGCGCCGACATGGCGAAGAAGGCAGCCATCAGTAGGCCGGTGGTGGCCTCCCCGTAGCCAAGGTCGTCGCCCATGGGCCCGGCCAGCGCGCCGACGAGGAACACCGGCAGAATGGACGCGACGATCGCCGGTATGAGGGGTACCAGGCGACCACCGAGCGGCCGGGGCGAAGCGGTGGCGGGCGAGGGCACGGCGACACCTTGGCAGCACGGGCCGACCGGCACCCAACGCGTTTCAGCGTCGCCGGGTCGGCGACGTCACCTGCCGCGGCGGGGTCGCAGCATCCGCCACGAGGTACTCGAGCGGCATCAGTCGTGCCCGAGTCACCATCCCGTGGGAAGCTGGGCATCGTGGCCTCCGCACTGCACCCGTACCTGGATTGGCCGACCCCGCACCCCATCGCACATCGCGGTGGGGCTTCGGAGGCGCCCGAGAACACGTTGGCCGCCTTCCGCCACGCGGTGGGGGCGCGCTACCCCTTTCTCGAGACCGACGCCCATGCCACCGCCGATGGGGTGTTGGTGGCGTTCCACGACGAGCGGCTCGACCGGGTGACCGACCGGGAGGGCGTCATCGCCGAGCTGCCCTACTCGGAGGTGTCCAAGGCCAAGGTGGACGGAGAACCCATCCCGCTTCTGGAGCAGCTCTTGGAGGAGTTCCCCGACCACCGCTTCAACATCGACGCCAAGTCCGATGCGGCGGCAGCGGCCCTGCCGGCGATCCTTCGGCGCACCAAGGCGCTGGCCAGGGTGTGCCTGGCCTCGTTCTCCACCGAGCGGCTCGTCCGCCTGCGACGCGATCTCGGCGACAAGGCCTGCACCGCCGCCAGCCCGCGCGAGATCGGCCAGTGGCGGGCCGGGCGGGTGGGCAGTGGTTTCGACGTGTTGCAGGTGCCAACCACCCATCGCAATGTGGAGCTGGTGACCCGTTCGACGGTGGCGAGAGCCCAGCGAGCGGGCATCCCCGTCCATGTCTGGACCATCGATGACCCGGTCGAGATCGATCGCCTGCTGGACCTGGGCGTCGACGGGATCATCACCGACAGCCTCGACAACCTGCGGGGCGTGCTGGAGCGGCGGGGCCAGTGGCATCCAGTCCCCTAGCCGGCACGTTGGTGCTCATCGCCACGCCCATCGGTCGGGCGGACGACCTGACGACGCCCGCCCGACTTGAGCTGGCCGCGGTGGATGTGTTGGCGTGCGAGGACACCCGTCGAACCCGCCGGCTCTTGGCAGCTGTGGGCGTCGCAGCCCCGCGACTGAGATCGGTCCGGCGCGAGAACGAAGCGGCGTCGGTGGCCTGGTGCATGCGACAGCTGCTGGCTGGTCGCCGGGTGGGCATGGTGAGCGACGCCGGCATGCCGGGCGTGTCCGATCCCGGACAGCGGCTCGTGGCCGGGGTGCGGGCTGCCGGCGGCAGGGTGGTGTCGGTGCCCGGCCCCTCGGCGGTGGCCGAGGTGGTGGCGCGCATCCCTTGGGTGCAGCGGGGATTCGCCTTCGAGGGCTTCCCGCCCCGAAGCGGTGGTGACCGCACGCGGCTGCTTGATCGGGTTGCCACAAGCAGGGTCCCGACGGTGCTCTTTGAGAGCCCGCGGCGGGTTGAGGCGACCATGGCCGAACTCGCAGCGGTGTGTGGCGGGGACCGGCGGGCGGCGGTGGGCAAGGATCTCACCAAGACCCACGAGCGGGTGGTGGTGGGCACGTTGGGCACTCCTCTCGGCGAGCCGTTGGGCGAGTACGTCGTCGTGGTCGACGGCGCGGGCGATGCTGGCGACGCCACCGTCGGTTACCACTAAGGTGACGCCGCTGTGTGGTCGAGGTCACGCGGCGGCCCGGGGATGGGGTTGCCGTTGCAGCGCCGAAAGGGAGGGACGAAACCGCGTGAAAGGTCGCTTGAGTTCGGTCGTGACGTCCTTGGTGGCGGTGTCGGTGTTGGGCGGCGGGCTCGCCGCCTGTTCGCCGCCGCCCGCCGAGAACAAGGTGGTCTACGGCATGGAGGCCGAGAACGACCAGGGCTGGTGCCTACCCGAGGCGCAGTCCACTGCCCCGGGCATGCTCACCACCCGGGCCATGTTCGACCCGCTGACCGTGCCCGATGAGAACGGCGACTACGTGCCCTTCCTGGCCAAAGCCGTCACGCCGAACGACGACTTCACCGAATGGACCATCACCCTGCGCGAGGGCGTGCAGTTCCACGACGGCTCGCCGCTGAACGCCGCGGTCGTCAAGAACAACCTGGATGCGTTTCGGGGCCAGTATCCGGCCCGGAACCCGCTGCTGTTCCTGTTCACCTTTGGCGACATCGAGGACGTGAACGTGGCGGACGAGTTCAACGTGGTCGTCACCACCAAGGTGCCGTGGCGAGCCTTTCCGGCCTTCCTCAACCTGTCCAACCGGTTTGGGGTCATGGCCCAGAGCCAGTTGGACAACGCCGAGACCTGCGACACCGAGCCCATCGGCACCGGCCCGTTCATGCTGGTGGACTGGAAGCCCGGAAACCGGCTGCTCTTGAAGAAGAACCCCAACTACTGGATGAAGGGCTACCCCCTCCTGGATGAGCTGGAGTTCCGCCCCATGCCGGACGGCGACGCCCGACGGAACGCACTGCAGGGCGGCGAGATCGACGCCATGCACACCTCCGACGACCTGTACGTCGACGACTTCAAGCCCGAGGTGGCCGGCGGCAACCTCAACATGTACGACACGCTCAAGTTCACCGAGCTCAGCTACATCATGATGAACACCTCCAAGCTGCCGTTCTCGAACAAGAACGCCCGGCTCGCGTTGGCCCACGGGGGCGACCGCGCCGCCATCAACCAGGCCGTCTACGCCGGGCTGGCCGAGGTTCGTGAGGGGCCCTACCCCGAGGGCAGCCCGGGCTACGTCGCGGACCCCGGCTTCCCGGAGTACGACCTGGACAAGGCCAAGGAGTACGCCCGCAAGTACGAGGAGGAGACGGGCGAGCCCCTGGAGTTCGAGCTGTCGATCATCCCGTCGGTGGTCGCACTGGGTCAGCTGTTGCAGCAGCTCGCCTCGGCGAGCGGCGCCACGATCAACCTCAAGCAGCTGGACCAGGCGCAGCTGATCAACGGCGCGATCAACGGCGACTTCGACGCCATGGTGTTTCGGAACCACCCGGGCACCGAACCCGACATGCAAGCGGTGTGGTGGACCGACGGCCCCGTGAACTTCCCCCGCTTCAACGCCAAGGACGATCAGGGCAATTGGATCCAACCCGGCGGCAAGGTGATCAACGACCTGTTGGTCGAGGCTCGGTCCGAGCCGGATCCGGCCAAGCGCACCAAGCTGTACGAGGAGGTCAACCGCACGTTTGCCTCCGAGGTGTTCAACATCTGGGCCTACTCGTCCCACTGGGCGGTGGTGACCGCCCCCGATGTCGAAGGCATCCTCGGCACCAACAACCCCGACGGCTCAGCACCGTTCCCCGGCCTGGCGACGGCGCATCCGGTGCATGCGTTGTGCCGAGAGGGTGTCTCGTGTCCGCCAGAGGCCGAGGTGGACTCCATCCCCGTCGACGTCGAAACCGTCGGATAGGACCTCAGCAATCGTGCGCAGTTCCCCCGCCCCTCGCCCGCACCCACCGGGAGACCGACCATGACCAAGTTCGTGCTGACCCGCCTGGCGCAGCTGGTGGCCGTGGTCCTGGTGGTCACGTTTGTCACCTCTGCGGTCATGGCCTTCCTGCCCGGCGATCCGGTGAAGGTCATCGCCCCCTTCGCCGACGATGAGCAACGGGAGGAGATCCGGGCCGACCTGAACCTCGACGACCCCGTGCCGGTTCGCTACGGCAAGTGGCTGGGTGGCTTCGTCACTGGGGACCTCGGCAACTACTACACGGTGTCGTCCACCCGTCCGGTGGCCGATCGCTTCTGGCCGGCCATTCGAACCTCGGCCATCCTCATGATCTGGGCGCAGTTTCTCGCCCTCGCCATGGCCATTCCAGCGGCCATCTGGTCGGCGTCGCACGAGGGCGGGTTCATCGATCGCGCCATTTCCAACTCGGCCTACGCCGCGCTGTCCATACCCGGGTTCGCGCTCACGCTGTTGCTCGCCTACTGGCTGGGCGTGAAGTGGCAAGTGCTGCCGCCCAGCGGCTGGCGCGACCCCTGGTACGACACCGTCGGGCACCTCCGGCGGGTCATCATCCCGGCGTTCGCCCTGTCGTTGGGGCCTGCGGCGATCTACATGAGGCTCCTTCGCACCGACCTCATCGCCACCTTGCGCCAGGATTTCATCACCATGGCGCGGGCCAAGGGCCTGTCGCCCCGCCGCATCATGTGGCGCCATGCGCTGCGGGCGTCGTCCATCACGCTGCTGACCGTCGCCGGCCTCTCGGTGGGCACGATGATCGGTTCGGCGCTGGTCGTGGAGGTGATCTTCGGCATTCCGGGCCTGGGCACCCTGACCGCCGAGGCCATCATCGGGCTGCAATACGGGGCGCTGCAGACCTACGTGGCCGCCATGGCCATCTTGTTTGTGCTGGTGAACATCGCCGTGGACATCCTCTACGGCGTGGTCGACCCGAGGATCCGAAATGCCTGACGCGACAACACTCACGCCGGGGGCCGTCGGAGGGGCGGATTCCGACCTCGCCGCCGAGCTTCCGGACGCCGCCAAGAAGCAGGGGCTTGGGCTGGGCGCCTGGCTCAGCATCGGCTGGCTGGCCTTCATCACCCTCACCTCGATACTGGCCCCGTTGTTTCTTCCGGACCCCGAGGCGGTCGACCCGTTGGTGGCCCGCAAGGGACCAAGCGGCGCGGCCTGGCTCGGCTACGACGCCACCGGTCGAGACATCCTCTCGAGGGTGGTCAACGGCGCCAAGTGGACGCTGCTGATCGCCCTGGGGGCGGTGTTGATCGGCGTCGTGATCGGTGGGTTGTTGGGGCTGATCGCCGGCTACTTCCGGGGTTGGATGGATGCCGTTCTCTCCCCCGGCTTCAACATCATGTTGGCCTTCCCGCAGCTGGTGCTGGCCTTGTTGCTGGTGTCGGTGTTCGCCAACGGCCCCGAGGATTCGGTGGGCAAGCGCATCTTCGTGTTGATCGTGGCGCTCGGCATCATCGCCATCCCGCTCTTGGCACGAATTACCCGAGCCAACACCATGGTGTGGGCCGACCGCGACTTCGTGTTGGCCGCCCGCGCGATGGGCGCGAAGCCGTGGCGCATCCTGATGCGCGACGTGCTGCCCAATGTGGTGCCCGCCATGATGGCCATCACGCTGCTGGCCGTGGGGGTGGCCGTCGTTGCCGAGGCCGGTCTGGCGTTCCTGGCGCTGGGCGTGAAGCTGCCCACCCCGTCGTGGGGCAACATCATGGCGGAGGGAAAACTGGAGCTGCGTCGGGTGCCGATGATGGTCATCGCGCCGACCCTGTGCATCTTCTTGACCGTCATGTCGCTGAACTTCCTGGGCGACGTCATCCAGAAGCGATTCAACGTGAGGGAGAGCCTGCTGTGAGTACCGCCACCGAGGTCCCGGCCGCCACCGGCCAAGGCGCCGCCGGCTCCGAAGCATCCGGCGCTCCCCTGTTGGAGGTGACCGATCTTCGCACTGCGTTCAACTCGCCACGCGGCCTGGTTCGGGCCGTGGACGGCCTGAGCCTGACCGTGGAACGGGGCAAGACCCTGGGCCTGGTCGGCGAGTCCGGCTCGGGCAAGTCGGTCACCAGCCGCTCCATCATGGGCCTGACGCCGCGCCGCAACACCGAGCGGGGCGGCACCGTGCGCCTCTCGGGTCGCGACATCACCGACCTGCCGGAGGCGGAGTACCGGGAGCTGTGGGCCACCGAGATGGCCATGATCTTCCAGGACCCGATGACCGCCCTGAACCCGGTCATGAAGGTGGGGGCCCAGATCGCCGAGAGCATGCGGGTGCACCTCGACCTCTCCAAGAGCGAGGCTCGGGAGCGCACCCTGGCCCTGCTGGAGGCGGTGCGCATTCCCGAGCCGCACAAGCGCATCGACGTGTATCCCCACGAGATGTCCGGCGGCATGCGTCAGCGCGTGGTGATTGCCGTGGCCCTGGCTTGCGGGCCCAAGCTGTTGTTCGCCGATGAGCCCACCACGGCGTTGGACGTGACGGTGCAGGCCCAGGTGCTGGACCTGCTGGCCGAGCAGCAGCGAGAGCGGTACATGGGCATGATCCTGGTGACCCACGACCTGGGGGTGGTGGCATCGCGCGCCGATGAGATCGCCGTGATGTACGCGGGACGGATCGTCGAGCGAGCGCCGACCAGGGTGTTGTTCCGTGAGCTGAAGATGCCTTACACCGAGGCCCTGCTGGCCGCCATTCCCAAGCTCGAGATGGCCCCGCACACCCGGTTGGTGGCCATCGGTGGACGGCCACCCGACCTGGTGAACCCGCCCGAGGGCTGCAGCTTCAGCCCCCGCTGCCCGTATGCCCAGGACCGTTGCCGAACCGAACAGCCGGAGCTGACCGAGAGCCCCACCACGCCCGGCCACTACTACGCCTGCTTCTACCCGGTTGGCTCGCCGGAAAACGACGAGATTCGCGTGCAGCTGCGCCGGGCCGGCGTGGCGCTTCCGGGCGATGAACTGGGGAGCGCCCAGGACCAGCCTTCGGTGCGAGAGCAGTTGGCCACCCAGGCCGACCAGGCGATTGAGGAGAACTGACATGGCCGGATCCGGAACCGCGCACCTTCGCCCGCCCGACGAGGTCCTGCTTCGGGTGGAGAACCTGGTCATGGAGTTCCCCGCCAAGGGCGGCCGCAAGGTTCACGCCGTGTCGAACATCAGCTTCGACGTGGCTCCCGGTGAGACGCTCGGTCTCGTGGGCGAATCGGGGTGCGGGAAGAGCACCACCGGTCGGGCCATCATGCAGCTGCCGGCACCCACGCGTGGTTCGGTCACCCTGGATGGAACCGACCTGACGTCGTTGAAGGGCGAGGAGCTGCGACGCACCCGCCCCACCATGCAGATGATCTTTCAGGATCCCATCTCGTCGCTGAACCCGCGCAGGACCGTGACCGACATCGTGGCCGAACCCCTGAACATCTGGGGGCTCGGCACCGACGCAGAGCGCACGGCCAAGGCCTCAGCCACGCTGGCAGACGTTGGGGTCGACCCCGAGGCGGCGGGGGAACGCAAGCCCCACGAGTTCTCCGGTGGCCAGTGTCAGCGCATCTCCATCGCTCGGGCGGTCATCACCGACCCGAAGCTGATCATCTGCGACGAGCCGGTCTCGGCCCTCGATGTGTCGGTCCAGGCTCAAATCCTGAACCTGCTGGAGGAGATGAAGCAGCGCTACGGGCTCACCCTGGTGTTCATCGCCCACGACCTGGCGGTGGTCAAGAACATCTCGGACCGAGTGGCCGTCATGTACCTCGGCAAGATGTGCGAGATCGGTCCGCCCGAGGCGCTCTACGACGACCCGGCGCACCCCTACACGCGGGCGCTCATCTCCTCCATCCCGGTTCCCGACCCCGAGGTCCCTCAGGACATCGAGCACCGCCTGGAGGGCGAGCTGCCCTCGCCCATCACCCCGCCCTCGGGCTGTCGCTTCCGGACCCGTTGCCCGCTGGCCCAGGAGATCTGCACCCAGGCCGAGCCGCAGATGGCCCAGGTGTCCGAGGGACACTGGGTGGCCTGCCACTTCCCGCTGGCCGAGACCAAGGTGGCCGATCCCACAACGACAACCGCTGCGCCGGCGAAGCCCGCACCGTAGCTGGAGCACCGAGTAGCTGGAGCACCGAGTAGCCAGAGCACGGGTAGCCGGAGCAGCGAGCCGGCGTCTCCTCCGGCCGAGCTACAGCACGACGACCGAGCGAAGCACCTCGCCGCGTTGCATCTTGGCGAACGCCTCCTCGACACCGTCGATGCCGATGCGCTCGCTGACGAACGCGTCCAACGGGAAGCGGCCCTGCAGGTGAAGGTCGACCAACTCGGGGAAGTCGCGGCTGGGCAGGCAGTCGCCGTACCACGAGGGCTTGAGCGCGCCGCCCCGGCCGAAGAAGTCGATCATGGGCAACTCGGGCATGGCCATGTCGGGGGTGGGCACGCCCACCTGCACCACGGTTCCCGCCAGATCACGGGCATAGAACGCCTGCTTGAGCACCTCCGGGTGGCCGACCGCCTCCACCACCACGTCGGCACCGAAGCCGCCCGTGACGTGGCGGATGGCCTCCACCGGGTCGACCGAGGAGGCGTCGACGGTGTGGGTGGCGCCGAAGCCGCTGGCCCACTCGAGCTTGGTGGGGTCGCGATCGACGGCGATGATGGTGGTTGCGCCCGCCAGCGCTGCGCCGGCGATGGCGGCGTCGCCCACTCCCCCGCATCCGAAGACCGCCACGCTGTCGCCCCGAGTGACCCCGCCGGTGTGCACCGCAGCCCCGAAGCCGGCCATGACCCCGCAGCCCAGCAGCCCGGCGACCGCGGCATCCGCCCGGGGATTCACCTTGGTGCATTGGCCAGCGGCCACCAGGGTGGCCTCGGCAAAGGCGCCCAGGCCAAGGGCGGGCGACAAAGCGGTGCCGTCGGCGAGGGTCATGGGCTGGGCAGCGTTGTGGGTGTTGAAGCAGTACTGGGGGCGGCCCTTGGCGCACGCCCGGCATTGGCCGCAGACCGCGCGCCAGTTGAGGACGACGAAGTCGCCCGGTGCCACCTCGGTGACGTCCTCACCCACAGCCTCAACCCGCCCCGCGGCCTCGTGGCCCAACAGGAACGGGAACTCATCGGAGATGCCGCCCTCCCGGTAGTGCAGGTCGGTGTGACACACCCCGCAGGCTTCAACGGTGACACGGGCCTCGCCCGGGCCGGGGTCGGGCACGATGATGTCGCACACCTCCACCGGGGCACCCGAGCTGCGGGCGATCACTCCACGGACGGCTCTCGACATGTTCGGTTCCCCCTGGGTTTCGTTGCGAGGCCAAATCTAGCGGGAGCCCCCCCAACGCCCCGCCCGCGCGTTCGAGGTCACCCAGCCTCGGGCACCAACGTGTCGGCGCTGCGCCAGCAGTACCAGGCCACGAGCGATCGGTAGGGCCGGAACGGTTCCCCCAGATCGGGCATCTGGGCCGCGGTCGGGGTGGCGGTGCCGTGCGCCTTGCCCCACCCGGCACGCACCCCCAGATCGGCGCACGGCCAGACATCGTGACGGCGTAGTGCGTTCAGGAGAAACATCTGGGCCGACCATTCACCGATGCCTCGGACCGTCACCAGGCGCTCAACCACCTGCTCGTCGTCCAGCGTGCCCAACCTGCCCAGGCGAAGCCGCCCGTCCACCACACGCTCGGACAGGTCGGTGAGGGCCGCCACCTTGGCCGTCGACAAACCCGCCGCTCGCAACCCGTCGGGGCCGACGGCGAGGGTGGCCTCCGGCGTGATCGGCGCACCGCCTGTGGCGGCCTCCACCCGCGCCCAGATCGACGACGCAGCAGCCCCGGCGAGCTGTTGAAAGGCGATCATGCGGGCGAGCGTTGCGAAGCGGTCCCTCGCGGGGAGGGGTCGGCCCCACAGCGGCGCGCCGTGCCGAGCCATGAGGCCGTCGAGCACCGGGCTGACCCCCAGCAGCTGATCGATCCCCTCGTACACCCACTGGGCCGCGCGTGTCATCGCCGCCGATCCTGCCACGTCGGGCCACGGGCGTGCGCTGTATCGTGCCCACGCCGATGGAACCCCACCTCCCCACCCTGTTCGACGCCGTGGCCGACGCCCGGCCGGACGCACCTGCCCTGCACACACCGGAGGGCGTGACCACCTGGGGCGCACTGAAACGGCGTACTGATGCCCTGGGCGCAGCGCTGCATGCGTCCGGTGTGAGCGGCGCACCGTCCTCGTCGACCACCGAGGACGGTTGGGTGTGCCCCAACCCCCGGGTGGCCCTGTACCTGCACAACCATCCCGCCTATCTGGAGGCCATGGTCGGTGCGTGGAAGGCCAGGGCCACCTCCGCCAACGTGAACTACCGCTACCTTGCCGGCGAGCTGGTGCCCCTGCTGGACGATGCCCGCCCCGCCGCCTTCGTGTACCACCAATGCTTCGCTCCGACGCTTGGGGACGTGCTCGACCGCCTGGACACGACACCGCAGCTGTGGTGCGTACCCGACGGATCGGGCCACCAGTTGCTCCCCGGCGCGCGGTGGTACGAGGACGTGCTGGCCGAAGCGCCCCCGCTGCCGCAGTCGCTCCGACGCGACTGGAGCCCCGACGACCGCTACCTGGTGTACACCGGCGGCACCACCGGCGCCCCCAAGGGCGTCTTGTGGCGCCAACGCGACTTCGCGGTTGCGGCACTGGGGTTCGACCCCACCTTGCTGGATGGGCCGGGCGGCATCACGGGATGGGCCGAGGCGCTCCCGGCCCGGGCGCCACGATCGCTGGTTGCACCGCCGTTCATGCACGGCGCAGCGCACTGGAACGCGCTGGCCGTGTGGCTGAAGGGCGGCACCGTGGTGCTGCCCGCTCACCCCGAACGCTTCGACCCCGAGGCGGTGTTGGATGCCGTGCAGTGGGGTGAGGCTACGGCAATGATCATCGTGGGGGACGCCTTTGCCCGACCCCTGCTGGAGGCCGATGCCCGCAGCCCCCGCCCCCTCCGCAGCCTGAGGCACCTGCTCACCGGCGGGGCCATCCTGTCGCCGGCGGTCAAGGCCGAGCTGGTGGGACGTTGGCCCCACCTGACCATCGTGGACGTGCTGGGCAGCTCGGAATCCGGACGCCAGGCGGTGCAGCGCCACCGCACTCGCGGCCCCACCGGCGCCGACGAACCCGAGCCCCGGGCGTTTCGGCCGGGCGACAACACGGTGATCGTCAGCGAGGGGGGCCACGATGTGGTGGACCCGAAGCGGCAGCCACCCGGTGCCGCTCCAGGCGAGGTGGGGTGGCTGGCGCGCACAGGGCGCGTCCCGTTGGGCTACCTGGGGCACCCGGAAGCTACCCGGGCGACCTTTCCCGTCATCGGTGGGCTGCGGGTCGCGGTCACCGGCGACCGGGCCCGCTACCGGCGCGACGGTGGCATCGAGCTGCTCGGTCGCGAGGCGGCCTGCATCAACACCGGCGGCGAGAAGGTGTTTGCCGAGGAGGTCGAGGAGCGGCTTCGGCATCATCCGTCGGTGCTGGACCTCGTCGTGGCGCCGGCAACAGACGATCAGTTTGGCCAGGCCGTGGGAGTGGTTGCCACGGCCCGTGGCGGCGCCCCACTGCGGCTGGAACAGCTGCGGGAGTTCGGCCGAGCGCACCTGGCCGACTACAAACTGCCTCGCCGGCTGGTGGTGGTCGACCAGGTGCAACGTTCGCCGTCGGGGAAGCCGGACTACACCTGGGCCCGCCGCCAGTTGGATGGGGGCGCAGGTGGGGAGGGATGGGGGTGAGCTGGGCAATCGTGCCCAACGGCACATGCCGCGCCCCGGTACGCTGGCAGCCATGAAGGGGGTGGATCCACAGGCTTCTGCCGGCGAGGAAGTCGGCGACACGCCGGGTGACGCCACGCGGGCGCCCGATGCGGACGCCCCGCCCGCGCCCGCCCCGCCCGCGCCCGCCTCCGATCCCGTGGTGAGAATGTTTCGTCGGCCGCGTCGGCCGCGGTTCCGGCGTTCCTCTGACGTCCTCATCGAGCCCAAGGAGCGTGGCCGCCTGCGCGCCGCGGCCCTGGCCGCCGAGTTGGCCACCGGCAAGCACGAAGAGAGCGAACTCGAGGCGCAGCGAGGCGTGCTCGTCCGCCTCACGCGCATGTCGCTGGGCGCCATCGTGATGCTGGCGGGCCTCGTGATGTTGGTCATCCCCGGCCCGGGGTGGCTCGCCATCGCCGCTGGCCTGGCGATTCTGTCCAAGGACGTGGCCTGGGCCGACAACGCGCTGCGGTTCATCCGGGAGAAGATCCCCGGCGTGCCCGCCGACGGCAAGATCCCGCGCTCCACCTGGTTGGTCATTGGCTTTCTGGGGGCGGCAGGCCTGGCAGTGGGCCTGGCCTACGCCACCAATGGAATGTGAGCCCCTGCCCCACCGGTGAGTGGCGCCTGGACCGCCCCCTCGACCTTCGGGCCACGCTGGGCGCGCTGCGACAGGGTCATGACCCCACCCGCAGCCTGAGCCCGTCCGGCGCCCACTGGGCGCTGTGGACGGCCGGTGGCGCGGCCACGCTGGCCCTGAGGGTCCTGAAACAGTCGCTGCGCGCGGCCGCCCACGGACCCGGAGCCGACGAGGCGTTGGAGGGGGTTCCGGCGTTGTTGGGGCTGAGCGATCGGCACCGACTGCCCTCCGAGGCACCGCCGCGCTTGGAGCGAGCGGCACGCCGCCACGTGGGTGCCCGGCTCGGCGCCACGGGCGACCTGGCGGGGGCGCTGTTCCCGGCGGTGCTGGGACAGCGCGTGACCTCCGGCGAAGCCCACCGGTCGTGGGCCGAGCTGTGCCGACGGTTTGGCGGGGACGCGCCGTCGCACCCGAGCCTGAACGAGCTGGTGCCCGGCCATCCGCCCCTGGTGATGCCGGCGCAGGCCTCCGCACTCGGGCGGCTGAGCGCACACGAACTCCACCGGCTTGGGGTCGAGCGGGCTCGCGGGGACCTCCTCACGAATCTGGCTCGCCGAGCGCCAAGCATGGCGCGTCTGGTGGCGCTGCCGGCCGACGACACCCGCGCCAAGCTGACCAGCCTCTCCGGGGTCGGTCCCTGGACCGCCTCGATCGCCACCAGGGTGGCCCAGGGGGATCCGGATGCCGTGCTGCTGGGCGACCTGCACGTTCCCTCCAACGTTGCGTGGTTTCTGGCGGGCGAAGTGCGTGCGGACGACACCCGCATGCTGGAGCTGCTGGCGCCCTTTTCCGGCCAGCGGGCCCGCGTTCAGCAACTGATTTCTTGGTCTCACGTCGTGGCCCCGCGGCGCGCGCCCAGGTACCGCCCCCAACCCATCGCCCGCAGGTGACCCGGCGACGTCGCCCGACCGGACGGCGACTCCACAGCCAATCCACCGATCATCCACAGCCGCCGGGCCACAAACCACACCGTTGTACCTCTTCCTCCTCACAGGGAAACCAGCGTACGGTCGCCGACATGGCCACCTATCAGGTACAACTGCGCGACGGTTCGACCCACACGGTCAGCCATGTCGACGCCTATCAACCCGAGCGAACGATCACCACCTTCTTCCGATCCAACTCCGCCCGTCGCACCATGGACTGCTGGTCGGATCGGGTGGCCAGCTTTCGAACCGACGAGCTGCTGGTGATCAGCCGTGAGGGCGCAGCCGATGATGCCGTCGAGGGCGACCGGGCCGCACCCATCCATTTGCTGCCCGATGCGGACCGGGTCGTAGGCCTGTAGGTCGCGGGCGCCCGGCTTAGGGTGTGGGCGTGGAGGGTCACCAGGGCACATCGCCAGAGCACCGCGGCACGTTGGTGATCATCCCTGCCTACAACGAGCAGGCCTCCATCGGGGACCTGCTGGACCGACTGGCCGCATGTGGCCCGTTGCGCGGCCTGTGCGACGTCCTGGTGGTCGACGACGGTTCGTCGGACGCCACCTTGGCGGAGGCACGTCGCCGCGGGGTGGCAGTTGCGCCGCTCCCCATCCATCTCGGGATCGGAGCCGCCCTAAGGGCGGGGTTCCGTCACGCCGCCGACGCCGGCTACGAGCGCGCCGTTCAGCTGGACGCCGATGGCCAGCACGACCCGGCGGAGATCACCCGGATCCTGGCCGGATTGGATGACGGCGCCGACCTGGTCATCGGCTCACGGTTCGTGGAACCGGGGGATTCGGATTCGGGCCGCTACCTGCCCTCCCGGTCGCGTCGGGTGGCCATGCGTTGGCTCCGCCTCGGGGTTCGGGCCCATACCGGTGCGCGGCATACCGACCCCTCCAGCGGCTTCCGGGGCTTCTCCCGCCGCATGATCCAAGCCTTTGCCGACGACTATCCCCTGGACTACCTGGAATCGGTGGAGGCGCTGATCACGGCCCACCACTTGGGCTACCGGGTGGCCGAGGTGCCCATCACCGGCCGCGTTCGTGTCGCGGGGGTTCCGTCCCATCGGGGGCACCGCCTAGGGTTCCACTACCTTCGCATGTGGCTGAGCCTCAGCCTGAAGCGTCGCCGCAGGCCGGTGAACAACCACGGCACGGCGGCCTGACGTGTGGCAGGTTCTGGCGTTGTTGTGGGCGCTCATCGCCGTGGGCACCGTGGTGTACTTCGTGCGACTCGGCCGCCTGCGGATCAAGTACGCCATCCCCACCCTTGCCGTGGGGGCGACGGTTGGCGTTCTGGCCAGCGTTGCGCCGCTGGCGCGCTGGGCCGCAACGGGGTTGGGCGTCGGTTCGCCCCGAGCGCTGGTGTCGCTGGTGATCCTCGCCTACGCATCCGGCATGTCGCTGGTGGCCGTTCGGGAGTTGAGCCGCCTGGAGGCCCGCACCCGCACCCTTGCCGAAGCGTTGGCGCTGCTGGACGTTCGCACCGCGGAGGCGCAGGACGGCTCGCCGGCAAGCCCGGTGAGCCCTGGAGGCGACGATGAGGGTGGAAGCGAGGACGGGCCAGACCCTTTGGTGTGAGGCCCCTCGCCGGCACTGCGCCGGGGGGATCGGGTTGCTGACGCGCCGACCACTATCATCGCTCGGGTCATGAGACGGCTCCTCGGCAGGTTGGAGCAGTGGAGGCCGTGGCCTGTCGCTGCGCTGGCCCTCGTCTCCTATGTGCCGCTTCTGTTGACCCACCGGGGCCAGGTCGGCGCCGACACCAAGTCCTACCTCTACCTCAACCCCGGCAAGCTGCTCGCCGACGCCCCGTGGCTGTGGGAGACGGGTGTGGGACTGGGCACGGTCACGCACCAGAACATCGGCTACCTGTGGCCATCGGGCCCCTACTACTGGTTCTTCGACACGCTGGGTGTGCCCGACTGGATCGCCCAGCGCCTGTGGTTGGGAACCATCATCCTGGCGGCCGGCATGGGGGTGCGTTTCATGCTGCGCACCCTGCGCTGGGAGTTGCCTGGCGTGACGGTGGCGATGTTTGCCTACGCGCTCAGCCCGTACCTGTTGCACTACGGCGCCCGCATCTCCATCATCCTGTTGCCCTTCGCCGGCCTGCCCTGGCTGATTGCGTTCACGGTGCGTGCCTTGCGCAACGGCGGGTGGCGGGACCCTGCCGCGTTCGCCCTCATCACCCTGACCGTCGGGGGCATCAACGCCACGTCGCTCCTGCTGGTGCTGATCGGCCCGGCGTTGTGGGTGCTCTACGCGCTGCTGGCCGAACGGGAGGTGACGCTGAGGCAGGTGCTGGCCGCCGGCGCCCGTATCGGATCCCTCACGCTGGCGACGTCGTTGTGGTGGATGGCGGGATTGGTGCTTCAGGGCAACTACGGAATCCCCATCCTGGACTACACCGAGACCTACCGCGTCGTCGGAACCGCATCCACGGCGCCCGAGGTGATGCGGGGCCTGGGCTATTGGTTCTTCTACGGCAGCGATGCGTTGGGCCCGTGGATCTCCGGCGCCGTCACGCTGGTGCAGAACCCGCTGGTGCTGACCGTCAGCTTCATCCTGCCCGGCCTCGTGGTGATCTCGGCGCTGTTCACCCGCTTCCGCTATCGCGCCTACTTCGTGCTGATGGCGGTGGTCGGCGCGTTGGTCTCCATTGCATCGCACCCGTACGACTCGCCCACCCCGGCAGGTGCCCTCTTCAAGGCGGCCACCGCCACCGATGCCGGGCTGGCGTTCCGCTCCACGCCACGGGCCATTCCGCTGCTGGCCCTGGGCGGTGCGGTGCTGCTGGCCGCCGGGGTCGCCGGGGTAGCGACGCTCCGGCCGCGCCTGAAGGTACCGGCCGCCATGGCCGTCGTGGTGCTGGTCGGAATTACCCAGGCACCGCTGTTCCTCGGCCGAATGGTGGACGACAACCTGCAACGGGCCGAGGACATCCCGTCGTACTGGTACGACGTGGCTGAACGGCTCGATTCCGGCGATCGCTCCACCCGGGTTCTGGAGATGCCGGGCATCGACTTTGCCAGCTACCGGTGGGGCAACACGGTCGACCCGATCACCCCCGGGCTCATCGACCGCGACTTCGCCGCCCGGGAGCTCATCCCGTACGGGTCGCCCGCGTCCGCCCAACTGATGATGGCCGTCGACCTGCCCTACCAGGAAGGAACCGCCAACCCGGCGGCCCTCGGCCCGGTGCTGCGCATGATGTCGGTCGGCGACGTCGTCGCCCGCAACGATCTGAGGTACGGCCGCTACCGCACGCCGCGCCCCCGCAAGTTCTGGGAGCAGCTCACCGGGCTCTCCGGCCTGGGCGGCGCCGAGGAGTTCGGCCCGAAGGTCAGCGACCGCCCCGACCCGGTCGTACCCTTGTTGGACGAGATCGAGCTGGGCATGGATCCCGAGCTCCCCGATCCACCGTCGGTCGGCGTGCTGCCGGTCACCGATCCCCTGCCGATGCTGCGGACTCAGGCCGCCTCCGCGCCGCTGATCATCGCGGGGGATGCGCATGGGCTGGTCAACACCGCGGGTGCCGGGATGCTCGACCCTGCCCGGCCGGTGTTCTACTCGGCATCCTTCGCCGATGCTCCCGACGAGCTGCGGTCCCTGGCGGACGAGCCCCAGGCCGAACTGATCGTGACCGATACCAACCGCAAGCAGGCGCTCCGCTGGGGCTCGGTGCGCGAGAACCGCGGCTATACCGAACGGGCCGATCGCGAACCCATCGTCACGGACGTGACCGACAACCGGTTGGAGGTGTTCCCCGACGCCGACACCGACGCCGCCACCGTGACCGAGACGCTCGGTGGGGCCACGATCGACTCCACCACCTACGGAAACGGCGTGAGCTACACGCCCGGCGACAAGCCGCAGTTTGCCATGGACGGCTCGCTTCGCACGGCGTGGCGCACGGGTGCCTTTGGAGAGCTCTCCGAAGATGCGCTGGAGGTCACCTGGGATGAGGCGGTCACCGCCGATTCGCTGACCCTCACCCAAAGCCAACGCAAGGTGAACCGCTGGATGACCGAGGTGGAGCTGTCGTTCGACGATGGCGACGGCGACTTCTCGGACCCGCAGCGGGTCAGGCTGGACGAGCGTTCCCGCGGCGCCGATGGCCAGCCGATCGAGTTCCCCCGTCGCACCTTCTCCCGCCTGCGGGTGGAGATCATCGATACCAACGTGGGCGAGCTGGCCAACTACTCCAAGGTGAGCGAGGTGGGCATCGCGGAACTGTCAGTGGCCGACACCACCCTGACCGACGTCGTGCGGCCCCCCACCGACCTGCTGGACACCCTCGGTGGCGCCAGCACGGAGCGGCCGCTGGCGTTCGTACTCCGACGCGCCTCGGCCAACCCGGAGGAGGTGGTACTCGACGACGAGGAACCCGCCATGATCCGCTCGTTGTCGGTGCCCGAGGAGCGGCAGTTCTCGGTCGGCGGGGTTGCCAGGCTTCCCCTGGAACAACCCGACCAGGACATCGATGCCACGCTTGGGATCCCCTCGGCCGAACAAGGTGGCGTCACCGCCACTTCCAAGGCGCGGCTGCCCAACCTGCGCGCCCGTTCCGCGTCGGCCAACGATGGCGACCCGACGACCGCGTGGCAGGGCCCGGTGAATCAGGGCGCCGGACTGTGGCTGGAGTACAGCTACCCGCAGCCCATTCGCGTCGACGAGCTCGAATTCACCTACCTCAACGATGGCCGCCACTCCACCCCGGCCTCGATCCACCTGGAGGTCGACGGCGCAACCAGCGCGTCCATGGAGGTCCCGGAAGTGCCCGCCGGGGCCGCACGCGGGGCGACCACCACCGCAACGCTACGGCCGCCCGAAGCCCTGCGTGGCTCGAAGGTTCGGCTGGTGATCGACGAGATCCGCCCGCGGGCGACCATCGAATGGTTCAGCCATTCGGAGGTCAACCTGCCCGTCGGCATCGCCGAGGTCGGCTGGGGAGGCCCCCTCGTGGAACAGGCGCCGGCGAAGCTTCCCGCGGCGTGCCGCGACGATCTGTTGCGCGTTGATGACCAACCGGTCGGCGTGATGGTGGAGGGCACCCGCGATGCAGCGCTGGACCGGCAGCCGCTGGCGCTGCGCACCTGCGCGCTCGAAGCTGCCACCGACGAGCCTGGGGGCCCCTCCGCCGATGCCGACCCCGCGCTGACGCTGCGTCCGGAGCCCACCATGCTGCGCACCGGTCTGGGCCTGGACGTCGGCATGGATCTCGACGAGCTGTGGTTGCGCTCGGCAGCGGGTGGCGACCCGGTGGAGCTTCCGGCAAACCCGAGCAGCGAGACCCCGGCTCAGGTCGATCCGTCGACCGTTGCGGCACCCGAGCCACCGGACGTCGAGACCCGGCGCACCTCGCGGCTCACCTACACCGCCGACGTCAGCGGTGCCTCGGAGTCCTATTGGGTGGTCATGGGGCAGTCGTTCAATCCCGGGTGGACCCTGCGCACCTCCGACGGCGACGACCTAGGCCCGCCCACCTTGGTGAACGGCTTCGCCAACGGCTGGCGGATCGACCCCGCCAGCGTGGGGACCGACGCTTCCTTCGTGGTGGAGTGGGCACCCCAGCGCACGGTCTGGGTTGCGCTGTCGCTGTCGGCCATCGGCGTCGTCCTCACACTGCTGGTGCTGATCTTCGACCCGCACGTGCTGAGCGGCCGTCGTCGTGGAGGGTCGGTGCGGGTCTCGCGCGTGTTGGTGCTGCGGCCCACCGACGGGTTCGGCTCGGCGCTGACCTGGGGCCGAGCCACCGCCCTCGCCCTGATGGTACTGGCGACGGGCGTGGTGGCGTTCGGCCCGGTGGTGGGATTCGTGGTGGGAGCCATGGCCCTGGTCGTGCTGCGGCGACCGTCGGCCTGGCCCGCGCTGCGGTTCCTGGGCGTCGGCGCCTACGCCGCCGGAGCCCTGTGGGTGGTGGGCAAGCAGCTCCGCAACGCCGAGAGTTACGACCTGGGGTTCGAGTGGCCCAACCTCTTTCCCAGCGCGCATGGGCTGGTGCTGGCGGCCCTCGCCATGATGGCGCTGGACGTGCTGGTGGAGGGGCTTCTGGGCGGCTGGCGACGTTCCGTCGACGTGGATGCGGACGGCGAGGCGGAGCAGCCGTGACCGGGCCGTCGGTGGTGATACCCGAGCTGAGCGAATCGGGCCGGGCGCGCCTGTGCGAGCTGGCCGCCTCCGCCGGAATCCGTCGAATCCACATGCTGGGATGGCGCGACCTGGAGGACCCCGAGGCCGGCGGTTCCGAGGTTCATGCCTCAACCGTGGCGGCGCTGTGGGCGGCCGCCGGGCTGGAGGTCACGATGCGATCCTCGGCCGGGGTTGGGCTGAGCAGCGTGGGGTTCCGCGACGGGTACCGGGTGATCCGCCGAGGATCGCGCTACGGGGTCTTCCCGCGTGCGGTCGCAGCCGAGGTGACGGGCCGCCATGGCCCGGCAGACGCGTTGGTGGAGATTTGGAACGGCGTGCCCTTCCTCTCGCCCCTGTGGTGGCGCGGGGCGCACGTGGTGTGGCTCCACCACGTGCACGGACCCATGTGGAACATGGCGCTGGGGCCGGTGGGCTCCGTGGGTCGGGTCATGGAGGAGCGCCTGGCGCCTCGCCTCTACCGCAAGGTTCCGGTGGTCACGTTGTCCAAGTCCTCCGAGACCGAGCTCATTCACGAGCTGGGCATCCCGTCGAGCAACCTGGGTGTGGTTGAGCCCGGGATCGACCCCCGCTTCTCCCCCGGCGGGGCCCGCAGCAAGGTGCCCCTGGTCGTCGCGGTCGGGCGGTTGGTGCCGGTCAAGCGATTCCCCATGCTGGTTCGCGCCGCGGCGGCTGCCCGCGCCAGGTTGGGGGATCTTCAGCTGATGATCGTCGGTGAGGGCTACAAGCGGCCGGAAGTGGAACGCACCATTGCCGACGTCGGCGGCGAGGAGTGGATCCGGCTGCTCGGTCACGTCAGCGACGAGCGGCTGATCGAGTTGTACCGGTCCGCATGGTGTGTGGCGTCGGCCTCGGAACGGGAGGGCTGGGGCATGACGATCACCGAGGCGGCCGCGTGCGGGACGCCCGCAGTGGCCACCGACATCTCGGGTCACTCCGACGCCATCCGCGATGGCTCCAGCGGCGTGTTGGCCGCCACCGAGGAGGCCCTGGGCGATGCGCTCACTGCCGTCTTGGGCGACCGTGCGTTTCGGGAACGGCTCCAACAGGGCGCACTGGATCGGGCCCAGGTGCTGACCTGGGAACACACGGCGATCGCCAACCTCGAGGTGCTGGCCACCGGCTCCACCGCCAACGCATGGCCCAGCTGAGGGCGGGCGCCCGAGGCCGGCCGACGCGCCCGGCAGGCCGGCTATCGGGACAGATATCGACTGGGCGGTGGCCCGAACCTGCCGCGAAGGAAGTCGATCACCCCGTCGGCGCGGGCCCTGGCATCGAAGACCAACCCGCGTCGAGCGGGCCGAAGCAACCCCGCCGACAGCTGATACAGCGAGATGCAGCACCGGATGAACGTGTGATAGCGCCCCGAATGGGTCCGCACGAGCAGCAGGGTGTTGCGGTGTTGGAGATAGTCGACCAGCGCCACCTGCGATCCCAGGTGGGTATTGGTCACCCGGGCGCCTCGGACCAGGCCCACCCGCCACCCGGCGGCGGTGGCTCGGGCCCCCAGGTCGGCCTCCTCGCAGTAGGCGAAGTACCGCTCGTCGAAGAGCCCGATGTCAGCGAGGGCTCGGCGCCCGGCGAACATGAGCGTGCCGTGGGGATAGTCCACGTCCTCCCAGCCCTCCGCATCCTCGGCCCCTGGAACCACCATGCCCCCGAAGTAGGGGTCCAACACGGGGAGTCCACCGTCGCCGACGTCGGCGCACGCCAGGCCGGCGCGCGGCCGACGGGCCAACTCCGCGCCGACACGGGCGAAGCAGTCGGCTGCGGGATGGGCGTCGTGTGGGGCCAGCGCAACCCAGGGGGTCTCGCACCGGTTCAGCCAATGGCGAAGGCCAAGGTTGGCCCCCGGCCCGAAGCCCAGATTCTCCCCGGCCTCCAGCACCTCAACGCCCACCCCGCCCGGATGGGCCAGGCGGCGCCGCTCAAGCCCCTGACGAAGCCGGTTGAGGTGGTCCGCGCTGCTGCCGTTGTCCACCACGACGATCCCCGCCAGGGCGTGCTGGGCGTCGAATGCCCTCAGCGTCCCCTCCAGGAGCTCCGGGGCGTTGCGATGCACGAGGACGGCGGTGAAACGGATCACCGCCGTAGCCTCGCCCGGCCTGGTACCGTCCCGCCAACCACACGGCCACAACCCACCGGAACCCCCTGATGGACCTCGAAACGTTGAACTCCGACCTGACGGCGGAACAAGAGGCCCTCGATGCGGTCTGCGACGCCTTGGATGACGACTCGTGGGCACTCCCCACCCCCAGCCCGGGGTGGACGGTGGCCGACCAGATCGCCCACCTGACGTACTTCGACCGGGCCGCGGTCATGGCCATCCGCGATCCGGAGGGGTTCCGCGATCACCTGGGCGAGGTGGTGGCGGCGCTGGAGGACGGCCCGGCCGCATTCGAGGCGCTCACCCTTGGCTCCCTTCGGGAGTTGCCGCCGCCGACGTTGCTGGCCTCGTGGCGTGACGCTCGACGGGAGCTCGCGCTCGCTGCGGCAACGCTTGGCGATCGCGACCGCGTCCCGTGGTACGGCCCGGACATGGCCGCCAAGTCGTTTCTGACGGCCCGGCTCATGGAGGTGTGGGCCCACGGGCAGGACGTCTGCGACGCCGTCGGGGTGACGCGAGCCGCGACGGATCGGCTGGCCCACATCGCACGCCTTGGCTTCA
Organism: Microthrixaceae bacterium; assembly: GCA_041394405.1. Taxonomy (GTDB): domain Bacteria; phylum Actinomycetota; class Acidimicrobiia; order Acidimicrobiales; family Microtrichaceae; genus Microthrix. Next base: position 1,300,553 of record JAWKIF010000006.1, read on the forward strand.
TCACCCGCGGCTGGACCTTCCTCAACCGCGGCGAGGAGCTGCCGACGGTTCCCGTCCGGGTGGAACTCATCTCGCCAAGCGGCGAGCACTGGAGGTTCGGCCCCGACGACGCAGCCGAGTCGGTGGAGGGATCGGCCGAGGATTTCGCACTCGTGGTCACCCAGCGGCGCCACATCGACGACACCGCCCTGGTAGTCACCGGCGACGACGCCCTGTCGTGGATGTCTCAGGCCCAGGCGTTCGCAGGACCGCCGACGGACCCGCCCGTCCCCCGTTGGGGCCTCAGCTGACCGCCCGGGTCAGGGCGTGCTGCACCAGTTGGAGCAGCGTGTTCTTGGTGGCGTCTCGCATGCGGGCATCGGTGTAGAAGATCGGGACGTCGGCCTCGATGGCCAGCGCGTCACGAACCTCCTCCAGCGCGTGGTAGGCGTTGCCGTAGAAGCAGTTGACCGCCACCACGAAGGGAATGCCACGCCGCTCGAAGTAGTCGACGGCCAGGAACGAGTCCGAGAGCCGGCCCGTGTCGACGAGCACCACTGCCCCGATGGCCCCGCGAATGAGGTCGTCCCACATGAAGAGGAACCGGTCCTGACCCGGGGTACCGAACAGGTACAAGATGAGGTCGTCGCCCAGCGTGATGCGCCCGAAGTCCATGGCCACCGTGGTGGTCTTCTTCTCGGTCGCGACACCGGTGTTGTCCACGCCCTCGGAGGCACGGGTCATCACCGCCTCGGTCGTCAGCGGTTCGATCTCCGAGATCGACTTGACGAACGTCGACTTGCCAACGGCGAAGCCGCCCGCCACCACGATCTTGACCGGGAGGGGGGTGCGTTCCGGATGTGATTCTTGGGCTGTCATGGAATCGACCGCCTGTTCAGAGGGACTGAAGGCCATTGAGCACCCTTTCGAGCAACTCGCGGTGTGTATGGGGGGCTGGAGGCGCCTCGGATGCGGCGCCCGTTGAGCTTCGGCTGGACTGTGGTCGGGACCAGCCTTCGGAGGTTTCCACCATCCCCGACTGCACGAGGTCGGCGATCAACACCCGGACCACTCCCAGGACCAGGCCCCGGCGGGCGGCGATCTCGGCGACGGAGATCGGTTCCGAGACGAGCGAAAGGATCTCGCGCTCCTCCGCACCCAGCCCGGGCGGAACCGTGCTGGTGTTGCTTCGGACCAAGGTCTCGATGGGGATGTCCCTGGTGGGCCGGGTGCGGCCCTTGGTCACTGCGTACGGCCTGATGAGGCGCCGACCGAAGTCGGCCTCCTCCTCTGGCTCGTCGTCGGCGCCGTGGCGCGATTCAGCAGGCATCGTCTAGCGAACGAGTGCGTTCTGCAGCTCGCTGCGCAACTCGGGAGTGAGGACGGCACCGGCCTTCTCGACCATGCGGGCCATTTCGTAGGCCACCAATCCGGGATCGCAGTTGGAGTCCGCCAGCACGGCCAGGCTGGAACCATCAGAGATGCCGGTGACGAAGATGAAGGCCCGCTCCATCTCGACGATGACCTCGTTCACGCGGCCACCGTCGAAGGGCGCCGCTGCGCCAAAGGCAAGCCCGATGAGCCCGGAGGCCACGGCTGCGAAGCGGTCGCCTACTTCACGGCTGAAGCCCCTCGACATGGCCATGAGTAGGCCATCGGAGGAGACGACGATGCCTTGGCGCACGCCGGGGACCCGGGTTGCGAAGTTGTCGACCAGAAAGGTGATGTTTGCCGCCTCGCTGCTGAGGGTGTTCACGGGAGTCTCCTCGGGTAGTGCGATGTGGGACTATCGGCAATGAGCGTCAACTGTGGAGTGGTCCGGCCTGGTCGGCGCGGACGGCTGTGGGCCAGGGAGGGTCGCATCATCGGCGCCCGGGTTCATCGGTGTGGCCCTCTTCGCCGGCGAAGCTGCGGCCGCCCAGCGGGTCGAAGCCGCCCGGTGCCGGTACCTGGTCGCCAGCCGGTACCTCGGGATCGTCGTCCGCCGCATCGAGACGCCCGCGCTCGCGTGCCGACCGGTAGTTCGAGAGCAGGCTGCGCACCTGGTCGGGGCTGCGGGTGCTGGCGCCGGCCACCACCTGGTCGGCGTCGCCAAGACCGTCGCCGAGGGCCTCGCCCTGGGCCCGCTGCGGCAGGTCGCTGTCGTGGTGCGGCGGCGCCTCGCTCGCGCTCGCATCCTGGTCCTCGTCCAGCAACGAGTAGAGGCCCATCTCGAACGCGTCGCCGAGGGGCACCGCATCCACCAACGACTCGGGGTCGCCGTCGGGCGGTGGGGGCGCCTGCTGGTGCGGGACCTCCGGTGGTGTCCAGTCGTGGGTGGCGGGCCCCTCGGCGGGGGGGAATCCGAGAGCGTCGTCGGAGGGCGTGGTCCCGTTCGGGGCATAGGGGTCAAGTGGCGTCGCAGGGACCTGGTCGGCCGGCGGTGCCCAGCCCACCGCATCGTCAGTCCATGTCGATGCGGTGCCGGAATGATCGGGGGATGGCTCGGCGGACACTGGTGTCTCTCCACTGAAGGGGTCGTTGTTGGGGAGCGATCCATCGCCGGTGGGACCGATCGGGGCGAGCTGGCCCGCGTTGGGCCCGGCGTGGTCGCCGGCTCCGTTGGCGTCCGGCGCTTGGCCGTTGCGTGAGGGCAGCGGCTGCAGATCGGCGGGACGTGGCTCGCCGAAGGGCCCCGGTGGAGGTCGGCGTGTCGGCTCGCTGGTGAAGAGTGAGCTGACGGGCTCGGGCTCGGACAGGGGCCGCTCCTCACCGCTTCCGGCACCTCGCTCCGCATGGTTCGTTGGCGCCATGGAGCTTGGCGCCGTCGAGCTGGCGGCCATCGAGGCGGTGGCCGCCATGGCCGCCGGTTGAAGGTCGTCGGCGAAGGTGGAGTCGTGGGCCTCGTAGCCGACAGCGGGTGGGCCACTTGTCTCCGCTGCTGCATCCGCCCCCTGTTCGAGCAGCGCCGCCGGGAGGGTGACTGCGGCCACCACCCCGCCGTCCTGACCGGCCGAGAGCCGCACCGAGACTCCGTGGCGTGCAGCCAACGCCGCCACCACCACGAAGCCCAGCGACCGTCCAGACCCCAGGCCCAACGAGGGGGCGGTGGCCAGGCGCTCGTTGGCCTCGGCCAACTGCTCGGCGGTCATGCCCATGCCGTGATCGGTGAGCACCAGTGCGTAGGACCCCTCCTGGGCAGCGTGGCCAACCACGTCCACGGTGGTTTCCGGGGGCGAGTACTGGGTGCCGTTCTCCATCAGCTCGGAGAGCAGGTGGGCCAGGTCGACCGCAGCTGCGCCCCGCAGCCGGGCGGGGCCGATCTCCAGGATCTCGATCCGCTGATAGTCCTCGACCTCGCCGATGGCCACCCGCACCACGTCCATCAGCGGCACGGCCTTTGCCCGCTTGCGGGCCTGCTGCTCCGCCCCGGCCAGCACCAGCAGCGATTCGGCGTTTCGACGCATCCGGGTGGCCAAGTGGTCCAGCCGGAACAGTCGCTCGAGCTGATCGGGGTCCTGCTCGGTCGACTCCAGCGAATCGATGTAGCGGATCTGGCGGTCGAGCAGGCTCTGGTTGCGGCGGGCCAGGTTGACGTACATGTCGGAGATGCCGCGGGTCACCACCTCGCTCTGCTGCTGGGCGACTTCGACGATGGAGGTCTGCACGTCGTCGAGCGCCGCGGCCAGCTGGCCGATCTCGTCCTTGCTGTGAATGCCCATGGGCACCACCGGCGGCGGTTCGATGTTGGGGTTGATCAGCGAGTCAACCAAGGTCGGCAGCGTCTCGGTGGCCAAGCACTCGGTCGCCTCGGACAGCCGTCGCAAGGGACGGATCACGGAGCGCACCACCAGGCTGGCGATGGCTGCTGAGGCCACCAAGGCGGAGACGGCGATGGCCAAGGCGACGGCGGCCTGGCGAGTGGACTCGTCCACCATGGCCTGCGCAGCCTGCAGATCGGTTGCCTGCACGGCGGCCTGCGCGTCGGCCAGCACCGTCACCCGGTCGGCGGCATCGAGGGCGAACTGCTCGGGAGTGGTACCCAGGTCCTCGGGGCTGGTCTGGGCAATCAGCCCGGCAACCACCGCGCCGGCTGGGCGAGCACGCTCGTCCTTGAGCGCCCGGTCCAGGATGGCCCGCTCCGAGGCGTTGGCGATGCTGGTGCGGAATGTCCGGGAGAACGACTCGGCATCTTCCTGCAGCACGTCGAATCGGCCGGAGGCCATGGCGTTGTCAGGGTCGGGGCCAAGCTTCACGAGCGCATAGGCCATCTGCCCGTTGACCGCGGACAACGCCCGGTCCAGCACGAGGTGGTTGTTCAGGTTCAGAGCCGTGCTGGTGGCGCCCGACACCGTGGTCAGGAGCTCGCCCACCAGGTCGACGTCGACGTCATAGTCGTCGAGGACGGTCACGACCTCCGAAGGATCGGCCGCGTCAACCTCGGCCCGGGTGGAAGGCAGGTTCGAGATCATCTCGCCGTAGCGGCCGACCAGTCGCTGTACCTGTCCCGACGGGTCCTCAATATCGACGGCGCCCAGGCTGGCGACGGTGGCGGCCAATGCCTCGTCCGTCTCGGTACGCGCGGTGGACAGCCGGTCGGAGACCGCTTCGTCTCCGGTGAGCATCGAGCCGACGCCGAGGATCTGTTCCAAGCGGAGTGCCGACTCAGCGGCGCTGAGGTCGGCGGCAGACTGGGCCAACGCCCGGTCGTTGATGGCTTCCGAGCGGGCGGTCAGCTCGCTCTGCAGGTAGACGCCCGTCAACGCGGTGAGCGCCAGGAGGGGCACGGCCAACACGATGAGCAGCCGTGATCGAACAGTGAGTTTGGAGATCATCGAAGCCTTCCGACGAAGAAGTGGCGAGTGGGTCCAACGCGGACCTTCCCCCATCCATCGGAACCTCCGGCCCAGTCTTGAGGCTCAGGCGGTCATCGGCCGAACGGCTCATTCGCATCCCGGCGCTCCACGGCAGAACGCCGTGCGCCCAGGTCGTGGGCTCGCTACAGGGGCCGGTCGGATGGTTCGACGGGCGCAGGCAACAGGGTGGAGCCCATCAGCGCGGCGTCGACGGCCGCCGCGCAGGCACGACCCTCGGCGATTGCCCACACGATGAGGCTCTGTCCCCGACCCATGTCGCCGCAGGCATAGACCTTGTCGACGGACGTCCGATACAAGCCGTCGCGGGCGACGTTGGAGCGCTGGTCGCGCTTCACGTTCAACTCCTTGAGGAGGGGCGAGTCGTCGGGACCGGTGAAACCGAGCGCCAGAAACACCAGGTCGGCGGGCAGCTCGGTTTCGGTGCCGGGCACCTCGTCAAAGCTCATGGCGCCGTTCGTGAAGTTCTGCTCCACCTCGGTGAATCGCAGGCCCGTCAGGTTGCCCTCCGCATCGGAACAGAACTCCTTGGTGGAGACGGAGTACACCCGCTCGCCGCCCTCTTCATGGGCTGAGGTCACCTTGTAGGTGAAGGGCCACGTGGGCCAGGGGTGGGCATCGGGCCGATCCTCGGGGGGGCGAGGCATGATCTCGAATTGGTGCACCGAGGCGGCACCCTGGCGGTGGGCCGTGCCCAGGCAGTCGGCTCCGGTGTCGCCGCCGCCGATGATGACGACCCGCTTGCCCGCGGCGGAAATGGGCGGTTGCTCCAGGTCGCCCTCCTGCACCCGGTTGGCCCACGGCAGATACTCCATGGCCTGGTGGATGCCCTTGGCGTCACGCCCCGGAATGGGAAGGTCGCGCGCCGCCGTGGCCCCGCCGGCCAACACCAGCGCATCGTGGCGATCGGTCAGCTCGTCGGCGGTGATATCGACGCCCACCTCCGTGTTGGGGACAAACGCCGTTCCCTCGGCGCGCATCTGAGCCAGTCGGCGATCGAGGACCCGCTTCTCCATCTTGAACTCGGGGATGCCGTAGCGCAGCAGGCCCCCGATGCGATCCGCCCGCTCGTAGACGGTGACCCGGTGGCCGGCCCGCGTCAGCTGCTGGGCCACCGCAAGGCCCGCAGGCCCGGAACCCACTACGGCCACCGTCTTGCCGGTGAGGCGGGACGGTGGCACCGGCTGCACCCAGCCCTCGTTCCACGCCCGGTCGATGATCTCCACTTCAACCTGCTTGATGGTGACGGGGTCGGCGTTGATCCCCAACACGCACGCCGCCTCGCACGGGGCCGGGCACAGGCGCCCGGTGAACTCCGGGAAGTTGTTGGTCGCATGGAGCGCGTCGATGGCCTGATGCCACCGGTCCCGGTACACCAGGTCGTTCCAGTCGGGAATGAGGTTGCCAAGGGGGCATCCCTGGTTACAGAAGGGAATGCCGCAGTCCATGCAGCGACTGGCCTGGGTCTCCAGGTGCTCCTCGGGGAACTCCTCGTACACCTCGTGCCAGTCCCGAAGGCGCACCGGAACCGGCCGGCGTGCCGGCAGTTCACGAACGTGTTCCAAAAAACCTCTGGGATCACCCATATCGCATCGCAGTCTGTGTGGTGGGTTGGGACGGTGTGGTGGGTTGGGAGAATGTGGCGGGTCGGGACGGTGCTCGGCGGGTCGAAGGCGGTGAGGCGCCTAGGCGCGGGCGGCCGCCATGACGGCGTCCATCGTGGCGTCGTCGTCGAGGCCGTCGGCGCGGGCCTTGGCGGTCACCTCCAGGACCCGCTGGTAGTCGCAGGGCATCACCCGGGCGAACTCCCCCGCGGCGTCATCCCAGCGATCGAGCAACCGTCGGCCCACCTCCGAACCGGTCAGCTCGACGTGGCGACCGATGACCTCGGTCAGGAACGCCAGGTCGTCGTCATCGAGGCCCTGCAGCTCCACCATCTCCTCGTTGAGGTTGGTGGCCAGGACCGAGCCGGGGTCCCACACATAGGCGATGCCGCCGGACATCCCCGCCCCGAAGTTGCGGCCGGTCGAGCCCAGGATGACCGCTCGTCCGCCGGTCATGTACTCGCATCCGTGATCGCCAACACCCTCGGTGACCACGAGGGCACCCGAATTGCGCACGCAGCAACGCTCCCCCACCACCCCCCGCACGAACAGCTCGCCGCCGGTGGCGCCGTACGCCATGACGTTGCCCGCGATGATGTTGTCCTCGGCGACAAAGTCGGGGTGCACCGAGCTGGGTGGCCGCACGACCAGCCGGCCCCCGGAGAGGCCCTTGCCCACATAGTCGTTGGCGTCTCCGGCGAGGGTCATGGTGACCCCTGCGGGAAGGAAGGCCCCGAAGCTGTTACCGGCGGACCCGCCGAAGTCGATGGTGACCGTGCCATCGGGCAGTCCCTGGGCGCCCCACCGCTTGGTGATCTCATGGCCCAACATGGTGCCGACGGTGCGGTTGACGTTGCGGATGGGCAGCTCCAGGTGCACCGCGGTGCCGTCGGCGATCGCCCCCTCGGACAGCTGGATCAGGGTGTTGTCGAGGGCCTGGTCCAGGCCGTGGTGCTGCTCGCGCACGTGATGAAGCTCGGTGCCCATGACCGGACTGGGGGCGTACAGGATCGGAGCCAGGTCGAGCCCGGCCGCCTTCCAGTGATCGATGGCCTCGCGGGTATCCAGCAGCCCGGCCTGGCCGACGGCCTCCTCCAGGGTGCGGAAGCCCAACTCGGCCAGCAACTCGCGAACCTCCTCGGCGATGAAGGTCATGAAGTTCACGACATGATCGGCTTGGCCGGAGTATCGAGCCCGAAGCTCGGGGTTCTGCGTGGCGATGCCCACCGGGCAGGTATCCAGGTGACACACACGCATCATGATGCAGCCCGAGACCACTAACGGCGCAGTGGCAAAGCCGAACTCCTCGGCCCCAAGCAGCGCCGCAATCACGACATCGCGTCCGGTCTTCAGCTGCCCGTCCACCTGCACCACGATCCGGTCGCGCAGGCCGTTCAGCAGCAGCGTCTGCTGGGTTTCCGCCAGCCCCAGCTCCCACGGGGCGCCGGCATGCTTCAACGATGTCAAGGGGCTGGCTCCGGTGCCGCCGTCGTGACCGGAGATGAGCACCACGTCGGACTTGGCTTTGGCCACCCCCGCCGCCACGGTGCCCACGCCCACCTCGGCCACCAGCTTGACGTGGATGCGGGCCGACGGGTTGGCGTTCTTCAGGTCGTGGATGAGCTGTGCCAGGTCTTCGATGGAGTAGATGTCGTGGTGGGGCGGCGGGCTGATGAGGCCGACCCCCGGGGTGGAATGCCGGGTGCCGGCGATCCAGGGGTACACCTTGTGGCCGGGCAGCTGGCCGCCCTCACCGGGCTTGGCGCCCTGGGCCATCTTGATCTGGATGTCATCGGCATTGGTCAGGTAGTGAGCGGTCACGCCGAAACGGCCCGACGCCACCTGCTTGATGGCCGAGCGCCGCAGGTCGCCGTTGTCGTCCGGGGTAAACCGGTCGGCATCCTCGCCACCTTCGCCGGTGTTGGACTTGGCGCCCAGCCGGTTCATGGCGACGGCCAGCGTCTGGTGGGCTTCGGCCGAGATCGAGCCGTAGCTCATGGCGCCGGTGGAGAAACGCTTGACGATGTCGGCGGCCGGCTCCACCTCGTCGAGGGGCACGGGAGTTCGTCCCTCGGTCGTGAAGCGGAACATGCCCCGCAGGGTGGCCAGCCGCTCGGACTGGTCGTCCACCAGCGCCGTGTACTCCTTGAAGATGTCGTATCGCTTCGTTTGGGTGGCGTGCTGCAGCTTGTAGACGGTCTTGGGGTTGAACAGGTGGTACTCGCCCTCGCGTCGCCACTGGTACTCGCCCCCGGCATCGAGTGGGCGGTAGGCCAGCTCCTCGGGGCGGTCGGGCCAGGCCATGGCGTGACGGCGCCGGACTGACTCGGCGATCTCGTCGAGTCCGATGCCCCCGAGGCGGCTGACCGTATCGGTGAAGTACTCGTCCACCAGGTCTTGGCTGAGGCCGATGGCCTCGAAGATCTGGGCGCCGGTGTAGGACGCCACCGTCGAGATGCCCATCTTGGACATCACCTTGAGGATGCCCTTGCCGGCGGCCTTGATGTAGTTGCTCACGGCGGCTTCGAAGCTGATGTCGCCCAACCGACCCTCGTTGACCAGGTTCTCGATGGTGTCGAAAGCGGTGTAGGGGTTGACCGCAGCCGCCCCATATCCGATCAGCGAGGCGAAATGGTGCACCTCCCGGCACTCGCCGCTCTCGACGATGAGGCCCACCATGGTGCGCTTCTTGGTGCGGACCAGGTGATGGTGCACCGCCGAGGTGGCAAGCAGCATCGGGATGGGTGCGCGGTCCTGGGTGGAGAATCGATCGGACAGGATCACCACGTTGACCCCGTCATCAACCGCAGCGGTCACCTCGGCGCGGAGTCGTTCCAGGTCGGCGGCCAGGCCTGCTCCCCCGTCGGCCACGCTGAAGTGCGTGTACAGCACGCGGCTGTGAAAGCCATGCGGTTGGGTGTCGTCCAGCTCCCGAAGCTTGCGCAGCTGGTCGTTGTGCAGCACGGGAAACGGCAGCTCGATGAGCTCGGCGTCCGACGGGGTGAGGTCGAGGATGTTGCCCTCGGGCCCAAACACCTTGCCGAGGCTGGTCACCAACTCCTCGCGGATGGCGTCCAGCGGCGGATTGGTCACCTGGGCGAAGAGCTGCGTGAAGTAGTCGTACAGCAGCCGGGGTCGATCCGACAGCACGGCGATGGGCGTGTCGGTGCCCATCGATCCCAAGGCCTCCTTGCCGTCGCGGGCCATGGGGGTGAGGAGAATGCGGATCTCCTCCAACGAGTAGCCAAACACCTGCTGTGCCCGCAGGGTGTTCAGGGCCGGTTCGGTGATGTGGGGCTTGGCGGGCAGCGCCTCGAGATCGATGAGACCATCGTCGAGCCACTGCTGGTACGGGTGGGCCGCCGCCAGCTCGGCCTTGATCTCGGCGTCCTCGACGATGCGGCCCTGCGAGGTGTCGATGAGAAACATGCGTCCCGGTTGGAGGCGACCCTTGCGCACCACCCGCTCGGGAGCGATGTCCAGCGTGCCCACCTCCGAGGCCATCACCACCAGACCGTCGTCGGTCACCCAATAGCGGCTCGGACGCAGGCCGTTGCGGTCCAGCACCGCACCGACCAGCGTTCCGTCGGTGAAGGTGATGGAGGCCGGGCCGTCCCACGGCTCCATGAGACACGAGTGGTATTTGTAGAACGCCTGCAGGTCTGGGGCCATCGACTCGTGGTTCTCCCATGCCTCGGGAATCATCATGAGCACGGCATGGGGGAGCGAGTAGCCGCCGAGATGCAGCAGCTCCAAGGCCTCGTCGAAGCGAGCGGTGTCGCTGGCTCCCGGGGTGCAGATGGGATACAGCCGATCAAGGTCGCCCTCAATCAGGTCGGTCTTCAGCATGGCCTCCCGGGCCCGCATCCAGTTCTGGTTGCCCTGCACGGTGTTGATCTCGCCGTTGTGAGCGACGTAGCGGTACGGGTGGGCCAGCGGCCACGACGGGAACGTGTTGGTGGAGAAGCGGCTGTGCACCAAGCCGAGCGCCGACGTCAATCGCGGGTCGACCAGGTCCGGGAAGAACTCACCGAGCTGCGGGGTGGTCAGCATGCCCTTGTACACGAGCGTTCGCGACGACAGGCTGGCGAAATAGGCCGACGAGCCCACCTCCCCCGGCAGCTCGTGCTCGATGCGCTTGCGCAACGGATAGACGGCCCGGTCCAGCTCGATACCGCTCCTGCGGCCTCCCGGCCGGTCCGCACGGTCGGCCACGATCAGCATCCGAAACTGCGGCATGGCGTCGGCCGCCATCGACCCGATCATGGAGGGATCCACCGGCACGTCTCGCCAGGCCACGGTCAGGAGCCCCTCATCGACGACCAGCGACTCGATGTACTCGCTCACGGCCTGGGCCGGGCCGCTCTCGCGAGGCAGGAAGCCAATACCCACTGCGTACTCACCTTCCGGCGGAAGGTCGTGGTCGACGACCGCTCGGAGGAACTCGTCGGGGACACCAATGAGGATGCCGGCGCCGTCGCCCGAGTTGGGTTCCGCACCCGTGGCGCCGCGATGCTCGAGGTTCAGCAGCGACGTGAGCGCCTGCGACACCAGCTCGTGCGATCGTCGCCCGTGGAGGTCGACGACGAAGGACACGCCGCAAGCGTCGTGTTCGAATTGGGGTGCGTAGAGGCCGCTGGCGGCCGCCAGGCTGCGGTCCATGTGGAGCCTTCCAACCGGTGTCTGAGGGGGTGGGGGCATCGGGACGCCATTGGCCCGGCCGGTCGATGATACTGGTTTCGGGGGCGCTCCCTCCAACCGAATCCAGATGAGCTCAGGGGCGCAGGTAGGATTCCCCGATGGCCCGCACGCAGGTGATCATCGCCCTGGCCGCCGCCGCCTGCCTTGGACTGGCCGCTTGCGGCGGCGCCACGTCCGCCGACGTGACCGCCGCCGCTCCCGCCGCGACGAGCCCGGCGACGTCGGCCGTTGCGCCGGAGGACGGCAGCGGCGCCACGCCCCAGCCGGACGCATCCACCACCACCACGTCGCCCGACGACGGCCGTGACCCCACCTTGGGCTCCGGTCAGCCGGTCACGCTGGCCTTCGCCGGTGACATGAACTTCGAGGGATCCACCGGCAGCCGACTGGCCGCCGATCCCGCCTCCGTCTTCGGCCCCATCACCGGCATCCTCTCCGACGCCGACCTGGCGGTGGCCAACATGGAAACGGCCCTCACCAAGGGGGGTGGCTCGCCGGTCGGCAAGCAGTTCACGTTCGCCACGGGTGCGCCGGCGCTGGACGCCATCAAGGCCTCTGGCATCGACGTGGTCTCCATGGCCAACAACCACGGCATGGACTACGGCGAATCGGGTTTCGCCGAGTCGCTTCAGGTGCGAGACGAGGTCGGCTTCCCCATCATCGGCATGGGGGCCAACGAGGACGAGGCATTTGCTCCCCACATCGCGGAGGTCAAGGGCCAACGAATAGCCGTCATCGGAGCCACGCAGGTGCTGGATGGTTCGTTCATCGAGAGCTGGACCGCAACCGACACCCACGCCGGCCTGGCCTCGGCCAAGCGAGAGGACCGGCTGACCGAGGAGGTCGCCGCCGCCCGCCAGGTGGCGGACACGGTGGTGGTCTTCCTCCATTGGGGCACCGAAACCGAGACGTGCCCCAATGACGCCCAGCGCTCGCTCACGCCGAAACTGATCGAGGCGGGCGCCGACATCGTGGTGGGCGGGCATCAACACCGGGTTGCCTCCGGGGGGTTCTCCGGCGCAGCGTTCGTGGGCTACGGACTGGGCAACTTCCTGTTCCGGGCCAACTCCGAGTTGGGGAGCCGCAGCGGTGTGTTGAAGGTGACCGCCACCGGGCGACGCATCGACGGGTACGAGTGGGTCCCGGCCCGGGTGAACGGCGCCAACCAGCCCATCCCGGCCGAGGGCGCCGAGGCCCAAAACCTGCTGGCCAGCTGGAACGAGCTGCGGGGTTGCACCGGGCTGACCGATGCTGCCACCGCCGAGCCCGAGCCGGCGCGTTGAGCACCCCCGAAGAAGCACCGATCGACGACCTCGCTGCGTTCATCAACGCGGCGCCGTCGCCCTACCACGCTGCATCCGAGGTGGCGGACCGCCTGGAGGCGGCCGGGTTCACCCGGCTGACGAGCGGGGAACAACCCCCGGGCGACGGGCCCGTAGTGGTGCGCAACGCCGGCTTGGTCGTCGCCGTTGGCCGAACCGGTCAACCCGCCGCCGCCCCGTTCCGCGTGGTGGCCGCCCACACCGACAGCCCGAACCTGCGGGTCCGTCCTCGGCCGGACCAGCACGCCGCAGGGTGGCGCCAACTGGGTGTGGAGGTGTACGGGGGTGCGTTGCTGAACAGCTGGCTTGACCGCGATCTGGGGCTCTCCGGACGCGTGGCGCTGGATGTCGGCACGGGCGTTCCCGAGTTGCGGGAGGTGCGCTGGGATCGGCCGCTGCTGCGGGTGCCCCAGCTGGCCATCCACCTCGACCGGGACGTCTCCTCGGTCGGCCTCAAGCTCGACAAGCAGGCGCACCTGACGCCCATTTGGGGGCTCGGCACCTCGACCGAAGGCGACTTCCGGGACTGGTTGGCCGCCGAGCTGTCGGTTGGGGCCGCCGACGTCCTGGCGTGGGACCTCATGGGTCACGACCTCACCGCGCCGGCTCGCCTGGGCCGGGACGAGGAGCTGTTTGCCGCATCACGGTTGGACAACCTGTGCTCGTCGTGGGCCGGAACGGTTGCCCTGGCCAACGTCCTGGGGGCACCCACTGCGGGTACACCCGACGCCGTGCCGGTCGTGGTGTTGAGCGATCACGAAGAAGTGGGCTCCACCAGCGGGGTGGGCGCCGCCTCCGCACTGGTGGAACGCGTGTTGGCGGCCTCGGTCCGTGCGGCAGGCGGCGACCGGGCTGAGTTGGACCGAGCGCTGGCAGGCACCCTGGTGGCCTCGGCCGACATGGCCCATGCAACCCACCCGAACTATGCGGACCGCCACGAACCGCAGCACCCGATTGCGGCCGGCGGCGGCGTTGCCCTGAAGGTCAACTCCAACCAGCGATACGGCTCCGACGCCCGAACCGTGGGCGCCGCGCTGCTGGCGTCCCGTCGGGCCGACGTCGAGGTGCAGACCTACTCCCACCACGGGGCCCTGCCCTGCGGCTCCACCGTCGGCCCCATTCTGGGTGCCTCGCTGGGTGTCGGCGTCGTCGACGTCGGCGCTCCACAGCTCTCCATGCATTCGGCACGGGAGCTGATGGCCGTCGCCGACGTCGAGGCCTATCGACGCTTCCTATCGGCCTGGCTCGGGGGTCCAGCCCGAGCGTGAGGTTGATGCCCCGGAGCGCCCCAGCAGGAGCGGGCCCGAACCGTCGCACTCCGGCGTTGCCCGGCCTGGCGATCGTCGCCGCCTGCGCACTCGCGGCGGCGGCCTCATGCGCAGGCGGCGGAGGCGAACAGCCCTCGCCGGGCAACCGGGCAGCAGGCTCCCCCGACGCACCCCCGGTTGGTTCGGGCAAGCCGGTGACGCTGGTGTTCGCGGGCGACACCGCAGTTCGCGGCGTCAGCGAGGACCTCCAGGCCGACGACCCGGCCTCGGTGTTCGGCCCGGCCGCCGAGCTGTTGCGCGACGCCGATCTGGCTCTGCTCAACCTGGAGACGGCGGTGACCAACGGCGGCGGTGCCCCCTTGGACAAGGCGTTCACGTTCGCCACCGGGCCCGAGGTGTTCGACTCGCTCAGGGCCGCCGGCGTGGACGGCGTGACCATGGCCAACAACCACGGCGTGGACTACGGCCCGGCGGGCCTCGCCGAGACCCTGGACATCATCGACGAGGACGGGTTCCCCGTGATGGGCATCGGACGGGACGAGTCCGCCGCCTACGCCCCGGCCATGTACCGGGTGAACGGCCAGCGCATCGGCGTGATCGGCGCCACCGAGGTGATCGACTCGCAGTTGGTGGACAGCTGGACCGCCACCGACGTTCAACCCGGTCTGGCCTCGGCCAAGCGGGTGGATCGGTTGATCGAGGCCGTCCGGGCCGCCCGGCGGCAGGCCGACACCGTGGTGGTGTTCATCCACTGGGGCGAGCAGTACGTCCCGTGCCCCACCGACACCCAGGTTGAGCTGGCACCTCGGCTGGTGGAAGCGGGCGCCGACATCGTGGTTGGCGGCCACCAGCATCGGGTGGCCGCCGCCGGCTTCCTGGGTGACGGTCTGGTCAGCTACGGGCTGGGGAACTTCCTGTTTCCGCCCAGCACCCCGGCGGCCGGACACAGCGGCGTGTTGGAGGTGACCGTCACCGGCCGACGCATCGACGACTACCGCTGGCGACCCGCCGTCATCAACGACCTCAACCAACCGGTGCCGGCCACCGACAAGGCCGCCGCCGGGCTCATGAAGGAGTGGGAGGCGCTGCGCTCTTGCACGAACCTGGCCGCGGAGCGCGGCTGACCGCACGCCGCCGAACCGGCGCCATGTTCAGAGCCGACAGGTGCGGAGTTCCGTGGCCAGGATGGCCTTGGCGCCCAGCTCGGCCAGGTCGTCCATCACTGCGTTGGCCTGAGCGCTGGGCACCATCACCCGAATACCGACCCATCCCTGGCGGCTGAGCGGCGCCACCGTGACGCCCTCCATTCCCGGCGCCAGCTCGGTTGCCCGAGCCAGCAGGGCTTCCGGCAGGTCGTACTCCACCATGAGATAGCTGGCGGCCACCACCACACCGCGCATTCGTTCCACCATCACACGCGCCGGGCCGACGGGAGTGCGCCCCTGGCCGCAGATCAACACGGCCTCCGATGCCAGCAGGCAGTCCCCCACCACCTCCAGCCCGGCCTCGGCCAGTGTCCTGCCGGATTGCACCACGTCGGCGACCGCGTCGGCCACGCCCAGGCTGGGTGCCAACTCGACCGCGCCGTCCAGGTGGATGATCTCGGCGTCCACGCCGCGCTCGGCCAGGTACCGGCCCAGCAGCCCCTCATAGGACGTGGCGATGCGGGCGCCGTCGGCCAACTCGAATCCCGATCCCACCGGGGCGGCGATGCGGAACTCGGCCCGTCCGAACCCCAGGGGCAGCACCTCAACGACCGGCGCCCCGCTGTCGGTGGTCAGGTCCCGCCCGGTGATGCCCAGATCGATCACGCCGCTGCCCACGTAGATGGCGATGTCGCGCGGCCGGAGAAAGAGAAACTCGACGTTCTCGGCCCGATCGAACACCCGCAGCGCCTTGGAGGACCGCCCGACGCGATAGCCGGCCTCGCCCAGCAGCTCGGCGGCCTCCTCGGACAACGCGCCCTTGTTGGGCAGGGCCACCTTCAGCGGTTGGCCAGGCGGGGAGGGCTCAGAGGTGGGCATAGACGTCCTCCAAGGTCAACCCGCAGGCCAACATCATCACCTGGGCGTGGTAGAGCAACTGGGAGATCTCTTCGGCGGTGCGTTCGGGCCCCTCGTGCTCGGCGGCCATCCAGACCTCGGCTGCCTCCTCGACCAGCTTCTTGCCCACTTGGTGCGGCCCGGCAGCAACGGCTACCACGGTGCCGGAGCCCTCGCTGCCGTCGGCCACCAACCGCTGCAACTCGTCGAAGAGTTCCTCGAATCGTTTCATCGCCGCCTCGGCTCGGGAATGGGGTTCCGAAGGGTACCGGAGTCGGCCCGCCCGCCGAAGACGAACAACGCGCTCGGGTACGGTGCCACCGGTGCGACCCCCCGAGCCGATGACCCCGCAGCAGGCCCGGGCCCTGCTTGGGCTGGCCGGCCCCTTCGACCGCGAGGAACTGCGCCGGGCATTCCGCTCCCGCATGGGCCGCCTGCATCCCGACGTCAACCGAAACCGGGGCGCGTCCGATGACGCCATGGCGCTCATCGAGGCGCGACGCGTGCTGGATGGGCTGGAGGCGCCCGATCCCGTCGAGGCCGACGAGGCCGACGAGGCGGGTCCCGAGGTCCCCTCCCGTCGAGAAGGAGCCCAATCCGGTCGGCCGGTGGATCCGGACGCCGAACCCCGGCGCGCCTGGCCGCTCGGCAGCTCCGTGATGGTCGCTGCACCGCCGGACGAGACGGCGTTGTGGTTGGTGGACGCCGCCTACCGGCTGGGCGCTGTCACCTTCCAGGACCTCGAGGCCGGCCTGGTGGAGGCCACGGTGGAGTTCGTCGGCGGGCCGACGGTCATCCTCACCCTCACCACCCAGGGGCGGGCCATGGGCAACGAGGGGTTGGCCTGCACCGAGGTGTTCGTGTCGATGGAGGCGTGGAGCACACCGCCCCGGCCGGAGCTGCCCGATGCAGGCGCCGTTGCCGAGTTGGTGGCCCACCACGTTCGGCACGCTGCATCGGACCTGGCGCCCTGAGGGTGCGGCGAGGCTAACCGGGCACTGAGTCGGCCACGGGAGCGGTGCCGGCGCGGCCCGCCTCCCACTCGGCGATGGCCTCGCCCATCGGCGTGGCTGGTGGGCCCGCCACGCTGGGCCACAGCTCCTCGGAGATACGCCTCCAGTTGGCGGTGGCGCCCAACTCGCCCAACAGGGCAAACAGCCCCAGGTTGATGCGCTGAACGATCACCCAATCGCTCGGGAGGTTGGCCGCCTTCATGATGCCGGCGAACGGGCCGGTGACGTCGAAGTAGCGGCGCACGGCCTCGGCCGACCACTCGGGGTCGATGGTGGTCACCTCATCTCGTGCCACGTGGTCGTAGAAGTGCCCGAAGTAGTCCACCACCTCGCGATCGCTGAACGGCGCATCGCTGGGCAGCAGCCCGATCCGCTCAACCTCGGAGCGGTACAGCACCGGGTCGTGTTCCACCACCATCGACACGATCAGGGACTCGAAGTCCGCCACCGTGTTCGGGGTGAAGTCCTTCACCAGGCCATAGTCCAGAAACGTGACCTGCCCGGGGCCACCGAACAGGTAGTTCCCGGGGTGAGGGTCGCCGTTGAACGATCCCATGCGGTAGATCGACCCGAACACGTAGCGGAAGATGGTCTCGCCCGCCAGGTCCTTCTCCGCCTGCGGGGCCTCCAGCAACTCGGCCCAACGTCGGCCGGGCATGAACTCGCTGCACAGCACCCTGCCGGTGGAGTGCTCGTCGATCACGTCCGGCACCGAGATCGTGGGGTGGCCGCGGTAGTAGTCGGAGAAACGCCGCTGGTGTTGGGCCTCGGCGCTGTAGTCCAGCTCCTCGCTGAGGCGCAGGCGCAACTCGGCAACGATGGGTTCCGGGTCCATCCCCGGAAACAGCATGCCGAGAGCGTTGAACACCACGTCGGAGGTCTCAAGGTCGGTTTGGATGGCGTCCGCCACTCCCGGGTACTGGACCTTCACGACCACCTCCCGACCGTCATGGGTGAGGGCCCGGTGCACCTGCCCGATGCTGGCGGACGCGATCGGCCTGGGTTCCCAGCGAGCAAACACCTCGCTGGGTGGCCGACCCAGCTGTTCGGCCACCACCTGGGCCGCCAGCTCCGGCGCCATGGGCGGGGCGTCCGCCTGCAGTTGCGCCAGCGCCTCACGCATGGGTTCGGGCAGCCCGGTCTCCAGATAGCTGGCCATCTGGCCGAGCTTCATGAGCGCGCCCTTCATGTTGCCCAACGCCTCCGCCACCCCGGCTGCGGTCTTGAGCTCGGCCTGGGCCCGCAACTCGGCCGCACGCTCGGGGCCGACGCCCACCGAACGCACCTTGCTCAGCGCCATGGTGCTGCCACCACGAACACCCATCTTGGCCACCTCAGCGTGACGAGCCAACCGTGCCGAGGTCACGCGCTGCGGGGGCGGGCCCGCAGCGCCGTCCGTCGACGCATCCCCCCGTTGCGTGCGCCGCGCTCGTCGCTGGAACCAGGCGGCGCCGAGCGCCGCCGCGCCGGCCACGACCAGGGCGCGGGTGATGGTTGCTCGACCGGGGGGAAACGCCATGAGCTCAAGCTACCGGGCGTCCGAACCGTGCAACGCACGGTGGGACTGAGGGTGCGACCCGGCAGGATGGACCGATGAATTCGCCACTCGCCCGAATTGCCGGTGTTCGCCGCGGCCTGGCGCACAGCCGAACGTCCGTGGGGCGCTATCGGGCCTGGTGGCACGATCACAACGAACGCACCGTCGGACAGGTTGCCGAGCGAGCTGCCGGTGGATGGTGGCTGGCGCTGGGCGACTCCGCGGCGCAGGGCGTCGGCGCACCCCACCCCAGCCAGGGTTGGGCGGGCCAGCTTGCGGCTGCGGGCGGCGCCGCAGACCGCCTGGTGAACGTCTCGGTGTCCGGGGCCAAGGCGCGCGACCTCGTCGACGACCAGCTGCCCCGGGCCCACGCGCTGATCGACCGGTTGGGGCGGCCCGAGGCCGTCGCGGTGCACATCGGCGCCAACGACCTCGTCCGCCCCGGCCACCCGTTGCGGCTGCATCGCGGCCTGGCTGCCATCGCCGACTGGCTCGTTCTCCAACAACTGGGCCCCGCCACCGTGGTCGGCCTCATGCCCACCAGCGGCATGGGGCTGAGCTCCGCCGAGGCCAACTGGCGCATCCGCCGCACCGCACGGTCCGTAGGCGCCGGCGTTGCCGACATCAACCGACCCGCGAAGGGCTCACTGAACTCCCGGCTGGCCGACGATCTTTTCCACCCCAATGCGCTGGGATACGCGGCTTGGGCCCAGGGCTTCGCCGCAGCCATGGGCCTGCCCTTGCCGCCGGTTCCGGACGTCGCCCCGGCTTGGGGCCCGGCGCTGGAACCCGTCGGCGTCAGCCCTCGGTGATGTTCACGGCCTGAATCACCACGTCGGTCGTGGGGCGATCGCCACGGCCGGTGGGAACCGACTGGATCTCCTCGAGCACGTCGAGCCCGTCGAGGACCTTGCCGAACAGCGAGTAGTTGGGGGGAAGCTGAATGCCGCTGGGGCCCGAGACCACGAAGAACTGGCTGCCGTTGGTGTCGGGGCCGGCGTTGGCCATCACCAGCGAGCCCAGCTGGTACTCGCCTGCCTGGGGCAACTCGTCGGCAAAGCGATAGCCGGGACCGCCGCGTCCGGTTCCCTCCGGGTCGCCGCCCTGGATGACGAAGCCCTTGATGATGCGGTGGAAGATGACACCCTCGAAGTAGTGATAGCGGGCGAGGACGACGAAGTTGTTCACCGTCTTGGGCGCCCGCTTGGGCAGGA
This sequence comes from Microthrixaceae bacterium, assembly GCA_041394405.1. Lineage (GTDB taxonomy): Bacteria > Actinomycetota > Acidimicrobiia > Acidimicrobiales > Microtrichaceae > Microthrix. The sequence continues at coordinate 1,320,086 of JAWKIF010000006.1, forward strand.
GCTGGGCGAACATGGTGCCCATGGAGGTGACGATCTCGGCGTGATAGGGCTGCTCCACGTCGATGCACATCGGTGGCGGCGCATCGAACTTGGTGGTCCGGGGGCTGGAGCCGTCGGGGTTGGGGCAGTCGGTCATGGCTTGGGGTCACCTTCCTGGGACGGACATCGGTTGGCCGCCTCGTCGCCAACCTAGTGCCGGCCCGAAGGCCCGCCGGTACCCGCTGGACGTCGTTGCCGGGCCGGCCGGAACCATTCGCGTCAGCGGAATTGCTCGAGTACCGCCCCGGCCTCGGAATCCACGAGGTACAGCACCGATTGGGCGCCCTCGCGGCCCGGCGCCGTGGGCAGCACGACCGACTCGGGGCTGGTGCCTGCCAGGCCGCGCACCAGTCCCAGTGCGCCCCAGGCCGAGAGATCGTCGTCGATCGTCAGGTCGTTCCCGAGTGCCTGGGCCACCCGGGTCAGCCCAGCCGGGTTGCGGGTGGCACCCACCTTGCCCATGACCGCCTTCATGAAGGTCTGTTGCCGCTGCTGGCGGCCGAGATCGGCCGTCGGGTCCTGGCGGGGCACGCCGTCGATCACCTCCGTGTAGCGCCGGGACCTGACGTAGGCCAACGCCTGCTCTCCATCGAGGGTGACCGTTCCGGCCTGCTCGACCGACAGGCCGCTGCCCTCATCAAATGCCGGGTGCGGGAACTCGACCTCGACACCACCCACCGCGTCCACCAAGTCCCCAAAGGTGACGAAGTCCACCTCGACGTAGTGATGGATGGGGATCTGCAGCGACTGCTGAACCGTGGCCACGAGACGCTGGGGGCCGCCGCTGTATGCCGCATTGATCTTGGCGCTCTGACCGGTCTCCGCGATGGTCACCCACAGGTCGCGGGGCACCGACATCATCGTGGGGGTGCCCTCGCCAACCCGAAGCACGATGAGCGTGTCGGCCCGCTCCCCGGCGACCGATCCGTCGGCGCGCTGGTCCGACCCGGCGATCAGGTAGTTCACGCCGGGCCCGTCGACGGGCGACAGCGTGCCCGTGAGGTCCACCCGGTTGATACCTGCGAACAGGCTGTAGAGGTAGAGCGCGAAGCCCCCAAGCGCCAACAACGGCACGCAGAGGATCGCCAGCGCGACCCATCGCTTCCGGCGCCGCCTCCGACGGCTCGGCGGCTTGGCTCGCTGCTGCGGTTGCGGGGGAACCGGCGCAATCGCCGTGGGCGGACCGGCGGCGCGGGGGGATGGCTTCGGTTGCGCGGGCACGTACACCTGCCGGGGGGCCTGGGGCCCAGGCGAGGAGGCCGCCTCGCTCGATGCCGGGATCGACCCGGACTGGTCGGGCGCCGCGTCGCCGGCGGGCGGTGCCGGGGAGCCGCCGCGCTCGCCCGGCGAGGGCACGTAAAAGCGCCTCGAGTCGTCGCCGCTCATGCGCGGGCTCGCGACGGCCGAAGCAAGGGGCTGTAGGTCACCCATCGAGTCTGCCAGGACCGCAGGTCAGACCGGGTGATTCCAAGCCAACGCTCAGCAACGCCACCCCTGGTGCCGATAGTGGCAAGTATCCGCCTTCACCCGGAGCCCCAGGAGCACCGATGACCGACAGCGACCGACTGGCCGAGGTTGCCTCACGCCCGCTGGGGCGCCGGCAACCGAGTGCCGCCCGCGAGGAAGCAAGATGGCAGGCGCCAACGGTGGACTCCGACCGGCTGACCCATCTTGAGCTCCCTCAACTGGAGCCGGCGTCGTTCCAGCCGGTCATGCTCAGCGAGGACGAGGAGATCACCGGGGCGCCCTCCGACCGTTCGACGGTGGACACCATCGAAGAGGAATGGTCGGTGCCCGATCGCACCACCCTCGACCCGACCAACGCCGCCCATCGCGTGGCCTTTCGCCTGATCGGGCTGGCCGGTCCCGCCCGCGCCGTGGTGGCCCAGCTGGGGCCGGATGCGTCGGCGACCTACGTGGGATCTGCCACCCGGGCCGACGTCGACGCCGTGGCGGCCGCCGTGCGTGGCGCACTGGCGTGGCACGAAAGCGCCGAGGACATCGGCCGCCGACGCATGGAGGACCCGCACTTCGAGCACCGGGTGCGGCTGGCCCGCGAGCTTCAGCGGTGGTCGGAGCAGGAACGAACCGTTTTGGCCCTGCGGTTTCTCGCCGAGTGGTCGGTCGAGCAGGTGGCCTCGGTCACGGGGTCGAGCGAGGGCGCCGTTCGGGAGATCACCCGGTGGTGGGACGCCTCAGAGGGCGACGACGGCGGGCTGCTTTTTGCGCTTGACCAGTGGACGGAGTCCCCCGACGATCCGAGCAACGGGGCCTTTGCTCCGCCCGGACCGCTGGTGCATCTGGACGATCTGTTCGAACCCACCAAGGTGGGGATCTAGGGATCCGTCCCGTGGCGAGCGGGCGGACTCCCGCCGCTCCTGAGAACACAGTCAGCCCGCACCGACTCGCTCCGGCTCGCCGGTACGCTCGGCCGTCGTGATCTCCCCCGTTCGCAGCCCGCTGGGGTCGTCCTCGCCCCACCGCTGCCGCGTGGCCCTGGTGACCTCCTTCGTGTTGCTCGTGGCCACGTCGTGCACCAGCTCGTTGGAGGGTTCGGGCCCGGCCACCTCCCAGCCGGGTGGCGAAGCCGGGCCATCCAGCGTCACCCCCGCCCAGCCCGCCTCGGTCGCCGACCGTGGACAGCTCGCGACGTCCACCTCCACCTCCACATCCACCTCGGCCCTCGCACGCCCGGGGGTTGAGGACGACGGGGCGCAGCCCCAGGCGCTGGGGCCATCGACCACCACCAGCGTCGACGCACCGGCCGCAGCAGGGGAGAGCGTCGAGTTGATCGAGGACCGCCCGGGGCGCGGCGCCCTCGCTCGAGACGCAACCTGCGTAGCGCTGGACGTCACGCTCACCCACGACGACGGGCGGCCGGTGGATGCGCCCGCCGGCCTCGGGCCGATGGTGGTGTCGTTGGACAACCCCCGCCTCATCCGTGGCCTCCGCCAAGGAGTCGCCGACATGGGCGTCGGCGGCATCCGCAGCATCCGAATCCCCCCGTCACTTGGCTACGGACAGGCCGGGTGGCCGGACGCCGGCATCGGGCCGGATACCACGCTTCGAGCGACGATCGCCCTGGTGTGGGCCGGCGCGCCGCCGACGCTGTCATGGGAGGCCCTCCACGATCGGGCCGAGGCGGAGGCGGACACCATGGAGCTCACACGCGGGCAGGGAGCGGAGCTTCGGCAGGGCTCACGCGCCATGCTGATGATCGAGGCCATCGACGTTCACGGCGATCGCAGGCTCGAGAGCGGCTGGGGTGAGTGCAGCCCCCGGATCCTCACGGTGGGTAGCGAGGCCGTGCCGTCCTGGTTCGCCAGCGGGTTGAGCGGCATGCGGCCCGGGGGCAGCCGGGTGATCCTGGCGCCCGAGGACGACGCGCAGTCGGCAACCCATCAGGCCGATGCCTGGGTGGTCAACCTCGTCTGGAGCGACGACTGACCGACAGCGGGCCGGGTCTCAGGCAGACACCGTCGCGGCAAATGCCCCAAGTGGCCCCACCGGTGCCCGGCGTGATCCCCGTCCCCCGCGCCCAACCTGGGGGGCCGCACTGCGCTGCGTCATCAGGACGGCCCCTCCGGGTCCCGACCCCACCAGCACGCCGCAGTGTGGCACCACGGCGCGTCCGGCCACTCGCAGCGACTCGGCTCGGACTGCGGCGTCCAACGCTCGGCCACCGGCCAGCAACCCGGCCAGCTTGGTCGGGGCCGTTCCTGCGGCCTCCCCCACGAGGCCCAACTCCGGCGCCACCAAGTCGGTGTCGGTCCGGCCCGTCAACAGGTTCCGTATGGACAGGTACCGTTCCGCCAGATCACGGGCGTCGGGGATGGGTTCGTCGGCGGTGACCGCCGCTGCCAGCCGGGCGTACCCGTCGGTTCCATACGAGCTGGAGCGATCCAGGACGCCTCGCCAGTCGTCGCTGCAGATCCACCTGGGTGCCAGCTGGTAGATGGTGGCCAGCTCGTCGAGGACCGGTGCCGACAGCCGGAACTCGCCGCGCTCGATGCAGCGCAGCTCGGCGGCGGTCCATCGGCCGTCCAACGCCGACAGCTGGGAGATCGAGAGCCCCTGCGCCCCCCGCGCTGCGACCAGCGCCGCGCCCAGCCGGGCCCGGAGGACCAGTGGCGGTTCGAGGGGCTCGGGGACGTTCACCCAGGCCCATCGGTGCGCGTCCTCCCACCCGTAAGGCCCCCGTCATCGAATGACCCATGCGCCCTAGGACGGCCGCTCCACGTTGGGCCGATCGGCCACGCGCCGCACAGGTCCGAACGCCTTCATGACCCCCGGCTTCCGATCGCGCCTTGCGGGCGTGAACCTGGGAGCCGGTTGCGTCACCGGGGCGTCGGCGACGCCCCGGTGCTCACGAGCCGTCGGTTGGCTCCAAGGTGTTCTCGGGAAAGAAGTAGGTGGTGCTGACCACGATGGTGGTGGTGGCGAACGTGCTGGGGGTGCCGATCGACTTGTCCGCGTCGCCCGTGTAGACGACGAGCGCCGCGGGGTCTTCCAGCGTGGGGTTGTCGTCCCCGCAGGCCGCCAGGGTTCCACCGGTAAGCAACGCCAACGCGCCAAGGCCGATACTTCGGCGCAACGTTGGGCGGCGGCGAAGCGTGTGTTCTGTGCTCATCTGGCGTGCTCCTTGGGACGTGTCAGAACCACATCACTGTGGTCTGGCGCAGGGGTTGGCCGCAAGCCGAGCCACCCGGGCCAACAGCGCTCAGCGCTCGGCAAAGAAGACCATCTTGGACTCGGTGTAGTGATCCAGGGCCGCCATGCCGAGCTCTCGGCCCATTCCCGAGTGTTTGAACCCACCGAACGGCGCCTCGTAGCGCACCGAGCTGTTGGAGTTCACCGACATCACCCCCGTGCGGATCGAGCGCGACACCCGCAGCGCCCGGCCGACGTCCGTGGTCCACAGGGAGCCGGACAGGCCGTAGGGGCTGTCGTTGGCCAGGCGGATCGCCTCAGCCTCGTCGTCGAAGGCCACCACTGCCGCCACCGGGCCGAAGATCTCCTCCTGGCCAACCCGCGAGTCGTTGACGACCCCCGTGAGCACGGCGGGGTTCATGAAGAATCCGGGGTCGGCGGTGTCGCCGCCGACCGCCAGGCGTGCCCCCTCGGAGGCGCCGATCGACAGGTACTCCACCGCCTGCGCCCGTTGCCCCGCCGAGATCATCGGCCCGATCTCGGTCTCGGGGTCGGTCGGGTCGCCCACCCGAAGGGCCCTCGTGCGTTCCACCATGGCCTCCGTGAAGTCCGCGACCTTCGACCGCTGCACCAGCACGCGGGAGCGGGCGCAGCAGTCCTGCCCGGCGTTGGCGAACACCGACATCGGGATCTCGGCCGCAGCGGCGGCCACATCGGCGTCGTCGAACACCACGGCCGCCGACTTGCCCCCGAGCTCCAGCGACACCCGGGTGATGTTGGAGGCCGCCGACGTGAGGATCGAGGTGCCGGTGGAGGTGTCGCCGGTGAAGGAGATCTTGTCCACGCGGGGGTCGGAGACCAGCGCCGAGCCGAGGCTGGATCCCGGGCCAGGGAGCACCGAGACGCATCCGGCCGGCACCCCGGCGTCGACCAGCACCTGGCCCAGCAGGAGTGCGCCCAGCGGGGTGAGCGAGGCCGGCTTGACGATCACCGAGTTGCCGGCCGCCAGCGCCGGACCCAGCTTCCAGGTGGCGATGTAGCTGGGGAAGTTCCAGGGCACGACCAGGGCGCACACGCCCACCGGGACGCGGGAGACCGTCATCAGGCCGGGGTCGCGCACGGGGATCACATCGCCGAAGTGCTTGTTGGCGGCGCCCGCGTAGTACTCGAACACGTCGGCCATCGCGCCCGCCTCCCAGCGGGCGTCGGTGATCGTGTGGCCGGCGTCGGCCACCTCGGTGTCGGCGAACTCGTCGGCCCGCTCACGGATCAGTCGGGCGGCGTTGTTGAGCACCTTGCCCCGCTCGGTGGC
>JAWKIF010000007.1:0-627157 GCA_041394405.1 Microthrixaceae bacterium
TGCCCGCTGCCTCGAACAGCTCGTCGATGCGCTCGCTGGTCAGCTCGCGGCGCACCCGATAGTCGGGTTCGCTCTCGATGAGCGGAAAGTAGAACGAGGTGAAACCAGAGCCCTTGAACCGCTGCACCTCGGGCCGCTGCGCCATCTCCGGGGAAATCCGAAAGACGGCGTGATAGGCCCCCCACCACTGGGCGTGGGCCTGCTCGCTCACCGGCGTCGGGTCGTGGTACTCCCTCGAATTCTCGACGGTCTGCCCGACCACCATCGCACCCAGGAGCACCGCCATGGCACCACCGGCCGCCAGGATCGGCTTCAGCCGGAGTCCCCTGGGTTGCAGCGCCCACAGTGCTGGCAGGATGGGCAGACCCAGCAGCACGTACTGCAGCTTCAGCACCGTCATCACCGTGACCACCGCCATGGCGGCGACCAACCATCGGCCCGGTCGCCTCGCAGCGCTGACTCCGGTGAGCGGCGCCACCACCGAGGCGGCGCCCAGCAGGCCCGCCGCCGCCAACAGCGTCAGCGAGATCAGGATGCCCTCGTTGAGCACGAAGTTGGTGAGCACCACGGTGGTGGCGGACGTGACGAACCACAGCACCGGCACGGACCACAGCCGCAGCACCCACCAGAGCACCACGACCGCCGCGACCAGCAGCAACCGTTGGGCCACCACGATGCCGAAGAGCCGATCCAGACCCAACGGCGCCGCCACCTGATCAACCATCCACAGCCACAGCGGATATCCCAGCTGTCGGTAACCGTCGACCACGAAGCCGGTGTCGAGGGGAGCGCGGGCGCGGGTGAGGTAGCCGACCGAGTCGTCGGACACGATCGGGGTCCACCGAACGCCGAGGACGCGCCACAGCGCCAGGCCCAGCACCCCCCATTCCAACCACCGCCGCTGCCTGGGCGTAGGGGCCGGAAACGCGCGTCGAAACGTCACCCGCCTCCATCGGCCCGGCCGGCCCGATCCTGAGGGGCCGATCCTGAGGGGCCGATCCTGAGGGGTACCCTGCGCTGATGGCGCCGGCTCCCGACAACACCCGCATCTGGTCCGACTCATCGGCCGAGATCCACCAGGTCGTGGTGGGGCCCATGGACAACAACGTGTACGTGCTGCGGTGCACGCAGACCGGCGACGGGGTCCTGATCGATGCGGCCAACGAGCACGACCAGTTGCTGGAGCTTGCTCGGGCCCTGGGCGTGCGCAAGGTGCTCGAAACCCACGGCCACTGGGACCACATTCAGGCCGTCACCCAGATGCGGGACGCCGGCTACTCCGTGGGCGTCACCCAGGCCGACGCCGACATGCTGCCCAGCTACGACGAGATCCTCGACGATGACACCGTGGTGCAGGTTGGTCGGCTGCGGTTGCGCACCATTCACACGCCGGGCCACACCCCCGGCTCGATGTGTTTCGCCATCGAGGGCAAGCCGGTCCTGTTCTCCGGGGACACCCTCTTCCCCGGCGGGCCGGGCAACACCAGCTTCGAGGGAGGCGACTTCCCCACCATCATCACCTCGCTGGAGGAGCGCCTGTTTCGCCCGTACGACGCGGATACGTTGGTGCTGCCGGGGCACGGAGACCACACCACCGTTGGTGCCGAGGCGCCGCACCTGGACGAGTGGGTGGCCCGTGGCTGGTAGCGGGCAGGCGCTGCCCGCCGACCGGCGCCCCATCGACCCCACCCCCGTGCACACCGACGCCCTGCCGCCCACCCCGATCCGCGACCGCAACATCCCCGCCAACGCCTGGATCGAGGCGCCGGCGTCGGTCCTGCACGCCGGCGCCGACCTGCCGGGAGCCCCGCCGGCGCTGTACAAGCGCCGCATCGGCGGCTGGCTGCTGTGGCGCGCCGGACCCGCGACCAAGGCCGACGCCCGCTACGTGGCGGTCGACGCAGACGACCTGGAGGTGGCCTACAGCTACCGGCTCTTTCCGGACGGAAGCGGCACGGGCACCGGCCCAACGGGCGCCACCCACGACCGGTTTCGCTCCTGGAAGGAGGACCTGCGCGACCACGACGGGGCCTCGCACCGGCTTTCCACGGTCCAGCAGGGAGAAATAGAGTGAAATCCATGGCAGACGTTCGCGTAGCAGGCACATGAGCGACGTCCTCGACCTGCAGCACGACCCGCTGGATGCCCACTGCCTGCGAGCCCAGTTCCCGGTGCTGAACCAGCGCATCAAGGGGCACCGCCTGGCGTTCCTCGACACGGCTGCGTCGTCCCAGAAGCCCCAGCGCGTGATCGACGCCATGTCCAGGTTCTACGAGACGATCAACGCCAACGTTCATCGGGGCGTCTACGAGCTCTCCGAGCGTTCGACCAACGCCATGGAGGCGGTTCGGGGTGACGTGGCCCGGTTCGTCGGCGGCGACGACCCCGCCGAGGTCGTGTTCACCAAGAACGCCACCGAGTCCATCAACCTGGTGGCGGGCTCGTGGGGCCGCGCCAACCTGGGCGACGGGGACGCCATCGTGCTCACCATGCTGGAGCATCACGCCAACATCGTGCCGTGGCAGATCCTGGCGGCCCAACGCGGGTTCGAGATCCGCTGGATCCCGCTCACCGAGGACGCCCAGCTGGACCTCTCCGAACTGGACCGCCTGCTGGATGGCGCCAAGCTGCTGGCCCTGACCGCCTCCTCCAACGTCACCGGCACACTCACCCCCGTGCGCCACCTCGCAGACGCCGCCCATGCCGCCGGCGCGCTGGTGTGCGTCGATGCCTGCCAGTACGTGCCCCACACCACCTGCGACGTGCAGGCGATGGGAGCCGACTTCCTGGCCTTCTCCGGCCACAAGATGTGCGGTCCAACCGGCGTCGGGGTGCTGTGGGGGCGGCGGGAGGTTCTGGAGGACATGCCGCCGTTCCTCGGGGGCGGGTCGATGATCCGCGACGTGCGCCTGGACGGCTTTGTGCCCAACGAGGTGCCGCTGCGCTTCGAGGCGGGCACCCCACCCATTGCCGAAATCGTCGGGCTGGGCGAGGCCATCGCGTTTCTCGACGAGGTCGGCATGGACAAGGTGCTGGCCCACGAGCAGGCCTTGTCGGCCTATGCGTTCCGTACCCTCACCCAGCGGTTCGGTGAGCGCCTCACCATCCACGGGCCCGCCGAACCCGATCAGCGAGCCGGGGTGATGAGCTTCTCGCTCGGCAACGTCCATCCCCACGATGTGTCCCAGATCCTCGACGAGCATGGCGTGGCCGTGCGCGCCGGGCACCACTGTGCCAAGCCGCTGATGAAGGCCCTCGGCGTGGGTTCCACCGCCCGGGCCTCGTGGTACCTCTACAACACGACCGACGACATCGACGCGCTTGGCGACGCCCTGGACGCCACGGCGGCGTTCTTCCTGTAGCTGCGTTCCGCAGGCCCGCAGCGATGGGACCCTCGCTTGCCTCTTCCCCACTCATCCGACAAACACCCCGGAGCCACCATGGCCGGTCTTGAGGACCTGTACCGAGAGATCATCCTCGATCACTACCGCAGCCCCCGCCACCGGGGTCAGCTGGAAACACCTCCGGCCGTGCGCACTGAGGGGTTCAACCCGCTGTGCGGCGACGAGGTGGTGGTGTACCTCGAGGTGGACAACGACGGAACCGTGGCCGACATCGCCATCGACGGCCAGGGGTGCTCCATCAGCCAGTCATCGGCCTCGATGATGAGCGCCGCCGTCAAGGGCCGAACGCTCCCTGAGGTGCGGGCCCTGGTTCGCTCGTTCAAAGACCTGATGTCCATGCACGAGACCGAATTGGGCGGCGACGGCGAGCACGCAAGCGACGGCGAGTCCGGCAGTGAGGGGCCAGCGCCCGTCGTGGAGGCGCCGCCGCTGGGCGACCTCGAGGCCCTCCAGGGCGTCGTGAAGTTCCCGGTGCGCATCAAGTGCGCCACCCTCAGCTGGAACACCCTGGCACAGGCGCTCGACGAGGCCGAGGCCTCGGCCTAGCCCTCGCTGCCGCCCGCCTGGGCGGGGCCGGCGTCTTCGCTCGGTCAGCCGTTGCCGCCGGAGCCCGGGTTGAGCGGGCCCTGGCTGGTGGGCGGCGACGAGAGCGGCGCCTTGGCGTCCAAGGGCAGCTGCACCGGCGGCAGGGTGTCGATGGCGGACCCGCCGGTGACCTCCGGCAACGATGCCGGATCAACGGCATCCGGCAGCCGCTTGGCCACCTCAGCGGCGATCAACGGATCGCCCAGGGCAAGCGCCTCCACCGGCAGGATGGTCTTGTTGATGAGCGACACCCACTCGTCGGTGCCCAGGCGCCGCAGAGTGTCCGAGCGAACCCGGCCGCCCGCCCACAGGGTGCGCGCCGTGGGCTCGGGCAGCTTCAGCAGGTCTTGAGCCCGAACGGTGGGGGTCGCCCCGGCGTCCCGAGCCTGGGTGACGGCCAACGCCAGGGCCTTCAACATGGGGTAGGGGTTGCTCGTGTCACCGCCCGGCGGCTGCACCTCGAAATGGACATGCGGCGGGGTGCCGATGGCGTTGCCGGACGTACCCACCTTGCCGATCACCTGCCCCACCTCCACCTGCTGACCGTCGATGCCGTCGGTGACCGCCGAGAGGTGGGCGTAGTAGTACCGGTTGCCCGAGCGACCGTACAGGTAGACGGTGAGGCCGCCGAGGCTGTTGGAGGACACTCGGGCGACGCCGTCCTCCACCGCCACCACGGGGCTGCCGTACCGCGAGAACAGGTCGTTGCCCTTGTGGGATCGCGCCCCGCCCGCCCGCTCGAACCCCCACGAGTCCACGAAGTTCCAGTCGGCGGCGATGGGATAGGTGACCGTCAGGTCGGTGGCCAGCAGGGCCGACAGCGCCGGGTCGGGCCGCAGGCCTGCTGCGGGGTCGGCGCCGGTGGTGGTGCTCTGGAGTGCGCCGTCGGGCAACTCCGGCAGCGCCGGAGCGCTGTCGTTGGGGTCCGCCGGATCGTCGAAGCTGAGCGCACTCGCCTCGGTCACGAGCTTCGCCAAGCTCGCCTCGGTGTCGGCCAGGCCCTTTCGGGTCTCGGCCAGAGCGGCCTTGGCGGTGTTCCGGACCTTGGACAACTTCTTGACCTGCGCCTTGGCCTCGTCCAAGCCCGCCGTGGCACGGGCCTGGCTCTTGTCGGCCCCCACCATGACGGTGCCGGAATACTCCCGCACCACGCTGGCGCGCATGGTCTGTCCGGTCATGGCAAGGACGTCGGGGTCGTCCGCGCCGTACAGGTTGGTGTAGGAGGCCACGCCCATCCGCGCCAACTGCTTCCGGGCAGCCTCGGCGATCTCCTCGCGACGCGACAGGGCACGCTTGGCGTCGTTCAACGCCCGCTCGGCTTGAACCAACGCCGTCTCGGCCTCGATCACCCGGGCCTTGGCCGCCGAGCGCTGCTCCTCAACCTGGAAGGCGACCGTCTCGGTTTCCCGTCGAACGGTGTCGGCGGCGGCCCTCAGGCTGATGCCCTGGGCTCCGGCCTCGCCGCCCACCAGCACGGGGGTTTCCCACACGCCGGGGGCCAACTCACGAATGGGGTTTTCGCCGATGATGGCGCCGCCGCCGGTGTTGCCGTTCGAACTTCCCCCACCGCTTGCGGTGGGGGGCGGGGTGACCTTCTCGCCCACGTCGCCGCCGCCCTCTTGGGACGGTTCCTCACCGGCCGGTGGAAGCGTGGCGGCGGGGGCCGTGGCTGCGACAGGGGCCTGGGTGGCCGGGGGCGCCTTGGTGACGGGCGTCTTCGCCGTGGTCGTGGTGGGCGCAGGCGCCGCCGTGGTGGTTGTGGTGCTGGCGGGCGGCTTGGTGGTGGTGGTCTGCTGGGGCGCGCGGGTGGTCGTGGTGCCCGTGGGATCCTGGGCACCCGCCGGCGCGACGAAACCAACCAACCCGACCGCCAGGCCGAGGCTGAGCGCACGTCGCAACAATTGTTTGGGGGTCGTGCTCACGAGGGCTTCCTCACCATGTGCATGCTATCGGCGGTACAGGCAGGACTTGAGCGCCGATAGACTTCATCCATGCCGACCCAGCGCAACCACTCCGATCGCCCCGGGTCGAACGACCCAGCATACGCGTCGGCGGCGGGGTTTGAGAGCGGGGATCAGGGCGACTACCCGGGCAGCGGCGAATTCGCCGCCCGATTCGGCCCTCCGGGGCTCACGTTTGACGACGTCATGTTGTTGCCGGCGGCCTCCTCGGTCTTGCCCCAGGACGCCGACACCTCCGCCACCTTCGCCCGCGGAATCCGCTTGGCCGTACCCATCGTGTCGGCCGCCATGGATACCGTCACCGAGGCGGGCATGGCCATCGCCCTGGCTCGCTTGGGTGGGTTGGGGGTGGTGCACCGCAACCTCGCCCCCGAAGAGCAGGCCCACGAGGTGGACCGGGTGAAGCGCTCCGAGTCGGGCATGATCTCCGACCCGGTCACCCTCACGGCCGACCGGCCCGTGTCCGACGCCCTCGATCTCATGGCCCGGTTCCACATCTCCGGCGTGCCCATCACCGACGGCGAGGGCCTGCTGGCCGGCATCCTCACCAACCGGGACCTGCGCTTCGAGACCGACGAAGACCAGGCCATCTCGGCGGTGATGACCCACATGCCGCTGGTCACCGCCCCCGTCGGCACCACGCTTGACGAGGCCCGGGTGCTCTTCGCCCGCCACAAGATCGAGAAGCTGCCGGTGGTGGACGGCGACGGCCGGCTCTGCGGCCTGATCACGGTCAAGGACCTCCAGAAGCGCATCGACCACCCCCAGGCCACCAAGGACTCCGACGGCCGCTTGCGGGTGGCGGCCGCCATCGGCGTGGGCCCCGATGCCCTCGGCCGGGCCAAGTTGCTGGTGGATGCCGGGGTGGATGCGCTCATCGTGGACACCTCGCACGGCCACAGCTTCTCCGTCATCGACACCGTGCGCACCCTCCGAAGCGACTGGGATGGGCCAATCGTGGCGGGCAACATCGCCACCGCCGCCGCCGCCGAGGCACTCATCGACGCCGGGGCCGACGCCATCAAGGTGGGCATCGGGCCCGGCGCCATCTGCACCACGCGGGTGGTCACCGGCATCGGGGCCCCGCAGATCACCGCCGTCTGGGAATGCTCCCGGGTGGCGAACGCAGCCGGGGTGCCGGTGATCGCCGACGGCGGCATCCAGTACACCGGCGACGTGCCCAAGGCCATCGGCGCCGGGGCCTCCACCGTCATGTTGGGCGGCTACCTGGCGGGTGTGGACGAGAGCCCCGGAGAGATCGTCTTCTACCAGGGCGAGCGCTACAAGGAGTACCGAGGCATGGGCTCGATCGGTGCCATGAAGTCCCGCTCGTTCTCCAAGGACCGCTACTTCCAGGCTCACGTGAGCGAGGCAGACAAGCTGGTGCCCGAGGGCATCGAGGCCCGCGTGCCCTACAAGGGCCCGCTGAACGGCGTGGTCGGCCAATTGGTGGGCGGGTTGCAGCAGGCCATGGGCTACACCGGCTGCGCGACGCTGGACGACCTGCGCAACGAGGCCCGGTTCGTGCGCATGACCTCGGCCGGCCTGCGCGAGAGCCACCCCCACGACGTCACCATCACCGAGCAGGCCCCCAACTACCGGCTGCGCTGAGCAAGCACGCGGGCGAACCAACACGGCGCGTCGTGCCGCCTGGCACCATGGGCGTTGTGCCGCCTGGCACCATGGGCGTTGTGCCGCCTGGCACCATGGGCGTTGTGCCGCGCTGGTTCCATGGGCGTTGCCGTCAGGAAGCATGGGTGTTGTGTTGCCTGGCAGCATGGTGGGATGACCACGCCGTTCCGTTTCGCTCTCCAACTCTCCGATCCGCTTCCCGAGTTGTCGTGGGCCGACACGGCTCGCCGAGTGGAGGCGGCCGGCTTCTCCGCCATACACATGCCCGACCACTTCGGACCGCAGCTGGCACCCACCGCCGCGATGGCCTGGGCGGCAGCAGCCACGACGGAGCTGAAGGTGGGGGCGCTCGTCTTCGACAACGACTACCGCCACCCCGTGGTGCTGCACAAGGAGATGGCCACGCTGGACCATCTCTCCGGCGGCCGCCTCGAGCTGGGCCTGGGCGCCGGGTGGATGCGCTGGGACTACGAGAAGGCCGGCATGGCCTACGACGAGCCCAAGGTGCGGGTGGACCGTTTCGAGGAGTCGCTGGCCATCCTGTCGGGGCTCTTCGCCGAGGGCGAGTTCAGCTTTGAGGGCACGCACTACCGCATCGATGCATTGGAGGGCACGCCACGGCCCGCATCGCCGGGAGGACCTCCCATCATGATCGGGGCCGGCGGACCCCGCATGCTGGGCATCGCCGGGGCGCACGCCGACATCATCGGTGTGAACGCACGCATCCCCTCGGGCGCCGTGGATGCGGCGGCCGCCGCCGACTTCGCCGCGCGGCGGGTGGACCAGAAGCTGGAGTGGATTCGGCGCGGGGCGGGCGACCGGTTCGGCGAGATCGAGCTGAACGTCTTGGTGTTTCTGGCCAGCATCACCGACGACCCCCGAGGCATGGCCGAGGGCATCGCTGCCATGTTCGGCGCCGGACCCGACATTCCACGCGGGGTGGGCAATGCGGTGACCGCCGCCGCCAACGGCGACGGCGAACCCGTCCAGCCCGCCCCCGACAGCGAGTTCACCGCCGACACGGTGTTGGAGGCGCCCGCGCTGCTCCTGGGTTCGATTGAGGAGATGGCCGACACGCTGCGGGCACGTCGAGAGCGTTGGGGGATCTCCTACATCACGTTCCAGGGCCCCGGGGCGCTGGAACTTGAGCCCCTGATCGCAACGCTGGCCGGCACCTGAGCCGGCGTCTCGCCGGTGGCCTACCGCAAGCGGGAGATGGCGACGGCAAGTTCCAGGTCGCGACCGGTGAGCGTGCCGACATCGTGGCTGAGCAGGTCGATGGTGACGGTGCTGTAGCTGTTTGACCAGTCGGGATGGTGGTTGGCCCGCTCGGCCAGCAGTGCCACTCGGGTCATGAATGCAAACGCCTGCGAGAAGTCGGCAAACTCGAAACGTCGGTGCAGGGCACCATCGACCAGCTCCCATCCGGGCAGGGAACCCAGGGCCTGGCGCAGCTCCTCGTCGCTGAGTGCCCCGTCGCTTGGCGACTCCTCGCTGGGTGTCTGGGCGCTGCCAGTGCTCTGCTCTGCCATGTCGGGTCCTTTCGATGGGTTGCCACGTGTCGGTCACAAAGCGTCGCGCCCCGCTGGGTGACCCCCACGCCAAACTAGGGACTTACCCCGGTGGCCACCCGGTCGCCACTTGACCACAGTGGAGCCATGATCCACCAGCAGGGCGCCGCGCCAACCTCGAACGGACCGCATCCACCCAACGGAGCGTGCCCCGTCTGCGGCGCTCCGCTGGTGGCCGGGGGATTGGAGTGCCGCTGGTGTCGGTCGCCGCTGGATGACCCGATGATGGCCGAGCTGAGCGACGTCAATACGCGACTGGCGGCGCTCTACCAGCAACGAGCGCGGCTGGTGGCCGGCCTCCGGTCGCGCGTCGCCGCCCCCGCCGCTCCTCCGGCGCCCGGGCCGCGCACCGGTGCAAACGCAGGTGCCGGTGCAAGTGCGGGTGCCGGCACCCAGAACCTGCTGCTCGGCCTCGGCGTGCTGTGCCTCATGGTTGCGGCCGCCGTCTTTGCCGCGGTGGGTTGGACCCGACTGGGCGACGGGGCCCGCTTCGCCCTGCTGCTGTCCGCCACCGTTGCCGCCTACGCGGGCGCCTTGGCGCTGGTCCGGCGGGGACTGCGGGCCACCGGCGAGGCGGTGCTGGTGCTGGCGTTGCTGATGGCCGCTGTGGACACCGCCCTCCTGGGCGAGGCGGTCGGCACCGGCCTGGCCGATGCTCGGGCGTGGATCGGCGGCCTTGGGGTCATCACGATCCTTGGGGCGCTCAGCCGCGACCTGGGTGCTCGCCGCAATGCGGCGCCGCCGTTGGCCGGCGGTCTCATCGCCGTGGTCACCGGGCTCCTGATCCTTCCCGTGTCGGTGTTGGCGCTGTTTCGCTTCGGCGTCGAGGCACCCCTCGGCGATACCGGTCGCTGGCTGCCGTGGTGGACCCAGGCCACCACGGCCACGCTGGCGGTGACCTTGATCGTCCAGGTGGTGGTGGGGGCCGTCGCCCTCAGGGAGAACGAGTGGGACCTGCGCCGCTCCATCGCCGGATTGCTGCTGGTCGTGCTCGGCGTCGTCTGGTTCGCAGGGGTGCTGGCCGGGGCGTCGCTGGACGAGGACCTGGCGCGGGCATCCGTGCTGGCGGGAGCGACCGTTGCTGCCGCACTGGCGGCCACCCTGCCCCAGCTGCGGGAACCCTTCCTCCGGGGAGCGTCCGGCCTGGCCTCGGCCGGCGGCGCGGCAACGGCGCTCGGGGCCTGGGCCTCGCTGCTTCCCGAGGGCGCCTCCCCCACCTGGTGGATGGCCAGCGCCGGTGCAGCACTGGCGGTGGTCGGGGCCCGAGGGGTCCGCGGCGTGCGCTCTCCGGGCGTGGCCGTCGTCGGGGCGACCGTGTTGGCGGTCGCCAGCACCATCTACCTGGCCGCGGTGCCCGACGTGCTCGCCCGGGCCGTCGACGCCCTGGCCGGCACCGGCGGCGACCCGAGTGCCAGCTGGCTGAACTGGGTGGACCTCGCCTGCGTTGCTGCGCTCGTGACCGCCTCCGTCGCGGCCGTGTTCGGCCCACGACGGTGGGGGGCCAGCGCCGCCGTGCTGGCCGCAGGCGCCTTGGCGCTCACCGTGCCCCTGGCCGTCGGCATGGACCTGCTGGCCTGGTCGCTGCTGCTTGCCGGGGTGGCGGTGTTGTCCGGCGCCCTCCAGCTCGTCAACGAGCCCACGGTCCGCCTCGCAGCTGGGGTGGTCACGGCCCTCACCGCCGCCACCTCCCTGGCCCTCGCCCAGCCCACCCCCGGCCTGGCACTCGCCCTGCTGTGGGCCGTCTCCGCTGGGCTGGCCGGTGGCGCCGTGGCGGCCGCCTTCGCTCGGCGCCCGCTCGCAACCCAGGCGCTGGCCGGCGCTGCGGCGGTCGGGATCATCGCCGCCGCCGCCCAGAGCGCCCACCAACTGGGTGCCGCTTCCGGGTGGGTCACCTCCACGGCTGCGGTCACCGGCGCCGGTCTGGCCGTACTGGGCCGGCTGCTGCACTCGGCCCGAGATCGTTCCGATCGGGGCTTCGCCATGCCCAGCGAGTGGGTCCGACCAGTGGGGGCGGCGCTCTGGCCGGTGGCGCTCGCCACGCACGGAATCACCGCAGCTGCTGCCCTGACCATCTCGATCGAGATCGACTCCGCTGCACCTGGCGCCACTGCCCTCATCGCTGGGTCGGTGGCCTACCTGGCACTGCTGGCCATCGATCGGCAGCGGTTGTGGGCGGTGCCCGCCGGCGTGTGCGCCCAGGCGGCGGAGTGGCTCCTGGTGGGAGTTGGGGGAGTGGCCCTGCTGGAGGCCTACACCCTCCCCGGTGCCACGGTGCTGGTGGCGGTGGGTGCCGCGGCCCTCTGGCAGTCCGATCGCCTGGGCTCGTTCCCAGCGCTGGCACCGGGCCTGGCCATGGGCCTGGTGCCCTCCACGGTGCTGGCGATGGCCGAGGGCGGCCCTCGGGTGCTGGTGGTGCTGGGCGTGGGCACCGTCCTGGCGGCGACCGGCGGGATCCTCCGCCTTCGAGCCCCGCTGGTGGCGGGCGCCGCCGCCGTCGTGGTTCTCTCGCTGGTCGAGCTGGGGCCCGTGGTGGCGTCGCTCCCCCGCTACCTCACCTTCGGCATCGCCGGTGCCGTGCTGCTGATCACGGGTGCCACCTTCGAGCAACGCCGGGCCGAGCTACTCGCCGCTCGTCGCCGACTTCGGGCGCTGCGCTGAGCGTCGGCCCGCCCGACGGAGCGGCGATCAGCCCGTGCGGCGATCGGCCCAGGCGAGCACGAACTCGGACTGCGACGCCAGGTCGAAGCTGGGCGAATCGGTCACTCCCGCCGCCGTGCGCAGCTCGGACACCCGGCCCAGCGCCTCGGCCCCCGAGAGCGTCGCCGCCAGCACACAGCCCACCATCGCGCTGCTGCGGCCCCCGCAGGAGTGATCGTGCAGGTAGACCGTGCGATCGGACCGCTCCGCCTCGGCCACCTTGCGAAGGACCAACTCGACCTGCTCGACGGAGGGCACCCCGAAATCGCGAACTCCGACCCGGAACGCCTCCAAGGAGAGATCCTCGGTATGCCCCGCCAATGGATCCAGGTAGTCGCCGCAGTCCTCCGGCGTGGTGAGATCGACAAAGGTCCGAACACCGACGGCGATCAGATCGCGGACGACGTCGCCGGCGCCCAGGTGGTGGCGACAGTGCGGGTGCGCACCAACCAACAGCCGCGGCCCAACCCAGTAGCAACGGGCGTGGGGCAACGGGACGCCTAGGTCCTGTTCATCGGGCAACCGGGGAGGCGACATGACACCGTAAGGATACGGCGAATGGTTCGGAATTCAACCGGCGAAGCGTAGGTAAATTGCCCATCGTCGGTGGATACCCCGCCGCGGTCGGTGGCTTGGAAGAAATCGCGCCGACTCGCGGCCTGGGCTTGCGCCACACCGCTACCCTCGTCGCCGTGCCTGAACCTGCAACGAACGAGCCCGGCCCCGACACCAGCATCCACTGGGTGGACGGCAACGCAACCCCGCGCGACCCGGTCTCCGCCGACATCCTGCGCGGCTGGATCGAGGGTGGCCATCTACCGCCGGACACGCCGGTGTGGTGGGAGGGACAGCCCGACTGGGGGCCGGCCTCGGAGCGCATGGCTTTGGGCGCAACCACGGAGAGCGACGCCACGACCGGCGCCCCGGACGGTGCGGCCTCGCCCGACGCCGAACCCGATCCGCAGTCGGCGACCGAAGCGCCGATCCCCTCGCCCTCGGAGGAGCCACCACCGGCTGAGGACCCACCCCCGGTCGACGCAGCGCGCCGGCCGGACCCTGCGCCCGCGCCGCTCGACGCCCCCCAACCCCTTGACGTGTCCCAGCCGATGGCCGCCCCGGCACCCATGGCGCCGTCGCAGGCCCCTGGCCACGTGCCCACGCCGCAGCCCGCCCAGGCTCATGGGCAGCCGGCCGCAGCACAGCCAGCGCCGGCTTCCGCCTTGGCGGGCGACGTCCACGACCAGGAGCTGGACGACACCTTCATGGGCCTGGTGTCGCGCAGCTACGAGCTCTACAAGGAGACCGAGCGGGCCACCTCGGTCGATGAGGCCTTTCTCGGTGGCGTCATCGCGGCCTTCGGCGACAGCGGCTACGTGCTCATCGACATCTTCACCGGAGGGGCTGCGGCGAGTTCCGGCACCACCTCGGCGACCGCCCCCACACTGCCCGCGTCCAGCCACCAGCTGCGATTCGAGGACCCCAACACGGGCGCCCGGGTGGCGCTGCGCCTGGACCACCTCACGCCCGACGTCGGCTCGGCCAAGTTGTTGGGGCAACAGGCCCGCATCGAGGTCGGCTACGGCGAGCGCATCCCCAACTTCGGCCAAGTGGGGCGGGCACTCCGCCAAGAGGTGGCGTCCAACTTCATCGTGTCCACCGAGCCCGGCCGCGTCAGCTTCGACGCCGACCTGTCCAGCGGCTTCGTCTACTGCGAGGTCGACCTGCTGTGGGAACTGGACCGCTACGTGGACGAGGCGTTGGACATCGACGCCGACCTACTGAAGCTGCACCTGGCGTCCATGGTGCACACGCTGCACAAGTTCCTGCGCCTCCGATTCACCAACTGAGTTTCGCCCCACCCGACCACCAACTGACACCTTCGCACCAGGAGCATCATGGGTCTCTTCGACACCGCAACCAGCTATGCGCACAAGGCAGAACTCCGAGAGTCCAAGGACGAGATCCTGGTGGGCGAGCTGATCCGCGGCCTCTCCGCCCAGACCTGGAACCCCTACCGGCTGGTGGGCAACAACGACCGGCAGATGGTGGGTTTCAAGGTGCCCGACGACCCCGTGATCTCCAACTACTCGCTCGTTGTCGACCGGCGCAGCGGATCGGGCCTGGTCACCCAGAAGCTGGGCTCGCGCACCATCCTGGGGTTCGTGGCCGAGATCCACAACAAGATCGTCGATCCCGACGACCTGGCCACCATGTGGCGCACCGACCTGGCCAACCTGTTCAAGCTGCCGGTGGCCGGCGAGGTGCGGGTGAACCACCAGCTCAACCGTGTGGTGGCCCGCACGCACCACCTGGTGGACATCGACCAGTACGTGTCGGGCACCCAGGTGTCCATGGGGGGCCTGGTGGAGTGGGCGTCGGGTCAGTTCCTGCAGCTGCGCGAGCACCTGGTGCCGCTCAAGCGGGGCTGACACCGGGCGGTCGAACCCGGCCGGAATTCATGCGCAACCCTCCGCGACGCTTCACCTAGCGTCCCGGGCATGGCGTCCCCCACCACCACGGCCCATCCCCTCCGGCGGCTGTGGGACTTCGCCCACGACGACCACCGGGCCATCGTCTGGGGTACCGCAGTGTCGGTGCTGAACAAGTTCTTCGACGTCTTGCCCGAGCTGTTGATCGGTGTGGCGGTGGACGTGGTGGTGCGGGGTCGAGCGTCGCTGATGGCCGAGTGGTTCGGCATCGACGATCGCTGGACCCAGCTGCTGGTGTTGGCCGCGGTCACCGTGGTGGTGTGGGGGCTGGAATCGCTCACCGACTACGCCTCCACCATCGTGTGGCGCAACCTGGCGCAGTCCATCGAACACTCCGCACGCTCCCAGCTGTACCGGCATCTGCAAACGCTGGAGCTGGCGTGGTTCGAGGATCGCTCCTCCGGCGGGCTGCTGTCGGTGGTCAACGACGACGTCAACCAGCTGGAGCGGTTCCTCGATGTCGGCGCCCGGGAGGTCATCCGAACCGCCACCAACGTGGTGTTGGTGGGCATCTTCTTCTTCGTGGTCTCACCGCTGCTGGCCCTGGTGGCCTTCCTTCCCATTCCGATCATCGTCGCCGGGTCGCTGCGCTATCAACGCCGCCTGGAGCCTCACTACGCCGACGTGCGCCAGGCCGTCGAGGACCTGTCGGGAACGCTCACCAACAACCTGGGCGGCATCGCCACCATCTCGTCGTTCGTTGCCGAGGAACGCGAGGCGCAGCGGGTCGAGAAGCTGAGCGAGCGCTACCGGCACGCCAACGAACGGGCCATCAAGGTCTCCTCGGCCTTTGTGCCGCTGATCCGCATGGCCATCCTGGCCGCATTCGTGCTGACGTTGGTGGTGGGCGGCCGGGCGGCCATCAACGGCACCCTGGCGGTCGGCGTGTTCTCCACCCTGGTGTTCATGACCCAACGGTTGCTCTGGCCGCTGACCCGCATGGGCGAGGTGATGGACCTGTACCAGCGTGCTGCCGCCTCGGTCACCCGCATCCTCAACCTGCTGGCGGTGCGGCCCGGCATCGTGCCGGGCGCCCGCACGCTGCCCAGCCCCGTGCGGGGCGCCGTGCGCTTCGACGCCATCAGGTTCTCCTACGGCGCTGGCGGCCGTGACGCCACGCCCGTGCTGGCCGGCTTCGACCTGGACGTGGCCGCGGGAGAAACCCATGCCCTGGTGGGAACCACCGGGGCCGGCAAGTCCACGGTGCTCAAGTTGCTGCTGCGCTTCTACGAACCAACCGGCGGGATCATCACCATCGACGGCGTGGAGACCTCGCAGCTCGGTTTTGCGGCCCTACGTGGGGCCATCGGCTACGTCGGCCAAGACACCTTTCTCTTTGACGGCACCGTGGCCGAGAACCTGGCCTACGGCCGTCCCGATGCCTCCCGGGCGGATCTTGCCCGCGCGGCCGAGTTGGCGGAGGCGGCCGAGTTCATCCGCGCCCTGCCGCATGGGTTCGACACCCGGGTGGGGGAACGAGGCCAGAAGCTCTCGGGCGGCCAACGCCAACGGCTCTCGATTGCGCGGGCCATCGTGGCCGACCCGGCCATCCTCGTGCTGGACGAGGCCACGTCGTCGGTGGACAACGAGACCGAGGCCGCCATCCAACGATCGCTGGCCAAGGTCTCGGCCG
This sequence comes from Microthrixaceae bacterium, assembly GCA_041394405.1. Lineage (GTDB taxonomy): Bacteria > Actinomycetota > Acidimicrobiia > Acidimicrobiales > Microtrichaceae > Microthrix. The sequence continues at coordinate 15,973 of JAWKIF010000007.1, forward strand.
ACCGCACCACGCTGATCATCGCCCACCGCCTGTCCACGGTGCGATGGGCCCACGCCATCCACGTGCTGGAGGGCGGGCGAGTCGCCGAGTCGGGCACCCACGACGAGCTGGTGGCCGCCGGAGGCCTGTACGCGGCGTTGTGGCGGGTGCAGACCGGCGAGGCCGCCCTCAGCCCGGACTGAACGGGCCGGAAAGCACCCCGATCGGCGGAGTGCCCGACGAGCCCTTGGGGTCTCGTGGCTCGGTGTCGGGCGGCGGGTCGACCTGGGAGGTGGTCGTCGCCTCCGTGGTGGTCGGCTGCGGCTCGGTGGTGGTCGGCCCCGGCTCGTCCGGAGGCGGCGGCACCACGCTGGGCGCTGCGGTCGGCGGCACCGGTGGGCTGGTGGTCGCCGGGTTGGGCACCGTCGTGGGCGTCTGGGCAACGGTGGTGGCCGAGGCGACCGTGGTGGTCGTGCTCGAGGTCGTGGACGTGGTGGACGTTGACGTCGATGCGGCGCTGGTGGAGGTTGCTCGGACCACCACCGGACCCGGGCCATCGTCGCCGGCCAGGGCGACGACACCACCCACGACCAGCAGCATCACGATGGCGGCGCCACCCACCAATGCAGCCAGCTTGCGGCGTGACAGCCCGCCGGTTCCCGGATCCTCCTCGCCGGCGGCGGCCGTCGGCCCATCCTCACCGGCAGCCGGCGGCTCGGGTGGAGGTTCGGCCTCCACCTGTTCGATCACCCCCGTGGGCGCCTGCTCCGCCGCAACCGCACCGCCGTCAGGAGCGCCGCCGGGGGCACCTTCCACGGCGCCGTCGGGGGCGCCGTCGGGGGCGGCGGCCGACGAACCAACCGGGCCCATCGGCACGCCGGCGTGCATGAGTGCGCCCGCCGCCTGCGTCCGAAGGGCCAGCGGCGCCACCAACACCGGCACGGCGCTGAACATGGCCGCCGGGGCAAGGTGCCGCCGCTGCTCGGCATCGCACAGGCCACAGGCCTTCAGGTGACGGCGAATCATGCGGGCCGTCACCACGCCAAAGCTGGCGTCGCTCTGTCGGGACAGCAGGCTCCGAAGGTCGGCGCAGTCGGGGTTGCCGTTGCGCCACACGACGAAGGCCCGCACGGCGTTCTCCAGGCGGCCCTTCATGGCATGGAGGATCTGGTTGGCGTTGTTGGGGTTGACACCCAGCTCCTCGGCCAGCGCGGCGCCCGACAGACCGTGACGCAGGTGCAGGTCCAGCACGCTGGCGTCGCGCTCGCCGAGCGCTGCGGAGGCCGCCCACACCAGATCGCGTGACTCCTCGGCGGCCACGCCGGCCTCCATGTCGGGGGCGGGGGCATTCTGGTCAAGCACGGCGGTGGTCACCTCGTCGCCGAGGGCCACCGACCGCCGCTCCCGGCTGAGGCGGTTGAGCGCCCGGTTGCGGGAGATACGCAGCACCCACCCGCCAAAGGAGGCCGGATCGTCCAGCGAGGACAGGCCCGTCCACGCCGCCAGGAAGGTGTCCTGGGCGACCTCGGCGGCTTGCTCCTTGTCCCGCAGGATGCGGAAGGCCACGTCGTAGGTGCGGTCGAAGTGCTCTCCGAACAGCCGCCCAAAGGCATTCTGATCGCCCGCCAGGGCTGCGGCGACGGCTTCGGCGTCGCTCGCTCGTGTCGCTTCGAGATCCACGGTCATCCTCCCTGTTGCACCAGCGAACCACATGTGGACCCGTGATGGATAGGGGCACGGGGAGCCGGCGGCATCGCCGCCGCCCGCTCCCCCGCCCATCCGATGGGCCGCTGGGATTCCTCGCTCGTCGTTGCAGCTTCATCGGCAGCCATCACACGATCACGACCGGAGTGCCCAGGGGAACCAGGTCGTTGAGCTGGCTGATGACCTCGTTGGGCACGCGGATACAGCCGTGGGACACGTCCTTTCCGATGGAGCTCGGGTCGTTCGTGCCATGAATGCCCACCTGACCGTCGCCGCCCGCAAACTCGGTGAGCACCTCGGAGCGGCCGGACAGGCCGAGTGCGAACGGGCCGTACGCACCGTCGGAGTTCCCGGTGGCCAGCTTGTCGGTGATGGAGAAGCGGCCGGTCGGCGTGGGAGCCTCCGAGCTGCCGATGGCCACCGGGCTCTCCAGGACCGACCCGGCCGGGGTCACGACGGACAGGGTTCGGGCGGCGAGGTCCACCGTGATCCGCATGTCGACCATCGTCACCTCGACGCCCTCCTCGGCAATCCAGCCGGTCACGCCGTTGGGCCGACCGGGGACGAGCACCTGCAGCCAGCCTGGCTCGGTGGAGGTGATCAGCAGCGCCCGTTGGCTGCCGAACTCGGTGGTGGCCGGCAGGGAGCGGATCTCGGTGCCGTTGGGGGCATCGAGCACCGAGACGACGCCGGAGGGCCGGGCGACCTCGGCGGTGAGATCCTCGGCCGGTGCCTGCGCCTGCTCGGTGGTGGCCTTGGGCGCCTGACCCTCCACAGCCGTGGCATCGGGCGTGGAGGCCCGCCGCTCGGCGCCGTCGCCCATGCTGCAACCGGCCGAGGTGCCGGCCACGGCCAGGAGGGCGGCAGCCATCAGCCACCTGGTGGGGCGACCGCCTCGCCTCAGCGCCCGCCTTGCGGCCGGCGAGTGTTGGCTGCGCTCTGCGGACCTGGCCGACCGGGTGCGGACGAAGGTGGTGGAGACCGGGTGGTACTTCGACATGATGTTCCTCCTGATGGGGCCGGTGCTTCCGGCGCGTCACGTGTCCTGACCGACGGGCGGGGAGGCGATTAGGCCTTCTTCGAGATTTCCTTGCGGCGCATCGCCGTTGGGCGCGAACCGACCCTCGGGGTGGCCCCGAGGGTCGGTTCGTGGTGCGGTGGTGGAGCTGCGCTCACCCGGTGAAGTTGGGCGAGGCCAGCACCGGTTGATCCACCGTCACGACCACGGTGGTGTCCGGCCGGTCGCCGGTGGTGCCGCCGCTGGACGTGCCGGTTGCGCCGTCAGTGCCGGTGCTCTGGCCGCCGGTGTCGCCATCGGTCTCGCCACCGGTGTCGCCGCCCGTGTCACCGCCCGTGTCACCGCCGCTGGATGAGGGCGTGAAGTCGGACACCCCGTCGGGGTTGCCGTCCGTGCTCCCGCCGGAGGACGGAGTGAAGTCCGATACCCCATCCGGGTTGCCGTCGGTGCCCCCGGAGGAGGACGGGGCGAAGTCGCCAACCCCGCCCGGTGTCCCGCCGGTGGGGGCGCCCGGGGGAATCGGCTTGGCCTCCGCCGACGATGCCGCGACGCGGGTGCCGGCCTGGCCGCTGGCGCCGGCCAACGTCGGCGCGGCGGCCAACATGGCCGACACGGCCATCATGCCCGCCACGGTCAGCACGGTCCCCCGGCCTCGCGACGCTGCACGGTGTTGCTCGTTGGTGTTCATGGTGTCTCCCTGGGCTGCGCCTGGGCCGTTCCCGGGCCGCCACAGGTCCTGACCGGCGAGGGGACCGGCGCTTAGGCCATTCGGCCCCCACGGAACGCGAAGCTCCCCCCGGGCAGTTGCCCGGGGGGAGCCTTGCGGCGTGGTTGGGTGGCGGTGAGTTCGCCGGTGTGCTCAGCCGGCGAAGTTGGGGGTGGCCAACACCGGCTGGTCGACCCGGTAGTTCACGACCACCTTCGGCGTGGTGGGCTGGGGGTACTTCGGGGTCTCGTAGCAGTACTCGGGATACTCGGGATACTCCGGGCGCTCCTTGGGATCGTCCTCGGGCTTGGGGTCGTCCTCGGGCGTCTTGGTGAGCGGGCTGGGGCCGTCGAACACCAGCTCATCCTGCTTGATCGACTCGGGATCCTTCTGCCAGCCCGCATGCTTGGGCTCCTTGGGCTGCCACCCCTCGGGGCACTCGGGCATCTCGGGCTCCTCGCAGAACTTCGGGTACAGCTCTGGGTGGTTCTTGCAGTCCGGCTGGTCGAGCGGCTCGCAGTCCTTGGGCTTGGGGTTCTTGAAGCAGTCGACCTCCTCGGGTCCGGTGGTGCCGCCATCAGGGTCGCCGGTGGTGCCGGTGTCACCGCCCGTATCGCCCGGGTCGTCGGTGAGGATGCCGCCCGTGGTGCCGGTGTCACCGCCCGAGTCGCCGCCCGTGTCACCGCCCGTGTCGCCCGGATCGTCGGTGAGGATGCCGCCCGTGGTGCCGCCCGGGTCGGACGGCTGCAGCCCTGCGGCGGGGGCCTCCTTCTCCGGGCCCGTGGAGGCCACGGCAACTGGGGTCAGCTCGGGGCCATCGGTGGCGCCCGCCATGGTCGGAGCCACGGCAAGGAAGGCCGAACCGGCGATGGCCAGCGCGGCACCCACCCCGGCCATCCGGCGAAGCCCGGTGACGACGTAGGTGGTGGAGTCGGTCGAGGTGTTCATGAGGGTGTCCTCCCAGTTGATGAGCCCGGGATCGGTTCCCGTGCGTCTGGGGGTCCTGACCGACGGCTCGACACCCGCTTAGGCACTTTCCCAAGAATTCTTCAGATTCCCCGATGTGCCGCCGGGCGGGCCCGGGGCGCGGCCCGGCAACGGGCTACAGCAGCGACTCCAACGCCTGGAGCTGGTCGGGCGTGATCACCGACGGGTTCCCGATGCGAGGCACGCGTCGGACTTCCAGGCCGGAGAGGTCGGGGTGGCTGGCGACCTGCTCAAGGGTCAGCGGTTCGTCCAGCACCTCGAGGCTGATGTGCACGCGCGGCCGTGGCCGGTCGCGGGCCGCCGCATCCACCCAACGCGGATCAGAGGGGTCGCCGGGCAGCTCGTCGACGACCGCCGGTCCGCTCGGCTCCCCGGCGGTGGCCCCACTCGGCCGCCACCCCCCAGAGGGCGGCGCCTCAACCGAGCCGACCGCCACCACGCCGGCGGGCCCAGACCAACCCCTCGTGCGCCACAACACCACCGGGTCGCCCACCCGCACCAGCGCCACCCGATAGGAGCGGGCCAGGCGCCACGACGTCGGTACCTCACCCGCAGCCAGCGCCGCCTCCAGGTCCCACACACCGGGGGCGGCCTTCAACAGCCACCCCGCCACCGGTGTGCCGTTGCGCAACCGCCTGGGCCGGCTCAGCGCTTCCAGAACTTCCAGCGGTCCCGCTTGGCGGCTTGGGAGCGCTCCGCGTCCACCTCCGAGCGGATGCGCGGTCCGGCCGCATTCACGATGTCCTCCGCCTCGTCCAGCAACGCCGCAATCGACGGGTCTTCCCCGACGCCCTCGGGAGCCTCCGGCGTGGGCGGCGTCACCAACGAGCCATGCTTCCAGTTGATGTCGGCCAGGCGTGGCGTGAACTTGGGGCAGTCCTCCGGGCAGCGCCACGGTGCCTCGGGGGCCAGGTCGAGATCGCACTTCCTGACGGTCTCGCCGCCGGGATACGAGCGGCTTTCGTAGTATTTGCAGTTCTCTCGCATGGCCACGGGCTCAGCGTATCGGCGGGTCGGCACAAGCGGCGGGCCCCTTAGCCGGTTCTTACTCGATAGGGTGGCGGGCGTGAGCGTCGAGGCACCAGGAAGCGCCCCCCAGGCGGTGCACGTGCACCCTCCCGCTGACCCCGTTCGCGCGACCGAGCCCGACCGCACCGCAACCGTTCGGCGGTGGATGCCCTTCGGCGTCGGCTCGGCCACCGCCATCGCAACCCTGGGCGTGGCCCTGTGGAACCCGGGAGACACCGGCGTGCCCCTCTGCCCGTCCAAGTTCATCCTGGGCATCGACTGCCCCTTCTGCGGTGCCACCCGGGCCACCGCCGCCCTGGCCCGGGGTGACCTCGGCCGGGCGCTCGATCACAACGCGCTCTGGGTGGGTCTGGTTCCGCTCGTGGTCATCGCATTCGTCGTGTGGACGGCTACCACGATGACCGGCCGCCCGTTCCCCCGGGTGTCGCTGCCACGTTGGCTGTGGGTCGGCGCCGGGGTGATGCTGGTGGCCTTTGGGGTATCGCGCAACTGGGACCTCAACGGGTTCACGCAGTGGCTGGCGTCCGACGCCGCCGGCATCTGATCGGTCCGTCCCCGCTCAGCGAGGCACCGCGCGAGGACGGTGGAATGCTCCTCCACTGCCCCAGGCGGACAGGCCCTCCAGCGGTTGGCTCACCTGGGCCTCGAGGAGCTCGAGGAACTGCACGTCGCTGAGCGGCGGGGCGAAGTAGTACCCCTGGCCCAGCGCAGCACCCAGATGGCGCACGACCGCCAACTCCTTCGCGTCCTCGATACCTTCGGCCAGGGTGACGGCACCCAGGTTTCCGGCCCGTTCCACCAGGTCGGCCAACACGGCATCGTCCTCGAGGGCCGCCGTCACGTAGGCCCGGTCCAGCTTCACCAGGTCCACCAGGTCGGAGCCAAGCGTGGTCAGCGGCTGGGAGCCCACCCCGAAGTCGTCGGCAGCAACGCGCACCCCGGCGCTGCGCAGCCAACGCACGCGTGCCACCCCCGAGCGGCCCAACTCCGCCAGAGCATCCGCCTTCACCTCAAGCACTAGCCGTCGCGGTGACAGGGCGCACTCGGCCAGCACCGCCGTGACCTCCTGGTGCAGGTTCTCCTGAGCTGCCTCCAGTCGGGACAGGTTGACGCTCACCCAGGGCGCACGTTCGCCCAGCGTGCGCTCCCACTCGCCGGCGGTTGCGGCCGCTTGGGCCAACACCCACCGGCCAAGCTCCACCATGGCACCGCTGGCCTCGGCCCGCGCCACCACGTCCGCCGTCGCCACACCCACCGCCGATGGGCTGGTCCACCTCAGCAACGCCTCGGCGCCGACCACCCGGCCGGAGCCCAGCTCGACCACCGGCTGGTAGGCCACCGAGGTGCGACCGCTCTCGATGGCCACCGCCACCTCGGCGGGCGTCAGCTCGTCATCGGGCGGATCGGGGAAGTCCGACGCGCCGGCACGCGCAATGCGGCCCTTGCCCGCTCGCTTTGCCCGATACATCGCATTGTCGGCCGCCCGCAGCGCCGGGCCGAGGTCGTCGACGGGTGCCGCCACCCCGATCGAGGCCATCAGGCTGACCGCCTCGGCGTCGTCCAGGCCGGGCGGCACAAACGGCGGCGCCAACCGGTGCTGGATACGCACCGCCACCCGCCCGGCCACATCCTCGATGCGACCGCCGGTGACCAGCACGGCGAACTCGTCGCCACCGACCCGCGCCACCATGTCGCGCCCCCGCACCGAGGCGCTCAGTCGGGCGCCGGCCTCCGCCAGCACCTGGTCGCCGACCTCGTGGCCGTACCGGTCGTTGACGTCCTTGAAGTCGTCCAGATCGACGTAGAGGACGGCAACCGGTTGCGGGTCGTCCACCCGGCGAAGTGCGTTCAGCTGCCGCTCGAACATAGCCCGGTTGGGCAGCCCCGTGACCGAATCGTGGTGGGCCACGTGATCCAGTTGGTTGCGGTGGGCCTCCAGTTCCTCGGTCACCAGCACCAGCCGCACCACCACCAACCCAAATGCCAGCAACCCGATGGCCAACAGCATCCAGGACAACCGCTCGGTTCGCTGCGACCAGTACGCCACCAACGGCACCACGGCGGCGCAGGCCAACAGCACCGCCCGCATCCGAGTGATCCAGGAGCGCCGCTCGCGGTTGCCCCGTGCCAGCGACATCCGATCGGGGGACCAACCGACCAGCGCCAGCAGAAACCCGGCCACCAGGAACGACCCGGCCACCAGCCAGGCGTGCGGTCCGCTGAGGTTGATCCGCCAGAACACATTGCCCAGGAAGTCCAGCGTCAACGAGGCGATGAGGACCCGACCCAGCGGAGGGATCGGCCGCTGATCGGTCACCAGGCGCGCGCCTGCGGCCAGTCGCATCACGATGGCGAAGGCCACCAGTGCGACCGACACCTGGCTGAAGGGGTCGCCGTCCAGGTCGCGCAGCAGCGGGAACAGGGCCACAGCGGTGCCGGTGGCCAGCCCGGCCAGGGCCACGACCAGGCCGTCGATGACGCTGGCCAGGTTCGTCGGGCGCAGGCACCAGAGACCTGCCGCCCCCAAGCCGTAGCCCGCGAGGTTGAGCAGGCTGACCGGGCCCATGGCGCCGTCATCGGAGTACGCAAGCCCCATGGCGAGCCCGGCGACCCCGGCGGCCACGACGAACAGGGCACCCAGGCCCAGCACGACCCAGGGTCGGGGGTTCGATTCGGACCGGGCGGCGTTAAGCAAGGCCACCGCCGCGAACAGGTTTCCGAGGGTACGGGCGCCCAGGGGTGCTTCGGCACTCTGGAGCGTCATGACCAACAACCAGCAGACGAGCCCCAGCGGCAGCCACCGCAGCACGTGCACGCCGCCCACGGTCCAGCTGCGATCGCCCATCAGCTACCCACCGCCGCCCGGATCGACCACCCGGAGAGTCTCCCGGTACAGCCGGGCGCGGCTGACGTACACCTCGACGCCCTCCGCCCACTGCTCGAAGGACACCACGTTCTCGGTCACCTTGGCCGGAATACCCAGCGCGCGGGCACGGGCCGGCACCGTCTTGTTGTTGCCGACGAGCGCGCCGGCGCCCACCAGCGCCTCCTCGCCCACCAAGGCACGGTGCAACACGATCGAGCCCGAGCCGATGAGCGCTCGGTGCTCCACGCGGCAACCCTCCAGGTGGGCGTTGTGTCCCACGGTCACCTCGTCGCCGATGGTGGTGGGACACGACGGCACGGTGTGCACCACCGTGCCGTCCTGAATGGAGGTGCGCGCCCCAACGACGACCGGCCCGTTGTCGCCCCGTAGCACCGCCGTGGGCCACACCGAGGAGTGCTCGCCGATGGTGACGTCGCCAATGACCACCGCGTCGGGATGGACAAACGCCGTCGGAGCGATGGTCGGCGACCAGTCGCCGACCGCGTACAGGGTCACTTCTGGGGGACGGCCGTAAAGCCCCCGAAGGCTCGGCGGTGGAAGATCAGCGGGTCGCCACCGTCCGGGTGCGCATCGAACGCCTCCACCCGGCCGATCACCAGGTCGTGGTCGCCGGCGACGTGGACGGCATCGATCGTGCAATCCACCCACGCCAGAACGCCGTCCAACAGTGGCGCCCGGGAGACCGGCGATTCGCTGTGGCTGATGCCCTCGAACCGGTCGCCCGAACGGGACATGCGCGACGACAGGTCCAGCTGGTGGGTGCCCAGCACGTTCACGCAGAACGTTCCCGTGGGGCGGATGGCAGCCCAGGTTGATGACTCCCGCCCCGCGGCAAAGCCCACCAGCAGCGGATCGAGGGACACCGAAAAGAACGAGCCCACCACAAAGCCGACAGGCCCGTCGTCGGTGCGGGCCGTCACTACGGTGACCCCAGTTGGGTAGTGCCCCAGGCACTCCCGGAACGCGGCCGCATCGGCGTTGGCAACCAAGACGCATCCTCCTCACTCGGCCAGCCGGTCTGGGCCGAATCCGGTCGATGCTAGCGGTCGATGAGTACCCGCTCGTTCGGGCGGGCGACCGGCAGCGACGTCACGTCCACGGCCGCCTCGGCGGACAACGACACCGTGAGGCCCTCGGAGGCAGCCAGCACCTCCCCCACCCCCAGCCGGGCGGCCAGCCGTTGCGCAGACGCCGCCATCTGGTCGACGAAGGCGTCGTCGTGGCTCGGATCGTGGTGGAACAGCGCTAGGCGCCGGGCCCCCGCTTGGGCGGCGACGTGCACCGCGTAGGTGGAGGTGCAATGTCCCCAGTCCGGTTTGGCGAGGAAATCGGCATCGTCGAATTGTGCGTCGTGAATCAGCAGGTCGACATCGGCGACCAACTCCAGCACCTCCGGGCTCACGCGGGTGGAGCGAGGGCCAGGCTGCTGGTGGTCGGGCACGTAGGCCACGGCCACACCGCCAACCTCGATGCGGTAGCCCAGCGTTCGCCCGCAATGAGGTACCTCGGCGGTGGTGATGGCGGCGGACCCCACCCGGAACGGCCCCTCGGGCGTGGAGCGAACCGTGATCTCTCCGCGGAGGCTGTCGAGCGCAACCGGGAAGAATGGTGGTGCCAGGAAGGCCCGAACCGCGTCGTCGGCACCCAGCTCGCAGCCGTGGCGTTCGGTGGACGGGGCGTACACGTCCAGCCGAGAGCCTTCGGCGAGCACCGGGGAGAAGAACGGCAACCCTTGGATGTGGTCCCAGTGGAGGTGCGAGACCAAGGCGGTCCCCCGGAAGGGAACGGCGTCGTCGTGGGTCCGACCAAAGAAGCGCAGGCCGGTGCCGAGGTCGCAGATGATGGGCGGCTCGCCGGGCACCTCCAACACCACGCACGCGGTGTTGCCCCCGTAACCCTGCACGGCGCGCTCACAGCTTGGCGTGGACCCTCGTACCCCGAAGAACGTGACGTTGAGCGTGGCTCCCTCCCAGCCTCGATATCGGTGCCGGGATCGGTCCGGCTTTCCCCTGGTTCCAGTGTGGCTCACAGCGCCGAGACACGTTGGGCGGTTACTCCAGCCAACAGGTCTCAACACTCTGGAGGTCAGCGTAACCCCTCTGGGTGACGAATTGGTGTGACATGTCCCACGTCGTCGTTGCCCGATGACCGGGGGGTAGGGTCGCCGTCGGACGGGTGGGATGACGCTGGGGGACTCTCGAGTGAGCGATGCGGCGACGACGCTGGTTGCGGTGGTAAAGGCCGATTGTCCAACGTGCGTCATGGCGGAGCCGGCCCTGGCCACGCTGTCCGAGCGTGGCGTCCTCATCGTGTCCCAGGACGACCCGGCGTTTCCCACCACGGCGGCGTCGGTGGTCGATGACACCCAGCTGACCCGTTCGGCTACGTGGGGAATCGAGGTGGTGCCCACCCTGTTGGCCCTCCGTGGCGACTCCGAGCTGGAACGGGTGGAGGGTTGGGACCGGGCCGGCTGGGCCGCGCTCTCGGGCATCGACGACCTGGGCTCCGACCTCCCCGAGCGCCGCCCGGGCTGCGGATCGCTCACGCTGGATCCGCTCTGGGCCGACGAGCTGCTGGTGCGAGCCCGCTCGGGCGAACTGAACAGCCGCCGGGTCACCCTCACGGCCCTGGAGGACGATGTCGACGCGTTCGATGCCCGGGGTTGGGGCGACGGCCTACCCGTGGTACCCCCGACCGAGGCCCGGGTGCTGCGGATGCTTGAGGGCACCGACCGTGCCCCGAACGAGGTCGTGGCCATCGTCCCGCCCGACCTCACGCCCGCCACCGTGGAGAAGGTGGCCATCAACGCCGTCCTGGCCGGCTGCCGACCCGAGTACCTTCCGGTCGTCCTGGCCGCGGTAGAGGCGGCGTGCACCGACGAATTCAACATGCACGGGCTGCTGGCAACCACCTGGTTTGCGGGGCCCATGGTGGTGGTGTCGGGGCCGATCGCTCGAGACATCGGCATGAACGACGGCATGGGCGCGCTGGGCCAGGGCAATCGGGCCAACGCCACCATCGGCCGGGCACTGCAGCTGGTGGTGCGCAACGTCGGCGGAGGCCGCCCGGGTGGCGTGGATCGCGCCACGCTGGGCAACCCGGGCAAGTACACGTTCTGTTTCGCCGAAACCCCTCCGCCCGACGACGACTGGCCCAACCAGGCCACGGAGGCCGGCATCGAGGCGAACACCTCGGCGGTCACCCTGGTGTGCGCCGAAGGCGTTCGGGGCGTCATCGACCAGCTCTCTCGCACGCCCGAGTCGTTGGCCCGCAGCTTCGCCGAGGTGCTGGCCTCCGTGGCACACCCCAAGCTGGCCATCGCCTTCGACGCCTCACTGGTGATCTCGCCCGAGCACCTGCGGGTCTTCCGGGAGGCGGGCTGGGCCAAGGCCCGCCTGCGCCAGGAGCTGGACGAGCTGTTGACGCTGGATGGCGCCGACCTGGCCCGAGGCGCACGCGACATCGCCGAGGGAATGCCCGAGGCCTTCTGCACCGGCACCCTGCCCAAGTTCCGGCCCGGGGGGCTGAGCATCTTCCAGGCCGGTGGCGGCGCCGGCATGTTCTCGGCAGTCATCGGCGGTTGGGCCGCCGGAGACATGGGCTCCGCGCCCGTGACCCGACCGGTATTCGGCGGCGTCGCAGCGCCGCCTGCGGCCGTGGCCCCTGAGTTCCCCGCATCCCAGCACGACACACCCGAGGAGACGTCACCATGACCGGCGAACGGACCATCCTGGACCCAACCGGCGAGCGCTCGGAGGCCACTCGCGAGCTCAGCCCTCGCCCGCCGTCGCTCGAGGGCCTCACCGTTGGGTTGCTGGACATCTCCAAGGCAAGGGGCGACGTGTTTCTCGACCGGGTCGAGGCCAGGCTCACCGAGCGCGGAATCCCCACCAAGCGCTACCGGAAGCCCACCTTCACGAAGCCCGCTCCCCCCGACCTGCGAGCCCAGATCGCCCGCGAGTGCGGTGCCGTGGTCGAGGCGCTGGCCGATTGAGGCAGTTGCACGTCGTGCAGTGTGCACGACATCGACGACCTCGAACGACGGGGCATCCCGTCGGTCTTTGTGGCCTCCAGCGAGTTCGTGGACGCCGCCGATACCCAGCGGGCGGCCCTGGGCTCGACGGTTCGCGGGGTGTTCGTGCCCCATCCCATTCAGGACCGCAGGGACGAGGAGATGGCGGTGCTGGCCGACGAAGCGGTCGACCAGCTGCGGGCCGCCCTGACCGCTTCAGGCCCGGCGGGCGGCTAGCCGTCGGTGGCCCACGCCGACCCGTCCGGGCTCAGCTTGGTGCCGTGGGCGTTCCACCGTTCCCCCGGGGGAAAGATCTCGGCCGGCGGCGCTTCCGAGATCGTGATGGTGGGTTCGGCCTCTCCCGGCGGTGTAGCCGGCACCAGCTTGGCCAGGGGCTGACCGTCCTTGACCACCACGATTTCGGTGCTGTCATCGGCGACTTGTTGGATCAGTGCCAGGCAGGTGGCCTCGAACTCGGCCGCATCGACTTCGGTAACCATGGGGCTGACTTAATCACGTTCAGAGTGGACGGTCAATCCGGCGGCCTCACCGAACCGGGGGGCCGACGTAGCGGGAGCTGGGGCGAATCAGCTTGCCCGCAGCGGCCTGTTCCACCACGTGGGCACACCAGCCCACCGTGCGGCTCACCGCAAAGGTCGGGGTGAACATCTCGCGGGGCAGTCCTGCCGTCTCCATCACGACACCGGCATAGAACTCGACATTGCTGGGCAGCGGTCGTCCCGGCTTCAGCTCGGCCAGCGTCACGAGAATCTCGGCCTCAATCGCCACCGCCCGTTGCACTAACTCGCCGCCCAGTCGTTCGGCCACCTCGCGCAGCAGTCCGGAGCGGGGATCGGGCGCCCGGTAGACGGCGTGCCCGAACCCCATGATCTTGCGCCCCGCCGCAACCTCGCCCCGCACCCAATCCGACGCCCGCTCGGGAGCGCCGATCTCGTCGAGGGCATCCAGCGCCCGGCTGGGGGCGCCGCCGTGCAGCGGCCCCGCCAAGGCGCCGAGCGCCGAGCACACGGCGTCGGCCACATCGGCCCCCGTCGAGGCCACCACCCTCGCCGTGAAGGTCGAGGCGTTGAAGCCATGGTCCAGGGTGAGGATCAGATACTGCTCGACGGCCCTGGCATCCACCGGCGTGGGCACTACGCCGGTGGTTTCGTACAGGTACGCCGCCGCGTGACCCAGCGTTTCGTCCGGTGTCACCGGCAGGCGACCGAGGCCCAAGCGGTGCAGCGCAGCCAAGACCGACGGCACCATGGCCGCCAGGCGCAGCGACTGCTCGCGTCGGGCCGCATGATCCAGGTCGATGACGGGGCGCAGACCCAGCACCTCGCTGGATGCCGACAGCACCGTGCGCAGCTTGGCCAGCGGCGCTCCCGGCGCCGCCGCCACCAACTCCACCAGCGGCATCAGCTCGGGCGGCACGCGGCGCAGCTCGGCCACCCGCCGGCGAAACCCGGCCAACTCGGGCGCCGAGGGCAGCCGTCCCTCACCGACCAGGAACCACACCTCCTCGAAGCTGCGGCTGCGGGCCAACTGGGTGGCATCGTGCGCGCCGTAGTGGAAGAAACCCTCGTCGCCGCGAACCGCACCGATGGCGGTCTCGGCGGCCACCACGCCGTTCAGCCCTGGCGGCACGTCGATCAACTGGCTGGTCGTCGGTTCGGAGGTTGGGGGCTGAGGTTCCATGACGGCAGTCTGGGTTCGACCCCGCCGCTAATCAACGTTGATTTTGTCAACGTTGACGCCGATCAACCGACGCGGCACCATGGGGCGATGTCGACGTACGTGCGCTCCGACGAGGCCGCCAGGATCCTCGGTGTCTCCAAGGCCACGCTGTACGCCTACGTCAGCCGGGGACGGGTGGGTCGCACCACCGCGGCCGACGGGCGCACCTCGCTGTTTGCGGTGGACGAGCTGGAGGCCGTGGCGGGACGCGGCCGCCGGGCCCCGCTGGAACCCCGGCCCACCATCGACGTCCAGATCGCCTCGGCCATCACGGTGCTGGGCGAAGGCAGCGTGCGGCTCCGGGGCCACGACCTGGCGGTTCTGGTGGCCGAGGGCACGTTCGAGGACGTGGCCGAGCTGTTGTGGACCGACACCTGGTCACCGGGCACCACCTGGCCCTCGGCCAACCGGAGCGACCTGGCGGCGGTCTCCACCCTCCGCCAACCGGGCCCGGACACCTCGACCGGCGGTCATGCACCAGCCCGCCAGCCCGGGCTGGGAGCCCTGGCGCCCGTTCCTCGCCTGGCCGTGGCGGCCCACCTGCTGGATGCCGCCCATCCCGGCGACGACGCCCCGGCCGCAGCGCGGCGGCTGCTGGCCGTGGCGCCCACGCTCGTCGGTTCCCGTCGCACCAGCGGCCAGTTCGCCCAGCGGCTGGCCGCAGCCTGGCGATCCGAACCGAGCGGCGAGTTGGTGGCCGCCGTCGACCTGGCGCTCAGCCTGTTGGCCGACCACGAACTGGCCACCTCCACACTGGCCGTGCGGGTGGCGGCCTCGGTGCGCGCCTCGGCCTACGGGGCCCTCGCCGCCGGCCTGGCCACGGTGGACGGGGCGCTGCACGGTTCGGCATCGTCGGCCGCCGCCGAGTTCCTGGCGGAGTGTGCCGCCGAGGGCGCGGCAGCCGTCGTGCGACGCCACCGGGCCGACCGGCGACGCATTCCCGGCCTCGGCCACAAGGTCTACCGGGCCGTCGACCCCCGCTTCGAGCTGCTGATGCCCGCCGTGCGCGACTTGGCCGCCGGCGATGAGCGTCTCGAGGTGATCGACGACGTGCTCGCCGAGGTCGGCCGCACGGTGCCCCACCAGCCCAACATCGACCTGGCGCTGGGGGCGCTGGCTTGGGTCGCCGGCCTCGATGCCGACGTCCCCATCTTCGCCATCGCCCGAATCGCCGGGTGGGCTGCGCACTACACCGAGGAACTCAACGAGGCGCCCGTCCGCTACCGAGGCCTGGCCCGCACCTCGTGAGCAGCCGCACGGGGCGGATCCGTCGTCGCCGCAGCCCGGGCCCACACCCGTAGTGGGGACCACCGGCGGGGTCAGGACCCCGAGATCCGTCCCCACCTCCGGCCGGTCCCCGTAGTGGGGACCTGCCGTGGCGTCAGGACCCCGAGATCTGTCCCCACTACGGGGTGGGGGCTACTCGCCCCGGTAGTCGCCGAAGCTCCACAGGTTGCCCTCGGCGTCGGAGACGGTGCCGCCGCGGCCGCCGTAGTCCTGCTCCTCCATCGCTCGAAAGGGGGTGGCGCCGGCGGCGACCGCTCGGTTGAATGCGCCGTCCGGATCGGCGGTCACCACGTAGGCGGCGCCACATCCGGTGGGGCGCTGGGAGAACTCGTTGCCCTCGCGCCCGGCGGAGCTCAGCATGACGCCGCCGCCTTCGGGCCAGTGCAGCTGACAGTGTTCGATCACGGAGGAGTCCTCCTCGTTGGGCACCACGATCGAGCTGGTGAAGCCAATGGAGGTGAGGAACTCGATGGCCGCAAGGGCGTCGTCATAGTTCAGGGTGGGCCAGATGAGTGTGGGCGTCTCGTCGCTGTTGGAATCCATGGGTCCACCATGCCACCGCCGCAGGACCGCGACTTGAACAAATGGGACCAGAGATCACGGCACCGGTCGACGGGTGGTCGGTTGGTGCTCTACCTGAGGGTGCAGCGTGAGGGACGGTTGCGGTAGATCGTGACCGCCGGGCTCTGGTTGTCGAAAGCGTTTCGCGCCCGACAACGGTTGTCGCCGCCGACCGCCAGCTGCGGCAGGTGAACGCTATGGGGCGTCCTCAACTCGGCGAGAACACGCACATAGCGCCGGCATTTCAGCGCGGAGAGGAGTGTTCTTGCCCGTGATTATCGCTCGGGTCCAAGCCGCCCCTTGACCGATCCGATGTGCCGATCTCGCGCGGGTGAACAGGGCCTGCGTCGGCCCGATGTCCTGATCGTCCTCTGCCCATCACGCGCGCAGAGCTGACGCAAATCGCGGCGATGGCGTCGGCGCAGAGTTGGTCGAACCGGCTGGTCGGTTACCGTTCATGTGTGCGTTGGTCGGCGTCTCTTGGGGAGTGGGTGCGCCGAGAGAAACTGCTGGCCGCCTTTTTGGCTGGGTGTGCTGCCGTGTTCGCCGCTGGGGCGGTGCTTGGGGTGCCTCAGTTGTCTGTGGTTGGTGCGGTCGTTGCTGCGCTGGGCGGGTTGATGAGAGCTGCTCTGGTCCTTGGGTATGGGGCCGTTGAGCGGCGCCAGGAGAACGTCAAGGCGAATTGGCATCTTCGGACACCCGTCGGCTCTGTGGCGGAGGTTGTGCCGACTGATATCGGCGTTGATCCTGCAGCGCAGTCGATCCTTCCGGGCGGTCGGAGACCCGAGTACGTCGAACGCATGAAGGACGCTGAGCTCAGCTCTGCACTGCGTGAGGCGGTGAGCGGTGGCGGTCCACGCATTGTTGTGGTTCGGGGGCCGTCGAAGGTTGGTAAGTCTCGGTCGTTGTTCGAGGCGTTGCGTCGGTCGGTGGGCGATGGTTGGTCGCCGCTCCTGGTTGCACCGGTTGATGGCGCAGCGGTCACGGCGGTGCTCACCCCGGGTGAGGAACCGACTGTCGATGCTGATCAGGCTGTGTTGTGGCTCGATGACCTGGAGCCGTTTCTGAACTCCGGTGTGAGTTGGCGAACTCTGAACGAGTGGAACGCTGTGGCCGACGGTCGAGTCGTGGTGGCCACCTACGGGGGGAAGGGAAGCAGCCGTGTTGCGGACGAACGGAACTCTGCGCTCACGAGTGCTGCTCAGGAAGTCCTTCAACACGCAGCTGTTGTCACGCTGGGCGAGACAACGGAAGGTGAGGTGGCAGGGCTTCGGAGCCGGCTTGGCTCCAGTGACATGACGGCGGTTGAAGAACACGGTTTGGCGGCGTTTCTGGTTGCCGGCCCGCTGTTGGAATGGAAGCTGAACGATCGCCACCTTGACCCTGGCGAGCCCGAGTCACGTGAGGGGGTGGCTTGTGTCCACGCTGTTGTTGACTGGGCTCGGTGCGGGCGCACGGACCCGATACCGATTCCGGTCCTGCGCGGGTTGTGGGCTGGCCGGTGCCCGGGTGCCGAAGAGGACTCCTTTGATGTGGCACTGCGGTGGGCTCTCAAGCCTGTGGCCGGGTCGATCGCGCTGCTCACAAAGACTGCTGATGGAATCGAGCCGTTTGACTACGTCGTCCGGCTGGTCGCCCAAGACGCCGGGGTTCCCTTGCCGGAGGACGAATACTGGGACGCTGCGATCGGGACAGCCGAAGATGGCATGGCTCTCGACGTTGGTTCGCGTGCATATGAACAGGACCGTCTCGAGTTCGCATTGCAGGCCTATCGCAGAGCGGCCCGGTCGGCTTCGTCTCGGATCGCGACGATCGGCGGCTTCAACGCCGGCGTGGTCCTCGGGGAGTTGGGGCGTTCCGACGAGGCGATCGGTGTCTATGACGAGGTGGTCGCCCGGTACGGCGACGACACCGAACCCGCTGTCCGCGAACAGGTCGCCGGGGCGCTGGTCAGCAAAGGTGTCGTCCTCGGGGTGTTGGGGCGTTCCGACGAGGCGATCGGTGTCTATGACGAGGTGGTCGCCCGGTACGGCGACGACACCGAACCGGCCGTGCTGGAAGTGGTCCGGCTGGCTCGGGATTGGCTGAGTGACGACCAAGGCCAACACGGGCAGATGCCCGGCAAATAGATGGCCACACATCAGACCGCTGACGCCACCGTCTTGGGCAAGGCGTTTCGCTCAAGTGCCGCTCAGGGGTTTTGGCGCTACCTGGCGCGCCAACCGCTGGCCCGTCGCGTGCGGTCGATTGCGTCGGCGTCTCAGAGTCGTCGACACGGATCGATCCGCCTGGCACAGACCCTGAAACACTCGGTAGCTCTGCGCAGAATCACAGCCTCTGGCCTATATCAGGTGTGCGATATCGGCCCCACTGCGGTACCGCAGTTTCACCTGGCAATTGCCCACCACCACCTGACACCGCACAGGTCCGGATACGCATTGATCGACATGTGGTCAGGGCTTCCTAGTCAGTTCCGAGCAAGACCGAGCGCCGTCAGGTCGGACGAGGTCCCCCATATCATGGCGTCGTCAACGCTACGGAGATTCCGATCGACTGAGCTGCTGCTCCGAGTTCGCGATCGCCCGTCACGAGGGCTAGTTCCCCGTCGTTGGCGAGGGCCGCAGAGGCAAGGTGTACTGCGTCATAGCCTCTGAGCCCGTGGGTTTGTGCGAGATCGCCTGCCGATACCGCCAGCTCAGCCGAAACCTCGATGTAGCCGATCTCCAGGGCGATCGAGTCAAGTTCGTCCACCGCTTGTTCCAACCCTTCAACGGTCAATCGACTCATTCGCCGCGCCTGGGCCAGCGCTGCCCGAGCTTCGGGATAGATCAGGCGTGTGCTGATGACGCGCGTCGCTTCGTTCCACAATCGTCCGCACGTCGGTGATGCAGGTTCGCTGACTAAAAGCGGAACGAGCGCAGAGGTGTCGAAGTACGCAATCACCGACGCTGCTCAGCGACCAGATCGCTCACGGTTCCGCTGCCACGAACGGGCGGAGCGGTGCGTGGGCGCTTTTCATGAACTGGCGGCGAAATCAGACCTTCGCTGATGAGGCGGTCGATCGTGCGCGGCTGATCGAGTGGAACGAGCCGTGCTACGGCCTTGCCGTGGTCGGTCACGGTCACATCGTGGCCTTTCCGCACGACGCTGAGATAGCGGCTGAGGTTGTCCCTGAGTTCTCTCACGCCAGCTTCCATCCCATGATTATGGCGCTTTCCAGAGCGGAAATCTAGCCACATGCGGTGACGTGGACACGAGCACCCTGGTTGTGAGTTGCCGAGCCCGTCTATCGGCCGCAGATAGAGCCACTGCTGCTGCGGCGGTGATCCGCCCAATAACGCCCGGCATAGTCACGACCCTTGTGACAACCACGGCGCACCACTTCGGCCCTTCCCGAACACCGCCTAATCCTGACCGAGAGCACCGATCAGTGTCATCAAGTTGGGCGGTAGCCCTAGCTGTCAGAATGGGGGTTGCCGGTTCAGCCAACCGGAATTAGTGAGGGCGGCGGAGGTGAGATCATGTCTGTGATGACTGAGGAGAACACTGAGGTGCGACGGGCGAGACGCTCGTGGCCGGCACGATACAAGCTGGACGTTCTCGAGGAGATCGACCGGGCGAAGTTGACCGGTGAGCCGGGTGCTGTCGGGGAGATCTGCCGGCGGGAGGGCCTGTATTCGTCGTTGATCACCGAGTGGCGCAAACAGCGGGACGCCGGTGCGCTCCGGGGGCTGACTGACACCAAACGTGGCCGGAAGGCCAAGGACCCCACCAGTGCCGAGTTGGCCCGCCTGCGTGCTGAGGTCACCAAGTTGGAGGAGAAGCTCGACACCGCCAACGAGCTCATCGTGGCCCAGGGAAAAGTATCGGCGCTCTTGGCGGAAATGTCCCGTCAGAGCGCCGAACCGAACACGACCAAGCCGTGAACACGCTGATCGAACAGTGGGCGCCAAGGATCGGTGTTGACCGGGCCTGTCGGGCCTTCGGTGTGCACCCTCGGACCTGGCGATACCGCCGCCAGAAAGCCGAGGACCGCCTGCCGGAACGGCCGTCTCGGGCCAAACCCGCCGGGGAGCAACAGCACCACCCTGCCAAGATCGACGACGCCACCCGTGCTGAGATCATCTCGACGTTGTGTGAGCGCCGATTCTGTGATCTGGCACCCGCGCAGGTGTACACGACACTGCTCGACGAGAAGGTGTATTTGGCGTCGGTGTCAACGATGTACAGGGTTCTCCGGCAGGAGAACCTGACCGGTGAACGCCGGCGTGGGCATCGCCACAAAAGCCACACCGCACCGCAGGTGTCCGCTGATGGGCCACGGCAGGTGTGGTCGTGGGATATCAGCCGCCTGTGCGGGCCGGCGCCCCGGATCTGGTTCTACCTGTATGTGATCTTGGACATCTTCTCCCGCAAGATCGTCGGCTGGTGTGTCGACACCGAGGAGACCGAAACGGTCGCGAAGCATCTGATCGGCGTCACCTGCGAACGCGAGAACATCGCGGCCGGTCGACTCACGTTGCATTCGGACCGGGGCGCGCAGATGACGTCGACGACGATCGCTGAGCTCCTTGAGGACCTGTCGGTCACCAGGAGCCTGTCGAGACCGCGGGTGTCCGACGACAACCCGTACTCGGAGGCTGCATTCAAGACGGTGAAGTACCGGCCGACCTACCCGGACCGGTTCGACTCCATCGAGGATGCCCGGGTGTGGATGCAGGAGTTCGTCACCTGGTACAACACTGAGCATTACCATTCAGGTATCGGGTATTTGCATCCGGCTGATCTTCATGACGGGACCGCTGAGGCTGTCATCGATGCCCGGCAGGCTGTCCTCGATGCTGCCTACCAATCCCACCCCGAGCGTTTCTTCGGGGGGCCACCCAAAGCCGCCCGGCCACCAGCTGCGGCGTGGATCAACAAGCCAACCATCCAAACAAAAAGCTAGATCAACCGGCAACAACCACTTGACAGCTTCCGTGGCCCACAACAAGACTGTTCCGTCCGAGGTGCTTCGCCACCTCGGATCTGGCCCAGATGAGGACGTGCGCGGGTGGGTTGCAATGAGGCGTGCCTGTCCGGCGGACGTGTTCGACAAGGTGGCATCAGATCCCGACTATTCGGTACGACACACGGTGGCGTACAACCGAAGGGCCCCGCGCGAGATCCTTCAGCGGTTGGCGAGCGACCCTGAGCCAGGAATCGCAAGAGTCGCGTTAGAACGCTTGACGGACGACTGACCGATCTGCAGAGATGGATATGTGGCCCCCACATGGCTACCTATGGGCCGTTGGCAGAGTTGAACGATAGCGTGACCGAAGACGTAGAGGCCGCTCAGGGTGTGAGAGGTGTCGCACAAGGCCCACCAGATCCGCACCCTCCTCCGTGAGCGCTGCGCGCAGGTGGTTCCAGCGAGCACGGCGGGGGCCGGTCGATACGATCGGCCGGGGGCCCGATGCCGTGAGCACCACACCTGCAACCGTCGACGACGTGCATCGGTTCGCGGCGGGCATGCCCCACGTGGATCGTCGCGATGGGCCGAAGGGCAACGCCGTCTACGCCGTGGGCGGCAAGTCGTTCGTGTTCTTTCGCAACCCCCGGGCCGACGCGGTCGACCCCGAGACGGGCGAACGCTACGACGACGTGATCGTGTTCTGGGTGGAGGACGAACACGAGAAGCGGGCGCTGGTGGACGACCCGGCGACCCCGTTCTTCGCGACGGATCACTTCGACGGTCACCCCTCGGTGCTGCTGCTGGCCCGGCGGCTCGACGAGGTGTCGCTCGACCAGATCGAGGAGCTGGTCGCCGGCGCCTGGTTGGCCCAGGCATCGAAACGACGGGGCGATGCCTGGCTGGCCCAGCGCGGCGCTCGGTGACGCCCGCCCCGGAGCCGTGGTCGGCGCTTAGCCCGCGAACAGCCTGGCCAGCTCGGGTGCGGATTCCGGATCGGTCAGGTCCAGCGCTGCGAGCACGGGACGGTCCGGCCCCGTGAGCGAACGCAGCGCCTTGCCGCCCGGGCTGTGGGGAGCGGGCAGGTCGGTGCTGAGCAGCACCAGCGGGCGGGCGTGCTCGCTGAGATGGAGCACCGAGGCCACGCCCAGCGACCGCATGAGCACATCGTTTCGCCGCAGTCCACCGACGCTTGCCGTCAGGCCGCCCGTCAGGTCGAAGGCCCAGGTGCGGCCCCTGCCATCGGTGGCCGACAGCGCCAACTCGACACCCAGGCCCTTCGGCTTCCAGCCCGCCTGAACGTCGGCGAACCCGGCGGCGCCCACCATGGCGGCGGCCACGTCGGCCAGCTTGCGCCCCTGACGCAGGGCGCCGTCGACAGCGCGCTCACCTGGGAGGGATGCCGTCGAGCCCGCCAGCAGCTCCACGCCGGGTACCGGTGGCGCCGCCAGTCGCTCCAGCCGCTCGGAGGCCACCCGCTGCTTCGCCACCTCCAGGTAGGCGGGGTCGGTGTCGAACCCCACGAAGTGGCGGCCGGTGCGGACGGCGGCCACGGCAGTTGAGCCCACCCCCATGAACGGATCGAGCACCAGATCGTCCCGGTAGGTGTAGAGGTCGATGAGGCGCTGGGGAAGCGCAACGGGGAACGGCGCCGGGTGGCCAACCCTGCTGGCCTGTTCGGGGGGCAGCTCCCACAGGTCGGTCGTGGCTTCCATGAACTCGTCGCGCGACACGGTGGCCACATGCGGCAGGCCCCGCCGTTGGCGCTCTGCCTGGTTCACCGCCCGGTCGAAGCGACCCTTGCCCGCCACCACAACCCGCTCGGTCACGTCACGCAACACCGGGTTGCCGGGGCGCTGAAACGAGCCCCAGGCGCACGACCCACCGGCCGCACGACCCTTCCACCACACCACCTCGCCCCGCAGCAGCAGCCCGAGGTCGGTCAGGATCTGCGTGACGTCGCCGGCCAGGGAGCGATAGGGGCGGCGCCCCAGGTTGGCGACGTTCACTGCGATGCGCCCTCCGGGTTCGAGCACCCGCTGACACTCGGCGAATACGTCGGCGAGCAACTGGAGGTACTCGAAGTACGTCGCAGGGATACCGTCGGTTCCCAGCGCCTCCTCATAGGCCTTCCCGGCGAAATACGGCGGCGAGGTGACCACCAGCGCCACCGAGTTGTCGGCCACCGCGTCCATGGAGCGGGCATCGGCGCAATACAGCTGATCGACTGCGGCGGGAGCGGCCACGGTGTCGTCGCCGGACAGCACCGGGGGAACGAAGCGCCCGTAGAACGCGGAGGCGTCGTGTGCCTCCCTGCGGCCGGACCCGAAGTTGGACGTGGCGGTGGGACCCCTGCGGGGCCGTCGGTGCTGCTCCGGCAGGGCAACCGCGTCGCTCATGCCGAGACCTCGCTCGCCGCCGGCTCGGAGGAGCTCAGCCGCAGGGGCAACGCCTCCTCGACGGGCGGGAGGGCATCGAGATAGGCCTCCAGCGCCCTCGTCACCAGCAGGTTCGCCGAGACGTCTCGCTCCTCGGCCACCTGATGGAGATGGCGGTGCAGGCTGGCCGGAAGGCGAACCGCCGTCGGCACCCGGGTTTCATCGAACTGACGTGGACGGCCCATGGCCGAAACGGTACCGACGCGCCCTGACAAACTGGTGGATACCGCGCGCAAACTGGTGGATACCGCGCGCAGCAACGCGCGAGAACCTACGATGCCGCGCTGATGACGCCAGAAATCGTCACACCAGATCGCTTTACGGCGTGAACGTGAGGTTCTCCACGACGGTGCGGGCGAGCTCCCGGTCGCCCGAGAGCACCACCTGGGGCTCCTCCACGTCCAGCACCGCCGCCGCCTCCACCCGGCCACCGCACAGGCGCATGAAGGGGTCGACGTTGATGCGGATATGCGCCGTGGGCTCGCCCACCGCATCGGCGTCCACGAGTGCGGCCCGCCGCTTGCCGTCGACCTCGCGCACCTGGACGACGAAGCGGGCCTCGGTCTCGCCGACCACCTCCACCTCCACGACGGCGCCCCCCGGAGCGCCCGCTCGCTTCCCGATGATCATCGGCAAGGCCCCGGTTGCATTCACCGCCAACACCGATTCGACGACCGGCCCGTCAAGGTGACCCGGCAGCCCAAGGGCGTGGCGCACATCCTGCTCGTGCATCCACAGATCGAACACCCGGATGAGCATGAAGTCCCGATAGGACCCCGGGCCGGCCGGGGTCCAGGAGTCCTCGTCGAACTTGTCGGGAGGGTACCCCTCCAGCTCGGCTTGGCGCGTGGCCAGCGTCTCGCTCAGCTCGCTGCGGATCTCGGCCGGTGTTCGACTGCGGCGCAGCTCCACCGGCGCCTCCACCATGCGGCCGAAGTCGTCTCGCACGTGCGGAAGGTGATCGAGGGGCGGCGTCTCCTCAGCGACGCCCATCATCTGGCGTTCGACGCCGATCATGTGGCTGAAGCAGTCCTGGACGGTCCAGCCGGGCAGGTCCGTGGGGGTGCTCCACTGGTCGTCGGGCACCTCCTGGGCCAGCGCGACCGCTGCCGCGAACTGCTCGTTCAGCAGTGCCACCACCGGCTCGCCGGCACCGTCGTGATCGTCCCTGCTGTTCGTCATGGTGTGGCACCCCTCTCCCCGGTGGTCGCTCAGCACCGTAGCGCCGCGATGGGCGGTCGGGTCGACCCGGCGCATTGGCGCCCTGCGGCGACGCGGGGCAGGGTGGGCGCCCGCCGTGTCCCGCAACCAACGATCGGGAGGTGCCGTGGCGAGAATCGATCCCCGAACCGGCCGGCCCGTGCCGCGAACCAAGCCCGAGGTTGCCTCCACGTCGACCCACCTGGGCATCAGCCCGCTGCGCATCCTGGTTCGGGGCGCAACCCGACGGTGTCCCGTCTGTGGGCGCGGCGGCCTCTTCAGCCGCTACTTCAGCCTCGCCAAGGCCTGTCCTGGATGCGGCCTGCGCTTCGAACGCGAACCGGGCACCTTCATCGGCGCCATCGGCATGAACACCATCGTCACGTTCGTCTCGACGTTTGCGGTCATCGTGGTGGGAAGCCTGGCCACGCTGCCCGACATCCCAGCGGTGCCGCTGGCGGTGGCGGCGATGCTGTGGGCCGTCGGGGTCGCGGTGTTGGGCCTGCCGTTCACCAAGACCCTGTGGCTGGGCATCGACCTGCTCATGTCACCCCTACGTGACGACGAGGCGCCCGGAGCACCCCGGGTGGTGCCCGAGAACGCGGGACGCCGGCGCCGCAGGCCGCGGCCCCGGCGCCCCGAGCTGAACTGAGCGCCTCATGGCGGCGCCCGCCTGACCCGTTCCCCGATCGTCGGTCTTCGTGACGGGCGGTTGTTGGCCCGGAGGCACCCCGGTCCTCAACCGATGGAGAGGGCGGCGCGACCCGAGCTCAAAGGAGGGTGAGCGAACCGCGCTTGACAGACGAACACACGTTCGATAGTGTGGGTTCTGTCATCGCACACCGGCGGGAGGTGAACCACATGACGGACATGACGACCGACCGGCACCGTTCTCCCCGTGGGGGGTGCCTGTGTGGGGGGCTTTCGGTCGGCACCGCTGTTTCCGGGATGGGGATGGCGGCGTTGGATGCCGAGATCGCAGCGTTGGCTCGGGTTGATGCGGCGGTGGTGGCCCGCCGGTCGTTGCTGGTCGCCGAGTTGACCCGCAGGCGCAGCGATGCTGCGGGCCGGTTGCGTGATGCGGGCGGGATGTCGTCGCGGCAAGCCAACAAGGCAACCAAGACCGCTGAGGGTTGGAGAAGCTCCCGAAGACCCGTGAGGCGCTGGAGGCGGCGAGATCAGTACCGGGCAGGCCGAACAGCTCGTCGCGTGTGAACACACCGGAGCTGGCATCGAAGGTGCGACAACGAAGCGTCGTTGTTGGAACGAGCGAAACGCCAGGGCACCGACGCGTTCGCGCGTTCGATGGCCAGCGATGACGTTGCCGATTCGCCCGGTGAGGCCAACACGGTTGCCCGGCGTCAGCGGCGTTTGCGGATGGCGTCGTTGTGGATCGATCCCGATACCGGCATGTGTCATCTGTTCGCGAAGTTTGATCCGGTCACCGGTGCCCGTGTTTCGACCAATCTGCAGGCCATGGTCGACAAGATCTGGCGGGCCGAGAACCTGCCCGGTGCGGCCCGCACCAAACGCCGGGTCGAGCAACGCCGCGCTGACGCCCTCGAAGCACTCATCTGCCGCAACACCAACACCAACACCAACACCAACACCAGCCACGACACGAACACCGGCGTCACCGCCGACGACACCGACGACACCGAGACCGCCGGCGGCGGCGGCACCGGCACCGCAGCGGCGGCAGCGGCACGGCTGATGGTGCTGGGCCCGCCAGGCCAACCCCACCACCGGCAACGGCCCACAACGCTGACGGGGCTGACGGGGAGCCCGAGCTGACACCGGTCCCGCCCCACCAAACCACACCCAACTGCTGGTCATCGCCAACCTCGACCTGCTCCGCAAACTCCTCGGCGACGGCACACTCCCCGACGGCACCCTCCCCGCCGACACCATCCGCCGCTCGCCTGCGACGCCGACATCATCCCCGCCGTGTTCAACACCCACGGCCAACCGCTCTGGCTCGGCCGCACAACCCGTCTCGCCACCCCGCCCAACGCACAGCGGTCACCGCCCGCGACCAAGGCTGCATCATCTGTCACCGCCCCCGACTACCAAGTCCACCACATCAACTGGTGGTCACACGGCGGCACCACCAACCTCGACAACCTGTGCCTCCTCTGCAGCACCCACCACACCATGGTCCACGAACAACGCCTCACCATCACCAACACCCCCACCGGCATGAACATCCAACCCCAACCCATCCGCTCGGTCCCCGACCCGCCACCCCAACCGGCCCCACCACACCCGGCAGCGGCGCGGCCCCAAGCGACGCCAAACCACCCAGAATCTGCGCACCCAGGCGCAGCGCACCCAGAATCGGTGCATCCAGAATCGGCGCTCCCAGGAGCAGCGCACACCGCCGCATAACCGACGCCGGCCTCCCACCGCACCAGCCACCGCCACGGCAGCGGGCCATCGCCCGCCGCTCAGGCGTGCATCGGTTCAGGTGTACATCGGTCAGGCGTGCATCGGTTCAGGCGTACATCGACTCGATCTCGTCGGCGTACCGGGCCAGGATGCCCCGTCGCTTCAGCTTGGAGGTGGGAGTGAGCAGGTCGGAGTCGGGCTCCCACTCGTCACCCAGGATCACCCATCGCTTCACGGCCTCGGCGTGGTTGAACCCCGCCATGGCCTCGGCTACGCCTTCGTCGATGTGGGCCCGCACGCGATCGTCGGCGGCCAGCTCGCCCAGCGAGCCGAACTCGATGCCCTGCTTCTGCGCCCACACCGGCGCCACCTCCGGGTCCAGCACCAGCAACGCCGAGACGAACTTGCGCTGATCGCCGATGGCCGCGGCCTGGCCCACGATGTCGATCATCTTCAGCTCGGCCTCGAGGTTGGCCGGGCTGATGTTCTTGCCACCGGCGGTGACGATCAGCTCTTTCTTGCGGTCGACGATGGTGAGGTAGCCGTCGTCGTCGATGGTGCCAATGTCACCCGAGTGCAGCCAGCCATCGCCAATGGTCTCCTCGGTCTTCTCCGGCTGGTTGAGGTAGCCGACAAACACGTTGGAGCCACGGAAGATGACCTCCCCATCCTCTGCCAGGGCGATCTCGGAGCCCGGGATGGCCGGACCGACCGACCCGGCCTTCACGCGCTCGGCGGTGAAGGTCATGGGGCCGGTGGACTCGGACATGCCGTAGATCTCGCACAGGTTGACCCCGATGGCCCTAAACCAGCTGAGCAGCTCGGCGGCGATGGGGGCAGCACCGGTGACGGCCAGCTGCAGCTCGTCCAGCCCAAGCAGGGCGCGGATGGCGGAGAACGCCACGTCATCGAGGAACTGCCACGTGGCGATCTCGTCCTCCGTGGCCGTGCCAGCATCCATCTTGGCCATGATGGGCAGCGCCGCCTCGACCGCCTCGGCGACCTTCTGCTCCTTCTCCGGGTCGGCGGACAGGGCCGCCAGGATGCCGGAGTGGATCTTTTCCCACACCCGCGGCACGCCGAACATGAGGTTGGGGTGCACCGCTCCCACGTAGGTGGTGAGCTCCGAGGTCTCCGGGCAGCAGCTGACCTCGTAGCCCAGCATGACGCTGGAGTAGTGCGACACCATGCGCTCGGCGATGTGGGCCATGGGCAAATACGACACCACCTTGATGCCGACGGTCTCCTCGAACGGGAACGTCTCGCGCAGCGACTCGCCCGTCCAGGTGACGTTGCGGTGGGTCAGCATCACGCCCTTTGGGTTGCCGGTCGTGCCGGACGTGTAGATGACCGTGGCCAGATCGTCCGGGGTGGCGTTGCCCGCCTCGGCGGCCAGGTCGAGCGGGTCGTGGCCCATGAAGTCGGCCCAGGCGACGGTGCCGTCGCCGCCGCCGTGCAGGGTCACGATCGATTCCAGCGCCGGAAGGTCCGCCCGCACCTGCTGGAAGCGACCCAGGAACGTGTCGTTCTCCAGCACGGCCACCTTGGCGCCGCAGTCGCCCACCAGGTAGGCCACCTGCTCCGGCGACGAACTGTTGTAGATGGAGATGGGAGTGGCGCCCAGGAACACGGTGGCCAGGTCGGCCACGTGGAACTGGGGGATGTTGCGCATCATGATGACGACGCGGTCGCCCTTGCCGACGCCCAGCGCCCGGAGCCCGGCGGCCGCGGCGGCCACCTGGTCGGCGTAGTCGGAGAACGTCGCCTCGCCCCACTCCTCGCCGTCCATCCAGCGCAGCGCCACGCGGTCGCCGTGGGCGGCCACCGTGGTCATGAAGACCGACGGAACGGTTTGGCCCTCCACACGTGCCAGGATCTCTTGGTCGGTCTGCGTCATGGCGTGTCCCCCTCGTCGGCGTGGCATTGATGCCGGGTGTCGATGAACCGCCGAGAGTAGTCGCCGCCCCGACTTCCGGCCCACCGCTTCTGCCACTGAACCGGTTGACCGGGGATACCCGCTCGGCGAGACTCTTGACCGGCCGGTCAAGAGCCCGCCCTCCACCGAACTCCAACCCCATCAGGGAGCACCTCATGCCCAACGCAGTGATCGTCGATGTCGTCCGCACCGCCGGAGGTAGGCGCAACGGCGTCCTGTCGGGATGGCATCCCGCGGACCTGGCCGCCGAGGCGCTCATGGCGCTGCAGAAGCGCAACGACCTCGATCCGGCCATCGTCGACGATGTGATCATGGGCTGCGTCATGCAGGTGGGCGCCCAGGGCCTGAACGTCGGCCGCAACGCCGTGCTGGCCGCCGGCTGGCCCGACACCGTGCCCGCCACCACCATCGACCGCCAGTGCGGTTCCTCCCAGCAGGCCTACACCTTCGCCGCCCAGGGCGTCATGGCCGGCGCCTACGACGTGGTCGTGGCCGCCGGCGTTGAGGAGATGAGCCTGGTGCCCATGGGGGCCTCCATCTCCAAGGGCGTCGGCTTCCCCTTCACCGACGGCATGAACGAGCGCTACGCCGACAAGGGCGGACTGGTGCCCCAGGGCATCTCCGCCGAGATGATCGCCGACCAGTGGGGCCTCAGCCGCGAGGACCTCGACGCATTCGGCGCCCGCAGCCAGCAGTTCGCCGAGCGGGCCCGCGACCAGGGTCGCTTCGACAACGAGATCATCCCGGTGCAGGGCCGCCGGCGCGACAAGGAGACCGGCGAGGTCACCATCGAGGACGCACCGGTCACCGCCGACGAGGGCATTCGGCCCGGCACCACCGCTGAGGGCCTGGCCAAGCTGAAGCCCGCGTTCAAACCCGACGGCAAGGTGACCGCAGCGAACAGCTCGCAGATCACCGACGGCGCCTCCGCTGCGCTCATCATGAGCGAGGAGAAGGCCGCTGAGCTGGGGCTGACCCCGCGGGCGCGTTTCCACGCCTTCGCGCTGGCCGGGGTGGACCCCGTCACCATGCTGACCGGCCCCATCCCCTCCACCCAGAAGGTGCTGGAGCGGGCCAACATGAGCATCGACGACATCGACTTGTTCGAGGTGAACGAGGCCTTCGCCTCGGTGGTGCTGGCCTGGAAGGCCGACATGGGCCTGGACGACGAGACCTTCGACGCCAAGGTGAACGTCAACGGCGGGGCGATCGCCCTGGGCCACCCGCTGGGCTGCTCCGGCACCAAGCTGTTGTCCACCCTGGTCAACGAACTGGAGCGCACCGGTGGCCGCTACGGCCTGCAGACCATGTGCGAGGGCGGCGGCATGGCCAATGCGGCCATCATCGAGCGCCTGGGCTGATCTCGCTCCTTCCCGCGGCGCGGCCAGACTGGTGGCGTGAACCACGCGGGCAGCCGAACCAGCAACGGGGCGTGCTCCGGTGAGTGACACCTCGCCGGAGCAGGCTTCGTCGCGCCGCATGCCCATCGGCGTTTGGGCCGGCCGCCTGGCCGTTGGAGCCGCCGTGTGGGGTGCCCTCGTCGGCATCTGGGGGCAACCGCCCGTGCGGACCGCGCTGGCGGTGCTGGCCATCGGCGCACTGGCCTATCCGGGGATCGCCATGGCCCGCTCCATGGCCACGCCGCTGCCACCCCCGCCCGAGCCGGGCACGCTGCGCAAGGTGAAGCTGACCTATCGCTGCGCCGTGTGCGGCGCCGAGGTGCGCATGACGTCCGCCGTGGAGGAGGACCCGGAGCCGCCACGGCACTGCATGGACGACATGGATCTGGTGGCCCCGATCGACGACCTGTGACTTATCCCCACCTGTGGATAAACCTGTGGTAAGTCACAGCGATGTAACTTCCCCGGGCTCTTGACGCGGGCAGCGGCTAGCGGTATTGGGTGGCCGTCATGATGCCGATGAGGATGGCCACCAACCCCCCGATCAGGTACCAGCCACTGGCACCGTTGGAGGTTCCGGGCAGCACCTCGGCGTAGTTCAGGATGATCGCCAGGCCTCCCGCGCCGATGAAGGTCCACATGATGGTGGGCACCCACCACGGCGAGGGCATGTCCATGTGGCTGGGCGCCGTGTAGCGCCTGGACTCGTGGCCCTCGGCCACCCGCTTCGAGGCACGCTTGCCCTCCGCGGCCGCCGTGCCGGGCTTGAGGGGTCGATCATCCCGAGCGCCGTCCCCGCCGGTGGCGCGCTTGGAACTCTGGGCGGAAGCCTTCGGGGTGACCCGCTTGGAGGTCGTTCCGTCAACACGTCGTTTGGTGGGCTTGGCCATGGAACTCAGCTTAGAGGGTGCCGGGGGAACTCCGAATGGGGCGCTCGATATCCTGCAACGGTGCCGCCCCGCATCCTCGTCATCGACAACTACGACAGCTTCACCTACAACCTGGTGCAGTACCTGGGCGAGTTGGGGACCGAACCTCACGTGGCGCGCAACGATGCCATCGACGTGGCCGGCATCGAAGCGCTCGCACCCGACGGGATCGTCATTTCGCCGGGCCCCGGCCGCCCGTCGGACGCCGGCGTGTCGCTGGACGTGCTGGGAGAGCTCGGCGGCCAATTTCCCATCCTGGGGGTGTGTCTCGGCATGCAGTGCCTGGGCGAGGTGAACGGCGCGTCGGTGGTTCGGGCACCACAGGTCATGCACGGCAAGACGTCGCTCATCCATCACGACGGCCGGGGCGTGTTTGCCGGCCTGCCGGACCCGTTCGAGGCCACGCGCTACCACTCGCTGATCGTGGATGGGGCCACGGTTCCGGACCAGCTCGAGGTCAGCGCCCGCACCGCCGATGGGCTGGTGATGGGCCTGCGCCATCGCTCCCAACCCACCGAGGCCGTCCAGTTCCACCCCGAGTCGATCCTCACCACCGGGGGCCACGAGCTACTGGCCAACTTCCTGCAGTTCAGCGCTGCCGAGCCGCTGCGCGGCTAGCCGCCCCCGACGGGCACCTGGGCGGTGGTCTCCGGGCTGGTGGCGGGTGGCTCGGTGGTTGCCGGCGCCGCGGTTGGTGCTGCGGTCACCGGCGGGGGCGCCGCCGTGGGGGCCGGCTGAGTCGGGGTGGGTTCAACCGGCTCGGGGACGGTCACCGGGGGAAGCGTGGTGGGTGGAGGCGGCGCCCGCCCGACGATGAGCTCCACCTCGAAGCCGGGTTCCACCTCGGCCTGAGGCGGTACGCCCTGGCTGATGACCCTGCCGTCGTCCGGGCTGCCCAGCGGCACCTGCAACAACAGGATGCGGGGCGACAACCCCGCCTTGTTGAGCGCACCCTCGGCAACGGAGCGCCCGAGGCCCTCCACCGAGGGAACGCTTGCGGTGGGTGGGGGGCCGGCGATCACCACGTCCACCGCCGAGTTCCTGGGCAGGATCGAGCCGGCCTCCGGCGAGATCTCCACCACCGTGCCTACTTCGGCGTCGCGGCGGAACACGGTCTGGATGTCGCCGGCTCCCAGTCCGCTGCGGCCCAGCACGTTCAGCGCCTCCTCCGCGGGCTTGCCCACCATCTCGGGCACCTTGCGCGGCGCGTATCCGGCCGAGACGGCGATCTCCACCTCGCTGTTCTGGGCGATCTCGGTGCCGGGACGCGGCCTGGTCTCCAGCACCTCGCCGATGCGCACCGAATCGGAGTACTCCGCCACCGGCTTGGGCACGAGGCCGATGGCGAACACCAGCTGCATGGCCTCGCCAAGCTCCTGGCCCGACACGTCCGGCACCACAAACTGGGACGGACCCGAGCTGGCGATCAGGGTGACGCTCGAACCGGCCGCCAACTTGGTGCCTTCCAGCGGGCGCTGGGTGAAGATGCTGCCCGGCGGAAACTCCTCCAGGTCGTTGGCCTGAAACTCCACGTTGGCCACCAGCCCGCTGGCCTCCACGGCTCGTTGCGCATCCGCCAGGCCCAGGCCGGAGAAGTCGGCGACCTCGATGTCGGGCACGACCACGTCGCGATCGACGCCCCAGCGCTGACTGAACGCATCCACCGACAGCCACATGAGGGCGATCAGCACCACCAGCCCCACGGCCAGCGACCCCCAGCCCCCGCCGCCATCGACAACCTCCATGTCGCCGACCTCGGTCACCCGGCCCGCCGGCTCGGCGGGATCGGGCTCGGCGAGATCGGGCTCGTCGGCCGCCGGCCAGGGGACCTGGGGCTCGGCGGGCGTCGCCGGCCCGACCACCGTCGGGGCCGTCATCCGCCCGTCCCCTGCCTGCCCACGACCAGCTCCACGACGTCGCCCGGGTCCAGCGTGGTGCCCTGCGCAGGCTCCTGGCTGAGGATCTGTCCGTTCAGCGGATCGGTGGGGCCGCCCAACTGCGTGGTCGTCGCGGCGATCAGCCCCACCGACTCCAACGATTCGAGAGCTTGAGCCTCCTGGGTGCCCACCAGGCGCGGCACCTTCACCTGGGGTGGGCCGTCGCTGACGATCAGCTCCACCTTTGTCCCCTTGTCCAGGTTCTCGCCGGCGGGCGGGTCGCTGCGCAGCACCGCACCCTTGGGCAGGAACGGGTCGCGCTCGAGCGTCACCTTTTCCACCACAAACCCTGCGTTGCCCAGGATGAACGCCGCACCTTCGCTAGGAAGCCGCCGCACCTCGGGCACCTTGCGCTTCTGCGCCCCCTGAGACACCACCAGGTTGACGGTGTCGCCCGTGTGGACCACCTCGCCCGGCAGCGGGTCCTGGCGGATCACCTCCCCGGCCACCCGATCCTCGCTGGGCAGCTCGAGCACCTCCAGCTTGATTCCGGTGTCGGCGAACACCTTGTCGACCGATTCCTTCGTGGTTCCCACCAGGTTGGGGATGACGAACTCGGCCTGCCCGCGCGACACCGTGAGGGTGACCGTTCCACCCCGACGGACCGGCTCACCCGCCGGTGGGTCCTGCGCGGCCACCTCGCCGCGGGGGACGGTCGCCGAGTAGGCGAACTCCACCTCCGCGTCCAGCCCCTCCCTCACCAAGCGCTGAATGGCCTTGGGCTGGGTGAGGTCGACCACCTCGGGGGTGTCCTGGAAGCGATACCGACCGAGCAACAGATCGGCCGGGTTGAGCGTGGGGGACAACGCCAACAGCGGAACGCCGGCGCCCAACAACGCCAGGAAGATGAGCACCACCAGGCGACCCGACCGCAGCCCGCGGCGCTGGCGCCTGCGCAACCGGTCCCGGGCGGAGGCGTGGCCGGCGGCCGGTGTCGCCTCGTCGGGGTCGGCCACGGGAGGCGGTTCGACGAGGGTCATCAGGGCGCCGTGGTCGTGGCCGCCGCCGTGGTCGTGGTCGCCGCCGCCGTGGTCGTGGTGGCCCGGGTCGTCGGGGCCTGGGTCGGCGCAGGGGTGGGCGCCGGCGTGGCGGGCGGCGCCGTGGTGGGAGCCCGATAGCTGCCCACCACCAGGGTGACGGTGGTGCCCGGATCCACCCGTTCACCGCCCGCCGGGTTGGAGGACAGGACCAGGCCGTCCAAGTCCGGATCGGTCACCACCCGGGTCTCGGTCGACGCCTTCAGCCCGCGCTGGGACAGGCGGGTTCGCGCCGCGTTCTCGGCCAGCCCCTCCACGCTCGGCACCTCCACGGTGGCCGGCCCGCTGGACACAAACAGCCGCAATTCGCTGCCGGTCTCGGCCTCCCCGGTCGGGTCGGTGCGGATGACCTTGCCCAACGGGATGGAGTTGGACGGCTCCGAGGACTGTCGAGCCACCTTGAACCCGGCCTGCTCAAGCACCTGCGTCGCCTCGTCCACATCCATGCCTGCCACGTCGGGGATGTCCTCGACCGTCGGGATGGGGACGATGGTCAGGGTGATGGTCTCGGTCACCGGCTTCTCGCTGCCACCCACCGGCACCTGGCTGAGCACCTCTCCCGGTTCGCCCTCGGCGTTCTCGGCGTCCTTCGACCGAATATCGATGAACCCGGCC
This sequence comes from Microthrixaceae bacterium, assembly GCA_041394405.1. Lineage (GTDB taxonomy): Bacteria > Actinomycetota > Acidimicrobiia > Acidimicrobiales > Microtrichaceae > Microthrix. The sequence continues at coordinate 50,714 of JAWKIF010000007.1, forward strand.
TCGCGCAGGATCGTCTGAGCCTCGTCGAAGGATTTCCCCACGACGTCGGGCACGGCAACCGGGGTGGCGGACGGGTTGAAGATGACGGTGACCTCCGAGCCCTCCTCGGCATCGCTGCCGGGCTCCGGGTCGGTGGCGTGCACCTCGTTCTCGGCCACCCCGTCCTTGGGGAACGCCTGCTCCTTCACCGTGAAACCCGCCGCCTCCAGCGTCGAGCGGGCCTCATCGAGCTGCTGTCCGATCACGTCGGGCACGGCCTTGCGCTCGGGCCCGTTTCCACCCAGCAGGGCGAAGGCTGCGCCCACGGTCAGCGCCAGCAGCAGGAACAGGGCCACCAGGATGAGGGCAAAGCGTTTGGTGCGGGACCCCGAATCGTCCTCGCCGTCGGGATCGGGTTCGGCCTCCTCGGCGGAGGCCACCGCAGTCGTGGCGGGCTGCTCCAAGCCCGGCGTGGTGGCCACCACCTGGGTGGCCTGGGTTGAGCCCGGGGGCGGTGGCGCATTCTGCGCTCGACGCAATGCCAACTCGGCCCGGGTGGTCTGCCCGGCCAGGAAACGGTGCAGATCGTCGCGCAGTTCGCCGGCATCCGGATACCGGTTGGCCGGGTTCTTGGTCAGCAGCCGCAGCGTGACCGCCTCGACCGCGAAGGGCAGCCCCTGCAGCACGGAGGCCGGCCGGGGCGGGCGCTCCTGGACATGCTTGTAGGCGATGGCCACCGGCGATTCGGCCTGAAACGGTGGCCGACCGGTGAGCATCTCGAAGAGCACCGCCCCCAGCGAGTACAGATCGGAGCGACCGTCCAGCGGATGGCCCTGGGCCTGCTCGGGAGAGAAGTAGGTGGCGGTGCCCATGACCGACCCGGCCTTGGTCAGCTCGTTGTTGGGGGCCGTCGACAGGCGGGCGATGCCAAAGTCGGTCACCTTGGCCCGGCCCGTCTTGGTCAACATGATGTTGCCCGGCTTGATGTCGCGATGGATGACGCCCTCGCCGTGTGCGAAGCCCAGGGCCTCGGCGACGTCGGCGGCCACCTCCGCCGCCCGACGCGGGTGCAGCGGCCCCTCCTTGCTCAGCACCTCGGCCACCGACGGCCCGTCGATGTATTCCATGACGATGAAGTAGGTGCCGCCCTGTTCCCCCCAGTCGTAGACCCCGACGATGTTGGGGTGGTTCAGGTTGCCGGCGGACTTGGCCTCGCGCCGGAACCGCTCCACGAACAACGGGTCGGTGGCGAACTCCGGGAACATGATCTTGACCGCGACGGGGCGGTCGAGCACGCGATCGCGAGCAAGCCACACGTCTGCCATGCCGCCGCGAGCCAGCTTCCGGTGCAGTTCGTAGCGATCACTCAGCACCTCGGACGGCTGGGTCATCGTGGCCTCACACTACCGGTGGAGGTGCGGCCACCCGGCGCACCGGGCACCGGTAGCTGAGACCGTCTCACAGCGTGCGGACCGCAGCGCCGGCCCCGGCACGGCATCATCCGCCCCCGCCGGTCGGCCCGTTCCCGGCGTCACCGGCGGGCTGGGGAAACAGGGCCGTCTGCAACATGCGGCGGGCAATCGGCGCCGCCACCCGCCCGCCGGTCTGTTCCGAAACGCCCTCCTGGGCCTCGACGATGACCGCCACGGCCACCTCGGCCGGCTCGCCGGGCGTACCGGCGAAGCCAATGACCCAGGCATGGGACCGATCGACGCCACCTACCGTCTGTGCGGTGCCGGTCTTACCACCGACCTCAACGTTTGGGATGGCCATGGCCTTGGCGGTGCCATCGGCGACGACGCTGTCCATGACCTGGCGCATCACGGCCGCCTGGTCCTGGTCCAACGGGGTCTTCCAGCGCTCCGGCTTCACCTCGCGCACCACGTCGCCCGCGGCATCGCGCACCTCCGCCACCACGTGCGGCGCCATGATCACGCCCTCGTTGCCCACGCCGGCCGCCACCAGCGCCATCTGCAACGGGGTGGCTCGGGCGTTGCCTTGGCCGATGGCGACCTGGGCCAGCCCCGGCGTGTCCTCATAGACCGTGCCGTCCTCGCCGTCGGGAAACGGGCCCAACCGTCGTCCGTAGTCGGTGGGGATGGCCGACTTCACCCCGCCCGGCAGGTCGAGCGGTGGCGTGTCGCCGAAGCCGTAGTCCTGTGCGGTGTCCACCAGGCCCTCAGGGCCCACCGTGCCCGAACCCATCTGAGCGAACGCGGTGTTGCAGGACACGCGCATGATCTCATCGAGGGTGCCGCCGCACAACGACCCGTCGAAGTTCGACAACGGGCGGGTCGTACCCGGCGGTGCCCAGTTGCGCAGGCGGGGATAGGACGGCGAGTCCACGGTGACCTTCTCCGAGCGGATGCCCGCAGAACCGGTCACCACCTTGAAGGTGGAGCCCGGCGGGTAGAGCTCGCGGTAGGACCGGGCCAGCAACGGCTTCTGTGGATCGTTGTCGAGGGCCGTCTTGCGGAACAGGGTCTCGTCGGAGGTGCCCTCAACCAGCTGGTTCGGGTCGTAGCTGGGGTAGGACCATAGGGCCAACACGTCCCCGGTGCGGGGATCGAGGGCCACCACCGAACCCTGGCGGTCCCCCAAGGCATCGCGTGCGGTCTCCTGGAGGTCGCGGCGCAGCGACAGCACCACGTCGCCGGTGGGGGCCTCGGCGTCGAACAGGTTGGTCAGGGCCTTGAACTCCAGTTCGGAGGACTGGCCGGACAGTTCGTCGCCGTAGCTGCGCTCCACCCCGGTGGAGCCCAGGTTCAGCGTGAAGTACCCCGTGATGTGGGCGAACAGGTCGCCGGTGGGATAGCGGCGCTGGTAGTCGAACCGCCGGTTGTCGACCTCCTCGGTGAAGGCCACGACCGTGCCGTCGGCCGTCTGGATCTTGCCCCGAGGGCGGTCGAAGTCCCGGAGCACCTGACGGTTGTTGCCCTCGCGTGCGTTGAGGTCGGGCGCCGAGAACACCTGCACCACGTTGAGCCGAATGAACAGCGCCCCATAGAGCACCAGCATGCCGAGGGCGACCCGGCGGATCTGGGTGTTCACGCCGTGGCCGCCACGCTCACCCGGGTGCGGCGCGGGATGGCCTCGCCCCTCGTCGACACCTCATCGGAGGTCCGGATGAGCAGCGCAACCAAGACGTAGTTGGCCACCAGGGACGACCCGCCGTAGGACAGGAACGGCAGCGTGATCCCCGTCAGGGGCAACACCCGAAGCAGACCTCCCAGGATGACGAAGGCCTGAAACGACAACGACACGGTCAGCCCCGCGGCCAACAGCTTGTGGTACGGATCCTCGGCTCGAATGGCGATGCGGAAACCGGCGCCGGTGATCAGCAGGAAGGCGGCCAGGATTCCCGTCGACCCGAAGATCCCCAGTTCTTCGCCGATGACCACGAAGATGGAATCGGTGGCGACGAACGCGTTCTCCAGCCCCTGGATGCCGTAGCCGCGACCCAGGCCCTGCCCACCCATGCCGCCCCAGGCCAGCGCGTAGGTGCCCTGCACGATCTGGAAGCCGGCCCCTCCCGCCAGGTCCCACGGGTTCATCCAGGCCGACACCCGATCCTGCACGTGGCCGAGCTGCGACCATGCCGCTGTGGCCCCCGCCGCGAACATCAGCCCGCCGACCACGGGATAGATGAGCCGCTCGGTGGCAATCCACATCATCGCCAGGAACAGCACGAAGAACAGCAGCGCCGAACCCAGGTCCTTCTGGACGATCATGATCAGCAGGGCCACGCTCCAGGCCAGGAGCACCGGCGCCAGGAACTTCGGTGCCGGCAGATGCAGCGGCCCCAGCCGCCAGTTGGTGAGCCCCAGCAGCTCCCGGTTGTTCACCAGGTAGGTGGCGAAGAACAGGATCAACGCGATCTTGGCGAACTCCGCCGGCTGCAGGGAGAACGGCCCGAGGCCCACCCAGATGCGGGCTCCGTTGATGGTCCGCCCCACCCCGGGGATCAGCGGCAGGAGCAACAGGCCGAGGCCGGCCAGCAACAGCGTGTACCCGTAGGTGGCCAGGTCCTTGACTCGCCGCACCAGGCCGAGCGTGACCACGAACGCCATCACGCCGACGGCGGTCCAGCCCGCCTGCTTGGCGGCCAGGTCTTGGTCGATTCGGGCGATGAAGACGTACCCCAGGCCGTTGAGCAACGTCACCACCGGCAGGATGATGCCGTCGGCATTGGGCGCCAGGCGACGGGTGGCCAGGTGGGCCACCAATACAAGCACCACGATCATCACCAGGAACGGCACCACGTCGGCGGGGAGGGAGGCTCGGCTTCCCAGGCTGGCCAGGGTGTAGGCGGCACCGATGATGACCAGCGCGAGAAGGATGAGCCCAAGCTCGGTGGTGCGGCGCGCCTTGCCGTTCACCCGACGGCCCCAACGGCCGGCGGCAGCACCACCGGAACGCGAACTGCGTTGGCCGTGGTGGTGGCCGGTTTCTTGGTCGTCGCCGGCGCCTTGGTCGTGGCCGGCTTCTTGGTGGTCGTGGGCTTCTTCGTGGTGGTGGGCTTCTTCGTGGTGGTGGGCTTCTTCGTGGTGGTGGTCGCCCTGGTGGTGGTGGAGGCCCGCTCCACGGCCCGCTCCTCCAGGTTGGCCACGTAGCGCTGCGCGTCGGAGCGGCTGGCCACCACCTTCCCGTCGGACAGCTCCAACAGGTCCGCCTCCTCCAGGTCATCCTTGCGCAGCTTCGACTGCTCCGAAACGGTGGGCTCCAGCCACAGGAAGCCACCCGGCCGCCCCTGATAGACGGTGACCTGATCGTCGGGCGACAGGCCGACGAACCACGACATGCGCCCCCACGCGCCCACACCGGCCAGGGCCACGGCAAACGTCAGGATGATGGCCAACAGGAAGACCAACGTGCGCAAGACGGAGCGGCTGGGCTCGGCCGGGTCCCCTTCGGACACGCCGTCGGGGTCCGCTCCCGGGTCGACCTCGGGGTCGGAGGCCGGGGGAAGCGGATCGTCGGGTTCCTCGGGCGAGGTGACGCCCACGGGCACCGCCACCTCGCGGGTGGTGTCATCGGTATCCTCCGCCCCGGGCAACGAGGCATCGGCGAAGAGCACCTGGGTCAGGCGCTCCTCCACGGGTGCGGAGGTGGTGCCGTCGGACAGATCCACCACCACCACGGTGATGTTGTCACGGCCACCCCCCTCGTTGGCGGCCTCGATCAGCCGCTCGGCGGCAGCGTTTGGATCCTGGTTTCCCTCCAGGATCCCGGCAATCTGAGGGCCGCTCACCTCGTTGAATAGGCCGTCGCTGCACAACAGCAACCGATCGCCGTCGGCCGGTTCCAGCCGCCACGCATCCAGGTCGACCTCCGAGTCCACCCCCAGCGCACGGAGCACCACGTTGCGCTGCGGATGGGTGAGCGCGGCCTCGGCGGTGATCTGACCCCGACGCACCATGGTCTCGACCAGCGAGTGGTCCTCCGAGAGTTGCTTGAGCTCGCCGTCGCGATACAGGTACACGCGGCTGTCGCCCACGTTGACCAGGGCGAGGCTGCCATCCGGGCTGTGCGCCGCGGCCACAAGCGTGGTGCCCATGCCCCGAAGCTCGGGGTTGTCCGCCGACTCGGCGTGCACCGCCGCATTGGCGGCCCGCACCGCCTCGACCAGGGCATCCACTCCTTGGGGTTGGCGCTGGGCGATGACGGCCAGCGCACGCTCGGAGGCCACCTCCCCGCCCAGGTGCCCGCCCATGCCGTCCGCCACCGCAAACAGGCCATCCGCAACCAGCAGGTTGTCCTGGTTCATCGACCGCAGTTGCCCGGTGTGGGTGGCTCCTCCCCAGGCGAAGGAGGTCATGTGACTTCGACCACGAGGTTCCCGGCCTGCACCCGGTCCCCACGACGCAGCGGGGCCGGCGCCGTCATCCGCTTGCCGTTCAGGTAGGTGCCGTTCGTCGACCCCAGGTCCTCCAACAGGTAGTCGCCGTCACGCTCCACGATCCGGGCGTGTTGGTGGGAGAGGTAGTTGTCCGCGATGGGGAGGGTGGAGTCGGGATCGCGTCCGATCGTGACGTGCGGGGCCATGGCCATGGCGCGGCCACGCCATTCGGCGGCTCCAACACCTGGAGGCCTCGGGGCGCCTTCGAGCGGCGCCCGGCGCCGCCAAACCGGCACGGCTCCATGCCCGGCGGTGGCGCCGGAGGATTTCAGGGCCGACACCTCGGCCCACACCGCCCGCAGCACGCGGAGGAAGAACAGGTACAGCAGAACCAGAAGGCAGATCTTCAGCAGGTTGAGCAGCTGCTCGGGCACGGAGAGAGATTACCGGCCACACGGCGCATGCCGGTGCCGCTGAGCGTTCAGAACGCTTCGAAGAAGAAGTAGGTGTGGCCGAATCCCAACTCGTCGCCGTCCACCAGCTGGTGCTGGCTGACCCGCTGACGATTGACGTAGCTGCCGTTGGTGGAGCTGAGGTCGACCAGCACGAACCCGCTCCCCGATGGCCGCACCTCGGCGTGGCGTCGCGACACCTTGGGGTCGCCCAACACGATGGTGCAGTCGGTCTGGCGCCCCACCGACACCACATACTGGCCCAAGGGCACCCGGTCGCCGGTGGGCAGCAGCAGGCTCCCAACCGGCGAGCCATCACCCTCCTTGTGAACGGCCTCCACCTCGAACACGCCCGGACGTAGGTCCTCGCTCACGGCAAAGGTGGTCTCGATGGGGCCCGCAAAGGAGTACCCCATGTCGCGCGCATGCTCGCGGGCGGCGTCGCCCAGATCGCGTGCCAGCACGCCCGCCATGTCGGCCATCTGTTCGTAGTCGTCGTCGCTCAGCACGAAGGTGAAGCTGTTGGGGACGATCACCCGGCCGTTCACGCCCACCGAGCGCTTGTCGTCCAGGGTCCGCACCAACTTGCGCCCCAGCTCCACCGGGTTGAGGCCGCTGCGGAACACCCGCGCAAACGTGCCCTCGATGAGGTGTTCCAGCCGTCGTTCGAATCCTTGGATACCCACGGCGCACACGATACCCATCCCTGACACCCTGCGAGGTCGACCGTGAGAGAATCGGCCGCCACGCGGGCCCAAATACCCTGACGCCGGCCGCCGAGCCGTGCGCTATCATCTGCCGGCCACGCGCGAGTGGCGGAATTGGCAGACGCGCAGGATTCAGGTTCCTGTGTCCGAAAGGACGTGAGGGTTCAAGTCCCTCCTCGCGCACCACCCACACGTTGGCCCTCGAAGTTCGCTTCGAGGGCCAACGTCGTTGCGGGGCACCCACCGGTGGCAGACCTGGTGGGTGAGACCCAGTGTGAGACCTCGGCCCGGTTGTGGGGAGCTAACAGAGCCTCCAACCCACCGGGGTCGACCTGTTGGGAACCTCCAGCTGGGCGGCAGGGATGACCACCGCACCCCCGGTGGACACGTCGCGCGAGACCACCACCCCCAGCAACCGGCCGTCGGGGTTGAACACCCCACTGCCCGACGACCCGCCGATGACGTCCACGTCGGTCAGCAACAACTCCGTGGGTCCGACGCCGTAGTTCCGCCCGTCCACCCAGCCGAGCGCCCGGCCCGTGTCCACCTGCAGCGGGGCACCCCCCGGGAAGCCCGCAACGATGATCAGCTGGCCTGGTTCCACCGGAGCCGGCAAGGGATCGACGCCATCGGTTCCGTCCGAGTCGTTCCCGACCTTGGCCACCGCCAGGTCCTCCACATGCTGCACCCGATACTCCTCCACGGGTCGCACCGACCCGTCGTTGAGCACCACCCTGGCCCCCGTCGTGTCACCCAGCACGTGGCGGTTGGTGACCACCGACCCGTCGTCCAACAGCACCCCGGAGCCCTGCACCGGGCCGTCGCAGCGCGACGCCTCCACCCGCACCGAGATCTCCGCCAGCTGTTCCACCAACTCCGGCGCAACGCCCGGGACGGGCTCCGTGGCCTCCACGGCCTCCGGTACGGCCTGCGCCGTGGCCACGGGAGTGCGCCACGCCATCATCGACCCGACCAGCACCCCGACGGCCGTCGCCAGGGTCAACGCCACCGCAGGCCGCGGGCCGGCCGCTTCTCGCTTCCGCATGCCCCGATTCAGCCACACCACGCAGCGTGGCGCAAGTATTCTCGGCAACCACACACCGTATTCGGGCGATTCAGTCCGACCGGCCTACCGCCGAGCCGTAGGCCGCCCAGATCTCCTCGGCCGCAACCGGCGCCGGCACCTCACCCGAGCGCACCGCCGACTCGGCCCGCCGCACCACGGCGGCGACCGCCTCGTCGGCGTGCAACGAGGCGATCAGCCGGTCCTCCAGCAGACCCCACATCCAGCGCACCTGTTGGCTTCGGCGGCGCTCCTCCAGCTCCCCGGAGGCACTCATGACCCGTCGATGCTCGACCACCTGTTCCCACAGTTCGGGCACCGCCTCGTTGGTCAACGCCGACACACACATCACGGGAGGCGACCAGTTGGGGCTCGCCGGGGCCAGCAGGTGCAGGGCACGTTTCAACTCGGCCGCAGCCAGCTGCGCCCGCTGAAGGTTGTCGCCGTCGGCCTTGTTCACCGCCACCAGGTCGGCCAGCTCCAGGATGCCCTTCTTGATGCCCTGCAGCTCGTCGCCTGCCCCGGGCAGCATGAGCACGCAGAACATGTCCACCATGTCGGCCACCATGGTCTCGGACTGGCCCACCCCCACCGTCTCCACCAGCACCACGTCGAAACCAGCGGCCTCGCACACCACCATGGTCTCCCGGGTGACGCTGGTGACCCCGCCCAGCGTGGTGCCCGTGGGTGACGGGCGCACAAACGCCTGCGGGTCCGCCGCCAGCCGACCCATGCGGGTCTTGTCACCCAGGATCGACCCGCCCGTGCGGGTGCTGGAGGGATCCACGGCCAACACCGCAACCCGGTGGCCAGCCCGGGTGAGGTTGCTGCCCAGTTGGTCGATGAAGGTGCTCTTGCCGACCCCCGGCACCCCCGTGATACCCACGCGGTGGGCATCCCCGCTGGCCGGAAGCAGCGCGGCAAGCACCGCCCTGGCCCGCTCCCGGTGATCGGCGCGCCGGCTCTCGATCAGGGTGATGGTTCGGGCGAGCACCGTGCGGTCGCCGGCCAGGGTTCCCGACACGTACCGATCGACCTCCCACAGTGGAGCCATGGCGCTTCACGGTAACCCCGGCGCCAGGTGGGGCCAGCGACCGATAGGATCTCGGCGCCCCCGGCGCCAAATATGACCACCTTCCTCGGCCTGCTCGCTGTACTCGCACTCATCGCCGCCAACGCGTGGTTCGTGGCAGCCGAATTCGGGTACGTGGCCGTCCGTCGTGGCCGTCTGGAGGAGGCCGCCGAGGCCGGCGACGCTTCGGCCGGCCGGGCCATGGGCGTGCTCTCCCGATTGGGCTTCATGCTGTCGGGCGCCCAGTTCGGCATCACCGTCACCTCGCTGGTGGTGGGCTTCATCGCCGAGCCGGTGTTCGAGCGGCTCTTCTCGCCGCTGTTCCGGGTGGCGGGGTTGGACGGCACGGCCCGCACCGCTGCCGCCACGGCCCTGGGCTTTCTGGTGGCCGTGGCGGCCCAGATGGTGCTGGGCGAGCTGGCGCCCAAGAACTACGCCATCGCCCGACCCGAGCAGGTGGCACGCCGCCTGGCTCGGGGACTGGCCCTCTACATGCGGCTGTTCGGGCCCATCGTGCGGCTCTTCGACGGCTCAGCCAACGCGCTGCTGGCCCGCTTCGGGCTGCACGCGGTCGAGGAAATCGACGCCACGGTCACCGTCGAGGAGCTCGACTACATCGTCGACGCGGCCGCCGAGGCGGGCAGCCTGAGCGACGGGCAGGTGGCGCTGTTGCGGCGGGCCCTGGAGTTTCGCAATCTCACCGCTGAGAAGATCATGGTGCCGCGGCGCAAGGTGGACACGCTGCCGTTGGACGCCACCGGAGCCGACCTGTTGGCCGCCGCCCGCCGGGCACACACGCGCTTTCCGGTCGTGGAGCGCACCGGCGCCGGCATCGACGAGGTGCGGGGCGTCGTCAGCGTCAAGCAGCTCGTCGCGGTGAAGCCTGCGTTGCGAGCCACGGCCCGCGTCTCGGAGTTGATGAACACCAAACCAGTCGAGGCCGTCGAGGCGGCCTCCGCCCAGGACCTGTTGTCCAGCTTCCGGCGTCGCGGCCAGGAGCTGGCCGTCATCATCGACGAGTACGGCGACCTGGCCGGCATCGTCACGCTGGAGGACCTGGTGGAGCGCCTCGTCGGGCCCATCGAGGACGAGTACGACCCACCCGAGGCCGGCGGCGAGCTGGGCACCGCCACGCCGCAGGGCCGGCGGCTTCGGGGGTCCACCCTGGTTGCCGACGTTGCGCGCGAACTCGGCCTCGACCTGCCTGAGGGGCCCTACGACACGGTCGGCGGGTTGATCATGACGCGACTCGGCACCGTTCCAACCGTCGGCGACCGGGTGGAGATTGCGACAACGGGCTCCGACGTGGCGCTCAGCTTCGAGGTGGAGGAGATGGACCACCGAGCGGTCGAATGGGCCCGGTTGGTTTCCCGGACCTCCACCGCGCGCGGGGGTGGCGGATCGTGAGCACCCCCCTGGCCCTCAGCCTGTCGGTGTTGCTGTTGGCCGTCAACGGCGGCTTCGTCGCCGCCGAGTTCGCCGTTCTGGCCGCCCGGCGGTCGCGCCTCGAGCAGATGTCGGCCGATGGCGACCGGCGAGCCGAAGCCGGGATCAAGGCCTCCCAGGAGCTGTCGCTGATGCTGGCCGGCGCCCAGCTGGGCATCACGATGTGCTCGCTGGGCTTGGGTGCCCTGGCCGAGCCGGCAGTGGCCGGGTTGATCGAGTCGGCCCTGCACGACGCCGTGAAGCTCCCCGATGGGGTCACCCACGCCATCGGCTTCAGCCTCGGGCTGTCCATCGTGGTGTTCCTGCACATGGTGCTGGGCGAGATGGCGCCCAAGAGCGTGGCCATCTCGGCGCCCGAACGCTCGGTGCTCTGGCTGGCCAGGCCCTTTGTGGCCTTCGTCAAGGCGTTCCGGCCGCTCATCGAGTTCCTGAACTGGGTGGCAAACGGCGTCGTTCGTCTCACCGGTACCACCCCCCGCGACAGTGCGGCAGCACACAGCGCCGCCGACCTGGGGGTGTTGATTCGTCAATCCGGCGCAGGGTCCGGTGGCACTCCCGGCATCGATCCCACCGACCAGGAGTTGCTCACCCGGGGCCTGCACCTCAACGTGACCACGGTCGAATCGGTCATGACCCCGGCGGCCGACATCGTCCACGTCGACGTCGACGACACCGCAGCGGACATCGAGGCCACCGCCACGGCCACGGACCGCAGCCGATTGGTGGTCACCCGAGACGGCGACCCAGATGCGGTGGCGGGAATGGTGCTGGTTCGCGACCTGCTGCTGTTGGACGACGCCGAGCGGGCGGAGCGCACCGCGGCCGAGATGGTGCGGCCCATCTCCCTGCTCTCGCCGGACCAGGCCGTGGAGGACGTGCTGGTGAGCATGCAGGGCGACCGGCGCCATCTGGGGTTGGTCGTGGGTGATGGTGGTGAGACGCTGGGGCTGGTGACGCTTCGAGACCTCATCGAGGAGGTGGTGGGCGACGTAGAGGAGCCGCCGGTGCGTCTCCGCGTCCAGGGCCGCCTCAAGAGCCTGCGTCACAACACCCGCCGGCGCACCCCGACGGTTCCCACCGCCGGCATCCGCTGAGCCGCCGCGCTTTCTCAGCCGATCGCCGGCCGCAGCCGCTGGTTGGGCGCCCACTTCGGTTCGTAGCTGAGCCGCCGCGGCCCGCGGTAGCGCAACACGTCCAGCGTGACCCCGTTGGGGTTCTGCGCCGCCCACTCCGCCGCCAGGCGGTGCATGACGCGCAGGCGGCCGGTGAGGTCCGAGCCCTGCAGCGGCATGACGAAAAGGTTGTGGGCGCACGGGGCAAAGACCGCGACGTCGGGATCCGGGCCCATGTCGCCCAGCGCCACGCTGAGGTCCATCGCGTGGCCGGTGACGGCCAGCCCCTTGCCCTCGATCAGAGCGAAGCAGTGGTCGTCTTTGAGCATCATGGTGTGGTCGACGGGCACCCGCTCCAACACGTTGCGGGTGGCCACCTCGAAGGCCTCGTCCATGGATATTTCCCAGCTCCGGGCGTGCTCTCGGGCCACCATGACCATCGTGCGATCCAGGGCCACGCCAAGGCCCAGCTGCGAGGTGGGGCCAAGCGGCCTGGTCACCGCCTCGACGTCGACGGGGAGGCCGACGACGCCGTAGATCCGGGTTCGCAGCAGCGGCCTGACCTGCTCCCAGTCGCTCACCAGTGCCTCGATCCGAGCCGGCGCCAGCTGGTCCAGGCTGGAGATGACGTCGTACACCAACAGGCGCCATCCCGCTCGCGGCGACTCGGCGGCGATATGGGCCAGGTTGTACATGCCGAAGACCGGGCCACCGGGTACCTCCAGCGTGCCCAACCGATCATTGACCACGGGTGCCCCGTAGCGATGGGTGATCACCGACTCGGCGATCTTCAGCAGCTCGTTGGCTCGTCCCCTGCTCTTCAGCGGCTTCGCCCACTCGGGTAGCGGTGCCATGGTGTCCTCCCCTGCCGAGCGAACCTCGCCGGCACCGACGACGGTAGGAAGCACCTGGCCGCCCGGCCACGGGGACCGCGACCCATTGCCGACCAGGCTCGGGTCGGCAATGTTGGGGGCGTTCGCGCCCGGAATTCCGTTGCCAGGCCCGCCCTGCTGCTACCAGGTGAGCCCCAGCGTGGTGCGCATCGTCGCCTCGAAGGCGTGGTCGTCCATGGTCGCGCGGGCCCCCAGCACCAGTTCGGCGTCGTCTCCCACCGGCACGCGCAACGGCGTCTCCGGGTTCTCGATGGCATCGGCCACCGCAACCGCCACCCGCTCGGGCCCCGGCCGTCCGCCCGGCGTCAGCGCCGAGGAGATGGCCGACCACTGCCGATCGAGCTCCTCGTAGATGGTGCCATCCACCAGCTCGTTCGTCTCCTTCGTGGCCATGGGCGTGTCGAAGTAACCGGGTTGCACGATGACCAGGCGGATGCCGAAATGGCCCAGCTCGAAGTAGGCCGATTCGCTGTAGGACTCCACCGCAGCCTTGCTGGCCGAGTAGATGCCCCCCAGCGGCGTGCCCACCCGCCCCTGTACCGAGGACATGTTCACGATGACCCCCGAGCCCCGGGCGCGCATGGCCGGGGCGACGGCCGCCGTCATGCGAAACGTGCCCCAGAAGTTGGTGTCCATCACCCACCGGGCCACGTCCTCCGGGTAGGCCTCCACGGGGCCGTGGCGATCCACCCCGGCGTTGTTCACCAGGCCGTCCAACGGCCCGGCCTGGGCCACCGCGGCGTCGATGGAGTGCTGGTCGGTGACGTCGAGGGGCAACCGCGCTGCCACATCCAGTTGGTCCAGCGACGTCACGTCTCGCGCCGTTGCCACCACCTCGTGACCCCGGCGGGTCAGCTCGTGGGCGGTGGCACGGCCGAATCCGGTGGAGCATCCGGTGATGAGCAGGCGCATGGTGCTCAGCCTGCCACCTCGTCGGCCGCCCATGCCGGTGGCCCAAGATCGATACCGGCCACACGGGCTGGCTCCCGGTATGCCCGCGCCAACGACTCGGTGGTCTCGTGCGCGTTGAGGCCGCTGGGGTTGGGCACCACCCACAGTTGGGCACCCGCCATCGGCTCGTCCTGGCGGCCCATGGCGGCCTTGGGCCGGGCGAACGCCTGGCGGAAGGCGGTGATGCCGGCCACCGCCACCACCCGTGGGCGGCGCTCCGCCACGAGGCTCACCAGCCGCTCACCGCCGGCGCGAAGCTCCTCCCGGGACAGCTCGGACGCCCTGGCGGTTGCCCTGGGTGCCACGTTGGTGATGCCCAGCCCCCGATGCAGGAACGCCTCGCGGTCGGCGTCGGTCATGCCCGCCGACGGGCTGATCCCCCGCTCGATGATGCCCGCCGCCAGCAGCGCCGGGTAGAACCGATTGCCGGGATAGGCGAAGTGGGTCTGGGTCGCTGCGGTCCACAGCCCGGGGTTGATACCGACGAACAGCAGCCTCAGGTTGGGCCCCAGGAGGTCCGGCACGGTGGTGTCGCGGAACCCCTCCAGTTCCGGTCGGGTGAAGCCCAACCGCTACCCCTCCGGCGCTCGGTCCGGCCGCCGGGAGTCGGGCCGCGACAGCAGGGTCGACCCGCCGGTCGCCACCAGTCGGCCCGAGGGCGTCCACACCTCACCCCGATGGGCGACCAGCCCATGGGCCGCCACCGGCGCTTCCGCCCAGGCCCGCAGCCACGGCTCGCCCCACGCGTCGCCGAGGAACTGCGCGGTCAGGTCGATCGTCGGTGCGTAGTACGGCACCCCGGGCGGCTGCGCTGCCAACGTGGCGCTCCACGAGTCGAGGTCGATCAGGATGAGCGAGCGAACCGCGTCGACCCACGGGTCGTCGAACGACTCCCGCGGCACGAACCGATACCAGGCCTCGCTGATCGGTTCGCCCGGTACACGCTGATCGAAGTCGTCGATCCACCTCAGGGGACGAACGTCCAAGTTCGCCCAGAAGGGGTGGGGCGCCTCGCCCTCAACGTCGGTGAGCAGGTCGGCGACCGAGGGCAACTCCTCCGGAGGCCCCGAGGCCGGGGGACGGCGGTCGGTGTGATGCTCCAGACCGGCGAGTTCGTCCACTCCCCACACCAGCGCCCGGTAGCCGGTTCGGTCGCCCTGGCGAACGGTGACCGAACACGACGTGGCCACCCTGGTGGCCCGCACGGTCTCGACGTCGACCTCCACCGGGCCCGACCCCACCCCGCCGACGAAGTGACAGGTGATCGACGCCGGCCGCGCCCGGCCGCAATGCACCCCGGCGGCTCGCAGCGCCAGGCCGGCGGCGTAGCCGCCCATGGGCCCCCAGATCTCCCACGCCGGTTCCAGGGTGGCCCGATACCGGCCGTCGCCGCCCGTCACCTCGGTGTCGTGTTGCAGGTCACCCACGCCGCGAACCTAGCGAAGGCACCGAACCAGTCCGCCGTGGGTTTGCGGGGGAGGGCCCCGACCGTCAGCCGCTTGAGGCGAGGAGTTGGTCCAGCAGTCCTTCGGCCGCCTCGGCGATGACGGTGCCCGGCGGGAAGATGGCCGCAGCACCCGCCGCCCGCAGCGCGTCGAAGTCCTGCGGGGGGATGACGCCACCCACCACGATCAGGATGTCGTCGCGACCGGCTGCCGCCAGTGCGTCACGCAGCTGGGGCACCAACGTGAGGTGTCCGGCGGCCAACGATGACACCCCCACGATGTGCACGTCGGCCTCGGTGGCCTGACGGGCGGCCTCCTCGGGGGTCTGGAACAGCGGGCCGATGTCCACATCGAAGCCCAGGTCGGCGAACGCCGAGGCGATCACCTTCTGGCCTCGGTCGTGGCCGTCCTGGCCCATCTTGGCCAAGAGGATGCGGGGGCGTCGGCCGTCGGCCTCCACGAAGGCGTCCACCTGCGCCCGCACCCGGTTCACTTGCGTTGCGTCGTCACCCATCTCGCTTCGATACACCCCCGAAATCGTCTTGATCTGCGCCTGGTGCCGTCCGTAGGACTTCTCCAGCGCATCGGAGATCTCCCCCAACGACGCCATGGCCCGGGCGGCGTCGATGCCCAGTGCCAGCAGGTTGCCCTCGCCGCTGTCGGCGGCCCGTGTCAGCGCGTCGAGGGCCGCCGCGGTCGCTTCGGAGTCCCGCTCCTCGCGCAGCCGCCGCAGTTTCTCGATCTGACCTGCGCGCACGGCCGCGTTGTCCACCACCCGCACCTCCAGGGGCTCCTCCACCTCCGGCCGGAAGGCATTGACGCCGATCAGCGGCTGGCGGCCGCTGTCGATGCGAGCCTGCGTTCGGGCCGCCGCCTCCTCGATGCGCAGCTTGGGGATGCCCGCCTCGATGGCCGAGGCCATGCCGCCGAGGCCCTCGATCTCCTCGATGTGTTCCTGGGCACGGCGGGCCAGCGCCTCGGTGAGCGATTCCAGGTGGTAGCTGCCACCCCAGGGGTCGATCACGTTGGTGGTGCCCGACTCCTGCTGCAGGAACAGCTGGGTGTTGCGGGCAATGCGGGCCGAGAAGTCGGTGGGCAGCGCCAGCGCCTCGTCGAGCGCGTTGGTGTGCAGGCTCTGGGTTTGGCCCTGGGTGGCGGCCATGGCCTCCAGGCAGGTGCGCATGACGTTGTTGAACGGATCCTGGGCCGTGAGCGACCAACCCGAGGTTTGGCTGTGCGTGCGCAGGGACATCGACTTGGGGTTCTTGGGGGAGAACTGCTGGCGCATCAGCCGGGCCCACAACAGGCGGGCCGCCCGCAGCTTGGCCACCTCCATGTAGGTGTTCATGCCGATGGCCCAGAAGAAGCTGAGGCGGGGGGCGAAGACGTCCACATCCATGCCGGCCTCGATGCCGGCGCGCACGTACTCGATGCCGTCGGCCAGCGTGTAGGCCAGCTCGAGGTCGGCCGTGGCCCCGGCCTCCTGCATGTGGTAGCCGGAGATGGAGATGGAGTTGTACTTCGGCATGTTCTGGGACGTGAAGGCAAAGATGTCCGAGATGATGCGCATCGAGGGCTTCGGCGGATAGATGTAGGTGTTGCGCACCATGAACTCTTTGAGGATGTCGTTCTGGATGGTGCCCGCCAGCTGCTGGGGGGCCACCCCCTGCTCCTCGGCGGCCACGACGTACAGCGCCAGCACCGGCAGCACGGCACCGTTCATGGTCATCGACACCGACATCTTGTCCAGGGGGATGCCGTCGAAGAGCGTGCGCATGTCGTAGATCGAATCGATGGCGACGCCCGCCATGCCCACGTCGCCCGCGACACGGGGGTTATCGGAGTCGTAGCCGCGGTGGGTGGCCAGGTCGAAGGCCACCGACAGGCCCTTCTGGCCCTGTGCCAGGTTGCGGCGGTAGAAGGCGTTGGAGTCCTCGGCGGTGGAGAACCCCGCGTACTGGCGAATGGTCCACGGCTGGTTCGTGTACATCGTGGGATAGGGCCCACGGACATAGGGGTCGATGCCGGGCAGGCTGTCGAGGAAGTCCAGCCGTTCGGTGTCCGCAGCCGTCGACAGCATGGGCACGTCGATGCCCTCGGGCGTGGCGACGCTGAGATCGCCCGCCCCGTCACCGGCGATCGCCGTTGCGGCGGCGCGCCAGCGCTGGGCGGCATCACCCGGAGGAGCCTGCGTTGGCGGTGGGCCGATGGTGGTGTAGTCGGGGAGAGCGCTCACGTCGGAATGTTACCGGAGCCCTGGTTTCCCCCGACCACCCAACCAGCCCAACAGGACCGCCCCGATCGGGTGTCTCGCCCGGTCCGCACCGGCCCTTCGAGGAACCATCCCCGGGCCCTGGCAGACTTGCCGACGTGAGCAGCGCCGTCGAGCACACCCTGATCGCGGCGGTTGGGCCCGAGGAGTGGAAGCGGGTTCGAGCCGTGCGCTTGGCCAGCCTGCGAGAGGACCCCGCGTCGTTCTTCAAGCTGCTCTCCGAGGAGGTCGACCTCCCCGAGGCCGACTGGCGAGCCCGGCTGGGGTCGGTCGACACCTGGCTGGCGGTGAGGGACGGCGCCGACGTTGGCCTCGTCACCTCCAGCACGGACCGAGACGACCCGGGCGCAGCGCACCTGTCGGGCCTGTGGATCGCCCCGCCGGAACGACGCCGGGGCACCGCCGAAGCGCTGAGCAGGGCCGTCATCGGCCACGCCCGAGCGGCGGGATACCGGCGTGTGGTCCTGTGGGTGGCCAGCGCCAATGCCGGGGCGGACGCGTTGTACCGGGCCCTCGGGTTCACCCGAACCGGACGCACCGACACGTTTCAGCCCCCGCGCGACACCTACACCGAGTGGGAGCTGGAACTGGTGCTCTGACCCGCCGGACCCGACACCGGCGACGGACCGGGCAGCCAATGCGACGGGCGCCCGTCAGGTGAAGCGGCTGACCCAGCCCTCTTGGCGAAACCGGCGCAGTTGGCGCAGCACGAACCACCAGGCCAGCCCCACGGCGGCCAACGCCCCGAGGGCGCCCACGAGCAGATCGGTTGCCACCGGGCCGGAGCCCTCGAGCCCGGCCCGCACTGCCTCGAAGGCCCGCGTCAGGGGAATGAACCTGGCCACCGCCTGCAACGCGCCGGGCAGGGCATCCAAGGGGTAGAACACCCCCGAGATCGGCAACAGCATCACCAACGTGGCCCACGAGAACACCTCGGCCGTCTCCCCGTACTGCAGTGTCAGGCCGACGACCATCAGCGAGACGGCCCAGCCGAACAACAACAGCACGCCCGCCGCCGGAACCATCACCAGGCCCGCCGAGCTGGGGTCGATGGCGTACAGGCCGATCCCGACCATGGCGATCAGCGCAGCCGCAAACACCGCTCGCACCAGCCCGATGATCAACAGCGCCACGGCGTACTCGATCTCTCGAACCGGCGTGGTCAGCAGGTTCAGGACGTTGCGCGACCACACCTCCTCCAGAAAGCCCAGCGAACCGGCCAGCGCCAACTGCCAGATGATGTGGAACAACAGGATCCCCGTGAACAGCACGCGCTCCGCCGTGGCATCGGCCCCGTACGCCGAGCCGATCGTGGTGAAGAGCACTGCGTCGATCACGGGCAGGGCCACCAGCAGGAAGATGTAGCTGGGGTTGCGGATCTGGGCCAGCCCCTGTCGGCGGACGATGGCCCGCACCCGGCGCAGCGAGAATGCCGGGGGCGCCTCGGCGGCGACGGCGCTCACAGCTGCTCGCTTCGCATGCGGGAGGCCTCGGCCAGAAACAGGTCTTCGAGGTCGGCGAATCCGGCATCGGCGACGATCCGCGCCGGAGGACCGTCGGCGATCACCGCACCCGCCCGCAGGAAGACCACCCGATCGCAGAGCGCCTCCACCTCGCGCATGTCGTGGCTGGTGAGCACCAGCGTCGTGCCGTGTTCATCCGCGATCGCCGCCAGACGATCTCGCACGCGCAGCGCCACGTCGGGGTCGAGCGATGCGGTGGGCTCGTCCAGGATGAGCAGTCCGGGGTGGTGGAGCACCGCCTTGGCAATGCCCACCAGCGTGCGTTGGCCCGACGACAGCGACATGCACAGCTTGGTGCGCAGGTAGCCGATCTCCAGATCCTCGGTCACCGTCCGAACGGCGCGCTCGGTGTCGGCGACGCCGCTCAGCTCGGCGAAAAACGCCAACGCCTCCTGCACCCTCAGGCGGTCGGGCAGCGGAAGGTAGCCGGCGGCGAACCCCACGCCCCCCATGGCCTGGGCCCGCTGCCTCGGCAGCTGGAACCGGCCGATGCGGACGGTGCCCTCGTCGGGCTCGATCGCCCCCAACGCCATGAGCAACGTGGTGGTCTTCCCCGCACCATTCGGTCCGATCACGGCCACCCGTTCGCCCGCCTCGACCCGCAGCGAGACGCCATCGACCGCCCGCAGGTCGTCGAAGGTCTTTGCGACCTTGTCGAGGTGGAGGCTGGGCAACGGCATCGGGCCAGCTTGCCCGACTGGCGCAGTCGCCGCTCACTCAATATCGAGGCGCCCCGGCCGGGCGCCGCTTCCTCCGGCTGCGGCCGGGGCTCAGTCGATGGGCGGCCGACGGCGGTTCGCCTTCTTCTCGCTCTGCTGGCGCTTGGCCTCCAGCCGTCGCCGCTGCGAGCCTCGCGTCGGCCGGGTGGCCCGGCGGGGCGCCTTCGGCGGCGCCAACGCGGCACGGATCTGCCCGGCCAGCTGCGAGCGGGCCTCCACCCGGTTCTTCCATTGGGAGCGGTGCCGGTCCACGACCACTCGGGCCTCGTCGCCGAATTGTTCGACCAGCCGGGAACGCTGGCGATCCGTCAGGACTGTCGAGGCGGCGATGTCGAAGCGCACGTCCACCCGGGTGTCGGAGGTGTTGGCGTGCTGCCCACCGGGCCCGCCGGAGCGCGAGAACTGCCAGCTCAGTTCGGCCTCCGGAATGGTCACACGCTCGTTGACCTTCAGCCCTCGTTCCGAGGGAACGGGTGCGTGGGTTCGGCCGGGCATGTGCCCAGTCTCTCCCACGGACCGTCGGCGGGCGCGCAGCGATAGCCTCGGCCCATGACCGACACCGCACCGCTCACCTCCACGGTGGTCAACGCCGCCAACCAGCCCGACCTTCGCGGCAACCTCATGCCGGTGGCCGACGAGCTGACGGTGGAGCACTGCAGCGTCGAGGGGACCGTCCCGGCCGGGCTTCGCGGCACCTTCATCCGCAACGGCCCCAACCCCATGTTCGAGCCGCTCAGCAGCTACCACATGTTTGACGGCGACGGCATGCTTCACGGCATCACCTTCGGCGACGACGGGGTGTCCTACAAGAACCGTTGGATCCGCTCGCGGGGCCTCGGCGCCGAGCTTCGCCACGGCCGGGCCGTGTACAGCGGGCTCTCCGAGGTGATGCACTTCCCCGCACGCGAGCTCACCGGCGATGCCGGCCCGGTCAAGAACCCCGCCAACACCCACATCATCGGCCACGCCGGGCGGCTGCTGGCGCTGTGGGAGGGCGGCGTGCCCACCGAGGTCACCGCCTCGCTGGACACTGTCGGCGAGTTCGACTTTGACGGCAAGCTGGTGGGCTCGATGACCGCGCACCCGCGCCTCGACCCCCGCACCGGCGAGCTGTTCTTCTTCGCCTACTCCCTGTTCGAGCCCTACCTGCGCTACCACGTCGCCGATGCGTCGGGCGCGCTGGTTCACAGCGTGGATATCGACCTGCCCGCTGCGGTCATGATGCACGACTTCATCATCACCGAGGAGCACGCCGTGTTTCTCGACTCGCCCATCGTGTTCGATCTTGAGAACCTGGGTACCGCCCCCATGGTGAACTGGAAGCCCGAGAACGGCACCCGAATCGGCGTCATGCCACGCCTGGGCACGGCCGAGGACCTTCGCTGGTTCGAGATCGAGCCCGGCCACGTGCAGCACTTCTGGAACGGCTGGGTTGACGGGCAGCGCATCGAATTCTCCGGGTCGCGTCTCGCCGCTCCCAACTTCGGCATCGACCCCACCGTGCCCCTCGACCAGCAGGCGGCCGACAACCAACCGGGCCGCCCGGCCAAGCTCTGGGTGGACCTTGCGTCGGGCGAGGCCGGGTGGGAGCAGACCGACGATCTGCCCGGCGACTTCTGCCGCATCAACGACGCGTACAACGGCGTGCCCAGCCGGTATGCGTACATGTCGGCCTTCGGCGGGGAGGTCGGCGACCCGGGCGACTTCGACACCATCGTGAAGTACGACCAGCACACCGGCGAACGCACCATGTGGCAGAGCGGCGAGGACGGCCACGTTGGCGAATCGGTCTTTGCCGCCGACCCCGACGGCTCCGCGGAGGACGACGGCTGGCTCATCAACGCGGTCTACTACGACGCCACCGATCACTCCGAGATCTGCGTCCTGGACGCCCGCGACGTTGCCGCAGGCCCGGTCGCCCGGGTGACCATGCCCCGACGCATCCCGTTCGGTTTCCACGCCAACTGGTTCCCCGCCTGACGATCGAGCACGGCCTCACCGGGGCCGGTGACGTCAGAGAACGATGTTCACCATACGGCCCGGGACGACGATGACCTTGCGGGGTTCGGCGCCGTCCAGGTGCGCCGCCACATTCTCCACGTCCAGGGCGGCGGCGGTCATCGCGGCCTGATCGGCATCGGCGGCCACCGTGATGTGCCCCCGCACCTTGCCGTTGACCTGCACGGGCAACTCGATGGTGTCGTCGGTCAGCAGCGCTTCGTCGACGGCGGGGAACGGCGCCCAGACCACCGAGCTGTCGTGGCCCAACCTGGCCCACAGCTCTTCGCCGATGTGCGGCGCCACGATGGCCAGTAGCTGCACCATGGGCTCGGCCACCTCGCGCGACACGGGAGCGTCCGACTTGGTGACGTGATTGTTCAGCTCGATCAGCTTGGCGATGGCGGTGTTGGCCTGCAGCGAGTCCAGGTCGGCGTCAACGCCGGCCACGGTGCGCGCCACCAGCCGACGGGTTTCGTCGGCGGCCGGCTCGTCGACCACGACCAGCTCCCCGGTGTCCTCGTCGACGAAGTTGCGCCACAGGCGCTGGAGGAACCGCTGCATGCCGACCACGTCGCGGGTGCTCCACGGGCGGCTGGCCTCCAGCGGGCCGCCCGACATCTCATAGAGCCGGAAGGTGTCGGCCCCAAACGCCTCGTACATCTCGTCGGGCGTCACCATGTTCTTCAGGCTCTTGCCCATCTTGCCGTACTCGCGGTTCACCGGCTGGCCGTCGAAGAAGTACTGGCCGTCCACCTCCGTGACCTGGTCCGCCTCGACGTACTGGCCGCGGGCGTCGGTGAACGCGTACGCCTGGATGTAGCCCTGGTTGACCAGCCGATGGAACGGCTCGGGCCCGCTGACGTGGCCCAGGTCGAAGAGCACCTTGTGCCAGAAGCGAGCATAGAGCAGGTGCAACACGGCGTGCTCGACCCCGCCGACGTAGAGGTCGACGCCGCCCGCCGTCTCCCGGCCGTTGCGGTCGACGCCAGGCCCCATCCAGTAGCGCTCCACGTCGGGATCGACGAAGCGATCTTCGTTGGTGGGATCCAGGTAGCGCAGCTCGTACCAGCACGATCCCGCCCACTGGGGCATCACGTTCAGCTCGCGTCGGTAGGTGCGTGGGCCGTCGCCGAGATCGAGTTCGACCTCCGCCCAGTCCTCCACCCGACCCAGCGGCGGCACGGGGTTGGAGTCGGCGTCGTCGGGGTCGTGGGCCTGGGGTGAGTAGTCGTCCACCTCGGGCAACTCCACCGGCAGGTCGGCGTCGGGCACCGAGCGCGGGCCGTGTTCGTCCCACACGATCGGGAACGGCTCGCCCCAGTAGCGCTGGCGGCTGAACAGCCAGTCGCGCAGGCGGTAGGTGATGGCCGCCTCGCCACGGCCCTGCGATTCCAGCCAGGCGTTGATCAGCTCGACGGCCCCGGCGATGGTGCGTTGGCCGTTCAGGTCGATGGCACTCCGACCATCGGCCTCGTCTGCGGCCGAGCCCACGTAGTCGCCCTCGCCGACAAACGCCTCGGGCCAAGCGGTCGTGTCCAGGGTCGGCTCGATACCGTGCGCCTCGTACCACTCGGCGGGCGGCTGCTGAATGGCGGTGATCGGCAGGCCATAGTCGCGGGCGAAGTCGAAGTCGCGCTCGTCGCCGGCGGGCACCGCCATGATGGCGCCCGTGCCGTAGCCCATCAGCACGTAGTCGGCGATGAACACGGGCACCTGCCGACCGTTCACCGGGTTGGTGGCCGTGGCCCCGATGAACACACCCGACTTCTGGCGGTCCTCCTGGCGCTCCCGGTCGGACTTCGCCGCAGCGGCGGCGCGGTAGGCGTCCACCGCCTCACCCGGTGTGGCCGGAACGGCGGCACCCCCGGCGACGGCCGCAACGTCGTCCTGCGAGGCCAGCTTCCAGCGCTGCGGCGTTCCCTCTGGCCAGGCACCGGGCACCAGCGCGTCCACCATCGGATGCTCGGGCGCCAGCACCATGAACGTGGCGCCAAACAGCGTGTCGGGACGGGTCGTGAACACCTCGATGTCGCCGGCCTCGCCGGCGAACCGCACGCGAGCGCCGGTCGAGCGGCCAATCCAGTTGCGCTGCATCACCTTGATGGGCTCGGGCCAATCCAGCAGGTCGAGGTCGTCCAGCAGGCGGTCGGCGTAGGAGGTGATGCGCATCACCCACTGGCGCATGTTGCGCCGGAAGACGGGGTAGTTGCCGATATCGGAACGCCCCTCGGCGGTGACCTCCTCGTTGGCCAGCACCGTGCCCAGACCCGGGCACCAGTTCACCGGCATCTCTGCGGAGTACACCAGCCGGTGGTCGTCGATGATGGCCCGCCGTTCGCCCTCGCTCAGCTCGCCCCACGCCCGCCCGTCGGGCGTGGGGCGGTCGCCGGACTCCAGCGAGGCCACCAGCTCGGTGATGGGCCGGGCGGCGTTGGCCTCGGGATCGAACCACGACTCGAAGATCTGGGTGAAGATCCACTGCGTCCAGCGGTAGAAGGCCACGTCGGTGGTGGCCACCGAGCGCCGGGCGTCGTGCCCTAGGCCGATGCGCCGCAGCTGGCGGCGCATGGTGGCGATGTTGGCCTCGGTGGTCGTGCGCGGGTGAGCGCCGGTGCGCACGGCGAACTGCTCGGCGGGCAGCCCGAAGCTGTCGTAGCCCATGGCATGCAGCACGTTGTCGCCCTTGGTGCGGCGATAGCGGGCATACACGTCGGTGGAGATGAAGCCGAACGGATGGCCCACGTGCAGGCCCGCACCCGACGGATAGGGAAACATGTCGAGCACGTAGCGGCGGGGCCGCCCGGCGACGCCCTCGGGGTCGGCGAGGGGGCCTGCCGGGTTGGGCGCCTCGTAGGTGCCGTCGGCCTCCCACCGGTCCTGCCAACGGTGCTCGATCTCGGCCGCCAGCTGGGGGGTATATCGAAACGGGGGGAGCTCGTCTGCCACGTGGCGAGGCTAGGCGAGGAGCCCGGCGCACACGGAACGAGTTGGTCGTGCACGGCCCGCTGCGGTGCTCCTCCTCTGGATGGCAGGGCGGCCTACGGGCCCATGAGCCTCACGGTCGGGAAGTACGTCCGATACCGGGTCACATCACGGGTCAACAGGGTGAGGTCGCCCACGGCGGCATGAGCGCCGATGAACAAGTCCGGCAACGGCGAGGTGCGCGAACCCCCACGTCGCCGGTAGTCAAGGAACGCCTTACCGGCAAGAAAGGCCGCCGACCACGGCAGCGCTGCTCGCAGAAAGTCGTTGGAGGGCAGAGCCGCCTCGAGATCCTCCACCGAGCCGAACCGCACCGAGACCTCGGAATAGATGACCGGATTGATGACCAGCGGGCCGGTCTCTGCCGCCGCGCTCAGGGAACCCTCCGACCAACCGAACCACCGCTCGTCCTCGGTGAGGAGATCGAGAATGACGTTCGAGTCGACCAGCGTTCCGATCACTCCCCAACCTCGCCGCGGGTCAGCGCCATGATCTCGTCGGTTGTCATCTCGACATCACCTCGACCACGAAGGTGGTCGACCAACCGACGGCCGCGAGTGGGCCCACCGCTCGCCTTGCGCACGATGAGTTCGTCGCCCTTGCGTTCGAACTCGACTTCGCTGCCCGCGCCGATGCCCAGCTGGTCGCGCAGCGGCTTGGGATGGTGATCTGACCCTTTTCGGTGACCTTAATGGTAGGAATCCTACCTGTTGAATTCCTACCGAGCGGCCAACCGCGAGCTGCCCGTGTCCCCTCAGTCGAGGACGGGCACCGACTCCATGGCCGCGGCGATGGCCTCGTCGGGCAGGTCGTAGTCCTCCAGGCCGCCGGCCAGGTAGTTCTCGTACGATGCCAGGTCGAGGTGGCCGTGGCCGCAGAGTGCGGTGAGGATCACCCGCTCCTCCCCCGCCTCCTTGGCGGCCTGCGCCTCTCGGATGGCCGCAGCGATGGCGTGGGTCGGCTCGGGGGCCGGCACGATTCCCTCGGCCCGGGCGAACTGGATCGCCCCGGCGAAGCACTCGGTCTGGGGGATGGCGATGGCCTCCACCAGCCCCTCGTTGTACACATGGCTGACCAGCGGCGACATGCCGTGGTAGCGCAGGCCGCCGGCGTGGATGGGCTCGGGGATGAAGTCGTGGCCCAGCGTGTGCATCTTCAGCAGCGGGGTCATGCCGGCGGTGTCGCCGAAGTCGTAGCGGTACTGGCCCTTGGTCAAACTGGGGCACGCCGCCGGCTCGACGCAGCGGATGGTGGGGTTCATGTTGCCCGCCAGCTTCTCCCGCAGGAACGGGAAGGCCAGGCCACCGAAGTTGGAGCCACCGCCGGTGCAGCCGACCAGCACGTCGGGGGTCATGCCCACCTTGGCCAACTGCAACAGGGCCTCCTCGCCGATCACTGTCTGGTGCAGGAGCACGTGGTTCAGCACCGAGCCGAGGGCGTAGCGCGTCGCGGGGTCGGCCACCGCCATGGCGACGGCCTCGGAGATGGCGATGCCGAGGCTGCCCGGGTGGTCAGGGTCCTCGGCCAACAGCTGGCGCCCGAAGTCGGTGAGTTCGGACGGGCTGGGGTGCACGGTGGCGCCCCACACCTCCATCATCGTCTTGCGGTAGGGCTTGGCCCGATAGGAGGCGGCCACCTGCCACACCTCGCACTCCATGCCGTACTGGGCGGTGGCGAACGCCAGCGCCGAGCCCCACTGCCCGGCACCCGTCTCGGTGGTCAGCTTCGTGACCCCCTCCTGGTGGTTGTAGTACGCCTGGGGCACCGAGGTGTTGGGCTTGTGCGAGCCGGCGGGGCTCACCCCCTCGTACTTGTAGAAGATCTTGGCCGGGGTGTCGAGCGCCGCCTCCAGACGGTGCGCCCGGAAGAGCGGGCTCGGACGCCACAGTTTGTAGACGTCCAGGACGCCACCCGGGATGTCGATGTAGCGCTCGCCCGACACCTCCTGTTCGATCAGTGCCATGGGGAACAACGGCGCCAGGTCGTCGGGCCCGGCGGGCTCGCGGGTACCGGGGTGCAGCGGCGGAGGCGGCGGCGTGGGGAGGTCGGGGATGACGTTGTACCACTGGGTGGGCTGTTCGTCTTCGCTCAGCAGGATCTTGGTGGGCATGTCGTCGGCCATGGACCGACGGTAGCCGACTGGGCCAGCACCAGGCGGTCTCGCTACCCCACCCCGGGACGCGCATCGGCGGCGGCGGCGAGGCGCTGAGCCAGCTGCTTCCAGATGACCTTGTGGATGGGTAGCAGCGCCCACCAGTAGGCCCGGCCCGCGACGCCACGCGGGTGAAAGCGGGCCAGCTGATGGAGGCGGGCGGTGCCGGGGCCATCCCCGGTGATGCGCCATTCAAGCCACGCAGCACCGGGGACCTTCATCTCGGCGCGGAGCCGGAGCAGTTCGGGCGGCTGGTAGGCCTCCACCCGGAAGAAGTCGAGTGCGTCGCCCACCCGCAGCTCGTCAGGGTGGCGCCGGCCGCGCCGCATGCCGACGCCACCGATCAACTTGTCGATCCAGCCCCGCGCCGTCCACAACAGCGTCGCCACGTACCAACCCCGCGCCCCGCCCACACCCGAGACGACGGCAAAGAGCGCCTCGGGACCGGCGGTGGAGCGGACCTCCTGGATGTCCTGGTACATGGTGCCGCCCGCCCACTCGGGATCCTGGGGCATGGGCGCTGCCGAGCTGTTGGTGGGTGCTGAGTCCATCCAGCTGGTCTTGATCTTCATGTCGCCGACCACGGCCAGCGCGCGCTCGATGGCCTCGTCGAGGGTGCACGGCTCGTGGTCCACGAACTGGCGGATGTCGCGCTCGGCGTGGACGACCACATCGTTGATCAGGCTGTCCACCAGGGGCCGGGCCAGCCCGTAGGGCAACGGCGTGACCAGGTTGACCCAATGCGACGACAGGCGCGGGGTGAGCAACGGCACGGGGATGATGAGTCGCCGTCGGAGGCCGGCGATGGCGGCATATCGATCCATCATGTCGCGGTAGGTCAACACGTCGGGCCCGCCCACTTCGAGGATCCGACCGGCGGTCGCCTCCTCGCCCAGGACGGCCACCAGGTAGTGCAACACGTCGGCGATGCCGATCGGCTGACACCGGGTCTTGGTCACCCACCGGGGGCAGATCATCGCCGGCAGCACCTCGTCCAGGTTGCGCAGCATCTCGAACGATGCGCTCCCGGACCCGATGATCACCGCCGCCCGGAGCTCGGTGACCGGTACGGTGCCGGCGGCCAGAACGTGGCCGACCTCGTGGCGGCTGGCCAGGTGGGGCGAGAGATGATCTGGGTCGTCCTCACCCAACCCACCCAGGTAGACGATCCGCGACACGCCCGCCCGCTCCGCCGCGTTCCGGGCGTTTTCTGCTCCGACGCGGTCGGTGTGTTCGAAGTCCCCGGCGTGGCCCATGGCGTGGACGAGGTAGTAGACGGCGTCGATGCCGCTCAGCGCGACGTCAAGCGACGCCTCGTCGAGCACGTCGGCTGCGACGACCTCCACGTCCGATCGCCAGTCGACACCGTCCAACCGGTCGGGGTTCCGGGCCAGGCACCGAACCTCGTGGCCGGCGGCCAGCAGCTCGGGGACCAGCCGACCGCCCACGTAGCCGGTCGAGCCGATGACGGCGACCCTCATGAGGACTCCGGCCGGCTTGGGGCCACCGTCGCGCACGCGTGGCGGCGGAGATGGTCGGCGCAGTGCTGGGTGGGGTTCGTCACCCCATCAACGTAACGAGGCGCTCGTTCCGTCGTTCGCCACCGCCGGGCTCGGGGCGCCCGCCGGTCGCGTCGTCAAGTTGACGGGCGCAGCTATCACTTGGGCTTCTGGGCGACCGTCTTCCAGTTGAGGGTGAGCAGCTCCGCTTCCTCCGCCCGAATGTAGGAGTCGGCGTTGGCGTTCATCCGATGGATCATGGCGTTGACCTTCTTGGGGATGATGCGAACCTTGGCCAGCGCCGCAACGGCCGCCTCGTACTTGCCGTAGAGAGCGACCTCCTTCTTGATCATCTCGACGGCGCTCTTGCCCTCCGAGTCCAGCAGCTCGAACCCGGCCGCACGGTAGGCGTCCTCCCAGTAGCGGTAGTGCCAGAACCCACCAAACACCGTCAGCTCGCGGGTGTCCTGAATCAGCTGCCGATGGTGGGCGTTGTCGCGGTCGTAGGCATCCAGCGCGGCGACGTCGTTGACCACGAAGCGACCGCCCGGCTTCAGCACCCGCAACACCTCGCGGCACGTGGCCTCCAGGTCGGTGACGTAGGTCATCGGCTGGATGGCATACACCGCGTCGAAGGTCTCATCCCCGAACGCGAGGGGCACGTTGAAGTCGCCCACGTTGAAGTTGGCCGCACTCAGGTTGGGATTGCGCCATGCCTTCGCAATCTGGGACCGGTCGATGTTGATGCCAAACAGCTCGGCGCCCGTGAGCTCGGCCATGTGCTCGGCGATGGCGCCGCAGCCACAGCCCAGGTCGAGCACCTTGGCGCCTGGCTGCACATCGAGGTCCTCGGCCACGATCCGCTCGAGGAGGATCTGGTTCTGCAGCACCGACTGGTCCGGGTCGATGACCGGCGGCATGTACATCTTCTCGACCGAGCCGAGGGTGCACATGATGTGGATCACCTGGTACAGCTGCGAGATCTCCTCGCTGCTTCCTTGCTCATAGCCCCTCATGGGCACTCCGGCCTCGTAGTCGGCCAGGGTGTTCTCGGGCGAGTCCGTGAACAGCTCGGTGTAGGTGCCCATGTAGGCGTGGTAGTCCGCGTCCGGCAACCGCCACAGCTGGCCGAACGCCTTCAGTCGATCCAACGTCGACGTCGGCTTGTGTGGTTGCATTGAAGAAAGGCCCCCCTGCTTGAGACGGCCGGCTGCTGCCTCGCCCCGAGCTTGAGGCCGACCCGCGTCGGCGACCGCCGATGCCCTGGCAACGTAGTTGGCCGAAGCGCCCGCCAACGACGACGACGGCTGCGACAGGCGTCACCCCTGGTGCCGGAACGTCCGACAACGACCCCACGGATCGGCGTGGCCTGGTACGACGCACTTGCGACGGCAGAACGGCGCGCCGGGCACCGCCAGGGAAGCCCTAGGGGTTCTCGAATTCGGCCTTGGGACCGAGGTAGTACCACCAGTTCAGCCCCAGGCAGATGAGGTAGAACGCGGCGAAGGCGATCAGCGCGTACTCGGGCCGCGCCGCCTCGATCTGCTCGCCGAACTCCTGGGGGACGATGAACGCCCCAAATGCCGCCACGGCCGACGTCCAGCCCAAGACGGGGCCAGCCTGTTCCTTGTCGAACACGATGGCGATGGTGCGGAAGGTCGATCCGTTGCCGATGCCGCTGGCCGCAAACAGCAGCAGGAAGAGCAGGAAGAACGGCAGGAAGAAGTCCTGGGGGGTCTCGGAGCGGTACGCCTCCCGCATGAAGTAGGCCACGCCGAGGGCGCTGCCCGTCATGACGACTGCCACCCACTGCGTCACCTTGGCACCGCCCACCTTGTCGGCGATCCATCCGCCGACCGGGCGGATGAAGGCGCCGATGAAGGGGCCCATCCAGGCATAGGTCAGCGCAGAGGGCCCATCGGGATTGGCCACGTCGTGGGTCAGCACACCGTCCACCTCGATGTGCTTGAAGCCGAAGATCACCTTGATGGCCAGGGCGAAACCGGCCGAGTAGCCGATGAAGCTGCCGAAGGTCATCGTGTAGATGACGCTCATGATCCAGGTGTGCTTGTTCTTGAAGATCCGGTACTGCCGCTCGAGGTTCGGCCTGATGTCACCGGGAATCTGCTTCAGCAGGAACACCGTGAGGGCCAGGACTGCGGCCATGACCGGCCACTTGGCCAGCGAGGGGGCACCCAGGCCCGTCGGGCCCGGAAGGATCACCCACAGCCCCAGCGTCGACGTGGCCAGCGCGATCGCCAGCATGCCGGCGACCTTGGCGAGGGCGCCGCCGAGCGAACCGATATTGGGCGACACGGTGTCGGTCGTGATGTTGTTCATGCGCGTCCACGCCAGGATCACCACCGGGATCAACAGCACCAGCCAGATGAACCCTGCGTTCTGGATGTAGGTCTCGGTGCCGGCGGAGATCTTGCCGATCAGCGTGCCCGAGTCCTCCTTCAGCACCAGCGAGCCGCCGCCGAACACGCCGATGGTCATGACAGCGGGGATCAGCAGCTGCATGGTGGTGACACCGGCGTTGCCCAACCCCGCATTCAGCCCCAGGGCCAGGCCCTGCTGCTTCTTGGGGTAGAAGAAGCTGATGTTGGACATGGACGAGGCGAAGTTGCCGCCGCCGAGGCCCGACAACAGCGCCAGCAGCTGGAAGACCCATAGCGGCGTGCCCGTGTCCAGCAAGGCAAACCCGGTCCCCGCCGCCGGGATGATCAGCAGCGCCGTGGTGAAGAAGATGGTGTTGCGGCCGCCCGCGATGCGGATGAAGAAACTGCTGGGGATGCGCAGCGTGGCACCGGCAAACCCGGCGATGGCGGTGATGGTGAACAGCTCGGCCTGGCTGAACGGTTCGGGTTCTCCAAAGCCCAGGTTGAGCATCTGGACCGTGATGATGCTCCAGTAGAGCCAGATGGCGAACCCGCAGAGCAGGCTGGGGATGGAGATCCACAGGTTCCGCGAGGCCACGTGCTTGCCGGTGGCCTCCCAGAACTCCTCGTCCTCGGGGTCCCACGTGTCGAGGTTCGTGGGCACTCGGCCCGGTGACCCGGATCGTGGCGACTCGCCGCCTGCATCGGTATCGGTTGTCATGATGGGACCACCTCGGGTGTGGTGTCGGGGGACGGTGCTTCGGGGTCCTCCTCGTGGAAGGACTCGGAGAACGACCCTTTGGGTTCCTGCAGCATCAGGGCGGTGACGACGAAGCTCACCAGCGCACCGCCGGCGAGGATGAAGAAGAAGGTCCTTGCGTCGACCAGCGAGTAGATCACCAGGTAGATGACCGCTCCCACGTTGCCGTAGGCGCCGGCCATGCCGGCGATCTGGCCGGTCATCCGCTTGTTGACCATGGGAATGATGGCGAAGGTCGCGCCCTCGGCGCCCTGCACGAAGACCGACGCGAACACGGTGATCACCATGGCGATCACCAGCCACCAAACGCCTCCGAAGGAGGGAGCGATGTTGCGCAGTCCATCGGCGTCCACGCCCGAACCCCACTTGGAGATCAGGGCCATGAGGGTGAACCCCACGACGATGCCGCCGATGTAGCCCAGCATGGTGTGCTTCCGGCTGGGCAGCCGGTCGGACAGGTAGCCACCCAGCGGCCGGGCCACCAGGTTGACGAACGCAAACGACGAGGCGACCAGTCCGGCCACCGTGGCCGTCACGATGTGGTTTCCGGAGCTGTTCTTCAACGGCTCGAAGGTTGCCTCAAAGAACGCCGGAAGCATCGAGACCACCGCCAGCTCGGCCCCGAAGTTCGCGAAGTAGGTGCTGTTCAGCGCCGCAACGCTGCCCCAGTGATACTTCTCCTCCTCGGGTACCCCCGCCTTCAGGTACGGCAGGTTGACCTGGAGGGTCTTCGCAGCGTGGGCCACATAGACCAGCGCCAGCACGGCGTAGACGGCGTACAGGCTGGCGCCCGACAGCAGGGCGTCACCGTCGATCTTGACGTTGGAGATGCGCCACGCCAACACGCCGAGGGCCCCCACGAGCGGGATCGACCACACCAGATACTGGGCGAGGTCGCCGTATGAGGTGCACATCATGGGCTCGGTCTTCTTGGTCTTGGTCAGCCGCTCGCCCTGGGGGGTGTCACGAACCAGGAAGTAGTACATGACCCCGTACGTGGCGAGCACCAGGCCGTTGATGGCCATGGCCCAGCGCCACTGATTGGCGCCGGCACCGAACCACTTCTCCATCACGGTCAGGGCAAACCACGGCAGGGTCATGGCAGCGAAGGCGGAGCCGAAGTTGCCCCATCCGGCGTAGAAGCCCTCGGCCCGCCCGATGTACTTGGGCGGGAACCACTGCGCCACCATCTTGATGCCAACCACGAAACCCGCGCCCACACAGCCCAGGAACAGCCGGGAGATGAACAACTGCATGAAGGAGTTGCCCAGGGCGAAGGCGATGGTGGGGATCGACATGGTGATCATCAGGCCGGAGAACACCACTCGGGACCCATACCGGTCGATCAGCGCCCCCACGACGATGCGCGCCGGGATGGTCAGCGCCACGTTGGCGATGGCCAGGATCTTCATGTGCTCGACGGTGAGCCACCCGACCTCGCTCTGCATGGTGGTGGCCAACGGGGCCAGGTTGAACCACACGTAGAACGTCATGAAGAAGGCGATCCACGTGTAGTGAAGCGTGCGGATGCGCTCCTGAGAGAGGTCCAGCAGCTTCGGGGGGCCGTCGGCCCCTCCGCTGGGTGTGTTGTCGCTCATCGAGGGTCCTGTCTGTGCTGTTGGGGGGTTGATGGGGCGGCCGGTGGTCCGGCCGGGCGGGCGGTGGCGGCGAGGGTGGGGAACCTCCTCAGCCCTGGCCGACGGTGCGCCAGTCGGGCATGTCCGGGGCTTCCTTCTCCCAGGCTCGGATGTAGGCGGTGACCGCCTCGACCTGCTCGGAGGTCAACGGGCCGGCAAAGTCCTGGCCGAAGGCGGACATGGCGCTGCCCGGCACCCCAACCGACACCAGGTGGAAGATCTGCTCGTCGGTTGCGGTCTGCAGGAACTGCTTGGCGTTGAGCGCCGGCGCCGAGACGCCCTCTCCATCGACGCCATGACACGACGAGCAGTTGGCCTCCCAGATGGTCTCGCCCTGCGAAGCCAGCGACGCCTGGTTCTCGGCGCGCGATTCCTCTCGGCTATCCGGCTCGAAGTTCAGGTACAGCGGGAAGACCAGCACCATGGCCAACAAGAGCAGGACGCCCCAGAGCATGACCCGGTTCGTCGAGCGATCGAGGTCTGGATCGGAGCTGTATCCGTACGGCATCAGTGACCCTCCGGTGCGCACTTGGGACCCTTGGCCGGCTCGTCGAGCGTCTTGGAGCCCGGCGGCGGGCCGTCCTGAAGGTCCCCCGTATCGATGTAGAGCAGGCCGTCATCGCCCGGCTCCACCGGGTAGCGGTCGAGGCCCCTCGGCGAGGGCCCGGACAGGAGTTCGCCCGCACGGTTGAACACCGAGCCATGACACGGACACTCGAACTGCCCGGATGACTCGCAGTAGGGCACCCGACAGCCCAGATGCGTGCACTTCTCGCTGAGGGCGACCACCTCGCCCTCCAACTTCACCAGGTAGCCCCGGGCCGCTCGCACTTCGACCGCCCCGTCGTCGGGCACGGCGTCGGGCGCCACGGCGCGCACCAAGCCGCCGAACCCCGATGTGACCTTGGGTTTCAGCAGGTCCCAGGTGGTCCACGCGCCGGCGCCCGCGACCAGTGCCGCCCCGCCCTTCCACGCCCTGCTCAGCAGGGTCCTCCGATCAAGTTCCTTGCTCATAGCTCACCGTGCCATTCGTTCCACGGCCACACCCAGCCCCAGTTGGGTCCACGAAAGGCGAAGCCGATGATGGTCAGGACAATCCACACCACCATGAAGGTGGTGAACGCCGTCACCGCCACCTTGCGATGGCGGGGTCGGATGTAGTCGCTGCGGTCGATGTATGGCAGGGCAATCAGGCCGCACACGATCGCTCCCGGAACCAACACCCCGGCCACCAGCGGGTGGAAGTGCGACAACAACTCCTGCAGGGCGGCGAAGTACCACGGCGCCTTTTCGGGGTTGGGCGTGTTGGTCGGGTTCGCCACGTCCCGCAGCGGGGCGTCGACGAAGACGGAGATGAGCATCACGGTGAGCAGCACCGACATGGCCGCCACGGCGTGGCGCACCAACAGGTGGGGCCACACCATGACCAGGTCCTGGTCCTCGGGCTCCTTGCGCTCCCCGGCCACGGGCTTGCCCGGCACGATGCCCAGCACGCGCCGCTCGTCGGCGGTGACGCTCAGGTCGGTGGTGCCCACGCGGCCGGCGGGATTCGAGGGGCCCGGCGGGGCTGCGGATCCTCCTGGGGTTGCTTCGGCGTCTTCAGGCATCAGGTTCGTTCCTTTCGATGTCGAGCATGGAGTCCTTGCGCCAGCGCCACAGGTGAATCATGAGCACCATGACGATGAGCGAGGGCAGCACTGCGACGTGCAGCACGTAGAACCGCAGCAACGTGGCCGCCCCAACGGTGGGGCCACCCAGGAGCATTTCCTGCACCTGCCCGCCGATGATCGGCACGTAGGCCGCCATCTCGGTACCCACGGTGACGGCCCAGTAGGCCAGCTGATCCCACGGCA
Source organism: Microthrixaceae bacterium (assembly GCA_041394405.1). Lineage (GTDB taxonomy): Bacteria > Actinomycetota > Acidimicrobiia > Acidimicrobiales > Microtrichaceae > Microthrix. The sequence continues at coordinate 85,452 of JAWKIF010000007.1, forward strand.
GGAGGTAGCCGGTGAACGACATCAGCAAGGTCAAAATCAACAGCACCACGCCGATCACCCAGTTGAACTCCCGCGGCTTCTTGTAGGCGCCGCGGAAGAACACCCGAGCCATGTGGGCGGCGACCGCCAGCACCATGAGGTGGGCCGACCACCGGTGCACGTTGCGGATGTATTGGCCAAACGTGACCTCGGTCTGGATGGTCTGGATGTCGGCATAGGCGGACTCCGGCGCCGGCACGTAGAAGAACATCAGGTAGATGCCCGACGCGATCAGGGAGCCCAGCAACACGGTGGAGATGACGCCGAGGTAGTAGGAGTAGCGAAAGCCGATCTCCTTCCGCTTCATCTTCACCGGGTAGATGTGCAGCACGAAGCTGGACCAGTGCCCGGCGGCGCGGTCGCGCGGCGTGGCGCGAGACGGGGACCGAAACATCGATTGACCCACTCGGGTGTCTCGCACCCGGTCGAGGAGGGTCCGTTTTCCCTGGGTGGTCATGGTCATGATGGAACTCCCAATCCGGTCCACATCCCCATCGACAATGCGTCGGGGGGGCAACGTTCAATGCACAGCCCGCAACGGATGCACTCGGTCTCGTCCAACAGCAGAGCGGTGCCGCCGGGGTAGCGCGCATCGATCTCCTCGCTGGGCACCAGTGCGATGACATCCACCGGGCAGACATCCGCGCACAGCGCGCACAGCACGCAGCGGTCCGTGTCCAACATGATGTTGGCGAAGCACCGCAGGCACCGGTTGGCCTCGCAGCGGGCCTGCTCGGCAGTGAACCCCGTCTCCACCTCGGCCAGCCCCACGCGGCGGCCGGTCTCGAGCGTGGGAACGGGCACTCGGGCGTCCCGGTCGTAGAGGTCGTTGAGGCGGTGAAACTGGTTGAGGCGAACCATGGTGCCGGGCCGATCCTCGGCGATGTCGCCACCGAAGGACCGGTGGATGTCCTGGGCGGCTCGGCGGCCGTCGGCGATGGCGTCGATGAGGGTTCGGGGCCCCTTGGCCGCGTCACCGCCAGCCCACAACCGGGGCACGTCGGTCGCGCCCGTCACCGGGTCGGCGGCGATGGTTCGGCGGGGGGAGACCTCGGGGCCGTGCTCGCCGAGCGCCTCCAAGTCGATGGCCTGGCCGATGGCGAGGATGACCGTGTCGGCCTCCGTGACCTGAACGTCGGCGGTGTCGAACTGGGGCGAGAAGCGACCGTCGGCGTCGAACACCGAAGTGACGCCGGTGGTCTCCAGCCCCACCACCCGTCCGCCATCGGTGAGGATGCGGGCGGGACCCCGGCGGTGGACGAAGGCGATGCCCTCCTCGGCCGCCTCCTCGATCTCGAACTCGTGGGCGGGCATCTCCTCGCGCGACTCCAGCGAGAAGACGGTGGTCTGACGGGCACCGGCGCGGGAGGCGGACCGGGCCACGTCGAGCGCCTCGGTGATGGACGCCCGGGCCGTCGGGGCCTCCGAATCGGCCTCGGCCCGCTTGGCCCCGTAGTCGGCGGCCCGGAGCGCCGTGCGGGCAGCGTCCATGGCCACGTCACCACCCCCGACGACGATCACCCGCTCGCCGATGTCGACCTCGAACCCCCGGTTCATGTTGATGAGAAACTCGATGGCCTTGAACACGCCGTCGGCATCGGCACCGTCGAGGTCGAGGCCGCGGCCCAGCGTGGCACCGATGCCCAGAAACACTGCGTCGTGGCGGGTGCGCAGCTCGTCGAGGGTCACGTCGGTGCCCAGGCGGGTGTTGTAGCGCACCTCGACGCCCAGCCCGATGATGGCATCGATGTCGCCGGCCAGCACCGCTCGATCCAGGCGGTACTCGGGGATGCCCAACCACATGGCGCCGCCGAGCTTCTCGGTGGCCTCGTAGACCGTGACCGCGTAGCCCAGGCGCCGGAGGTCGTGGGCACAGGCCATGCCGGCCGGGCCGCCGCCGACGATGCCGATGCTCTCGGATCGCTCGACGGCGGGCGGTGCGGCGACCTGCTCCCACACCTTGGGGTCGCCGGTCTCGGGGCCGAACTGCTCGGTCACGAAACGCTTGAGGGCACGGATGGCGATGGGCCGGTCGATCTTCCCCCGACGGCAGGCGTCCTCGCAGGGCGCGGCACACACCCGCCCGCACACCGAGGCAAACGGGTTGGGCAGTCGAGCCGTGAGGTAGGCCAACTCGTCGTCACCGTCGGCGATGGCGGCCACATACATGCCCGCGTTGGTGTGCACCGGGCACGCGGCGAGGCAGGGGATGTTCTCGTCGAAGTAGGCGAGCTCGTCGGAGGCCATCAGATCCGCGATTCCCGGTGCGCCCACCACAGCAGCCACAGCGAGGCCCCCAGGCCGGCACCGAACACGCCCGTGCCGATGAGATCCTGGGCCATCTGCTCCATGTCCGTCACCGCCTGCAGGGTCATCACCCAGCCGGGCAGGACGACCACCAGCGCCGAGATGCCCACCACGATGATCAGCGTCTTCAACCAGGCCACCCGCCAGGGCACGGTGATCCGATCGATGCGGCCGAACGAGTAGCGACCAAGCACCACGGCAATGACGAACGTGGCGGCAATGACTCCGAGGACGACGCGGTTCATCTCAGTGGGCCTTTCCGGACGGGTGCGGGATGACTCGTGTGGCGGTGGTGGGCATGGTCAGTGCGTTCGCTCCATGGGGCGCTCCGAGGCGGTATGGAACGCCGCCGGGGCGGGTCGGTTGCGGACGACCCGCTGCCAGGGCCGCGTCAGGTAGCCGAGGGGCAAGGTGAGGATGTGCACCAGGCGGGTGAACGGGAGGATCGCGATGAAGACAAAGAAGGCCAGCACGTGCACCTTGATGACGACCGGCAGCGGCTCGATGTAGGAGGGATCCGGCTGCAGAACCAGCAGCGAGCGAACGTAGGGAACCATCACCGCAGTGCCCCACGACGAGCCGAACCGAAATGCCACCGCGGTCCAGATGCCGGACACGATCTGCACGGCAACGACGCCCAGGACCACCAGGTCCATCGGGGTCGTGACGGCCCGGATGCGGGGGGTTCGCACCCGTCGGACGATCAGCACCGTGATGCCGAAGGCCGCCCAGAGCGCCAACGCCAGGCCGGTGACCTCCAGCAGGGCCAGGCGCAGCGAGCTGCCGTTCCACAGCCGAAAGGCGCCCGGCACGAACAAGGCCACGATGTGACCCACCAGGATCAACGAGATACCCCAGTGGAACGGGATGGAACCCCAGTACAGCTTGCGGCTCTCCAACAGCTGCGAGGACAGCGACGAGACGGAGAACTCGTGCAGACGCCAGCGGGCGATCGTGACGAAGATCAGCAACGCCAGGGCCCCGTAGGGCAGGGCGCCAAAGAGCACTTCGTTGGTGGTCATCGCCTCACTCCGATCATCACCGGGGTGGGTCGCTCCACCACGGCATGGGTTGCGGCCAACACGTGCCGATAGGGGTTCTCGGGCGCCGCGGTGGCCAGGGTCTTGGACATGGTGGCGACCGAGGCGGCCGCCACGTCGGTGAGGTCGGTGAGGGGAGCGGGAACCTGGGCCAGGTACCGCAGCACCGGTTCGATGTGATCGGGCAGCTCACCCATCAGGTCGACGTTGTGGCGCTCCATGTCGCGCTTCAGATCGGCCATGAACTCCCCGCGCCGGTAGTTCTCGCCCCAGGTGACGTGGCCCACGTAGGGCACGAACTGGGGTGAGAGGTCGAGCGTCACGGTGTGCAGCTCCTCCCACTGTCCCAACTCGAGCGTGCCCACGTCGTCGATGAAGTGCTCCATGGACCGACGCGCCAACCCCTCGGGCAGCGCTTCGACGGCCTCGACGAGGCGCTCGAGGGAATCGGGGCCCGGATACCGGTAGGCCAGGGCGACCACGGCGGCCTCGTGCATCATGCGCTCCTCTTCGGGGGACGGATGTAGCCCAGGCCGGTCTGGCCTTTGTGCACCAACGGGTCGTTGAGCTCCTCGATGGCCATCTCCCGGTGATAGGGCGGGAAGACGAAGCGGTCCTCGATGGTCGGAATGGTGGTCAGCTTGTAGATGTCCTCGGCCAGCTCGGGGGTGAGCCCCGCTGAGGCCAACATCGTTCTCGTCGTGTCGTCGATCTCGTCGTCCACGCTCTCGCGGCGCTTGAAGCTGCGCACCGCCAGCATCGACGTGAGGATGCGACGAATGGGCTCCTGGTCGCCGATGGAGAACAGGTTGGCCAGGTACTGCACCGGCAGCCGGGCCTTGTCGAGCTCGTCGAGCAGCTCGAAGTCGGCCCGCTCCTCGGGGAGATCGAGGCGCACCAGGTTGCGTTCGATGGTGCTGATCACCGGCGACAGCGGCGGGACGTAGAACATCATGGCCGCCGTGCGGTACTCGGGATGCAGCGGCAGGGCCAGCCCCCAGTCCTTGACGAACTTGTAGACGGGCGACCGCTGCGCGGCGTCGATCCACCCGGCGTCGATGCCCTCGGCCGCCGCGGCGGCGATCACGCGCTCATCCCGCGGGTCGAGGATGGCGTCCAGCTGGGCGTCCAGCAGCTCGTCGTCGGGAAGGGCCACCAGCTCCTCGATGCGATCGGCGTCGTAGAGCAGCACGCCCATGTAGCGGATGCGGCCAACGCAGGAGTGGGCGCAGGCAGGAGCCTGACCGGTCTCCATGCGGGGGAAGCAGAGGATGCACTTCTCGGACTTGCCGGTGTTCCAGTTGTAGTACACCTTCTTGTAGGGGCAGGCGGCCACGCACATGCGCCAGCCGCGGCACTGATCCTCGTTCACCAGCACCACGCCGTCTTCGTCGCGCTTGTAGATGGCGCCGCTGGGACAGGCCGCCACACAGGCGGGGTTGAGGCAGTGGTTGCAGATGCGGGGCAGGTAGTTCATGACCACCCGCTCCAGTTCCTCCATCTGTGCCCGGGTGGCCTCGTCGACGCCCTCCATCGAGATGTCGTTGGCGGCGTAGGTGTCGGAGCCCCCCAGGTCATCGTCCCAGTTGGGGCCGGAGGAGATGTCCATCTCCTCACCGGTGATCTTGGAGATGGGCACCGCCGTCGGCTGCTGGTCGCCCTGCGGCGAGTTGAACAGGTCGCCGTACTTGAAGGTGAACGGGTCGTAGTAGTCGTCCATCTCGGGCAGCGCCGGGTTATAGAAGATCTTGCCCAGGCCGCCGGGCTTGGAGTGCAGCGTGAGCTTGAGGCGGCCCTTCTCGTCGCGGTGCCAGCCACCCTTGTAGTGCTCCTGGTCCTCCCAGCCGGTGGGATAGCCGGTCCCCGGGCGGGTCTCGACGTTGTTCCACCACATGTACTCCGCACCCTCGCGGTCGGTCCACAGGTTCTTGCAGGCCACCGAACAGGTGTGACAGCCGATGCACTTGTCGAGGTGGAAGAGCATGCTCATCTGAGCGCGTACCTTCATGGGTGACTCCTAGTACTCGGGCTTGTCGATGCGGCGGACGTAGACGAACGTGTCCCGGTTGACACCGGTGGGGCCCCAGTAGTTGAAGGCGTAGGTGAACTGCCCGTACCCACCGCTCATCAGCACCGGCTTGAGGCGGGCCCGGGTGAGGGAGTTGTTCATTCCCGCACGCTTCTTCCGGCGGGGCGAGATGGGAATGCCGACGGTGCGCTCGGTGGCGTGGTACACGAACACCGTTCCCCGCGGAATGCGTGACGAGGTGGTGCAGCGTTGCACGAACACCCCGTTGTCGTTGTACAGCTCCACCCAGTCGTTGTCGGCGATGCCCAGGTCGGCGGCATCCTTGGCGTTGAGCCAGATCGGATAGCCACCCCGCGACAGGGTCATCATGCGGTCGTTCTCGGAGTACGTCGAGTGGATCGACCACTTGCCGTGAGGCGTGATGTAGTTGAAGAGTTTGCCGTCCTGGCCCTCGGCCATTGACTCCTCGGTCTCCGACAGCATCACGTGGTCGGGTCGCGGCTTGTACACCGGCAGGTGCTCGCCCCACTCGAGGTACTTCTCGTGGTCGAGGTAGAAGTGCTGGCGCCCCGTCAGCGTTCGCCACGGCACCAGATGTTCGACGTTGATCGTGAACGGGCTGTAGGGCCGGCCCTTGCCCACCAGGCCACTCCACGTCGGCGTCGTGAGGATTCGCCGGGGCTGGGAGATCAGGTCGGCGAAGCTGATGCGGGTGTCGCGTTGGCCCGCACCCAGGTGGGTGAGCGACAGCCCGGTCTTGGCCTCCTCGGCCTCGAAGGCGCGGTGGGCCAGTTCGCCGTTGGATGCCGGATCCAAGGCCAGGATCGCTTCGCAGACCTCGCGGTCACGCTCCAGCGAGGGCCGCAGCAATCCGTCGGTGCCCTTGCTGAACCGGTCGGGCTGCTTTCGTGCCAGCTCGTCGTAATAGTCCGACACCGAAATGCGCAGCCCGTGGGCGGCGACACCGTTCGCTCGAACGGCCGGGCCGAGCGAGACCATCTGTTCGTACAGATCGGCGTAGTGGCGCTTGACCACCTTGAACCGGGGCATGGTCTTGCCCGGGATGGCCTCGGTTTCGCCGGCCCGCCAGTCGGCCACCTCGGTCTGGCTGATCTCGTCGGGCGAATCGTGCACCAGCGGTTGGGCGATCACGTCCTCGACGGCGCCCGGCAGGTGGCCCCCCGACAGCTCCTGCACCTTCTTGGCCAGCCCCTTGAAGATCGACCAGTCGCTCCTGGACTCCCAGGCGGGCGGCACGGCCTCCTGCATCGGGTTGATGAAGGAGTGCATATCGGTGGTGTTGAGGTCGTTCTTCTCGTACCACGTGGCCGCCGGCAACACGATGTCGGAGTACAGCGCCGAGGTGTCCATGCGGAAGTTCAGGTCCACCACCAGGTCCATCTTCCCGATGGGGGCGTCGGGCCGCACGGTCACCTCGGCCACCCCGTGGTCGTCCGGCTCGGCGGCGATGGCGGTCGAGGTGGTTCCCAGGTAGTGCTTCAGGAAGAACTCGTGGCCCTTGGCCGAGGTGCCGATGGCGTTGCCCCGCCAGATGAACCAGGTGCGCGGCCAGGACTCGGGAGCGTCCGGATCGTCGATGGCGAACTGCAGGTCGCCCGACTTCAGGCGCTCGACGATCTCGGCCTGCACCTCCTCGTCGGTGGAGGCGCCGCCTCGGCGCGCCTGGCGCACCACATCGAGCGGGTTCTCGTTGAACTGCGGGAAGAACGGCAGCCAGCCCTGGCGAACGGCCCGAGCCTGATGGTCGAGCGTGTGGTCGAAGCGTTCGGGGTGATCGTCGGGCAGCGAGTCGTAGCCGCGGTAGCCCCGTTCGTAGCGCCACTGGTCGGAGTGCACGTAGTGAAACGACGGCGTGTTCTGGTGTCGCGGCGCCAGACCCCAGTCCTGGCCGAAGGCGATCGTCCCCCACGACGCATGGCCCACCAGCTTCTCCTGGCCGACGTAGTGGCCCAGTCCGCCACCGTTGACACCCACCGAGCCCGTCAGCATCAGCGCGCTGATCCCCGCCCGGTACAGCAGGTTGTTGTGGTACCAGTGGTTGGCGCCCGCACCGATGATGATCAGGTTCTTGCCGTTGGTGAGTTCCCCGTTGCGGCCCCACTGGCGGGCGAAGTCGATCACGGTGTCGCGATGGACGCCCGTGTACCGCTCCTGCCACGCCGGGGTGTAGGGCACATCGTCGTCGTCGTAGCCACCGGCGTCGTAGCCGTGCAGCCCACGGTCCACGCCGAAGCGGGCCATCATCAGATCGAACACGGTGGTGACCTGCACCGGCCCGTCGGTGGTTTCGATGGTGCGAACCGGCACCGACCGGGTGATCACGCCGTCGCCGCCGAAGAACTCGAGCTGGACCTCGGCCGTCCCGTCGTTGTCGTCGATCAGGCTCAGGCGGGGGGAGATGTCGGCGTCGAGCACCGAGTCGTGCAGCTCGAGGTTCCAGTGACCCGTGTCCTCGTTGGCCCACCGATCGCCGATGGCCCCGTTGGGCATGCGGGCCTCGTGGGCCTCGCCGTCCCACATGAGCATCTTCCACTCGCCGTTCTCCACGTCGGCGTATCGCTCGACGGCCGAGGCCCGCAGGTACTTGCCCGCCTTGCCGTCGGCAATCTGAACCAGAAAGGGAAGGTCGGTGTATTGACGGGTGTAGTCCTGGAAGTAGTCCACCGAGCGGTCGCGGTAGAACTCGGTCAACAGCACGTGGTTGACCGCCAGCCAGAACGCCGTGTCCTGGCCGGGGTTGGTGGGAATCCACCAGTCGGCGTACTTGGCCACCTGCGAGAAGTCGGGGCTGAAGACGCTGAGCTTGGCGCCGGCGTGTCGCACCTCGGAGATGAAGTGCGTGTCCGGGGTGCGGGTCATGTTCAGGTTGGCGCCCATGACCGCAATGAACCGGGCGTTGTACCAGTCGGCCGACTCGTGCACGTCGGTCTGCTCGCCCCAGGTCTCCGGCGATGCGGGCGGGAGGTCGCAGTACCAGTCATAGAAGCTCATCACCGCGCCGCCGATGAGCGACATGAAACGGCTTCCGGCGGCGTAGGAGACCTGGGACATGGCCGGAATGGGCGAAAACCCCGCCACCCGGTCCGGACCATGCTCCTTGATGGTGTGGATGGTGGACGCTGCCGCCATCTCCAGCGCCTCGTCCCAGCTGATCCGGCGGAAGCCGCCCTTGCCTCGGGCCTGCTGATACTTGGCGCGCCATTCGGGGTTTGCCTGAATGGCCGCCCAGGCGTTGACCGGATCGCCCAATGCCTCGCGCTTGGCCTGTCGGTACATGTCGACGAGCACGCCGCGGGCGTAGGGGTACTTCACCCGGATGGGCGAGTACAGGTACCAGGAGTAGGAGATGCCCCGCTGACAGCCGCGTGGCTCGTAGGGGGGAAGCCCCTCCTCCAGCTGGGGATAGTCGGTGGCCTGCAGCTCCCACGTGACGATGCCGTCCTTGACGAACACCTCCCAGGAACAGCTCCCCGTGCAGTTCACCCCGTGGGTGGTGCGTACCCGCTTGTCGTGCTGAAAGCGGTTTCGATAGAACTCCTCCCATTTCCGTTCCGCCGGGGCCATCGTCTCGTCGGTCCAGCGGTCACTCATGATCGTCTCCTCGGGGAGCGGCGTGCGGGTGGAGCGTTGTTCTTGGCCTGCAACTTCGACGTGTAGGTCTGGCGCATGCCTCGGTAGGTGACCGCCATCGCACCCAACAGCACCGCCAACCCGGCGGCCGCCAGCAGCACCAGCCAGTCGGTCGAGGACGCCGGCTTCTGCGACGGGGCGTCCACCAGGAATGCGGCGAGATCGGCCACCTCCGTCGTGGTCATGGGCCGCTCGGCGAAGATGGGGGTCATCGTGGGAGACGGCGGCTTGGTCAGCCACGCCGTCAGCCCGGCCTCGCCGCCGAGCCGGTCGGCCACGTCGGTCAGGTCGGGCCCCAGACCGGACCCGCCCAGGCCTCCGATCGAGCCCGCTGCGTGGCAGCCCGAACAGGCCCCGCCGCCGTTCTCCAGCGCCGTCGATCCCTCAAACAGGGCCCGGCCACCGGCCACCGTGCCGGGCTCCTCGGGTTCGGCCGCAGGGGCCGGTTCGTCGGGTGCGCCGCCTTCGGCGAGCGACGCCACGTAGGCGGCCACGTCGGCCACCTCTTGATCGGACAGCGTCGCCAGTGCGGGCATCGCCGAGTTGTACGACTCGCCGTTGACCTCGATGGGGCCGCTCTTGCCTTCTTTGACCACGGTTTCGACATACGCGGTGTCGGTCACGTTCGGGTTGCCCGCCATCGGCGGGAACGAACCGGGCACGCCGACACCACCGGCCTGATGGCACGACGCGCAGTTCGCCGAGTACACCGCCTCGCCGGCCCCTGCGTCCTGCGCCGGGGCGGCGGCCTCAGGCGGTGCCGCCGGTGCCTCGGGCCGAGCGGGCGATGCCGAGGATGGCGTCGCAACCGTCACGCCCACCATGGCCATTGTGAAGAGAATCACAAGACCCACCAAGCCGGTCGCTGGTGAGGGCCGGTTGTTGCGCACTTCGACCTCCCGGGGGGTTTCTCTATTAGCCGTGGGAAGTATTCAGCACCGGCCGACGCCCGGCTAGGGCCCAAGGTCCCTAGCGGTGGCGTGACTCATTTCATCCCGGGTGCACGCCGGGCCCCTCGTCGGTGGCCCAGCGGACCTCCGAGTACGCGTTGGTCAACGGCATCCGCCGGTCCCGCCCGAAGGCCTTCTTGGTGACCCGCAACTGGAACGGCGTCTGGCGCCGCTTGAACTCGTTGCGGTCCACCAGGCGTGCCACCCAGCGGGCCAACTCCGGGTCGGCGCCGCCGGCCAGCAGTTCCTCCACCGTGAAGTCGTCATCGACATAACGGGTCAGCACCGCATCCAGCTCGTCGTAGGGGGGCAGGCTCTGGTCGTCGCGTTGATCGGGACGGAGCTCGGCCGAGGGCGGCTTGGTCAGGGTGGACTCGGGAATCGGCGGGGTCTCGCCCCGCTCGATCGCCAGCTCGTTGCGCCATCGGGCCAGCCGGAACACGCGGGTCTTGTAGATGTCGCCAATGGGCGCCAGTGCCCCGTTGGTGTCCCCGTAGATGGTCGAGTACCCCACTGCGAACTCGGACTTGTTGCCGGTGGCCAGCGCCAGCCACCCGAACTTGTTCGACAGCGCCATCAGCAGGGTGCCCCGGATGCGGGCCTGCAGGTTCTCCTCCGCCAGGTCGGCGTCGACGCCCGCAAAGCTCTCGGCGAGGCCCTCCAGGAAGCCGTGGTAGAGGTCCTCGATGGCGATGGTGCGATAGTCGAGACCCAGGTTGGCGGCCAGGGCGGCCGCGTCGTCCCGGCTGTGACCCGAGCTGTACTGCGACGGCATGGAGACCGCGTGCACATGTTCGGCACCCAGGGCGTCGGCGGCCAGCACGGCCACCAGCGCCGAATCGATACCGCCCGACAGGCCCAGGCAGGCGTCGGTGAAGCCACCCTTGGCGAAGTAGTCCGACACCCCCAGGCGTAACGCCGCCCACACCTCGGCGTCGGGTGGCAGCTCTGCGGCGACGGTCGGCGGGTCGATCGCCGAGCGAAGCGGCGCAGCCTCGTCCCGCTCGATCCCGCGGACGCCGAGCCCGACGGGAACCGGGAGACCGCCGGCCGCCTCCTCGACCGTGCGCTGCCCGGTGACGCCCACGACGGGAAGCGCGGGTTCCAGGCCACGGGGCTCGAGCACCAGGTCGACGATCAGGAGATCGTCGACGAACTGGGGCGCCCGGGCCAGCACCTCGCCGGCGCCGTCAATCACCATCGAGGCGCCATCGAAGATCAGCTCGTCCTGGGCGCCCACCTGGTTGACGTAGAGCACCGGAATTCCGGCCCGGCGCGCCCGGTCGGCCAACAGGGCCTCACGAACCGCCACCTTGCCCTCCTGAAACGGGGAGGCGTTCAGGCTGATGAGCACGTCGGCGCCCGCTGCCGACTGGTGGGTGGGGGGCCCGTCGACGTACCAGATGTCCTCGCAGATGGACACCCCGCACAGGAACTCGCCGATGGCGAACAGCGGTTGATCCTCGGGCCCCTCGGTGAAGTACCGGTCCTCGTCGAAGACGCCGTAGTTCGGCAGCCGCTGCTTCTGGTAGGTGCCGTGAAGCGTCCCGCCCGAGGCCACCGCCACGGTGTTGGCGGTGCGGATGCCGCCCACCGAGTCCACGGCCAGATGGTCGTCGGCATACCCGAAGAGCCCCACGCAACGGCCGGTGCGGGCCACCAGGCGGCCGAGGGCCTCGACGTTGTCCTCCAGAAATCCCCGGCGGATCAGCAGGTCCTCGGAGGGATAGCCGGGCACCGCCAGCTCGGGGAATGCCACCAGATCACAACCGGCCGCCTCTGCCCGGTCATAGAGCTCGCCCAGCCGGGCGACGTTGCCGGCCAGGTTGCCCACGTGCGGGTTCATCTGGCCGAGGGCGACACGCAACACCGACATGACGAGACACTACCGAGGTCGCCGACGCCTCCACGCGCCGCAGGTGTGGAGCTGTGCCCAACAGGTTGGCGGGCACGGCTCCACACCCGAGCGTGCGGTTCGGGTGGCCGGAGCGACCCGGCGGGAGACCTACCGCTTGGCCCAATCCGAGCACACGGTGTTGGTCATGAGGGCGGCCACCTCGTAGGGATCGATGTTGGCGTTGGGACGCCGGTCCTCGATGTAGCCCTTCTGGTCCTGGGCCACCTGCCAGGGAATTCGCACCGAGGCGCCGCGATCGGACACGCCGTAGCGGAACTCCGAGAAGTGGGCGGTCTCGTGATCGCCCGTCAGGCGGTCTTCGTAGCCGTGGCCGTAGACGGCCAGGTGCTCCTCGGGCTTGCCCGGCGCACCCAACGACTCGCAGGCCGCAATGATGGCGTCGTAGCCCTCGCGCATGGCCTTGGTGGAGAAGTTGGTGTGGCAGCCCGCGCCGTTCCAGTCGCCCTCGATGGGCTTGGCCGAAATGGAGGCGTTGACACCGAAGTCCTCGGCGACGCGATACAGCAGGTACCGAGCCATCCACATCTCGTCGCCAACCTCGACCGTGCCGGCGGGGCCGATCTGGAATTCCCACTGGCCGAGCATGACCTCGGCGTTGGTGCCCGAGATATGGAGCCCGGCCTTGATGCACGCCTCGGTGTGGGCCTCGACGATGTCGCGTCCTGCGATCTCCACGGCGCCCACGCCGCAGTAGTAGGGGCCCTGCGGGGCGGGGAAGTGGTACCCGGCTGCGGGCCAGCCCAGCGGGCGGCCCTCCTGGAAGAAGGTGTACTCCTGTTCCATGCCGAACCAGGGCTCCTGATCGGCGAACTGCTCGGCCACCTCCACGGCGGCTGAGCGCTTGTTCGTGGGGTGGGGCTCCATGGTGTCGGGCACCAGCACCTCACACAGCACCAGCTTGTCGTCGCCCCCCCGGATGGGGTCGGGACAGACAAACACCGGCTGCAGCACGCAGTCGCTGTTGGCCCCGGGGGCCTGGTTGGTGGAGGAGCCGTCAAAGCCCCACACGCCCAGCTCCGCGCCGTCGGGGCTGATCTTGGTCTTGGATCGCATGAGGGGAACCGGCTCGGTTCCGTCGATCCAGATGTATTCCGCCCGGTAGGCCATGGGGAGTCTCCTTGGTAGGTGGCGCAGCACGCGCCGGTGGGAAGCCGACGATCCATGGTGCTCCGGGTTCGTTTCGGCCTCGTTGCTCGATTGTCACGGGAGTGTGAACAGCGGCCGAGTGGCGTTCATTGGGTGTCCTGCGGGCGGACGGCGTGATGGAATGGCGCCCATGACCTCTCCCGAAGGAACCGGCCGCCCCGGCCAGGGCACCGCTCGACAGGACTACGTGCTGCGATCGGTCGAGGAGCGGGGCATCCGGCTGATCCGTTTGTGGTTCTGCGACGTGCTGGGCCAGATGAAGTCGGTGGCCATCTCACCGGTGGAGCTGGAGAAGGTGCTCGACGAGGGCCTGCAGTTCGACGGCTCGGCCATCGACGGGTTCTCCCGGGTGCACGAGAGCGACGTGTTGGCCCGCCCCGATCCGGCCAGCTTCGGCATCGTGCGCAGCGGCCGAGACGGCGGCCCGGCCACCGCCGCCATGTTCTGCGACATCGAGTCGCTGGACGGCGAGCCGTTCGCCGGAGACCCGCGTGCGGTGCTGCGGCGCGTGATGGCCGACGCCAGGGCCGCCGGCTACGAGTTCATGTGCGCCCCCGAGGTGGAGTTCTTCTACTTCGCCGACGGCGACCCCGGCACCCCGCTCGAACCCCTCGACGAGGCCAGCTACTTCGACCTCACCATCACCGACGTGGCCTCCGACCTGCGCCGGCGCACCATCGGCCGGTTGGAGGCCCTGGCGATCCCGGTGGAGTACTCGTTTCACGAGGACGGCAACAGCCAACACGAGATTGACCTCCAGTGGGACGATGCGTTGGCCATGGCCGACAACGTCATGGCGCTGCGCATGGTGGTGCGCGAGGAGGCCCACACCGAGGGGGTGCACGCCACCTTCATGCCCAAACCGCTGGCCAACCAGCAGGGCTCGGGCATGCACACCCACCTGTCGCTGTTTCGCAACGACACCAACGCCTTTCACGATCCGGATGACCCCTATGGGCTCTCGGAGGTGGGGCGGTCGTTCGTCGCCGGGTTGCTCGCCCACGCACGGGAGATCACCGCCGTCACCAACCAGCTGGTGAACAGCTACAAGCGGTTGGTGCCCGGCTTCGAGGCCCCCAGCACGGTCAGCTGGGCTCGCAACAACCGATCCGCGCTGGTGCGCGTGCCCCGGCACAAGACCGACAAGGACGCGGCCACCCGGGTGGAGTTCCGCTCGCCCGACCCGGCCTGCAACCCGTACCTGGCCTTTGCCCTCATCCTGGCGGCCGGCATGCGGGGCATCGAGGGCGGCTACGAGCTGCCTGCGGAGGCGCCCGACGACCTGCACCGGCTGGACGACGCCGCCCGGGCCGACCTGGGCATCGACCTCCTGCCCCAATCCTTGGCCGAAGCGCTGGACACCATGGCCGACTCCGAGCTGGTTCGCACCACCCTGGGACCCCACATCTTCGAGTGGTTCGTGCGCAACAAGCGCAGCGAGTGGGCCGACTACAAGGCCCACGTCAGCCAGTTCGAACTCGACGCCTATCTGCGGGCCTGGTGAGGTCGACGTGACCGACGGTGGCCTGCTGGTCTTCCCGGCGCCCGATCCCGATCTGGCCCGACTGTTGGATCTCGGTGGCTGGGCCTGGTCGGCGGTGGACGACGACCTGACGGCCCGAAACGCCGAGGGCACACCGGCGGGTGCGTTGGTGACCCTGGGGGCCGACGAGGCCGACGACCAGGCCGGGGACGACCCGGCCTGGCAGGTGCTGGAGGCCTTGGCGCGCCGCGAGCCACCGCTGCTGGCCACCATGGTCCTGCTGCGCGGCACCCACCTGGACCAGCTCGCCGGCCGATCCCATCTGTTCGCCGACTTCTGCCTGACCCCATTCCACCCGCGCGAGATGGAGGCCCGCATCACCCACCTGCTGGCCGCAGGGCAACGGGCGGGTGGAGCCGAGGTCGAGCCGCCCGGGGACGACCAGACCGTCCGCTACGGGCCCCTGCTGCTGAACACCGAGACCTATCAGGCCCGAATCGCCCATCGGGCGCTGGACCTCACCTACATGGAATACGAGTTGCTGCGCTACCTGGCCCAGAACCCCGACCGGGTACACACCAGGGAGGTGCTGTTGAGCCAGGTGTGGGGCTATGAGTACTACGGCGGTGCTCGCACCGTGGACGTGCACATCCGCCGCCTGCGATCGAAGCTGGGCGAGGAACACGCCCGCATGATCCAGACCGTGCGCTCGGTGGGCTACCGGTTCGGTCGGGCCGACGACTGAGCGGCCCAACCAACTGACGGCCCGGCCGGCTACTGAGGACCTGCCCGAGGGTGCTACCGGTTGAGGTCGAGCAGTTCCGAGCCCTCGTGACGGGCTTCGGCATCGGCGGTGAGGGTCTGGCCGAAGAGCGCCGCCACGATGGGACTGGACGCCAGCACCCCGACGGGGATGACCACCAACAGGACCACGACGATGATGACGGCGCCAAGCATGGCCTCAGTCTGACGCACCGGTGGGGGCCTGAGCCACCCCGGCGGGGTCGTGGGCCCACGCCTCGATCTCCACCAGCGCCCCGGCGGGCAGCCCGGACACCGCAACGGCCGCCCTGGCGGGTCGGTGCCCATCGAAGAACGCGGCGTAGCGCTCGTTGACCACGCCGTAGTCGGCCATGTCCACCAGGAACACGGTGGTCTTCACCACGTCGATCGGCGTCAGGCCCGCGTCGGCCAGGTGGCCGGCCAGGTTGGCCAAGGCCGCATCGCACTGGGCCTCCAGCCCGTCGGTCAGCGCACCGTCCACCAGACCGATCTGGCCCGACACGATCACCCACTCCCCCGCTCGAATCCAGGGCGAATACGGTCCGATGGGTGCTGCCGGCATGACGTCAGCTTACGGCTCGAGGGCCAGCAGCAGCGCCGCCTCGTACACCTCTGCCGCCCGAGCCCACCAGCGGGGGGACGTGGCGGCCAGGCGCTCCAACATGACGCCGGAGTTCACCTCCAACACCTCGCGTCCGGCGGCGGAGTCCACGACGTCCACCGAGGCGAACACGGCGCCCAGCTCCGCCGATGCGGCCAGGGCCAGGGACGACAGCTCCTCGGCCAACTCGCCCTCGGGCACCAGCACCGGCACCGAACCGGCGCCCAGGTTGTGCCGCAGGCCCAGGTGCACCACCTCAGCGGCATCCGGCACCTGGGTGAGCAGGGCGGGCTCGTGGGTATCGAGCCAGTCGCGCACGATGGCCGGACCCACCCGGCCATCGCCCAGGGCCCGAGCCACCAGCTCGGCCACGGTGGAGACCCCATCGCCGGTCACCCGGGGGCGATCCTTGCGGTAGATGAGCGGCGCCGCGCCATCGACCACCACCACCCGATGCTCGGCGGTCACGTCCCGCCACGGACCCAGCGCGGCACCCCGGTGGCGGGCCAGGATGGCCGTGAGCGCCGTCTCAACGGCACCCCGGTCGGTGGCCCGAAAGACGTCGGCTCCACCCGTGCCGTCGTTCGGCTTCACCGCCAGGGGCCAGCCCAGCGACGCGATCAGCTCCTCGGTGCGCAGACCCACCGACGTTTGACCCACCCAGCGGCCGAACTCCGGGGCGATCACCAGCTCGTGGGGCACTGCGTCGATGCCGGCCGCAGCCAGCAGTTGCGAGGTGGCCACCTTGTCGTCGCAGATGTTGGCCACGGCCGCCGGGTTCAGGTCGAACGAGTAGCCGTAGATGCCAACGCGGTGGCCGGCGGCGTCGGAGAGGCGCACCACCCACTCGGCGCCGCTGGTCTGCATGCTCCAGCCGTGGGCCCTGGCCAGCCGCTCGCAGATCCCCACCAGGGCACGCCCCCCGTTGGCAGCCACGCTCATCCCAGCGTCCAGGGCAGTCCCCCCAGGGGCCAGGTTGGGCGGAAGCGGGCGGAGGACCACGCGGCGGCGGCCACGGCGGCAAACACGGCCGGCGCCACCGGCACCGCCGGGTCGCCGTCGACGTCGCGGTCGATGGCGACGGTCACCGGCGGTAGGTCGGCGGCCCGGAGGATGCCAAAGCTGCGGATGGTCAGGTCGGCCACCTCACCGTCGACCACGGCCAGGCCCTCGGTTGCCACCCACCCGAGCGCGGCATGCACCGCCCCGATCACGAAGCTTCGGAGCACCACGTCGTCCAGCGGGTCGCCGGCCGACACGGCCACGGTGATGCCGTCGGGACCGAACGCCTCAACCCGGGCGACGCCGCCCTCGGGGGCCGACACGACCACGTCGGTGGGCTTCGTGCCCGCCAGGGCCGCCGCCAGCGCCTGGGCCTCGGCCCAACCGGCCGCCCGCAATTCCGAGCTGGTGGGAGGGCCCACGATGGGCACCACCTCCACCGCCGCCAGGGGCAACACGCTGGACATGCGATCGAGCACCGGTGTGGGATCGCCGTCGCCGGACCACCCCACCAACACCCGACCCGTTCCATCGGTTCGCAGGCCTGCGGCGATCGGTGGGCGCTTCACGCCCAGGCGCACCGAGTCCTCCCGGCTGAGCATCGCCAGCACCGGGCGGCCCAGGCGGTCCGCCCACTCCCTGGCAACACCCGTGACCGGCGACTCGCGCTTGGCCCCGAACGCGCCGCCGTTGGCCAGCGGGGTGGCCGGCTCGCCGCCCGGCTCGCACCAGGACGCATCGGTCTCCAGGTAGGCGGGTTCCACCCACGAGGTGGCCAAGCGCACCGCCCACTCGCCGTCGGGCACCGCAACCGGAGGCTCCGCCGCCGCAGTGCTGCGCCGCCCCTGCACCTTGCCGGCGGCGGCGCGGGCCTCGAACAACGAATCGCCCGCCACCCAGCCTCCCGCCCCATCGGACACCACCACCGCCGCTCCGTCGGGCGCCGTGTCGGCGGCAAACCCCGCCCGGCCGGCGACCACGTCGGGCCCCACGTGCTGGGCTGCGCCGCCCTCCAGCACCGCCCGGAGGCCGGCACGCTGGGTTGCGACGCCATCGCGCTCGTGGCCCGACCGGACGCCCAGGCCCAGCGCCGCCTCCGTGATCGGCTGCCAGCCGGTGCACCGACACAGGTGTGCGGCCAGGGCCCGTTCCACCTCGGGCCGGCTGAGCCCCGCCGGAGCCTCGCCCTCGGGTGGCCCACCATCGGCCGAGGCGCCCACGACGCTTCGCTTGGCCGCCTTCTGCGCCGAGCCCTCCAGCCGACAGACGATGCCGGGGCTGCAGAACCCGCACTGCGACGCGCCGGTGGCCACAAACGCCTCGGCCCAGGCGCTGCGCCGTTCGGGATCGAGCCCCTCAAAGGTGGTGATCTCACGCCCGGCCAGCCGACGCACCGGGGTCACGCACGCCACTCGCGGGGCGCCGTCCACCAGGACCGTGCAGCAACCGCACTGGCCTTGCGGGCTGCACCCGTCCTTCACGCTGAGCGCCCCCGCGTGGGATCGCAACGCGTCAAGCAGGGTGGGGGTGCCGTCGGGAACCTCCACGTCGTGCCCGTCGACGCGCAGGGTCACCATGACCGACGCGCCCGACCGGATGTGGAGGACGGGGAAGGGCTCAGCTGAAGGACGACCCGCAGCCGCAGGTGCGCTGGGCGTTGGGGTTCGTGATGGCGAACCCGGCCTCGAGACCGTCCTTGTAGTCCAGCGTGGCGCCGTCCAACAGCTGGGCGCTGGACGGATCGCTCACCACCTTGACGTCGCCGTACGCCTCAGCGATGTCCTCGGCGTCGGTCTCGGTGTCGAAGAACATCTCATAGGAGAAGCCCGAGCAGCCTCCGGGGCGAACGGCAACCCGAAGGGCCAGGGCATCGTCGCCCTCGGCCTCGATGAGCTGACGAACCTTGTCGGCGGCGGTATCGGTCAGTGTGATCATGGTGACTCCCAGGGTTGTGTCGTCCCGGCCATCGGCCATGGTAACGACGAGTTGGCGGTACTACACACCGGCGGTCGCCGGCAGATCGGGTGGGCAGGCCAACACGACGCAACACGGCTCGCGTGCGCTGCGGTCGTGAAACTCCACCGGCGGGTCGTCGCCGCGACGATCCAGCAGGCCCTCGATGAGCCCTCGGTGCAAGGAGCAGACCAGCTCGGGGTTGGCCTCGGCGAGCTCGGCAAACGGGCAGTGCCCGAACCACAACCACGATTCCTCCTGGGCGACGACCACCTCGGGATCGAAGCCCCAGTCGCCCAGCATGGCCTGCGTGGCGTCGACTGCGTTCTCCTCCATCAACGGATCGAGGGTGCGGCCGTGGTCGCGGCCCACATCCGCTGCGTCCTCGCCCGACAGCCCTGCCTCCGCAGCCAGGGCCAACAGCATGCCTGCGATCGCCGGGTACACCGGCGGTTCCAGACCCAGGCTCGGGGCGTCGGCGGCCAGCGAGTACAGGTGCTGGGGGCGGCCCACCCCGCCGGTGGTGCGGGGCCGCACCTCCAGGAGGCCCAGCTCACGCATGCGTTCGAGGTGGGGGCGGACGGTGTTGGCGTGCAGGCCGAGCAGGCCGGCCACCTCCGAGGTGGACTGCGGCGCGGGCGCGCGGGCCAACTCCAGGTAGATGGCATAGCGCGTGTTGTCGCCCAGGGCCTTGAACATGGCCAGGCGGGTTGGCGGATGGGGCGACTCGGACACGGCTCCAGTTTACACGGTGTAGGCCGGTAGAATGGAGCCATGTCACCCCCCTCCGCGCCCGAAGCCCCCACGGTGGAGGAGGTGAAGGCCATGCTGGCCCACGTGATCGACCCCGAGCTGGGGGCGGACATCGTCGAGCTCGGCATGGTGCGCGACGTCGTGGTGGCCCCCCTCGAGGAACTGCCCCAGCGCGTGCCCCGCATCGTGTTGGATCGCTCGGAGGTGGGTCCCGATCGGGCGAAGGGCGGCACCGAGGGGGGCGTCGGCGTCGTGGTCACCATGGCCCTCACCACCGCGGGGTGTCCGCTGCGCGCGCAGCTGCGACGCGACACGATCGAGCGGGTCACGTCGCTGCCCGGGGTGGGCGAGGTGCGCATCAGCTGGGCCGAGATGACCCAGGACGAGAAGGCCGACGCCATGGCCATCGCCCGGCGGCGGGCCGCCGATCGAGCACCGTCGGATCTGCTGCCCGATCGCACCCGGGCCATCCTGGTGGCGTCGGGAAAGGGTGGGGTGGGCAAGTCGTCGGTCACCGCCAACCTGGCCGTGGCGCTGGCCGCACGCGGGCTCACCGTGGGGCTGATCGACGCCGACATCTGGGGGTTTTCCATCCCCCGCATGCTGGGCATCGACGGGCGGCTGGAGGCCGCCGAGGCCGAGGGCAAGATCAACCCCCATCGCCTGGTCGTGGGCGACGGCGCCATCGAGGTGGTCTCCATGGGGTTCCTGGTGGAGGACGAATCGGTGGCCCTCATGTGGCGCGGGCTCATGCTGCAGCGGGCCGTACAGCACTTCCTGGAGGACGTCGCATGGGCCGACCTCGACTACCTGTTGGTCGACCTTCCGCCCGGCACCGGCGACGTGCAGATGGGCCTGGCCCGGCTGCTGCCGCGTGCCGAGATGCTGGTGGTGACCACCCCGTCGCTGGCCGCCAGCCGGGTGGCCCGCCGTGCCGTGTCGATGGCCCGCAACAACTACCTGCGGGTCATCGGCGTGGTGGAGAACCTGTCGCACTACGAGGCGCCCGACGGATCCATGCATCACATCTTCGGAGCCGGCGGGGGCGAGTACCTGGCGCACGAGGCGGGGGTGCCGCTGCTGGGCGCCATTCCCATTCAGGCCGACGTGGCCATCGGCGGCGATGAGGGCTCCCCCGTGGCGCTGGGCCTCGACGGCAAGCACCCTCCGCCCGGCCCCGCAGCGCAGGCCTTCGGCGAACTGGCCGAGACGCTGGCCACCGAGGTGTCCCCTCCGGTGACGCCGCTGGGCTGCACCGCCCGCACCCCGGGCGTGGTCGAGGTGAGCCTGCCGAGCGCCGGCGCCCCGGTTGGCTGACCCGGCACAGCTGGCGGGGGGCTCACACGCCCGTGGGGCGGACCCGGCGGCTCAGCCGATGGGTTGGGCCGTCTCCGCGTCGAAGCGGCTGCCATCGGGCAGGACGATGATGAGGCGGTCGCCCTCGGTGACGATCTCGGGCGTCACGGCCGTGGGGTCGTCCCGCCCCGCCAACGCCTCCAAGGCCTCGGCCACCGTGGCGAAGCGGCTCAGCCAGGCCATGGTGACCATGGTGGGGAAGATCATGGTGATGGTTCCCTCCGCCGCTTCGGCCAGCGCTGCGGACGGGGCGATCCAGCGGGTGGCCACCAGCTCCACGTCGTCATGCAGGGCCACCTGGCGAGGTGGCGCGGCCGTGACGTAGAAGCGGGTGTCGTAGCGACGGTTGGCGCCCAACGGGGTGGTCCAGCGCGAGAGGGGCAACAGCCGATCCAGCTCCAGCACCAGTCCCTCGGCGGCGCACAGCTCGCCGATGGTGGCCTCGCCGGCATCGATGCGCTGGCGCCACGACGTGGAGCCGTCGTCGCCGATGCCCTCGATCAGCGGTGCGGCGGCAGCCTCGTGAAGGTCGACGGTCTCGGTCTGATGGTGGCGTCGGGCCAACAGCAGGCCGGCCTCCTCGAAGGCCTCCCGCACCGCCGCCACGCGCGGCGCCAGCTCCCAGCCCTCGGGCACGGCCGTGTGGACGATGGCTGCCCTGTCC
Organism: Microthrixaceae bacterium; assembly: GCA_041394405.1. GTDB lineage: Bacteria > Actinomycetota > Acidimicrobiia > Acidimicrobiales > Microtrichaceae > Microthrix. The sequence goes on from JAWKIF010000007.1 coordinate 107,127, forward strand.
TTCGAGTTGCTGTCCTTCGAGTTGCTGTCCTTCGTGTTGCTGTCCTTCGTGTTGCCGTCGTTCGGGTCGTCGGCCGGGTCAACCGCCCCGCCGGGGAAGACGTACGCGCCGCCCACGAAGTCGCTGTTGAGGTTGCGCAACATGATGAGCACCTCCAGGCCGGGCCCCGGCGTGCCCGTGGGCTCGCTGCCGTCGCTGTCGCGCAACAACACCACGGTGGCGGCGTCCTGGACGGGCACCAGGTGGGGATCTCCGGAGGACATGGCGACACGCACGGCTCCTCACGCTACCTGGGCGCCATAGGCTCGGCCCGGTGCGCCCTCCAGCTGCCGACGGTTTCCCGACGCCTGCCGACCCGGCCCGCCCTCCCTCCATCGATCGCCTGGCCCGGGCTCACGCCGGGCGGGGGCTCCCCCACCCCACCCTGGTGAACCTGGCCCGAACGGTGGTGGGCAGCGTTCCGGCCGACCACGTGGCGGCCCAGCTCGAGCTCGCCGTCGAGCGGCGGCTGGCCCAGCGGGCCACCGAGGTGGTGAACGGCACCGGGGTGCTGTTGCACACCAACCTGGGTCGCGCGCCCGCACCCAGCCCGCCCCAGCTTCGCTACGGCAACCTTGAGTACGACCTGGCCAGCGGCGAGCGCGGGCCTCGCGCACCGGCCGTCGGAGACCTGCTCACCACCCTCACCGGGGCCGAGTCGGCCCTGGTGGTGAACAACTGTGCCGCCGCCATCACCCTGGCCCTCGCCGCGTTGGCACCCGGGGGCGGGGTGGTCGTCAGCCGGGGCGAACTGGTGGAGATCGGGGGCGGGTTCCGCATCCCCGACGTGCTGGCCCAGTCGGGCGCCACCCTGGTGGAGGTGGGCACCACCAACCGCACCCGCCCCGCCGACATCGAGGCCGCGCTGCACGACCCCGACGTGGCCATGGTGTTGAAGGTGCATCGCTCCAACTACCGCATCGTCGGCTTCACCGAGGAGGTCGCCGTCGCCCGGCTGCGCGAGCTGGCGCCCCCCGAGGTCGTGGTGATGGCCGACCTCGGTTCGGGCCTGCTTGATGCCACCTGTCCGTGGCTGCCCGGGGGGCCTCCGGCCTGGCTGGGCGACGAGCCCGGCGTTGCCCAGACCATCGCACAGGGCGCCGACCTGGTGGCGGTCAGCGGGGACAAGCTGTTGGGTGGCCCCCAGGCCGGCCTGTTGCTGGGCCGCGCCGACCTGGTGCAACGCTGCGCCCGGCATCCCCTGATGCGGGCGCTGCGTTGCGGCGGCCCCACGCTGGCCGCGCTGGAGGCCACCCTGACCGCCTACGCCGAACGCAACCTGGCCCGCCTACCGTTCTGGTCGCTGGCCTCCACCCCCATCGCCGAGCTGCGCCGCCGGGCCGAGGTGCTGGCCGGGCCGCGCCCGGCGGTTGCGGTGGTGGAGACCGCTGCGACCACCGGCGGCGGCACCCTCCCCGGCGTGGAGATCCCTTCGCTGAGCGTGGCCGTGTGGGGCGATCGCCGCACCGAGCTTCGACGCGGTGCCGCGCCAGTCATCGCACGGGCGGCCGACGGCCGAACCCTGGTGGACCTGCGCACGGTGTTTCCCGACCAGGACGAGACCGTTGCCCGGGCACTGGACGCGCTCACGGTGGACCCGAACCCGGCGGCACAGCCGTGACCGTGCTCGGCACGGCCGGGCACGTCGACCACGGCAAGTCCACGCTGGTGAAGGCACTCACCGGCATCGACCCCGACACGCTGGCTGAGGAGCGGGAGCGGGGTCTCACGATCGACCTGGGCTTTGCGGTGGCCCCGCTGCCCTCGGGGCGGCGGGTGCACCTGGTGGACGTGCCGGGTCACGTTCGCTTTCTCAAGAACATGCTGGCCGGGGCCGGGGCGGTGGCGGGGGTGATCTTCGTGGTGGATGCCGTGGAGGGGCCCCGAGCCCAGACCGTCGAGCACCTCCGCCTGCTGGAGCTGCTCGGGGTGCGGGACGGGGTGGTGGTGATCTCCAAGGCCGATCTGGTGGGTGACGATCGCCTGGATGACGCCACCCTGGAGGTGCTGGAACTGCTGGAGGGGTCGGTGTTTGCCGACGCCGACCCCATCGCGGTGGACTCGGTGTCGGGCCGAGGCCTCGAGGTCCTCGGCCCGGCCCTCGACGATCTGGTGGACCGGGTGGGCGATGCGGACCGCGGCGACCGGGCCCGCATGTGGTTGGACCGGGCGTTCACCGCACGGGGTGCCGGCACCGTGGTGGCCGGCACGCTCACCGGTGCGTCCCTGTCGGTCGGCGACCGCATCGAGCTGCAACCCGGTGGCGGGCTTGCCCGCATCCGCGAGCTGCACACCGACCACCGACCGGTTACCGAGGCGCACCCGGGCGACCGCTTTGCCATGGCCGTGTCGGGGGTGGATCGCGCGCAGGTGCGCCGCGGCGTGGCCGTGCTGACCCCGGATGCATGGTGGCCGACCACCACCATCGACGCCTCCCTGAGGGTGTTGCCCACCTTGCAGCACACACTCTCCCGCCGGGGCGCTCACGTCCTGCACCTGGGCTCCGGGGAATGGCCCGTGCGGGTTCGGGTGCTCGGCGCCGAGGCGCTCGACCCGGGCGAGGAGGGCTGTGTCCGCCTCCACCTGCCCGATCCGCTCCCGCTCGCCCCGGGCGACCACTACGTGCTGCGGGAGAGCGGGCGGGGTGAGACCATCGGGGGCGGCACCATATTGGAGGTGGCGCCGCGCCGCCGCGCCGCCGTCGCCGCTCCGTCGGCCGATCCGCAACGGGTTATCGCCGACCGAGGCTGGGTGACCGCCGAGGCGTTCTGGCGGCTCACCGGCCGACGACGACGGCCCGACCTGGGCGAGTGGTTGGTCGACCCCGAGGTGCGTTCGCTGGCCGAGGCCGACCTGCGGGCCCGCCTGGAAGCGGCCGGGGCCTTGGGCCTGGCGCTGGCCGAGCTGGACGACCGCGAACGAGCGCTGGCGGAGGCGCTGGTGGCGGATGCCGAGGCATCACCGTCGACCGACCACGCGGCCGACGGGGCATCAACGCTGGCCGTGCGCGACGGACGGGTGGTGCCCGCCGGCGCCACGGTGCATCACCCCTGGCTGGACGAGGTGGCGGCGGCCGGCTTCGATCCGCCGCCGCCGCTGGGCGTGGACCCAGCCGCCCTTCGTGGTTGGGTTGCCGATGGTCGCCTGGTCAAGGTGGGCGAACGCTGGTGGGCCGCCGCTGCGGTCGCCGAGGCCGCCCGCCTCTTGGAGGGCCTCCTTGCGGATCACCCCGACGGGGTCACGGTGGCCCAGGTTCGGGACGCGCTCGACAGCTCCCGCAAGCCCACACTGGCGGTACTGGGCCTCTTTGATGAACGCGGCGTGACCCGCCGCCGCGACGAGCTGCGCGTCGCCGGCCGGCGGCTCACCGCCGTGGCCCAAGGGTCGCCCATCAACTCCCTGGAACGCTGAAGCGCCAGGGCTCAGCTGGCGGCGAGTTGGACCCGATCGAGCATCGACTTGCGCTCGGCCTCGTTGAGCCCGCCCCAGATGCCGTGGGGCTCCCGAATGGCCACCGCGTAATCGAGGCACTCGGTTCGCACCGGACAGAGGCCGCAGATGGCCTTGGCCCGGCGCTCCCGATCCAGCCGATCATGCTTGCGTTCCGTCTGCGTTGGCGGAAAGAACACTTCCGCCTGAGGACCTCGACATGCGGCCCGCGGCTGCCAGGCAACCGGCGACAACTGAATGCTCACGCTCTTCCCCCGATGAGCTCGCTTGATGCTTTCGGAGCCGACTGTAGAGAGCGCGCACCCCGGTTCGAAAGTCCACGGACCGAAAACCCGCACGTTCGGTGCTCAGGACCCATCCGGGTCATGGTCCATCCGGCTGCCGCGAAGCTCCCGATAGTCCTTGGCGCCCCCCGCCTCCGGCTCCACCTCCAGCAACAGCCCGTCGACCTCCACCACCCGTGCCCGGTCGCCCACCGCCAGTGGCGTGGCCCGATTGGTGCGGGCCAGCCACTGCGCCCCGCTGATGCGGACCATGCCGTCCGGATCCACCGCCTCGGTCACCTCCCCCACTTCGCCGATCATCCAGGTGCGGCCGATGGTGGGTGTGCCGAATCGGGCCCGAACCATGGACGGCATGCCCGAGAACATGGTGGAGGCCATGCCCACGAGGCCCGCCGCCAGCGCAATCCAGGGGCGCGGCACGCCATCGAAGAGGAACAGGGACCCCAGCGCAAAGGCCGCCATGCCGACGCCCGCCCAGAACCGGGGGATGCCGGTTTGCACGTCCACGGCAAAGGCCACCATGGATGCGACGACGGCGGCGACCGCCCAGGTGCGTACCGGCAACACCCCCAACCCATAGCTGCCCAGCAGCAGCGAGACAGCGCCCACCACTCCCGCCACACCCACCCCGGCGGTGTAGAACTCGAACAGCAGCAGCCCCAGGCCGATGATGAAGGCCAGGTACGCCACCGCCGGGCTGGCGGCGGTGTGCAGGAGCTGCTGGGGCAACGCCAGCTTGGCGAAGCGCACCACGGTGACCGGCTCACGGCGACGCTCGCCGTCGGCACCGGTGACCACCTTGGTCTCGAACCAGTCGAGGCGCCCCAGCGCATCCACCAGCACCGGTGCAGTGGCGGCCACCAGCTCGGCCTCGGCGGCATCCTCGGCCTCAACGGGTTCGCCGAGCAGTTGCGGGTCGTCGGGCAGGAGGTCGCCGAACTCGGTGGCATCGAGGCGCTGGGGCGGCTGGAACGTCACCGTCGATCCCGGAGCCATGGAGGTGTCGGAGACCACGGCCAGCAACTCGGCGGCGCCGCCCACCGCCCCCGCCCCGCTGGGCCCCACCCAGACGGAGAGGTTCTCGGGGAACCGGTCGAGGCGGCGGGCCAGCGCGGTGAACTGCTCGTCGGTCAGCACCACGCCCGGGCTGTCCAGCTGCAACACCACGCCGACGAGCTCATCGTCGGCCGCCGCCTCGTCCAGGCGCTCCACGATGCTGTCGGCCACGAGCGGGTCGATCAGGCCCGACACCTGCACCACGGTGACACAGCCCGCGCGACCGCAATCGGCCGTTCCCTGCGCCGCCGAAGCGCCAGCGCGATGCGAGCCGGTGCCCGTCGAGGCGGCGCCCGCCGAGGCGCCTCCCACCAGGGCCGCCAGGGCCGGAACCACCATGAGCGCCAAGGCCACAGCGGCGGTCGCGCGCCGCCGCGGAGCACGCCCCGGCGCCGGCGTGTGCTCCGCTCGAGGGCCGGGGTTCTTGCCCAGCTGAGTTAGTGTGCGCACGTCAAGCCTCCGAGGGGAGAACGTGGATTCGACGCAGTTCTTCACTGCATCCCGACTCATCATCGTGGCTGGCAAGGGAGGCGTCGGCAAGACGACCGCCAGCGCGGCGCTGGCGTTGGCCGCCGCTCGCACCGGTTTGTCGGTGTTGCTGGTGGAGCTGGAGGGCAAGGCGGGGCTGGCGCGATTGCTGGGTGCGGAGGCCGTGGGCTACGACCCCGTGCCCATCGATGCGGGCCCCGACGTGCCCGGCAGCATCAACGCACGGCTCATCACGCCGGACGAGGCCCTCATGGACTACCTGGCCGACCACGGGCTGAAGCGGGTGGGCAAGGCCATGGTGCGCTCGGGCGTTCTGGAGATCGTCTCCACCGCAACGCCGGGCATTCGCGACCTCCTGGTGCTGGGCAAGATCCGCCAATTGGAGTCCGAGGGGGTCGCCGACCTGATCATCCTCGACGCCCCCGCCGCCGGGCACGCCATCAGCTTCCTGCGCAGCCCGGCCGGGGTGGCCGAGGCGGCAACCTCGGGGGCGCTGCACGCCCAGGCCACCGAGGCGCTGGCGCTGCTCGGTGACCCCAACAGGTCCAGGGTGATGCTGGTGACCCTGCCCGAGGAGACGCCGGTGAACGAGCTGGTGGAAACCGCCTACAGCCTGGAGGAGGAGGTGGGAATCATGTTGGGTCCGGTCGTCGTCAACGGGGCCTGGCCGCACCTCGGCGGGCTGGACCAGCCCATCGAGCAGGCGTCGGCCGCAGCCGGGGCCCGGCTGGGTGCCGATGAGCTGGCCTCGCTGGCCTCCGCCGGCGACTACCGCCGGGAACGCTGCGCCCTGCACGCCGCCCAGGTGGCCCGCCTGACCGAGGAGCTGCCGCTGCCCCAGCTGAGCCTGAGCTTCGTGTTCACCAACACCCTCGACCGCAACGACCTCTCGGCCCTTGCCGACGACCTCCTGGCCGAGATCGAGGCCCTCGATGCCGGGGCGGGCAGCCCATGAGTCCGCCCAACGCCACCCCCAACCACGCGGCGCCGCGCCTCGTCGACCTGGTGGACACGGCCCAGGTCATCGTGTGCTGCGGCTCGGGCGGCGTGGGCAAGACCACCACCGCCGCCGTGCTGGGCCTGGCGGCCGCTCGACGCGGGCGACGTGCCGTGGTGGTGACCATCGACCCGGCCCGCCGGCTGGCCGATGCGCTGGGGCTGGCCGGCATCGGTGCCGAGGCCGCTCGCATCGAGGGTGACTGGCCCGGCGAGCTGTCGGCGCTGATGCTGGACGCCAAGTCCACGTTCGATGCGCTGGTGGAGCGCCACGCCTCCGGCTCGGACCAGGTCAGGGTCATCCTCGACAACCCCTTCTACCGAAACATCTCGGGCACGCTGTCGGGCACCCAGGAGTACATGGCGTCCGAGAAGCTCTTCGAGTTGCACGAGGACCCTGCCTACGACGTGGTCATCGTCGACACGCCGCCCACGCGCAACGCCCTCGACTTCATCGAGGCCCCGGAGCGCCTGTCGAAGTTCCTCAACCACCGCCTGTACCGCACCGTGACCGCCCCCAGCAGGGGAATGCTGCGGGCCGTGAATGCGGCGGCCGGGACCGTGCTGCGCTCCATCGGCAGGGTGGTGGGCTCGGAGGTCATCGGCGACGCCATCGCGTTCTTCCAGGCCTTCGAGGGCATGGAGGAGGGGTTCCGGAGCCGGGCTACCGCGGTGACCGAGCTGTTTGCCGACGAGCTCACGGCGTTCGTACTGGTGACCGCGCCCCGGGCGGACTCGGTGGCCGAGGCCCGCTTCTTCGCGCGGCGCCTCGCCGAGGACACCATTGCGGTGCGGGCCCTCATCGTCAACCGCATGCATCCGCCCTTTGGCGATGCCGACCCGGAGCCCGACGAGGACGCCATCGCCCGCCTGGCCGACACCGACGGGGGGGCCGCCTTGGCCGACTACCACCGGGCCCGGGCCGACCTTCGACGCCTGGCGGCCGAGGAGCGCGCCAGCGTTGCCGACCTGGCCGCTCAGGTGGCCACGGCCGCGCTGGTGTACGTGCCGTCGTTGGCCACCGACGTGCACGACCTGGCCGGGCTCGACCGGGTGGGCGATGCCCTGCTGGAAGGCTGAGGCGTCGCCTGGAAGGGTGGGGGCCCTCCCGAAGCTTCAGGAACCGTCGCTCCGGATGCTCCGGCCGCTACAGCTGAGGCTTGAGCGCCACCCTGGCCTCGTCCACGCTGTCCACCACCGCGACGATCTTGTCGAAGCCGGTCGTCTGCAACAGCCGCACCAGCGTGGCCCGGTTGCAGGACACCACGATCTCGCCGCCGGCGTCCCGGGTGCGGCGGATGCCGCCTGCCAGGGCGCCCAGCCCGGCCGAGTCCATGAACGGCACCTCGGAGAGATCGATGATGACGTTGCCCGTGGTGGACGCCTCGGTGAGCCGCTCCCGAAAATCGGGCACCGTGTAGGCATCCAGCTCGCCCACCGGCTGGCACACCGTGACGCCGTCGGCGTGTTCGATCTCGATTCGAAGCATTGGGACCCCCACGTTCAGAGCCATCGGGTGCGACGGACGCTCAGGCGCGATGACGTTACCTGGAACTCTAGGTGGTTCCGGCCCCGAAGCCGCACTAGAGGTTGGCGACCTCACCACCGCGCAGGGTGACGGTCACGCGTCACCGGGGTAGGCCTCCCGGGGGTTCGGTTACGCTCACCCCCCGTGGAACGCGTCCTGCTGGCAACCGACTCCGATGCGCTGTTCGACGAGGTGGATGCCTCGTTGGGTGACGCCCGAACCGAGGTGGCACGCGTGCGCAGCGGTGCCGATGTGGCGCCGGCCATCCGCGAACGTCAACCGGATCTTGTTCTGCTGGACCTACAGATCGGCAACATGGGGGGCATGGCCACCGTTCGCCACCTGCGCAACGAGGCGGGCGGGCGCCGGCTCCCGGACCAGGCCATCCTGTTGTTGTTGGACCGCAGCGCAGATGTGTTCCTGGCCGCCGAGTCGGAGGCCGACGGCTGGATGATCAAGCCGGTCGACTCGTTCCGGCTGCGACGCGCCGCCGAGGCCGTGGCAGGGGGTGGCGTCTGGCGGGAGCACGCCGACGGCACCATCGACGAGGGCGACCTCGTCAGCTGAGGCCGAGCCGCTCCGACAGGTCGCTGCGCAGGACCCGCTTGGGGTCCACCTCGGCCCGGATCGCCCGAAACTCGTCCAGCCGCGGATACATGTCACCCAGCAGCTCGGGGCGCATCCGGGCGTCCTTGGCCAGGTAGATGCGGCCGCCGGCCTCCACCACCTGGCGATCCAAGCGGTCGAGCAACCGCGGCAGGCCCGGGTTGCCCACCGGAACGTCGACGGCCAGGGTCCATCCCGCCATGGGGAACGACAACGGCCCTTCGTTGCCGGGGCCAAAGCGCTTGAGCACCGTCAGGAACGAGCGCCCGCCGGTGCGCGTGAACTCCTCCATGATCCGCCGCAGCACGGCGGTCTCGGCATCGGGCACGACGCACTGCCACTGCAGGAAGCCGCGCGACCCGTAGATGCGGTTCCACGAGCCCACCAGGTCGAGGGGATGGAAGAACGCGCCGATGGAGTTCAGCGACTCGGTGGGTCGGCGGGGGGCCTTGCGAAACCACAGCTCGTTGAACGCCCGAATGGACAGCGGGTTCAGCACCACCGCAGGAGGGGTCACGGGCACGTCCACCGGCAGCGCGGGGTCGTAGGCCAACGGGCTCCGGGCCCACTTCGGCGGCAGCTCGTCGCGCGTCACGAAACGACCCGACGTGATGACGGAACGTCCGGCCCGCGCACCCGTTGCGGCCAGGTCCACCCAGGCCACCGTGTACTCGGCCTGCTGGTCCAGTTCGGCCAACCGTGACAGGACGGCGTCCAGGTTCGCGGCCCGCTCGGCCAGCACGCACAGGCGGGAGGTCTCGATGGGCTTGGACCGAAAAGTGGCCTCCTCGATCACACCGGTCAGGCCCATGCCGCCGACGGTGGCCCAGAACAGCGGGGCCTCACGGTCGGGGCCGATGGAGCGGCGCCGACCGTCGGGGGTGCGCAGCACCACCTCGACGAGATGGTCGCCGAAGCTGCCCTGGCGGTGGTGGTTCTTGCCGTGAATATCGGCGGCAATCGCCCCGCCGATGGTGATGAACCGGGTGCCGGCGGTGACGGGCACGAACCAGCCGCGGGGCACCAACACCCGCAGCAGGGTGTCGACGCTCGTGCCGGCGCGCACCCGGCACAGCCCCGCGTCGCGATCGAGGTCCACCCCCGTCCAGCCGGTGAGCTGCACCACCCGGCCGCCGGAGCGCTGGGCCGCGTCGCCGTAGGAGCGGCCCAGGCCGCGGGCCACCATGCCCCGCTCCGGGGGAACCGCCAAGGCCTCGTCCAGCTCGGCCGTCACCGCAGGCGCCAGCACCTCGGCGTGGGTCGGCCGGGTCCGCCCCCAGCCCGTCAGCAGCGCGCTGCGGCGCGGCTCAGGAAGCGAGGACGCCCGCACCGTAGACACCCATCCAGACCAGCGACAGCACCAACATCTGGCGGTCGCGCACCAACACGTACTCGGGCTCGGCCGACTCGCCCCGGTCCACCACCAGCACGAACCGCAACAGGGCGGCCGCAAAAGGTGCCAGCGACACCTTGAAGGCCACCGCGGCGATGCCGCCCCGGGTGGCGATGGCCGAATCGAACGACCACAGCGCGTAGCCCACCAAGGCCAGCGAGGCGGCGATGTTCTCCACCGACCGGAGGTAGCCGGCGGTGTACTCGGCCAGCACCGGCCGCGCCGACGTGGCCCCATCTCCCAGGTGATGCACCTCGGCCGAACGCTTGCCGGTGACCATCAAGAGCGCGCCCGCCGAGACCACCACGAAAAACCACGGCGACACCGGCACCGAGGCGGCCACGGCACCGGCCACCGCACGGATGACGAACCCCGCCGCCACGGCGATCAGCTCGACCACCGCCAGGTGTTTCAACCACAGCGAATAGCTGGTGGTGATCGCCACGTACCCCAGCACCACCCACACCAGGTCGTCGCGCAGCAGCGCAACGCCGATCGCGCCCGCCAGGGCGGCAACGCCGAGTGCGGCGCCGAGCGGCACGGGCACCACCCCGGAGGCGAAGGGGCGGTTCCGCTTGCGGGGATGGGCCCGGTCGCGCTCGAGGTCCCGCAGGTCGTTCAGCACGTAGGTGGCGCCCGAGGCCAAACAGAACGCCACGAACGACACCAGCACGGCCTCGATGCCCTCGCGGCTGCCCAGGATGCCGGCCCCCAGCGGGGCCGCCACCACCAGCAGGTTCTTGGTCCACTGCCGGGGCCGCAGGGCAGCCACCAGGCCGGCCACCAACGAGGAGGGTGGGGTGTTCACCGGGCCGAGATCCGGCGCCAGAGCGGCCCGGGCATCACCGAGAGCACACCAAAGACACCCTGCAGCGGGGCGGGCGCCCAGATCACCCGACGGCCGCGCAGCATGCCGGTGGCGGCCGCCTCGGCCACCTCATCGGGATCGGCGGTGAAGGGTTGTTCCTCCATCCCCTCGGTCATGCGGGTTCGCACGAAGCCGGGCCGCAGCACCGACACCGACACACCGCTGCCCTCCAGCTCGTCGGAGAGGCCCCGGCCGAACGCGTCCAGGCCGGCCTTGGTGGAACCGTAGAGGTAGTTGGTGGCCCTCGGCCGCACGGCGGCGACCGACGAGATGATCAGCAGGCGTCCGTGCCCCTGGGAGCGCATCCGGGCCGCAGCGGCCAACGTGGCCGACACCGCCCCCGCGAAGTTGACCGTCACCAGCCGGGCGGCGCCCACCGGATCTGCCACCAGCGCCTCATGATCGCCAAGTTGCCCGTGGGCAACGATCACCAGGTCCAGGTCGCCCAGCGCGTCCACGGCCTGTTGCACCACGTCGGCGTGCGTGCCCGGTTCCGCGGCGTCGAAGGCCACCCGCCGCACCGACCTGGCGCCCTCCCGCTCCAGGGCCGCTTGCGCCTCCACCGCCGCCTCACCGTCGGGGTCGCGCACCGCAAGCACCACCTCGCGTAAGCGACCGCCGATCAGCCGCCGCGCAATGGCCAGGGCGATCTCGGAGGTACCGCCGAAGATGAGGGCGGTGCGGGGTTCGGCGTGGGCGTCTTCCAAGGGACGGTCCTTCGTCGGGCCACCGGAGGGCGTGAATGCGGGCTCGTGGGTGCGGCGCGCGCTGCCGCCACCGGACGGGCTGAGGGGCGGCGCGACTCTACCCGAGACGATGTGAGCGCCTCCGTCCGCAGCGTGCGGACCCATCCGCCAACAAGGCGGTTGCCCGCGTGGCGGGGCGCGGCGGTAGCATGACCGGCTGCTCCGGGGAGTAGCGCAGCTTGGTTAGCGCGCCACGTTCGGGACGTGGAGGCCGGGAGTTCAAATCTCCCCTCCCCGACTGGAGAACCGTCGGCCCTGCCGCCCTCACCGGGCGCAGGGCCCTCGGCGGTGTTTCCACGTGCAGGCCCGCACCGACCCCTGGGTGGGGCATGAACCGTTCGCCCCAACGTGGCGGACGGTCGACCCATTTCGATCAGGTTCGACGGCGGCCCGGCCGACACCCGGGACATGAGCACCGCGCATCGTCGACTCGTCACCGTGGCCGCCATCATGGCGGTGGCGCTCCTGGGCCTCACCGGGTGTCAGGAGACCACCCCCGCGGATCAGGCCGAGGTGATCAACCTGGTGAACACGAGCCGCAAGCAGTACGGCAAGAAGTCGCTGAAGGTCGACGAGCAGCTGAACGTGAAGGCCGATGCCTGGGCCCAGCACCTGCGGGACAAGTGCAGCCTGAGCCACTCCAACCTGAGCGACGGCGCCCCGTCCGACTGGCGGCGGCTGGGCGAGAACGTCGGCTACGCCGGCAGCATCTCCCAGGTTCACGCCGCCTACATGAAGTCCTCCGGGCACCGGGCCAACATTCTGGACGGCGACTTTGATCGCATCGGTGTCGGCGCCGTCAACGGCCGATGCGGCGGCTACAACGTGGTGTTCACGGTGCAGGTGTTCCTGGACCAGGACTAGGGCCCGAACTGGGGCGCCCATCCATCGGGCGCACCGGCCATCGGGCACACTGGGGCGATGGAGCTGGCCGAGGTGCAAGAGCTGATGGAACGCCTCTACGGGGAGGGCGACCGCGAGCGTGGGGTGCCCGCCACGGTGGCGTGGCTGTGCGAGGAGCTGGGCGAGTTGGCCCAGGCGGTGCGCAAGGGCACCCGCGAGCAGCAGCTGCACGAGTTCGGCGACGTGCTGGCCTGGTTGGCGTCGCTGGCCAACCAGTGCGACATCAGCCTGGATGACGCCATCGACCGCTACGTCACCTCGCCCCCGACGTAGGAGCCTCCTTCACGTGCGCCGGGCTCAGGCGAGGCGACCGCGTTCGATGAGGGCCTCGGCGATCTGGATGGCGTTGAGGGCGGCGCCCTTTCGCAGGTTGTCGGCCACCACGAACAGCGCCAGGCCGTGCTCGACGGTGGGGTCGCGGCGGATGCGGCCCACCAGCGAGGGGTCGCGGCCGGCGCCGGCGAGCGACGTGGGCAGCTCGCTCAACTCAACGCCCGGGGCAACTTCCAGCAACTCCGTGGCCCGTTCGGGCGACAGGGGCCGGTCGAAGGAGGCGTTGATGGACAAGGCGTGGCCGCAGAACACCGGGACCCGCACGCAGGTGCCCGACACCGGCAGCCCGGCGATACCCAGGATCTTGCGGCTCTCGTTGCGCAGCTTCTGTTCCTCGTCGGTTTCCCCGCTGCCGTCGTCGACGTACGAGCCGGCCTGAGGCACGGCATTGAAGGCGATCGGGGCCGGGAACTTCTTGGGCACGAGGCCCTCGGCGACCGCTCCGTCGTGGGTCAGCTCGGGCCGCCTGCCCTCCAGCGCCTGCACCTGCGATTCCAGCTCGTCCACCCCGGCCAGACCCGCACCGGAGACCGCCTGGTAGGTGCTGACCACCAGCCGGTTCAACCCGGCCTCGTCATGCAGCGGGCCCAGCACCGGCATGGCGGCCATGGTGGTGCAGTTGGGGTTGGCCACGATGCCCATCGGCAGGTCGTCCAGCGCTGCGGCATTCACCTCGGGGACGACCAGGGGCACCTGGGGGTCCATCCGCCACGCCGAGGAGTTGTCGACCACGACGGCTCCTGTCGCCGCCACCCGGGGGGCCAACGCCTTGGAGGTGGCGCCACCGGCGGAGAAGAGCGCCAGGTCGATGCCGGAGAAGTCCGCAGTGGAGGCGTCCTCCACGACGACCTCGCGCCCTGCGGCGCTGAGCACCTTGCCCGCCGAGCGGGCCGAGGCGAACAGCCGCAGCTCGTCCATGGGGAAGTTGCGTTCCTCCAGCAGGCGCGCCATGACGCCACCGACCTGGCCGGTTGCACCGACGATTCCGATTCTCATGGGGTTCAGCGTACGCGAGCCCATCGACCGCCCCAACCGGATTGTTGGCAACCCCGCTGGCTATCCAACCGGCTTGCCGGGAGGGCCACCGTGCGCGCGGCCTCAGGCGAAGGTCGCCGGCGTCGCCTCGTGCAGGCCGAAGCGCCGGTGCAGCGCCAGGACGGCGGCGTCTGCGTCATCCTCATCGACCACGCAGCTGATGCGGATGGTGGAGGTGGAGATCATGTCGATGTTGATGTTGTTCTCGGCGAGCGTCTCGAACATGGCAGCGGCGACGCCCGGGTTGGACTTCATGCCCGCCCCCACCACGCTCACCCGGGCAATGTGGCCGGACGCCGAGACACCCGTGGCCTCCAGGTGGGCCAGCGCCTCGTTGGCCCCGGAGAGCGTGGTGTCCAACTCCTCCCGGGGAACCGTGAAGGAGATGTCGGTCTTGTTCTGCTCCGAGGTGTTCTGCACGATCATGTCCACGTTCACCCCTCGATCGGCGAGCGCACGAAACAGGCTGCCCGCCACGCCGGGGCGATCGGGAACGTCCGTGACGGTCACCTTGGCCTGGCTGGGGTCGGACGTGATGCCGCGAATCACTGCTTGTTCCATGTCGGGGTCCTCCTCGACGATCCAAGTGCCCGGCTCCCAGGTGAAGGCCGAGCGCACGTGCAGGTTCACCCCGTGACGGGATGCGTACTCCACCGAGCGCATCGCCGGCTTGGGGCAGCCGGTGGCGCTCATCTCCAGCATCTCCTCGAAGGAGATGCGCTCCATCTTGCGCGCCTCGGGCACCACCTTGGGGTCGGTGGTGAACACGCCCGACACGTCGGTGTACAGCTCGCACGCGTCCGCCCCGAGCACCTCGGCGAGCGCCACGGCGGTGGTATCGGAGCCGCCACGGCCCAGAAACGTCACGTCGTTGTCGGTGGACACGCCCTGCGCCCCCGCCACCACCGGCACCAGGCCCGCCTCCAAGGCGGCACGAATTCGGTCGGCCCTCACCTCGACAATGCGGGCCTGCGTGTGGTTCGTGTCGGTGACGAACCCCGCTTGGCTGCCGGTGAAGGACGCCGACGGCACCCCCAGGTCGGCCAAGGCCATGCACACCAGGGCAATGGCCTTGCGCTCGCCGGCGGTGATGAGCATGTCCATCTCGCGCCCGGGCCGCTTGGAGGACACCTCCTCGGCCAACCGCAGGAGGTGGTCGGTCTCCTTGCCCATGGCCGACACCACCAGCACCACACGGTCGCCCCGTCGGCGATACCGCGCGACGTTGTCGGCCACTTCGCGGATGCGATCCGCGTCGGCGACCGAGGTGCCTCCGAACTTCTGCACGACCGTACTCACGGGCGGCGAGGCTACACGGGCAACCACCCACTCCCCGGCCGTGGCTGTAGCGTGACCGCCTGTGGGAACCGAACGTCGCGAACGCCAGAAGGAACATCACCGGGAGCATCAGCAGTCGGTGCGAGCCGAGCTGAAGCGCCAACAGCGGCGGCGCACCCTCTTCACCGCGGTCGGCGCCGCGGCCATACTGGGCGTCATCGGCGTGGCCGGCTGGGCGCTGGTCAGCAGCGACGACACCACCACCGACAGCGCCTCGGACACCACGCTCGACCCCACCGAGGTGACCCCGCCCATCGATCCCGGTGCCGAGTCGCCCGTCTCCGACGCACCGTGCCCGCCCGACGACGGCACGCCCGAGCGGGTCACCACCTTCGACGGCCGCCCCCAAATGTGCATCGATCCCGCCGCCACCTACCAGGCCCAGATCGCCACCTCGAAGGGCGACTTCACCGTCGCACTCGATGCCGCCGCGGCTCCGGAGACCGTCAACAACTTCGTGGTGCTGGCGAGGTCACACTTCTACGATGGCATCCCGTTTCACCGCATCGTCCCCGGTTTCGTGATCCAGGCCGGGGATCCCACCGAGACCGACGACCTGGCGTCGATGGGCAGCGGGGGCCCGGGATACACCATCGCCGAGGAGCCGCCGGCCGACGGGGTCTACGCCAAGTACGACCTGGCCATGGCCAAGACCCAGCAGCCCAACAGCACCGGCTCGCAGTTCTTTGTGGTCACCGGCGACCCGGCGCCGCTCAACTCCTCGCCCACCTACTCGCTGTTTGGCACCGTGACCGAGGGGACCGAGGTGGTGGACGCCCTCGGCGCCGCCCCGGTGGCGGGGCCCAACGGGGACACGCCCACCGAGACCATCACCATCGACTCGGTGACGATCACCGAGCAGTAGCCCCGGAGCCGACTCGACACTCGTTAGGCGCGTCGAAGGCGCGCCGGCAGGTCGGACACCTCGGCCGGGTGGCCGTCCACGAACACCGCCACGCGGCCCGGGCCCTCCACGTCCCAGGTGCCCTCGGGTGCCCGCACCAGCGCCGTGCGGGCGTCCAGCCCCACCACCGGCAGTCCCGCCGGGGCCAGGCGTACGGTGCGGTGCAGCGTCTCCTCGGACCAGTGCTCGTAGTGGGGCAGCACGCTGAGCGTGTCGATCATGTTGAGGCCCACGGTGAAGGCGCCGCCGCGGGGGTCGCCCATGGCATCGCAGAGCACCGACCCGGCCTCGCCCGCGGCCACCAGGGTGGACCCCTGCTGGAACGCACCGTGGATCGCCTCCCACAGGGGCGTCTGGTAGAGCACCGAGCGCAGGTGCATGGGCGAGCCACCCGTCAGATACAGCCAGCCGGCCTCCCCCGCCTCCCGAACCAGGCGTGGGTCCGATGCCTGGGATCGTTGGTACACCTCCAGCACCCGCACGTCCACACCCAACCCGGCGAAGACCTCCCGGGCACGATCCAGCCGGGCCCCCGGGTTCTCGTACGCGGTGGCCGCCGGAAGGATGGTCACCGCGCCCCCGCCGGCCTCGGCGGCCTCCGCGGCCAGCCGGGCATCCAGGGTGACGCCGTCGGTCCATTCGCCGCCGCCCAACAGGGCCAGGGTGCCGCTCATGAGTGCTCCTTTCGAGGGGGACGGGACTGCCCCGGGGTGGCCCAGCGTGGCACGCGACGGCTGCGCATAGGTACCCTCCGCGCCATGACGACACGCGTTGGCATCATCGGATCGGGAATCATGGGCTCGGGAATCGCCGAAGTGGCGAGCCGGGCCGGCTACGAGGTGGTGCTGCGGTCCCGCCGACAGGAGTCGGCCGACGCCACCGTGGCCAAGATGGACTCCAGCCTGGCCCGTGCGGTCAGCAAGGGCCGCCTGACCGAGACCGAGCACGGCGAGATCCTGGGCCGCGTCAGCGCCACCGACAATCTGGCGGACCTGGCCGACTGCGACCTGGTGATCGAGTCCGTCGTCGAGGACAAGGCCACCAAACTGGCGCTGTTCTCCGAACTGGACGAGGCGGTCAACGATGACGCCATCCTGGCCACCAACACCTCCACGCTCCCGGTGACCGAGATGGCCATGGCCACCAAGCGGCCCGGCAAGGTCTGCGGCATCCACTTCTTCAACCCCGCCAGCGCCATGAAGCTGGTGGAGGTGGTGCGCCCCCTGACCACCGACGACGCCACCATCGACGTCGCACTGGAGTTCGCCAAGCGGTGCGGCAAGGAGCCCGTCGAGGTGGCCGACCGGGCCGGGTTCATCGTGAACCACCTGTTGTTCCCGTACCTCAACAACGCCGTGCGCATGCTGGAGAACGGCACCGCCAGCCGCGAGCACATCGACGAGGCCATGGTGGGCGGCTGCAACTTCCCCATGGGCCCCCTGGCGCTGCTGGACCTCGTGGGCCTCGACACCTCGGTGGCCATCCTCGACGCCCTCTACGAGGAGTTCGGCGACCACCACTACCGAGTGGTGCCGTTGCTTCGCCGCATGGTCAGCGCCGGACACCTGGGGCGCAAGTCGGGCCAGGGCTTCTACGACTACAGCCGGTAGCGGGGCCGAGGGCGCTCCCGCCATGTCACCTGCGGCGTGGAGCTTTCCCCGACCGGCCGACGACGCCGACGATCTGGTGGCGGTGGGGGCGGACCTGGCGCCCGAGACCCTGCTTGGCGCCTACGCCGGCGGCTACTTTCCCATGTTCGTCCCCGTCGGGGGGCGAACGGACGGCGACGCCCTGGGTTGGTTCTCCCCCCGTCGTCGCGGCGTGCTGGTGCCGCGCCGACTGGTGGTGTCGAGATCGCTGCTCCGGTCGGTGCGACGGTTTCGCTTCAGCGTCGACTCGGCATTCGAAGAGGTGGTGGCCGGTTGCGGCGACCCCAGCCGCCCCGGCGCCTGGATCACGCCCCACATCGCCGGCGCCTACGGCGAACTCCATCGCCTGGGGACGGCCCACAGCGTCGAGGTGTGGGCCGACGACCGCCTGGTGGGTGGCCTCTACGGGGTGGCGCCGGGACGCCTGTTTGCGGCCGAGTCGAAGTTCCGTCGAGCGACCGACGCCTCGAAGGCGGCGGTGGTGGGCCTGGTGGCGCTGGTCCAGGCGGACGCCGACCTCCAGCCCGAACCCGAACCGCTCATCGATACCCAATGGGCCACCGAGCACCTGGCCACCCTGGGCATCGAGGAGTGGCCGCGGGAGCGGTACCTCGCCTCGCTCGACGCGCTGGTGGCGGCGCCTGGGCCGGACTTCGAACGCTGGTCGGTCGACGGCCTCGGCTTCACCGAGCTGGTCCACTCACGGGCCCGGGACGCCCGCCGAGGCCCCCGGTAGGCGGAGCTCGCCGGTAGGGTGCGGTCAATGGGGGTCCATCACGTCGCATTCGCCACCGCCGACCTGGCGGCAACGCACGCCTTCTACACCGAGGTCATGGGGTTCTCGTTGGTGTACACCAACACCGCGCCGACGCCCCAGGGCGGCTGGGCCAAGCACGTCTTCTACGCCACCACGCCGGCGGATCATCCGGGGAGCCCGGGCATGATCGCCTTCTGGGAGCTGCACGTTGACGGGCTGGAGACCCCCAAGACCGCCATCTCGGTGGACCTGGGGCTGCCCGACTGGGTGAACCACCTGGCCTTCGACGCCGTCAGCCGCGAGCGCTTCGACGCCGCCCGGGAGCGCATGGTCGCCGCCGGACTGGAGGTGGTGGAGCTGGACCACGAGTTCTGCCACAGCGCCTACGCCCACGACCCCAACGGCATCCTGGTGGAATGGTGCCTCAGCATCCGGCCCTTCACCCCCGAAGAGGCCATCGCCGCCGAGGCCGACCGGGTGGCCGAGCGGCCCGAGTTCAACGACCTGCCGGACCTGCTGAGCTACTCGCCCGCCGCCGGCTAGGGCGCTCCCGGGCACGAGGCCCGCCGGGCCGTCCCGGCGCCGGGACGTCGTCACCGGGTCATCGCTGCCACGCCGTGGCCGTGTTCTTGTCCACGAGCCGGCCCGCGTCCCATTCTCAGGTTGTTCTGACTACCGTGCGTGGATAGCTCGACCTGATATCAACGGCAGTCGACCCACGGGACCAGCGCATGCAGACATCAACACGAACTGGGGTCATCGCCGGAGTCGTCGCCGCGGTGACCCTCCTCCTGATCGCCGTGGCCGGGTGTGGAGCAGTTGCCCTCTGGGCTTTGAACAACTCCGCCGAAGACGAGTTCGAGCTGTCCAGCACGGCCACCACCGCAGAGGGGAACGGTGAGGCCGACGAGGCCGACACCCCCGCCGAGGGCGCCACCACTTGGGAGGTCACCTCGGGCAGCGAGGCCGGGTACCGCATCGACGAGGTGCTGCGCGGCCTGGAGAAGACCGCCACCGCCCGCACCGAGGACGTCACCGGCGAACTCACGCTGGAGGGCGCCAAGGTGAGCGACGCCACGGTGACCGTGCAGCTGGAGGGCCTCACCTCCGATGCCGCCCTTCGCGACGACAAGGTTCGCTCGGACTACCTGGAGACCGATCAGTTTCCCGAGGCCACCTTCACCCTCGCCGGCCCACTGGAGCTGAGCGGCGAGCCCGAGGTCGGCGCCCCGGTCTCCACCGAGGCCGAGGGCACACTCGAGCTGCACGGGGTCACCCGCGACGTCACCGTGAGCCTCGACGCCCAGCTGACCGCCGCCGATTCGATGGAGGTGGTGGGCTCGGCGCCCATCGCACTGGCCGACTACGACATCGAGGTGCCCGACATCTCGGGCATCGTGAAGGCCAGCCCCGAAGGGTCGGTGGAGTTCAAGCTGCAGCTCGCCCCCGCCTGACCGGCGGGGCCCACGCCGCGCCGGCGGATGGCCCCCTACCCGAGGGTGACGTAGCCGTAGATCACGCAGAACCCCGCCGCGTTGAGCAGCAGGATGCTGCCCACGACGACCAGGGCTGCGTTGCGGCGCCAGCCGGAGATCGAGCCCGGGCCGTCCGGGGCGGGCATGTACCACTCGGGCAGGCGTTGCCGGAAGCGGGCCCCCTCCCGGTCGCCGCCGAGCAGCTCGCCCAACTCGGGGCCGTCGAATGCGGCCGGGTCCACCCGGGCCGCTAGCGCCTGGCGGTCCAGCTCGGCGCCGCTCAGCGGCGGCGCATCGGCTGGAGCCACCATGTTACCGGCGGAAGCTGAGTTGGCGTCGCTCAGCGCGGTTGCGGGCTCCATGGCGCCTCAGCGTACGACTCGCGCAGCTTGAACTTCAGCACCTTGCGCAGGGTCTCGTTGCGGGGCAGCGCGTCGACCACCTCCAGCTGCTCGGGGATCTTGCGGGTCATCAGCCCCGCCTCCTGGAGGTGAGCCGACATCTCGGCAAAGGTCAGATCGTCGGCGCCCCCGGCGCGCTCAACCACGGCCGCCACCCGCTCGCCGCGCTCCTCGTCGGGCAGGCCGATCACCGCCACGTCGCCCACCTTGGGGTGGGTGAAGAGCAGGTCCTCGACCTCCTTGGCCGAGATGTTCTCGCCCTTGCGGATGATGACGTCCTTGAGGCGCCCCGTGAGCGCCAGGTGGCCGTCCTCCCGCAGGATGCCCAGGTCGCCCGTGCGGAACCAGCCGTCGGCGTCGAACGCTGCCGCGGTGGCCTCGGGGTCGGTGTAGCCCAGGCACACCATGGGCCCCTTCAGGCGCACCTCGCCCTCGACGCCCGGCGGCGCCACCTCGCCGTTCTCGGTGACGATGCGCACCTGCGCGCCCGGCACCGGCGCCCCCTCGGTGTTGGCCAGCTGCTCCTCGGTGTCACGGGGCGACCCCTGGGAGATCATGGGCACCTCGGTCATGCCGTAGCCGTGGCAGACGGGCACGCCGATCTCGTCGCGGATGCGCGCAGCCAGCTCGGGCGGCTTGGGGGCGCCGCCCCCCGAGATGAGCTTGAGGGTGGGGATGAACTTCTCGCCCGGGGTCTTGGCCTGCTCGGCCAGGAACATCTGGTAGAACGCGGTCGATCCGCCGATCATGGTGACGCCGTGCCGGTTGAAGGTCTCCACCGCCGCCGGTGGGTTGAACGCCTCGATGAGCACGGCGGGAAAGCCCGAGTGCAGGCACATGATGAGGTAGTCGGGCCCGGCAATGTGCGCATACGGAAAGGCCATGGAGCCCACGTCGCCGGGCCCCAGGTCGACCGCCGCCGCCAGGCCGCGGCCGCCGGCCAGCAGCGTGGCGTCGGTGTGGCGAACGCCCTTGGGCTCCGACGTGGTTCCGGACGTGTAGTAGATCCAGCGAACGGTGGTGGCGGGATCCTCCGGGGGCACAAACGCCGCCAGCGTGGCGGGGTCGCCCGTGGGGCGCCCGTCGGCCAGGCTGAGCACCGTGGGGGTCGGGACGTCCTCCGGCAACCCGTCGACGACACCCTGGGCAAGCGCAACGAAGTCGGTGCCCATCCAGTCGCCGGGCACCACCACCAGGTCGGGTTGGGTGCGCCGGATGGCCACGCCCAGTTCCCGTTCCCGGTAGATGTGCAGGATCGGGTTCTGGAGGGCGCCCAGCCGGGCCAGCGCCAGGGACGTGACCACGGCGTCCATGGTGGTGGGCAGCATCCAGGTGACGGGCGTGCCCTCACCCACGCCCATGGCCGCCAGGCCCGACGCAGTGGCGAGCGCCTCGTCCCGCAGCTGGGCGAAGGTCAGGGTGTTGTCGCGCTCGTCGATCAGCACGGTGGCGTCGGGCGACGCCTCCGCCCTGGCCTCCACCAGCTGCCAGATGGTTCCAGCTTGTTCGGGTGTGGTCATGTTGGTCGCTCCCCCAGTGCGGACCCACGGCCCGGCATCGTCCGATTCGGCTCGGCCAGCGAGGCTACCCGGTTGCCGCGTGCCACCCGGGTGAACTCGGGCAGGCACGTCGGGGCCTCAGAGGTCCTCGCGAGCGGGGTTCTCGAACAGCGTGTGATGGGGCAGGAAGACCAGCTGCAGGCTGCCCGTCGGGCCGGCGCGATGCTTCGAGATGATCACCTCGGCCAAGCCCGCATCGGAGGTATCGGGGTGATACACCTCGTCCCGGTACAGGAACAGCACCACGTCGGCGTCCTGTTCGATCGAGCCGGACTCCCGCAGGTCCGACAACATCGGCCGCTTGTCGGCGCGCTGCTCCAGCGAACGCGACAGCTGCGACAGCGCCAGCACCGGCGTGTCGATCTCGCGTGCCAGCACCTTGAGCCCTCGGCTGATCTCGGCGATCTCGGTCTGGCGGTTCTCGGCCCGACCCGGGCCCGACATGAGCTGCATGTAGTCCACCACGATGAGGCCCAACGATCCGCCAAGCTCGGACTTCAACCGCCGGGCCTTGGCCCTCAACTCCATGACCGTGAGGTTGGCGTTGTCGTCGATCCACAGGTCGATCTCGGCCAACCGTCCCAGCGACCGCATCAGGCGGTCCCAGTCGGCGTCGTTCGGCTTGCCGCTGCGCAGCTGGCCGGCGTTGATGCGGGCGTCCATGGACACCAACCGCTGGGTGAGCTCGATGTGGCTCATCTCGAGGCTGAAGAACACCACCGACTTGTTGCCCTTGGTGGCGGCGTTGCGGGCGATGGCCAACGCCAGCGCCGTCTTGCCCATGGCGGGGCGGGCGCCCAGCACGATCAGGGCGCCCGGCTGCAGGCCATAGAGCCGCTTGTCCAGCTCGTCGAAGCCCGTCGGGGTTCCGGTGATGGCACCGCCCTGCTCGTACATCTGCTCGAAGCGGCTCAGCGTGTCGTCCAGCAGGTCGCGCAGCGGCACCATGGTGTCGGTCACCCGGCGCTGGGCCACCCGATAGATGAGCGACTCGGCGGTGTCCATGGTGGAGGTGACGTCGTCGGTGGGCTGGAAGCCCAAATCCGAGATCTCGCTCGCCGTGAAGATCAGGCGGCGCATCAACGAGTTCTCCTCCACCACCCGGGCGTAGTGCGACGCGTTGGACACCGCAGCGGAGGACCGTTGGAGTTCGGCCAGCTTCGGCGCGCCCCCGATGGCCTCCAGCAACCCGTTGCGCTGCAGCTGCTCGGCCACCAGCACCGAGTCCACCGCAGAACCCGCCGCATACAACCCCGAGATGGCCTCGAAGACGTGCCCGTGGGCGGGCTGATAGAAGTCCGAGGCCTCCAGCCGCTGGATGGCGTCGCCGATGGCCGCCGGACTGAGCAACATGGCCCCCAACAGCGACTGTTCGGCGGCCAGGTTGTGGGGCGGCTGACGGGCGCCGCCCGAGCCCGCGGGTGGGCCGCCCCGGTCGTTGGAACCCGAGTGCTGCTCGCTCACCAGTGCCGCCTTGCGCCGTTCATAGCCCTCACCCCAGTGCCCCACGTCGATCGTCTGCGCCCATTGTGCACCGTCGACGGACCCCGAACCGCCGCCGCTGCGTTACCCACAGGGCCTGTGGGTAACGCAAACCACGCCGCTTGGGTGCGGTGACGCGCCCTTCAGCGGCCGCAAGCCCGCTCGATGACAGCACTGCCACTTCGAGCGGGCAATTCGTTGTGGACAACCTGTGGACAGCCTGTGCTCAGGCCGGCACGACCTCGATGGTGACCGGGAACGAGACGTCGCCGTGTGGTCGCAGCGTCGCCGTGTGGCTCCCCAAGGTCCGCAGGTGATCCTCCAGGTGGACGTCCTTGCGGTCGACCTCGAAGCCGGTCTGCTCGCCGATGGCGTCGGCCACGTCGGCGTTGGTGATGGATCCGAACAGCTTGCCCGAGTCGCCCGCCTTGGCGGCGATCGAGATGGACGCGGTGACCAGGGTCTTCGCCATCTCCTCGGCCTGCTCACGGGCCGCCGCGTCGCGCTGATCACGCGCCCGACGCATGGAGTCGGCCTGGGCCTGCGCGCCATCGGTGGCCGCCATGGCCAGATGCTGCGGGATGAGGTAGTTCCGGGCATGCCCGGTGGCCACCTCGACCAGGTCGCCGCGCTTGCCCAGGTCCGCGATGTCGGCTCGGAGAATGACCTTCACGACGCCACCTCCTCGGTGCTCACCGGAGCGTCGGCTGCCGCGGCGTCGTCGGTGGGGGGAGCAGCCTCGCGGTCGCCGCGGTCTGGGCGATCGCTGCTGTCGCCGCGGTCACCGCGATCGCCACGGTCACCACGGTCACCGCGGTCACCTCGTTCGCCGTCACGATCTCGACCTCGGCCCCCGCCGCCACCCCGATGGGTGGTGACGCGGTTGGTGTAGGGCAACAGGGCCATCTCGCGGGCATTGCGGATGGCCAGGGCCACCTGCCGCTGCTGCTGGGTGCTGTTGCCCGTGACCCGACGAGCCCGGATCTTGGCGCGATCGGACTGGAATCGACGAAGAAGGTTCACGTCCTTCCAGTCGACGTAGTCGATGCTCTCGGTGTTGAGAATCGACACCTTCTTCTTGGTCCGGCGGCCGGACTCTTTTGCCTTGGGGCGGCGGGGGCGTGCCATCAGAAGGGCTCCTCGTCGTAGTCGTATCCGGCTGGTGGTGCGGCGGGCGGCGGGGCGGCAGCCGGGGCCGACGCACCTCCACCTTCGCCGGGAGAGCGCTTTTCGTTCTTCGTGATCGCAGCGGTGGCCCAACGCAGGCTGGGGGCGACCTCGTCGGCCACGATCTCCACCTTGGAGCGACGTTCCCCCTCGGGGCCGTCCCAGCTGCGCTGATCGAGGCGGCCGGTGACGATGACGCGCGTGCCCTTGGTGCAGGACTCCGACACGTTCTCGCCAAGCTGGGCCCAGGCCACGACGTCAAAGAACGACGTGGCCTCCTCCCACTCGTTGGTCTGGCGGTTCTGCCAGCGACGGTTCACAGCGACGCCGAAGTTGGCGACGCCTTGACCGCTGGGCGTGAAGCGCAGTTCCGGTTCCCGGGTGATGTTCCCGATGATGGTGACGGTGTTCGTGGGCATGGTGGACCTCCTCAGTCCTCCACCGACGCGGCGAGCAGGCCACGTCGCGCGGCCTCCTCGTCGGGCAGGCGGATGAGCTTGTGGCGAACGACCTCGTCCGCCAGACGAAGGAAGCGATCGATGGGGTCGAGCTTGGCCGGATCGGCCGTCAGCTCGAACACCACGTAGTAGCCCTCGCTCTTGTGGTTGATGAGGTAGGCGAACTTGCGCCTGCCCCACCGGTCCGTCGAGGCCAGCTCGCCGCCGGCCTCCCCGATCAGTGCCTCGACACGGTCGACGACCACCTTGTTCTCGGCGTCGCCGACATCGCTGTCGATGATCACCATCAACTCGTACGCGCGTTTCATCTGATACCTCCCTGTGGACCACGGCCCGGGGGCCGATCGGACCCCGGTATCTCCGGGGCCAGGGCATCACGCAAGGCGACGAGCATAGAACGTGGGACCTCCCGCTTCCTCATCAGGCCAGCATGTCACGGGCCTGTGACAGTGGAAACGGGGACCACACCTCGTGGGGTTGCGCCCGCCTTCCTCCGGAAGGCGCTAGGCCCCGCCGTAGATGGCCAGGGTCTCCTTGGTGGCCTCCGAGGCGTGGTAGGTCTCGGCGTCGGAGGGAAAGGCGCCCGAGCGAACATCAGCCACGTACCTCGCCACGGCGTCGGTGCCCATGGCGTAGCCGTCGGCATACCTGCGGACGAACTTGGGCGGACGGTTGGGGTCGAGTCCCAGCAGGTCGGACAACACCAACACCTGGCCGTCGGTGCCGGCTCCGGCGCCGATACCGATGGTGGGCACACCAACCGATTCGGTCACCAGGTCGGCCACCACGTCCGGGATGGCCTCCAACACGATGGCGAAGCAGCCGGCGTGCTCCAACGCCTTGGCCTCATCCACCAGGGCCAGCGCCGCGTCCGACGCCTTGGCCTGCACCCGGAAGCCGCCCAGGGCGTGCATGGACTGGGGCGTGAGGCCGAGGTGGCCCATGACCGGGATCTCGGCGTCAACGATGGCGTCGATGACGCTCACCCGCTTGGCCCCACCCTCCAGCTTCACCGACTGGGCGCCGGCCCGCACCAGCGACGCCGCATTGCGAACCGCGTCGTGGCGACCGGTGTGGTAGCTCATCCAGGGCAGGTCGCCCACCACCAACGCCTCCGGCTGGGCCCGAGACACCGCGGCGGTGTGATGCACCATGTCGTCGATGGTCACCGACAACGTGTCCGGATACCCCAGTGCCACCATGGCGAGGGAATCGCCCACCAGGATCATGTCGACGCCGCCGGCGTCGGCGATGCGGGCGGTGGGGGCGTCGTGCGCGGTGACCATCACCAGGGGCTCGGCACCGTCTCGCACCTTGCGGGCGCGAATCTGGGGAACGGTCGGGCGACCACTCATGTTGTACCTCCTTGGGTCCAGCGCCCGAGGGCTGCCGGCCGGAGATCACAGTGTAGTTCCTCGGGCCAGACACCGCCCGACCCGGCCATCGCGGCCGCTCCGGACGATGCCGCCTCGCCTAGCCTGACGCCCATGAGCACCGCTGAAACGCCGGCCACCGACTGCGACAACTGCGGGGCACCGGGCGCGGCGACCGACCGTGTCCGGCGGGTGTACGTCGACCCCGAGGCACCCAACGACCCGGAGCGGGCCACCGTCACCGACGAGCCCGAACTGTGGTGTTCCTCCTGCTCGGCGAACTACCCCCACCTGCAGGTGGAGGCCTAGCAACACTCCCCGTGGGCCCACCGGCCGCCGGGTTTCCCCGGTTCAGCCGGTGTCGGCGGGTGCGTCGGTGGCGGCGACGCCGCCATCGGTCGCCGGCTGTTGGGGATCGGTCGCCGGTGGCGCCTCGGTGGGAGGCGTGCTTGGGGGGCTCGTCGGTGCCGGGGCGACCGGGGTCGGGGTCGCCGACGCCCCACCACCCGTGCCCGTTGACGTGCCTCCGCCAGGCTGGGGGGACGCTGCCCCGGAGCCACTCCCCGTGCCGCTCGATGAGGTCGAGGCCCCGCCGGTGGTGCCCGACGACGCCGAACCCGTAGAGGTCGTCGGCCCGGGGGCCACTGCGTTCGGGTCGAAGTAGGGCACGCCGTCCTCGTCCAGCAGCAGCTCGCCGTCATCGTCGGTCACCGGAATGCGGGGCAGGAGGGGACCGGTGTCTCGCTTGGGTCCACCGTTGGCCACAGGGAATTCGCAGCCGGGATCGTTGTCGGCCACTGCCGCCATGAGGTCGCGCCAGATACGCGCCGGCACGTTGGAACCGGTCACGGTCTCCTCGCCGTCGACGTTGGTCATCTTCTGCTGCCCATCGGGGTAGCCCATCCACACGACGTTGACCACGTTGCACGTGAAGCCGGCGAACCAGGCATCGCGGCTGTCCTGCGTGGTGCCCGTCTTGCCTGCCGCCTGGGTGTTCACCAGCGAGGCGTTCTGGCCCGAGCCGCCGGCGACAACGCCTCGCAGCGCCGAGGACACCGACGTGGCAACCTCCGGCTCCAGCACCTGTCGCTTGGTGACGCTGCCGTCGTCGGAGGCGTCCCACAGCGGCTTGCCATCGGGTCCATCGATGTGGGACACCAGGAACGGCTCGGTGTAGGTGCCGCCGTTGTCAAAGGTGAGGTAGGCGGCCGCCAGGGCCTCCGGCGAGACCTCCTTGGTGCCCAGCACCAGCGAGGGATCCGGGTCGAAGTCGCCCAGCCCCAGATCCTTGGACAGCTCAACCACCTTTTCCGGCGTGACCGTCTCCATCATCTGGGCATAGACGGCATTGACCGAGTTCTTGGTCCCCTCGCGCACCGAGAGGCGTCCCAGGTCGGCATAGCCGAAGTTGTCCACCGTCCAATCGCTGCCGTCGGCGTTGGCGCCGGGAAGCACGATGCGGGGTGGGGCGTCGTAGGTGCTGTCCAGGCTGTAGCCCTGGCGGATGTACTCGGTGAGCACGATCGGCTTGAACGTCGAACCGGGCTGGCGGCCCGAACCCCCACCCTCGGTGCCCAGGGCCAGGTTCACCTGGCTTCGCTCGTAGTCGCGCCCACCCACCATCACGCGCACCGCGCCGAACTTGTCGAGCGTCACCATCGACCCATCGGGATCGCCGGCGGGGTCGGGCAATCGGTTGTAGATGGCCGCATAGGCCTTCTTCTGCCAGTCGGGGTTGACCGTGGTGTAGATGCGCACGCCACCCTCGTTGACAAGGTCGGCCGCCTCGTCGTCGCCGCCCAGCAGCTCCTTGGCCTGCTCCCGCGCCTGCACCAGGATGTACTCGTAACCGGCTTCCTTCAGGTCGTCGGGGATGTTGGTGAAGTTCCGGGGGGTGTTGCTGGCCGACTCGCCGGCGTTCGGGTCGACTGCCGCTACGAACAGTTCCTTCTCCCGCCGGTAGTCCTCGGAGGACAGGTAGCCCTCCTCCACCATGGCGGCCAGCACCGAGTTGCGGATGTTCACCGCCACCTCGGGGTTGGTCGACGGCTCGGCACGCGCCGGGTTGCGCACCAACCCAACCAGGAAGGCCGCCTCGCCGGCGGTCAGCTCGGCCGCCGGCTTGTCGAAGTAGACACGTGCGGCCGCCTCGATGCCCGTGGCGGAGCGCCCGTAGAACGCCGTGTTCAGGTAGTTCTCGAGGATCTTCTCCTTCGTCATCGACCGCTCGAGCTTCAGCGCGAGCACCGATTCCTGCACCTTGCGGACGAGCGAGCGCTTGTTCTGCAGGTAGGCCAGCTTCACGTACTGCTGGGTGATGGTGGAGCCGCCCTGGAGGCTGCCACCACCCTTGGAGTTCTGGTAGAGGCCCCTGGCGATCCCGAAGGGGTCGAGGCCCTGGTGCTCGAAGAACTTGCGGTCCTCCGAGGCCACCACCGCCTGTTTGACCACCAGCGGGATGTCGTCGTAGGCCAGGGGAAGGCTCTCAGAACCGGCAAAGATCTGGCCGGCGGCATTGTCGGCGTTGCACGTGCCCACCGGCACCGACGAGTCGCAGATGAGCGAGGTGGTGGCCAACGGGTTCAGCGTGGACTCCGGGAGCTCCAACTGGTCCAACAACCGCCAGACCATCCCGGCGCCGAGCACCGCAACGATCACCGCCCCGTAGAAGAAACGGCGGCTGCGCCAGAACAGGCTGCGGCGGGCGGGAGGGGTCGACGACATCAGCCAACCATTTTGCCCGCTGCAGGCACCCGTTGGGGACCACCGCCCTCGAGCGCTCTCAGAACGGCCGCCCGGGTCGCGACGACCGCCGGGCGCTCCGGAGGGGTCGCAGGCGTCGATCCGCCGCTGATCGACCCGGCGGTGGCCGACGCGGCACCGGTCACTCGAGCGCCGGAATCACGAAGCTGCGCAGCAGGTGGTTCCAGGCGCATGCGGTGCACACCTCGACGACATAGCACCGAAACTCGCCCTTCCGGCGACCGATGCGGGCCAGTTCCTTGGCGGAGGCCACGGCCCGTCCGCCCGGCGGCAGCCGGGGACCGAAGACGTAGCGCACCAACCGCAATCGGTCCCGAGCCTCACACACCGGGCAGGGGTCGCCGGCCGCCTCCGAACACGCCAGGGCCACCCGCATCAACTCGCGCTGGGCGTCGCACACGTCGGAGCGATCCAGCTCGCCGGCGGTCAGGCCGCGCAGCGTGGACTGCCGTGCCACCCGGTAGTCCACCTCGCCAGAGGCCGACGTGCGCCCTGGGAGGCCGGCAAAGAGCTGCTCCATGGTTCGACAACCTAGGACGTATCGGGTCACAGAACCGGCCCACCGGACGGAGCGACGACCATCCATGACCCAGGGGCGGAGCGACGCCAGACTAGGCGGGTGTCCAGCCTCGACAACCGCCCGCCGTTGCGCCGGGCCCGTCGCCACCCGTCGGCCGGCAACCTCGGGCCTCGCCCGCTGCTGTTGGCGCCCGGCACACCGCCGCCCGGGTTGCCGCCCACCAGCTTCCCCCACGGGCTGCACCAACAGACCGAGTTTGTGGAGTTCGGGCCGGACCTGGACCATGCGCGCCTCCAACGTCTGTTGGGCAACCTGGAGGGGCGACGGGTGCTGGAGCTGGGAGCCGGGGCCGGCGCGGCCTCGGTCGCCATGGCCCGCGCCGGGGCTCGGGTGATCGCCGTCGAGCCGTCGCCCAACCGACTCAGCCAGGCGCGGGCACTGGCCGACGACGCCGGTGTTCGCGTGGAGTTCCACCAGGCCGACCTGGCCGATCTGGCCTTCCTGCGGGCCGACAGCGTGGATTTGTGCGTCTCCGTCTACGCCATGGCCCAGCTGACCGACCCCAGCCGGGTGTTCCGCCAGGTGCACCGGGTGCTTCGACCCGACGGGCCCTTGGTGCTGTCGCTCCCCCATCCCGTGGCACACCTGACCGAACCCGACGACTACGAGCGCCCGGTGCTGTCCACCCCGTACCCCTCGGCCGAACAGATCCGGTGGCGCGTCGCCGGGGAACAGGGCGAGGTGCTGCTGCATCCCATCTCGGAGATCTTCACCATGCTGGGCCGGGCCGACTTCCGGGTGGACACGCTGGCCGAACCGTTCCCCGTCCCGGGCTCGGCCAACAGCCAGCACTGCCACCCGGCGCGCCGCTGGCTGCCGGAAACCGTCATCTTCAGGGGCCGCAAGGACGGCAGCTGACCACACCGGTCCCCCAGCCCGAACTGGGGACTCCCGCCAGGGTTCCCACCCCGCCAGGTGTCCCCACTTCGGGTCGTTGTCGACTTCGGGTCGTTGTCGACTTCGGGTCGTTGTCGACTTCGGGTGGTTGTCGACTTCGGGTGGTTGTCGGGCCCCGAGCTCGGCTCAGCCCTCACCCTGCTCGCGCGCCCACCACGCCCGCAGCTCGGACTCCGCCCGCTCGCGCCCCAGGGGGCCCTCGTCCAGCCGCAGCTCCAACAGGTGTCCCAGCGCTCGACCCACCATGGGGCCCGGTTCGATGCCCAACAGCTCGATCACCGCCCGACCGTCCAGGTCGGGTCGCATGGCCGCCAGCTCCTCGGCCTCGGCCAGCTGGGCGATGCGTTCCTCCAGCGAATCCATGCGCTGCGACAGCAGCTCGGCCTTGCGCTTGTTGCGCGTGGTGCAATCCGAGCGCGTGAGGTCGATGAGGCGATCCAGCAGCGGCCCGGCGTCGCGCACGAAGCGGCGTACGGCCGAATCGGTCCAGCCCATCTGATAGGTGTGAAACCGCAGGTGCAGGTACACCAGCTGGGCGACGTCGTCCACCAGCTCGTTGGAGTACTTCAGCGCCCGCATGCGTCGCCGGGTCATGCGGGCACCCACCACCTCGTGGTGGTGAAAGCTGACTCGGCCGTCATCGAAGCTGCGGGTGTCGGGCTTGCCGACGTCGTGGAACAGCGCGGCCAGGCGCACCACCAACTCGGGCTCGGTCTTCGCCACCACCGCCAACGTGTGGGCCAGCACATCCTTGTGGCGGTGGATGGGGTCCTGTTCGACGCGCATGGCGGGCAACTCGGGCAGGAACTGGGCCGCCAGGCCGGTGTCGTGCAGAAACCACAGGCCCGGGGACGGGTCGGGCACCACGATCAGCTTGTTCAGCTCATCGCGGATGCGCTCGGGCGACACGATGGACAGCCGCTCGGCCATGGCCCCGACGGCTTCGGTGATGTCGGCGGTGGGGACCAGCGCGTGGGAGGCGATGAACCGGGCGGCGCGCATCATGCGCAGCGGATCCTCCCCGAAGCTGATGTCGGGTCCCGACGGCGTGCGCAGCACACCCGCCGCCAGGTCGGCCGCCCCGCCGTAGGGGTCGATCAGCTCGGGCGTGTCGCCGGTCACCTCCAGGGCCATGGCGTTGACGGTGAAGTCGCGACGGCTCAGGTCGTCGGCGATGTCGTTGGAGAAGTTCACCTGCGGCTTGCGGCTCTCCGGGTGATACACCTCGGCCCGGTGGGTGGTGATCTCCACCGTCAACTCACCCGCCTGAGCACCGATGGTGCCGAAGCGCTCCCCCTGGGTCCACAGCGCATCCGACCAGCCATCCAGCAGGGCCTTGATGTGCTCCGGGCGGGCGGCCGTGGTGAAGTCCAGGTCCCCGGGCGGGCGCTCGCCGCCCACGAGCAGGTCGCGCACGGACCCGCCCACCAGGTACAGCCGTTGGTCGTCGGCGGCGAACCGATCGGCCAGCGGTCGGAGCGCTGCCAGTAGTTCGGTGAGGCGAGGGGGGATCACCGGGGGCACGCTACAAGTTGGCTCAGACGGGCAGGTCGAGGCGGTGGCGCACCTCGGCCAGGCGGGTCACCGCGTCGGCCCCCGGCCCGCCGGAGCTGGGATGGTCCGCCGGCGCGACGTCGGCGCCCACCACCGCCGACAGCGTGGCCGTCAGCGAGTCCCGCAGCGCCTCCAGGTCGTAGCCGCCCTCGAGGAACAGCACGCGGCGCTGCGGTGCCGACCATTCGAACAGCTGGGCGGTGAGGGCCCCGAAGTCGGCGTCGGTCAACCCCAGGCCGCACAAGGGGTCGCGGCGATGCGCGTCGTACCCGGCCGAGATCAACACCCAGGTGGGATCGAACGCCTCGATCGCCGCGCCGACGGGGCCCACCAGCGAGTTGCGGTAGTGCTCCACGGTGGCCCCCGAGGGCAGCGGCACGTTCAACGTTGCACCGAGGCCGGCGCCCTCCCCCACCTCGTCGACGGCGCCACTGCCGGGATACTGGGGCCACTCATGCCAGCTGACGAAGAGCACGTCGCCCCGGTCATAGAAGATGTCTTGGGTGCCGTTGCCGTGGTGCGCGTCGAAGTCGGCGACCAGCACCCGCTCGCCCCGCGCCGCCAGCGAGGCAGCGGCGACTGCCACGTTGTTGAACAGGCAGAAGCCCATGGCCGTGGTGGCGGTGGCATGGTGGCCGGGCGGACGGACCACGCAGAAGGCCCCCTCCAGGTCAGGTCGTTCGCCCAGCAACTCGATGGCGCTCAGGCCCGCGCCAGCGCCCGCCAATGCGGCAGGAAGCGAGGCGGGCACCACCGGCGTATCCGCGTCCAGCGCACCGCCGCCCGAGGCACACACCGCGCGCACCCGCGCGATGTGCTCGCTCGAGTGCACCAGCGACAGTTCGGCGTCGGTGGCCTCGCGGGGCGCAACCCGCTCCAGCGCACCGTCGAAGGCCGGGTGATTCAACGCAGCCGTCGTGGCCTCCAGCCGGGCGGCTCGCTCCGGGTGCCACGGACCGGTGTCGTGTCGGGCAAACCGTTCGTCGGTCACCACCAGCAAGGTCATGGGAACTTCCTTCGTGCTCGGGGCACCCGCCACGCCGGCGCGTGGACGCCACTCCGCCCGCCCACCGGTCGGTTGTACCGTAGGCGTTGGCCCCGGCGCGAACCCCACAGGCGAGCCGACGACCGGTGTTCCTCTAGCCTGAGCGATCGGGGCGCCACGCCGCCCCCTCCCACCGCTTTCGAGGTCCACCACGACACCATGGCCCGCTCCTCCATTCTCGCTTGGCGCGGGCAACGGTTTCGTGTCACGCCGTGGCGCGGAGAAGGGTCCATCGCGCACGTCGCCGTGGACGCGCGGGGCTCCCACCCAAGCGTCGACGGCGTCGCCCGATGCGTGGACCGGGTGGGCCAAGCCGGCTTCGACCGCATCCTCACCGCCGCCCTTCATGACGAGGACCTCGCCCCGTTCCTGCACCACGGATTCCAGCCGGTGGAGCAACTCGTCGTGCTCGCCCACGACCTCCATGAGTTGCCGCCGGCCCCCAGCTATCGAATGCGGTCGTTCCGTCTGCGTCACCGCCCGCAGGTGCTGGGGGTCGACGGTCGGGCATTCGAGGAGTTCTGGCAGCTGGACGACGCCGGGTTGGACGAGGCGTTCGGCGCCACGCCACGGGCCCGGGGCCGCTACATCCGCGACGGCACGTCGCTGCTGGCCTACAGCATCGTCGGGGTCTCCGGCACCGAGGCATTCCTGCAGCGCCTCGCCGTCGACCCCCAGCACCAGGGGGTGGGCATGGGACGGGCGCTGACTGCCGACGCCCTGGAATGGGCCGTCGGCCGAGGCGCCAAGGTTGCCTTCGTGAACACCCAGGCAACCAACGCCGCCGCGCTCGGCCTCTACTCCCGCTTGGGCTTCCAGCGACGGCAGGCACCGCTGACCGTGCTGGAGCTGAGCGTGCGCAGCGAGGCAGTCGGCACGTGACGCGCCCCGCTTGGCGCCCTTGGCACCGGGGTTCGGCCCGCAGCGCCGGCGCCCTCCTCAGCTGTGGACTGTTGGCGCTCACCCTGACGGCCCGCACCCCGACGACCGGTGCGACGGGCCTCCAGGACGCTCCCGCCGACGAGCGGCAGCCGACCGAGCCGACCCCGTCCTCCCTCGCCATCGCCGACACCACCACGTTCGTTCCCCCCGACGGCACGTTCACCGTCGCCGTGGACGCCTCCACCCTGGCGCTGACCGACGAACTCTCCTGGACCGTGCACAGCCTGATTCCCAACGACCCGAGCGCCATCGCCCGGGCGCTCGACGGTGAGCCCGGGCCGCCGTTGCGCCCCGAGGAGCGCCGCTCCATCGGCGAACTGAAGCTCAACGACCAACCTGCCCGGTCGAGCGACCTGGGAGACAGCGACCCGGGAGACAGTGACCCGGGAGACAGCGACCCGGGAGACAGCGACCCGGGAGACACTGTGACGATCGCCGTGCCGGTGCGGGCCGTCTCCGACGACAGTGCTCGGGTGTTCCTCCCCGATGCCGGCATCTACCCCGTCAGCGTTCGGCTGGTGCGGGACGGCTCGACGATCGACGAGCGGGTGTTGCCCCTGGTGCGCCTGGCCCAAACTCCGGGCCCGCCCGGCCGCCTGGTGCACCTGGTGCGCAGCCTCCGGCCGGCACCGACGCTGACCAGCGGCGGCGGCGTTGCGCTGGATCCGGCCGACCGCGCCTCGCTGGAGTCGCTGATCGAGCAGTTGGAAGCGGTGCCGACGGACCCGGGGACCGACCCGCCGGTCTCGGTGTCGTTCCCCGTCGAGCAGGTGGAGACCCTGGCCAACTCGGCGGACGCAGCGGATGTCGAGCTGGTGGATCGGCTGGCCGACGTCGCCGATCGGGCGACGTGGCTGACCACCCCGTACGTACCCATGGACCTGGGTGCCTGGGCGGGCGCCGACGTGGCGCGCAATCCCCTGTTGGGCCGCAGCTACGACGCCTCGGCCAGCCGGCGAAGCGAGCTGCTGGGGGTGCCGACCAATCCGGGCCTGATTCCTCCCGACCCGACCCTTGCTGCACCGACCGTGGGGTTCCTGGCCAACCGAGGCGCCCTGGCGGTACTCGTGGATCCCTCCGTTGCGGGAGCGGACGGGACTGCCCGAGGTGCCGAGTCGGATCAGGCCGTCACCGTGGTGGGCAGCGAGGTGCCCGAGGCGCTCAGGCCGGCCCGGGAGACGGAGGTGGCCGGCGATGCCGCGGTGCCAACCCGACGCAGCACCCTGCCCGGCGTGGTGGTCGGTCGGCTTGCGGACACCGGCGACGCTCCCCCGGATGCTGCCGACGTGGCGGCCAGCCTGGCCGTGCTCAGCGCGCCCGTGCTGGCCCAACGCGAGGTGGGCGAGCAACCCGCGGCGGGGTCGCCGGCCGAGGGCGTGGCCCTGCAGGTTCCCGACGGGATGGGTCCGACGGAACTGCGCGGCCTGTTGAGGTCGCTGGACGAGGCCACCGGCATCCTGGCCCCAACCACGGCCGACGGCCTCACGCTCGCCCTGGGGCAGGCCGCCCAGCCCGTCGACGTGGTCCTCCAACCCGCCGCCAGCGACCGCCTGGGCGGCCTTGAGCTGGCCACCTATCGCGCCCAACAACGGATCAACGCCGCCACCAGCCTCGACCCCGACTCCCCACAGGTCTCCCTGGCCGAGCGGCTGACGTTGGTGTCGCCGTGTGTCGATCTCGAGCGAGCGGAGGCCATGGCCTACGTGTTGTCCGCACAAGGCGGCGCCGAGGCCGTCCTGGACTCGGTCACGCTGGCCGACCTCCGGGCGCTCACGTTGGCCGCCCGGCGCACTCAGGTTCCCCTCCGGTTCCGCAACACCCTCGATGATCCGGTGCAGGTCGACCTCCGGGTGCGCTCCGAGCGCCTGCGGCTGGCGAACGCCGACGAGAACGGGCTGGTCCGGCTGGAACTGCCGCCCGGAACGAGCACCATCGAGGTGTCAGTCGAGGTGGTCACCTCGGGCGTCTTCGATGTGACCTTCGACGTGTTGACCCCCGGCGGCGCCGACCTGTTGGAACGACAGGAGGCCCAGGTGAGGTCCCGGGCATTCTCCGGCGTTGGGGTGGGTCTCTCGGTGGCCTCACTGCTGGTGCTGCTGGCCTGGTGGATCCGTACCGCTCGCGCCTCGAAGCCCGAAGCCGCACCCATGGCCGAGGAGGACGGGCGGGGCCCAGTATCCTGAGCGACCATGCCCGGGAACGCGACCGACTCGTCGTCCCCGTCGGCCGACTCCGGCCCAGGCGCCATGCTGGGCAACCGCTACCGCCTGGAACGACAAGTCGGCACCGGTGGGATGGCGCAGGTGTGGGAAGCCTCCGACCTCGTGCTGGACCGCCGCGTCGCCGTCAAGATCCTCCACCCGCACCTGGCCACCGACACGTCGGTCACCCGGTTCCGGCGGGAGGCGATTGCTGCCGCCCGACTGGCCCATCCCAACGTGGTGTCGATCTTCGACACCATCTCGGCCGATGGGGTGGAGGCCATCGTGATGGAGCTGGTGGACGGCACCACGCTTCGCCGTCACCTCGACCGCCACCAGCGACTCAGCCCCGACGACGCCCTGCACATCGGCACGTCGGTGTGCGACGCGCTGGCGGCCGCTCATGCGTCCGGTCTGGTGCATCGGGACATCAAGCCCGCCAACATCCTGTTGTGCCGCGACGGGCGGGTGAAGATCGCCGACTTCGGAATCGCCAAGGCGACGGTGGGCGACGGCCTCACGCGGGAGGGCACCCTGGTGGGAACCGCTGCCTACCTGGCACCCGAGCAGGTGGAGGGCGCCGAGGTTGACGGGCGGGCGGACCTGTACGCCCTGGGCCTGGTGCTCTTCGAGGCCCTCACCGGCGCGCTGCCCTTCACCGGAGACTCCGACGCGTCCGTGGCCCTGGCACGCCTTCGGGTGACGCCCCCGAACGCCCATCGGCTTCGCAGCGCCGTGCCCCGGGCAACGGCCGCAGTCATCGCCAAGTCGCTGACGAAGGAGGTCGACGGTCGCTTTCAGGACGCCGCCTCCATGCGACGGGCCCTGCTGGAGGCCGGGACCGACGACGTGGGCACCCTGGAGGTGGCACCGGCCGACGAGGCCGGAGGAGACGACCCCACCCCCACCAACGAGACCGCCAGCTTCCGAGCCGAGCGGCGCTGGCTGGTGCCGGCGCTGGTGATCGCCTTGATCGGCACGGCGCTCATGGTGTCCGCAGCGTTGCTCGGGGGCGGTGGCGACCCCAACCCAACCCCCGCCACGGGAGT
Organism: Microthrixaceae bacterium; assembly: GCA_041394405.1. Taxonomy (GTDB): domain Bacteria; phylum Actinomycetota; class Acidimicrobiia; order Acidimicrobiales; family Microtrichaceae; genus Microthrix. The sequence goes on from JAWKIF010000007.1 coordinate 144,447, forward strand.
CGATCAGGCCCAGCTGGTGCCGACCGCCATCACGGGTGCGGTCGACGTCGACCCCGATGGTGACGACAACGAGCACCCCGAGGAACTCCCTGCGAGCATCGACAGCGACCCGGCAACCACCTGGTCCACGGAGCGCTACGGCGGCGCCGACCTGGGGCCCAAGGCTGGCGTCGGCGTGGGCTGGGTGGTGGAGCCCGGCCCGTTGGAGCGCCTCGACATCACCAGCCCCGGCGTGGGCTGGACCGCCGACGTCTACGTCCTGGAGAACCAACAGGCGCTGGCCGGGTTCGATCCGGCGGACCACACCATCGCCTCAACCATGTCGCCCACGCAGGCGGGCACCACCACCGTGGATCTGGGTGGTCGAGCGGGCGAGGTGGTGTTGTTGTGGATCACCAACCTGGGCCAGTCCGACCCCGCTGAGGATCTGCCGTTCGCGGTGGAGGTTGCCGAGGCGGAGATCCAGGTTCGCACGTCCTGAGATGTGCCCCCTGCCGTGAGGTCGCGCACGGACACCGAGTTGGTGACCGCCTCCCAGGGCGGCGATCGAGCGGCCATGGAGGAACTCCTGGGTCGCCACCACGACCGGCTGTACGCCGTGTGCCGCGGCATCGCCGGGGCCGATGACGCCGCCGACGCCACCCAGGCTGCGCTGATGTCCGTCGTTCGCGGGCTGCCCCGCTTCGATGGTCGCGCCCGCTTCACGACGTGGAGCCACCGTATTGCGGTGAACGCCGCGTTGGACGAGCTGCGCCGCAGGAAGCGGCGCCCCGAACCGGTTGACCCGCTCGGCGGCTCGGGCGACTCGTCCCGAGAGCGTCGGGAACTCGAGGGGGTGCCGGCGACGTCCAAGGTGGCCATGGGAACCCCGTCCATTGATCCGGCCGCCCTCGTGGTGGATCGCCAGGTCGTCGAGGCTGCGCTGGCGGCGCTTCGCGAGGAGTTTCGGGTCCCGCTGGTGCTCGCCGAATACGGGGGCCTCGAGTACTCCGAGATTGCCGAGACCCTGGAGATCCCGGTGGGAACGGTTCGCAGCCGCATCGCCCGCGCACGCGCCCAGTTGCTCGACTCGGGACGAGGATCGCCATGAACCACGACGACCACGACGTCCAACCCTCCGACGACGAGCCGGGCACGCCGCTGCTTGGGCCACCACCGCGGCCCGACAGCTCAACACGGGAGGCGTCCATCGCGGCCGCACTGGCCCACTACGACGAGCTCGCCGCCCAGGGGGCATGGGGCGACAGCGACGAGCTGGCCACCAGACGGTCGCGCCGGAGCGCCCGCCTGGGCGGCGCCCAGCAGTGGTTGGCCGCCGCCGCAGTCGCTGCGGTGCTGGGCGTCGGAGGGCTGGTGGTGCTGTCCCAACGGCCCGAGAGCGGGACCGACAGCGCCGCCCGGAGTAGCGCCGAGGCCCCCGGGCAGACCGAATCCGCCACGAACTTGGACAGCTCGGCCGAAACCGGCGCGGCCGGCGGCGCAGCCGACCGCAGCGAGGACCAACAGCCCAAGGCCGCCGCCGCAGAGGCCGACGGGGCGCCCGAGGCTGGAGCGGCCGTCGGCAGTCCGGCGCCGGACGAGGCGCAGCTCGCCGACGAGGGGCCGCCGACGGTGCCCCCCGGTGGCCCCTCGGTGTCGTCCCCGCCCTGGCCGCCGTGGCTCTGCGCGCTGTTTCGGTTGGTAGGCGTCCGGTCCTGCTGAGGCGGGCCTGCGCCGGCCCCGAACCCGGACCTGCCGGCCGCGCCCCGAGCGAACCCAAAGTAGGCACCGCCCGGGGCCGGGCTCATAGGCTGCCCTCATGGCCAAGCCAGCACCGACCGCCGAATCCAAGTCGCCCGGCGGCGGCTCCTCCGCGAGCGCCGCTTCGGAAGCCACCGACCCCCACTGGGCCGACCAGGTCACCGACCTGATCGTCGATGGGGTGGACAAGGTGCGCGACCGCACCGTCAACCCCATCCAGGCGATGGCCAAATACGTCGTCTACGGGGCGGTCATCGCCGTGTTGGCGCTGCCCATGCTGGTGCTCAGCCTGGTGCTTCTGGTGCGGATACTGGACGCCTTCCTTCCGGGAGAAGTGTGGCTTCCCTACCTCATCCTGGGGGCGTTGTTCGTCATCGCAGGGATGGTGCTGTGGGCGAAGCGCACGCCATGAGCCCCCACCATCGCAAGGTCATCATCATCGGGTCCGGTCCAGCCGGCCTGACTGCCGGCATCTACACGTCTCGTGCCCAACTCGAACCGCTGCTGGTCGAAGGCGAGCCGTCCTCAACCTCCGACCAACCCGGCGGCCAGCTGATGCTGACCACCGAGGTGGAGAACTACCCGGGGTTCCCCGACCAGATCCAGGGCCCCGAACTGATGGTGGGCATGCGGGCACAGGCCGAGCGATTCGGCACCGAGATCATCACCGCCAAGGTGTCCAAGGTGGACCTCTCCGGGCACCCGCACCGCCTGTGGGTGGGCGATCCCGAGGCCGACGAACCCACCTACACCGCAGACGCCGTCATCGTTGCCACCGGAGCGCAAGCCCTCATGTTGGGACTGGACGCGGAGTGGCGGCTGATGGGTCGGGGCGTGTCCACCTGCGCCACCTGCGACGGCTTCTTCTTCCGGGGCCGCGACATCGCCGTGGTGGGCGGTGGGGACTCGGCCATGGAGGAGGCACTGTTTCTGGCTCGCATGGCCGAATCCGTCACGGTCATCCACCGGCGCGACGAGCTGCGCGCCTCGAAGATCATGGCGGACCGGGCCCGCTCGCACCCGAAGATCAACTGGCTGTGGAACACCGTGGTGGACGACCTCGTGGGCGAGGAATCCCTCGAGGCGGTGCGGGTGCGCAATGTGCTGACCGGCGAGGTCTCCGATCAGCCCTTCGCCGGCTTGTTCGTGGCGATCGGGCACCGACCCAACACCGACCTGTTTGCCGGACAGCTCACCACCGACGCCGCCGGGTACATCGAGACCGTCGCCCGCAGCTCGCACACCAGCGTGGAGGGTGTGTTCGCCTGCGGCGATGTGCAGGACGAAACCTACCGCCAGGCCATCACGGCGGCGGGCAGCGGGTGCATGGCCGCCATCGACGCGGAGCGCTGGCTGGAGGCGCAGGGCGAATAAGGTTCACATCAGGCGACGGGAATGCCCGCCCTCCGGTGCCGGTTACACCCACCCAGCAGCGGCCGCTCTCCGATGGCTCGCCTGCGCAGCACTTCCCAGACAACACAGCACCCTCCACTCAACATCGACACAAGCGAGGAACCCATGGCAGCAAGCATCACCCACCTCACCGACGCGAACTTCTCCGAAGAGGTCGCCGGCTCAGACACGCCGGTACTGGTGGACTTCTGGGCGGAGTGGTGCGGACCGTGCAAGATGATTGCGCCGGTCTTGGAGGAGCTGGCCCAGGAGAACGAGGGCAAGCTGCGCGTGGCGAAGGTGGACGTGGACTCGGAGCAGGCGTTGGCCATGAGGTTCGGGATTCAGGGTATTCCGACCATGATCGTCTTCACCGATGGGCAACCCGACCTGAGAATCACTGGCGCCATGGGCAAACCGCAGCTGGAAAGCAAGCTGGCCAGCTACCTGTAGCGCCTGAACCGTGTAGTGATAGTCCGGCGTCACAACGGTGTAATCCCTCCTTATACACAGCGGTTGTCCCCAGCTGTGAATAATTCCGACCGATAGCGTGGTGCTTACCTATCTCTCGGAGAGATCGGCCCCGGACGAGATCAACCCGCTGAAACCGAGCTGCCGGGTCACTCGTCGCCGATGATCGTGCGGTAGATGCGCTCGAGATCGTCCAAGTCGGCGAACTCCACCAGGATGCGTCCGCGTTTCGCCGTCAGCTCGACACTCACCTCCGTCGCCAGGCGATCGGACAACAGGGCCTCCAGCTCTGCGGCGCCCGCCGGGCGGTTCTCGACCCCCGAGGCACTCGACCCCGACCTCGGTGCGCCGGTGGTCGAGCCACCACGGCCCGGTCGGGCGCTGGGCACCCGTTCGGCCAACTCGTGGCGGGTTCGCACCAGTTCCTCCACCGCCCGCACCGACAGCCCATCGTCCACGGCTCTGGTGGCCAGCGCCACCTGGGACGCTTCGTCCGGCAACGACAGGACAGCCCGCGCCGCACCGGCCGACAACAGCCCGTCCCGCACCACGCGCTGCACCTCGGCCGGCAGCTGCAGCAACCTGAGGAGGTTCGTCACCGCCGGGCGGCTCCGCCCCAGCCGCACCGCGGCGTCGTCGTGGGACAGGCCGAACTCGTCCATGAGCTGCCGAATGCCGGCGGCCTCCTCCAAGGGGTTGAGGTCCTCGCGGTGGAGGTTCTCGACCAGGGCCTCCTCGAGCGCGGCCTGGTCCCCACCAAGGCGCACCAGCACCGGCACCGTCTCAAGCCCGGCCCGACGGGCGGCGCGCCACCGGCGCTCACCGGCGATCAGGTGATAGATGCCCTCCTCAGCCGGCCGCACCAAGAGGGGCTGCAGCACGCCCAGTGCGGCGATCGAGGCCGCCAGGCCGTCGATCGACTCGTCGTCGAAGTCGACGCGCGGTTGATACGGATTGGCGCGTACCTGGTCAACCGGCACCTGCAGCACCCCACCGGGCGGCGTCGTCGTCTCCCCGGTGGCCTCGTCGTGGTCGTTCTCATCGGTCGGCGGAATCAGGGCATCGAGTCCCCGCCCGAGCCCGCTACGGCGCCCCACGTTCATCTACCTCCCTGGCCAGCTCCCGATAGGCCACGGCGGCCCGGGAGGATCCATCGAACAAGGTGATCGGCATGCCGTACGACGGCGCCTCGGACAGGCGCACGCTGCGGGGAATGACGTTGTGGCAGACCTTGTCCCCGAAGTGTTCGCGCACCTGACCGGCGACCTCCTCCGACAGGCGGGTGCGGCCGTCGTACATGGTCAGCACCAGCGGCCCCAGCTTCAACTCCGGGTGAAGGTTGCGCTGAACCTGGTCGATGTTGCGAATCAGCTGCCCCAGGCCCTCGAGGGCGTAGTACTCGCACTGGATGGGCACCAGCACCTCGGTGGCCGCAGCGAAGGCGTTGACCGTGAGCAGGCCCAACGACGGGGGGCAGTCGATCAGGATGTAGTCGAAGCGGTCCAGCACCGAGTCGACGGCACGCTTCAGGCGCTGCTCCCGACTGAATGCCGGGACCAACTCCACCTCCGCACCGGCCAGGTCGAGGTTTGAGGGCGCCAGGAACAGGCCCTTGACCGACGTGGGCTCGATGCAGTCCTCCATCGGCTGGTCGTTCAGGAGCACGTCGTACATCGAGACATCCAGCGACCGGTTGTCCACCCCCAGACCGGTGGAGGCATTGCCTTGCGGGTCCAGATCCACCACCAGCACCCGCCGGTCCAGGTCCGCCAGCGCTGCGCTGAGGTTCACGGCGGTCGTCGTCTTTCCGACACCGCCTTTTTGATTGGCAACGGCCATGACGCGAGGGGTCCCGGCACGGCGCTCGTCGCCGGCGGGCTCGGGGGCATCGGACTCCTCCGGCTCGGTCGCCTCCCAGCTCTCAGCCAACTCTGGTGCCACGTCGTCACGCTCCCGGGCCGCACGGGCGGGTCGTTCCTCGACCCGCAGCAACGGGCGCCAGGCTACGGCATGGGCCCCACCGTGTGGTGCATGCTCGCGTTTCACGTGAAACCCGGATGGTGGGCGGTCGGCCGTGACCTCGATGGGGCGTGGTTTGGCCATCGCCGGGGGAACCCGCCCGTTTCACGTGAAACCTTGACGGTCGTCCGTCACCCGGGCGACCGAGGGAACCGCCGTGCCTGGCCGCCGACTGTCAGGCCGCCAGGCCGGGCCGGGTTGTCGGCCGAACGCGGCCGTGCCCCCGGGACGCCCGGGGGCACGGCGATTCGGCCGACGGTGCTCGCTCGTGGTGGATGCCACCACGGGGCGCTCCGGTCAGGCGGAGGCTCGAATGACGACGCGCCGATCGCGCCCCTGGCCCGTGGACTCGGTCTCCACACCCTCGACGGAGTTGGCTGCATCGTGAACGATCTTGCGGTCGATGGAGCCCATCGGCTCGAGCACGACATCCTCGCCCGATTCCACGACACGTTGCGCCAAGTCGGTGCCGTACTCCTCCAGCGCCGCCCGCCGAATGCCCCGATACCCGGCCACATCAACGCCAAGGCGCACGTCGGTGCCGCCCTTGGCCGTCTTCAGCATGACCGCCTTGGACAGTTCCAGGACGGCATCGGCCGTGGCGCCGCCGTGGCCGACCATGACTCCCAAGTCGTCGCCAACCACGGTCACGTCCACGCGATCGCCGTCCAACTCGCTGGAGGTCTCCACGGTGCGCCCGGCGGCCGCCATCAACCCGCTGAGAAACTCCTCGACGGTGGAGGCCACCTCGGGGGCGGTCATCGGGTCGACGGAGCTGTCCTCGACCGACGAACGCTCCCGCCCTTGGTCCCTGCCCTTTCCGCCGCGCTCGCGCCGGCCGTTGTTGCCACCGCCACCGGTGCCCGACTCGCCCTGCGACTTTGAGGAGGACTGGCTGCCGTCGCGACGCTTCGGCTTCGATGCCTGCTGGTCGCCTCCCTGAGACCCGCCCTTGCGGCGTCGCTGCTCCTTCGGGGGAGCCGCCACCGGCTGCACACGGGCCCGAACGCGGGCCTCGGTCTTCACGCGGCCAAACATCGACACGCTCGGGTGCTCCAAGACCTCCACCTCGGCCTCCGACTCGTGCACTCCCAGACGGTCGAGCGCCTTCTCGCGCGCCTCGTCGATGGTCTTGCCGGTCAGTTCAATCCACTCCATCAGTTCTTCCTTTGTCCGTTCCCCTGCCGGGGTTCTCCAGAGCGACGGCGCCCGCCGCTCGACGTTGAAGCGGATTTCCCGGTGCCGCTCTTGGCCCGGCCCGATCCGCTCGTGGGTCCTCGTTTTGAGGACTGGGTCTGTGATGACTTGCTCGAGGACGACTTGGGCGCCGCCCCGCGCTTGGCGCCATTGGCCTTGGCCTTGGCTTGCCCGGCCTTCGTGCCGTTGGACTTGCCGGCGTTGCCGCCCGACTTGGCCGTGGTCGCGCCCTTGGAGCCCTTCTTGGCGTCGGCTTCCTTCTCGGTGAGGTGGCCCTTGCCCTTGCCCGGCACATGGTGCACGCCGGGGCCGTCCTTCCCGTACAGCTCCTTGGTGATGTAGCTCTGGGTGGCGATCCGGCACAATCCCTGCACCCCCCAGTACACCGCCAACGCCCCGGCGAAGTTGAAGGCGAAGATCGGCAGGATGAAGGGCATCACCTTGAGGAGCATCGCCTGCGTCGGGTTGGCATTGGCCTGAGGGTTGCGCGACTGGATCTGGCGGTTCTGGATCACCTGGATGACCAGGATCAGCAACAGCAGGATCAGGTACGGCATGAAGCTGACGAGGCCCTGGGCCCACGCCTCGGCCGGGGTCTTGGCCAGGTCCAACCGGAAGACCGAGTTGAAGAACGGCATCGTGTTCTGGGTGCTGAGCGTTTGGTAGAAGCTGGTGCCGGCGTCGACGTGCTCGGGGTTGAACACGCGGTCGGTGAACACCCACGACGTGAGCGGCTCGTTGTTGGCAGCCTGCTGCACGATGTGGCCGACGCCTGCGCTGGGGCCGCCGCTGCGGTTCGTCAGCCCACGGATGAGGTGGTACATCACGATGAACACCGGCGCCTGCGCCAGAATCGGCAGGCAACCACCGACGGGGGAGATGTTGTTCTCCTTGTAGAACAGCATCAGCTCCGTGTTCAGCCGCTCGCGATCGCCCTTGTACTTGGCTTGAATCTGCTTCAGTTCGGGCTGGAGGCGCTGCATCTGCAGCATCGACTTGGTGCTCTTCACGGTCAGCGGCGTCACCACCACCATGACCAGCACGGTGAACAGCACGATGGAGACACCGAAGGACGGAATCACGCTGTAGATGGCCGCCACGACGGAGCCAAAGAACTCGAACAGCGGATCGAATGGTGCGAGGAGGTCAGGCATGATCGGTCAACTCGTCTCGGTGGACTCTTCAGGATGGTCAACGTCGCCTTCGCCAGGCGACACCTTGGTTGGGTCCGGCGCCAGGACCCCGGTTCTCGACGGAACCGGATCCCAACCGCTGTCACTCCAGGGGTGGCATCGAAGCAGTCGGCGCAGCGCCATCCAGCCGCCCCGAACGGCGCCGTGAACCTCCAGCGCTTCGGCGGCGTAGGACGAGCAGCTGGGCACGTACCGGCAGGGCGAGGGGCGACCCTCGGTCAACCGCTGGTAGCCGCGGACCATCCAACCCGCCAGACGCGCCGCCGGAGAGCCTCGGTGGTCGCGACTCACGTCGCCCCCAGCTTCGAATTGGCTGCGGCAATCGCCGCCTCCGTGTGGTGAACCAACGCGAGCCAGTCCATCGACTGCAAGCCCGGCGAGGCGATCACCAGGTAGTCCGCCGCCGGGAGACGACCCGCCGCCTCCAGCTGCGACAACGCGTGGCGCAGCCGGCGACGAACTCGGTTGCGCGCCACCGCTGGCCCCAGGGCCTTGCCGACTGCGAATGCCACCCGGGCGCGCGCCGCGTCGCTGGGGGCCGCAATCACCGTGACCGGTCCGCTGCGACCCCGCTGACCGACGTGACGAAGTCGGCGAAAGGCCCGGCGACCGGTGAGCCGCCACGTCAGGCCGACAGGCGGGCGCGACCCTTGCGGCGCCGGGCCTTGACCACGGCGCGGCCGGCCCGATCGGACATGCGATGACGGAACCCGTGACGACGGGCACGACGGCGCGTCTTGGGCTGATAGGTGCGCTTCACCTGTATTCCTCCTGAAGCAATGCCCCAACGAGCATTTTCGGGGCGGGGGGCGGACCGGGTCCAACCGGACGGTGCGGGGACGGAGATCCTCCGTCGTGGACTGTTGGCGCATCTGCCTGCGCTCACCGAAGAGGCGGGGCGGGACGACACACGGACCACCAACGTTACGGTGGGCCGCCAGTGCGGGCAACCCGGGCCGTAACCTGAACGAATCTCGCCGTTGGGGTGGAGTCGCCTGAACGCCGGTGGTACGGTCGCTCACCCCCGAAGCGCACCTTTGGGTCGTGGCTGTGCACGACGAATTCCGCTCTCCGGCGGGCTCGTCGTGGGTGTTCCCGTCAGCCAACTGAAGCAGTGATCCATCGCAGTTCCCGGCCGTCCACAGCGTGTGGAGCGTGCTGTGGACAAAGCCATGAGATGAGTAGTCACCGTATGGAGGACGAAGCCACATCAGTCTGGGAGGCCGTCGCCGATGCCGTGGCCCAGCAGGTGTCCCAGGTGCTGTGGCGCACCACCTTCAGCGAGGTGCGGGCGGTTGACTTCGATGGTGCGACCCTGACGGTGGTGGCACCCAGCCTGGTGCTGCGCGATCGCATCGACGGCCGCTTCCGGACCCTGCTGATGGGGGTCATCGAGGATCTCGGCATGAGCGGCATCGATCTGGCGGTCGAGGTGGATCCCGACATCGATCACTCCGAACCCGACGTCCCTGCCGCTCCGGCGCCGGTGGAACCCCGAACCCATCAGGCGGAGCCTCGGTCGGGTCGCGCTCCCACGCCGGGCACCGGTGGCGAAGCGGGCGGTGCGCCGCCGCCAGCCCACAACGGCCTCAATCCCCGGTACACCTTCTCCTCGTTCGTCACGGGGCCATCGAACCGCTTCGCCCAGGCCGCTGCGCTGTCGGTTGCCGAGACGCCGGCCCGGTCCTACAACCCGCTGTTCGTGTACGGCGCGGCCGGCCTCGGCAAGACCCACCTCCTCCAGGCCATCGCGCACTACGTGGCCGAGAACTACCCCAGCTATCGCGTCTGTTACATCTCCACCGAGGAATTGCTGAACGAATTCATCGAGGCCATCCGCAACAACCGCCAACCCGACTTCAAACGCCGCTACCGCGAGAACGACGTGCTCCTGGTGGACGACATTCAATTCATGGAGGGCAAGGAGCAGCTACAGGAAGAGTTCTTTCACACATTCAACACCCTCTATGAGGCCAACCGACAGATCGTGCTGAGCTCGGACCGACCCCCCGATTCCATCGCCACCTTGGAGGACCGGCTTCGCAGCCGCTTCAAGATGGGGCTCATCACCGACATCCAACCGCCCGACTTCGAGACCCGCCTCGCCATCGTCCGCAAGAAGTCCGAGCAGTCCGAGTTCCCGCTGCCCGGCGAGGTGCTGGAGTTCATCGTCACCAACATCACCAACAACATCCGGGAACTCGAGGGCGCGCTGAACCGGGTCACCGCCTATGCCAACCTCACCCGCACCGAGGTCACCATGGGCACTGCCCTCCAGGTGCTGGGCGACCTCTCCGCCGGCGGTGGTCGACAGGTGACCGCCGAGCGGATTCTGGAGGCGACGTCGGAGTTCTACGGCTTCAGCATCGAGGAGTTGAAGTCCAAGAGCCGCAAGCGACCCCTGGTGACCGCCCGCCAGGTGGGCATGTACCTGTTTCGGGAACTCACCGACCTGTCCTATCCCCAGATCGCCAAGATCTACGGCGGACGGGACCACACCACCGTCATCCACGCCTTCGAGAAGATCAAGGCACTCATGGCCGAACGCCCGCAGATCTACCAGGACCTCCAGTCGCTCATCCAGAACATCCGGTCAACTCCGTGACGCCCACGTCCTGGAGTGAACCCCACTGTGGATTCGCTGGGGACCCCGTTGTGGGCCACCACCCCGCGGCCTGGGGACGACCAACTGGCTGTCCCCAGCCGGTGGTGGCCTCACCCCGGTGCCCTGGGGACCAAGGTGGACAAGCGGTGGATTCGACTTCCTTGTCGGCCCTAGGGGTTGGGCTAGGTTCTCCACAATCCACAGCCCCTACTACTACCCCTGCATGGAGTAGTCCCATCACTTCAGCAGAAGGAGTTTGCGAACCGTGAAGTTCCGTTGCGAACGTGACGTGCTGGCCGATGCCGTCGGCACCGCCGGCCGGGCCACCTCCGCCCGTGGCGGTGCGCTGCCCGTGTTGTCCGGCCTCCGTCTGCGCCTGGACGGTGACCACCTGGAGGTCACCGGTTCGGACCTTGACCTGACGGTCACGGTCGAGATCGAAGTGGCTGGTGAGGGCGATGGGGTGGCCGTTGTGCCCGCCCGCCTGCTGTCCGACATCGTCCGAGCCCTCGAGCCCGGGGCGGTGAACGTGGTGGTCGAGTCCGATCAGGCCACCGTGATCGGCGGGCGTTCGGAGTTCTCCATCAACGTCATCCCACCCGAGGAGTACCCGCAGGTTGCGGAGCCAACCGCCGATTCGGTCACGCTGTCGGCCGAGGCCCTGGCGGACGGTTTGCGCCAGGTCGTGCCGGCGGCCTCCAGCGACGACAACCGGCTGATCCTCACCGGCGTGCAGTTGGCCGCCGAGGGTGACGGGCTGCGTTTGGTGGCCACCGACAGCTATCGCCTGGCGGTCCGCGACCTGGTGGGTCAGTCGGTGCTGGGGGAGGGTCAGTCGGTGCTGGTTCCGTCGCGGGCGCTGGCCGAGGTCATCCGGGTGCTGGGGGACGCCGACGAGGTCACGCTGGTTTTGGGCACCCAGGACGCCACGTTCCGCATCGGCGGGGTACGGGTGACCACCCGGCTCATCAGCGGAGACTTCCCCAACTACCGCGGGCTCATCCCCGATTCCCAATCCAGCACCCTCACGGTCGGTCGTCAGGCGCTCATCGACGCCGTGCGGCGGGTGAAGCTGATGGCCCGGGAATCCACGCCGGTTCGCCTGGAACTCGGCACGGATTCGTTGGAGCTCATCGCGGTCACCCAGGACGTCGGTCATGCCTCGGAGCAGTTGGACGTGAGCTTCTCGGGCGATTCGATGACCATCGCCTTCAATCCCGACTACCTGCTGGACGGCTTGGACGCCGCACGGGGCGACGACGTTCGCATCGAGACCATCGGCGACAACAAGCCCGCCGTGTTGCGTGGTTCGGAGGCCGAGGACTTCCTCTACCTCCTCATGCCGGTTCGCGTCTCCTAGCGGCGGCTGGTGTTCCTGCGGCGCTTGGAGCTGGTGCAGTTCCGCACCTATCCGCAGTTGACCTTGGAGTTGCCCGACGGCCTGACCGCCGTGGTGGGTCCCAACGGGGTGGGCAAGACCAACCTGGTTGAGGCGGTCGCGTGGCCGCTGTTGCTCACCAGCGTTCGGGGCGTTGCCAACGAGGCGCTGGTCCGCCAGGGGGCCTCGGCTGCGGTGGTTCGGGCGGAATTGGAGGCCTCGGCGGTGGAGGGTGAGCCAGACCCGACCGCTGGGGGCGACGGGGCCTCGTTGCCCCGACAGGTGTTGATCGAGAGCGAGATCTCCGCCCGGGGCCGAACCCGGGTGCTGTTGAACCGCCAGGCCGGGGCGCGGCGCCGCGACGTGGCCGAGGTGGGCCGGGTCACGGTGTTCTCTCCCGACGATCTGGTGCTGGTGAAGGGCTCCCCAGTGGAACGCCGCCGGTTCCTCGACGATGCCCTGGTGGCGGCCGACCCCCGCCTGGACGTGGTCCGCGCCGACTACGAGAAGGTCGTGCGGCAGCGGAATGCCCTGTTGCGGCAGGCGCACGGTCGCTTGGACGACGCGGGCCGCCTCACGTTGGAGGTGTGGGACGCCCAGCTCATCGACCGGGGTGAGCGGTTGGGGCGCGCCCGCAGCTCCCTGGTGAAGCGGCTGGGTCCGCTGGTGGAGGCCGCCTACCGCGAGCTGGCGGGCCGCGACGACGAGGTGGCCGTCACCTACCAGGCCCCGTGGTTGGATGCGGGTCTGGGCGCTCTGGTGGCCGGGCGACGCGCCGAGGAGCTGCGGAGGGGCGTGACCTTGGTGGGACCCCACCGCGACGAGTTGGCCCTGGGGCTTCACGGGCTGGTGGCGCGCACCCAGGCGTCGCAGGGGGAGCAGCGCAGCCTGGCGTTGTCGTTGCGCCTGGCGGTGCACCGTTTGCTGACCGAGCGGTTCGGAGCTCCGCCCATCCTGGTGCTCGACGATGTGCTGTCGGAGCTGGACCCGCAGCGACGCCGGGCGCTTATCGGCGGCGTTCCGGCCGGCCAGGCGTTGCTGACCACCGCCGGCGACCTGCCCGAGGAGGTGGAGCCCGCAGCGGTGCTGGAGGTGAATCGTCCCGGAGAGGTGTCGTGGCGGGCCGCATGAGGCCGGAGCGACCCGTCCGCCGGCTGTCCAGCTCGTTGGATGACGTGCTGGCACATCTGGGGCGCCCCACCGTGGAGGCGCATCGGGTCATCGAGGCGCAGTGGACCAGCATCGTGGGCTCGAGGCTCTCGGGGTGTTGCCGGCCGGTCGGGATGACCGACCGTGAGCTGACGGTGGAGGCCGCCGATCCGGTGGTGGCCGAGGAAGTCAACCTGATGGCCCGCGACCTGGCCCGGACCATCAATCGGCTGGTGGGAAACGACGTGGTCGCCAGCGTGCGGGTGCGTGTGAGTTCCGGAGGCGGTTCTGTGGGGGCCCCCGGGGAGCGCGCCCCGGGGAGCACAGACGGGTCCTGAGCGGCTCGATACCTTGGGTCACCCCCTCGGGTGCGGTATGATGGGTGGCGTCATCGACGGCGGAGATCTGCCACCGGCAGGCAGCGTCCGGTGAGTGACCCACAGGGATACCCACAAAGTTTTGCACACCCTGTGTGTTGTTTCCGGGCCCCGTCGACGTTTCATTCCCTTTCCATCCCCTCACGACTCCCCGAGGTCGCTCCACGTGACAGTTGATTCCACCGTGCCCCCCGGTCACGACATCGCTGAGGCGGCCGCCTCCCAGGGCGATGACTACGGCGCCGATCAGATCCAGGTGCTCGAAGGCCTGGAGGCCGTCCGCAAGCGGCCCGGCATGTACATCGGTTCCACCGGCCCCAGCGGCCTCCACCACTTGGTGTACGAAGTGGTGGACAACTCGGTCGACGAGGCCATGGCGGGCTATGCCGACGCCATCGAGGTGCGGCTTCTGGCCGATGGCGGGTGCTACGTGGCCGACAACGGACGCGGAATCCCCACCGACCCCCACCCCAAGTATCCGGGTCTCTCGGCCGCCGAGGTGGTGCTGACCGTGCTGCACGCCGGCGGCAAGTTCGGTGGCGGTGGCTACAAGGTGTCGGGAGGTCTGCACGGCGTCGGCGTGTCGGTGGTGAATGCCCTGTCGGCGCGCACCGAGGTGGACATCGACCGTGGCGGCGAACGCTGGCACATGAGCTTCCGCGACGGTGGCATGCCGGACGAGCCCCTCGAGCCCGTGGGCCCGAGCCCCTCCAACGGCGACGGCACGGCCAGAACCAGCGGAACCACCGTGCGGTTCTGGCCCGACCCCGGCATCTTCGACGAGGTCACGTTCCGCTTTCAGACCTTGGCCGAGCGCCTCCAGATGATGGCCTTTCTGAATGCCGGCCTGGCCATCGGGTTCACCGACGAGCGGGGGGAGACCCCCGAACGGGTCGACTACTGCTACGAAAACGGTGTTCGCGACTTCATCCTCCACATCAACGCCACCAAGGAAACCCTGTTCGAGGACGTGGGCAGCTACGAGTGGTCCGAAGAGGCCGAAGGCAACGAGATGCAGCTGGAGGTGGCCTTTCAGTGGAACACCGGCTACCACTCCGATGGCCTGCATTCCTTCGCCAACGGCATCAACACCATCGAGGGCGGCATGCACGAGGAGGGGTTCAAGAAGGCCCTGACCAACACCCTCAACAGGTATGCGCGGGACAAGGGGCACCTGAAGGAGAAGGACTCCAACCTCCAGGGCGAGGACATCCGGGAGGGCCTCACGGCCATCATCTCGGTGAAGCTGTCGGACCCGCAGTTCGAGGGACAAACCAAGTCGAAGCTGGGCAACGTTCCGGTGCGATCGATGATGGAGCGCGCCACCAACGACCGCTTGGGCCAGTGGCTGGAGGAGCATCCCACCGAGGCTCGTCGCGTGGTCGCCAAGGCCATCGCCGCCTCGCGGGCTCGGGAGGCGGCCCGATCCGCCCGTGACGCCACCCGGCGCAAGTCGGCCCTGGATGGCGCCGGCCTGCCCGGCAAGCTGGCCGACTGCTCCTCGAAGAACCCCGACGAGTGCGAGCTCTACATCGTGGAGGGCAACTCCGCCGGCGGCTCGGCGAAGGACGCTCGAGACCCGCAGACCATGGCCATCCTGCCCATTCGGGGCAAGATCCTCAACGTCGAGCGGGCTCGTCCCGACCGCATGCTGAAGAATGCAGAGGTCACCTCGTTGATCCAGGCGGTCGGTGCCGGGCTGGGTGAGGAGTTCGACCTCGCCACCATCCGCTACGGCAAGGTGGTGCTGATGGCCGACGCCGACGTGGACGGCAGCCACATCCGCACGCTGTTGCTGACCTTCTTCTTCCGCCAGATGAAGCCGCTGGTGGAGGCGGGCCGCGTGTTCATCGCTCAGCCCCCCCTGTACTCCACCAAGGTGGGCAAGGAGACCGTCTACCTCAAGGACGACGAGGCCCGACGCGCTTTCCTGGTCGAGCGGCCTAAGCACTCGGAGGATTTCGCCCGCCTCAAGGGCCTGGGCGAGATGGACGCCGACGAGCTTTGGGCCACCACCATGGACCCGGAGCGCCGCACGCTCTTGCAGGTGACCGCCGAACAGGCGGCCATCGCCGACCAGGTGTTCTCGGTGCTCATGGGCGAGAGCGTGGAGAGCCGCAAGCACTTCATCCAGACCAACGCCAACGACGTCCGCTTTCTCGACATCTAGGACCCCGCCCGGGCGGCGCAGGTCGTCCCGAGCGTCCCGTTTAGAACCCCCCACGGAGGGCACGACCACATGGCCGACGAGCCGCCACTGTCAGACGATCCGCCCATGGCACCCGAACCCGACACGGCCGATGACGGCGCCGGCGATGGCGCGCCGCCTCTCTCGTCGTTGGTGGCGTTCGAGGGTTCGGGCATCGAGCCCATCGAGATCCAGGAGGAGATGGAGCAGTCCTTCCTGGACTACGCCATGTCGGTCATCGTCAGCCGTGCGCTGCCCGACGTGCGGGACGGCCTCAAGCCGGTCCACCGCCGCATCCTGTGGGCCATGCATGAGGCCGGCCTGCGACCCGACCGTCAGCACAAGAAGTGCGCCACCGTGGTGGGCGACGTCATCGGCAAGTACCACCCACATGGCGACACGGCCGTGTACGACGCCCTCGTTCGCATGGGACAGTCCTTCTCGCTGTCGCACACGCTCATCGACAAGCACGGAAACTTCGGGTCGCTCTCCGACGGTCCGGCTGCCTACCGCTACACCGAGTGCCGGCTGGACCAGTTGGCCATGTCGATGCTGGCCGAGATCGACGAGGACACCGTCGACCGCATCCCCAACTACGACGGCTCCACCGAAGAGCCGACCGTGCTGCCGTCGCGGTTCCCCAACCTGTTGGTGAACGGGTCGCAAGGCATCGCAGTGGGCATGGCAACCAACGTGCCGCCTCACAACTTGGGTGAGGTGATCGATGCCGTGCAGGAGCTGATCGTGAACCCGGATGCCACCGTGGATGAGCTGATGGCCCACGTCAAGGGGCCCGACTTCCCGACCGGCGGCGAGATCCTGGGGCGGGCCGGGCTCACCTCGGCCTACCGAACGGGACGAGGTTCCATCAAGCTGCGGGGCAAGGCCGAGATCATCGAGGACGAGAACGGCCGAAACCGCATCGTGGTCAGCGAGGTGCCCTACCAGACCGCCCCCGAGGTCATCGAGGAACGGGCGGCCGAGCTGGTGAACAGCCGCGAGCTGGACGGCATCCGTGCCATTACCAACAGCTCGGCCAAGGGGCGCATCGAGCTGGTCTTCGAACTCAAGCGCGACGCCTCGCCCATGGTGGTGTTGAACAACCTCTACAAGTACACACCGCTGCAGACCACCTTCGCGGCCAACATGGTGGCCCTAGTGGACGGCGTGCCCCGCACGCTCAACCTGCGCGACGCCCTGGTGCACTACCTGGATCACCAGCGCGAGGTCATCCGGCGCCGCACCGAGTTTCGCCTGGGGCGGGCCCAACGCCGCGCCCACATCGTGGAGGGGCTGGTGCGGGCGCTCGATCTGATCGACGCCATCATCGCCGCCATCCGAGCGTCGGCCGATCGCAGCGCAGCCCGTGCGGCCCTCATGGGGGAGGGCTTCGAGTTCTCCGAGATCCAGGCGAACCACATCCTGGATCTGCCCCTCGGCCGCCTCACGCGGCTGGGCCGCACCGAGCTGAACGAGGAGCTGGCCGAACTCCGCCGAATCATCGCCGAACTGGAGGCCATCCTGGCCGACCGCGAACGGCTGGACGAGGTAATTCGCGAAGAGCTCGCGGAGATCCGCGACCGATTCGCCGTGGACCGCCGCTCGGCCATGACCCACGACCCAGGCGACCTCGACGTGGAGGACCTCATCGACGACGAGGACGTCGTGGTGGTGATGACCAGCCGCGGCTACATCAAGACCACGTCCCTGGACGCCTTCCGCACGCAGGGCCGCGGCGGGCGCGGTGTCGCAGGGGCGAAGCTGCGCGACTCCGACATGATCACCACGATGATCAAGACGTCAGCGCATGCCTACCTGCTGTTCTTCACCAACCGGGGCAAGGTCTACCGGTTGAAGGTGCACCGCATTCCGATGATGGACCGGGGCGCGCAGGGCACCGCCATCGTCAACCTGCTGCGGTTGGCCTCCGACGAGCGGGTGGAGGCGGTGATTGACACGAGGGACTACGAATCGCATCGCTACCTCATGTTCGCCACCTCGCACGGCGTCGTGAAGAAGACCAAGTTCACCGCCTACGACTCCTCCCGGCAGGACGGGTTGATCGCGGTGAACCTGCGAGACGGCGATGAGCTGGTGGAGGTCTTGCCGGTGAACGACGGCGACGAGGTCATGTTGGTGTCGTCGTCGGGCATGGGCATTCGGTTCTCCGAGTCCGACGTGCGTCCGATGGGCCGCAGCGCCGCCGGAGTGCGGGGCATGCGCCTGAAGGCGGACGACCTGGTGATCGGCTCGGCCGTGATCACGCCGGGTACCCGACTGCTCACCGTGACCGACGCGGGGTTCGGCAAGCGGACCGATCCGGACGAGTTCACCACGCAGGGTCGGGGTGGCCAGGGCGTGCGGGCCCACAGGATTCGCGGCGATCGGGGTCGGGTCGTGGCGGCCAACCTGGTCGACGAGGACGCCGAGGTCTTCCTCATCTCGGACGCCGGGGTCATCATCCGAACGCCGGTTGCCTCCATCAGCGAGTACGGCCGCGATGCCATGGGCGTCACCGTCATGCGGCTGGACGACGACACCAAGGTGGCTGCGGTGGCGCCGGTGGTTGGCACCGACGACGAGGACGGAACCGACGACGAGGATGCCCCTGCCTCCGACGCAGCCGCGGCCGACGACGGCTCCGATCTCAACTAGGCGAACCCCGCCCACTTCAGCGCCCGGTTACCCCGTGTCGGGGTAGCCGGGCGGTCGGTTGGGGGGCGGGGCCCGGCGGGTTCTGATGGGTGTTGGCGGGACGGGCTGGTGTTCGCCGTCTTCCGGTTGTTCGGGTGGTTGCCAGGCTTGGTGGCGTTGTGAGTCGATGGTGTGTCCGGTGGGGGTGGTCCAGGTGAAGCGTCCGTTGGGCAGCCCGGTGGGCCCGGTGTTGGCGGTCATGTGCCAGCCGGTGCGGTGGGTGACCCCGTGATGGTGCGCACACAGGGCGGCAAGGTTGGTGGGCTCGGTCGGGCCTCCCGCTGCTGCTGGGATGACGTGGTGGATCTGGATCCACGCCAGGGGTGCGTCGCATCCCGGGAACACGCAGCCGCCGTCGCGGACCAGCACCATCCGTCGTTGGAGCGGGCTGGCCAGGCGTTGGTTGAGTGTCGCCCAGATCGGCAGGTCGTCGCCGTCCACCACAAACGACCGGATGTTCGCCGCACAGCACAGTCGCCAGAGGTTGGCATCGACGGTGCCCGGAGTGTGGGCCAGCGGGGTGCCATCAGGCCGGAAGACCGGACCCATCCAAGGCTCGCTCGCGTGTCCGCCGGTGTTGTTCCCGCCGGGCGGAACGGCAGGGGCGCCGTCCTGGAACCGCTTCGCTATGTTCCCTGACGGCACCCCTCCCGCCCCGCCCGACTCGTCGGTCTGGCTCTCTGCCGGGTCGCTTGCGGCCGTTCCGGCCGGCCCGCTCGCCGGGCCAGCGCCGGGCTCGCTGCCGTTTGCCCGCTCGGGTGGCTGCTGGTTGCTGGCCGAGCCCGTGACGGGTCCAGCGCCGTTTGCCCGTTCCGGTGGCTGTTCGGCGGGGTCGTCGGTGTCGGTGGGTTGGGTTTGTTCGGCGTGGACGATCAGGGTGATATCCGCTCCGGCCTGTCGGCCGTTGGTGGTGCAGGTGTGCTGCGCGCGGCGGATCAACTCCAACAACGCTTTCGCACGAAGAGTCATCCATCCCGGCACCACCAGATCCGGACACGCCTTCGCGTCGGCCTGAGCCCGCCGGTAGAGACGTTCCGTTTCGGCCTCGATCGCCTGGGACAACTCTTCGCCCTCGCTGCCGTGCACACACCCCGAGATCACGGTGACCCCACCGGTCTCCGAAATCACCAGGCTGTCGCGCTCCCCGGCCTCGGGTTCGGGGCCGTCCTCATCCAACTCCGCACACAACGCCCGCAGCTCCGCGGCCCACCGCTCAAACCTTCTCCCCGGCACACGAGACAACAGATACTCCTGGAGCTCGACCAGACCGGGAAGGATCCGATCGTTCGACGCGTTCTGTAACGCCCGGCAATACGCCCACCCAACCCGCCCCTCACCCAACGCCTCAGCAAACAACCCAAAATGCTGCCTGAGCGCGTTCGCCGTCCGCACCCTCGATTTGGTGTGAGCGGCCGGCTGGCCGGTGGCCGCAGCCAACCAGCCCGACGTCCGATGACCATGAACACGATCAGGAACATCGCGGGCCTCCAACTCGCCCAACAAACGCGCCTCAGCAGCATCCAACCGCCGCTGAACCGCCGCCAACCCCACCGCAGCGTCCAACAACTCCTCATCACCCAACCGACGCGGATCGACGGCCGCCAACACCCCCACCGACTCACCCAACCGGCCCAACCCACCCAACACCCCACCGTCGTTATTGCCGTTGTCGTTGTGTTCACACTGACCGGTCATCATCACCTCCCGCCGGTGTCGACCATCTCTACCGCCCGCTTCGCAAACCGCCCGCTTCGCAAGCCATCCGCCCCGCTTCCCCCGAAGAGCGAACGTATGTTCGAGTATACGCCGGTTGCCGCGTCGCGTCCAGCTCGCCTAGCGGCGGTGACGTGTGGCACCTGCCACATGTCCGGTCCGTTGGGGACCAGTCCCCGTTGCCCCACGTGGCCAACCCCACCAAGGTGGGGAGATGGCGAGATCTCCCATCCACGACCGTCGTTGGTGGTGGACAGGTGCTGACGCCCGGCGCCGCCGCGACCATCGGGTGGTGCGAGGGGACGGTGGGTCGGTCGTGTGGTGGACCGTCGCAGTGATGGGGGTGGCCGTGGCGATGCTGAGCGGCCTGGGCCTGTTGGCCACCCACGCGGTTGCCGCTGCACGAGCGCAGGGAGTAGCGGACCTGGCTGCGTTGGCAGCGGTGGGCGCGGAGGAGTCGGGCCGGGCAGGCCGGAGCGAGTCAGCGGCGGTCGACCCGGGGGGACGTGTTGCCCAGGCCGTGTGTTCGGCAAACGGGGCCGGATTGGTCTCTGTATCGGCGATGGTCACCGTGAGCGGTCGCACTTGGAGCGTGCGCGTTCGGCTGGAGGGGGCAGAGGCGAGGGCCGCAGCGAGCCCCGGCCCTGTTCACCCTTGGGGCCCTGCGGGGCCCTAGACTCCCCCGAATGTCACCACCGGCGAAGGAGGGTCCCGCTGCGGGCACGGGTTCTGGGACCTCGGCACCAGGGAACGGGGCGCGTTCGGCGCAGCGCCCCGGCACGGTGTCCAAACGCCCCGCCGCGAAGGGTCGTTCGTCCGGTGCCGGTGCCGGCGAGCAGGTGAACTCGTCGAGCGACCCCGGGCCCCGCACAGCGGTCGTGCCGGCGCCGCAGCCCGGGACCGACTCCACGCCGAAAGAGGCGCGGTGGCAGCGCGACGAAACCACTCCAACCAGGGCCCGGCGTGTGGTTGCGCCGTCGACGAACGCCGAGGATGACACCTCCGCCGATCGACACGCTGACCAGCCCGAGTCGGACGATCCGTCGGCGGACGAGGTCGGGCCCGACGCAGTCGACGGACCGGCCTCCGACGGGCCGGCCTCCGACGGGGCGGGCGCAGCCAAGTCTCTGAACGGCGGCGGGCAGCGCCAGGGGTCGTCCACTGCCGATGCCAGCCCTGCTGACACCCGGAACGACGCGGAGCGGGCGGCTCCGGCCCCCGCTGCCGCCACCACAACACAGGCTCCGGTGAGCGCGCGCCGCGAGGCGGTGTCGGCGCCCACGGCGACTCGTACTGCCGTGCACCGGCCCACCGAGGCCCAACCCGCCACCCCGGCGACGAAGCCCGCCGCTGCGCCCGACGACGCGGATGACGGCTCGCTGGTGGTGGAATCCCGCAGACGACTGGGCCGTAGGGAACGGTTCCGTGCCCGGCGGGTGCGGCGCCTGGTTCGTCACGTCGACCCGTGGTCCGTCTTCAAGCTCAGCCTGGTCCTCAACGTGTGTATGTGGTTCATCTTCTTGGTGGCCGGGGTGACCATGTGGTCGGTCGCCCGTTCGTCGGGCACCATCGAGAACTTCGAGAAGTTCATTGCGCAGTCCTTCAGCCTCACCGACGTGTCGATCGACGCCGACCTGTTGTTTCGGGTGTACTCACTGATCGGCCTCATCATCACGCTGGCGCTCACCGGTGCGGCCGTCATCGGGTCGATTCTGTTCAACCTCATCTCCGACCTCATCGGAGGCGTGTGGGTGTCGGTCATCGAAGAAGAGTCCGCGGAGCCGGTCTGAACACGTTCGACCGGTGCTCGCTGGGTCGACTAGCGTCGCTGAGCCGAGATACTCGGGGCTATAGCTCAGTTGGTTAGAGCGCACCCCTGATAAGGGTGAGGTCGCTGGTTCGAATCCAGCTAGCCCCACGACGAGCCCGTCGGTCGACCGATCGGCGCCAACACGCCTGAGGAGTCGCCGTCCCCATGCAAGCCCTTCGCCGAGGTTCCTTCGCGATGGTCGTCGCAGCCATGGTGACCGTGATCCTTCGCCTGAGGGGCGCGGGGGGACTGCCGCCCCAAGAAGGTGGCTGGCGTGAACTGCAGGGCCCCGAGTACCGCTAGTGGCCATGCCATGATCGTCGAGGTGTCGGGTCTGGGCGTGATCGGGCGCCGCCTGCACACCGAGCTGTTGGCGTCGAACGACGTCGAGCTGGTGCGGCTTCGTACCCGTCGACCGGACGCGGTGTCGGCCCAGTTGGGTGGCGCCCCGCGTACGGAGGTGGTGGGTGCCGACGAGCCGGTGCGGGCCGACTGGGCGGCGCTCACGGTGGAGGCCGCCGCGCATCGGGACGCGCTGGCGCGCTATCGCTCCGCACGGGTGCCGGTGGTGTCGTGTTGCGATGACGCAGCCGTGATCGACGGGCTGCTCGGCGGCGTCGGCACCCCCGTCGTGGTCGGCGCGGCCTTCTCGCCCGGCCTGACCGATGTGATGGCGTCGCACACGTTGACCCTGCTGGACGAGGTTGACGAGCTGCACGTGGCCCGGCACGGCGCGGCCGGGTCGGCGTGCGTGGCGGCGCGCGCCCGTGCGATCCGACAACCGGCGCGTGACTGGCGGGACGGTGAGTGGGTCGAGCGCCCCCCCGGCTCGGGGCGCGAGCTGTGCTTCTTCCCCGAGCCGGTGCGGGGCCTCGACGCCTATCGCGCCAACTTGTCCGAGGTGGCCACCCTGCACGCTGCGCACCCCGGCGTGGCCCGGCTGTCCAACCGCATCACGATGCGGCGGCGCGAGCGTTTGCCGGCGGCCGTTGGCCTGCCGGCCGTTCCCGCACCGAACAACCCGGCCAGCCTAGGGGCGGCCGTGGTGGAGGCCCGCGGTCGGGTGGGTGCCGGGTCCGAGTCGGTGCTGTTGGGCGTTGTTGATCGAGTCGATGGTGCGACGGCGGCGCTCATGGCGAGTTGCGGCAACCAGCTGGTGGCTCGAGGCGACCAGCTCACCGGCACGTTGACCGCCGGCCAGGTCGCGCCGTCGGTGGTCATGTTGGCCGCACTGGCCGAGCGTGGGGTCAGCGTGGCCCGCTTCGGCCCGCAGTAGCGAGCGCGACGACCGCCCTCGGGCTCGCTCGTGGGCATCGGGCCAAACGCTCCTGCGCCACCCGGAGCCGACGGACCGATCGGCTCATCATGTCCCGGGTGGCTCACGGCAGGGGGCGCTGCGCCGAAGGATGGGTAGGCGACGACCGCTGGGTGAGGGCACCCAAGGGTCGTGGGCCGAACGACCCCATGTCGAAGTATTCCTCAAGGTGCCTCGCGAACCGACCGACACCCCGTGCGGAGTTCGAACGAAACGGGAGCGCACAGCGTGGCTGACAAGGACGAGATTCGGAAGCTGATCGAGGACAACCTCAACCTGGTGAACCATGTGGTGTTCCAGGTTGCGGTGCATTTCCCGCGTCACGTCGACCGCCAGGAGCTGGCCAGGGCCGGTGCGCTGGGCCTGGTCGAGGCGGCCCAACGCTACGACGGATCACGTGGCGTACCCTTCGAGCGCTTTGCCGCCCAGCGCATTCGTGGCGCCATCCTCGACTCGGTTCGCTCGGCCGACTGGGCACCACGCTCGGTGCGCAACCTGGCCCGTCGCCTCGATCAGGTCGAGCAGCGGCTCGCCTCCGAACTGGGTCGGGTGCCGGACAAGGACGAGGTGGCCAAGGCCCTCGGCATGACCAAGGAGGAGATCCACCGGCTGCAGGACCGCATGTTCCGCTCGGTGGTGCTGGCCTTCGACAACCTGGTGGCCGATTCCTCCGAAGAGGACATGACCCTCATCGACGTGCTGGAGGATCCGACGGCGGTCGAGCCCAGCCGCGAGCTGGAGGGTCGGGAGATGGTCTCGTTCCTTCGGGACGCGGTGCAGCTGCTTCCGGAGCGCCAGCGTCTGGTGATCGTGGGCTACTTCCTGGAGGACCGCACCTCCCAAGAGCTGGCCGAGTTGTTGGGCGTGACCGAGAGCCGGGTCTCTCAGATGCGTACCGAGGCGCTGGAGACCATGCGTCGGGGCATCGAGGCCCAATACGAGACGCCCGCCGAGGCCCCCAACCCAAGGGGCCGCCTGGCCAAGCGGCGGGCCGGGTATGCGACGGCCATCGGCGAGGCCCGAGACTGGAAGCGGCGCCTGGACGACGAACCGGAGTTGCTCCCCATCTGAGCGACACCTCGGGTTCGAACCGGCACGGCGGTTCGGGTCGGCACGACGGTTCGGATTGGCACAGCGGGTGGCGACTGACGAATTCTCACGTCAGCCGCTAGGTTCGGGTGGCCCCGATGCCGCAGTGACGAGGAGCGCGACATGGGCTCAGCCAGCCAGACCGCTACGAGCGAGGCCGTCCCGGAGGCGCCTGGGGGCCCGGCTGCGGCTGACGCCCTCGACTCGTCCGAGGTGGTGCGGGCGCTCATGGCGACCAGGGCGCTCACCGAGGCGCTGGCCGAGCCGCTGACGCCCGAGGACCAGTGCATCCAGTCGATGCCGGACGTCAGCCCGACGAAGTGGCATCGAGCACACACCTCCTGGTTCTTCGAGACCTTCGTGTTGGGCCCGCACCTGCCGGGATATCGGGTGGTGCACCCGGCATACGACTACCTGTTCAACAGCTACTACGAGCAGGTGGGGGAGCGGCACCCTCGGCCCGAGCGGGGCCTCATCTCCCGGCCCAGCTGCGACGAGGTGGGCGAGTATCGCCAAGCGGTCGACCAGTCGCTGCGTGAGCTGGCGGACCGATGCACGACCCAGCAGCTGGACCAGATCGCCCCGCTGCTGGAGTTGGGAATGCACCACGAGCAGCAGCATCAGGAGCTGCTGTTGATGGATATCAAGGCCGTGTTCTCGGTCAACCCGATGCGCCCCGCCTACCGACTGGGAACCACCCCCACCGACAGCGGCGACGCGGCGCCGCTGGGCTGGGTGGAGTGGCAGCCCGAGCAGGTGGAGCGCATTGGCCACGAGGGTCCGGGGTTCCACTTCGACAACGAGGGCCCGCGTCACCGCCAGGTGCTGCGGCCATTTGCGGTCAGCGATCGCTTGGTCACCGAGGGCGATTGGCTGGCCTTCATGGACGATGGCGGCTACCGGCGGCCGGAGCTGTGGCTGTCCGAGGGCTGGGCCACGGTGCAGTCACACGGCTGGGAGGCTCCCGAGTACTTCTTCACCGAGGACCGCCACAGCCATGATCGCAGCGCCCAGCAGGATCGCAGCGCCCAGCATGATCGCAGCCACCGGGATGGTCGCGAGTGGTGCGTGTTCACGTTGGGCGGCACCAGGCCGGTGCATGCGGCCACGCCCGTGACCCACCTGAGCTACTACGAGGCCGATGCCTATGCCCGCTGGGCCGGCTCACGGCTCCCCACCGAGGCGGAGTGGGAGTACGTCGCCGGTCAGGCCGTCGGATCCTCCCCGGATGCAACGTCCGGGGAGGTCGACCTCATCGCCGGGCCACTGCACCCGCGCCCGGCTCTCGCCGCCGCGGTGACCGGCGCCGGATCTCCGGCCGCGGCAGGCAACTCGGTGATGCAGCTGTTCGGCCACGGCTGGCAGTGGACGGCCAGTCCCTATGCCCCGTATCCCGGGTTTCGCCCGGTTCCGGGGGCCATCGGCGAATACAACGGCAAGTTCATGTGCAACCAGATGGTGCTTCGCGGTTCGGCGCCCGTCACCCCGCCGGGCCATGCCCGCTCCACCTACCGCAACTTCTTTCCCCCACACTCCAGGTGGATGTTCTCCGCACTCCGCCTGGCAGATGATCGCTGAGGCCACCGTGACCCCCGACGACGCCGTCGACACCCCTCCCGACGTGCGCATCGACGTGCACCTGCACCCCGACGAACTGGCGGCGGCATTGCGGCGCGACGTGGTCGCCGGCCTGGGCGCCGATCCGCCGAACCTGCCCCCGAAGTGGTTCTACGACGACCGAGGCAGCGAGCTGTTCGACGAGATCACCCGGCTTGACGCCTACTACCCCACGCGACGCGAGCGGGAGATCCTGTCCGAGCGCGCTGCCGAGATCGCCGACGCGTCGGGCGCCGACACCTTGGTGGAGCTGGGCTCGGGCACCTCGGACAAGACCCGGTTGCTGCTGGATGCGTTCCAGGCCACCGGCCACCTTCGGCGATTCGTGCCCATGGACGTGTCCGAGGGCATCCTGCGTTGGGCGGCCGCCACCATCGCCACGAACTACCCGGGCGTCACCGTGCACGGTGTGGTGGGCGACTTCGATCACCACCTGGGGTTGTTGCCGTCCGGGGGTCGCCGCATGGTGGCCTTCCTCGGTGGCACCATCGGCAACCTGGTGCCTGCGCAGCGAGCGGCATTCCTCCGGGCGCTTGCCGCCACGCTGGTGCCCGGCGATTCGCTGCTGCTCGGCACCGACCTGGTGAAGGACCCCGCCAGGCTGGTGCTGGCCTACGACGACCCCGAGGGTGTCACCGCCGAGTTCAACCGCAACGTGTTGTCGGTGCTGGCACGCGAGCTGGACGCCAAGGTGGACCCCGAGGGGTGGCGTCACGTGGCCCGCTGGAACCCCACCGAGTCGTGGATCGAGATGCGCCTGGCGGCGATGGGTGATCAACAGATCGCCATCCCGAGCCTGGACCTGGATCGCACCTTCGCCGACGGCGCCGAAATCCTCACCGAAGTGAGCGCCAAGTTCCGCCCCGATGCCATTGCGGCCGAGCTGCGCGCCGCCGGGTTCGAGCCGGCCCGATTCTGGACCGATGAGGCCGGCGATTTCGGCCTCAGCCTGGCGATGGTCGCCTGAGGTTTTCAGCTGCCGGGATCGCAGTTGCTCGGCTGGTAGTCGCCGATTCGTTCGAAGTCCGAGCAGAAGAGAAACCGGTAGTTGCGGGCGCCGACGTACAGCCCGAGCAGTCCGACCACGGTGATCATGACGCAGGCGATGGCCCGATTCCGGGTGGTGAGGGCAAAGAACTCGATGTGGATCAGGTGGGCGACCACCCAGAGGGCATAGGGAAACACCGCCAGCAGCGTCAGGGTGAACAGCAGCGCGAGGTCACCGGAGGGGTCCTCCACGAGGAAGTCGGCGATCAGGAAGAGCGCGGGCAGGGACAGGATGGCCCTGCTCCAGTACGACGTGGCGTAGGTGTCGTCGTCTGCGATGAAGGTGGCCGCGACGACGGCCACCGACACGACGAACACGGCGAATGCCCGCTTGTACGAAAACGTCTCGAACGCGCCCAGTTCGAAGCCCATGTCCCAGGCCACGAGTGCGCCGGGGATGACAACCAACAGGAAGGTGCGGGCCTGGTTGGCCGACGCGGGCTCGGGTGGGACCGTCTCCTGGGCCACCGGCTACCCTTCGAGGCAGTCGGGGGCCTCGGACTCCATCCAGGTGAACAGCGGTTGGGCGGAGAACCACCCGGCGAGCGGCGAGGCGATCTTCTCTCGCACCGAACGCGCCACGTCGTCGGGAATGCTCACCGGGTTGCCGGCGGCCATGGCCAGCAGCTCGGCTTGAGCGGTGCGTTCCATGGTGACGAACCAGAAGGTGGCCTCCTCCACGCTCTGGCCCACGGTGAGGAACCCATGGTTGCCGAGGATGGCGGCCTTGTGCCCCCCCAACTCCGTGGCGATGCGCTTGCCCTCGGCCACGTCGTCGGCGACGCCGCCGTAGTTGGTGTCCACCACGTGGTCCTCGAAGAAGATGCAGCTGTCCTGGGTCAGGGGTCGCAGGGGCCGGTGGAGCGCCGAGAACGCCTTGCCGTGCAGCGAGTGGCTGTGGGCTGCGGCCACCACGTCGGGCCGGGCAGCGTGCACCTGGGAGTGGATGGCGAACGCAGCGCGGTTCACGGGCCAGCTGCCCTCCACCACGTCTCCCGCGTCGTTGACCAACAGCAGGTCGGCCGCCCGGATCTGCTTGAACGACATGCCGAGGGGATTCACCCAGAAGCAGTCGCCGTGCTCTGGGTCGCGGGCGGTGATGTGTCCTGCGATGCCTTCGTCGAAGCCAAAGCGCCCGAAGATGCGAAAGGCCAGTGCCAGACGCTGCTTGCGGTGCAGGCGTTCCTCGGCCGGGGTGCGCTCGACGAAGGGGTTCGGCGGTGTGCGGTTCATGGCCTCAGTCTGCCAGCCGTGCTACGTGGCGGGCCGATCGGGAGCGCGGCTCGGGCACCCTCGCGCCGGGGTGAGCCCGGGCAGGTCGAGGCGAACGCCGTCGAAGAACTCCGATGGTTCGCCGCTCAGGCCCAGGTCGGCCAGCAGGCGCCCGGCGCCGGGAGCGCTCTGAATGCCGGTGCCGCCCTGCCCCACGCACCAGAGGAACGCCTCCTGTCCCGGGTCGGGCCCGATGACCATGGATTCGTCGGGGGCAAACGTGCGCAGGCCGGCCCAGGCCGAGGCGACGGTGCGGATGTTCAGCGTGGTGGCGGCGTTGATGGCCGCGATGGCCCGGGCCACATCGAGCTCGTCGGGCTTGGCGTCGCACGGCGGCGACGGGGTCTGGTCGCCGGGCGAGCACAGGAACTGTGCGCCGTCGGGCTTGGCATACCAGCGGTGGGACACGTCCACCACCATGGGCCAGCGGGCCGAGCGCTCCCATTGGCTGGGGGTCATGAACGCGGTGCGTCGCCGGGGCTGGAGGCCCATCGGTGCGACACCGCAGAGGTCGGCGACCACGTCGCCCCACGCCCCGGCTGCGTTCACCACCAGGTCGGCCTCCAGGCGGCGCCCGTCGTCGGCCACCAGCGTCCAGCGGCCGGCGGAGCGCTCGGTGCGTGCCAGGCGCCAGGAACGCAGCACGGAGGTGCCCAGCGCCCGGGCCCCGGCGATGAAGCCGTGGTGCAGGGCGGCGACGTCCAGCTCGTCACAGGAGGGCTCCAGCACGGCGGCGCCCACAGCCGCCTGACGGAGTGCGGGAAACGCCTCCACCGCCTCGGCGGCGGAGAGCCCACGGGCCCCGGGGTCGAGACGAGTGGCCTCGCCCAGATGGGACTCGGCCGCCGCCTCCTCGCCGGGCGGAGCCAAGGTGATGAGGGCCCGAGGCGTCACTAGGCCGACCTCGGCGAACCCGGGTGGGGGCTCTCGCAGGAACGGCACCGAGGCGAGGGTGAGCGCGCGGATGGGCGGGGCGCCCAGGTTGGGAATGAGCTGGGCGGCCGATCGGCCGGTGGTGTGATGAGCCAGCGTGGGCTCGGCCTCCACCAGGGTGATCGGCCCACAGCCCCGGCTGTGGGCCAGCCAGTAGGCGGCTGAGGCGCCGGCGATCCCTCCGCCGACCACCGCCACGCTGGGTCCGTGGCGCCGTGTCACGGCCGGCGCATTCGGGCGCCTACCCGGCTGCGAAGGCGTCGAGGGCGGTGTTCAGCGTGGCGCTCGGGCGCATGGCCTGGGTGGCCGCATCCGGGTTGGGCCAGTAGTAGCCGCCCAAGTCCACGGGGCGGCCCTGCACGGCGTTGAGTTCGTCGACGATCGTGGTCTCGTCGTCGGCCAGCCGCTTGGCCAGCGGTGCGAAGGTGGCAGCCAGTTCGGCGTCGTCGGCCTGCGCAGCCAGCGCCTCGGCCCAATACAGCGCCAGGTAGAAGTGGCTGCCCCGGTTGTCCAGCTCGTTCACCTTGCGCGACGGCGAGCGGCCCTCCTCCAACACCCGTGCCGTGGCGTCGTCCAGCGTGCGGGCCAGCAGGCGGGCCCGGGCGTTGTCGGTGTGATCGGCCAGGTGTTCCAGCGAGGCGCCCAACGCCAGGAACTCGCCCAGGCTGTCCCAGCGCAGGTGGTTCTCGGCCACGAACTGCTGCACGTGCTTGGGTGCCGAACCCCCGGCGCCGGTCTCAAAGAGGCCGCCGCCCGCCATCAGGGGCACGATCGAGAGCATCTTGGCGCTCGTCCCCACCTCGAGGATGGGGAACAGGTCGGTGAGGTAGTCGCGCAGCACGTTGCCGGTGACCGAGATGGTGTCCAGGCCCTGCACGATGCGTTCCAGCGAGAACCGGGTGGCGGCCTCGGGAGCCAGCACCCGAAGGTCGAGTCCGTCGGTGTCCTCGGCTTCGAGGTACTCGTTCACGCGGGCAATGAGCTGAGCGTCGTGGGCGCGGGTCTCGTCCAGCCAAAACACGGCGGGGGCGCCGGTGGCCCTGGCGCGGCGCACCGCCAGGCCCACCCAGTCGCGCACGGCGGTGTCGGCCACCAGGCACATGCGCCAGATGTCCCCGGCGCCCACCTGGTGCGCGAACACCACCTCGCCGGCCCCGTTGAGCACCTCGACCACGCCGTCCGCCTCGATCTCGAAGGTCTTGTCGTGGCTGCCGTACTCCTCGGCCTTCTGGGCCATCAACCCCACGTTGGGGACCGAGCCCATGGTGGTGGGGTCGAACGCGCCGTGTTCCTTGGAGAACGCAATCACCTCGGCGTAGACCCCGGCGTAGCTGTGGTCGGGGATGACGGCCAGGGTGTCGGCAGGCTCGCCATCGGGGCCCCACATCTGCCCGGAGGTGCGCAACATGGCGGGCATGGAGGCGTCGATGATGACGTCCGAGGGCACGTGCAGGTTGGTGATGCCCTGGTCGCTGTTGACCATGGCCAGCGGTGGCCCCGCCGCGTAGCCGGCGGCGAGCTCGGCCTCCACGGCGGTGCGGGTCTCGGCATCGAGTTCGTCCAGCGCCGACTCCAGCGAGGCCAGCCCGTTGTTGGGGTTGAATCCGGCCTCGGCCAGCGCGTCGCCGTGGCGGGCGAACAGCTCGGGGAAGAACGCCCGCACGGCGTGCCCGAAGATGATGGGGTCCGACACCTTCATCATCGTGGCCTTGAGGTGCAGCGACCACAGCACGCCGTCGGCCTTGGCCTCGGCGATGGCGGCGGCCAGGAACTCCTCGAGCGCCGCTGCGCCCATGACCGAGGCGTCCACGATGGTGCCCGCGGCCACCTCGACCGGCGGGCGGAGCTCTCGGGCGGCGCCTCCGGCCGGGGTGTATCGGATGCTGAGAGTGTCGTCGCCTGCGATCGTGGCGGACTGCTCGGTGGAGCGGAAGTCGTCGGCGGCCATGGTGCGCACCCGGGTCTGAGAGTCGCTCGACCAGGCACCCATCGAGTGGGGGTGGTTGCGGGCGAAGGCCTTGACCGCCGCTGGGGCCCTGCGATCGCTGTTGCCCTCCCGGAGCACGGGGTTCACCGCCGAGCCCATCACCGTCGAATAGGTGTCCCGAACCGCCTGGGCCTCCGGAGTGTCCTCGTCGCCGTCGGGATAGTCGGGCAGCTCGTAGCCGTCGGCCTGCAGCTCGGCGATGGCCGCCTGCAGCTGCGGCAGCGAGGCCGAGATGTTGGGCAGCTTGATGATGTTCGCCTCCGGCCGCGTGGCCAGTTCTCCCAGCTCGGCCAGGTGGTCGTCGCGTCGCTGAGTATCCGGAAGCCGGTCTGCGAACGCCGCCAGAATGCGTCCCGCCAGGGAGATGTCGCGGGTCTCCACCGCCACGCCGGAGGCTCCGGCGAAGGCCGAGATGATGGGCAGCAGCGACCGGGTGGCCAACGCCGGGGCCTCGTCGGTGAGCGTGTAGATGATGGTGGAGGCAGTGGGTTGGGCGCGGTCACTCATTGGGGGGTCCTGAATCTCTCGGCGTTCTGCCGAGGGTAGTGCCGATGGATAGGGTCCAGCCCAGTGAGCCCGGGGGTGCGATGGAGACGATGATCTTGGCAGTACTGCTCACGCTGTTCGGCCTGGCCGTCGGTTCCTTCTGCTGCGTGATCATCGACCGCCTGCCCGTGCCCCTGAATGAGCCCAACGAGTTCGGCGAGAGGTTTGCCATGGCCCCGTGGCGCGAGGTCGCCGGGGGCCGCAGCCGTTGTTCGAGCTGCGGCAAGGATGTGCCAGCACACCTGAACGTGCCGGTGTTCGCCTGGCTGGCGTTGCGTGGGCGGTGTCGAAGCTGCGGGGCGTCGATCGGCGGGTTTCACCCGCTGGTGGAGGCGGTGGTTCCACTGCTGTGGCTGGTCATGGCTTGGGCGTTGGGATGGACCTGGGCGCTGGTGCCCATGTTGTGGTTCGTGCCCGTCGCCGTCATGGTGGGAGTGATCGATCTGCGGACGCTCATGGTGCCGACCAAGCTGGTTTGGCCCGCAGCAGCAGTGTCTGCGGTGTTGATCGGCGCATCGGCCGTTGCTGACGGCGAGCCCACCATCGCCACCGGCGCGGCGCTGGGCGCCGTGGTTCTCGGCAGCGCCCTGTTCGCCATCTGGATTGTGCGACCCGGCGGCCTCGGTTTTGGTGATGTGCGCCTGGCCGTGCTGATCGGCCTCCACATCGGGGCCCTGGTGGGAACCGGAGGGAAGCTCCTGGTGGTCTTCTCGGTAGTCCTCTGCATGGGGCTGGCCGCAATCTTCGGGCTCCTGATCGGAGGTGTGCTGTGGGCGCTTGGCAGTCGCCGCGCCGCCCCCGTTGGGTCCGAGTCGTCGCGGTCAAAGGACGTCGAGCGGTTCGCGGCCGAGAGCGAGCCAGCGGTGGCAACCGGCATTTCCAGCCTTGCGGTGCCCTTCGGCCCCGCGCTGCTGGCCGCTGCCCTGCTCGTCGCTGCTGCTTCGCCGGCGCTGATCGACCGCTTGGGTCTGAGAGGCGGTCTGACCGACGTTGTCGCCGTAGGTGATACCGCCCATTCGGGCTGCGCGAACGCCACAGAGTGATCCGCTGGAGTCGGCCTCAGCACTGGGGGTGGTCAGTCGCGTGAGATTTCACACTCGAAGTTGTCGGGACCCGCCCTAGTCGGCAGCCATACGGTGTCATATAGTGCTGACGGCAGTGAGTGACTCATGGCTCACTCTCCGCTCTTTGGTTTCGGCAGGACTCCGGAGGGCATACGGGGTTGGAAACGCTTGAACACGGTCTCCTGCAGTTATGCAATCGGCAGGGACCGGCCGTTCACAAGGGTATTCGAACGACGAGTTGACGAGATCAGAGGATTCCCAGTTGCTACGCAGGTCCAAGCGCACCGAGGCGGAGGAGACCGATCCCTCCAAACAGGAGTCCAGTGAACCTCTCGCGCCCCTGACTGACGCTGGCGGCGTTGCCACCACGGCGCCGGTGGAGGTTGGCGAGTCCACTCACCAAAGCGAAATGACCGCCGAGGATCTCCAGGCCTGGATTGACTTGGAGCGACCCACTCTTGATGCGTCCCTGCGTGAGGTGGGCGTCACGGATCTCGACGCCGCTGGCGTCGTCGTAACCAGCGCCGAGGAGCGGGGAGACGACGTCGGAGAGGCACTGGTCGACGCCAAGATGCTGACTGAGGGCCAATGGGTGAGGGCACTCGCTTCGAGATTCGACCTACCGATCGCCCCAGTCGATACGCAGGCAGCCGATCCTGGCGCAGTGGCGCTGGTCTCCGAGGACCTGGCCCGGCGCCACCACGTTCTCCCCTTCAAGGTGAAAGAGAACCGGGTGTACATCGCCACCTCGGATCCGCTGGACACGACGGCGATTGGGGAACTGGCGGCACACTGCGGAGCTATCGGCCTGATGGTCGCCGCTCGTCCGGCTATCCAGCGTGCCCTTGACCGCTCCCACGATGCGCTGGCGCAGACTGACGCGGCCATCGCCGCGTTTGGGCTGATGGACGATTCAGCCGAGTTTGAGGCGGCAGCGACACGGGCGGCGGTCGACGAGAACTCGCCCATCGTTCAGGTGGTCACGAACATCATCACCCAGGGCGTACGGAAGCGGGCCTCGGACATTCATATCGAAGCGCTGGAGGGAGCCGTTCGGGTGCGCTACCGAGTCGATGGAGCGCTCACCGAGGCGATCCGCCTCCCGGCACAGATGTCGGCGCCCATCGCGTCTCGCATCAAGGTGCTTGCGGACCTCAACATCGTGGAACGCCGCCGGCCGCAGGATGGCCAGTTCTCCACCGAGGTAGACGGCCGCCCCATCGACATCCGCACGTCGGTGGTAGCCACCATCCACGGGGAGAAGGTGGTCCTGCGCCTGCTCGACAAGACACGCAGCATCATCGGGCTCGACAACCTGGGCATGCCTCCCGAGCTGGTGAAGCGCTACCTCAGCACGGTGAATGTGCCGGTGGGAATGTTCCTCTGCACCGGCCCGACCGGCTCGGGTAAGACCACCAGCCTGTATGCCACCCTCACCGAGATCCAGGATGACGCTCGCAACGTCGTCACCATCGAAGACCCGGTGGAGTACGAGTTCGAGGGCATCAACCAGATGCAGGTGCATGAGGCCGGCGGGTTCACCTTCGCCGACGGGTTGCGCGGCACGCTGCGACAGGATCCCGACGTGATCCTGGTGGGCGAGATCCGTGACGCCGAGACCGCGCGCATTGCCATGCAGGCGGCGCTCACCGGGCACCTTGTGTTGTCGTCGTTGCATGCCGTCGACGCAGTCTCGGCACTCCACCGCTTCATGGACATGGGAATGGAGCCCTTCCTGGTGGCGGCGGCGGTGAACGGTGTCATGGGGCAGCGCCTGCTCCGCTTGGTGTGCGATTCGTGCAAGAAACCGACGGCCCCCGAACCTGCCCAGGCGTTCATGGTGGAGAAGGTGCTTGGTACCAGCGACATCGGAGAGTGGACACACGGAACCGGGTGCACCCAGTGCAACCACACCGGCTATCTGGGACGAATTGGCGTGTACGAGCTGCTCCGCGTCAACGACGAGATCCGGAACCTGGTCACGGAGCGGGCGACCCACTCCGAAATCCATGAGGCGGCGGCTCGCGATGGCATGCGCACCATGCAGGCCCAGGGGTACTCGCTCGTGGCGAGGGGCCTGACCACCTTCGATGAGGTCCAGCGCACCGTGTATGCGCCGCTCGACGACATGGTCTTTGACGAAGACGCGTTGGGGGAGCCCGACCAACTGCGGGTCGAGATTGACCCACCGGTGGCCGAGAGCCGTTCGAATGGGACGAACAAAGTGGGAGCAGCGAAATGACCGAGACCATGGTGCGCTTCCGCTACGAGGGCGAGACCCTCGATGGCGAGGCGGTCAAGGGCGAGATCAAGGCCCCATCATCGATCGCGGCGCGCAACGAGCTCGCCCTTAACGGCACCCGGGTTTCGAAGCTCACGGAACGCAAGGGTCTCCAGATGGAGATCACCAAGAAGGGCGTGCCGCTTCTCGAGATCATGCACTTCTGCCGCCAGATGGCCAGCTTCATGCGAGCCGGCGTGCCGGTAACCGACGCCATGGGAAGCCTGAGCGACGATTGCGACAATAAGCAGCTGAAGATCGTGCTCGACGACATGATCGAGCTGATCGGTACCGGCTCTACCGTCGGCGATGCAGCGGCCCGTCACGCGGACGTGTTTCCCCCGTACTTCATCGCCATCATTCGCTCGGCCGACCTCACCGGTCGCATGGACCGCGCATTCGACGAACTTCACCGCTACATCAAGCGCGATGTCGCCCTGCGCAAGCAGGTGCGCAAGGCGCTGATCTACCCGATGATCCTGATGTTCGTGTCCATCGCTGTGGTGGGCATCATCGTGGTCTTCGTCATTCCCAGGTTTGCCGAGTTCTTCGAAGGTTTCGGCGCCCAGCTGCCGCTGCCGACCCGCATCCTCATGGCGATCGCTGACTTCGTGCAATCCACAGCGGGGCTCGTCACGCTGGGTTCAATTGTCGTCGCTGTCATCGCCTTCTTCGGCGCTATCAACACCCGCAAGGGCAGGCGGTGGTGGCACGGCGTGCTGCTCAAGATGCCGCTCATCAACAAGGTGATCGTCTACTCGTCCACCGAGCGCTTCGCCAGAGTGCTCGCCGTGCTGCTGGACTCGGGGGTGCCGCTGTCGGACGCGTTGCCCAGCGCTTCGGACTGCTCGAACAACCTGGTCTTCAAGGGCCGTCTTGACGGGGCCACCCAGCTGGTGATGCAGGGTGACGGGTTCGCCGAGCCGATGGCTGGCGCCGACATCTTCCCCAACACCATGCTGCAGATGATCAAGGTGGGTGAACAAACCGGTGAGCTCGCGGCCCAGCTTGACAACGTCGCTGGCTTCTTCAACGACGAACTGGACTACGCGGTCGACAAGATGACCGAGTGGTTCGAGCCGATCATGATCATCTTCATCGGCGTCGTGGTCGGCTTTGTTGCCCTCGCCATGGTGAGCGCCATGTACGGAATCTACGGCCAGGTGGAGCTCTGATGAGTTCCATGGGCCGGTCCGCATCCCATTTGGCTGCGGTTCAACACAGATCGTTGGAGAAAACAACGGGGACACCAACACCGGTGTCGCACACACAAACAGGGAGAAACCCCATGCGAAACACCATCAAGCGGTTGGAGGCACGAGGAGGAGCGGGCTTCACGCTCATCGAACTCCTCGTCGTGATTGCGATTCTGGCGATCCTGTCAGGCGTCGTCGTCTTCGCCGTCGGCAACTCGACCAAGAACGCCGGCAAGGCGGCTTGTGACACCGAACGGGGCGCATTGATCACGGCTTGGAACGCCGCCTTCACGTCGAACAAGGTGAACACCACGGCCGAGACCTACACCGACTACCTCGATTCGCCGCTCAAGTACTTCGGTACCCCGTCGGCGGCCGCTGGCGCCACTCGGACCGCAGCCACCACCACGGATGTGCCCATCGCAGACTGCGCGAACATCCCGGCCGGTGACTTGCAGTAGGTAGACGCACCCGCCGCGTGAGTTCGGCGCGGGCAGGCGCTCCTGCCCGCGCCGAGTTCACCCGGTGAGTATCCGTGCAGAACCGTCCATCCCAAGCTCCATAATCCCACCGAGTTCTCAGCCATTGCGAAGAGGTAGTTCGTGCATACCGCAGACGTATCCCACATCGAGACCTACCTTGAGGAGTTGATGGAGCGTCGCGCCACGGACCTCCATGTTTCGGCCGGTTCGCACCCGATGATTCGGGTAGACGGTTCGCTGCAGCCGATCCACGGCTCCGAACCGTTGACCGCGAATGAAACCACCGTGATCGTCGACCGCCTGATCGGTCCGGACGAATACGAACGCTTCAAGGACGAACGCCAGCTCGATTTCTCGTTTCCGTGGGGTGACCGTGCCCGCTTCAGGGCCAACGCGTACTACCAGCGAGACACGCCGGCGGTGGCACTGCGCCTCATCCCAACCGAAATCCCCACTCCGGTGCAGTTGGGCCTGCCCGATGTGTGGCAGAAGATCGTGAAGAAGCCCCACGGCCTCGTGTTGGCCACGGGGCCCACCGGCTCCGGCAAGTCCACGTCGCAGGCCGCCATGATCGCCGAGATCGCCGCTAACCGTGCCTGCCACATCCTCACCATTGAGGATCCAGTGGAGTACATGCAGCACTCGAAGATGGCGCTGGTGAACCAGCGAGAGGTCGGCACCGACGTGCCCGATTTCGCCTTGGGGCTCCGAGCCGCCCTTCGTGAGGACCCCGACGTGGTGCTCGTGGGCGAGCTTCGTGACCTCGAGACCATCTCGCTCACCCTGACCCTGGCCGAGACCGGCCACCTGGTGTTCGGCACGCTGCACACGAACGACGCCGCCCAGACTGTCGACCGTTTGATCGACGTGTTCCCCCATGATCAGCAGGCTCAGGTACGAACCCAGCTCTCGATGTCGCTGGTGGCCGTCATCGCACAGCGCCTGATCCCAAAGATCGGTGGAGGTCGCGTTGCGGCCTTCGAGGTCATGACCGGCTCGCCGGCGATTTCCAACTTGATTCGGGAAGGCCAGGTGCGCCAGATCCGCAACGTCATGACCACCTCAAGCCGGGAAGGCATGCAGTTGCTCGAGAGTTCGCTGAGCGGGTTGGTATCAGACGGGACGATCACCTTGGAAGACGCTCAGGCAATCTCGATGTATCCCGATGAGGTCGTCTACCGCCAACAGACGGACGCCGCGACGTGAAAACGCAATCAGTGATTGTAGTGGTACTTTCGGTGGCGGGCCCGGATCTGGCACAGGGAGGTCGAGCAGCATGATTCCCCCAGTCAGCACGCGAACGAGCGATTGGGGTGGTCGGCTTTCGCAGCGCTCGCAAACCGGGTTCGGCCTGCTCGAGTCGCTCATTGGCATTGTCATGGTGTCGCTGCTGATCGGAGCAGGCATCGCTGGCCTGCAGACCCTTCAGAAGACGTCGAGTGGCGCGAACCAAACGGCGCGTCTGGATGCGGTCTTGGTCGGCGCAAGCGAGGCCATTCGACAGACGAAGTACAAAGACTGCGCGCAGCCGGTTCAGTACCAACGGGCGGTTCTCGCAGCCGACGCAAGCCAGAACGACGACAAGATTCTGCAGTCGACAGTGAGCGGTACGCCAGCCGTGGCCGTTACAGCGGTGGACGCCCCAAGTTGCGCTACACCAAACGGGGATTCAGGTCGCCAGACGGTCACATTGACCGCAACTAGCAACGGAAAGACCCGAACGGCCGATGTCGTCAAGATCGATCCCGAACGCCGGTTGAAGCTTCCCGAAGCCGCTATTGATCATCCTGCAGTTCTTCAAACCAGCCCGGGAGCGAGCCGGGCTGTCTTTGCCTTGACTGCGAACGACTCTGAAGCTGGGGAGGATCTGAGCCTCATCAACTTCTCCTGGGATTGCGGCCCGGATGCGGAGGTGACGAGCCCACCGTCGAGCACGGCGAATATCGGCAGCCCGAGTTCCCCAATGGCGTGCCGATATCTGGCACCGGCCCCAGGGCAAGGAACCAAGACGGTTCAGGTCACCCTCACGGTGTTGGACTCCATTGGGCAGACGGACACGACGACCAAGGACCTGCAGATCGTCGAACGTGTCGACAGTCGAGCCCCGCCTACAGCGCAGGCTGCGGCCAACGTCACGGCCATCAATCCGGGTCAAACGGTGAACTTCAACTCGACCGGCTCGGCGTCCATCGATGGAACGATCGTTTCGTACGCATGGGATTTCAAGGATCCGAACAGCGGTTCAGCCAACTCCGCCTCGACCGCAAACGCCTCCCATACCTTTTCTCAGGCCGGGACTTATCTGGTGAAGCTGACGGTGACCGATGACATCGGTCTGACTGCCACTGCCACCGTGTCGATCACGGTGAGTACCCCGGTCATACCCCTGCCGGTTGCCCGGTTTGACCCACCCGGGACTTTCTTCGCCGCCGCTACGGTGAGCTTCAATGGGTCGGCGTCGACAGCCAACGGCGGTGTGCCCGTTTCTGTCTACGAGTGGGACTTCGGCGATGGCACGTCCGGTTCGGGTCCGACCGCAACGCACCTGTACAGCACGCCCGGCACCTATGTCGTCAAGTTGACCGTGCAGGATTCGGGCGGCCGGTCGGCGTTCACCACGCAAAGCGTGGTGGTGAAGCGTCTCGATCCCCCTTCCGACTTCCGAGCGGTCGCTTCCCGAGCGAAGTTCCCGTGCATCTTCTTCGGATGTCCAGGTGCCCACACCGGATACATCGATTTCGGATGGACCAAACTCACACCGGGAACAGGGCAGACGATTTCCCTAGAGATCAACATCATCCAGGGCGCGGGGGCCACCATCTGCTGGGACAACGCAACTCGAACGGTGGCACAGTCGGCGGGCTCGGGCTATCAGATCTACCGATGGGAGGAGCCCAATCTGGACATCCTGAATCTGGGCAAGACGTTCTGCTCGGGCACGACCTATGAGTACAAGATGCGCGCCAAAGTGGTGTCCGCAAACGGCACCACCTATGGCCCGTGGGGGCCAACCCTGTATTGGAGCGTGTGACCGTGAATTCCCGAACCCCACGATCAAGCGGACTCCTCATCCTCCGTCGCAGACTGATCGGCTATCGCGGGCAACGCGGTATCACGCTGCTTGAGGCCCTCATCGCCATGGTGATCACTTCGACGGTGTTGTTGCCTTCTCTCGGATTCGTCACCCTGGCCATGGGGGAGCAGGCAACGGCGCGCACACTGGACACAGGAAACCTCCAATCTGGCGGCGACCGACGTTGCGCTGGTGCGTGACGTGACGAGTGCGAAGGCGGCCGCATCGTCCACCAAGGACACGGGAGCCCCGCGTAAGCCGCCGGCGAGCTCAGGGATTGCGCCGGGGGCGACGGAGCCGGTGGCGATCCGGTGTTGGCGTTGATCACGTCGCGGAACTACCGCGGTGTACAGCCTGGAGCCGCTGGGACCAAACCCCCAGCTTGGCCGGACGCTGTGGCGACGCGCCTGTCCCAACCAGAGCAGCGGCACCGATGCCACCCTGGGTGATCCGGCGATGCTGAACAGCCCGGACACCACGCCGACCGAGGGCACCAAGTTGGCGCAACGAATTGGGACCGCAACCAGCACGTGTCCCAAGGGGGACGGCACCCAGGACCTCGCGTCGGCAAGTCACTCTCAAGCTGCATTCGGTGGACAAGTCCGCGGGGCTCCGACCGGGCCCCAGTGGTCCTGCAGGCGACTCGGCGCAACACCTCGTACGCTGCACCGAACACGCCGCCCATTGCGAGGTTCACGTGGCGGCCGTCGACCGTTGAGGAAGGCGACGTAGTCACATTCGACGCATCGGCTTCCCGAGATCCACGCGGCGGCTCGTTGACCTACAAGTGGTCGTTCGGTGCGCCGCTCGGGCCTCCGTCACCGCTTCTGGTGCCGGCATCCGGATTCACCAACACCGACAGCACCACCCATTCCATACCATTCCGTGCGACGAGCGCCGCTGTGGCGCCGATGGTGGTCACACTCACGGTCAAGAACTCTGCTGGGTTGGAAACCGTTGAAACGAAACAGATCGATATCAACGCGAAGGGTCCGACCGCGCCCCTGTTGCCGAATCCTCCGATTGAGCGAATTCAGAACCAATCGGTGACGTTCACTCCGAATCTCCAAACCTATTCGGCATCGACGATCAGTTCCGCCACCTGGGACTGGGGAGATGGTTCTCCTGTGGAGACTGCGTGGCGCCAGGCGGCACCTCCTGCACCACCCCACGTACCCACGCCTTCACCGACCTGGGCCTCTTCACCGTCACCGTCAAGGTCGTCGACAGCAATGGACGTGAAGCCACCATCTCGGTGCCCGTGACGGTCATCACCGATACGGTCTTCGTTTCGACCTCTGGGACGGACAGTGGAACGTGCGGGGCCCGGTCCGCGCCGTGCCGTCAGGTGGAGGTTGGCTTGGATCGGGCCGAATCGCTGGGCAAGCCCAAGGTCTACGTCGCCGGCGGTTCGTACAGTCGCTTCACGGCGCGCAGCAACATCGAAGTCGTCGGTGGACTCAATGCCAGCTGGGACGGAGCCGGCTCGGTCTCCACCGTCACCGGCTCTGCGGCAGGTGAGCCTTACGGCATCCTCGTCGCCAACGTGCAAGGGGCCAAGGTGAAGGGATTCACGGTCGCTACGCCAACGGTGTCGGGGGCCACCACGCAGGGAGTGTTGGTTCGGACCAATAGTGGAACTGCGGCCAAGCCCATCGTCATCGAAAGCGTCATCGTGTCGGGCGGGACCGGCAACCAGCCGTCTGGCGTGTTGATTCGAGACGCATCGTTCGTCAACCTTGTGAACGTCAACGTGACGTCCCCAACTTCGGCCGGAACCGGCTCGTCCGCGTACGGCCTTCGGGTCTTGAACTCGACGGTCGGATCCACCGGCAGTCGCTTCGTGGCCTTGGCCGGACAGCCTGGCGCCAGCGGCACCAGTACCCCGCCCGCCGCGGCCGGTGGGGGCTGCAACGGCAACGGTGGTAGCGTCGGCGGCAGTCCCGGAAGCAGCTGTGGCGGCGGCGCAGGTCGGGGCGGAAACGGGCGAGGTTGGTACTTCACGCACGGAGATGCCGGGAGCGCCGGCGCCAACGGAGGCGGCTATGGCGGGGCTGGCGGTGGGCGTGGAGGCTTCCTCGGACAGGATGCCTATTCGGGTGAGGGTGGCGGGGGCGCAAACAACGAATTGTCCACCGCAGGTGCAGGCGGGGCTGGCGGCGCGGCGGCCCCGGCCAGCGGTGCAGGGGCGGTCTGGGTCGGCAACGAAGGCGCCGACGGCTCAAACGGTGGCACTGGCCGATCTGGAGGAGGAGGCGGCGGGGGCAGCGGAAACGCGGGCTTCGGAACCGCTGGCGGAGGAGGCTCAGGCGGTGGAGGTGGGGTCGGAGGCACCCGTGGCACAAGCGGCGGACAGCCGGGCGGCGGATCGTTCGGCGTGTATGCCTACCAGAGTTCGGTGATCATCAGCGGGGGCACCATCGTCACCGCTGCCGGCGGCAATGGTGGCTCCGGTCAACCCGGCGGCTCCGCCGGACGGGGCGGAAACGGCGGAAACGGTGCATATGACGACGGCGGCAATGAGGGTGGTGGCGGCGGTGGTGGCGGCGCCGGTGGTGGCGGTGGTGGTGGCGCCGGTGGCGGCGCTGGCGGGCCCACGGTGGGACTGTTCCTGCGGGGTAGCTCGGGCGACCTGATCGGCGGCACCGCCGTGACGTTGGGACCGGCGGCGTCGGGTGGTGGCGGTGGCCCCGGTGGTTCGGGTGGTGGCGGTGGCAATGGCGCTTGGGGCGACGACGGGCACTGGGGCGGTTCGGGCAACGGCGGGTATGCAGGAAACAACGGCAGTGGTGGTGGCACCGGCCTTCGAGTGAATAAGTACTCGGCATGATGCGCGGGGCACGTCGCCGCCGCCAGGTTGAGCAGCGTCGCGAGCAGGGCGGCTTCTCGACGATCGCTATCGCCTTCGTCATGTTGGCCCTGACGCTGCCGATCGTCTTCATCGCCGAGGCCACCTTGGTCGCAGGACGGCAGGCCACCAACAACTCCCTTGGTCAAGAGAACCTCCGGGCAGTAGACGCCGCCATGTCAGCGGTGGTCGGAGAGATTCGATTGGACGAGAGCGCTGTCAACGTCGGATGCAAGGGGCCTGCATCGCCCTCCGCGACCTTCGCTCGCCCGCAAGCTCGGCCGACCCAAGGCAGCGTGCTCAACGTCGAGATCCAGTGCTCCGCCCACAGCGTGACCGCCACCGAGCGGGTGCTGGACTTCGTGGCCGTTGTCGATTCGGGAAGCGGGCCCTTGCAGCGTGGCAAGGCGCGCGTGAAGTACGTCGATAAGCTCAGCGCAAGTTCGTCGGTCGAGCCCGGGGTCGAGATGCTCGTGTGCGATTGGCGCTTGGGAGAGGACACCGCCGCCCTCTCGAACTGTTGAGACACAGCGCGTGGCGGATCCGCGAGCACTCTGGAGTGCCCAATCATGAGGCGACGGGGGGCAGCGCTCTTCATCGTTGCGGCCCTGCTGTTCGGCGCCAAG
This sequence comes from Microthrixaceae bacterium, assembly GCA_041394405.1. Lineage (GTDB taxonomy): Bacteria > Actinomycetota > Acidimicrobiia > Acidimicrobiales > Microtrichaceae > Microthrix. The sequence goes on from JAWKIF010000007.1 coordinate 187,749, forward strand.
ATCATGGTTGGCGGCACGGTGTCTGACGAGCCGAAATCACCTGGCCCGAATCCTGCCGGGACTGCTTCAAGCGCCACTCAGCCTCGATCCGCCACCACGAGTGTGGTCAGCCGACCACGCGACCATGACGGGGTGTGGTTTCAGGATGAGACTGATCGGATTGGGCTGGAAGGGGACGGCCCTGGAGTCATGCCAGCGGCCGAGTTTGGCACCATGTCGGCCGGCGCTGCGGTCGGTGACTACGACCAGGACGGCCTCGTCGACCTGTTCCTTACCCGATCAGGCAAGCCCAATCTGCTCTTTCGCGCCCAGCCGGACGGGACGTTCGCAGACGTGTCTACCGAGTCTGGGCTGGCAACTGATTTCGTTCGGGATAGCGATGGGTCCGCCGCCGCCGCCTGGGCCGACATCGATGGGGACCGCGACCTGGACCTGTTCGTGGGCGGGTTTGGCCAGCAACCCGACCAGCTGTTCGTCAACCGGGGCGACGGCACCTTCACGGAAGAGGCCGAGAGCCTCGGAATCGCTGGGGTGACCCCTGCGGACCTGCCACAGGCGACGGCCGGTGCTGCGTTTGCCGACTGGGATCGGGACGGTGACCTCGACCTTGCGCTCGCCGACTGGATCACCCCGGAGTACGACCGGGTCGCGCCCCTGATGGGGCCCGGAAAGCCCAGCCTGTGCGACGTGGATGTCCTGGCGACAACGAAGGATCGAAGCCGCGCTGCAGCGTCCAGACTGATGGAGAATGATGGCGCTGGCCATTTTCGAGACGTCACAGCCGCGCTGGGTGCTGAACTCGATGCGGTTGCTGGCTTCACCCCTGTGTTCGCCGACTTGGACGATGACGGGTGGGTGGACTTCCTACTCGCTGGCGATTTCTGTTCAAGCCGCGTGTATCGGAACCGGGAAGGTGCAGAGTTCATCGACGAGACAGCCGGTGCAGCCGTGTTGGGCGATGAGAACGCGATGGGATCTGTGGTGGAGGACCTGACCGGGGACGGGCACCTCGATTGGTTCGTCACCTCAATCGCCGCAGGGCCGAACGGCGTCGGCTGCCGTCGGGAACTCGTGTTGGTGGGATGCTCCGGCAATCGACTCTATCGAGGAGGGGGTGATATGACGCTGAGCGACGAGACCGATGCCTTCGGGGTACGCGAATCCGGATGGGCATGGGGCGCAGCTGGCGAGGACCTGGACAACGACGGTCAACGTGAGCTGCTGACGGTGAGCGGACAGAACTTCGGCGCCCCGGAAGGTGCCAGCCCGGGGACCGCGGGCCTGGGCCCCAGCCAGCCGGCACTCGACCACTTCGCGGACGGTGAAGTCCGGGTGTGGGGCGCCGGCCCCAAGCATCCATTTTCCGACGGTTCATCCTCGGTCGGAATCGAAGATGGCCGGGAGTTCAAGGCCGTCGTACCGTTTGACCAGGACGGCGACGGGGATCTCGACCTGCTGATCACGAAGACGGGCACCTCACCGGGCTTCTATCGCAACCAGACGGCCAATCAGGGACATTGGCTCCAGCTCAGGCTGAGGGATTCAACCACGCTCAACACCCAGGCCATTGGGGCGAGAATTCGGATCCCAAACGATGCGGGTATGCCTGGCTGGGTCGGGGAGGTTCGGGCCGGATCTGGCTACCAGAGCTCGGGGCCTGGCACGCTGCACGTTGGCCTGGGTCACCGAACCGAGGTCGACGCTGTCGAAGTTCGTTGGCCCGACGCCGACGAGTACGAAACCTACGCCATCTCGTCGGTCGATCAGGTTGTGGACATCGTCCGCCAGCCTCCAGTGCAGTAGCGAACCATGGCCCGACGGGAACCGATTCGCGTATCGCAACGATCGCTTCGAATGGCGGGCGCCAGTGTCATCCTGGGGCTGCTTTCCGTGACCTTCGCTGTCATGGGTCGGGGAAGCAGCCCTCTGGAGGAGCAGTTTTCGGATGCCCGTTCGGCATCCGCACCTCCCGGAGACATCGGTGAGCTGGCACCGACGGGTGCGGCGGATGCTTTCGATCCTGCCAGCATGAGCTTCACCGACATTAGCGACTCGGTCGGCCTCGACAACGGTGCTCCCTCCCCCTCCAGCGGCGGCGTCGGTGCCTTCGTTGGTGGGGCATCGCTGGGTGACTACGACTCGGATGGTGTCGTGGACCTCTTTCTAACCCGTGTGGGTGCGGGCAATCGACTATTCCGGGGCGCTGCTGACGGGTCTTTCGATGACGTGACGGAAGCGTCGGGTCTGGGAGACGACGGAGTTGGCCGTTCCGGTGGTTCGGGCGCGTCCGTGTGGGCCGACATTGACGGTGACGACGATCTGGACCTGTTCGTGGGAGGTGTAGGTGAGCAAGCCGATCGTCTCTACTTGAACCAGGGCGACGGCACCTTTTCCGACCGGTCTGAGGAGCGAGGCCTGGCTAGCCAGACGGATCCCGGAGGATCGGATCCCACTGGAGGTTTCGCCACCCTGGGCGCTGCATTCGCCGACTGGGACCGGGACGGCGATCTGGATCTCGTCACTACCCACTGGGCCCCCCCGAGTTGGGCCGCTACGCACAGCTCCGTCGAGGAGGACAGGACCAGCCTCTGCGGTATTCCGAGTGCGCCAGCGTCCGGTCGATCCGACGAAGATCAGAGAGCGCAGACCGCCAGATCGCGCCTATTCACCAACGACGGCGATGGGACATTTAGCGACGTGACGGCGGACTTGAACCTCGATCTCGGCGACGTGTCGGCCTTCACGCCAGTCTTTGCCGACTATGACAGCGATGCTTGGCCCGACTTGTTTGTCACCGGAGATTTTTGCACCAGCCGGCTGTATCGCAACTCCGGAACGGGTGGATTTGCTGACGTTACCGCGCAGTCAGGGCTAGGTACGGACGAGAACGGCATGGGTTCCGTCGTGGAGGACCTCAACGGCGACGGAATACTGGATTGGTTTGTCACGTCAATTGCACCCGGCCCGGAAAGGGTCGGGTGCGTGGCTGACCAGGTCACTGTAGGGTGCAGCGGAAATCGGCTCTTCCTCGGCCGGGGCGCTGGCGGGTTCGTCGACGCAACGGAACAGTTCGGTGTTCGCGAGTCGGCGTGGGCCTGGGGCGCAGCCGGCGAGGACATGGACAACGACGGGCGGCGAGACCTGCTGGCGGTCAACGGATACTCCGATGCTGCCGCATCCGCGACCGGGCCGGGGAGCGCCGCCTCTGCCGCCTTCTACGGACGCGGTGCGCCCAGCTTGTGGCGGGGCTCAGCGGGTGGTCCTTGGGTGGAGAACGCCTCAGCCCTTGGACTGGTCGATGGGGGCCAGGCCAAGTCCGTGATCCCGTTCGACCACGACGGAGATGGCGACCTCGACCTCCTGGTTGGGCACACCACAACCCCAGCAGCCCTGTTTCGGAACGACCTCACCGCCGGTGGCCATTGGCTCGAGCTGCGGCTTCATGACGCCACGACGTCGAACACGAACGCGATCGGTGCCCGAGTCCGGCTCAAGGTGCCGGGAAAAGACAAGAGGTGGATCGGGGACGTGCGGACCGGCAGCGGATACCAGAGTTCGGGGCCCGGAACCCTCCACATCGGGCTGGGTGAGCTGGATGGCGTGGACGCCATTGAGGTTCGCTGGCCCGACAGCGACAACTTCGAGCGCTACGGCGTGGAAGCCGTGGATACCACCATCACTATTGAACGAGGCTCGTGAGTCCTATGGGCTTCGAACCAACGCTCGGGCAGGAGCAGGGAGGTCGTCCGCACGGCTCCGTCCGTCTCGACGAGCAGCCTCAACCTATCGTCTGCCCAGTGCATTGAGAGAGCGGATGAACCTGCATGCCTGAGCACGAAGCGCACTCGAGCAGACCCGTGAGCGAGACACCCACGGTCGTGCGTGCCGATGGCAGGGTCGGACCTTCGCGGGTCGGTCGCTCGGTCGTTGTCGCCATGGTGGTTGTGGCTGCTTGTGTAATCGTTGTTGTGCTGGCCGTCAGGGCTGTCGGCAATGGCAGCCAGTCCATGGCCTGCGCAACAGATCTGCGTACGGTCAAGTCGGCCGTCGAGGCCTACCGGGCCGAGCACGGCTTCTATCCCGGAGATGAGGCCGCCCTCGTGCCGGGATTCCTCCGACGGGAAAGCAGTCTGTACAACTACGTGCTGACGGACGGCACCGCTGCCTACGTCCCGGTCGCACCCTGCACTGAGTAGGGTCGGTCAGCCGCGACCGGGGTGGGGGTCCACCAAAGGAGTCCTGCACCTGGCCAGCGCGTCGGGGGAAGGTCGGCGGTGACCAGCTCTGCCTCTCCGGCGAAGCGGTGGAACTCCTCCAGCACGGCCTGAGGGTCGGTGACGGTGGCCAACACCAGCACGCCCACCTTGCCCTCCGGGAGGGCCTCGCGCATGCGAGCCACGGTGTCGTCGTGAATGCCCAGGTCGATCACGGCGCCGGCTGCCTTGACCGCTGACACCGTCGTGCCCTGCTGTGCCGGCCGCCTGGCTGGTGCGCCCTGAGGCGGGCGGCGGAGGTCGATGGCGGCACTCTCGGTCGGACTTCCTGGCCTGTTTGGGTCGGCCGTTGGGCTCGTTCGGCTGCGTAGTGATCGACTGGCTGCCGTTGGCGCTGGAGGAGGCCAACGAGGTGGGCGAGCGTTGGGACACGCGCCCCTAGCGTGAGGCCACGGGCGCCGCAGCTGCTCTTCTGGCCGCGGCGCCGACGTCCTGGCCCGCCCAGAGCTAGACCTGGATCCACCGGTCTTGATGGGTTGGATGGGGCCGTAGACACGCAGAAAGTGCCTTCCTTTGTGGGAGAATGACGGTGTTCAAAGCCAGTCATCACCCAGATCAGAAAGACGCTTTCTGTGAGCACATCTTGTCATCGTCCTGACCGGGTCGAGGTGGTCTTCGACCAGCCGAATCTGGTGTCCGATTCGGGCCTGTTGTTGATGGCCACGCTGGCGGGCCGTCTCGGCCTTGCGGGTCTGGTCAGCCGGTGGGTTCACACCGGTGTCCCGAACGCGGCGGGCAAGGTGATGACGGTCGTGATGGCATGATCGCCGGTGCAACCAACATCGATTCGATGGACCGGCTGCGGTCCGGGTCCACCCGCAAGGTGCTGGGTTTCGAGCCGTTGGCACCGTGGACGATCGGCACGTTCCTCCGGTCGTTCGCCTTCGGTCATGTCCGCCAGCTCGACGCGGTGAACAGTCGGCTGTTGGCCAACGCCTGGGCCGACAGCGCAGGACCGAAACAGGTCGAGGACTTGGTGGTCGATCTCGACTCGACGGTCACCGAGGTCTACGGCAAACACAAACACGGCGCCTCCTACGGCTACACCGGTGTGTTGGGATATCACCCGCTGACCGCCACCCGAGCCGGGACCGGTGAGGTCCTCTCCGCTCTGCGCCGGGCCGGGGTGTCCGGGCCGGTCACCGTCCGGGCCGATTCGGGGTTCTGGTCCTGGAAACTCATCGACAGACTCACCCGTGCCGGTGTCGGCTGGTCGATCACCGTCCGTCTCGTCACCAAAGTCAACGACACGATCGCTGCGATCCCGGAAGAGGACTGGGTCACGATCGACTACACCCGGGCCGGTCACGCCCAGGTCGCCGAAACGATCTACGCCATCGGGACCGGGAAACGGGCCAGGACCGGCCGCCTCGTCGTGCGCCACCACCCGACTCGCCGACAGCGCCCAAACTGCGATGTGGCCCACCTGGCGCCACCACGCGTTCATCTGCAACAACACCCTCACCGCCGTGGAGGCCGACCGGTTCCACCGAAACCACGCTGTCGTTGAACTCGCCATCCGCGAACTTAAAGACAACGGGCTCGAACACTGGCCCCTCCGGCGACTTTGGGGCCAACGGGGCCTGGCTCGCCTGCGCGGGCCTCGCCCACAACTTGACCCGCTGGGCTGGGATCACCGGTCCCGAGGGTCCAATCCGCACCGGGCGAACCATCCGCAACCGGCTCATCGCCCTCGCTGGAGTCCTCGTGAATCGGTCCGGCACCCTCACGCTCCGGCTTCCCACCGACTGGCCATGGGCACACGAATCCGTGGCGCACTCGACAGAATCCGGGCGCTCCCTGCCGCCGCGTCGCCCTGACCATCGGGCCTGCGGGAAGCGCCCCACGCACCAACCACCTCCCACACACCGGAACGATGTCCTGGCGGCCAAGAGTTAGGCTCCCCGAACGCCCGTCGAGCCACGACGGACAACGATTCCGGGGGCAAACAATGCGTAGGCGCCGCTCACTCTCCTCGATGCTTGCTGGGAACTGGGCCAAATCGGTACGCAGGACACTGCTGGCACTGGGCTGGACTGCGGGCTTCCTGATGCTTGCAGCGTCGGCGTCGGACGCAGCGCTATCGACAACCGTTCCAGGCTGCGATCTCGCAACGGTTACCTGGACGGGTCAGGGGAGTTCCGCCGTGTGGAGCGATCCAGCCAACTGGTCCTCCCGGGCTGTGCCCGTCCCAAACGACAACGTATGCATTCCGGATAGCGGGACCACCGTCCAGATAGATAGCGATGTCAACGTCAGGTGGATTCTGGCCGAGGCCAACCTGCAATTGACAGCTTCCCGCACGCTGACATTGACTGACTCCGAGGTCACATCGGAGTTGACGAACGTCACCGCCAGCGGCACGACTATGTTGCGCGGCCGTGCGCGAATTCGACCACAGGGCACGTTCACGTTGACCCAGCGCAGCTCGCTCATAGTCACCGCCGACTCCAAGTTCATCAACGATGGGCGTACGGTCCTCACGGGAGGTTCCAGAGCGTCGAGCATCCGCTCCGAGTGTGGCGGCGGGCAGTTGCCGGGCGAGATCCGGAATTCGGGCGTCATGTTGCTGGGGTCTTGGGCGAGTATCGAACAGTCGCCGGGGTGTGGTCGACTGTCGTGGCTGCTCAATGACGGGGTGCTCAAGGCCGAGGGCAGGTTCTCCGCGGTTCGCGTCGGAGTCATGAATAGGGGAACCGCCACTGCCATCCGGTTCTTCGAGACTCTGACCAACCAGGGTCGCGTAGAGGGCGGGCTTGTGGCTGGGAACTCATCTGATAGCCCAATAGCCGGCGGCGTCTGGGCCGGCGTTGAGTTCCAGGGACGCAGCGGCGGAGTCGTCGAGTTTGACGGTCCTGTGTTAGAGGGCTCGACGATCATCGCGGGGGGCATTGCAGCGGGTCACGTCGATATTCCAGCCGAGGCGGATCTGACTGTTCGTGGGGCGACGCTCCGGGCGCGGGTGACCGGCCCCGGAGCGTTCAGTGCGGACTCCGGTGCGATTCTCGACACCGACATATCGGCGGGAGGCGAGCGGCGCATTGTGAACGGGAGGTTCATCAACGTGCACCGCGTGAAGCCGGGGGCTGTGCTTAGTGTGCCTCGCGGCGAAACCATAACGATCGCCCCAGGAGCGTTCTTGACGAATGAAGGGCGTATGGACTTCCAGCACAAGCCGGGCTGGAATGCCGGGCGCGTTCTGATCGAATGCTCGACAGCAGGTGGTGGTGCCGGTACGATTTCGAACAAAGGGCAGCTAGATTTCCAGGGTAACGGGACGGTGAGATTGTCATCCACCTGTGTTCCCGGGGATTCCACACTGAAAAACGAGGGTGAAATTCGGGTCGTTGGCGCGGGCGCGGAGATGTTCGATGTCCAGATTCACAACTACGAGAACGGACTCATTGAAGGCTCTCTGAGGGCCAGGGCGAACGTGATCAATGTTGGCCACATCAGGGGCTCCGTATTGGCGCATGCGGGGTTCTGGAATCACGGGGAGACACAGATTGAGGGCGAACTATTCGCCGTTGGGGGGACGGTGACGAACACCAGAGTCCTGAGGTTTGGAAAGATGGGGAGGGTTCGTTGCTACGACTGCTGGGTCAAGAATGAAGTAGGGGGGCGGATCGTGATTGACGCTGGACCGGAGCTGACGGCGCCCTATCCCTTCACGGTACCTGACGGATTTGCCAATGGAGGTGTGATCGAGTTCAGGGGCTTGGTTCCGCGGAGTCTCGAGATACCTGATGGGGCGAGCGTCCTGATGGGAACGGGGGTCTTCAACCTAGATGATCGACCTCTTCCTCTTACCTACGTCAGGGAGTCAGGCTTCGCAGCAATGCAGGTCATGCAAGAGCTTCTCCGCGTGTTCTCGCCGACTCCTGGGGTCAAGGGGTTTTGTAGTGAGGTTTCGGCAGGGGCTGGTGCGGGCGTGGCAATTGGACAGTGCGAAGTGGGCTACTTCCCGACCGCCTACTCGCCTTTGATGGAAGAGCGAGCGGTAGTGCAGTACGTCGGGACAGGCGCACTCTTTGGGGCTTCAGTCTCGGGCTCAGTGAGTAGGCTGGAGGGTCCGAACATGGAGCTGGAGGGTCTGGAAGGGCCCGGAATGTGCATGGCGATGGAAGCCGACCTAGGGTTCCCGGTTGGAATAGCCACGGCGTTCTGCCGTTCTATTCCCAATGGTGAAAGAGTTTGAACTTCCCAATGGTGAGTCGCCTGGCTTCGGCGAATTTTGGAGCCAGCCCGTCAGAGGTGTTGAATGGAAATCCGCACAACTTCTTCGCAACGGTGGGAGTGGGCGCGAACTGGTTCCGGGGCGTCGGTGTTCATTGGGCTGGTGAACTCCTGGCTCTACCGAATTGAGCACCCGAGGGTTGACATGTCCGTTGGTCTGTAGGAGCTGCAGGTGCCCGTCTAGCTGGTCCGTGTCCGCAGGCTTGGACCAGCTGGCGGCCAATCTTGGACAGCGTGCCCGGCAAGATGCGCAAGGGCGGGCGAGATGCCGGCAGGTGGCGCGCAAGATCCACAAGGCAACGACGTGCTGGCGTTCTTCGAGTGGATCGATCTCGACTCGCGCTCGATCTGGAGATCAAGTCGTGTGGACATCTCGCAGCGAACGAAGCACCCTAAGTTCCAAGGGGTGCTCGGCAGCAGTTAGCGATCGCCGCGGTGGTGATGTCGGCCTCGAAGCCCGTAGCAGTCTCAGCCCGTCCCGGGTGGAGGTCCACCAACGAGTCCTGCACCTGGGCCAGCGCCTCGGGGGGCAGGTCGGCGGTGACCAAGCTCGGCCTCTCCGGCAAACCGGTGAAACTCCTCCAGCACGGCCTGAGGGTCGGTGGCGGTGGCCAACACCAGCACGCCCACCTTGCCCTCCGGGAGGGCCTCGCGCATGCGAGCCACGGTGTCGTCGGGAATGCCCAGGTCGATCACGGCGCCGGCGGCGGCCCCGGTTGCGGCACCGACCGCACCGCCGATGAGCGCCCCCACCGGGCCGCCGAACAGCACACCGATGAGCAGGCCCCAGGCACCGCTCGACAGCGCGCCCTCGGTGGGTGTCAGGTCGAAGAGCTCACGCACCTTGGCCCGTCCGTCGCGGGTGCGGTCGATGCGCACCGCATCGCGCAGCACCAAGGCCTCCCGGGCCTGCAGGTCGGCGATGGCCGCCATGAACTCACTCGCCCGGGTCTCGCGTTCGAAGGCCAGAAACACCAGCCCGCCGCCCACCGCACCGGGCTCGACGTCGGCTCCCTCCTGGGTTGGTTGCGGGGTGTCTGCCGGCTGGTCGGGCGGGCGATCGGTCATGGGCGCTCCTTGGTTGCGTTCGGATGGTTCGCGGGCGGCGCTGGCGCGGGCTCCGGGTGGGGTGCGCGTCGCCTCAGGCGGACTCGACGACGTTGACGCCCAACGCGCCCAGCTTGCCGGGGATGTCCTCGTAGCCCCGCTTGAGGTAGCCCACGTCGTGCAGGGTGGAGGTGCCCTCGGCGATGAGTGCGGCCAAGACGTAGGCGAACCCGGCCCTCAGGTCGGGGATCACCAGGTCGGTCGGCTGCAAGGGGGTGGGCCCGGTGATCACGGCCGAATGGCTGAAGTCGCGGTTGGCGAACCGACAGGTGCGGCTGCCCAGGCACTGGCTGGTGAGGCTGATGTCGGCGCCCATGCGCCGCAGGGTCTTGGTGTAGCCAAACCGGTTCTCGTACACGGTTTCGTGCACCACCGAGGGGCCATCGGCCTGGGTGAGCAGCACCACCGTGGGCTGTTGCCAGTCGGTCATGAACCCGGGGTGAACGTCGGTCTCCAGATGGTGGGCCCGCAGCGGCCCCTCCGCCCAGAAGCGAATGCCCTGATCGTGCACCTCGAAGTTGCCGCCCACCTGGCGCAGCGCATTGAGGAACGTCAGCAGGTGCTCCTGGCGGGCGCCCAGCACCTCGATGTCGCCCCCGGTGGCCACGGCAGCGACGGCGTAGGACGCGATCTCGATGCGGTCCTCGATGACCCGGTGGGTCGCACCGCCCAGGCGCTCGACCCCCTCAATCATGATGCGACGGTCGATGTCGACCGCGATGTTGGCCCCCATCTTCTGAAGGAACAGCACCAGGTCGATCACCTCGGGCTCCATGGCCGAGTTCTCGATAACGGTGGTGCCCCGGGCGGTGACCGCCGCCAGGATGAGGTTCTCGGTGGCGCCCACCGACGGGTACGGCAGCCGGTGGCGGGTGCCAACCAGCCGGTCCGTGGTGGCCCGGAACGCCTGGGGTGAGATATCGATCTCGGCCCCCATGGCCTGCAGCCCCTCGACGTGGTAGTCGACGGGGCGGGGGCCGATGGTGCATCCCCCGACCAGGGGCACCTCGGCCTCGCCGATGCGGTTCAGCAGCGGCCCCATGAACAGGATGGGGATGCGGTTGATGCCCGAATACTCCTCGGAGATCTGGCCCGTGATCTTGGGGGTATGCAGCGTGAGGGTGTGCTCGTCCTGCCATTCGTAGGTGGTGCCCAACTGCTCCAGCATGGGCAACGTTGCGTCCATCTCGCCGATGCGGGGCACGTTGGTGAACGTGCACGGCTCGTCGGTGAGCAACGTGGCCACCAGTTCCTTCGTCACAGCGTTCTTGGCGCCTGCGGCCCGGATCTCGCCCTGGACCGGAGAGCCACCGGCGATGCGCCATTGCTCGTCGTGGCCGGGCAGCGGGGAGGAAGACGGTACGTTCGGCTGGGACACCGCGGACAGGTCGGGTTCGGTGATCGCCATAGGTGGCCAGGCTAGCGCTGCCAGGAAACCCCGCCCGTCAGCGGGCAGAATGACCCCGTGCCCGCGTGGTCTCGCTCTCCAAGGCCCACTGGGCTCCCCTCGGTTGCCTTCGGGCCACGACGGCGGCAGCGTCGCGGCCTGGCGCTGTCCGTGGTGCTGGCCGTGGCGTTGGCCGTCGCAGCCGCCGGATGCTCCACGGGGCTGCCAGCAAACGAGGCGAGCGGCTCGGGGCCGACCGAGACCTCCTCCAGCAGGCCCGCCACCTCGGCCGACACCAGCACCTCGGCACCCACCACCACGGCACCCTCCTCCACCTCGGCCGCACCGGAGCGGGGCCCGGACACCGCCGTGGGCATCGGCGACCCCTACTTCCCCGACGCCGGCAACCCCTCCTACGACGTCGCCTCCTACGATCTCACGCTGGACATGCACGACGACCTGGCCGGATTCGACGCCGTGGCCGAGATCACGGCGACGACCACGGCGGAGCTGAGCGAGCTGCGCTTCGATCTCTCGGGCCTCGAGGTGACCGAGGCGTCCATCAACGGCGCGGAGGTTGACCATCGACGGGCCGGGCTCGATCTGGTGCTCACGCCGGAGGTGCCGCTGGCCGCCGACGAGCCGGTGGCGGTGCGCATTGCCTACGGCGGCAGCCCCGAGGCCCGATCGTCGGAGGTGCTGGGCGGCCTGGGCTGGATCGGTACGCCGGGTGAGGGAAGCTACGTGGTGTCCGAGCCCGACGGGGCCAGCAACTGGTTCCCCGCCAACGACCATCCCAGCGACAAGGCCCGGTTCTCCTTTGCCGTCACCGTGCCCGAGGGCGTGGAGGCCGTGGCCAACGGCACCAAGACGGCCGAACGCACTGAGGACGGCCGCACGACCTGGGAGTGGTCCGCCCGCGATCCCATGACCACCTACCTGGCCACCGTGGCGGTGGGGCAGTACACCTTCTTCGAGGGAGAGGGCCCCGGCGGCATCCCCATGCTGAGTGCCGTGGCCGACTCGGTGGTGGAGGGGCGGGGTCGTGCCGCCGTGGAGGGGGTGTTGGGCCAACTGCCCCAGATGATGACGGTGTTCCAGGAACGCTTCGGGCCCTACCCGCTGGAGACCTACGGGGCGCTGGTGGTGGGTGAGCCGTTGGGGTTTGCCCTGGAGACCCAAACCCGATCGATCTTCGGCACGGACCTGTGGGCCGACGACCTCATCCAGGCCCACGAGCTGGCGCACCAGTGGTTCGGCAACTCGGTCAGCCTGGACCGGTGGGAGGACATCTGGCTCAACGAGGGCTTCGCCACCATGGCCGAGTGGTTCTACGGCGAGGCCACCGGCGGCCGTGGCGGGCTGGCCCTCGAGGCCGGATCTCGCTTCGAGCCGCCGCTCGACCCGGGCCCCGACGACCTGTTCAATCCGGCGGTGTACCTGCGCGGCGGCCTGACCCTCAAGGCGCTGCGCGAACAGGTGGGGGACGACACGTTCTTCGACATTGTCGAGCGGTGGGCCACCGACCACCGCCTCGGCAACGCCTCCACCGACGACTTCCTCGCCCTAGTGGAGGAGGTGGGTGGCGCCGAGGCCAGCCGGCTGGTCAGCGCCTGGTTGACCCAACCCGAACCCCCGAGCTGAATCCGTGCGGGGGCCCCAAACGCCTCAGCGGTCCAGCTCGCCCAGCAACTCGTCGTCGGAGTCCAGCAGATCCCGAAACGCCTCCAGGTCCTCCAAGGTGAAGGCGCCGGCCTCGTCGGCACCCGAGCTCAGGCGCTCCACCGGGGTGGCCAGCACCCGGGTGGGCGACCCGAGGGTCCGCAGCACCGAGGTGAGCGCATCGTTGCCGTCGCGTACCACCACCATGTGGCACCGGGGGCAGCGCAGTACCGCCCAGAGCGGCGCCCCCACATCATCCACCCACGACGTCACGGCCTCCGGGGACGCCCGGAAGTCTCCGCAGGTCTCGCAGGAACTCTTGATCATGGTGGTCCTTCCTCCGGCCCGCCTGGACCGACGCATAGTGCGGCCCGAAGTTCACACTTCGGCTCCACCCGCTGGCGTAACTGTGATATCGACGGGGAAGCGGCCACACTGAGTAGGCCAATCGAATCGAAGGAATCCCATGGGCACGGTTGTACTGAGCAGCGGCATTGCGGTGGCCATCGTGATGCTGGCCACGTGGCTGTTGTCGGTGCGCCTCAGCGACGTGAGCATCGTGGACATCGTGTGGGGCCTGGGCTTCGTGGTCGTGGCCCACACCGCCCGGGCGGTTGGCGACACCAACCCCCGGGTGGATCTGCTGACGGCGTTGGTCACCATCTGGGGTTTTCGGCTGTCCGGCTACCTGCTGTGGCGCAACTGGGGCCAGGGCGAGGACCGTCGGTACGTGGCCATGCGCCGCCGTTTCGGCCAGAAGTTCTGGTGGTTCAGCCTCATCCAGACCTTCGCCCTCCAGGGGGTGCTGATCCTCATCGTGTCGCTCCCGGTGCAGCTGGCCGCCGCTGGCGACGAGGTGTCGTTGGGGGCGATCGCCTGGTTGGGCGTGGCGCTGTGGGCGGTGGGCTTTGCCTTTGAAACGGTGGGCGACGGGCAGCTGGCCGGCTTCAAGGCCGATCCGGCCAACGAGGGCAAGGTGATGGACGGCGGCCTGTGGCGCTACACCCGTCACCCCAACTACTTCGGCGACTTCTGTGTGTGGTGGGGGCTGTTCCTGGTGGCGCTGGCGGCCGGAGGGTGGTGGGGCATCATCGGGCCCATCGTCATGTCGGTGTTTCTCCTGCGAGTCTCTGGCGTGACCTTGCTGGAGAAGACCATCACCAAGCGCCGACCCGGCTACGCCGACTACGTCGCCCGCACGTCGGCGTTCGTTCCCCTGCCCCCCAAGAACCTGCCCACGACTGACCTGCCCACGACTGAACAGCCGCCGCCCAGCGAGGCGGCAGCGAGCACGGAGGAGACCTCGTGACCACACCCCCCGCCGATCCCGCCCTCCTGCAGGCCGCTCGCGAGTTTGCGGTGGAGGCCGGTGCCCTCACCCTCAGCTGGTTTCGCCGGGTGGAGCTGGAGCTGGAACACAAGGGCGACGGCACGCCGGTGACCGCCGCCGACAAGGCGGCAGAGCGTCGCCTGCGGGAGCTGATCGAGGCCCACGCCCCCGGGGACACCATCCTCGGCGAGGAGGAGGGCCACGCTCCGGGCGACGGGCCCCGGCGGTGGGTGCTGGACCCCATCGACGGCACCAAGGCGTTCACCCGGGGCGTGCCGCTCTACTCCACGCTGGTGGCGGTGGAGGACGAGCACGGCCCGGCGGTGGGCGTCATCGAGCTGCCGGCGCTGGGCCAGACGGTGTTCGCCGGGCGTGGCCTGGGGGCGACGGTGGCCGACCGCCACGGCGAACGCCCCGCCCGGGTTAGCGGCACCGCCTCGCTGGCCGAGTCGTTGCTCACCACCAGCGGGTTCGGCTCGTGGAACGCCGGGCAGATGGTGGCGGCGCACGCCTCGGGCGCCACGCTGCGCACTTGGGGCGACGGCTACGGGTACTTCCTGGTGGCCACGGGCGGGGCCGACGCCATGGTCGACCCCATCGTGGCCGAATGGGACGTGGGACCGATGAGCGTGATCCTGACCGAGGCCGGGGGTCGCTTCACCGGGCTGGACGGGGGCGAGGGCGCCGCCTGCGGCAGCGGCCTGGGCACCAACGGGCTGCTGCACGACCAGCTGCTTGAACTGCTGGCCTGAGACGGTGCGGGGCCGTCGCGAGTCCCCGTCCGCCGCCCGCAGCCCGCTGCGCTCGGGCATGTGTTCCATCACGATGCGCAGGCTGACGCCTGACGAGGTGGTGACGCTGGCTGAACGGGCCGGCCTGGGCGGCATCGAGTGGGGCGCCGATGGGCACGTGCCTCCTGGGGATCTCGCCCTGGCCCGGTCGGTTGGCCGAACCTGCGCCGACGCCGGGCTTGCGGTGGCGTCCTACGGCACCTACCTGGGCATCGCCCCGTTCGACGATCCCGCAGCTCCTCCCGGCGAGCTGTCGGCGGTGCTGGACACCGCCGAGGCGCTGGGTGCGCCGCTGATCCGTGTGTGGGCGGCGTTCGGCATCGAGAGCGATGCCCCTCAGTTGGACCGGGCGGCGGTGGTGGCGACCACCGCGGCCATCACCGATGCGGCCGCCCGGCGCGGCCTGGGCGTCGCGCTGGAGTTCCACCCCGGGACCCTTACCCACACCGCCGCCGGCGCCCGCTCGCTGCTGGGGGGCGTCGACCATCCGGCCCTGCGCACCCACTGGCAGCCCGACCCCGCGCTCGCCCCGGACGGGGCGGTGGCCGAGCTGGCGCTGGTCGCCGACCGGCTGGCCTACCTGCACGTGTTTGCGTGGGGTCCCGGCGGCATCGACGAGCGCCACGCACTGGCCGACGGTGTCGACCTGTGGCTACCGGCGCTGCGGCTGGCCGCCGACGCCCCGCCCCTTCCCGCCTCCTTGGCCGCTGCCGTCACTGCCCCCGAGGCCGACCCGGCCCCGTCCGATCGACCCCGCCATCGGTTTTGCCTGCTGGAGTACGTCGCGGGCGACGGTCCGGAGCAACTGGTGGCCGACGCCGCCACGCTCAACGCGTGGATCGCCCGCCTGGGTCAGCCGACGGCATCGACGATGGAGTAGCTGTAGCCCTGCTCGGCCAGGAAGCGCTGGCGGTTCAGTGCGAAGGCCTGCTCCACCGTCTCGGCGGCCACGATGGAGTAGAACGCGGCGCTGCCACCCTCGGCCTTGGGTCGCATGATGCGGCCCAACCGTTGGGCCTCCTCCTGGCGGGAGCCGAACTGCCCCGACACCTGGATCGCCACGTTGGCTTCCGGCAGGTCGATGGAGAAGTTGGCTACCTTGGACACCACCAGCACGTCGATGTCACCGGTGCGGAAGGCTTCGAAGCGTTCGTCGCGCACCTTCTGTGAGGTGCGTCCAGTGATGAGCGGCGCGCCCAGGCGTTCGGCCACGGTCTTGAGTTGGTCAAGGAACTGGCCGATCACCAGCACCCGGTCGTTGCGGTGCCGCTCCATCAGGTGGTCCAGCGCCACCAGCTTGGACGGGGTGGTGGCGGCCAGCCGGTGGCGCTCGGCGGGGTCGGCCACGGCATAGGCCATGCGCTGAGCGTCGGTCAGGTGCACCCGCACCTCGGTACAGGTGGCGGGGGCCACCCACCCCATCGCCTCCAGCTCCTTCCAGGGGGCGTCGAAGCGCTTGGGCCCGATCAGGCTGAATACCTCGCCCTCCTTGCCGTCCTCCCGCACCAGGGTGGCGGTCAGCCCCAGCCGCCGGATGGCCTGGATGCGGGCGGTGGCCCGAAACACCGGTGCGGGCAGCAGGTGCACCTCGTCGTAGATCACCAGGCCCCAGCCGGTCTCGTCGAAAAGCCGCAGGTGCGGATGGCGCTCGAAGACGTCGGCGTCGCGGTCGACGCCTCGCTGGGCCCAGGTGAGCACCTGATAGGTGGCGATGGTGACGGGGCGGATCTCCTTGCTGTCGCCGGAGTACTCACCGATCTGGTCGTCGGACAGCGTGGTCTTGTCCAGCAGCTCGCGTCGCCACTGGTGCGCGGCCGAGATGGAGGTGACGATGATCAACGTCTGGGCACCGGCGGTGGCCAAGGCGGCCAGCCCGATGACCGTCTTGCCCGCGCCGCACGGCAGGGCCAGTACGCCGTTGCCGCCCTCGTTGCCGCCGTCGTGCCACCACGCCGCCACGGCCTCGCCCTGGTAGGACCGCAGCTCGGCGGTGAGCTCGACGGGGCCCAGCTCGGCGCCGGTCTCGTATCCGGCCTCGTCCGCCGCCGGCCACCCCAGGCGGATCAGCGCCTGCTTGAGCACGCCGCGGTCGCCGTTGCGCACGGCAAAGCGGTTCCCGTCCAGGCGGCCACCCAGCAGCTCGGCCACCTGTGAATCGCGGCTGACCTCCTCCAACAGGGCGGGTTCGGCGGAGGTCAGCGCCAGCGCAGCGGTGTCGTGGTCCCGCACCAGCCGGAGTCGCCCGTAGCGGCCCATCTGGTCGTGCACCTCGGCCAACACCGAGGGTGCCACGGGATACTTGGCCAGGCCGGTGATGGCGGCCGCCACGTCGCCCGACGACAGGCCCGCCACAGCAGCGTTCCACAGCGACAGCGGCGTGATGCGGTAGGTGTGGACGTGCTCGGGCGCCTTTTCCAGCTCGGCGAACCGGGCCAGGAGGGCCCGGGCCTCCTCAAATCGGGGTGAGGCCACCTCGGCCAGCACCGACAGGTCGCCCTGCACGATCAGCGGATTGGTCGGATCGCTCATGGGCTCAGGCGTTCCAGCAGGGCGGCCACCAACGACTCGTCGTGGGCGAAGGGGAGGGGTGGGGTGAACCGTTGGTTCGGGTCGGGCTGGTCCACCACCCACCCGGCGGCGGCGTCGCCAACGGGTGGCGGAACGGACGTGTCCCCTGCGAGGGCCGACCCCGGCGAGCCCAAGTGGCCGCCGGTGGCCTGGGCATCGGACGGGGCGTTCGCGGGCGCCAGGACGATCCCCTTGGTGGCCAGCACGTCGCGCACGCGGGCGGCGGTCAGGGGCGAGACGGCGAACCCCGGTGCCAGCACGGTCAGTTTGGCGGTCTTGTGCCGAGCGGCGTCGGCCACCGCCACCGGGTCGTCGGCACTGATGACGCATCCCACCTCGTCGACCGTCACCGGCGAGACCGAACCCATGGCGTCGTCGACGAAGCGATGAACGGCATCGGGAACCGGCACCGACGAGCAGTCGGCCAGGAACCGTTGCACGTCCCGGGGCGAGGTGGTGGGCGCCGCCTGGGCCAGGCGCAGCGCCGACAGCCGCCAGACCGAGGCGCCTCCCTCGCTCTCCAAGTCGGCGTAGCGCAGCAACGTGGCCACCAGGTCGGGCGCCAGGTCCGGCGGGGCCACCACCGAGTGGTCGGGCTGCACCACAAACGAGCGCGCCCCGCCGCCGATCACCTCGTTCACCGCATGCAGGCCCGTGGTGGCCGCTCGCCCTGCGGCCGTCAACCCGGGGACGGTTGCGTCGCCGATGATCCCCAGCGCGGCGGCGCCCTGCAGCAGCTCGTCGTAGTCCTCGAAGTAGCTCAGCATCAGGTGCCGGCCCCTGGCCAAGGCCACGAACGCGTCGGCCTCCAGGGCGCGGCCCACGGGCAACGACGCAAGCACCGAGAAGCACGCCGACCGCATGGTCGAGCGGAGGTAGGCCTCCTCGCCCTGCCCGCCCGCCAGCCAGGCCTCCACCACCGTCATCCACCGGGTACCCATCTCCAGCCGGTCGAACTCGGCGACCCGGGCCTCGTTGGGGCGCCAACGCACCGGCCGCTGCACCTTGCGCCCCCGGCCCCTGGCGGGCAGTGCTTGGGCGTAGATCAGGCCAAGGTCGGCGGCCAGAGCGCCGAGCAGAACCGCCAGGTCGGCATCGATGCCGGTGGTCTTCGCTGCGCTGCGCCAGGTGGCCACGGGTGCCCGGCGGTCGCCCGACTTCTTGCCCTCCACCGGATGGTCGCGTAGGTACGACACCAGCTCGCCCAGCTGGGCGACCACCCGCGTGGGCGCCATGGGTGTCTCCCGGGCGGCGACCCCCTCGGCTGAGGGCGGAGGCCGCAGCTCCGGGCCGAGCGGGTGCCCCATGGCGTGGGCCACCTCCATGAACAGCCAGACCCGGGTTCCCCAACCCATCGACGAGCTGATGAGCTGCCGCTCGACCAGCTCCCCCAGCGGCGTCGACGGGCCGCGGTACGTCGAGAACACCGCCAGCATGTCGCGGGTGGCCGCCCGGAACTCCGGGGAGTTCGGCCGCAGCAGCCGGTCGAGTGCCACGCCGCCGCTGGGGTCGTCGTCGTCCTCGTCGGTGAATCCGAAGCGGTCCACGGTGGTCAGCTCGACGATGCGCCCGAAGATTCGGCGGGCCTCGGCGCTTGCGGAGGCCAGCGAGGCCTCGATGGCCTCGGGGTCGCGCAGTGCGGCGATCAGGGCGTTGGCCCGATCGGCCTTCGCCGAGCCGGGGCGCAGCCCCATGAGGCGACAGGCGACCAGCAGGCGTTCGCTGCTGGTCGAGTGGACCTCGTCCTCCAACATCGGCAGCGCCATGGCGACCCGGCCGGGTAGCTCGGGGACTGCCGTGAGGACGTCGCCGTCGAGTCGTGCCAGGCCGGCGATGACCAGGTTGGATGCCTCGGCGTCGATGACGGCGGCGGGAACCAGCGGCGCTTCCGCCAGGGCGGCCTCCCGGGTGACGCCGCCGTGAAACCGGTCCAGCTGGAGCAGCCGAAGCGCCACCGGGCTGATGCTGGGGAACAGCACGTCGTAGTTGCAGATCCGATGAAACGGCACCGGAACGGTGGAGGTGTCGGCGAGCGCGGCCAGCCGACGAAGTTGCTCCGCCGCAACGGGGACGGCATGCAACGCCGCCGCCAGGTCGTCGTGGGTGGGGGGCTCGTTGATGATCCAGGTGCTCGACATCGGGGCGTCAGCCTAGGGGGGGTCGACGTCAGCCGACCCCCGGGTCGGCGTCGTTGCGGCCGCCGGCCGGCACGGCCCACAGGGCCTCGTTGGCCAGCAGGCCCTCCCCCAGCGGGCGGTTGGCCCGGTCGGGATGCGACGAGACCGCCGCGGTCCAGCCGACCCCTGCCCCAAACGGCGCTGGCTCGGGCGTGAAGTTCACCACGACCAGCACGTCGTCTCGTTGCTGCCCCGTGGGGGGCCCCTCGCCGGGCCGGGCCGTCCGGCGCCAGGCCAGCACCCCTGCCTCGTCGTGCACGATCCGGCAGCGGCCGACGCGCAGGGCGGGCTGCGCGGCGCGGACCTTCAGCAGGGCTCGGTACAGGGCCAACATCGAATCGGG
The DNA here is from genome assembly GCA_041394405.1 of Microthrixaceae bacterium. Taxonomy (GTDB): domain Bacteria; phylum Actinomycetota; class Acidimicrobiia; order Acidimicrobiales; family Microtrichaceae; genus Microthrix. The sequence goes on from JAWKIF010000007.1 coordinate 207,624, forward strand.
GGCGGCCCGCTGGGCGGCGACGCTGCGCTCGTTGGCCTCCGGCGGGAACGGCAGCCAGGTGTCGGCTGAGGCCCAGCCGTGGCCTGGCCCAGTGGTCCACGGGATGGGCGCCCGGCAGCCATCGCGGCGGCCACCCGATGGGTCCACGATGCGCTCGGGCGGCACCAGGGCGTCCTCCAAACCCAACTCCTCCCCTGCGTAGAGGAACGGCGTTCCGGGCAGGCCCAGGAGCAGCACGGCTGCGGCGCGGGCGACGGCCTCGTCGCCTCCGTAGCGGGTGCGGTGGCGGGGGTTGTCGTGGTTGGAGAGCACCCAGGCCGGCCAGCGATCGTGGTCGAGGAAGTGCTCCTGCGCCGCGTCGAGGTGGCGGCGCCACTGGGTGGCCGACCAACCCCCGAACATGGGCGGGAAGTTGAACGCCAGGTGCAGCTCGTCGCCGCTGCCGTAGTAGCGGACGATCTGGGCGGTCTCCAGCAGGTACACCTCGCCGATGGCCACCCGATCACCGTCGTAGCCCTCCAGCAGGTCCCGCAGCTCGCGCAGGTAGGCGTGGGTGGCCTCGGTGTCGATTCCCACCACGGCGGGGATGGCCGCCACCTCCTCGGGAAAGTCGGGCAGGCCCTCCGGCTTGCCGAGGCAGTGGATGACGTCCATGCGGAACCCGTCCACTCCCCGATCCAGCCAGAATCTCAGCGTGTCGGCCATGGCCGCCCGCACCTCGGGGTTGGCCCAGTTGAGGTCCGGCTGCTCGGGGCTGAACAGGTTGAGGTACCAGGCCTCGGTGCCCGGGTCCCAGCTCCAGGCCGGCTGCCCGGCCGGGAAGGCACGGGTCCAGTTGTTCGGCGGGGTGTCAGGCGTGCCGTCGCACCAGTGATACCAGGAGCGCTTCGGGTTCTCCCTGGATGCCCGGGACTCGACGAACCACGGGTGGGCCTCGCTGGTGTGGTTGGGCACCCAGTCCAGGAGCACCCGCAGGTTGCGCCCGTGGGCCTCGGCCAGCAACTCGTCGAAGTCCTCCAGCGTGCCGAAGGTGGGGTCGATGTCGCAGTAGTCGGCCACGTCGTAGCCGTGGTCGGCCATGGGGGAGGGGTAGATGGGCGACAGCCACAGGGCGTCGACGCCCAGCCAGGCGAGATGGTCGAGCCCGTCGATGATGCCCCGGAGGTCGCCCACGCCGGTGCCGGTGGTGTCACGGAAGCTGCGTGGATAGACCTGATAGACGACGGCGGAGGACCACCAGGGTTGGCTCATGGGTGCACTCCAGCGCGATGGGGATGGTGGTGGTCGCCGCCGGTGGGCGAGGCGGTGTGGCGCCGGTCCCGGGTGGTGGCCAGCGCCGCCAGCCATGCCAGCGCCGACACCGAGACGATGGGAAAGCTGGGCGGCAGGTTGAACATGGCCGAGACCACCAGACCCACCCACACGGAGCCGACGCCCACGGCGGTGCCCCCGGCGACGACGGCGGCCGGCCGGGCGGTCAGCGTCAGGGCGGTGGCGGCGGGGGTGACCACCAGTGCGAACAGCAGCAGGGTGCCCACCACCTGGGTGGCCATGGCCACCACGAGGGCCAACAACACCAGGAACGCCATGCCCAACGCCCGCACCGGCACCCCTCGGGCCTCCGCCACCTCCGGGCTGACCGAGGCGAACAGCAGCGGACGGGCGATGGTGCCCAGTGCTGCCACCAGCACCAGCGTGATGGCAGCGAAGGTCGCCAGCTGCCCCGGCGTCACGGCCAGGAGGTTGCCGAACAGCACGCTGGTGAGCGTGGTGGTGCTGCCGGTGGCCATGGAGGCGAACAGCACGCCCAGCGAGGTGGCGAAGGCCAGCACCGTGCCGGTGGCCACCTCCCGGCGGTCAACCCGCTTGCCCAGCGCACCGATGGTCAGTGCGCCGACGACGCAGAAGGCGGCCAGTCCGATCGTGACGGGCAGCCCGACCAGGGCGGCGCCGGTGGCGCCCGGGAAACCGATGTGGGCCAGTGCGTGGGCGGCGAAGGCGTCCCGCCGGACGACGACGAAGTAGCCGATGAGACCGGCAGCGAGGGCCACGAGTGTGCCGGCAAGGAACGCCTGGCGCATGAAGGTGGCACCCAGGATGTCGGGCCAGTTCGGCTGGTAGCCGATGTCGGCAAGCATGGCGGGCTCAGTCCTTCCGGGTGAACAGGTCGCCCTGTGGGGTGCGAACCACGCCCATCTCGGTGCCGTACAGGTGGCTCAGCAGGTCCTCGTCCACCACGTTGTCGATGGTGTCGTAGTGGGCGTGTCCGTCCAGCAGGTAGATGGCCCCGGTGAGGATGGGCAACAGGGCGTTCAGGTCGTGGGCTACCACCAACACCGTCATGTCGCCGTCGTCGGTCACCTCGCCCAGCAGCGTCACGATGTCGCGGGCGCTGCCGATGTCCAGGTTGGCCAGAGGCTCGTCCAACAACAGCAGCTCCGGCTCGCTCACCAGTCCGGCGGCGATCGCCACCCGCTGCTGTTGTCCGCCCGACACCTCCGACAATCGCCGGCTGCCCAGTTCGGCTGCGCCGACGGCGGCCAGGGCGGCGTCGGTTCGACCGCCGAGTGTGCCGCGGGGCCGTTTCAGTCCCCAGCCGGTGCCGCTCAGCGCAAGGTCCACCAGGTCGCGGCAGCGCACCGCGTCGGCCACCGCGGCGGTGTAGTTCTGGGGGACGTACCCCACCTTGGGGTTGCCCCGCGACGGGGTCTCGCCCAACACCTCCAGGGTGCCCTCGCTGGGCCGCAGCAGGCCTACGAGCAGCTCCAGCAGGGTGGTCTTGCCCGATCCGTTGGGGCCGATCACCCCAACGATCGATCCCCGGGGGATGGCGAACGTGCCGTGAGAGAACACCGTGGCGCCGTTGCGTTCAACCGCGACGCCGTTGAGGGCGATGGCGTCGGTCATGAGTCGAGGGCCTCGGCGAGCCGGCGCAGCTGGCCCACCTGCCAGTCCACGAAGCCGTCGACATCCTCGGGGATGGTCTCGGTCACCTCCACGATGGGGATGTTGCGGTCCTCGGCAAGCGACCGCAGCTGCTCGGCCGCAGACCCGCTGCTCTGGGTGTTGACGATCAGCGCCGAGATCTCGCCGCTGTCGATCAGCTGCCGAAACTCGGCGAGGTCGCCCGGCGCGGGCTCGCTCTCGCCCGCCGCGGCGTTGCGGTAGCCGTCGGGGGTCAGCTCCACCAGCCCGGCGGCCTCGATCAGCGGCTCGGCCACGGGCTCGGTGGCGGCGACCGAGGCACCGGCCTCCTCCCGGCGAATCCGCTCCAGTTGTGCCTCGTAGGGAGCCAGCGCCTGCTGGAATTCGGTGGCGCGGTCGGCGAGGTACGCCTCGGCCCCGGGCGCAGCCTCGCTGAGTTGGCGCGTGATCGCTTCGCCGGCATCGGTGACCGCCTCGGGGGAGTACCACAGGTGGGGGTTGTCGCCCGCCTCGGCCCCCACCAGCAGACCGACGTCCACCACCGCCGGTTCGGCGCGTGCGGTGTCGGTTGCCCTGGTGGCCCATTCGTCGTAGCCCAGGCCGTTGCGAACGACCAGGTCGGCCTCTTCGAAGGCGACCAGGTCGCCGGGCGTGGGCTCAAAATCGTGGGGGTCGGCGCCCGTGCCGGTGATCACCGTGGTCACGCTGGCGCAGTCGCCGCCCAGTTGCTGGGTGATATCGCCCCACTGGTTGACCGTCGCCACCACCTCAACCGCATCGACGGGACAGTCCCCGCTCGGCGAAGTGGCGTCCTCGGAGCCGCCGCATGCTGGGCCCAGGAGCGCAACGCCGACCAGGGTGGGGACGAGCCGGAACGAGCGGAGGTTCATCAGGCGAGTAATGGTAACCATTCTCATTCGTTGGGGCAACCCGTGACGCGGTGAGGGTTGTGGGGTCTCCAGCACCGACAACCCTCACCGGAGGCCGGCTTTGGGTGCGGGTCAGCGGCAGTCGGCGCAGTGGCCGATCAGATCGACCTGGTGCCCGCGGGGCTCAAAACCCCGCCGCCGGGCCTGTCCCTCCAGCTCGCGAACCACGATGGCCTCCACCGACGGGGGCAGCGTGACATCCTCCACCGAGCCGCACTGGGAGCAGATCAGGTGGTGATGGTGGTGGCCGGTGAAGGCCTCGGCCAGCTCGAAGCGGGCGAACTCGTCGCCCGTCACGATGCGCAGCACCACGCCGGCCTCCTCGAGCACCGCCAGGTTGCGATACACCGAGCTCTGGGCCAGCTCGGGGTGACGCTCCAGCACCTCGGGGATGCTCAGCGGTTGGTCCGAGTGCACCATCAGCTCCACCAGCGACGAGCGGTTGGCGGTGTAGCTCTGGCCGACGGTGGCCAGTCGCGCCGCCACCTCGGCGTGCACCTCGCCCGGTGCGGAATCGGGGGAGGTGCCGGCAGCCATGGTGCCGTTCAGGGTAGCGCTCGCCCCAAGGCGCTTCCGGACCCAGCTACGGCGCCCCGTCATGGTCCCGGAGGAGGCTCGGCACGACGAGCGCGTGGGACCCGGCGCTCGTGCCGTTGGTCGTCGAGGGTGCCTACGATGACGGCGCCGGGCCGCACGGGCCCGCCGTTCGCCGGGGGTCCACGATGAGCGATCACACGTGCGTGCTCCACGCGGGGGCCGTGGCCGAGGACGAGGGCTGCGCCCGTTGTGCGGAGCCGAGTCGGTGAAGATCTCGCTGCCCCCCGAAGCCCGGCGCTTCGTCGTCGGCCTGGGGTTGATTGCGTTGGTGGCGCTCGGGCTGCGGGTGACCTACATCGTCGTGGCCAAGGCCGACGGCGACGCCTGCGGGCGGGCGCTGTGCGGGGACGCCTTCTTCTACAGCAACCAGGCCAACGGCCTCAGCCTGGGGAAGGGATTCCAGCGACCCTTCACCGGCGGGGAGGCGGCCGATCACCCGCCGCTGACCGCCATCGTGGTTGCGCCTGCGTCGTGGCTCCCGGGCGACACGGTGATGGCGCAGCGCTACGCCATGGCGTTGGTCGGGACTGCGGCCGTGGTCATGATCGGGCTGCTCGGCCGGGAGGTGGCCGGCGACCGGGCGGGATGGATCGCAGCGGGCATGGCAGCGATCTATCCCAACTTGTGGGTGAACGATGCGATCGTCATGTCGGAGTCGCTGACGGCCTTGGGCGTGGCCGCCACCTTGTGGCTGACCTACCGGATGATCCGACGACCGACCCTGCCCGCGGTGGCGTGGGTGGGGGCCGTGCTGGGCCTCACCGTTCTGGTGCGGGCCGAACTGGCGCTGCTCCTGCCCCTCATGGTGGTGCCCGTGTTGTGGTGGTGCTCGGGCCTCGAGGGGCGGGATCGAGTGCGGGCCTGTGCCGTGGCGGTGGGGGTGACCGTCGCAATGCTCCTTCCCTGGAGCCTCTACAACACCGCCCGCTTTTCAGAACCCGTCACCATCTCCACCAACGACGGGCTGACGTTGATCGGGGCCAACTGCGACGCGGTGTACTCCGAGGAGGGCATCGGGCTCTGGAGCGGTCGTTGTGCCGAACACGTTGCGGCCACGGGTGATCAGTCGGAGCGTTCGGCGGCGTACCGACGGGCGGCGGTGTCCTACATCGGCGACCACCTGCATCGGGTGCCTGCGGTGGCGACCGCGCGCGTGGGCCGGGTGTGGGGCCTGTATCGGCCGGCGCAGATGGCCGACTACAGCGTGGGCGAGGGCCGCGAACGCGCGGTCAGCCTGCTGGGCTCGTTGGCCTACTACCCGCTGGCCGTCGCAGCGGTGATCGGCGCTGTGGTGCTGCGCCGTCGTCGGCGGGTGCCGCTGTGGCCGCTGGCGGCCACGACGGTGATGGTGACGATCACGGCGGCCGCCCTCTATGGGCTCACCCGGTTTCGCGTGCCGGCCGAGGTGGCAATCGTGGTGCTGGCGGCCGTGGCGCTCGACGCCGGCCTGCGGCGCTGGCGGCCTCAGCCCGACGTGGAGCGCGAGCCGGCCATGGCGTCCCGCACCACCCCGGTTACTGGCTTGGGCTGAAGGGCCCGATCCAAAGAACTGCGACTCGATGCTGGCGCCTGCACTTGACGTCTTGGTGGTTGTTAGGCTTACCTAATCACTTCCACGAACCGGGCTAGTCGCCCCGTTTGATCCCTCGGACTCTGCCCCTGGAGCATTGACGTGCTGCAAACCTTCCTCACCGGGCTTCGCGAAGGCCTCGAAGCGGCCCTTGTCGTCAGCATCCTCTATTCGTTCCTGGTCAGAGGTGGGCATCGCGACCGCATCGGTGCGCTGTGGGCCGGAGTGGCCGTCGCCGTCGGAATCTCGCTGGTCTTCGGAGCCGTCCTGCACTTCACGTCGGCATCCATGAGCTTCGAGGCTCAGGAGGCGTTCGGCGGGCTGCTCTCGATCATCGCAGTCGGGTTCGTCACCTGGATGGTGTTCTGGATGCGTCGGGCGGCCCGCACCCTGAAGGGCGATCTTCAGGACAAGATGCATGCGGCGCTGGCGCTGGGTGCCTCGGGAGTGTTCCTGGCGGCGCTGCTGGCCGTCGCCCGTGAAGGCCTGGAGACGGCGCTGTTCCTCTATCCCACCTTTCAGGCCCAAGGGGCCGGTGCGGGCCCGGCGCTGGGAGCCGTGCTGGGCATCGCCACCGCCGTGGTCATCGGCCTGCTGATCTACCGGGGAACCGTGCACCTCAACCTGGCCACCTTCTTCCGGGTCACCGGGGCGGCACTGATCGTGATCGCCGCCGGCGTATTGGCCTACGGCGTGCACGACCTGCAGGAGGCCGGCATCCTGCCCGGCCTGAATACCCTGGCGTGGGACATCGAGGGCTGGGAGATCACCAGCTGGTACGGCGCACTCATGAAGGGCATCTTCAACATCGGCCCGCAGATGACCGTGCTGGAGGTACTGACCTACGTTGCCTACCTGGTGCCCACGATGGTGCTGTTCTGGCGGCCGGTGGCCGAGCCCGGGCGGAGCACGCAGTCGGCCCCCGACGCCGCCGCCACCGCATCGGCCGGCCCACACGCAACGGCCGATGCTCACCAGCCGGCGTAGCTATCCCCCTCCCCATATCGAATCCCCACGTTCCCCTTCCCCCTCAACCCCCGGAGTCCTGCATGCGTTCCACGTTTGCGCTACCCCACAGGCCGGTGCTCGCGATCGGCGCGCTCTTGGCGGTTGCCGCCCTGGCGCTGTCCGGATGCTCGGGAGGTGACGCCGACACCACGGCGGCGGTGACCGGCACCGACGATGCCTGCGACATCGCCACCGACGTGTTGCAGGCGGGAACCATCGCGTTCGAGTTCACCAACGAGGGCGAGGACGTCAGCGAGCTCTACGTGCTGGACGACGCCGAGGAGGTGGTCGGGGAGGTGGAGAACGTCACCACCGGCACCACCCGCACGCTCAAGGTCGATCTGGTGGCCGGCGACTATCAGGTGCGCTGCAAGCCGGGCATGACCGGCGATGGCATCACGTCGCCCTTCACCGTCACGGGCGACGGCGGCACGCCGCAGGCCGAGCCGGGCCAGACGATCGAGTTTGAGGCGATCGACTTCGGCTACGAGAACCTCGACCTCAGCACCATCTCGGCCGAGGACACCGTTCGCTTCGAGATGGAGAACATCGCCGACCAGCCGCACGAGTTCGAGGTGCTGAATCCCGACGGCGACCCCATCGGAGAGGTGGCCGCCACCGCCCCGGGCGAGTCGGCCGGCGCCACCATGACCTTTGGCGAGGCGGGCCAGTACCGATACCAGTGCATCCTGATCGACCCCGACACCGGTGAGAAGCACAGCACCCTGGGCATGGAGGGCGACTTCGAGGTGCCTGAGGGCTGAGTCAGCGGAACTCCAGGCCCTCGAAGCGACCGTCGCTGCGCCACCGCTTGAGGTACTCGAAGTAGGCCACCGGACCGGCCGGATAGCCGGCGGCGTTCAGCCGCTCCCGGCGCCCGGGTGGGCGGCCCTCGTTGTTGTAGTAGCCCGGCGTGCAGTCGGGGTTGCCAAGAAACAGCCCGGCGGACTGCTCGAACTGGGCGACCCAGGCCGCCTCGGCCTCGGGGGTCACCTCCACCTGGTCGGCCCCCGTTTCCAGGGTGTGTGCCACGACGGCGGCGATGGCCTTGCCCGACTCGTTCAGGTTGTGGGTGATGTTGGACACCAGGTTGGCCGCCTGGGCCAGCCCGATGATGAACAGGTTGGGAAAGCCCGCCACGTAGGTGCCTTGGAGGCTCTCCATGCCGTCGGCCCAGCGCTCCGACAGCGTCACGCCACTGCGACCAATGGTTTCGTAACTGGCCGTGTGGGCCAGGTTCACCTGAAAACCCGAGGCGAACACGATGCAGTCCAACTCGTAGTGCTCACCCGCCACCCACACCCCGGTGGCGTCGATGGCCTCGACCCCCTGACCGTCGGTGTCCACCAGGTGGGTGTTGGGGTTGTTGTAGGCCTGCAGGTACTCGTCGTGGAAGCACGGCCGCTTGCACAGCTGGCGGTACCACGGCTTGAGCGCCTTGGCGGTGGCCGGGTCCTCGACGATGGCGTCCACCCGGGCCCTGATCTCGTTCATCTTCTCGTCGTCGGAGGCCTCGTAGGCCTGGGCGATGATCTCGGGGCCGTAGGCCTCGTTGGTCTCGCTCATCAGGGCGATCACGCGGTCCCGGATGCGAACGGAGATGTCGGTCCAGCCGTCCTTCACCAGGTCCACGTCGGTGAACCCGCCGGTCTGCAGCGTGGCGAAGTTGGTCAGCCACTCCTGTTGCCAGCCGGGTTGCAGCGCGGCGAACTCGTCCGGGTCGATGGGATGGTTGTTGCGCACGTCGATGGACGACGGCGTGCGCTGGAAGACATACAGTTCCTTGGCGTCGCGGGACAGGTTGGGGATCACCTGAACGGCGGTGGCGCCAGTGCCAATGATGCCCACCCGCTTGTCGGCCAGCTTCGCCATGGGCGCCCCGGCGGGGTCGCCCCCCGTGTAGGCGTAGTCCCAGCGGCTGGTGTGAAAGCAATGCCCCTCGAAGGTCTCGATGCCGGGAATGCCCGGCAGCTTCGGACGGTGGATGGGGCCGGTGCCCATGGCCACGAACCGGGCGCGAAACTCATCCCCGCGGTTGGTGCTGATCACCCATCGGCTGGTGTCGGCCTCCCAGCGCAGCTCGGTGACCTCGGTGGAGAACAGGGCCTGGTCGTACAGGCCGTAGTGGGTGGCGATGCGTTGGGCGTGCTGGAAGTTCTCGTGCCCGTAGGTGTACTTGGCCGACGGCATGTGCCCCGTCTCCTCCAACAGCGGCAGGTAGATCATGGCGGCCGTGTCGCACATGGCCCCGGGGTAGCGGTTCCAATACCAGGCGCCGCCGACGTCGCCTCCGCCCTCAGCGATGCGCACGTCGTCGACGCCCGCCTGCTTCAGCTGGGCGCCGGTGCACAGGCCGGAGAAGCCGCCGCCGATGAGGGCCACGGTCACCTCGTCGCGAACGGGCTCGCGGGGCGTCACCTCCGTGTAGGGGTCCTCGACCAGGTAGGCAAAACGCCCGGTGGGTTCGAGGTACTGCTCGGCGCCCTCGGGACGGATTCGCTTGTCGCGCTCGGCCCGGTACTTGGCCTTGAGGGCCTCGGCGTCGGGGGCTTCAACGGCGGTTGCTTCGGCGGTCCCGGACATGGGCGCTCCTTGGGGTGGCGGCGCGTGGTGTGGTGGCTCCCTCAGATCATAGGAAGCCCTCCGAGCGCACCCCGAGCCGCCCGGCCGGCGCCGATGTTCGCTGTGGTGCCCGCACTAGCGTCCGGGCGGATCGGCCGGAAGGAACCACCATGGGCACTCGACCGCTGCGCCAATACCTCAGCGACTACCCGCAGATTGACGTCGCCGATGACCTGCAGGCGCTGGTGGTGCCGTGGCGGCGACACCGTCGGCGATTCGCCGAGCGGCTGGGCGCGCTGACCGAGGCGCAGTGGGCGATGGCCTCCCGGTGCGATGCGTGGAGCGTGCGGGACGTGGTCTGTCACCTCGTCACCACCGATGCGTTCTGGTTGGCCTCGCTGGCCGCAGCCGCCTCCGGAACCCCAAGCACCTACCTGGTCGACTTCGACCCGTCCACGTCGCCCGAGTCGTTCGTGGCACCCATGCGGGCGCTGGCCGACGACGAGGTCCTGGCACGGTTCCGGGACGGCACCGATGCCTTCGTCGATGCCGTCGAAGGGCTGGATGCCGACGTCTGGGCCCAGCGGGGCGAATCACCCATGGGCCACGTCCCTGTCCGCTTGGTCGTGGGCCACGCGTTCTGGGACTCGTGGCTGCACGAACGCGACGTCTTCGTTGAGTTGGGCCGTGCGCTGCCGGTCGAGCCCGACGAGTTGGCGGCGGTCACCTGGTATGCGTTGGTGGCCGGCAGCCTGCAGGGCGGGCTGATCGACGACCCGGCCCCCGTCGGCCCGGGCCTCACCGAACCGCTGGACGTCACGCTGGGATTCGACGACCTGCCCGACGATCCATTGCGCCTTCGCACCGACCAGGGGGTTCGCCTGGAGCGTGGCGGAGGCGATGCGACCTCGGTCGGCGCTGCGCTGGACATGGTGGAGTCGCTCACCGGCCGCCGGCAGGGCTGGAGCGCCGACCGACTTCCTCCGGCGCTGGCCGACCATCTGCGGCGGGCGTTTCAGATCCTGTAGCCCGGAGCCGCCCCGCTCAGGCAGAGCTGTGGCCCGGCAGTTGGCAGGCGGTGTCCAGGCCCAGCACGTGGTTGAGGCGACCGAACGACAGCCACGATCCGAGGCACATCGACAGCTCGACGATCTCCTCGGCCGAGTACGACGCGGTCATCCGGGCCCAGAACTCGTCGTCCAGCCCGTGATGGTCCATCGCAAATCGTTCGGCGTACTCGGCCGCCAGGCGGGTTCGCGTGTCGAACGAATCCGCCTCGGCCCATTCGGCCACGGCCTCGGCAAAGGTTGCCTCCACGATCTGGCCGTCGCGTTCGGTGCGCCAGTCCTGGCAGAACACGCAGCCGTTGATCTGGGCGATGCGCAGGCGGGCGGCCTCGAACTCCCGAAGGCCCAGGGTGGCGTGCTCGTAGACCGCCTGGGAGAACCTCGACGCCGCCACGCCGATGCCCGGCACCATCGAGCCCCACACATGGGTGATGGGATGCTCGCCCTCCGGCACCTCGATGCCGGCCGGATCGATCCTCATGGGCGATTCCCCAGGCGTCCGGATGCCGCCACGAGCGGCACGTCGAGCGCATCGTGGATGCCCGGAGGCGCGGTGCGCAGCCAGGGGATGGCGTTCACCAGCCGGCCGGCGGCCGTGGCGTTGCCCCCGGCGGCTCGGTTGCCGCCCTCATCGGTGGCCTCCAGGGTCACCTCCAGGCGGGGGCGACCCTCGATGATCACCCGGTGGGCGCCGTCGGCTCCGGCGGGCGGGGCGGGCCACTCGGGTGCGCACTCCGGTGCAATGCGCGTGACGTGCTCCACCACGATCACCGGCTCGCCGTCGACGATGCCCTGCACCTCGAAGCGCAGCGCCCCCTGGGTTCCGGCGGCGAACTCGCCCATCACGTTGGTCACGGTCGCCTCAAGCGGTCGCCGCTCCAGGGTCTCGCGCACCTCGTCCAGGGTGACGCCCAGCGCCCGGGCCAGCAGCCGAACCTGCCCTCCCCACACCATGGTGGGCACCGTCGGCGACACCATCGGCGGTTCGTACGACATCGGGTGGCCCATGCCCACCAGATCGCGCACCGAGTCCGGCTGGTCGTAGGTGGAATAGTCGAAGAGCTCCTGGCAATGCACCCGATCGATGGTGCCGCCCAGGCCGCTGAGCAGCGCCGGGAACACGTCGCTGGCCCAACCGGGGTCGATGCCCGACACAAACAGCGACGTCTCGCCTGCCAGCGCGGCCTCCTGCGCCGGGCCCTGGAGCTCGGGCGGAGCGCTGGCCGGGTCGTACAGGCCGTAGAGCGCCGGGGTGACCACGACGGCGCCGCGGCGCAGGGCACGGGAGACGTCGACGAGGGCGTCGTCGGGTCGGATGTCGCCGGAGGCCATGTAGGCCACAGCGCCCGGCGAGCCCGCCAACACCGCCTCGGCGTCGTCGGTGGCCGTAACCCCCAACGAACGGCCGAGGCCTGCCAGTTCGCCGGCGTCGCGGCCAACCTTGTCGGGGTTGGCCACGATCACGGCCGCCAGCTCAAGGTCCGGGTGGGCATCGACGGCCCGGATGGCCGCCCGCCCCATGTTGCCCGTGCCCCACACGGCGGTTGCGATCGTCCCGGTGGTGCTCATGGGCCGAGCCTAGGCAGGCGACCTGGTTCGGCGGACGCAGACCGGCAAGGATTGGCGGTGGGAGGATCTCATGGCACCAGGCAGCGCTCCGACGGGAAAGACCAAGGACGCCGGGTGGCAGATCGGCGTGTCGCGCACGGTCCACCACCAGGTGAATGACGTGTGGGATGCGTTGGTGAGCCCCAGGGGAATCGCCGTCTGGCTGGGCGATGGGGTGCGCTTCGCAGGCACCGAGCGGGAGCCGTACGAGACGGCGGACGGCACCGTGGGCGAGCTGCGCAGCTACCGGCCCGGTGACCGCATCCGTCTCACCTGGCAGCCCGCCGAGTGGGCCCACTCCTCCACCGTGCAGATTGCGCTGCGCGATGGAGGCGATCGAACCGGCATCACGTTCCACCAGGAGCGGCTGGCCAGCAGCGAGGAACGCGAGCGCCAGCGTGCCCACTGGCAGCGGGTGGCCGCCGAGGTCATCGCGCTGCTGGAGGCCACCTGAGCGCAGGCGAGCACCCGGCGCACTCGTTGGCCGGCGACTGTGTCACGCTCGTGATGAACCATCGGAGGAGTTGCCATGACCGAGGTGCCGACACCGGCCGAGGCGCTGGCCCGCTTGGGCATGCCGTTGGAAGATGCCATGCGCACGCAGCGAGCCATCCGCAGGTTGCGCACCGAACCCGTGTCGCACGACGTGCTGGTGCCGCTGTTGGAGCTGTCGCTCAAGGCGCCCACCAGCAGCAACACCCAGGACTGGTCCTACCTGGTGGTGGAGGACCGCGCCCAGAAGGAGCGCCTGGCCAGGCTGTACCGCCCGCTCTTTCGAGCGTTCGATCCGGTGGTGACCCGCCTCGCCAGGGGCGACGAGAAGGCCCTGCGTCAGATGCGGCCGGGCCAGTGGCAGGCCAAGCACTTCGCCGAGCTGCCGGTGTTCGTCATCCCGTGCTATCGGCGGGGCCTGAAACACCGGCCCGTCGGACGACCCCAGATTGCGGTGTCGTCGTTCTACGGCTCGGTGTTTCCGGCCGTGCAGAACCTGCTGCTGGGTTGTCGTGCCGTCGGCCTCGGGGCGTCCATCCAAACGCTGCCCATTTGGCACATCCCGACGGCCCGCCGCATCCTGGAGCTGCCGCGCAAGGTGAACCCGGTGTGCATCATCCCCATCGGCTGGCCCGTCGGGCGCTACGGGCCCACCACCCGGCGGCCCATCGGCGAGGTGGTGCACCTCGACCGCTACGGCAATCGGCCGTTCCTGGAGACGTAGCGCCCGGAAGTGGGACGCCCACGGCGGCTAGCGCGCTTGGCCGAGGATGGTCTGCACGTTGTCCAGCTCGGTCTCCAGCTCGTCCTGCAGCCAGGGCGTCAGCATCCGCTCGTAGACCCATCGGAAGGGCCGACGGAACCGGATCTCGTAGCTGTGGGTCAGCACGCAGCCGTCGTCGGTGTCGACGCACGAGAACCGTCCGGTGAAGCTGAAGATCAACCGGCCCGGCTGGCTTGGTGCGCTGGTGAAGGTCAACTCGCTCCAGCGGGTCAGCCGGACAATGTTGGTGTCCGGTGCCGGGGGCGTTCCCCGAAGTCGGCCCCAATAGCGGGCGCTGCCGACATCGTCCTCGCCGAGTTCGACGGGTTGCACCACGCGCCCGATCTTGGTGTCGGCCTGGCGGTAGCGATCGAGGTCGAGAACGAACTCAAGCACCTCCCGGCTGGTCGCCGCGATCTGTCTGCTTGCCTCGGCCCGGATCGTCATCTCGGCTGCTCTCGGGGAGGTTGGGACGGCGGGAGGGGCGGCCCGTTGCCCGCTGGCGCTCCGCCCGCAGCGCCTTGGCCCTTGCCGAACGATGGGTCGGGGGTGCCTGACAGGCAGAACATGAGGTAGGGGTACTCGTCGGTCACGTAGTACCCGTACTGCCCGTCGACCTCCATGCCGTTGCACTCATCGAGGTCGCCCGACCCGGTGAACTCGTAGTCGTCGTAGTAGGTGCCGTCGTAGGCGCCGGGCGGGTTCGCGTCTCCGGCGGGTCGGTCCCCGTCCCTGAGCTCGTAGCCCGATACCGCCTTGCGCACCTCGCCCGTCTCGGGGTCGACGAAGTACGACCCGAAGATCGGAAAGCCGTCGGCGGCGAACCCGATGAGCGGCGACCCGTCCGGCCCGGGGTTGTCGTCGAAGAGGGCGAGCGGGTTGCCGTGGTAGTGGTAGGTGCCGTCGGGTTGGGTGTGGGCGTTGTGGGCGTCGGCCCCAAACAGGTGGTCGGTGCCGAGCGGGTTGGTCAGCCACGGATCGTCGGCACTGCATCCGATGGCCACGTTGCCGTCGGCGTCGGCTCCTTGGCCATCGGGCCGGTAGCAACCGGCCGACAGCAGGTCGATGACCACGCCGTTCAGCAGCACGCCGTCGTAGGTCTGCTGTTCAAGCGGGGTTGGAGCGGCCGCCCGCTCCGGGTTGCGGATGATGGTGAACGCCCGCGGCACCTCGGCGACGTCGGTGGCGAAGTCGGCCGTCTCGTCGTTGAAGTCGTGGTTCGGGATGTTGTTTGAGGCGAGTGAGCACGAGTCGGCGCCCGCGGTCAGCGTCACGCCCGAGTCGAACATAATCTGACGGGTGATGTCGTTGACCGACGCCGTGAGGGTCACGTCGTAGTCGCCGCAATCGGCGCTGGTGTTGGTGAGGATGGTGTCGGTGATGTCGACTTCGCCGCTCAGCCCGTGGCCGTGGTCGTCCTCGCCGTCGGGCACCGAGGTACCGGTCGCCTCGGTGGCAGCGGTCGTCGATGTGGGCAACTCGGTGGTTGTGGATTCGTCTGGGGCTGCGCTGGCAGCGGTTGGCTCCTCACCCGATCCGCAGGCCGGGGCGAGGCTGAGCGCCAGGATGGCAGCGGCGAGGTGCGCCCAGCGGGTCGTTCCTCGGGAAGGGTTCATGGTTGGGGTACCTCTTCGGGATCGTTGGCGGGTGGCGAGCGGTCCGACACCCCGATGGGCCATTGTGGACCTTGCGCTTGGAAGGGACATGAAACGGCTACCAACCACGCTGCACAACATGAAGAACCTCCAAGCGGACGTGGCGGCCTGGCGGTGCCGGGCAGGTCGTTGCCAATGGCCGATCGACGTCGATCGTGGCTAGACGGTGAGGTGCTCCACCAACTCAGTCAACCCGAACAGTCGGTTCTGGCCCGTGACTTCTTCGAGGAGTTGCTGCTGTGCGGGGTTTCCAACCTCGCTGACCGCTTGTGTAAGTTCGGGGAGGCAAACGTGGTAAACGGCGTCGACTTCCCCGGTCCCTCGGCAGATGGCGGCCAGCCGACTCGGTAAGGGTTCGCTGGTCACGGTGACGATGTGGGGCTGCCTGCCTCGGCGATGCCGGATCATGCTGACGCCCTCGTGACGGATGTTCTGAACTCGGTCCGAGCGTATGGAGAACTTGCAGGAGACCGCAGCATGGAGAACCGGTGGCAGGTCGGCTTCGCCGTGTTCAAAGCTGACCGTGACATCGGGTGAGATCATGTAGTCAAGCCCGAGTTCGATTCGTAGGGTGGGTTCATCCTTCACGAGTTCATCCAGCCGGGCCAGGTGTGCGTATTGCCGGTAGGCACTGATCCGTCCACCCCTGCTGACCTTCCATGGACGGGAGCCGTCGGCGGCAGGCAGCTCGTCGGCAAGGAGTTCCTCGATGCCTCGTTCGAGAGCCGCCCCGGCTGGTTGGCCACCCTTGGCCTGGTGGTCCAGATCGAGTAGTTCCAGGATTCGGCCGGCGATTGCGACCGACTGGGGGCTGTCACCATCAGCGGTGTTTGGTTTCCTCCCTGCGTACCCGAGGAGACTCAAGACGAACGGTGCAACCACGAACGGCACCCTAGAGGCTCACCTCGTCAGGAAAGGTGACCGGCGAACGCATGCTCGTGGACGTACTGAGCGAGCGCCTCACCGAGGAGTGGAGGTACGGCATTGCCGATCTGGCGGGCGATCTCGATCTTTGTTCCCTCGAACAGATACGAATCGGGGAAGCTCTGGAGACGGGCCGCCTCCCGATGGGAGATGACACGGTTGGCTGTGGGGTGGAGGTAGCGGCCCTTCTCGGGCTTGAAGAATTCGGTCCGGATGGTTGGCGACGGCTGGTCCCAGTGCATGCGGCCCATGACATCCGTGGTGCCAGTCGGCTTGTTGAGCCAGCAGGCCGGCGTGATGTCGGGCCGCTCCCTCATCAAGTCAAAGCGGTTGCCGCCGGGCGGGATGGCCTTGTACCGCTCCAGCGACGTGGAGCGGGGACGACGACCGAAGTGCAGGTGCTGGCCATCGCCATCGATGTACGGGTCGGTGCCTTTCGTTCTGATGGAGAGTTCACCGAAGGCATCCTTGACGGTCACGTAGGGGCGACCGCTCTTGGAGTGCGGCCCGTGGGTTGGTTCGGGAGGCCAAGGGAGGTCGCCCTCGAAGTCCCGCACTGCCACGAGGATGCCCCTGCGTCGGCGTTGCGGGACCCCGTAGTCGGCACTGTTGAGGATGCCCATTGCCGGGGTGTAGCGCGTCAGTTCGGTGTCGTGGCTGAGGAGTCCCAGGAGCTCAGCGAACTGCGCTGACTTCTGGAACTCGGGAACGTTCTCGATAACGAACGCCTTGGGCCGCAGTGTCCTGACAGCGTCGAGATAGTGCTTCCAAAGCCCGTTGAGTTCAGCGCGGGATTCGTCGTCGCGGTCGCGGCCGAGCGGGCTGAAACCTTGGCATGGCGGTCCCCCGATGATCAGGTCGATCTCGGTCGGATACTCGGGGCCATCCTCGATGTCGCCGGCGTAGACCTCGCAGCCGAAGTTCCGTTCAAAGGTCTTGGCCGCGGCCCCTTCGTGTTCGACGGCGAATATCGGCGTGTAGCCGAGGTCAGAGAGGTGGAACCCCAGCGACAGTCCTCCCGCGCCAGCGAAGAGGTCGAGCGTTCTGATTTGGGGTTGATCAGGGTCCTCTGAACCGTCCACGCGCCGACCCGAGAGCTC
Organism: Microthrixaceae bacterium; assembly: GCA_041394405.1. Classification (GTDB taxonomy): domain Bacteria; phylum Actinomycetota; class Acidimicrobiia; order Acidimicrobiales; family Microtrichaceae; genus Microthrix. Next base: position 224,824 of record JAWKIF010000007.1, read on the forward strand.
TCTCCCGCTGAGTATCGTCATCTGCCAGTACCCGCTGGAACGTTGCATGGCTCTCCCCGCATCTGAGCGAACGTGTAAGGAACACGCGTTCGACAGTAGAGGTGGGGTGTGACAACGAAGATGGGAATCGGCCTCGGCTGGATGTTCAGACTTCCAGAGTAGATGCCGAAGGCCTGCCAGGCCGACCTTTCGGTGGAGCCCGGGCGGGTCGAACCACATGAGCTCCTCAGTTGGCCGCTTCGCTGCGCCCGCGCACGGCCTGTTCGACTGCGTCTGCAACCGCTGCGGCGTCTTCGTGCTCCCAGAAGCGGAGGACGGTCCAACCGTGGGCCCTCAGTTGATCGTTGGTGTCGGTGTCCCGGGCGATCGTGTTCTCGAGCTTGTGGACCCAGAAGTCGCTGTTGGTGCTCGGACGTGTGGCGTGGATGGGACAGCTGTGCCAATAGCACCCGTCGATAAACACAGCGACGCGCTCTCGGCGGAAGAGCAGGTCGGCGCGGCGATTCAGATCCGGCAGGGGGCGGGCGTCCACCCGATACCGCATGCCCCGTGCCCATACTGCCCTCCGAACGGCGATCTCCGGAGCGGTGTCTCTGCCTCGGTTGGACCGCATCGACCGCTGCACGCCTTCGGACGAAGCCCACGACCCGGAACTCACGGCGTCGGACCCTTCAACCGCTCCGGGACAGAGGGCAACGCATGTCCCCGGGAACCGAACCGCAGCGGCATCCCTTACTTCGCCCATCGAAGGTCGTTAAGCGGCATCACGAGTCTCCACACGCGACCGATGAGCATCCGAACCCCCGCCAGGCAAACACCTTGGTGGAACAACCAGCGAATGTGAATGATCATCGTGCTGTGTCAACGCCCGGCCCGTCGTCGCGCATGCCACGGACCGTACCCTCCGAGCCCCGAGCTGGTCGCTTGGTCCTCTCCGCACAGAACCGATGGGCCTTGGGTCTGCTCGTCGTCACGGCGGTCAGTGCGCTCGGAGGGACTCGAACCCCCAACCTTCTGATCCGTAGTCAGATGCTCTATCCAATTGAGCTACGAGCGCTGGTGTTGAGCAGGCAACCCTAGGCGCTGGGGCGGGGTGAGCCAAACAGGTTGGGCGTGCCTCCTTACCGCACGTTCCGGCGTGCTGGGGGTGGGGTTCGAGGCACCCGGCTCGGGCGAGGAACCCGCGTCGATCACGTCCCAGTGGGTGGACCCGGCAGCGAACGCGCGGGCCACCCCAGCAGCAGGGCGAGTTCGCGCCGCGCCTCGGGTTGGCCCTCCACCCGGAGGCCGTCCCGCTCGGCCTCCGTCAGCGTTAGCTCGCCCCGACGGAGCCGGGTGAGCGTTCCAAGCGTGGTGGTGACGACGAGGTCGTGAACGACACCTGCCTCGGCAGGGTGCAGGCGAAGTCGTTCGAGCGGCGAGTGCTCACCCCGTCCGGCGACGGCGAGGCTCGTGGAGCTCTTGGGCAGCACCAGCAGCGCGGTCCAGCCGCTCGGGCCGAGCCGCTCAGGGCTCATCAAGGACAACAGGGCGCCCCGCTCAAGCCGAGGCGGCGGCGGGTCGTCGTCCGGGTCGGCCCACTCCGCAACTCCGAACCGCGCCAGCTCGTGCACCACGGGGCTGAGCTGCCGACCTCGCTGGGTCAGCGCGTAGGCCACTCGGGTCGGATTCGACATCTCGATCTGCTCGAGGATTCCCCGATCGACCAAGAACTGAAGCCGATCGGACAACAGGTTCGGCGCCAGCCCCGGCAGGCCGGCCCGGAGGTCGGTGAACCGCAGGGGGCCGAACATGAGGTCGCGCACGATCAGCAACGTCCATCGTTCGCCCACGATGTCGAGGGCGTGCGCCACCGGGCACGGCTGGCGGTACGACCGTCGTTGGTGGGCGCCGGTCGTGGTCATCGTGTTCCCTCCATCCGTTGCGTGGTTGAAAAACCAATACTAGGGTCCGAACCACTTCGGCGACGGGCCGGAGTACCTGATGAAGAAAGGCCGCCGATGCCGACTGTGACGTCCTACCCAAACGGGGTGCCCAGCTGGGTCGACCTTGCCACCCCGGATACCGATGCTGCCCGGGCGTTCTACGGCGAGCTTTTCGGCTGGACCTTCGCCGAGGACGAGACCGGCGAGACCGACTACATCATGTGCTCCAAGAACGGGCACAGCGCCGCCGGGATGATGACGCTGTCCGAGGAGATGGCCGCCTCGGGCATGCCGCCGGTGTGGACGAGCTACGTCACCGTCACCAACCTCGATGACGCCGTGGGCAAGGTGGAAGGCGCCGGCGGCACGGTGATGCAGGGCGACATCCCCGTGATGGAGGCCGGCCGAATGGCGGTGGTCGCCGATCCTGCCGGTGCGGTGATCTGCCTGTGGGAGGCGAAGGAGCACATCGGTTGCGAGGTGGTGAACGAGCACGGCGCCCTCACCTGGAACGAGCTGATGACGCCGGACCCCGCCGCCGTGGCGCCGTTCTACGGCGAGGTGTTCGGCTGGACGGCGCAGGTGATGCCCATGCCGTCGGGGGAGTACACGGTGTTCTTCGTCGAGGGTGGAAACGAGCAGGGCATCGCGGGCGCCATGGTTCCGCCCATGGAGGGCATGCCCCCCTTCTGGGGCGTCTACTTCCACGTTGACGACGCAGTCGCCACCGTCGAGACCGCCAGGGGGCTTGGCGCTCAGGTGATGATGGAGGCCACCCCCATGGAGGGCGTCGGCACCCTGGCCTCGATGGCCGACCCGACCGGGGCCATGTTCTCGGTCATGACGCCCGAGGGCTAGCGCCTAGTAGCGAATCTCGACGCCGCGCAGCACCCCGGCCGAGATCGGGCCGAGGTCACGGAACTGGTTGGGCTGAAGGTCGACGATGCGGCCGCTGATGTACGGGCCGCGGTCGTTCACCACGCAGGTAGTGGCGCGGTTGCCGCGGCGGATGTGCAGCGTGGTGCCCGGCGCAGCGGTGCGGTGGGCGCAGCCGCGCGAGGTGCGGACCCGGGGAAACGCCACCGGTCCGCCGGCGGCGTTGTAGTACGACGCAGCGCCCGACTGGTAGCGGGTGGTCGAGGGGGCCGAGACGCAGCCGGTGGCGGCCAGGGCCAGTACCGCTGCGCCGCCGAGGGTGCGTCGAATGGAACGGGGGATGTTCATGGGAGTTGCCTCCAGGGTTGCGCCGCCGGTCTGACGGAGTGGGGCCGGCGCCCGCCGGGCCACCCCCCGGGCGGCGCCGTTGCCGAAACCGGGGAGGTGGCCGGCTGAATGCCGGTTGCGAGGGCGTTACTTTACGGTTTTGTTACGGTTACGCAACCTTTGTGATGGTGTCATCCGTCACGCGACCGACGCCCGGGTCGTCGAGGGCGGCGCAGCCGCACCGGCGCCGAGGAGGTCGCCAGGCGCGACGGAGCCCCCGAACCGAGGTCCGAGGGCTCCGTGTTTGCCAGGCGTCGCCTGCAGTTTCGCCAGCGGAGAGGGTGGGATTCGAACCCACGGATGGGTTGCCCCATCACCTCCTTAGCAGGGAGGCCCGATCGACCGGACTCCGGCACCTCTCCAAAGTGCGCCGTCATCGTATCCGCGACGACGGCGCTTCCGCAGCCCGGAGTGAAGCGCCCGCCAACCCCTCTCCGTCCGACACACCGCACTGTGAGCTGCCGCCCGAGAATCGTCTAGAGCGAACCGACCGCCGCCTTGAGGGTTGCGAGCCCGGCGGGGTTGATGCAGTAGCGGGTGCGGGGTCCGTCGATCTCCCCCTGAACCAGTCCGGCTTCGCGCAGGATGCGGAGGTGCTCGGAGACCGTCGACTGGGCAAGGGGCAATTCGTCGACGACCTCGTTGGTCACGCAGGTGTCTCGTGCGGCCAGCACCCGGAGGATCTGGACGCGGGCTGGGTGGCCCAACGCTTTTGCCATCGCAGCCAGGTTGCTGTCGGTTGCCATCGTGTCGAGGGTGTCCATCGACCATCGACGATACCCGGCTTGGTCCTTGTTGTCGCCTCAATCATCGTGTATCGTCGAAAAACGATGAGTAGCGATGAGTTGCGAGCGTCCCCCGTCGAGCCCGAGATGGGCGCCTCCCTTGAGTCGGCGCCGGCGCCCTCGTCAAGCCCACCAGCGCGTCGATGGTGGCTGGTGGGCGGGGCTGCGGCCCTGTGGTGGGTGCTGTACAGCCTCACCCGCCCGTTCTGGGATTGGCTGCTCTTCGACGTCGTTGGGCTCGAGTCGGACAGCCGGGTGGGGGAGTCGGTCCACTTCTTCTTCTACGACGTCACCAAGATCACGCTGTTGCTGACGGGGATCATCTTCGTGGTGACGGTCCTGCGCAGCTTCATGTCGGTCGAGCGCACACGGGCCCTGCTCGGCGGGCGTCGCGAGGGTGTCGGCAACGCCGCGGCTGCTGGCCTCGGGGTGGTGACGCCCTTCTGCTCGTGTTCGGCGGTTCCGGCGTTCATCGGCTTCGTTGCCGCCGGGGTTCCGCTCGGGGTCACGATGAGCTTCCTGATCGCGTCGCCGATGGTGAACGAGGTGGCCATCGTCATGCTCTACGGCTTGTTCGGGTGGAAGGTGACGGCCCTCTACATCGGCACCGGGCTGGTGATCGCCACGCTGGCCGGATGGACGATGGGTCGCATGGGTCTTGAGCGGTGGGTGGAGCCGTTCGTGTTCGAGACGAAGCTGCGCGGCAAGGTGGTCGACCCATCGATGGGGCTGTCGTGGGACGACCGCCTGGCCATGGGCCGAGAAGAGGTCGCCTCGATCCTGGCCAAGATCTGGCCGTACCTGCTGGTGGGCATCGGGGTGGGTGCGGTCATCCACGGCTGGGTGCCCGAAGCGTGGTTTGCCGAACATGCCGTGGGCCCGGCCGGCGTGCCGGTCGCCGTCGGACTCGGTGTGCCGCTGTACTCCAACGCCGCCGGAGTCATGCCACTGGTCGAGGCGCTGCACGACAAGGGCATGCCGATGGGCACCGTGCTGGCCTTCATGATGAGCGTCGTCGCTCTCTCGCTGCCCGAAACGATCCTGCTGCGCCGGGTGCTGCAACCAAAACTGATCGTGACGTTCATCGCCGTGGTTGCCACCGGCATTGTCGCCACCGGCTACCTCTTCAACGCCGTCCTGTAGACCGCCACACCGATGCGAAGGAGCACATCATGAACATCAAGATCCTGGGCAGCGGATGCTCGAAATGCGACCAGCTCGAGGTCGCAGCACGAGCTGCCGTCGCAGACGCAGGGGTCGAGGCGGAATTCGACAAGGTCACCGACCCTGCCGAGATCGCCTCCTGGGGCGTGATGTCCACCCCGGCGCTGGTCATCGACGACGAGGTGGCGGCCTCCGGACGGATCCTCTCCGCCAGTGAGGTGAGGCAGCTGCTCCCCGATCGGTGACGATCGGCCCTCCCCCGACGCCGGCATGGAGCCGGTGAGCTTGGGACATCTGCAAGACTCTCGCATGCTGCTCGTCCCACGCCAGAGCCCAACACCGCCCACCGAGCCTCCGACCCGACGTTGGTGATGCGCCGCGAGGAAGTCGCGCTGTCGGTCCTTCGAGGTCTGGTGAAACGTCCCCGGCTCGCCGATGCGGTGTTTCGGTTGGACAAGTGGGGCAACATCCTGGGCCCCGACCGCTTCATCGACCCGTATCCCATCTATGAACGGATGCGTTTGGCCGGGCCGATCTCGTTCAGTCCGTTCCTGCAGCAATGGGCGGTGGTCGGCTACGACGAGGGTCGGGAGGTCTTGAGCTCGCCCAGCTTCGGCGTTGCAGCCCAACTCGAACTCCTCCTCGAGGCCCGGCCGTACTCGCGGCTCAGCGACAGCACCAAGCGGTTGCTCCGCAACGCGCTGCTGTTCACCGACCCGCCGCTGCATACCCGGCTCCGCTCCGTCGTGAACCGGGCCTTCACTCCGCAACAGATGAAACGGCTCGAACCGCGCGTGGAAGCGCTCGCCGCCGACCTGGTTGGGGCGATGGCCGCGCAACCGAACCCCGAGGTGATGGCTGGCTTGGCGGAACCGCTCCCGATCGACGTCATCTCCGAGCTCATCGGCGTGCCGCACGACCGGTGGGCCTGGGTGGCCCGGATTTCGACCGAGCTGCGGGAGGTCTTCGATCCGTTCGTGCCGGTCGACCCGGCCAAGGTCGACGGAACCTGCGAAGAGCTCGCCGCCTACTACGGCGAACTCGCCGACGAGCGCCTCGACGAACCCCGCGACGATCTGATGAGCGCGCTCGTGAAGGCCGAGCGGGAGGGCGACCGGCTCGATCGATCGGAACTCATCAGCATGGTGGCGATCCTGATGTTGGCCGGTCACGAAACCACCAGCGGTGCCATCGGCAATGCCATCGTCGCCCTCGCCGATCACCCCGACCAGCTGGCCCTCCTCGCGGAGAACCCGGAGCTCTGGCCCAACGCCGTGGAGGAACTGCTCCGTTACGACACGGCGCTCCACACCGACCCGCGGGCCGCGCTGGAAGACGTGTCCATCGGGGGCGTGACCATCAAGAAGGGGCAGAACCTGACGGTCATGCTTGGTGCCGCCAATCGAGACCCCCGGAGGTTCGCCGATCCAAACGAGCTTCGCCTCGACCGCAACGACCCGTCACCGCTGTCGTTCGGGCATGGCATCCACCACTGCATCGGTGCCGCCCTCGCCCGGATGGAGACCCGCATCGCCCTGCGTGCCTTCATCGAGACGTTCGGCGTCTACACCATCGACCACGACACGATCGCCTGGAAGCAGTCCCTGGCGTTCCGCAGCCCCACCCACCTGCGCTTCCGTCGCGGGCAGGCCTGACTTCTTGCCGCCCGATCGGCATCTTCTGGGCTGAGGCCGCTGCCGGAGCAGCGGCCAGCGTACTACTGGCCTTCGAACTTGAACGAGACCCGAAGCTTGGTTCGGAAGGTGATGACGTCGGCGGCCGTGAGGTCCATGTCCTGCTCGATCACCTCGGCGACTCGGACGTCACGGAGACTCTGCTGCGCCAGGGTGACTGCGTTGACTGCGGCGTCCTCCCATGAGTCCTCGCTCGTGCCCACCAGTTCAATGACCTTGTACACGCTCATGGCTGTTCCCCCTTGTGTCGGCCCGTGGCCGGGCCGATGCATCTCCCAGTGTGTCACCGCCGGTGCGTTTCTGCTGGAGGCCACGAGCAACGGTCGGGCGAGCGCCCACGGTGAAGGCGACACGGGCACAGGAGTGCCGCCGATCCCCGTCGCGACTGCGGGCTAGCCCTCCTTGAGCGCGGCGGCGACGTCCACGGTCAGGCCGGTCTCGCGCTCGGCGACCTCCCACAGGGCCTTGATCGCCGCGTCGCTGCCCGGCCGGACCAGGGGCTTGAGGACGGGCGGCCCGTTGGTTGCCAGCAGCGGCCCGTAGAAGCCACCACCCGGTGCTGAGGGGTCGGTCGCTGCGCGCAGCTGGCTCAGCGCGCCGCGATCGGTGGACATGCCCGTCACCTTCACGAGCTTCTCGGACACCGTGCCCAGGAGGCCGGCGCCTCCTTCCGCCCGGGTGGTGGTCTGCAGGTCGGAGTTCGTCAGGCCGGGCTGGGCCGACAGCGCCTTGGCGTCCACCCCCTCGCGGTCGAACTGTTCGTGAAGCCCAACGGCGAGGTGGCGCATGGCAAGCTTGGTCTGTCCGTACATGCGCCACGGGTCGTAGTTGGTGAGCATGTGGGGATCGTCGGGGTCGACGGCGCGGCCGGTGTGTTGCGCGGTGCTCGACAAGGTCACGACCCTCGCTCCGGGCGTGCGGACGACGATCGGCAACAGGCGCGACACCAGCGCCCAGTGCCCCAGCACGTTGATGCCGAACTGGGTGTCGAAGCCATCCTCGGTACTTCCTTGGGGCAGCGCCATGACCCCGGCGTTGCACATCAGGATGTCGATCCGGGCATGGGCGGCAGCGATCTGCGTCGCCGCGGTCTCGACCGATGCCAGCGACCCGAGGTCGACCTCCACGATCTCCAGCGACGCCGACGGATGCGCGGCGAGAATCTCGTCGTGAGCCGCCTTGGCCTTGGTCTGGTTGCGGGCCGCCATGACCACGTGGGCGCCCTTGCCGGCGAGCGCCTTGGCAGAAGCCAGGCCGAGCCCGCCGTTGGCCCCGGTGACGACAGCGACCTTGCCGGTCTGGTCTGGGATGTTCTTCGTCGACCAAGTCATGGTCGTCCTCCTCTGCTGTGGCACCGCGGACTGGTTGCGCCAACTGGCATGGGCGCTTGGCTCACGCTACGGGCGGCGTGACTCCTGGGGACACACTGCCAGCTGGCATCACGAGAACCGGCGCGGGAAGTGAAGCTCGTGCCACTTCTGGAGTCGAGTCTCCGCCGAAGCCCGACGCTTTGCGGCCAGGTCGCGATAGATGTCGTTGATCGCCGACTGCGCCTCCTCTTGGACACGCAGCACGTCCGCGGTGGCGCCAGCTCGGGAGGTGTTGATGTCATCACCCCCGAAATCCTCCACGAAGCCGCCTGATCGTTGTGATCGAGGCATGGCTTCGGCTTCGGAATCAGCGGCCCGCTTCCGTCGTGACTGGACATCGGATCGCACCCGGAAGACCCCGGCCTTCTCGTCTCGGATGCGGCGCGTGAGGTCGGACTCAACGCTGGAGAACAGCGCCGATCGGGCAAGCTGCTTGAGCTGAGCGCATTCGACGAGCGCCTCGTCCACCAGCATCAGCGCCTGATCCAACTGTTCGCCTGTCGCGTGCTCAGGGTCGGGCATCAGATCGTCGAAACGGGCGTTGAGGCCGTCGACCACATCGATTGGCGGGAAGATGGCCTCGACATCGACGCCCGATTCGGCGATGACCGTCCCGATGTCGTCGGGGACGGCGCCGACGTCGTCCCCGGCTACCGGGGCGTTGCCCAAGATCTCGTCGACGAAGGCGTCGACCTCCGGGTCGTCCCAGGCGTCATCGCTCATCCGCACCAACGATTCACGTCCGATTCGGCCTGGCTGAGGTCGCGCTCCGCTTCGCCGATGAAGCCCTCGTTGTGCTCCAGTTCTGCTTGGGCGCTTCGGGCCGAAGACTCCAGTTCGGCCGCAGCCTGCGACGCTTCCCTCGCACGCTCATCGGCTTCGGATTCCTGGGCTCGGAGCCGTTCCAGGTGGGCTTGCGCGTTCTGGACCAACTCCAACGCCCGCTCGTGGGCTGCCTGGGCCTGTCGCTCCACCTCCTCGTCGTGGGCTCGTTCCAGCCCGACCGGCTGAAAGGTGTCTTCCCGCGCCTCCTGCGCCGCATCTCGTGCGCGGTCCCGTTCCCGGGCGGTCTCTTCCTTGTGTCTCAGCGCAGCGGTCAGGTCGCGTTCGCCGGCTGAGACCTCGGTGGCGGCGGTGCCGGCAGCCCTGGCCAAGCCTTCGGCTCGGGTCGCCGCTTGGCGGTACCGACTCTGTGTTTCGTGAGCCCGCTCGCGCAACCCGGCAACCCGTTCCCGAACTTGCCCCAGCTTCTCGCGGGCGGCCTCTCGCCGACTGCGTGCGGCCGCGCAATTGCGTTGCCGTTCTTCGTCGTTTTCCGGTTCTCCCCAGCTCATGCGTTCATGGTGCCATATCGGTCAACCGGTTCGACGTGCCTCCCTGCGGCTCCCCGATTGACTTGACAGGTGGCAGATGCGTTGCGACGTTGGCCATGTGTCGCCACGAGGAACGTCGGTCAGCGATCTTCAGTCCGGAGACAGCGCCCGGCCTGGGGACAGCGAAGCCCGGCCGTATCTGCTGCGGGGAGGGGAGTCGTGGCGATCGCCGTGGGAGGACTACCGCTGGCTTCGTGACCACGACCCCGTCCACCGAAACGCGGACCCCGAGTTCGGCGAGTTCTACGTGCTGTCCCGGTTTGCCGACGTGTTCGACGCCGTTCGGGACACCGCCACCTTCTCCTCGGCCCAGGGTCTGACCCTGGACCCGAACGTCATGGATATGTTCGCCGGGCGGGCTGCTCCGATCGTCATGATGGACCCACCGGAGCACACGGCCATGCGCCGCCTGGTGAGCCGGCCGATGACACCCACCCGGGTCGCCCCGTTCGAGCCCGACATCATCGACTTCGTCGATCGGTGCCTCGACGAGGTGGAGGCCCGCGGCGCGGACGAGGTCGACATCGTCGAGCTGTTCCTCAAGCCCTTTCCGAGCTTCCTTGTGGCCCACTATCTGGGGGTGCCGCGCCAGGACCGCCCTCGGTTCGACGGCTGGACCAACGCCATCGTCGCGGCCAACGCTACGGGCGATGTCGTGGGCGCGGGAGGGGCACTGAGCGACCTGTTTGGCTTCGCCGATCGCCTGATCGAGCGGCGCCGAACTGACCCCGGCGACGACCTGGTGTCCCAGCTGGTGGCTGCGGGCCCGGACGCCGTCGATGCGTTCTGGATCGTGGGGTTCGTGTTCACCATGGTGACCGGGGGCAACGACACCACCACGGGCCTCTTGGGAGGCACGCTCGATCTGCTGGCGCGGATGCCCCAGCAGCGTGACTGGTTGCTGGAGGACCCGGCGCGTATCCGCCCGGCCATCGATGAGTTCCTCCGGCTGACGACCCCGGTGCAGAACCTCGCCCGCACCGCCACCCGCGACGTTGAGGTGCTGGGCACCACGATTCCCGCGGGCCGCAAGGTGATGCTGCTCTACGGGTCGGCCAACCGCGACGAGCGCGAGTTCGGCCCCACCGCCGGCTCCCTCGACGTCCGACGGAACCTGGACCGAATTGTGTCCTTCGGATACGGAGCGCACCACTGCCTGGGCGCCGCCGTCGCCCGCCTGGCCGCCGGCGTCGCCGTGGAGCGCCTGCTCGACCGCTTCCCGAACTTCGGCGTCGACGGGGAGCGAGGCCGCTACGCACCGGGGCCCTTCGTGCGCCGCTTCGAGTCGTTGCCCTTCTTCGCTCGGCCCTGACCGGGAGCCGCCACAGCGCACACGCGCGCCAACACGTCACGTACCCAGAGGATGCAGGTCGGGGGTCGACGGGCGCGCTAGCGGCCCCGTGCCGTGGCGGCAGCGTGGCGTTGGTCGAGCGCTGCCCGAATCGCCCCAACCAACTTGTTGCGGGTGACTGGGGTGTGGGCCACCACGACACGGTCGGTGTCGATGCCCGGCGTGTCCGCTCCGCCGGGCTCGGTGGTGCGCGATTGGTGGGGTGATTGCTCCACCACCACGGCCGGAGGGCGCCGACGCGCCAGCGTTCGGTCGAGCACCGCGGCCCCGCCTTCGTGCGGGCGCAACATGTTGACGACGACGTCGGCGCCTTCCACCAGCTCACACACGCCGTGGTCCACCAGTGAACAGCCCACATCCTCGGGGCCGCAGCACGTCCGCACCTCGTAGCCCTCCTGCTCGATGACGCTGGCGATGAGCGACGGGGTCGAGTCGGCCTCGCATTCAAGCAGCACCCGGACCCGGTCGCTATCGGCGCCGTCCCAAACCGGATCGTGCGTTCGCTTCTGTCGTCGGAGCATGGCTCCCCCAAGGAGGGTGGTCGAAGGCCCAAAGTAGAACGTGTTCTAGTTATTCACAAGGTGCTGGTGTGGTCACCTGTCACGCATCCACTGCATCGCATCGCCGACCGAAACGTGGATGGGCCGGGAGGCGTAGCCGAGTTCGGTCGCGGCCTTGTAGTGGCTGACGGCCGGCGAGAACTCCAGTGCGTGCAGCGAGTCCTGGGTGAAGAGCGGAAGCGTGCCGGACGGGGTGAGCAGCTCGACCAGCGGGGCGAGCGGCTTCACGAGTCCCAGCGGAATGTCAATGCGGGGCGGCCTCGTCTCCTCCACGGTCGCCACCAGCTGACCCAATTCGCGGATCGAGATCCTGGTTCCGGACAGCAGGTAGTTCTCACCCGTCCGTCCCCGAGCGAGCGCGCCGAGCATGCCCTGGGCCACGTCGCGCACATCCACGAAATCGAATCCCCCGGTGACGGTCACCGGGATTTGCCCGGTGCGGAGCTGCTGCATCGTCTCGCCGATGCGCGAGCCGCCGAAATCGCGAGGGCCGAATACCCCTGTGGGGTTCACGATGACGGCGTCGAGCCCCCTGGCGACCACGGCGCGGACCTGTTGCTCGCCGGCAAACTTCGTTCGGTCGTAGGCGGGGGCATGGGGGTTCACCGTGCGGGGCCCGGTCTCGTCCAGTGACGGCCCGCATGTCCTCAGGTCGTAGGCATGCACCGAGCTGCAATGCACGAAACGTGTCACCCCCACTTCGAGAGCCGCCTCTGCGGCGTTGCGCGGGCCCTGGACGTTGACGCGTTCGACGGTGCCGTCCGGGTCCCCGGTGATCGAGATGATCGCTGCCAGGTGGAAGACCGCATCGGCGCCGTCGAACGCCGCCACCAGCGAGTGACGGTCGAGCACGTCGATCTCGGCGAACTCGACTTCCAGGTCGTCCAATGCCGCGGAGCGAGCCCGGTCGGCGGCCACCACCTTGTGCCCGTCGTCGAGAAGTGCTGCGGCAAGGTTGTTTCCCAGGAATCCGTTTGCCCCGGTGACGACGATGCGCATCTCCGGACCCTAGGTGCCCGTCGAGGCAACGCTGCGGAGTGGCGGACGTGATATCCGAGCACCAACCGCCCGTATGTCGAGTATTGGTCGGATCGTGAGCCAGCCTGCTCAGGCGCGATCCTGGTGGGCGAGGCCGTCGGCCAGCCGACCGAAGCAGTCGTCGATCAGGGTGGGCAGGGGGGTGGCGTGGCCGGTGAGCAGCCAGTGCCGAAGCGATGAACGCACGCAGGCGAGCGCGGCGGAGGCGAGCAGCCTGGACTCCAGGTCGTCGGTTGTCCCGTTCGCCCGCCGGCTGAGCACGTCGGCGAGCGCATCCTCCCAGCCGGCCTGGAGTTGCAGGCTTCGGGCGTACACGGCGGCGTTGGCAGACATGATGGTGAACCGCCGGATCAGGTCGTCGCGGGCCGCTTCGTAGTCGGCGGCGACCTCCACGAAGGAGGCCTGCAACGCATCCCACGGCGCCTCCGATTCGGGCCGCCGACCGAGCTCGGCGAGGATACGTTCGAGCCGGCCCGAGTAGTCGGCAAGAACGACGTCCTCCTTGGTGGGGAAGTACGAGAAGAACGTCCGGGGTGCGATGTCGGCGGCGGCAGCGATCTGTTCGATGGTCGTCCCGTCAAACCCGTGTTCCTCGAAGAGGGCCATGGCAGCGCCTTCAATGGATCGCCGCCGCTGGCGCTTCTTTCGCGCTCGCAGGCCCGGTTCGTCGGTCATGGCGACATCTTGACAGATGGCTACAGCGGGTGCAATATTGCAGTAACTGCGAAAAGATACTCGGTGCAGCTCGCATCGGCTGGCGCAGAAGGAGGCTCGGCCCTCATGTCGAACTGGCTCTACCGACTCGGACGCCTCGCCGCTCGGAAGCGCATCCTGGTGGTCGCAGCCTGGGTGCTCATTGCGGTGATGTTCGTCGTGGCCAATCGAGCCGCCGGTGGGGGCACGGTCGACAACTTCGAGGTACCGGGGGTCCAGTCCCAGCAGGCGATCGATCTGCTGCGGGAGAAGTTCCCGGAACGGTCCGGCGCCACCGCCATGGTGGTCTTCCATGTCGCCGATGGTTCGGTGACCGACCGGGGTTCCGCGGCCGGAATCAACGCGACGGTCGCTGAGGTTGAGGGGCTCGACCACGTGGTGGGTGTGACCGATCCGTTGGCCAGCCCCCTCTCGATCTCACCCGATGGCGCCACGGCGTTCGCCTCGGTCCAGTTCGACGGATCCACTGCGGAATTGGGACGCGAGGCGGTCGATGCCTTGATCGAGACGGCAGGGCCCGCAGAAGCAGCCGAGGTGCAAGTTGAGTACGGCGGCGAACTCCCCACGGTGTTGAAGGAACGCAGCACCGGCCCGGCCGAGATGATCGGCATCATCGCCGCGCTGATCATCCTGTTCGTCACCTTCCGCAGCGTGTACTCGGCGATCCTGCCCCTTGGGGTGGCCGTGTTGGGCCTTGCGGTTGGCCTGTCGCTCGTTGGGCTGTTGGGCGCGCTGATCGACATCCCGTCGGTGGCACCCCGCCTGGGCACCATGATCGGTCTGGGGGTGGGGATCGACTACGCGCTGTTCATCTTGAGCCGCCACCGAGACAACCTCGAGGCCGGCATGGCCAACGAGGAGTCCATCGGTCGAACCAACGCCACCGCGGGCCAGGCCGTGGTCGTCGCCGGCGGCACCGTCGTGGTGGCCATCCTCGGCCTCCAGGTGGCCGGGATTCCTTTCGTGGCCGCGCTCGGCTACTCCGCCTCGCTGGTCGTCGCCGTCGCGGTGTTGGTGGCGATCACGCTGCTTCCGGCGTTGCTTGGCTTCGCCGGCGCACGAGTCCTGGCGAAGTCGAACCGCGAGGCAGCGGCGCACGCAGCCGAAGCCGCATCGGGCACAGCGATCGAGGTGAGCGACGGCCACAGCGGCTGGGTGCGGTGGGCCCACTGGGTGGCGCATCATCCCTGGCGCTCGGCCAGCGCAGCCACGCTCATCCTGTTGACGATGGCGTTCCCCGTGATCGACATGCGCCTCGGTCAGGCCGACGCCGGCACGGACCCGACCAGCGCCACCCACCGTCGTGCCTACGACCTGCTGGCCCACGGATTCGGCGCCGGGTTCAACGGGCCGTTGTTGTTGACGATCGACCTGGGCGACGGGGGCGACCCGACCGTGCTCGACGGACTCTCCGCCGCGGTCGGCGACGACCCCGGCGTCCGGGCGGTGTCACCACCCGCCACCAACGAGGCCGGCGACACTGCCCTGCTCACCGCCATTCCCACCACCAAGCCCCAAGATCAGGCCACGAGTGACCTGGTCCACCGCCTGCGCTACACCACCATTCCCGACGCCATGGCCGGCAGCGACGCGACGGTGCTGGTCGGAGGCCCAACGGCAGGGTTCATCGACCAGTCCGACAAGATCGCCGAACGGCTCCCGTGGTTCATCGGCGCCGTCGTCACGTTGTCGTTCCTGCTGCTGATGATGGTCTTCCGGTCTGTGCTGGTCCCGCTGAAGGCGGCGCTCCTGAACCTGTTGTCCATCGGGGCCGCCTACGGGGTGGTGGTTGCGGTGTTCCAGTGGGGATGGGGGCGCTCGCTCATCGGGCTCGAGGAGGCGGTCCCCATCGCGTCGTTCGTCCCGATGATGATGTTCGCCATCCTCTTCGGGTTGTCGATGGACTACGAGGTGTTCATCCTGTCCCGCATTCGGGAGGAGTACCACCGAGGTCACTCGAACATCGACAGCGTCGTCGAGGGGCTGGGGGCAACCGCCAAGGTCATCACTGCGGCGGCGCTCATCATGATCAGCGTGTTCCTTGGCTTCGTGGGCAGCGCCGACCCCGTGGTGAAGATGATGGGGATCGGCCTGGCCACCGCCGTGGCGGTCGACGCCACCATCGTCCGTATGATCCTCGTTCCCTCGACGATGGCGCTGGTGGGAGACGCCAACTGGTGGCTCCCGGCCTGGCTCGACCGGATCCTGCCCCGCCTCGACATTGAGGGCGAACCCGAGGTCGAGACGGAGCCGACCCTCGCCTCCGGAACCAGTCGGTAGGACGGGCGCCCTCGGCAGAGAACGCGGCAGGGCCGAGTCGTCGGCCAACAAGACTTGCTCGAACAGCAGCTGGCGTCCTGCGGGAAGCACTCCGGGTTGGCTTGGGTTCGGTTGTCGATCCACCGGCGCGATGCGAGAGACTCGCCCCGGCCACCGACGCCGTCCTGAGGGGACCCGATCCGAAATGCCCACACACCGTCACGCCCGTCCGCTCGCGGTGGTGGCCGCCGCCGCCCTGACGCTCGCCTCCTGCACCTCCGAGGAGGCCGGTTCGAGCGCTCCCGACGGCGAGGTCGATGCCTCCGTCCAGACCTACGGGGGCATCGAACGGATCGGAGCCACCGACCTCCCACCGACCACCGAGGTGTCGCTGCACCGGCCCGACGGGGAGCAGTCCGAGGCGACCACCGACGAGTTGGGCTCGGTCGTCTTCCGCGACCTGGAGCCCGGCGACGGCTATCGGGTGGGATTCAGCGTCGACGGTGAGGAGCGCCAGTCCGAGCCCATCACGGTGCTGGACGAGGCCGACACGCCCGACCAGTCGTTCTTCGACGAGCAGCAGATGGAGCAGGGTCTCAACTACATCACCATGCGCGACGGGGTGGAGCTGGCGGCGACGGTTCGCCTCCCCGAGGGCAAGACGCTTGCCGATGGCCCGTTTCCCACGCTGATCGAGTACTCGGGCTACGAAACCGCTGCACCGGGCGATGCTCTGGCGTCCATCGCCGCGCAGCTGAGCGACCCCGAATCCGAGGGTGATCCGCTGGCCCCGTCCACCTCGACGGCGGTCGGATCGATCGTCGCACCGCTGCTGGGGTTCGCCGTCGTCTCGGTGCAGATCCGTGGCTCCGGCTGCTCGGGCGGCGACTTCGACATGTTCGGACTGCCCAGCATCTACGACGGCTACGACGCGGTGGAGATCGTCGGCGCCCAGCCCTGGGTGAAGGGCTCCAAGGTGGGCATGGTGGGCATCTCCTATTCCGGCTACAGCCAGCTGTACGTGGGTGGCACCCAACCACCGAGCCTGGCGGCGCTGGCCCCCATGTCGGTGCTGTCGGACCTGTACGTCGGCATCGGCTCGCCGGGCGGCATCCGCAACACCGGCTTCGCCGAGGGCTGGCTTGAGGGACGCCAGTCCGACGCCGAGCCTGCACCCGAGGGCGGCCAAGAGTGGGCGAAGATCC
The DNA here is from genome assembly GCA_041394405.1 of Microthrixaceae bacterium. Classification (GTDB taxonomy): domain Bacteria; phylum Actinomycetota; class Acidimicrobiia; order Acidimicrobiales; family Microtrichaceae; genus Microthrix. The sequence continues at coordinate 241,525 of JAWKIF010000007.1, forward strand.
TGGTCGCCGACGGCGACGAGCACTGCATCGAGAACCAGAAGCAGCGGCTCCAGACCCTGAACGTGCTGGACATCGTGGAGGGCAACGAATTCAAGGCCCCCGCCCTGTACGAGCGCCGCATCCCGGCCGACTGGGCCGAGAACATCGATGTCCCCGTATTCCTGGTGGGTGGCACCCAGGACGAACAGCTGGGCAGCGACTGGCTCAACGTGGTGGAACGCATCGACAACGACGACCAGACCTGGGTGACGCTCTACAACGGGTTCCACAACGATGCCCTGGCCCCCGAAATCCTCACCCGATGGGCGGAGTTCCTCTACCTGTTCGTCGCCGAGGACGTCCCCGAGATCCCGGACAACGTGCTTGGCCTGGCCGGAGCCCTCTACGAGCAGTCGGGTGGCGCTGACGCCCCGCCCGTCGAGCAGAGTCGGTTCGCCGGCACCACCGACTTCGACAAGGCACTGGCGACCTTCGAGGAGGACGCCCGGGTGCGGGTGTTGGCCGAGTTTGGTGCCGGTGAGCTTGGCCCCCGGTCGCTGGAATCCTCCGAAGAGCTCGCCTTCGACACCTGGCCGCCGAGCGAGGCCGAGGCCACCACCTGGTACCTGGGCGACGACGGCGCGCTGGTGCCCAACCTCGACGATGCGGGTTCGGGCAGCGACGACTACCGCTCGGACCCGTCCCAGCGACCGGAGACCAACCTGGGCGACGGCGGGGTGTACGACGCCGAGCCCGACTTCAACTGGAAGCCGGTGGCCGACGGGGCGGGGCTGGGCTACGTCACCGAACCGCTGACCGAACCGATGCTGGCGGCAGGGCCCGCCAGCTTGAACCTCTCGATTGCGTCCTCGGACACCGACGCCGACCTGCAGGTGACCCTGTCCGAGGTTCGCCCCGACGGGCGGGAGACCTACGTGTCCTCCGGGTGGCTGCGGGCATCGCACCGGGCGCTGGACGAGGAGCACACCACCGAGATCCGCCCGGCCCAAACCCACCTTGCGGACGATGCGCAGCCCCTGGAGCCCGGTGAGCCGGTCGACGTCCGGGTGCCGATCCACCCGTTCGTCCAGCAGTTCCGGACGGGATCGAGCCTGCGGGTGACCGTGCAGGCACCGGGGGGCGACGTGCCCCTGTGGATGTTCGCCACCGGCGAGGACGGCACACGCACCATCACCGTGGGCTACGGGGCCGAGGCACCGTCGGCCCTGGTGCTGCCCGTGGTGACCGGGACGGACCCGTCCGGTCCGCTTCCTGCCTGCGGTGCGCTTCGGGGCCAGCCCTGTCGCGCCTACGTGCCGGCAAGCAACGGCGGGTAGGCGGCGAGGCCCGGCTCGGGTTGGGCCCACTGGTTGTGGCAAGGTCTCGGGATCGCGGAAAGCGCAGTTGTGGACGATCGATACCCGACCGATCGCGGGACGAAGGGACGTGGTGGGTGAATCGGCGAGATGCGCTCCGCTTGGCCGGCACCGGCACGCTCGGTGCGGCGGTGACGGGCTCGGCGACGGGCGCGGCACTGGCCCAAGGCCAGGGACATGCCAGGTCGGGGGTACTGGTTCCCCAGGATCAGGTGCACGAACGCGCCCGGGCGGTGCCGGCGGGGGGCGGGGGCCTCGGTCGCCAACAGCTGGTGTGGTCCGGCGACCCCGCCACGCCCCGGATTGCGCTGACCTTCGACGACGGACCCGATCCTGCGTTCACCCCGCAGGTGCTCCGGTCGCTCGCGGCGGTCGGGGGGCGGGCGACGTTCTTCATGATGGGTCACAACGCCCGGGCGCACCCATCGCTCGCCGCTCAGGTCGCAGCGGAGGGCCATGAGATCGCCACCCATACCGCAGAGCATCTGCCCTTGGCCCTGCAGTCGCCGGCTGAAACGAACGACCAGGTTGAGCAGGGCCTGAACGCCGTGCGCCACCTGGGGCCGATCAGGTGGTTTCGGCCGCCACGCGGCGAGCTCACGGGCTCGGCGACGGTTGCGGCGGCGAGGCTGGATCTGGACATCGCCATGTGGAGCGTGTCGGCTCGGGTCATGGGCCTGGAGTCGAGGGCCGCATGGACCGAGCGGGTTGCCGCCGCCATCGGACCCGGCGACATCGTCTTGTTGCACGATGGAATCGGCCGGGGCACCTTCTACCCCGAGTACGTGTTCGCCGGGAAGATCCGCCGGCGTCGCGAACGAGAGACCGCAGCGCTGGACGACCTGCTGGAGTCGCTCCGAGATCGGGGCCTGGAGTTCGTCACGGTCAGCGAGCTGGTCGACCCAGCTTGACGGGGCCCGGGGCCCGCCGCAGCTGGACGACCACGCCGTCGTGATCCGACAAGCTACGGCCGCCGTCTCGACCGGGAATGATCGTGAGATGGCTGGCGTCGAGGTCGGCGGTGTGCGCGATGTGGTCGATGAGGCGGGGCTCGGTAACGGCGGAGGTGGGCACCACCAGGTCACCGAGCGCACCGGCGAGGGCGTCGGCCGCCCGGTGCGGCTGACGCGTGCGGGGGATGCGCTGGTTGAAGTCCCCGGCGACGATGAGCGGTTGGCTGATCCGGGCCAGCACGGGCCGGAGCATCCGGAGGTACTCCAGGTGCTCGTCCCACCGCGCCCGATCCTTGCGGCCCGTTGTCACGTGGCAGTGGGGCCAGGGAATGCACACGCCCACCACGGTGACGGCACCGATGGGCGTTTCGGTGGTTCCGCGGACGTATCGGCCGTGAAGCGGGGTGCCGGGCTCGCCCAGCTGGACGTCCTGCCACGGTTCGGCCGACCACAACACCAGCTTGCGCCGCCGGTCGTCGCGAACCGGATACCCCCACGCCCGGCCCGCATCGGCAAGATGCCCAGGCGGTAGCACCTCGGGGAGCACCTCGGTGGCCGCCAGCACGTCGCAGCCGGCGCCAGCGAGTCGTTCGGCCACCGCCCGGCCCCGGCTCGTTGCTCGGCTCGAGGGAGTGGCCCACTGCGTGTTCCACGTGCCGAGCCGAAGTGCCACGGAGCAACCATACGGGCTCCAGCGGTTCGGCCGGCTGGTGCATCGGCCGAGCCGGGGAACGTGATGCCTAGCCTGTGGGGATGGAGTTCGTGATCGCCCGGAACCCACAGGTCGATTCGTCGTTGCCCTACCTGGTGCGCCTGCCGTTGCGGCCCCGGCCGGTCGTCTTGAAGGTGAAGGACACCTGGCCACGCACGTCCAAGATCTACTGTCACCCGGCCGACGACTGGCCGGACGGCGAAGCTCTCGAGATCGTGGAGCGGTCGCCGGTGCGGTCGTGTGTGCGTCGCGGTGCGGCGATCGACCTGGTGCTGGATCGGGCTCGGGAGAACCGCTCCCAATTCGTGTTCACCAAGGCGCGCGGCCGTGAGGTGGTGTTCTGGCAGTCCGCCCGAACGCGCAAGCAGGCCCGCCCGAACGTCTCCACCCCCACCGCCCGGGCGGCGGGGCGCCGGCTCGACATCGTCGTCGATACCCGCGAACGGTATGCCTGGAAGTTCAGCAGGCAGCAGGCCACCACCACCCGATCGGCCCTGCCGGTGGGCGACTACGGCGTCGAGGTGGGCGGTGAGATCGTCGCCGTGGTCGAGCGAAAGAGCATCGACGATCTGGCCTCCACCTTCGTCGGCGGAAAGCTGTGGACGCTGCTGGCGGCGCTGTCGGGCGTGCCTCGCTCGGCCCTGGTAGTGGACGACCGCTACTCGTCGGTGTTCAAGTTGCACTACGTGCGTCCGGTGACCATCGCCGAGCAGCTCGCCGAGGCGGCGGTTCGCTATCCGGCGGTGCCCATCGTGTTCGCCGAGACCCGGACCCTGGCCCAGGAGTGGACCTACCGCTTCTTCGGAGCAGCCGTCGAACACCACCAGAACGAGGCCGGGGGTGCCGCCAGGCTCAACCTGCTGACCACCGCCGGGCCGGTCCCCGAGCGCGAGGCCACCACGGCCGAGGTGCGCGCCTGGGCACTCGACGCCGGGTTTCGGGTGGCCGACCGTGGCCGACTCCGCCCCGAGATCTGGGAAGCCTTCCGGCACCGCCAGCTCGGGGCTGATCCCGACCCCGAGGGGACGTGAGTTGGTGCCGGAGTTCGGGCGAGTGCCCGACGGCGCCGCGGCGCCGAATCAGCGGTGGCTGGCGCCGATGCGCAGGAGCGCCGAGCGCTCGCCCGGCGTGGTGTTGGGATCGGCCAAGCGGTAGTCGATGGCCTCCGAGAGGACGCTCCGAATCGCTGAGCGGCCACGCGAGGCTGCGAAGATCTCGACCATGAGCCGTCGGCCCGCTCGGTCCTTCGCCCCGCTGACCTCGAACCCCGACATGAGGACGAAGGACATGGCGGCGTCGAACGACCGATGCCCCCGCACAACGTTGGTCCAGTCGATGATGGTCGGACCGGCCGGTCCGAGAATGACGTTCATGGGGTGGAGGTCCAGATGGAGCACCTGGCACCCGGCAGGCACACCGGGTCGCTCCGGGAACCACTCCGGCGCGTCGATGCCGTTGAGCCGCCGCTGCAGCCGGGCCAGCGTGCGGGCATGACCGAGGATCCGCCACGGACGCGCCTCGACGTCCTCCATCATCGTGGGACCGGGCACCAGGTCCATGACGAGGTCGCGGCCCGAGGCGCTGTGGACGGCGGGCAGGTTGAGGTCGCTGTGCTCGCCCAGCCAGGCCATGGCGCGGGCTTCCGGCTCCGAGCTCTGCGATGACCGATACCGACGCAACACGGTGCCGTCGCCGAGGTCGTACACGTCCGCCGCACGGCCCGTGCCGATCAGGCGACCCGGTGGGTCCGTCACCGGGGGTCTGCGACGTCGCTGAGCATCATGGTGGCAGTCTCCCACCTGGGCCAGGGAGGTCGTTGCCATGCGTCCGCGCAGCAGGGCGGGACCGTCAAGCGGCGTCGTAGACCAGGCCCCTGGTGCCGTCGATGCGCACCCGCTGGCCGTCCCGCAGCGTCGAGGTGCCGTTGGCGGTACCCAACACGGCGGGCACGCCGTGCTCCCGGGAGGCGATGGCGGCGTGGCTCAGCGCGCCACCGCCATCGGCGACGACCGCAGCGACCAGCGGGAACAGCGGCGCCCACGACGGACTCGTCACCTGGCACACCAGCACGTCGCCTTGCTGAATGCGGCCCATCTCCTCGTAGCCCCGGATGATCCGGACCCGTCCCTCGGCCACCCCCGCCGACGCCCCCACGCCGGCGATGAGCACGTCGGCCTCGTCGGGCGTCTCCACCGGCGGTGGGTACTCGTGGCCGATCACCCACAGAACGGGTTCGTTCACCTCCCGCAACGGTGCCGGCAGGCGGGAGGTGTCGGGTGGGCTCCCCTGGTTGCCGATGTAGAGGGGGCCGGGCGTGGCACGAACCCACGCCTCCTCGCCCCGACGCCTGACGACACGCTCGGTCAACTCAGCGGTGTCTCCGCCGATCGCCGCTCGCAGTTCATCCACCGTGAGGTAGGCCGCATCGGAGGCGGTCGGGATGGTGCCCCGGGCCACCAGCCGGTCGGCCGCGGTCAGCATCCATCGGCGCAGCAGGGCAAAGGGGCGGTCGCCGACGACGATGGTGTTGTCCTCGCGCACCGCGTAGATCTCGCGGGCCTGTTGCAGGGCCTCGTCGAATTCGGCGCGCCGCCCCGCGGGCAGCGCCCGTCGTGCCTCGTCCGCAGCGGCGTCGGCGCCGTCGAAGTCGGTCGACTCCGGCTCGTTCAGCAGCAGCTGGGTGATCATGGTCGGCCGCTCGGCGAGGACGGGCACCCCGGCGTCGTAGTTCACCATCGCCCAACCGTGTTCATCGATCCATGCGGCCACCTCGGCTGCCAGGCCCTCGTCGAACCGGGCCAGCACGTCGATCGGTTGGGCGGGGTCGGCCTCAAGCGCCGCGACGGCCCCGGCATGGCTGCGCACCCGGCCGCGGAGGTCGGCCATGGCGTCGTCCGCTGCGCGGGTGGCGGGCGAGTGGCCGGCAAACATGGCGGCGATGGCCGTGTCCTCCCAGCCCAGCTCGTCGGCCACCAGCGAATGCAGCCGGTAGAGGCGCTGGGCCAGGGGCATCACCAGGCGGAAGTGGATCTGTTGGCCCCGTTGGGCGAGGCGCAGGCACTCGTCCGCGTGCCCCAGCAGATCGGCATCGTCGAGTGCGGCGAGGTCGACGGCTCCCAGGCGCTCGGCGCGGCCGGCCATCTCAGCGCGGTCCGTGGCGTGCCACTGGTCCACCCATCCTTCCCGAAAACGTCCGTCGATGGCCGCCCGCGCCGCAGCGGTCCGCTTGCGCATCACCGGCACGAGGCGCGCCGCCACGCCGAGTATCGGAGCGGGCGGGGGCTTGGCCGAGCTGTTGGCCGAACCCATCGCCGGCAGCACCCGGCTGTAGACCTCCCCTCCGACAAACTCCTCCTCGAGCCCCCGCACCAGCAGGCCCATCTCGTCGAAGACCCCACGGATCTGCTCGCCGCACGCCGCCATCAGCGAGTAGCCGAACGGGGTGAGCGGCTCGGGGTAGTGGGCCACGTCCTTTTGCCAGTTGTTGCCCTCCGGCAGGCGGGGCTCAACCGGAAGCACGGTGATGGGGCGTGCCTGAAGCACGTGAACCACGCCGTCGGCCACCGCCCACTCGATGTCCTGGGGCCGCCCGAACGCGGCCTCGATCCTCCTGGCAACGTCCGCCACGCTGCGGGCGTCCTCGGCGGGAAGCGTGGCCAGGTCGCCGTCGATGGTGTCGCCGCGAAGGGTCACGTCGCTGCCGACCACCTCGCCCTGCACCAGCGCCTCCCCGAGGCCTTCGGTGGCGGCGAGGCGCACCACGTCCCGCTCGCCCGAGATGGGGTCGGCGGTGAATGCCACGCCCGAGTGGTCCGCTGCCACGAGCCGCTGCAACACGATGGCCACACCGCCCCGTTCGTGCAGCGAGCGCTGGGCCTGCGCGCTGGCGCTCAGGCAGTGGCGCACGGCTTCGAGGGTGGCATCGACCCCGCGAACGTCCAGCACGGTGGCGGTGGCCCCGGCGTGGGCGCTGGTGGTGCCGTCCTCCCAGGTGGCCGACGAGCGCACCGCCAGGCGAGGGCCAAGCGCCTCACACGCCTGGGCGACCGCCTGGCGCATCGGCTCCGGCACGGGATCGTCGGGCCAGTCGTCGGCCACGGCGACGGGCACCGCGAAAGCATCGGGCACGTTGAAGCCCGCATCGCGAAGCGCCGCCAGCCCGGCGGCCTTGGTGCCGACGACGGTTGCGTCGAGCGACCTCGGGTCGTTCAGGGGAAGTAGTTCGGTGTTCATGGTTGCTCCATTCGCTTGGGTCCAACGCCGCGCTCGGCGGCATCGATCAGGGTGGACATGGCCCAGGTGACGACGTCCCCGGCCTCGTCGGTGGTGAGGCCGTACTCCCGGGTCAGCCAGAACCAACTGCGGTGGCTCAGCAGGTGACGCAGCATCACCGCGATGGCCTGGGCCTCCTCGTGGGGCACGCTGGGCATCTGGGCGACGAGGTGATCGACGATCAGCCGGGTCCGTTCCTGGCGGTCGGCGTTTCGCCCGATCTCCGCCAGCGGCATCTGTGCGAAGGCCTCGCTGACGCCGTTCAGCTCCTCGAACAGCGCAAAGTTCTTGCGAACGGCGCCGCCGAGGTCGTCGCGTGCGCTGAGGTCGGCCGCCTCGGGCCCGCCTCGTTCGGCCATCTGCCGGTCGAAGTCGCGGCCCAGCGCATCGAGCAGGTCTTCGCGTGCCGGGAAGTGGTTGTAGACGGTGCGAAGCGACACCCCTGCACGTTCGGCCACGTCCTTCATGGCGAAGTCCAGGTGCCGACGCTCGGTGACGAGCTGCGCGCACGCATCCACGATCGCCTGTCGAGCCAGCTCCAGCTGCCGTTCCCTGAGGTCTGCCATGCACGAACCCTAAACCCCTTGCACGAATCATGCAAGGGGTTTAGGGTGAGTTCACTGCACAGATCGTGCACTGAACACCAGGGGGTTCACGCCATGACTCAGACAACGCAAGACAATCAACAGACGCGTGCGGCGTTTGCCGCTGCGGATGGCTCACCTGCCGAGACAGCGCCGCCCGAGGCGCGCATCGCCCACATCGCCCCGGGCGGGGACGGAGTGGCGGCCGGGCTGTTCACAGTGGTCGCAGGTGCCCTCGGGATCATGGCGGTGCTCGGGGAGGTCCTCGTCGAGGTGCTGCCCTTCGTCGTGGTCTTCGCTGGGCTTGGTTTCTGGGCGATGAGGACCGCATCAACCCGGGTGCGCTGGGCGGTTGCCGGCCTCATGACCCTCTTTGTGGGGGTCAACCTGCTCTACGCCATCGGCGACCTGGCCCACCCCGAGTCGTCGGCGGCGTTCATCGCGACCGCCGTGGTCATCGGTGGGGGCGTGGTCACCATCGTGTTGGCGGTGCTCGCCGCCCGCGGCCGTCCGGCTGTGGGCCGCCGGGTGTGGGCGGCAGGCTTCGCGGCGATCGGGATACTGGCGGTGATCAGCGTGGCGGCGGGATCAGCGGTGAAGGACGATGCCGCCCGACCGGGAGACGTCACCGTCGTCGCCGAGAACTTCGCCTTTCCCGATGAGCTGCAGCTGGAGTCGGGCACCACCGGGCTGCTGGTGGACAACGTCGACCGCGTCCGGCACAACATCTCCGTCGAGGGCCACCTCTCCCCCGTGGAGCTGCCCGCCGATTCGCAGGTTCGCGTCGAGGTCGACCTCGACGCCGGGGAGTACCAGTACCTCTGCACCGTGACGGGCCACGAGAACATGAGGGGCACGCTGCTGGTCCGCTGAGTGGGTGACGATCGTTCGCCGCCCGGTCAGGACTCCGGCATGATCAGGCTGGCGGCGATCCCCACCAGGTCGTCGACGGTTGCGGCGGGGTGCCGGGGTTCGAGGCTGCCGCCGGCGCGCAACACGCTGAGGCCATGGACGAGACCCCACACGGCGGTGGTCAAGGAGTCCAGGTCCTGGGCGGCTCGCCAGCCGTCCCGCTGATAGCGGGCGATGTGATCACGGAGCGCCCCGTATGCCGCCCTGCTGGAGCGCACGTAGCCGGGTTCGGTGGCTCGCAGGATGGAGGGTCGGAACATCACCTCAAAATGCCCGGGGTGATCATCGGCGAACTGGGCATAGGCCAACCCCAGCGCACCAAGGCCCTGCATTCCGTCGTCCGGGGCGAAGGCGGGCACCGCTTGGAGGCGGGTCACGAACAGCTCGAATCCCTCGGTGGCGATGGCGGTCAGCAACCCGGCCTTGTCCACGAAGTGATGGGCGGGCGCGGCGTGTGACACGCCGATGCTGCGGGCGAGTCCGCGCAGGCTGAGCCCCTCCACCCCGACGTTCTCCAGCGCGACGATGGCGGCATCCATCAGCGCGCGTCGCAGGTCGCCCTCGAAGTGGACGCCCTGCCCGCGCCCGTCGAGGTCGGAATCGGTTGTGGGCGGACGCCCCGGTGTGTTTGACACTGTCAATGAGCCTCGCTAAGGTTGACAGTGTCAAACTAGTCGAGGGTCCACGGGCCGAGGGGGAGCGTGCTGATGGGTTCGAGCGAGTGGGACGCAATCGTTGTGGGATCCGGCGCCGGCGGGTTGACCACGGCGGCCTGCCTGGGGGCGGCGGGCAAGCGGGTGCTGGTGGTGGAGCGCCACGACGTGGCCGGCGGCAACACCCAGGTGTTCCGGCGCCATCACGGCGATGACTGGTTCGAGTTCGACGTGGGTGTTCACTACGTGGGGGAGTGCGGGCCCAACGACTTCTTCTTCAGGGTCTTCGACGCGCTCGGCGTGGGCGATCGCATGTCGTTCGCCCCGCTCGATCCCGACGGCTTCGACACGCTGCTGTTCCCGGACTTCACCTTCCGGGTGCCCGCCGACTGGGCGGAGTACGAGCGGCGGCTGGTGGCGCAGTTCCCCGAGGAGCAGGCGGGTCTCGAGCGGGTGATGTCCACGCTGCGCACCGTCGGCCGCGAGGGCCGGCTGATGTTCGGCGAGGATCGGCCCACGTTCGACGAATGGGCCACGCGTCCGCTGAGCGAGCTGTTCGACGATTGCGGACTGTCGACCCAGGCCCGAGCGGTGCTCGATCATTGGTCCGGGCTGTATGCGGGTGGCCCCGGCCAGAGCGCCGTGCAGATGCACGCCTCCATGATCTACCACTACATGTTCGGCGCCTACTACCCGGTGGGCGGCGGGCAGATGATCGCGGCGCGTCTCATCCAGGTGATCGAATCCTGCGGCGGCGAGGTCCGCACCCTGTCTGGCGTCGAGCGCATCCTCGTGGAGGATGGCCGGGCGGCTGGCGTGCGACTGGAGAACGGCGAGGAGGAACGGGCACCGGTGGTGGTGAGCAACGCCGACCATCGGCGCACGCTCGTCGACCTCGTCGGCGCCGAGCACCTGCAGCCCGCCACGGTGGAGTGGGCCACGCAGGCCAGGATGACCTTGGGCCTGGTGTGTACCTACGTGGTGGTGGATCGAGAGCTGGACGGGCCCAACACCAACTACTTCGTCTTCCCCAGCTACGACATCGATGGGCTCTACGACGAGCTCGATCGGGGGGCCCTGCCAGGCGGCGAGCTTCCGTTCGCCTACGTCGCCATGGCCTCCCGCAAGGACCCGGGCAACGCCGAGCTGTGCCCGCCGGGGCACACCAACTTCCAGATCATGACGTTGGCACCCCGGGGCTATGAGTTCTGGGGCGTCGACGGAAGCCCCGCCGAGGGTGAGCGTTATCGGCGCAACCCCACCTACCGGGCCCGCAAACAGGAGCTGACGGACCACCTCGTCGACGCGGCGGAACAGGTGCTGGGGCCCTTCCGCGACCACATCGTGCACCTGGAGACCGCCACCCCGCTGTCCTATGAGCGCTACACCCACGGCAGTGGTGGCACCAGCTACGGCTACATGCACTCGCCCGATCAGGTGGGCGACCATCGGCCCGGCTTTCGCACCGAACTCGACGGGCTGTGGATGGTCGGCGCCAACACCGTGTCGGGCCACGGCATCGCCGGTGCGATCAGCGGCGGCGTCCGTTGCGCGGGCGAGATCCTCGATCGCCCGGTCATCGCCGAGATTGCGCTGGGCGAACAACTCGTCGATCCTGCGTCCATCCCGCCCGACCCCGAACACTTCGACGCCCTCGAGTTCTCGCGAGGCGCCAGGCTGCGGGCCAAGCGGGCCGAGACGACGGAGTCCCGGCGACGCCGCCGGGACCTCGCCGGCTGAAGGCGGACGTCACACCACAATCTTGGCCGCCGCGATCAGTATCGGGATTCCGACCACGAGGTTGAACGGGAACGTGACCCCAAGGGCGGCAGACAACCCAAGCGCCGGGTTCGCCCCCGGCAGCGCGATGGACACTGCTGCCGGGGCTGCGATGTAGGACGCACTGGCGGCCATGATTGCGAGTACTGCGCTGCCGCCGGTGGACAGCCCTACCAGCGCTCCGGCTGCGAGACCGATGGCCCCGAAGAGCAGCGGCATGGCGATGGCGAACCCGATGAGGAACGCGCCGGACTTGCGCACATCGCCGAGCCGTTCCCCGGTCTTGGTGCCGAGGTCCAAGAGGAACAGCACCAACATCCCGGGAAACAGCCCGACAAGGAACGGCTCGACCGCAGTCACCGAGGCCGGGTTGGCCACCACTCCCATCAGGCATCCGCCGCCCAACAGCACCACGCTATGGCCGGCAAAGGCTTCGCGGCAGGCGGCTTTCAGGTCACCCGAAGAACCGGACTGGGCGAGTAGGAGCGCGATGGCGATTCCGGGAACCTCGAGCAGCACAACGAGCGCCGGCATGAAGCTCTCTGGGTCGAGGCCGGCGGCAACGGCCGCTGTGGTTGCGGCGGTGAACGTCACGACCGACACCGAGCCGTAGTGCGCGGCGATTGCCGCGGAATCCGACATGGAGAAGCGGCCCATCCTCCGAAGGACGACGAACGCGATCAGCGGTGTGACCACGCCGATGCCGATCGTTGCCCCTGCCGGACCCACGAGGTCAACTGCGGGCGTCTTCCCAATCGCCACGCCGCCCTTGAAGCCGATGGCGAGGAGCAGATAGGTGGACAGCAGAGTGCAGACCTGGTTCGGTAGGCGCAGGCTGGTCCCCCAGGTGGCGGCCAGGAGTCCGAGCGCGAAGGCGATGACGGCGGGTGAACTCAAGTTGTCGAGCGCAATATCGAACACTGGTCAGCCCCCGATGCCGTCGAGCTCGACGAGACCTGCGGCGACGGCGTGGACCCCGCCATCGACGTGGAGTACTTCGCCGGTGATGGAGCGGGCGAGGTCCGACATCAAGAAGCACACCGCATCTGCGACGGGCGCCGGATCCCTCGCATCCCACGCCAGTGGGGACCGCGTCTCCCAGGTATGCAGGAGTTGATCGAACCCGGGGATGCCCGAGGCGGCTCGAGTTGCGAGCGGTCCGGCGGCCACGAGGTTCGAGCGGATCCTTGCCGGCCCAAGGTCTCGGGCGAGGTACTGGTTGAGCGACCGGAGCGCTGCCTTGCACGGCCCCATCCAGTTGTAGACGGGCCACGCCTGGGAGTTCTCGAAGTCGAGTCCGACGAGGCTCGCACCGCTTGGCGGCGCCAGGTTCGCCAGGGTCTGAGCGAGGGCGGCGTAGCTGTGTGTGCTGGTGCGAAACGCCACCTCCGCCGAGGCTGAGGCCACGTTGAGGATTCCACCGAGCGCCTCGCTCGGAGCGAATGCCACCGCGTGGAGTGCAGCGTCGACGTGTCCCACCTCGGCGCGCAGCTTCGCCTCCAGCGCAAGCAGATCCTCGGGGTTTGTCAGATCGGCGGGCACCACCGCCAACGGCGAACGTGTCAGCCCGTCGATGGTCGAGCTGGCCGAATCCATGTCGCGCGGAAACACGGCCAGCGCAACTTCTCCGCCGAGTTCTTGGACCTGGCGCGCAACCGCAAACGCAATGCTGTCGGCCCTGGCCACGCCGCTGACCAGGACGGTCTTCCCGCTGAGAATGGACACGTCGCACCGTTCCTTCTTCGGCCCCAGTGGCCGGCGCCCGCAATGTAGCGCACAAGAATTCACGAATGACAAATCCCCCTTTAGGGTTCCCGTCTTGAGGTAGGGTGAAGCGCACGGAGAGCGACCCATCAACGTGACCGCTGAGCGGGAGTCCATGAGCGCAGCCGAGAGCAAACCGTCGTGGACGTTTCTCAGCAACCATGGCCACGTGTTGCTCTGTATCGCTGCAGATTCTCGGATTCGGGGCCGCGATATTGCCGAGCAGGTCGGCATCACTGAACGGGCCGCACAGAGCATCGTCGCCGACCTGGTGGAGGCTGGATACGTGCGCCGGGACAAGGTGGGGCGCCGCAATCAGTACGAGATCAATTCGGACCTTCCGCTGCGCCATCCCGTCGAACACGAGCACTCCATTGGCGAACTTCTTGTCGCTCTCACGGGCCCGCCATCGGACCTCACGAGACGCTGAGCCCCAGCCGCGAGGAACCATCAGCGGACGCGAGATCGCCGGCAAGGTCGAGGCAACCGGATGCCCTCGGCGTGCTTTAGCTGGTCAAATCGCCGCTGCCATGCCCGACGGGTCTGCGCCCTGGCAGCTCTGGGGGTAGTGCCTGCAGAGCGTTGGGAACCAGCAACCCACGCTGCATCCGAGGGCGAGCCGCTGCGTAGGCGATTCCCATGGTCACAGCGACGTACACGAACCGAGGATCGACAGGCAGCCATCCCGAGCTCCCCAGTTCTCGTGACTGGGTGACGAGGAGCAGGCCCGCCACCGCGAGGCCGAGGATCCGGGCGGGGAGGAAGCGAACCACATACGCCGCAAGGGGTGCTGCCACAACGCCGCCCCCAAGCATCGCCAGCACCACCGCGAGTTCGATCCCGTTCCCTCCAAGCGAGCCAAGCAGCGAGCCGGCCGACACCGTCGCCACCGCCACTTCGGCGGTGTTCACCGATCCGACCGCAACGCGAGGGGGCAATCCTCGGTGGAGCAGGAACGGCGTGACTACGGGGCCCCAGGCGCCGACCAAACCGTTGGTCAGGCCTCCGGCGGCGCCGGCCAACTCGGTCCCTCGAGGGAGGGAGGGTTCACCTGAGCCCCGGGAACCGCTCGCCGCGGCGGGGTGTCCCGGGAGCGGTCGGCTGAACCGCATCGCGAGACGAACTCCGACCGTCAGCAGCATCAGGGCCAGCACCGGACGGAGGTCGTCGCCGTCGGTGGCCGCCAAGACCGTTGCGCCCACCACGGCGCCACACGCGCCAGGCAACGCCAACCGGATGACCAGGCGACGGTCGATATTGCCGAACCGCCAGTGCGATACGCCAGAGACCAATCCGGTCGCCACCTTGGCGAGATTCACCGTTGCCGATGTCGCTGCCGGACTCAGTCCACTACTCAGCAGGATCGACGCAGAGGTCGGCCCGAACCCCATGCCCAAGGCCCCGTCCACCATCGCCGCAAGGAATCCTGCCAGGGCGATCACAACCAGCTCGTCCATAGAACGTAAATCCTACCGTGAAACTGGTATTTAGCAACTCCGATGTCCCCAGCGCGGGGCCCGTGGCGCCGTAAATAGGCTACGCTGAGCTACGAAAAACCCCTACGTTCGACTAGGAAAAAGCACTAGGCTCATTGGGTGCGCCTGCTTCAGCGAGGCCTGACGCCGACGGTCCATCGTTTGCTGGATTCGGCCAAGGTCGTCATCGTGGAGGGTGGGAGATCGGTTGGGAAGACCACCATCGCCCGACAGGTTGCCGAAGAACGAGGCTTCGGCACGCTCTTCGACCTGTCTGATCCTGCCGATGCCGAAGCGTTGTCCATCGACGCCCTCCGAGTGCTCGAAGCTTCGCCCCGCCCAATCCTCATCGACGAGGCTCAGCTGGTTCCCGACGTCACCGTGGCGGTGAAGCGCCTGGTCGACGGCTCGGACCGAACCGGCCAGGTGTTGCTGACCGGATCGTCCCGCGTCGGTCGTGGGGCGCTGGGTGGAGGCGACCCGTTGGCGGGTCGCGCGGTGCGCACCCGGCTGACGTCCTTCACTCAGAGTGAGCTCTCGGGATCTCCTTCCTCGACCTTGGCGGAGTGGTGGCTCACCGACCCGGTGGCAAAGCCGCACGAGCAAATTGACCTCGCATCCCTGATGCGGCGGCTCACCACGGGCGGGCTCCCTCCGTTGGCGCTGGGGCCCGTCGACGAGGCCATGCCGACGGGCCCCCTTCTCGACGCCTACGTCGAGGGGGTGCTGACCATGAACCTGGCGGGAAGCCGCGTTGACAAGTCCCGCCTGCACCGCACCTTTCGGTACCTCGCAGCCAATCCGGGGCAAGTGCTGAACGTCAGCCGGGCGGCCTCGGAGCTGGGGTTGAGCGCCGACACGGTGCAGGGCCATCTCGAGCTGTGCTCGTCGGCGTTTCTCCTTGAAATCGCTCCTGTGGTGCGGCCCAACGAGCACCGAAGTGTCACGGCACACCCTCGAGTATTCGCAAGCGATGCCGCGCTGGCGGCATGGGCGGCGGACACCTCGCCGGCTCGGCTGGTCCGCCAACGCGCCTTGGCCGGGGCCCTCCTCGAGAACCTGGTTGCTCACGAGCTGTTGTCGCAATCGGCCTGGTCGGCGGCTCCGGCTCGGCTCATGCACTGGCGTGATTCGAGGGCGGGGAAGGAGGTCGACCTCGTCCTGCGAGACCCTGCGGGTTCGTACCTGGCCTTTGAGGTGAAGTCGGCCTCAACCGTGTCCAGCCGCGATGCCAGGGGCTTGCGGGCCTTCGCCGAGGTTGCCGGCGACAGGCTGGCTCGGTCCTTCGTCGTCCATACAGGGCGTTTGGTGACCCAGCTGGACGACCGCATCTGGGCGGTGCCGGTCACCGCCCTGTTCGAACCTGGGTAGCTGCCTGCCGACTGGGTTCGGCATGGCCCGAGCGCCGGGGAGACGTGGCCACCGGGCTCAAGGATGGCGTGGAGGAGCACCATGGGTGGACGGCGCTTCGGTCACAGCCCAACTGAATGCTCGGAGCTTGGCTCGCGTGTCATTCGAGCCGGTGGAGTCTTCTCCCGTTGACCTCGATATCGCCCAAGACCCGCCGTTCGAGGAAGAGCGGGTACGCGGGGTCAGGCTCATCGTGACGGACCCGGAGCCCTTCGGCGGCACGGCGGTTGGCATCCACATCCTTGAGGTGTTCGCGAGTGAGGCCAGGGCCCAAGGCCGCCCCGACGTCATCGCCCGCCCCGAGACCCTTGACCTGCTGGCCGGTACGGCGACGGTCCGCCGGCAGCTCGATGCTCAGCTCCCCGCCGCCGACATCGTCGCTGGGTGGCAGGCTGATCTAGTGGTCATGCCTGTTTGTTCGTCGGTGTTTGGAACGGGGTGAGGTAGAGGCCGGCGGCGCAGTCGAGTGCGTCTTCGGGGGTGCCGGCGGTTTGGCCGGTGGGCAGGAAGTTGTTTTGGTAGTCGTCGTGGCTGGCCCGGTAGAACGCGAACCCCCACATTGACACTGAGCCTGCGTAGCGGAGTCGGCACAACTTGATGGTGTCGCCGTCTGGGTCGACCGCGTCGATGTACGCGAACTGGCCACGGAACCGGGTTTCGATCTGGTGGTCGGGCCACAGGTTGGCGGCGTGGGAGCGGAGCCGTTGACTCAAGCTCGTTCTGGTGGAGGCGGGTGGGGTGGCCATGGTTGTCCAGTCTGGCTGGTCACGCGGCGAGGGCTCGTTGGCGGGCTTCGATCCGTTCGCACATTGCGAGAAGATCAGTGCGGGTGAACGTCCAGTTGAACGGCCGAGGATCGGCGTTGAATCGGGTCTCGAACCCGCGGAGCCGTTCGGCGAGCTCGTCGAGGTCAGCGAAGTTGGCAGGCCTGATCGCCTTTCGGGCGATGATCGAGAACACGATCTCGATCTGGTTCAGCCACGACGCGTGGATGGGGAGATGGACGAGGGTGGCGGTCGGCCAGGCGTTGGTCATCCGGTCGATCGATGGTTGCCCGCGGTGTGATGACCCGTTGTCGACGACCCAGTACACCCGTCGGGCTGACGCGTACGGTTCGGTTGTCATCACTTTGGTGACGAGTTCCTCGAACGGCACGATCCCGGTTTTCTCGGCGATCGTGCCGATCAGCGTGCCTCGGTGGACGTCGTAGGCACCCATGTAGGCGAGGGTGCCGTGGCGTTTGTATTCGAACTCGACCCGCCGGATCCTGTTCGGGCCGCAGTCCAGGTCGGGGTGGCGTCGTTCCAACGCTTGAAGTTGGGACTTCTCATCAGCGGAGATCACATAGTCGTCCGGCCCCAATGGATGGCCGTCCCAGCAGCGTTCGTAGAGGTCCAACACCCGTCCGGCCTTGGCCGCGAAGTCCGGGTCGCGAGGGAAGATCCACGACCGGAACTGCCACGGCTTGATCGGATCGTCGGCCAGCCAGCGGCGCACCGTTGATGACGACAAACTCTCGCAGAGCCCTTCTTCGACGGCTTTCGACGCGAGATCGGCAGATGACCAGCGCGCCAATGCTTCCCCGCGACCCGACGGCGGTTCACACGCCAGAGCTTTGACTCCGGCGACCACCTCGACGTCATGGACCCGAGGACGGCCCGAACGCTTACGGTCGCCGAGCCCATCGAGGCCTTCGGCACAGAACCGTTTCCGCCAACGCGACACCACATCGACATGAACGCCCAAGGTCGCGGCGATATCGACGTTGCGGTCCCCATCGGAGGCCATCAAGACGATCCGTGCTCGCACCACCTCACCATGAGCAGCGGTGTAAGAGCCGGAACGCCGTTCCAGCTCGGCTCTCACCTCACCGGTCAGCACCACCACAAACGGGGAACAACGCGACACACCGACCTCCCGGCAGTCACCGCCCGCCTGCCAAAGTCACCCCCAACTTACACCGACGTAATTATCGGCATGCCCACTAGTCGAGTTCGAACGGGTCCGCGACCGCTACCTGATCTACCGCTAGATCCCGGGCGGAGTCGCGTGGTTGGGTCGCCTCCTGGCGCGTCGGCTCCCGGGCAGAGGTCACCTCCGTGGTCGGAAGCGGTCACGAGTTGCCCGTGCCCGCTCCGTGACCGTTTCGACTTCAGACACCGCACCGCTTCGGCGAGCGATGACGTCGTTGATTTCGGCGCCGATGATCAACACGGTGCTCAACAAGTACATCAGGGTGAGGGCCAACAGGACGGCGGCGATGCTCGACTGCACCTCGTTGCCGCCCTGGGAGAGGCGGACGTAGTAGGCGAACAACTGCGTGGTGACGGCCCATCCGAGCGCCGTGAAGATCGCTCCCGGCACATCGAAGCGCCAAGGCGTCTTGTGGTTCGGCCCGATGTGGAAGAGGGTTGCCGCCCACACGACCAGCATCGAGATGGCAGCGACCGGGGCAAGAAACCTCATGACCGGGCCGAGCCCCAACGAGGGCAGCACCGCCAGGAATGTCGCCGCCGCCGCGACCACCACGATCGTCGACATGCCCAGCCCGACCGCCACGATCCGCACGTACCAGAACGGCCGGCCCTCCTCGACCTCGTAGGCGACGTCGAGGGCGCGAATGAGCCCGGCGAAGGCCCTCGACAGTGTGAACAACGCCAACAGGGTGGCGACGATGGCGATTCCCGACCCGGACCGGTTGAACAACTCGTCGACGGCTCGCGAGAGCGTTTCGGAGTCCACCAGTGTCTCGCCGATGAACTGTTGGGTCTCCGTTTCGACCTCTGCCGCCAGCGATGTTCCGGTGACGGGTTCGAGCGAACTCAGGGCGCTCACGAGTGCCAGCACTGCGGCCGGGATGGACAGGATCGTCCAGAAGGTGATCGCGGCTGCCAGGTCGCCGACGTTGTCTTTGGAGTACTCGGCGACGACGTCCTTGGTGAGCTGCCACAGCCACCGCACCAGGGCTCGGGGAGCGAGCGGTGGGGTGGGGGAGAGCGGGTCGCTGATCATTGGTCGTCGAGTGTGGATCGTACGCAACGACCCGTTGGCATGGCTGACCCAGGATCTTCGGCCTGTTGCGCGACCTTCGGACCGAGGGGCACGTGGCAGCGCCTGGGTAGTCTCTCGGAACTCGAATGCGAAGAGATTCTCAGACCGGAACAGAGGATGAACAATGAAGTTTGGAAAGCTCCCTGCCGCGCTGGGCTTGGCTCTCATCGCCGCAGGTTGCGGTTCCCCAGCGGACCTTGGTGCCCCTGAGAACCTTCCAAAGTCGCCTTGCGACGAAGTCTCATCCGTGGACTTGGCTTCCCATGAGCCTGGTGATCTGGTTCGTTCCAGCGCCCTCGATCCGGGATCCGACGACGTGAGCTTCCCGGCGGGGGCCGAGGCGTGGCGCATTCTGTACGTGTCAACGGGCAACAGCAACTCCGATCTTCAGCTGGTGTGCGGCGTGGTGGTCGCCCCACAAGACACGGCCAAGATTGATGCGGCCGGAGCCGAGGAAGGCCAAGGCCGGATGGTGACCTGGTCACACGGCACCATCGGCCTGCAGGCGCGCTGTCAGCCGTCCATGACGCCCGAAGCGAACATCTGGGGCGCAATGCCGGGTGGCATCAACCAGGTCGCGTGGGGCAAGGAAGGCAAGCCGAACGGTCGCAAAGGCGATCCAGCCGATGGTGCGCTGCAGTACATGATTGACAACGGTTGGGTCGTGGCGGCGACCGACTACTACGCAGATTTGGAAGGTGGTTCAGGTCTGGAGCCCTACGTCGTCGGCAAGATCGAGGCCGCGAACACCATCGACAGTGCCCGGGCGGCGCACCAACTCCTGGTCAAGGAGGCTGACGGGTACGACGTCGATTCGTACGAGTACATGACCTGGGGGCACTCCCAGGGTGGGCACTCAGCAGCGTGGGCGGCGCAACTTGCTGAACCGTACAGCGAGGCGACCGACTCGCAGTCGTCCCCGAGACTTGAGCTTCGAGGTGCCGCGCTGCTTGCACCGGCCACGACGATCGTCGTCGACGCGGAGGCGCAGCCCTACACCGCAAACCACCACGGACTGGCGGACTGGATCGCGCACCAGAAGCTGGGACCTACGGTCTTCGGTGACGAGCTAGGCCTGCTTCCGTTGGGGCCAAGCCTGTTCTCCTTCATCCTCGGCTCTTGGACTCAGGTCTCTGAGGGTGAGCCCGCCAAGCCGGGCGAGATGCCCGCGTTCCCTCCGAAGGCGGACAACCTGTCGCTGGACTCCATTGCGACCGACAGAGCTGTGGGAACCATCGAGGACGTGAAGAAGCTGTGCCTGGAAGATGAACCGCTGAAGGTACTCAAAGCGACGGCGCAGTATGACGTTGAGGACTTCTTGGTCCCCGAGTTGGGCAATGGGCCCAGGATCGACGGGCAGGTTCACGGGAACATGGATGTCGTGTGCTCAGGCGAGCCCGACGAGCAGGTTGCCAAATGGTGTGACTGGATGAAGTACCAAGCACCCGGTCCGCTCGGAACAAGTGATCTGCCGAAGATCCCCAGGAACGGCGATGAACTGGCACCCGTCTACATCGCCGATGGTACGAATGACCTGATCATTCGATGTGCCACTTCGACGAAGCTCTCTGAACAGGTGGATGTTGTTCCGAATGCCAAGGACTGCCTGTCGCTTGCCTTCTACGACGCGATGGCTGAGGGTGCCTACTGCCCTGAGGGTGAGGACCCGGCTGGCTACTTGAAGCTGGACCTGTGGCAACAGAACGATTCGACGACGGCTGCTGGGCACTTCGAGGTTCCCGGGCTTGCGGCAGCCAGGAGCCTTGAGGAGCCAGTGTTCGAGGGCTCTCCGCTCGAGTCGTTCATGCGCGATGCGTTCGACCAGAAGCTCAACCCGCAGTGCGTGAAACCGAAGCTCATGAACCCATCGTCGAATACCTCCGGCGCTCAGCGGTAGAAGAACGCCTGACACGGCTCGAGATAGCGGATTGGGCGTTACGCACGGTACTGGATTGCCCAACTCTCGGGCTCCACCCCACGGGGTACCCGTCGGCGCAGCAACATGAAGCCATTCTCAATACCAGCGAACCAGTTTGACGACTTGTCGTAAATCGTCACCAGCTCCCATCCCGCCTGGCCAGTAGCCGAGAGGACGTTCGTTAAGCGCGTCGAAGTATTTAGTGCTCCGGTGTTGACCACGGCGTACTGCCAACGATCACCATTGGGATCCAACCGTTCCGTCAGCTCTGTGGAGGCCGCCAAGCTCGCGGCGGCTGCCGCCGCCTCTGCTGTCTCGGCTGCACGTGCTCTCTCCGTCGCCTCGGCTCTGACAGCTGCAACAAAGACATCTGCGTGGCCGGTTGAATCGATATGGAAGGTCCTTCCACCAACGTCGATCGTCCGTTCGTCTACAAGGTTCACTTGCTCGACTCGGCTGCTTTGCAGTTCCTGCGAAACGAACCTGCGGTCGCGCCGAACCGATACGGTGCCATTCATGAGCATGGAGTGCGGAACCGTTTTCGCGGTGAGTATCAGGCAGCAACTGGTTTCTGATACGCCTCACGAACCTCACCGGGTGTTTGATACCCAAGCGCTGAGTGAAGACGCTCATGATTATACCACAACTCGATATACTCCGCAACACCATCTCTCAAATGGTCCACCGTCGGGAACTCGGTGTGGTTTGTGTACTCTTTCTTCAAAGAAGCAAAAAACGACTCCGCCAGAGCATTATCATAACACGTACCCACCCGGCCCATCGACGGGCGCATCCTTACTTCTTTCAAACACCGTCTGAACTGGCGTGAGGTGTATTCCGACCCCCGGTCCGAATGGAAGATCGCCCGCCGTTTGATCCGCTTGTTCCGCTTCGCCATCCGGATCGCGTCACAGATCAGATCCGCCCGGTGATGATCTGCGATGGCCCACCCGACGACCTCCCGGTTGAACAGATCGATCACCGTCGCCAGATAGCCGGGGCCCGCCCACGTATCGACCTGGGTGATGTCCCCAACGAACCGGACCCCGGGCTCGGTCGCGTTGAAATCCCGGCGGATCAGATCGCTTGCGGGCGGGGTGCCGTCGGCCTTGGTGCAGTAACGCCAAGGCCTCGGATGGCACGACACCAGCTTGTGTTCTCCCATGATCACCCGGACTGTCCGGTCCGACACCACCCAACCGTCCCGGAGGAGCTCGGCGTGGATCCGCCGATACCCGTACCTGCTTTTGCGGTCGTGGAAGATCTCACAGACCGTCTCGGACAGCTCGCAGCGACGTTCCTGCGCTGGCGTGGGCGGCCGGTCCAGCCGTTTACGCCAGGCGTAGTAGCCCGACTCCGACACGTCGGCCGCGTCGCACATCATCTCTGTTGAAATCGTTGCGTCGTTTGCCTTCTCCGCCATGATCAGCCCATACCATTCGGCTGGTGATCCGCCGCGAAGAAGGCCGCCGCTTTTTTTAGGAAAGCCACCTGATCTTTCAGACGCTTGTTCTCCCGTTTGAGGTCACGCAACGCCTTCTTATCATCTGTGGCGTCGCCAGTGTCGTCGTCCAACCTGTCCTCTTTCACCTCGCGGACCCATTTCCTCAACGTGTCCTTATGGACCGACAACTCGCTAGCCACATCCGAGTACGTCCTCGACGACTCAATGACACGGCGAACCGCCTCGATCTTGAACTCTTTGCTGTAGTGGATTCCTGAACCCATCGACGGGCTCCTCTCGGATCACGCTACCGCCAGCCCCACCGCGAAATCCGGACGCCCTCCAAGATCGACCACCAGTTCTTCTCCCGATGCGGGTCCGGCACCGGCGGCCCAAGCGTTGGACAACAGCCGACTGTTCACCGCGTCGAGCTGGCGGACATGACCGAACTTGAACGACCGGAGGAACGTGCCGATCGTCGACGGGGCCAACGGTGCGAAGCCCAACACCCGCGATGTTGATCCGGTCCGGAGCCGGTCCAACGAGTCGATGTTGGTTGCACCCGCGATCATGCCCAACACCACCGTCATCACCTTCGCGGCCGCGTTCGGGAGACCGGTGTGAACCCATCGGCCGACCAGACCCCGAAGACCGAGACGGGCCGCCAAGGTGGCGATCAACAACAGACCCGAATCGGACACCAGGTTCGGGTGATCGAAGACCACCTCGACCCGGTCGGAACTATGACAAGATGTGCTCACAGAAAGTGCCTTTCGGGACTGGTGATGATGCGGCTTCGAACACCGTCATTCTTCCAGCCCTGAAGGCACTTTCTGCGTATACGCGACCTCGTCCACGCCTACCAGCACGGTGGATCCAGGTTGAAACGGTGCCCCGGCGTGCGGGTCGTTCAGGGGGACGCCGAGAACCTCCCGTTTCCGCCCGATTCCTTCGACGCGGTCTTCTCACAACTGGTGCTGCACTTCGTCGGGGACCCCGCCAAGGCCGGAGCGGAGTTCCGCCGCGTGGTCCGACCCGGCGGGCTGGCAGCGGTCTGCGTGTGGGACTCCGCACACGAGATGGAGATGCTCCGTCACTTCTGGGACGCCGCGAGCTCAATCGACGACCACACGCCGGCTGGGGCGCAGCTGCTGCGCTTCGGCGGGCCAGGAGAGCTGTGGCAATGGTTGGAGGCATCCGGGTTCAGTGAGGTCACCGAGCGGCGGCTCGACGTTAACTCGACCTACGCCGATTTCGACGAACTGTGGTCTGGTTTCCTTCTGGGCATCGGGCCCGCCGGGGCCCACTGCGCCGCACTGGCCGACGATGCCCGGGCGGCGCTGCGCCGGGAGTTCTTTCGCCGCCTTGGGTCGCCCGCGGGGCGCTTCACGCTCCGCGCCTGCGCACGCAGCGCAACCGGCCGGCTGCCGTCCTCACCACAGCCGTGTGCGCCGATGGAGTGATGCGCACTGTGGCCTGTGTGCTGCGACGGCCTGTGTGCTGAGACCGGCTCGCCGGCTCAACCCACCTCGAACCAGCCGGGCGCCGATGCCTCGCAGGCGGCACGGAACGCGTCCACCAGGTCGTCATCGTCTTCATCGAGCTGCGCCTCGCACTTGAAGTAGTGATCTGCGCGGTCGTCCCAGCGAAGCACCGTCACCATGCTGCCGAATGCGTCGGTGGTCACCAGCTCGACGCCCTCGGAGCCTTCCACCTCGGTCTCCTCCTGCACCGTCTTGTTGTCCCGCAGTTGGGTCAGGTAGCCGCCGGAGCCGGTGAGCCGCTCCTCCCAGTCGGTCGGTGCGCACATGCCGTCGCAGCCCGTGTCGACCCGCATCTGCGTGAAGAACCCGACATCGGTGTCGCTGGGCGGCTCGAAGGTGACACCGAGGAACTGACTGTGGTCCCAGCCCTGCGGGGCCACGATGCCGGCGGTGAAATCGCCGTCGTCGTCCAGGTCGAACTCGCCCGCCTCGAAGCTGAGCACCGAACCCGACGGGAGCGCCTCGTTGGCGGCGGCTGCATCGACGTCGGTGGACCCGGCTGGCGCGGCGTCGGTTGTCGTCGGCCCCGACGGCGGGGTCTCGGGCACGGTGCCGCCCGGCAGTCCGGTGGACTCCGACGGCACCTCGTCGACGGCGGAGGTCGCCGTGTTGACCTCGGCCACCTCGTCGACGCCCAACCCGTTGCTGCATGCCCCAAGACCGAGGGCCGCCGCTGTCAGTGCAATGCCTACGCGCCAGATCATGGATCAACCATACGGACCGCTTCGGCACTTCGCACCGCTCCCTTCGGACGATGGGGCTCATTTGTCCTACCGTGGCCGTCGGAACGCGACGCCGAGGGGGCGAACATGGCACACGATCTGGTGATCACGGGCGGAACGGTGGTGGACGGAACGGGGGCCGATCCGGTTCGGGCCGACGTGGCGGTGGACGGCGACCGCATCACCGCCGTCGGCGACGTCGACGCCTCCGGCGCCGGGCGCGTGATCGACGCCGAGGGACGCCACGTCACGCCGGGGTTCGTCGACCTTCACAGCCACCTCGACGCTCAGGTTGCCTGGGATCCCCAGATGAGTTCGTCGTGCTACCACGGCGTCACCTCGGTGATGATGGGCAACTGCGGCATGACCTTTGCGCCCATGCGCCCGGGTCAGGCCGAGTTGCTGGCCACCGCCATGGAATCGGTCGAGGACATCCCCGCGTCCTCCATCCTGGAGGGCCTCAGCTGGGAGTGGGAGAGCTACGGCCAGTACCTGGACGCCGTCGATGCCGCCCCCAAGGGCATCAACGCCGGCGGCTACGTGGGTGATGTGGCCATTCGCCTGTACGTGGCGGGTGACGCCGCCTGCGAGCGCGATTTCGCCGCCACGCCGGAGCAGCTGGAGCAGATGGCGGCGCAGGTAGACGAGGCGGTGCGGGCCGGCGCGTTCGGCTACTCGATCAGCCGCAGCCTGTTTCACCGGGTGCCGGACGGCCGCAACGTGCCCGGCACGTGGAGCGACCCGTCGGAGTTCTTCGCCATCGCGGCGCCGATGGCGGCACTGGGTCGGGGCGTGCTGGAGAGCGCACCCCGCTACAACCTGGAGAACCAGCCCGGATCCCGTGTGGAGGAGGAGCTGGCGTGGATGGCGGAGATCAGCCGTTCGCTGGGCCGACCGTTCAGCTTCAACCTGCAACAGATCCGCGACATGGGCGATCACTATCGCCAGGTCATGGAGCTGGCCGAGGCCGCCAACGAGGCGGGCTCGCAGCTTCGGCCCCAGATCACGCCGCGCAGCGTGGGCGTGCTGTTCAGCCTGGCCGCCAACACCCTCATCGACGACCTCCCCGCGTACGCCGAAATCTCTGATCGCGACCTGGCGGGGCGCCTGGCCGGCATTCGCGACCCCGAGCGGCGGGCGCGGATCATCGAGCAGGGCTCCGCCAAGGACGTCGACCCGTTCACACGCATGTACCTGATGCCCGCCGATCAGCCGGTGCGCTACGACTACACCGACGACGACTCGGTGGCCGCCATCGCCGCCCGCGCCGGGGTGCACCCGGTGGAGGCCTACCTCGACGCCCTGGATGCTTCCGACGGGCGGTCCATCGTCAACTGGCCCGTGATGAACCAGCGCAGCGAAGCCATCGAGGAGATGGTGACCTCACCGGTGACCATCCTCGGCCTGGCCGACACCGGTGCCCACGCCACCCAGATCATGGATGCGAGCCAACCGACCTACCTGCTGAGCCACTGGGTGCGCGACAAGGGAGTGCTGAGCCTGCCCGAGGCCATCCGCCGGCTCACCTCCGACACCGCCCAGTTCATCGGCTACGTCGACCGCGGTGTCGTCCGCGAGGGCGCCTATGCCGATCTGAACGTGCTCGACATCGACGGCATGACGCTGGAGATGCCCGAGATCGTGCACGACTTCCCCGGCGACGCACCACGGTTTGTGCAGCGCGCGCAGGGAATCGACCACTCCATCGTCAACGGCGTCCCGTTCATGGAGGCGGGTCAACCCACCGGCGAACTGCCCGGCCGTCTGCTGCGCTCCACCGACGCCTGAGCCGAGTCACCGCCGCTGACCCTCATCGAGCCTAAAAAACATATCTACCTCTAGACGGCTCTCTCGGAGAGGTCTAGCGTCCCCGGCGGGAGTTCTGAGAACGCCCACCGTGATTCCGGAGGTGTCGCCTTGTTGCTGCGACGAGTATCGGTAGTTGTCCTCGTACTGGTGGCTGGCCAGATCGGGTTCAGCACGGGTGAGCCGGTTGGCGCCCAACAGGGGGATCCGGTTCCCGTAGCCGCAGTCGCCGCCGGAGATGCCCACACGTGTGCCGTGCTCGCAGGCGCGGTGGCATGCGCCGGCTACAACCTCTACGGCCAGCTGGGAGACGGGACGTCCATCGACGCCAAGAAGCAGGTCGGGGTCGTAGGAATTGCCAACGCCGTGTCGATCGGCGCCGGCTTTCGATTCAACTGCGCCATCATCGGATCGGGATCGGTTCGGTGCTGGGGCACCAACAGCAACGGGCAGCTGGGCAACGGAACCACCGTCAGTTCCTCGACCCCTGTTGCGGTCTCAGGGATGTCCACCGCCACGACGATCTCCGGCGGCGGAAGCCACGCGTGCGCGATTGTTGGAACGGGCGGTTTGCGCTGCTGGGGTGAGAACGTCTGGGGGCAGTTAGGAAACGGCACCACTTCCCGCTCGACGGTGCCCGTTACGGTCACCGGGATTACCAGCGCCGTGTCCGTCTCGGCCGGCCACCTCCACTCGTGCGCCGTCCTCGCCACCGGTGGCGTGCGCTGCTGGGGTGCAAATAGCTCCGGCCAGCTGGGCAACGGAACCACAACCACCTCGTCGGTCCCGGTGGCCGTCACCGGAATCACCGACGCCGTTTCGGTCTCAGCCGGCAGTACCGACACATGCGCCGTCCTCCAATCGGGAGGCGTTCGCTGTTGGGGGAGCAATAGCAACGGAAAGCTGGGCAACGGCACGACGACCAACTCGTCGGTGCCGGTTGTCGTCTCTGGGATCACCAACGCCGAGGCGGTGTCGGCCGGCCACCTCCACACCTGTGCGGTCCTCGCCACCGGCGGCATGCGCTGCTGGGGCTACAACAGTTATGGCCAGGTGGGCAATGGAACCACGACCGGGACCGAATCGTCCCCGGTCGTCGTTGGGCTCACCGATGCCACAACCGTGACCGTGGGCGACTATCACACGTGCGCCACCTTCGGAAGCGGCAGCCTCAGCTGCTGGGGTTACAACGGCTCCGGCCAGCTCGGAGACGGCACCACCGTCAACAGGTCGCTCCCAACCCCAGTGGCCTCGGGACTGTGCCAGGCCTCGCCGAATCCCGGATTCACCGACGTTCCAGCCGGCGCCTATTTCGAGTTCGCCGTGTCGTGGCTGGTCGGAAGGAACATCACCGAAGGCACCGGCCCGGGCCTGTATTCACCCAACGCCGCCGTGACCCGCAAGAACATGGCCGTGTTCCTCTGGCGGGCCGCCGGATCTCCCGCCGGCTCCCCGACGAGCGGTCTGACCGACGTGCCCTCCGGCAGCTACTACGAGGTCGCCGTCAACTGGCTGGTCGCCAAGGGGATCTCCACGGGAACCTCACCCGGCAAGTTCTCCCCCAACGCCGTCGTGACCCGCAAGGACATGGCTGTGTTCTTGTGGCGAGCGAGCAGCAAGCTCGCCGCGGCGCCCCACAGCTTCTCGGACGTCGCCGCCGGCAGCTACTACAACGCCGCAGTCGCCTGGCTGGCCGAAGTCGGCATCTCCGGCGGCACCTCACCAGGCAAGTTCTCGCCCAACAACTCCGTCACCCGCGCCCAGATGGCACTGTTCCTGTATCGGCGTGGATGCGGCGTGAGCGCGTAGCGCCGGCTCGCTTCAACCTGCAACAGATCCGCGACATGGGCGATCACTCTCGCCAGGCCATGGAGCTGGCCGAGGCCGCCACGAGGCGGGCTCGCAGCGTCGACCCCAGATCACGCCGCGCAGCGTGGGCGTGCTGTTCAGCCTGGCCGCCAACACCCTCATCGACGACCTCCCCGCATTCGCCGAATCGCCGATCGCGACCTGGCGGGGCGCCTGGCCGGCATTCGCCACCCCGAGCGGCGGGCGCAGGGCATCGACCATTCCATCGTCAACGGCGTGCCGTTCATGGAGGCGGGTCAACCCACCGGCGCACTGCCAGGCCGCTTGCTGCGCTCCACCGACGCCTGAGTCGGTCGAGCACGGGCGAGCGAGGCCGCGCACAAAAGTACGGACACCTTCACAATAGTCTGGTGAAGTGTACAATTCTACGGATGGACCCCCACCGACCCCTCTCCTTGGTTACTCCGACTCTCGACGGCGATGTCCTGAGCGTGCTGGTGGGGGCAGACCACGAGTTCACTGCCCCCACCGTTCACCGCCTCCTCGGAACTCACTCCGAGTCTGGGGTGCGACGCACCTTGCTTCGGCTCACCCAGCAGGGGATCGTTTCGGCCGGAACCGTCGGGCGCACTACCAGCTACCGCCTCAACCGGGACCACCTGGGTGCCAAACACATCGTTGCGCTGGTGTGCTTCGTGGACGAACTCGTTGAAGGCATTCGGAACGAGATTGACGCCTGGCCCGACCCCGGACTCGTGCCGGATGCAGTCGCGCTCTTCGGTTCGGCGGCAACCGGGCGGATGAGGCCGACTAGCGATATCGACCTGTTCGTTCTCCAACCTGACGAGCTGCTCGACACCATCGGCGAAGGAGCTGAGCTGCGACAAGAATCGTGGGATCACCAACTCGAATGGCTACGGCGGGTGATTGGGCGGTGGACTGGCAACGACGTCCGGATTCTCGACCTCTCGTGGCACGATCTCGGTCGCGGCATGGACTCCGAGCTTCGTCCGGTCGTTCGAGACATCGCTGAACATGGCATCTGGGTGATCGGTTCCGCTGACCTGCTTCGCTCTAACGTGGATGCTCGGTGATGGGCCGCACGGTTCGATGCTCTCAGAAACAACGTCGCGGCCGGCTCGCCAAGGCCGTCACCTTCAGCGAGGCAGCTCAGCAACTCGATGCCCTCGCGGACGACGGCACCCCAACAGATGCGCGGATCGCATTGTACGTCGACGCCGGCATTGCCGCTGCGGACGTCATCTGCTGCATCGCCTTGGGCGAGCACGCTGCCGGCCAGAGCCACGATGAAGCGATTGATCTCCTCGGCCGGGTCGACAAGCCGCTCACCCTTGACCTTGCAAGCCTCCTCAGGTTCAAGACACGCACCAGCGACGGGGCTGATGCCGCAACGCAGCAACAGCTGAAGACCGCGTCCCGCGCAGCGAAGCGACTGGTGGGTGCGGCGTCAAGGAAGGCTCTGCGTTCAAACTAGAGCACCGTCCCTCACCCCAGCCCCAAGACTGCGAGCGTGGGGATCACTCGGGGATGAACGGCTCCACGGGGCGGCCAAGCAACGCGTCGGCCACGCGGGCCGAGGCAAACCCATCGCCGTAGGGCGACGGCCGCGGATTTCCAAGGCCGGGGGCGGGTGGCGCATCCAGCAGGCGATTCATGCCGGCCTGAAGCGCGGAGGGGTCGGTGCCCACCAACTGAACGCCCCCTCCCGAGATGCCTTCCGGCCGTTCGGTGGTTTCGCGCAGCACTAACACCGGCACCCCCAGGGCCGGAGCCTCTTCCTGGAGGCCGCCCGAATCGGTCACCACAAACCTGCACCGGCACAGCAGCGCCACCATGTGGCGGTAGTCGAGCGGTTCGAGCAGCTTCACTCCTGGGGCCCCGACCAAGCGGTCGGTGACCACCTCGGCCACGGCCGGGTTGGGGTGCACCGGCACGACCACACAGATCTCATCGACCCGCGCTGCCGCAACCTCGGCCACAGCGTCGAGCGCCCGCCGCATGGGTCCGCCTTGGGTCTCTCGGCGATGAGCCGTCAGCAGCACCGGCACTCGGCCGGCGGGTAGCCCCAGCTCGTCCAGCTCGCTGCCGTCCAGGCGGTGACGCATCCACCACAGGGCATCGATCACGGTGTTTCCGACCACCAAGGCGGCCGCCTCGTCGATCCCCTCGGCCATCAGGTGCTGGAGCGCACCGGGTGTTGGCGCCAGGTGAAGTCGGGAGATGGCGGTGATGGCCTTGCGGTGGTGCTCCTCCGGAAACGGTTGTGACACGTCCCCCGAACGCAGCCCCGCCTCCAAGTGAGCAACCGGCACGTCGTGCGCCATGCCGGCGAGCGCTCCTGCAAGGGCCGTCGTGGTATCGCCCTGCACCAGAATCCAGTCGAACTGGTCATCGGCCAGGTAGCCGCCAAGTTCGGCAGTGCCCATGGCCAGGAGGTCGGTCGGCGAGTGCCCGGGCTGGCCGATCTTCAACTCGCGATCGGGTCGGATCGCAAACAGCGCCAATGCATCGGTGGCCAGTTCGCGGTGCTGGCCCGTGGAGATCACGACGACATCCGCATCGGGCTCGTTGCGCAACTCATGGACGACGGGCGCCAACTTGATGGCCTCGGGCCGGGTACCGACCACCACTGCTACGCGAGTTCGCACTGAGGAAATCTACCCGACCGCGACGGCCATCGCGACCATGAATCGCCGTCGCACCGACAGCGACCCTCGGCACCGCCTTCCACCGCCCGTTACGCGCTGGTTAACGGTGCTGGTGCATGGTCATCCCATGGGAACACGTGAGCGAACCAACCAGACGATCATTCATCAGGGGCTGAGGGGTGCCTTGGCGGCCGCGGCGCTGCTGGTGGGGGGTGATCGCGGGCCTCGGAGGCGCGACCGACGCCGAGGCGACGCCGCTGACGCCGTTCGGAGCGGTATCCGACCTTGAAGTCGGAGGTTCGCACGCTTGCGCGGTGACGCCCTCAGGTGCGGTGCGGTGCTGGGGGCGGAACCAGTACAACATCACCAGCGCCGGTCGGCTAGGTGACGGCACGCTGGCCAACTCATCGGTGCCCGTCGGTGTGGTTGGCGTCTCGGACGCCACGCAGGTGAGCGGAGGGGAGTACGGCACCTGTGCGGTGCTCGACGACGGCGAGGTGCGCTGTTGGGGTCGCAACACCTACGGCGAGCTCGGCAACGGCACCACCGATGACTCGACCATGCCGGTTGCAGTGTCGGGTATCACGAACGCCAAAGATGTGGTCGTGGGGGCCGTCCACGCGTGTGCGCTGCTCGACGACGGCACCATCAGATGTTGGGGACGGAACGTCAGCGGGCAACTCGGCAACGGCACCAACACCAACTCGTCGGTACCGGTGACGGTGAGCGGCATCTCGACCGCCAAGGCGATCACGGCGCAGTTCAACGGCTCGTGCGCGCTGCTGGCCGACCAGACGGCGAAGTGCTGGGGGGAGAACGGTTTCGGCCAGTTGGGCGACGGCACCACCACCGACAGATCCACCTCGGTGGGCGTTGCGGGCCTGACTGGCGCCAGCTCGATCGCCGGCGGACGGTACTTCGCGTGCGCCACCACCGAGAGCGACGTGCAGTGCTGGGGCGACAACGCATACGGCCAGCTCGGCAACGGCACCACCACCAACTCCACCACCCCCGTGCCGGTCGGCGGGCTTGGCACGGCCACCCATCTCACTGCGGGGACCGTTCACTCCTGCGCCCGGCTTCCCGACGGCGGGGCGAAGTGCTGGGGCTACAACGGAAACGGCCAGCTCGCGGACGGCACCACCACCGACTCATCCACGCCGGTGGCGGTGACCGGACTCGCTGCGGTGGGCACCATCGCCGCCGGAGGTTATGGGACGTGTGCCACCAACGCCGACGGTGCCCCCCACTGTTGGGGCCGCAACACCTACGGCCAGATCGGCGACGGCACCACCACCAACCGGTCGACCCCAACACCGGTCATCGCAGGGCTGTGCGAGTCGGCGCCCGATCCGGGGTTCAACGACGTGTCCGCGTCGGCCTACTACGCCGATGCTGTGGCGTGGCTGGCTGCCATGGGGATCTCCACCGGCACCGGCCCCAACACCTACTCGCCCAACGCGGTGGTCAGCCGCAAGGACATGGCGGTGTTCCTCTGGCGGGCCTTCGACTCACCCGCCCCCCAAGGCGCCAACCCGTTCTCCGACGTCCCCGACGGCACCTACTACACCGACGCCACCACCTGGCTGGCCGCCATGGGGATCTCCACCGGCACCGGCCCCAACACGTATTCGCCCAATGCGGTGGTGAGCCGCAAGGACATGGCGGTGTTTCTGTGGCGGGCCACCAACAGCCTCGACGCACCACCTCACAGCTTCGGGGACGTCCCCGGTGGCGTCTACTACGAGGATGCGGTGTCGTGGCTGGCCTACGTCGGGATCTCCGTCGGCACTGCCCCGGGTGTCTATTCGCCCAACGCCAACGTCACCCGCAAAGACATGGCCGTGTTCCTCAACCGCCGCGGCTGCGGCACCACCTGAACACAACCGTGAGGCTCTCGGGATGTCGTGCCGGTGCTCCCCCGTTGTTCCGGGTGCCAGCCCGATGGTGGGCCCCACCGCGACGGGCTGATCGGCCCGAGCCGAGCATCCGACACCACGCAGCGTAAATACTTTCGCTACGATTCGGCGGAGTCGTCCCCTGGACGGCCCCGATCCAGCGGAGGTTGGGAATGAAGCGCATCGGCGTGGCCTTGGTGATGGTGTTGGCGACGTTCACCGGATCGGCGCCGCCGGGAGGTGCGGCAAGCCCCGATCCTCTCTACGACGTGGCCTCCATCGCCGCAGGTGGCAACCATACGTGTGCGCTGCTCCTCACCGGGTCCGTCAGGTGTTGGGGGCTGGGCAATGACGGCCAGCTGGGCTCCGGCGCAGCCGCCTCCAGCTCGGTTCCCATGGGGGTAGTGGGGCTGCCGGGCGTGGTGTCGGTGGCGGCAGGTTCGTACCACACCTGCGCCGCCACCAACCTGGGCCGCGTTCGCTGCTGGGGCAGCAACTACTGGGGTCAGCTGGGCAACGGAACCACCGCCAACTCGGCAACGCCCGTGGCCGTGCCGGGGATCACCAACGCCGTTGCCGTCTCAGCGGGCGCCAACCACAGCTGTGCCCTGCTGTCCACCGGCGCCGTCCGGTGTTGGGGTGCCAATACCGCAGGTGAGCTGGGCAACGGCAGCACCACCAGTTCCATCACGCCCACCGCCGTCACTGCCATCAGCAGCGCCACGTCCATTTCGTCCTACAACAACCACACCTGCGTCCGGCTGAGCGGGGGGGGAGCTGCGGTGCTGGGGCGCGAACCCCACGGGAGGCTTGGGCGACGGGACCTACGCCGCCTCGTCCCTACCGGTCGCAGTTTCAGGAATCACCACGGCAACATCGGTGGACGTCGGCGCGTTCTTCAGCTGCGCAACCCTGAGTAACGGGGCCGTGAAGTGCTGGGGCGCCGGGGAATCGGGTCAGCTGGGCAACGGCGCCAACGTCACCTCGCTCACGCCTGCCTCGGTCGTGTCCGTCACCAACGCCGTCGGTGTCTCGGCTGGTAGCGAGCACGCATGCGCCACCCTGTCGACGGGTGGACAACGGTGCTGGGGACGCAACTATTGCGGCACCCTCGGCAACGGCTCTTCGGGGACCTTCACGGACTCCAACGTGCCGGTGGCGGTCAGCGGCATGACATCCGGTGCCTCCGTCTCGGCCGGCCGGCTCCACACCTGCGCCACCCGCACCACCAACCTTGCAGCCTGTTGGGGTATCAACAGCCTCGGCGCCCTGGGCACCGGCACCACGGCCAATTCCACGACGCCTGCCACCGTGGTGGCGGGCGTGTGTCAGGCGCCGCCGGCCATCGCCTTCACCGACGTCCCGCCCGGATCAACCTACGAGTACTCCGTGTCCTACCTGTTGGGGATGGGCATCACCGCCGGGACGACGCCCACCACGTTCTCGCCTGGACTGCCCATCTCCCGCGGACAGATGGCCATGTTCCTGTGGCGGGCCGCCGGACAACCGCAGGGCTCACCTGCCCATGGGTTCAGCGATGTCCCGTCTGGGGCGTACTACTCCGATGCGGTGTCTTGGTTGGTGAGCGCCGGCATCACGTCGGGAACGTCGCCGGGCCACTACTCCCCCGACGCGACGGTGACCCGGGCCCACATGGCGGCGTTCCTGTGGCGGGCCACCAGCTCGCCCCCTGCCGCCGCCCAGCATTCCTTCAACGACGTACCGGCCGGGGCCTACTACTCGAGCGCCGTGTCGTGGCTGGCGGAGGCGGGAATTACCTACGGCACCTCGCCCGGGGTGTACTCGCCCGATTCCTCGGTCACGCGCAGTCAGATGGCGCTGTTTCTGCAGCGACGGGGCTGCTCGGTGGCGCCGTAGCGAGCGTCCTGGAGACAGCCGGCGCTAACCGCAGGATCGCCGGTTGAGGAAGACCGCCATCTGCGCCCGGGTCACCACCTGATTGGGCGAGTAGATGTTCGGGGCCGTGCCGGTGGTGATGCCCTCGCGAACCAGCCATGCCACGGGCTGGTGGTAGTAGTCACTGGAGTACACGTCGTAGAAGTCGTGATCCACCCCCGGATACGGGCCGCCCACCATGCGCCACAGGAACGTGGCCATCTGTGCCCGACTGACCTTGGAGTTGGGGGAGTAGACGCCCGGGGACGTGCCGGAGGTAATGCCCTGCTGCGCCAGCCACGACACCGCATCCTCGTAGTACACCCCGGGAGGCACGTCGCCGAATGCGTGGCCAAAGACGGGGGTCGGTTCACCGGCGGCCCGCCACAGGAACGCCGCCATCTGAGCGCGGGTGACGCCCTGGTTGGGCGAGTAGGTCGTGGGGCTGGTACCGGACGTGATGTTCTGTTGCACCAGCCAGAGCACCGCGTTCTTGTAGAACGCCCCGGAGGACACGTCGGAGAACGGGTTGGCGATGGTCACCGAACACTCCAAGGAGTTCAGCTGCCAGTTCACCGAGACGCTTCCGGTGGCGCCGATGTAGCCGCTGACGGCCCACTTGTAGGTCTGGCCAGCCTGCACCGGCACCAGCAGGTCGCTGGTGTTCACCTCCGGCGCCTGGTCGTCTTCGGCATGGCCCACGAGCGTCTCGGGGGTGGATCCGGTGTACACCGACAGCACCGTGTCGAAGCTGGAGCCCGTGGTGTCCAGGCGCAGGTTGCCGGTCGCCGGTGCGGTCCACGTCCACCACACCGAGTTGAACCCCACGCGATCGTGCACGGGCTCGTACAACTCCCTCGTCGAGCGCACGCTCGAGGAGGATGCCGATCCGGAGGCACCGGAGGCGACGGTGGCGTTGGCCAGTTGATCGTTGGCGGGTGCCAAGCCATGGCCCCAGTTCAGGCGAACCTTTCCCGTCGCCGACGACTTGCCGTCGACCGCGATGCGGTAGGTCTGCCCCGACGTCGCGCTGAACGCCACCTTGCTGGCGGTGCCAACCGAGTCGTCGTTGGAGCCGATCAAGGTCAGGGCGTTCACGCTGGCGCCGGTGTACACGCCCAACACGGTGTTTAAGCCTGAATCCACCGATCGGGTTCTTGCCGGCATGGGGTGAGTGCTGTTCGGGGGTGGTGTGGTTGCAGGTCGGCGTTTGAGGGGTGCCGACGGTCTGTTGGGGCGCGTTGGGTCAGGGGGCCGTGGTGCGGGGCTGGTGTGTCAGCGCTCGGGGTGTTCGGTGTGTGGGGCGCCACCCACGGGCCTCGATGTCAGGGGGATCCGGCGGTGGGGAGTGCTCTGATCGTGTCGAGAGCGGTGTGGAATTGTTTGGCCCATGGCCAGTCGGTGGGGAGCCGGAGGGTGGGGGTGCCGGACCGGTTCACGAGCACTCCGGCGAGGGCGATGAGGCGGTTGCGGGTGGTGCGGGCTGTGCGGATCGGGCCGTCGAGTGCGATGGTTCCGGCCCAGCGGGTGAGGTTGTGGGCGAGGACCGCGCAGGCGAGCCAGGCCCCGTTGGCTGCGAAGCTGCCAGATGGGCAGTGTTGGAGCCCGTTGTCTTTGAGTTCGCGGATGGCGAGCTCGACGATGGCGTGGTTGCGGTGGAACCGGTCGGCTTCAACGGTGGTCAGGGTGTTGTTGCAGATGAACGCGTGGTGGCGCCAGGTTGGCCACATCGCTGCTTGGGTGGTGTCGGCGAGTCGGGTGCGGCGCACCACCAAACGGACCTGGCGGGCCCGTTTGGCTTTCCCGGTGGTGTAGATCGTCTCGGCGACCTGGGCGTAGCCGCCGCGGGTGTAGTCGATCGTGGTCCAGTCCTCTTCGGGGATCGCCGCGATCGTTGCTTTGATTTTGGGGACGAGACGGACGGTGATCGACCAGCTCACACCGGCTTTGGTGAGTTTGTCGACGAGTTTCCATGACCAGAACGCCGAATCGGCCCGGACGGTGACCGGCCCGCCCGGCCCGGCCCGGCCGATCGTGGCGAGGACCTCACCGATGAACCGGAGGACCCCACGCGAGGACCCTGCGGCGCCTTTGCGCATCCTCGAGGCGAGGATCTCGCCGGTGCCTGCCCGGGTTGCGAACAGCGGGTGGTAGCCGAGCACTCTGGTGTAACCGTATGACGCGCCCTGCTTGGCCTTGCCGTAGACCTCGGTGACGGTCGAGTCGAGATCGACCACCAGAGGCTCGTCGCCTTTGGGTCCGGCACCCGCGGCCCAGGCGTTGGCCAACAGAGCGCTGTTGACTTTGTCGAGTTGTCGGACATGGCCGAAGGTGAACGTGCGGAGGAATGTGCCGATCGTTGACGGTGCCATGGGGGCGAAGCCGAGCACTTTCCGGGTCGATCCCGACCGGAGCCGGTCCATGGCGTCGATGTTCGTTGCACCCGCGATCATGCCCATCACCACCGACATGACCTTGATCGTCGGGTTCGGGGCTGCGGTGTGGATCCAGCGGGTAACCAGCCCGGGAAGCCCGAGACGTCTCGCCAACGTGGCCATCAACAACAGACCCGAATCGGACACCAGGTTCGGATGGTCGAAGACCACCTCGACCCGGTCAGAACTATGACAAGATGTGCTCACAGAAAGTGCCTTTTGGGACTGGTGATGATGCGGCTTTGAACACCGTCATTCTTCCAGACCTGGAGGCACTTTCTGCGTATCCGCAGCGCTTCCTACCCCACCCGATCGGTGGATCCAGGTTAAGTTGGAGCCGATCGTGTCGACCGTCACCAGCCCGGTCGCCGGCGCCACGTAGTTGAACCACACCGAATGCGAGCCGTGCCCGGCATGGCTGGGTTCGCCGGTTTGGAAGGTGCACAGGCCGTTCAGCGACCCTTCGCTGCCCCCGTAGCCTCCGATGGGCACCGCCGAGGAGAACGAGTCGTTAGTCGGGCACGTCCCCGTGGTGGTGAGGTAGCTGCTGTTGGCGAGGTTCCAGTGAGTCGCCAGGTAGGAGCCGGCGGGCGGGTTGGTGTTGAAGTAGTCGTCCCGTCCGCAGTCGAGGATGCGCGCCCCGCCCGAGGGACACACATCGATGGCGTCGTTGCCATTGCACATGATGTCGGCGCCGCCGAGGGTGCCGTCGTCGCAGTGGCCGCTATTGCCGTTCGGCGACCCGGCCTGTACCGCCCCGAGGTTGTGGAACAACTCATGCAGCGCAGTGCGAGACGTGTTCCAGTCCCAGCACGCCAGATAGGTCAGGGCGTAGCCCAGCTCCGTGTTGTTCAGGTTCGAGGCACCGGGGCTGTCGTCGCCGTAGTACGTGCCGGTACCGCACAGCCCGGAGACATTCCAGTCCGCGTACACCAGGTACTTCCGGTCGTTGTTCGTATGGCCCAGCGCTGCGAGGGCGTTGGCCGCATCATCGAAGTTGGCCACGGTGGAGGGCACCTGGGCCACCAGGATCGTCGGTTGGCAGGCACCATCGTGCACGAAACGAATGCGGCGGCTGCCACTGGTGGCCGCCGCCTGCGCTGCCAGGAAGTCGTCGAACTGACCCGCCCAGGTGCGGATGGACGCCGCATAGGTGGAGGAGCGGTTCGTCGACCCGGCCTTGTAGGCGTAGACGAGCTGCACCCGTTTTCCCGAGGTGCCGTTGCCGACGCACGTGGTGTCGTTCAGGCCTCGGCTGGGCGGCAGCGGCGGCGTCTCGGCGCCCTCCTCGATCCCCGGCGGAAGCGGATCGATGCGCGCGGTTTGGCGGCCTGCGCTTGCCTCGACCGGGGCTTCGTTGTTCGGGGCCGCCACCTCGGCGGCGGCGGCCCGTGGTTCCACCACCGGCTCGCGGCGCTCCGGGGGCTCGCCGGCACCGGCGGCCGAGGCCGCCGTCACGAGTGCGACGGGGCCGATCAGAGCCAAAGTCACGACCGGAACGAACCTCCGAAGCGAACGCCGACGCGAGCTGAGGCTTGGAGGGTGCACCATCGTCAGAGTGTGCCACGGGCGTCAAGCAACTCCGCCTCCCGACCTACCCGTCCCTGTTGGGCCGGACGACCCTTCGCCATGGGCACACCCCCGGCTGAACGGTCAGGCCGCCACGCCACACCCGCGGCGGTAGAGAAACACCGCCACGTCCTTGCGGGTGACCGAGTTGTTGGGTGAGTAGTGCCCCGGGGAGGTGCCGGTGGAGATGCCCTGGGCGACCAGCCAGTTGACGGCGCCCTCGAAGTAGCTGCCCGAGGGCACGTCGGATAGCCCGCTCGCCGGGGACCCGGCGGGAGATCCGGCGGCTCGCCACAGGAAGACGGCCACGTCCTTGCGGGTCACGACAGCGTTGGGGGAATACAGGCCCGGCCCGGTGCCCTGGGTGATGGCAGGTTCTAGCGGTCAACGCACGCGAGGTTCTCAGCATAACGTTCAGCAGCTGACTGAAGCCCATGCATACGTCGGGGCTGAGCGTTGAGCACAGCGCACGCTTGGTCGTAGTCGGCCTGACTGAAGGCCCGCAGATCGGCGCCCTTCGGGAACCAGAACCTCAACTGCCGGTTGGAGTTCTCGTTCATCGGACGCTGCCACGGAGCGTGAGGATCACAGAAGAACACCGCCAGCCCCCACCCTCGCGTGAGCCACTCCCACTCGGCCATCTCCGACCCGCGGTCCCACGTCAACGACGCGCACATCGCCGCCGGTGTGGTCTCCACCCAGCGCTGCAACGTGGCAACCACCAAATCAGACTGATAGCCGTTCGGTAAAGCGTAGACGAGTTGCAAACCTGACGACCGCTCAACGAGGGTCAGCGCTGCCGACTGGTTCCTGGCACCAATGATGAGATCGCCCTCCCAATGGCCGGGCTCCCGAGCGTCGACCTCCTTGGGCCGGTCTGCGATCGAGACAACGTTCTGCCCCAGCACAGGCGACTTCGCCTTCTCACCCCGATTGCGGCGCTTCCGCCGACGGCGACGGGACCGCAAACAGTCCCCCGGCTTCAAGCCCAGCGAGCCGTCGTAGAGGGCCCGGTAGATCGTCTCGGCACACACGGTGCCCTCGCCACCGTGACGGCCGCACAGGGCCGCTGTGGCTACCGGAGAGAAACCCTTGGAGACCAGCCCGACCACCCTCGTGCGCAACGGACTGTCCAGAGCCAACAACGGCACCTTGGGACGGCGACGCCGGGTGGCTGCGCCATGTCCTGCGGTTGATGGCCGGTAGGTGTGGCGACCACCGTTCCGGGTCACTTCGCGTGAGATCGTGGACCGGTCGCGTTCGAGTTCGCGGGCGATGCCCGCGAACGGAATGAGCCTGTCGACTGACAGGCATTCATGAATGTGGTCGCGTTCCTCCGCGGTGAGGGGATTGCGTGGCATGCTGGGGCCTCCAGGGGTCGACGGGTGCGGGTAGCCCGGTCATTCTGACCGGTCGCGTGCGTTGACCCCTGGAACTCACCGATGTTCTTGCCCACCAGCCAGGACACGGCGAAGGTGTAGTAGGCGTTGCCAGGCACGTCGCCGAAGCCTGGGTTTGGCGGCGCCTGGCACAATCCGGCCGCCATCGTGACGGGCACCGACGTGGTGGTATTCGTGCCGTCACCGAGCTGGCCGTCTCCGCCGCTCCCCCAGCAGCGAACCGTGCCTGAGGTGAGAGCGACGCACGCGTAGGCGGCACCGGCGGAGATCGAGGCTGCTGTAGTGATGCCGGTGACCGTGACCGGGGTGGTGGAGTTCGAGTTTGTGCCGTCACCCAACTGCCCGAAGTTGTTGCTGCCCCAACATCGGGCCCCACCCGACCCGAGGACGGCACACGAAAAGCCGTTGCCGACCGACACCTCGGTGGCCGTGGTGATGCCGGAGACGGTGACCGGGGTGGTGGAGTTCGAGTTTGTGCCGTTGCCGAGTTGCCCGAAGGTGTTGGCGCCCCAACACTTGACCTCGCCCGTTGCCAACTTCGCACAGGCGTGAAACGTGCCGGCGCTCACCGAGACGGCGTTGGTGATGCCCGTCACCGTCACCGGCGTCGACGAGTCGACGACGGTGCCGTTGCCCAGCATCCCGGTGCTGTTGAACCCCCAGCATTTCACCGTGCCCGAGCCGACGATCGCGCAAGTGAACCCCGGGCCGGTGGTCACCGAGACCGCGTCGGAGATGCCGGTGACGGTGACCGGGGAGTTTGAGCTGGTTAGGGAACCATCGCCCAGCTTGCCGTTGAAGTTGTTGCCCCAGCAGCGAACGCCGCCCGTCCCGACGATGGCGCACGAGTGGTTGCTACCGGCGCTGACCGACTTGGCGTTGGTGATGCCGGTGACGGCAACGGGCGTCAACGAGTTGATGGTCGTGTTGTTGCCTAGTTGCCCGACGGTGTTGCGGCCCCAGCATCGAAGGGCGCCCGAACCGACCACGGCACAGGTATGAAAATCGCCGGCGTCCACCGAAACGGCGTTGGGCACGCCGGCGACGCCAACCAGTTTGGAGGCGCTCGCCGTGGTTCCGTCGCCCAACTGCCCGCCGATGTTGTAGCCGGTGCACTGGATCGAACCCGAAACCAGCCGACACGTGTGGGCGCTTCCCGCTGACAGCGTTGCGCCAGGCGCAGGGCTGTCGAGTTGCGCACCTGCGGCACCTGCCGGCGCCAGCGCAGTGAGCCCGCCGAGCACCACCAACACCGCAATGACCGCAGTCCGCACCATGACCGCCTCCGAGCATCATCAAGGGGTACGACCCCGCCGTGAACACCACGATACACCCGACCACCAGCGGCTCGCCGGAAGAACCGGGCTCCGGTGGAGCTCAGCCGGAGGTGAGTTCCGCCGGGCGAATGACGGCATTGTCGACGAGGCGGTACATGTAGTCGACCATCCAGTCGGTGACGTCCACGGTGGCCTCCAGCAATTCGTCTCGACGCAACGCCAGCTTCTGCCGTTCGGCATCAATGTCGCCCACCAGCGAGTCCAGTCGCGTCAGGAAGTCGGCCCGCTCGGACGGCTGGAACGATTGGGTCATCTCGCGTTCCTCAAGGTCGGTGAGGTACGGCAAACGTCCGGACCACGAGCTGAGGCGAAGGCTGGGCACGCCCAGGATGGCCGCCTCGGCGGCGGTGGTCTGGCTGTCGCCCACCAATAGCTGCGACCGCGCCAAGACATGACGAAAGGCCGACCCGATCCTCGAGAGCCGCTGGGCTTCGAGGTCTTCGGGCAACGCTCGCTCGCTGCTGATCCAGACCTGACCGAGCGGCTCCAGGCGTCGAACGACCTCGGCCAAGGCGTCGTCGTCCAGGCCCGCCTCGCCGTGATCGTGGGTTGACTCCATCGCCACGAGCCGAACCAGCGAAAAGGGGCGGGTGGGGTCGACCCCGGCGGAGGCAACGATGCTGTCGTCGGGTTCAAACCGCTCGGGGCGCAGGGACGCCGTCTCCTTGTACCCCTCGTAGCTGACGTGCTTTCGCCCGTAGTCGACATCGCCGGCTGCCGGGCTGGTAATGACCGTGGCCGGAACGGCGGACATCCAGTGCAGGATGCCTGCGGCCGGGCCGTCGTCGGTGTCGTAGATCGACGGCACCCTCAGCAACCGGGCGGCGAGCGCACCGGCCGGGTTACGGGCCAACACCAGGTCCACCCGGTGACGCCGGATGAGCCCGCACAGTCGGCCGACCCGGGTGACCAGCTCGTTGGCCTCCCGCAGGCGCGAACGGCTGCCGGCCGTGCTGGCCACCACGTGTTCCAGCTGTGCCTCGTCCGCCAGCTCCACCAACACGTCGTTGTGCCGCGTGGCCACCACCGAGCGGTCGCCCCGTCGCTCGACCTCCGAGATCATGCCGACAAAGAAGTGGAAGTCGGCCGGGTGCACCATGTCGAAGAGGAATGTCCGTTGCACGCAGTCTCCCGAAAACCGTGCCTGCACCAACGCCGGCCCATGGGTGCGGGTGCACCCCATGAGTACAGTTTGACAGCTTGCGCTGGGTCGACGTGACCGAGCGAGGCTCACGAGCGTAGCGACCAGGGCGGAACATGCCGTTGCCGATGACCAGAATCGGGCTCGCCGGACTCCGGCATCAAGGCTTCCTGAATCCGCCGTCGCACGCCGGCGTCGGCTTCGCGACCAAGGTGTCATGACACCGGCGTCTCCCCGCATCCTCGTCTCCGGTTGGAACGGTGCAGGCAACCTGGGCGACGAGCTCATCGGCAGCGCACTTGTCGAGCTCCTGGAAGCGCGTGGCGCCGAGGTGGCGATGTTCTCCAAGGACCCCGACTCAACTCAGGCCCTGCACGGCGTTCGGGCGTTTCCGAATTGGTCGGTCCTACCGGCACGACGCTGGGCGGACGGCGTCGTGCTGGGGCCCGGGGGCGTGCTGCAGGATCAGACGAGCGCCATCAGCTGCGCCGCCCACGTGGCGCGGCACGCACTGGTGGGCGCACGCCGGGCGCGATCCGGCATCGGCCTCGGCGTGGGTCCGATCGACCACTGGCCGTCCAGGTGCTCGCTGCGCCACGCCCAGCGCGGGTCACCGGCGTGGGTCGTTCGTGATGCACCATCTGCGGCCCAGCTGAAACGGTTGGGCTTCGGTGACGTTCCCGTTGCCCCCGACCTGGCCCACCTTGCGCTTCCGCCGCCCAGGCCACCGTCCGACCCCCGGCCGGTGACCCGGGTGTTGCTGGCGCCACGAGGGACCGATGCGGGTGCGTCCCACCTGGTCGAGCAGTTGTGCCGCGCCATCGAGGACAGCGGAATCCTGGACCGGCTACCGCTGCGGCTGGTGGCGATGACCCCCGAGGATCATGCCATCAACGCGGTGGTGGCCAGCCGCCTGACCCCCACCGTCGACACGACCGGGCGGCTTACGTTGGCGCAGCCCTCCCT
Organism: Microthrixaceae bacterium; assembly: GCA_041394405.1. Taxonomy (GTDB): domain Bacteria; phylum Actinomycetota; class Acidimicrobiia; order Acidimicrobiales; family Microtrichaceae; genus Microthrix. The sequence continues at coordinate 284,999 of JAWKIF010000007.1, forward strand.
GGCCGAAGCCGGCTCCATCGTGGCGCCGGGCGACTACGCGGTGTCCGGGCGGTTCCACCTTGGCCTCATGGCGCAACACGCCGGCAACCACTGGACCGCCATCGACTCGGGCCACAAGATGCGCACCTACGCCGCAGCGAGTGGCGCGCCGACGGTGAGCGAGGACGCCTCCGGCATCACCGCGGCGCTGTCCACTGTGCCGGCCGGCTACGAACCCAACCCCAGGGTTCCTTCGGAACATGCCTTCGCCCCCATCCGAAAAGCGCTGGACGACCTCGTCACGCGGGCTGCTCGTCGCCGCGCTGGTTAGGCGCCGCAACGGCCATCGCCGAATCGGCCTTCGGGTGGCGCCGCTCCCACAGCGACCACACCAGCAGCGGCACCGCAGCGATCAGGCTCATCACCCGTTCGAGCGTGGCCGCCAGAAACATCACGGCAGCGTCGGCACCTATCAGCTCGGCGGTCGCCGCCACCAGCGCCTCTCGTGCCCCAATGCCCGAGGGGAAGATGCCCAGGGCCGCGGCCGCCGGCGTGGTGAAGGCCATGCTCATGGCCCCTGCGGCATCCAGGGTGGCACCCAGCAGCACCGCGATGGCCCACAGCCGAGCGGCGCCGACGATGACGCTGCACAGCTCGACCACCGCCAGCCAGCCCAGGTGCGACGGATGCGGTGCCGAGCGGGGTCTCATGCCCCAGCCCGCAACCCCCAGGACCAGTGCGGCCGCACCCGCAAGGGCCCCAAGCCACGGCCCGTCGGCCGCAACTGCGAGCGCCAGGCCCGACACCATCAGGCCGGAGGCCAGCCACCACACGGCGGTCAGCAACTGAATTCGCACACCGAGGCGCTGGGACGCCCCCCGTCTGGCGAGCACTCGCAGCCGCACCACCGGCCCACCTGGCAGCGGCAGCATGTTGGCGACGTTGGCTTGGCTGACGAAGCGCACGGTCTCAACGGCGCCAAGCCGCACACCCGCCAACTCCGCCTGCAACCGAAACTCTGCGCTGTTCACCGCCAGCACGGCCGGAAACGCCGCAACGGCAACCCCCAGCATGGCGGCCACCGGCACCCCGTCGAGGTCCGTCGTTACCCACGCCCGCCAGCTGACCGCCACCACCAACGCCGTTCCCAGGACGGCGGCAGCGGGTCGGAGCCCGGGAATGGCCGACGCCCGCGCCATGGCCGAGCTGGCGGCGCCCACGGCACGAGAAACCGCCGCCTCCAGTCGGGCGCGCCGTGACAGGGTCATCGAGCAACGCTAACTGAGCCCGCTCACGTGCCCTCGCTCCCGGCGGTGTTGAGCGCGAACTAGCCCGGATCTTTCGGTAGTGGCTTGCCGTTTGGCTGGCAGGGTTGTGAGTCGTTGACGGCTTGAACCATGGTTGGTTGAATGCTGCTCGGGTGTTGGTGGGGCGTGTTGAAGTAGAGGCAGTGGGGTTGGCGGATTGTGTGCGGCCGGACGGGTGGGTGCTGAGGGCGGCGATCTCAGCAGGCCGGTCAGGTGACGGCGCGGATCTGGTGGGCCCGGTCGAACGCGTGGAGGAGTTGGTCGGTCCAGGGCCAGGTGTCCGAGAGGTTGAGCCGGTTCTGTCTGGCGTTCCGGGTGACGGTGGCGGCGGTGTGGAACAGGCAGTAGCGAAGCCGTTTCGGTTGGGCCTTGGCGAGCTCGCCGTCCAGGCAGAGCAGCTGGGTCCAGGCGATCAGGTCTTGGGCGCACAACATGGTGGTGACCCAGGCCTGGTTGATCGCGAACGATGCTGATGGCAGGTTCGCGAGCCCGGTGTCTTTCGCATCGGCGATGCGTTGTTCGACCCGACCGCGTCCGCGGTAGAGCGCTTCGAGATACGCGATGTCAGCATCGGCGAGGTTGGTGACACATACCTGGAACCGGTGGCCGGCTTCGTCGGTGAAGGTCAGTTGGGCGCCTGGGTGACACGGTTCGCGTCGGGCGATCATCCGGGTTCCTTCAGGCCAGCCCGTCAGGTCGACCCGGTCGGTCAACTCGCACACCATCGCATGGTCACGTTCTTCGGTCCCGTCGGAGGTGACCGCCCGAACCCAGTCGTGGTCTGGTGTTTCGACCAGGGTCTTGGCGATGTTGATGTTGAGCTCGTGGCCGACCACGAACCGGGGTCCTGTAAAACGGTTTGTGTAAGGGGGTCCACCAAAGAGAGGGCCAGGTTGTGAAGCCTGGTACTCGAAGGAGGACAACCCTGATGACTACAACGATGAACACCACCACTGAGCGTGACGAGACCGGGGAGGAGGTGATGACAACAACCAACGCGGACACGAGCCCTGGCGGGTTGGTGACTGACGGGCTGCTCGATGAGTTCATGGCGAAGGTGAACACCGGCGACTTGGAGCTGATGGGTCCTGACGGTGCTCTGGCGGCGTTGAACCAGGCGGTGATCAACCGTGCGCTGGCTGACGAGCTCACCGTCGAGTTGGGCTACGAGGCGGGCGACCCGGCCGGGAACGGCACCGGGAACTCCCGCAACGGCTCGTATTCGAAGAAGGTCCTCACCGATCACGGCGAGGTCGAGATCAGCGTGCCAAGGGACCGCAACGGCGAGTACGAACCGAAGCTGATCCCGAAACACTCCCGCCGTCTTGAGGGGTTCAATCAGCGGATCATCGACCTGTACGCCTCGGGGATGACGACCCGTGACATCCGCCGTCACGTCGCCCGGATCTACGGGATCGAGGTGTCAGCTCCGCTGGTGTCAACGGTGACCGACGGGATCGTCGAGGAACTCAACGACTGGCAGAACCGGCCCCTCGACGCGTGCTACCCGATCCTCTACATCGACGCTCTGGTGGTCAAGGTCCGCGATGGCGGCACCGTGATCAACAAGGCCGCCTACGTCGCCGTCGGTGTCGATGTCGAGGGCCGCAAACACGTCCTGGGGATCTGGATCGGTGACGGCGGCGAGGGCGCCAAATGGTGGCTCAACGTCCTCACCGAGCTCCGCAACCGGGGCCTCCAAGATGCGCTGATCGTGTGCTGTGACGGCCTCAAAGGGCTCCCCGACGCGATCGAGACGACCTGGCCACACGCACTCGTCCAAACCTGCGTCATCCACCTGATGCGAGCATCGTTCAAGTATGTGTCGTGGAAGGACCGCAAAGCCATCTCCGCGGCGTTGCGGCCGATCTACACAGCGATCAGCGAAGAAGCCGCCGGCGAGGCCATGGACGACTTCGAACTCGAGTGGGGCGACCGCTACCCGGCAGTGGTGCGTCTGTGGCGAGACGCCTGGGAACGCTTCACCCCGTTCCTTCGGTTCCCACCGGAGATCCGCAAGATCGTCTACACCACCAACCTTGTCGAGTCGGTCAACTACCAGCTCCGCAAGGTGTCCAAGAACCGAGGCCATTTCCCCACCGATGCCGCAGCGCTCAAGCTGCTCCGGTTGGCGGCGAGGGACATCACGACCACCCGAAGCGGGACCGCCGGCACCGGCACCTGGGGCTGGAAACAAGCACTCAACGCGTTCGAGATCCACTTCCCCGGACGCCTACAACTCACCTGACCACCAACCAACAAACCCGACTTCCTTACACAAAACGCTTGACAGGCTCCGAACCGGACGTTCCGTTCCACACACGCCTCGAGGAGGCTATGGGTGCACCCGGCGGTGTCGGCACGCATGATCACTTCCACGTCGGCCGGGTCGACCGGCAACTGAAACAGCGCGTCGTCGAGAACCCTCACATGATCGGCAGCAGTGTTCGATCCGGCGTTCCCAGGACGCAACATCCCCGCGAGTGCCTCACCGGTGGCGTCCAGGTAGGCCATCAACGGGTGGAACCCGAAAGTGTGTTTGTAGGTCGGCGCCGCGTGTTCCTTTTCGGAATGGGACCCGACCAGCGTCGCATCGATATCGATCACATAGAACCCCGGATCCACACCGGCAGACCACGCTGCTGCTCTGGCCTTTGCACGTGCCTGGTTGATCCGGTCGAGCACCATCTCATCGACCGCTTCCAACGTTCGCCATGCCGTCGGGTCCGACGCGACCTCGCCGAACAGGCGGGGCTGATCGCGGAGCGTCGCCAGATCGGAGATCACTTTGCCGTCATCGGCCAGCATCACCGCCAGATCGCAGATCACTTTGCCCCGGTCATGGCCGCCCTGGCGTTGGCGGGTCACCGACATCGCCTCCGACAGGCCGCCGGTCAGACCGACCCGCTCGGCCACATCAGCCAACAGAACCGCACCCGCGTGGTTGACCACACCCTTGCCGTTCCGGGTGTACTTCAGCCTCGGACGGCGACCACTACGCTTCATCAGTGTCACTCTGGTCTGTGCCCGGGAGCTTGGCTCCTACGCTTCGTGTCCTTCGTGGGCAGCATGCTTTGTGCCGGCTCCCGGGCGCGCAGAACCGGCCGGCGTGGCTTAATAGGAGCGTGGCATCGCCCCCACTGAGGTGTGCCCACCGACCGGTTCTGGTCCGGATCACCAACGTGAAAGGCGACCAGAGCCCCATGATCACCCTCGGAATTGATGCGCACAAGCGCACCCACACCGTCGTCGCGGTCGACGACGTGGGCCGCCAGCTCGGAACCAAGACAACCACCGCCACGACCAGCGACGACCACCTGGAGATCATCCGGTGGGCGGGCCGGTTCGGACCCGAACGGCAGTGGGCGGTCGAGGACTGCCGGCACCTGTCACGCCGGCTCGAGTCGGACATGCTCGCGGCCGGTGAGCGGATCGTTCGTGTGCCACCCAAGTTGATGGCACACGCTCGTGACGCGGCCCGGACCTATGGCAAGTCCGATCCCATCGACGCGCTCGCGGTCGCTCACGCCGCGTTGCGCAACCCGGACCTTCCCGTCGCCCAGCTCGATGGCCCGGCCCGGGAGCTGCGACTGCTGGTCGATCACCGTGAGGACCTGGTCGCGGAACGGACCCGTTGTCTCAACAGGCTTCGCTGGCATCTCCACGAGCTCGACGCGTCCTGGGACCCACCCGCTCGATCACTCACGTCCTACAAGAACCTCGACGCGATCGCGGCCCGACTGGCGAGTTTCGACGGTCCGGTTGCTCGTATCGCAGCCGAGATCGTCGAGCACGCCCGGCACCTGACCGTGCGGGAACGTGCCCTCGAGCGCGACATCACCGGCATCGTCACCAAGCTCGCCCCGACCTTGCTCGCCCTCGCCGGTGTTGGCGCGCTCACCGCCGCGAAGATCGTGGCGGAGACCGCGGACGTTCGCCGGTTCAAGAGCAAGGACGCGTACGCCCGCCACAACGGCACCGCACCGCTGCCCGTGTGGTCCGGAAACCGCGAACGCCACCGACTGTCGCGAACCGGGAACCGCCAACTCAACGCGGCGATCCACCGCATCGCGATCACCCAGGCCCGCTGCCACGAAGACGCCATCGCCTACCTTGAGCGACGCACCACCGACCACCGCTATATGAACACCAAGACAGAAGCGCTGCGAGCCCTCAAACGACGACTCTCCGACGTCGTCTACCGAGCCCTGCTCGCCGACGCCAAACCTACCCAGGCAGAACCCGCGGACATGCTCGCGGCCGCCGCTTGACATAGGAGCAAACCATGGACATGCCTTTCTGTTCCAGGAACCCTGGTTGCTCAACACACCCAGTTTCCCAGACCAGGAAGGCATTTCCGCGCAACCCCGCCCTCACAACCCCCGAACTACTGAAAGATCCGGGCTAGCGTTCCATCGCCGCACCCCCCGGCAATCGCAGCAGCGTCGCACGCTCTCCTCCCCGAATCGATCCACCATGGCCAAGCCAACCCTGCGAGTCCGACCGTCGTGGCTGGTGGCGGTCGCCGTAGTGCTGGGAGCGGTTGGGTTCCTCGGCTTCGTCTCGCTGCAGGTACCGCCGCTGGGGCTCGACGAGGGTGCACACATCACCCACGCACAGCGGCTGCGGAGCGGCCAGCTCGCCTCCCACAACGACGTCATCTCACCCGAACTCAGTTCTGCGCAGCGTTGCGAGCGCGGCTCGCTGCTGGGTAGCGCCACCAACCCCGGCTACCCCATCGGCGCCCGGCTGGAGTGCTTCACGCCCGAGGAGATCGCGACGTCGCAATCGGAGTTCCCCGCCCAACAGGCCCAGCACACGCCCGTGTACTACCTCCCGCTGGCGCTGGGCACGAAGGTGGTGGACAAGCTGACCGACCTCGATCCGCTGGTGGACACCTATCGCGTGGCCGCGCTGGCCTACGGGGCCCTCACGGTCGCCTCCCTGTTGTTCCTCGGCCGGGCGCTCAAGGTATCGATCTGGACGTCGTCCGCGCTGACGCTGGGCATCGTCGGCACGTCCGGCTTCATCATGGCCCACTCGTTCGTCAACAACGACTCCCTGGCCATCCCGGCGGGTGTCGCCCTCCTGCTCGCCGCACGTCGGGTCATCAACCACCGATCGTCACCTTGGGCCCTGTTCCTGGTGAGCCTGGCGGTCACCCTGGTGAAGCCAACGTTCGTCGCCGCTCAGATCGCTGCGGTGCTCTTCCTCCTCCAAAGCCTGGGGAGCGCCGAGCTTCGGTGGCGAGACCTGGATCGCCAGGCGACGGTCGCCGACTGGAGGGCGCGGCTCGCCCAGAGCGCGGTTCGCCTCACCCCCAGCGCAGCGGTCGTCGGTGGCCTGGTCCTGGGCACCGCGCTGTTCCAGGTGTGGCTGCACCAGTTGGTGCCCGGCACCCGAAGCACCGACTTCACCGGCTACTACACCAGCCGAATCTTCCAGGCCGACTACTTCAAGGGAATCGCCACCAACCTGTTGAACCCGCTCACCCAGGAGCGGCCCATCTCCTTCATCGATCCCTCCTACGGCCTGGTTGCCATGACCGTCCTCGAAGCCACCGTGTTGTGGGGCACGGTCGTTGCAGCATTTGGGGTCGTGAGGGGTGCAGGCAAGGAGTCGGTCCGCTTCGCACGAAGCGGCCTGGGCGCCCTGGTGTTCGGGGCGCTGTTTCTGTTCCTGTACGGGGCCACCCGTGGGTTCGCCCTGTCGTCGACCAACACGCGTTACCTGCTGGCCGCCGTGCCGTTCATGTTCGCCGGCCTGGCCCCTGCCATCGACGCCTGGTGGAGACGGTTCCTTCCCCGGCAGATCAAGCCACTGCTGCTCGTCGGGGTCGCCATGCTCATGGGGCTGCAGGCGGTGGCGGTGGCCCATACGACCGAGCCGAACCGCAACAACTTCTGGAACCGGCGCCAAACCGGCGTACTGGCGTCGTTCATTCGCGACGACATCGCTACGGCACACAAGTGCGCGCAGTCGGGCGACACGGTTGCCGTCATTCCGTTCATGCCGACGCTGTACGCGATGACGCCCGGCATTCAGGCCCCCGATGAGGCCGCGACCTACTGGGCCCCAACCCTGCCCCGAGAGGTGCGCCGGGCGCCCTACGACAACATTCTGGACTCCGAGATCGACGTGGTCGTGCTCGTGGATCCGCAGCGGGTGAGCTACGAGCGCACCGCAGCGGCGTTGGTGGGTGCCAACTGGGAACGGTGCGCCGGGTGGCAACCCCTGGCCCTCGGGCTGAGCCATCCGGCCTTCGAGGTGTACCGGCGGCCGAACGGCTAACGGCACAGAACCATCGTTGAGCAATCACGGCAGTGCTGCGGTGTAACCCGGCGCCGCCACCAGCGTCCAGGCAACATGAGACGCACGCTGACCGCTCTGTTGTTGATCGCCGCCTCGTCGGCTGCCCTCGCTATCCCGGCCGGAGCAACCGGCGGACAACAGGAGGATCTGGCCCAAGTCAGCGTCGCCGAACGGTCCGCCTGCGCCGTCACCGGCACCGGTTCGATTCAATGTTGGGGCCTGAACACCAGCGGACAACTCGGCAACGGGACCACGACCAACCGGTCGATCCCGACCGGCGTCGTGGGGATCTCGTCGGCCAAGCAGGTGGACGGAACCCAATTCCACTACTGCACCGTCCTCTCCAACCGCAGCGTTCGTTGCTGGAGGAAGAACAACGACGGTCAGTTGGGTGATGGCACCACCACCAACTCAACCATTCCGCTCGAAGTGCCGGGCATCACCACCGCCACGCAGGTCGCTACCGGGAGCCAACACACGTGCGCACTCTTGATGGACGGCACGGTCAACTGCTGGGGGCTCGGCGTCGGCCGGCTGGGCAACGGCGGCACCAGCTCCTCCGTGGTGCCGGTGCCGGTCACCGGCATCTCAACAGCCGTCGAGATCTCTTCGGGCGGTGGGACGTCATGTGCCTTGCTGGCGAACGCCACGGCGGCCTGTTGGGGAGTAGGCACCAGCGGGCAGTTGGGAAACGGCACCAACTCGTCGTCGCTCGTACCGGTGTCGGTCACAGGTTTGAGTACTGCCACACAGATCAGCACGGGGTCTGATTCCGCCTGTGCGAGGACCACGTCGAGCGCTGCAGTCTGCTGGGGGCGAAACAGCGACGGCCAGTTGGGGGAGGGCACCACCACCAACTCGTCCGTGCCAGTCGCGGTCAGTGGAGTGAGTGACGCTGCGGCCGTCTCGGTCGGCGACCGGGTCGCATGCGCGCTGCGCACCAGCGGGCTGCCGGTGTGTTGGGGATGGAACCTCTACGGTCGCCTCGGCGACGGCACCACCACCAACTCCTCGGTTCCCGTCGCGGTCAGCGGCGCCTCCGGCATTTCTGCGGTGTCGGTCGGGGCCGCCATGTCGTGCGCCCGAAGCACCACCGGTACGGCGGTCTGTTGGGGATTCAACGGTCAGGGTGGCCTGGGCAATGGCACGAACACCCCGTCGTCAGTTCCGGTCGATGTGCTCCCCGGCCTCTGCCAAGAATCACCCGACCCGGGGTACTCCGACATCGCAACCGGCCAGTACTACACCGACGCGGTGGCCTGGCTGGCCGCCAAAGGCATCTCCACCGGTACCACACCAACCACCTTCTCCCCGACCGCCGTCGTCGGCCGCAAGGACATGGCCGTGTTCTTGTGGCGGGCATTCGGCTCACCCACGCCTCTGGGTGCCAACCCGTTCGGTGACGTCCCCGACGGCCAGTACTACACCAATGCCACCACCTGGCTCGCCGAACAGAACATCTCCACCGGCACCGCCCCCGGCATGTTCTCCCCCGACGCCCCCGTCAAACGACGCGACATGGCCGTTTTCCTCCACCGCGCCACCGGCCTCATCACCGCCGGCACCTCACACGGCTTCGGTGACGTGCCACCTGGCAGCTACTACGAGGCCGCCGTGTCGTGGCTGGTCGAAACCGGCATCACCGGCGGAACCTCTCCCGGCACCTACTCCCCCAACACCGACGTCAACCGGGCCCAAATGGCGGTGTTCCTCCACCGGAGGGGCTGCGGCATCAGCGTCGCCTGAGGGAGTTCATTGTTGGGTGCATCCCCAGCGGATGCTCAGGCGACGAGACCGTCCTTGCGGGCCGCCTTGGCGTCGGCCTTGGACAGGCGCTCCAGCTTGGACCGGTCGATTTGGCCGACGTTGACCCCGTTGGCGAACAGCACGTTGAAACGAACCCACGTGAAGCCGGTAACCATCAACACCTTGCCCAGCGTGCCCGCCGGGACGCCGGGGAGGTCCTCGATCAGCTTGACGACGTCGTTGCGATCAAGATCGCGAGCCTCGTCTGCCGGGGTGATGATGTCGGTTGCCACGGGTGCTCCGAAGGGTCAGGGGGCGGTGACGAAGGGCCGAGTGTAGCGACGCTGCGGTCCGAAGCCCTCAACGCCGGCAGTCCTCGAAGATGCGCACGGTGGTGCCGAAGGCATCATGGTCGCCGATGGGGCACAGCGCGGCCCAGAGCACGCCGTAGGCGCCGATCAGCTCGCCGTATCGAGCCTGATCACGGAGGATCGGCTCGTACTGGTCGGAGGAGAAGACGTAGTAGCGCACGCCGGCGGCGCGGTTGGCGGTCAGGTCGACCTCCTCGACCGACGAGGTCGTGACCGACGCGTCGGGCGAAGAGGGCGTCGGTGCGTGAATCTGCACCCAAAATGTGGCCGCCGGAGCGGCCCGTTGCAGCGAGTCCAGTTGGTGCCGAGCCGCAGCCCGCTCGTCACCCACCGACCTGGCCGTCGCCTCCGCGGCCTTGGTTCCCTGGGCGGCCAGCATGACGATGGCGATCCCCAGCACCACACCTGCCCGGCCGAACGCCGAGAGCCCGAGCGGCAGGTCGCGCGACCGAATCCACTCCACCAGCCACTCGCCGGCCAGCACCCCAAGCACCAACACCGGCACCACCATGGAAAGCACGTTGCGCTCGTAGCGGACGTTGTATCGGGCATGGAGCAGGACGGTGAGCACCACCGAGGTGGTCACCGCGGCGGCCCAGGGAAGCGCCCGCCGCCGAACCGCGACGGCCAGCAGCACTCCTGCGACGGCCAGCACCGCCGCCAGGAGCCCGTTGTCGAACAGCACCCGCAGCTGGAACCACCCCGCACGTCCTTCGGCCCCGGCGCGGGGCAGCAGGTAGCTGGTCTGAGGCTTGCGAATATCGGCCCGAAAGCCCGCGAAGTCGGCCACAAAGAACGGGTTGGACATCACGAAGGCCACCGCTGCGGCCACGACCGTTACCGCGACCGGTACTGCCCAGCGGCGCACCCGCACGATGCGCGCCGCCACGAGTGGCGCCACTACTGCCCCCACCACGAACGCGGCCGCGTTGTACTTGGACCCGGCCGCCAAACCAGCCGCAGCGCCGGTCAGGACCAGATCAAGCCTGGCCTCCGGCCGCAGTAGGCCACGACGGGTGGCACGCGCCAGGCCCCAACACGACACCGCGACGAAGCCGGCGGCCCATGGATCGGCCGACACCTTGGCGAACCCTGTGACCGTCAACGGCGCCAAGGTGACGAACGCAGCCACCAGCGCAAGCGACGCTGGCTTTGCCCGCAGTTCCGCTGCGGTCAACACGGCCAGGCCCACCACGGCGACGCCCAGCAACGCCGGCACGAGCCGGAGCAGCGCCCACGCCAGCGGGTTGGCCACCCGCACATCGCCCGCTCGACTGGTGCGCCACGACCAGTCCGACCGGTCGAAGCCCACCAGACCGAGCCCGGCCGTCGTGGCGGCGATGGCCTCCTTGAAGACGGCGCCGTAGTTCTGGGCGTCCGGCCTGATGGAGGTGTCGTCCACCATCTTCAGGCCCTCCTCGACGAAGAACGGCTCGTCGTAGTCGTAGACCCACGGAAGGTCGGCGACCACGGCCGGCATCCGGAACGGGAGAGCCACCACCATGGCCAACGCGGCGAACCTCAGTGGGTGCAGGGCGATCCAGGCCCAGCACGCAGCTGCCCGCGGCACGCCTCAACCCACCCCGTTGGGGGCCGCTCGTCCGGCCCGATCGCCGGAGCGAATCACGAAGTACCCGGCTCGTGGGGCAGGCCCAGTACGCGCTCGCCCAGGATGTTGCGCTGCACCTCGCCCGTCCCCCCGCCGATGGTCAGGGCTCGAGCAAACAGGTAGCCGTAGTGCCACAAGGCGGCCGGCCGCCCCAGGGGGCCGCAGTCGGTGACCATGCCGCCCGGTCCGGCGAGGTCCTTGGCGAGCTCCATCACCGCCTGGCCGTGCTCGTCGGCCAGGATCTTGCGCACCGAGGCCTCTGGTCCGGGGCTCTTGCCGGCGACCACCGCCGAGATGGTGCGCATGCGGATGAGGCGCAGCACCTCGCCCTCGATCCACGTCTGGGCCAGGCGCTGGCGCATGACCGGGTCGGCCGTGCCGCCCGCCGCCCGCACCTCATCGTAGAGCTCCTCGGTGTGGGGGCCGACACCCCACAACACCCCGCCGCTGGACAGCGACACCCGCTCGTTGGCCAGGGTGATCTTGGCCAACGACCAGCCCTGGCCGACGTCACCGATGCGGTAGCTGTCGGGGATGCGGACGCCGTCCATGAACACCTCGTTGAAGGTGTGCGCACCGGTCATCTCCACGAGCGGGCGAATCTCGATGCCCGGCGCATCCATCGGACAGACGAAGTAGGTGATGCCGCTATGTTTCGAGCCGCCTGGCTTGGTCGCCTCCAGGTCGGTGCGCGTGATGAGGATCCCCCAGGTCGCGTCGTGGGCGAGGCTGGTCCACACCTTCTGGCCGGTCACCACCCACTCGTCGCCGTCGCGGACCGCTGCGGTGGACAGCGACGCCAGGTCGCTGCCGGCGCCCGGCTCGGAGAACAGCTGGCACCAGGTGTCGGCGCCCGACACGATGCCCGGCAGCCACCGCTGCTGCTGCTCTGGCGTCCCCGCCTCGATCAGCGTGGGCCCGGCCCACCCCAGGCCGATGGGGTTGTAGGGGCGGCGCACGCCGGCCGAACGAAACTCCTCGTCGATGATCAGCTGGTGAATGGGGTCCGCACCCAGCCCCCATGGTTCCGGCCAGTGGGGAACCATGTAGCCCGCCTCCCCCAGCTGAGCGGCGCTCGGCGAGGGGTGCTCACGCAGAAAGGCCCGCACCCGCTGACGTCGCTCGTCCCCGTCCCCCGGAAGCCCAAAATCCATGAGCCGAACCGTAGCGCCGATGGGGCGAGGGCGGTTCGGCCGCGCGTCGGACCTACGAGGCCCAAGGCACGCCCCCGGGAGCACAGCCAAGGGCCCTCTATGCTTGCCCGCTCACGCCACGACACCTTGGGGGACTGACACATGGCCGGATGGAACTTCGCGGAGCTGTGGGAGCGCATCGCCGCCAAACAGCCGGACGCCGACGCCCAGGTGCAGGGCGATCGGCGCATCAGCTGGGCCGAGTTCGACCGCCGGGCCGACGGCCTGGCCCGCTACCTGCTCGATCAGGACGCTCAGCATCAGGACAAGGTGGCCATCTACGTCCACAACTGCCCCGAGTACCTGGAGACCACCTTCGCTTGCTACAAGGCGGGCCTGGTGCCGGTGAACACCAACTATCGCTACGTCGAGGACGAGCTGGCCTATCTGTGGGACAACGCCGATGCCATCGCGGTGGTGTTTCACGGCACCTTCACCGAGCGGGTGGACGCCGTACGGTCGCGGGTGCCGTCGGTTCGCACCTGGCTGTGGGTGGACGACGGTTCGGGGCCGTGCCCGGATTGGGCGGTGCCCTACGAGGAGGCGGCCGCCACCGAGACGAACGGCCACACCGTGGCCGAGTGGGGCCGCAGCGGGGACGACATCCTCATGATCTACACCGGGGGCACCACCGGCATGCCCAAGGGCACCATGTGGCGTCAGGACGACCTCATCCGGGCCCTGTGCACCACCGCCAACGCCGTGTTGGCCGACGACCCCGAGGAGGTCGGCTACGACGCTGCGCTCGATGCCATCGGCCCCGCCGCACTTCCGGGTCTGCCCGCCTGCCCGCTGATGCACGGCACCGGCTGGTTCACCTCCAACATCTACCTCACCAACGGCGGCTCGGTGGTGTGCCTCACGAACCGTCACTTCGACGTGGAGGAGCTGCTGGACACGGTGGTCTCCGAGAAGGTGGGCGCCCTCACCATCGTGGGCGACGCCTTCGCCAAGCCGATGGTGGAGGCGTTGGAGAGCCAGCCGGACCGCTGGGACCTGTCGTCGATCCTGCTCGTCTCGTCGTCGGGTGTGATGTGGTCCGAGGCCACCAAGCAGGCCATGTTGGCCCACCATCCGGCCATGCTGTTGGTGGACAGCTTCAGCTCGTCGGAGGCGATCGGATTGGGCCAGTCGGTGTCGGCCGGCGAGTCGGCCAGCCACACCGCCTCGTTTGCGCTCGGCGACGCGGCCCGGGTGGTCACCGAGGACGGCCGCGACGTGGAGCCGGGCTCGGGCGAGCGGGGCAGGGTGGCGGTGGGCGGGCACGTGCCCCTCGGCTACTACAAGGACGAGGAGAAGTCGGCCGCCACCTTCATCGTGTTGGACGGCAAGCGCTACAGCTGCCCGGGCGACTGGGCCACCGTCGAGGCCGACGGCTCCATCACCCTGCTGGGGCGGGGTTCGGTGTGCATCAACACCGCCGGAGAGAAGGTGTTTCCCGAGGAGGTGGAGGAGGCGCTCAAGACCCACGCCAGCGTGTACGACGCCGTGGTCGTGGGCGTGCCCGACGACCGCTTCGGGGAGACCATCGCCGCGGTGGTGCAACCCGCCGACGGTGCCGACGTGAACGCGGACGAGCTGGTGGCCCACACCAAGGAGCACCTGGCCGGGTACAAGGCGCCCCGCAACGTCTTGGTGGTGGACAGCATCGACCGGGCACCCAACGCCAAGGTCGACTACAAGCGTTGGAAGGCCTACGCCGCCGATCATGCGGGCGTCGGCGCATGACGGTGTTGACCCAAGGCCAGTCCGACGGGAGCGGCCAGGAAGCAGCGGGGCGCATCGTGGTGCTGGGCGGGGCGGGCGGGGTCGGCCGGGTGGCCGTGGAGGCCTTGACCCATATGGGCGACGTCGGCGAGGTGGTGGTGGCCGACCTGTCGGCGCAGGCGGCCGAGGAGGTGGTTTCCCAGCTGGGCGACCGCCGTCTGCGGGCGGCGGCGGTGGACGTCACCGACCGCAGCGACCTGGTGGGCCTGCTGCGGGGGGCCGACGTGGTCCTGAACTGCGTCGGGCCCTTCTATCGCTTCGGTCCGCCCACGCTGGAGGCCGCCATCGAGGCAGGGGTGGGTTACGTCGACATCTGCGACGACTTGGACGCCACCAAGGCACTGCTGGCCATGGACGACGCGGCCCGGGACGCCGGCATCACCGCGCTGGTCGGCATGGGAAACTCGCCCGGCCTGGCGAACATCTTCGTGAAGCTGTGCGCCGATGAGCTTCTGGACGAGGTGACGTCCGCCGACATCTGCCACGTCCACGGGGGCGAGCCCTCAGAGGGCGCCGGCGTGTTGAAGCACCGCATCCACGCCATGGTGGACGAGGTGCCACTCTTCATCGACGGCGAATTCATCGAGGTGCGGCAACTGGAGCCGGACGGTGCCGCCCACGTGCGCGAGGAGGACTTCCCCGACCTGGGCCCCTTCCCCGTGGACCCCTATCCCCACCCCGAGACCATCACGCTGCCCAGCACCTTTCCCACGCTGCGGCGAGCCACCAACCTGGGGTCGGTGTATCCGCTGCCTTACTTCGCCCGGACCCAAGAACTGGTGCGTGCAGGCCTGGCGTCCGAGGAGCCCATCGAGGTGCCCGGACCGGACGGCACCCTCGTCTCGGTCGCTCCCATCGACATGATGGTGGCGCTCATCCAACGCGAGCGGCCGCGGCTGCTGGCGGAGGCTGGGGTGAGCGAACCCGGGGGCTGTCTGCGCGTCATCGTGGGGGGCACCAAGGACGGCGAGGCCCATACCTACATCTGCTCGCTCAGCTCGGCCGGCGCAGGCGCCGGCGAAGGCACCGGCATACCCGCTGCGCTCGGCGCCGCACTCCATCATTCCGGGGCCTTGGGCGACCACCCCGGCGTCCACCCGCCCGAGGCCATCGTGCCGGTGGGTCGGCTGCTGAGCCTGGCGGGCACGGTGGTAAATGCCATGAGCATCGGCGACGGCGGCGGCATGCCGCTCACCATCGAGCACGTCGGGCCCGATGGCGGGCGCGAGATCATCCCGATGGCACTCGGCTGAACGGAGCAAGCGCGTGAGCACGACGTCACCCGACACCAATCCGCCCGACTCGTCGATGGTGTTGGCCATCGACCTGGGCACTGGCGGCCCGAAGACGGCGCTGATCTCGCTCAGCGGCGAGATCATCGGCTCGGCACACCGCCGGGTGGAACCCAAGGTGGCCGCCGACGGCACCGCCACCCAGCCGCCCGGCGAGTGGTGGCAGGCGGTCACCGACGGCGGCGCCGAGTTGGCCCGCGCCCATCCGGAGGAAGCAGCGGCGGTGGTCGCGGTGGCTGTGACCGGCCAGTGGGGCTCCACCGTGCCGGTGGACGCGTCGGGCCACGCCGTGGGCGACTGCATGCTGTGGATGGACACCCGCGGCGCCGAGCTGGCAGCCAAGCAGGTGGGCGGCAAGGTTGCCGTCGAGGGCTTCGCCCCCCGCAAGGCGCTCGCCTGGATCGGCCGCTCGGGCGGGGCGCCCAGCACCGAGGGCAACGACCCGTTGGGTCACCGCCTCTACGTCGAAACGCACCGGCCCGACCTGTTCGCGCAGACCCATGCGTTTGTTGAGCCACTCGACTACCTGGTCGGTCGCTTCACCGGGCGCGTCGCCGCCTCCCGCCCCTCCATGACCCTGTCGTGGCTCACCGACAACCGGGGGGATGACACCGGCGAGTACGACCCCAAGTTGTTGGGCTTGGCCGGGACCGATGCCGCCAAGCTGCCCCCGCTGGTGCCCATGGGCTCGGTTGTGGGCACGGTGTTGCCCGACGTTGCCACAACGATGGGCCTTCCCACCGACGTGCCGGTGCTGACCGCCATCCCCGACCTGCATGCGGTCACGCTCGGGTGCGGCGCCATCGGCAACTACGAGGGCCATGTGTCCATCTCCACCTCCGCGTGGATCGGCACCCACGCCCCCGCGAAGAAGACCTCGCTGTTCAAGATGATGGCCACCGTGCCGGCCGCATTGGCCGGGCGGTATGTGCTGGCCAACAACCATGACACCGCCGGCGTGTGTTTGGAGTGGGCACGGGGTCTGCTCGTCGATGCCGACGACGGGCTGACCAGCCCGCTGGCCGCCTCCTACGCCGACCTGGATGCGGTGGCCGCCACCGCGGCACCCGGCAGCGGTGGCGTGCTCTTTGCACCCTGGCTGAACGGTGAACGCTCACCCGTTGCCGACGCCAACCTGCGGGGTGGCTTTCACGGCCTGTCGCTGGCCACCACCCGGGCCGACCTCATCCGGTCGGTGCTGGAGGGCGTGGCCCACAACGCCCGCTGGCTGCTGGAGGAATCCGAGTCGTTCCTGGGCAACTCGTTCGGCGAGCTGCGGGGTGTGGGCGGCGGGGCCGAATCGGATCTGTGGTGCCAGATCCACGCCGACGTGATGAACCGAACCATCCACCGCACCGAGCAGCCGCTGATGGCCACCGTGCGGGGCGCCGCCCTGTTTGCCGGAGTGTCGCTGGGGCTCATTGAGGAGGGCGACATCGCCTCCCGGGTACCCATCGACCGCACCTTCACCCCAAACCCAAGCTCCAGGCGTGTCTACGACGGTATGCACGCAGAGTTCACGAAGCTGCACAAGATGGAAAAGGGCATGTACACCCGCCTGGCCAAGCTGCGCTGAGCCGCCCCCGCCGGTTCAGCCCGAGCGGCCAATCTCCAGTACCGAGTTGGCGTTCGGGCCCTCCACCACCTGGGGTTCGGCCTCACCGGGCCACCGCACCTCCACCGATTCGATCTCGACGGCATCGCCCAGCCCGAAGTGAACGTCGGTGGGCTCGGAGCTCTGATAGCTGCCGCCGGAGCGCACCTGGTCGGTCAACGGCTGCTCGACGCCCGCCAGCCGCACGCTGATTCGGGCACCGACGCCCCGCCGGTTGGCGGTGGTGTCGTCGCTCAGGCGCACCGCCAGCCATCCGCCCTGGTCCTCGCTGTCGTTGCGGTAGAGGTGCGGCGGCGCACCGGTGTTGGCCACCAGCAGGTCGAGGTCGCCATCGCCGTCGAAGTCGAAGGGCACCAGCGCCTTGCCCCTGCCGGTGCCGTTCAAACCGGCCTGCGGCCCGACATCGGTCCATGGCGTGTCGTCGGCCCCGGACCACAGGCGGGTGGCCGGGGTCTTGAACCGCTCGAACGCCCGGGCGATGTCGGGGGTGGCCTGGCCGTCTACGGCGGATTGACCGTCGATGTCGAAGTAGCCGTTGACCACCAGCAGGTCGCGGAACCCATCGTTGTTGAGGTCATCCGCGGCGGCACCCCAGGCCCACTTGCCGTCGCGCACGCCGAATTCGTCCTTGGAGTCGGTGAAGCCGCCCGCACCGTCGCCCAGGTACAGGCGGTTGCCCGAACACGGCACCGAGACCAGCGCGTCGATGCAGCCCTCCTCGACGCCGTCGGCGGCAATGGCGGTGATGAACCAGTCCAGGTGACCGTCGCCGTCCAGATCCTCCACCACCGAACCCATGCCGGCCTCGTCGGTGCCCACTTGGGCCGCCTCGGTAACGTCGCTGAAGCCCGTCCCGCCATCGTTGTGGAACAGCCGACTGGTGCAGAAGTCGCCGGTGACGAAGAGATCGTCCCAGCCGTCGTCGTCGTAGTCGGCGAAGGTCGGGGTGAACCCCACCATGCGGGTGAAGTCGACGCCCATCTCGGCGGTGGCGTCGGCGAAGTTGCCGTCGCCGTCGTTGCGATAGAGGCGTGCCCGGGACGGGTGGGTGTCCAGCTGCGCCTGGAACGCGGCGCTGGCCGGCGCCCGGGCAGCGTCACACAGCCTGTCGTCCTTGCCCGCGTTGTCCTTCAGGTAGAACTGGTTCAGCGCCTGTTCGTTCCAGTGCGTGACCACCAGGTCGAGATCGCCGTCCTGGTCCCAGTCCGAGAAGGCCGCACCGAACGCCGCCGACCCCACCGGGCCGGGCGGGGCCGGAGGCTGCTCCAATCCCCGCTGGGCGGTCTCGTCGGCGAAGGTTCCCTCACCGTTGTTGATGAACATGGCGTCGCGTGCGGTGCCGGTGCCCCCGACGAACAGGTCGAGGTCGTCGTCGCCGTCCACATCGGCCCACACCGCTGCCGCCGACCCGCCGCTCGGGTCGGGTCCGGCCACGCCCGCAGCATCGGTGACGTCCTCGTAGGTGCCGTCGCCGTTGCCCCGATGGAGCTGGTTGGGGAGGCCAACCCGGGTGAGGTAGAGGTCGTAGACGCCGTCGTCGTCGTAGTCACCAACGGCGGCCCCGCCCGTCATGGCGCGTCCGAAGTTCAACAGCTCGGTGGATTGCGGCTCGGTCAGCCCCGCGTCGGGCGCCACGTCGAAAAACAGCAGCCCGCCCGAGGCCGTCGTATCCACCTTCGGAGGTGTGGCGGTCGTTGAGGCATCGGCTGGATCGTCCGCCGCGTCCGGTGCCGTCGCGGTCTCGGCATCGCCGCGGGTGGCAACCCACGCCCCCGCCATGGCCACAACGATCGCTGCGCCGCTCACCCATCGCATGCGACTACCGACCATTTGGGCACCCCTCCAACCTGGTGGGCCCGGCGCATCCCCCGTGGCCCCCCACGATGAAACCACGCCCCGACGCCGGGGGCCACTCATGGTTGCCTGCACCGCCGCCGGGCGGTCGGCAACACTGGTGTCATGGTCGCGCGCACCGAGCCCCGCCAACCGCCGACGGTGCGCGACCCTCAGGCCACGGGACACGTCCCGCTCCCAGCCCCTTCGACGCCTCCGGCCGACGCCGGCGGCCCCTCCATCACGGTGTTTGGGCGAACCTGGCCGGTGCAGCTGCCGCGCCTGGGCGACCCGCGGCTGGCAGTGGCGGCGGTGCTGGTCAGCGTGCAGGTGCTGGGGCAGGTGGCTATCGACTTCGACCTGTCCATCGCCCAAATCCTCATCTCGCTGGGCGTGGCCGGGCTGGTGGACGTGGTGATCATCGCCCTAGAGCGCGGCGTGATCGCCTGGCCCGCCTCGGCCCTGCTGACCGGCAACGGCGTGGCGCTCATCATGCGGGTGCCGGGCACCGAGCACGGCGATTGGTGGAGCACCCGGGGCTGGCCGATTTTCGCCGCCACCGCGGCCGTTGCCGTGCTGAGCAAGTACGTCACCCGGGTGCAGGGCCGACCGCTGCTGAACCCGTCCAACGGAGCGCTCGTGGTGGCTTTTCTGCTGTTCGGCTCGAACCTGGCCGACCCCCAGGACCTGTGGTGGGGGCCGATGACCCCTGGGCTGGCCCTGACCTACGCCGTCATCCTGGGCGGGGGCCTGGCGCTCACCCGTCGGTTGGGTACCCAGCGGGTGGTGGTGCCGTTCCTGGTCACCTTTGCGGGAGGGCTCGCCGTGGTTGCGACCATGGGCCACGCCATGACGGCCCGGTGGCACGTTGGGCCGGTGACCGGCTGGAGCTGGTGGTGGGTCATCGTCACCTCGCCCGAGCTGCTGGTGTTCCTGTTCTTCATGATCACCGACCCGCCGACGGCCGCCAAGGGACGGGTGGGAGGGGCCGTCTACGGCGGCGCCGTGGGCCTGCTGGCGGCCGTCCTGATGGCCGCGCAGAGCACCGAGTTTGCCACCAAGGTGGCGCTGCTCGGGGCCTTGACGGCGGTCTGTGTGTTTCGGCCGCTCATCGAACGCCTGGCACCGGCTCCTCGGGCCGAGGACGATTCGCTGCGGGTTGTTGCCACCTCGCTCGCCCGACGGATCAGCCCCACCCGCCCACGGCCCGCCGGCGTGGCCATGGGCGGCGTGGCCATCGTGGCCGCCGCGGCGCTGTGCGCCGGCGCCGGCTGGAGCCAACGACCCGGCGACGACGTTGCCGCCGGTGTTCGCCCCGACGTGGCGGCGTTGGTGGGCGACCTCCCCGACGTCGGGCTGGATCCGGACGTGGCAAGCCTCATCCCCGGGTTCGACCAGGCTCAGGCCGAGACTGTTCTTTCAGACTTGGCGGCCAACCTGCTGATCGAGGCGGAGGCCATCGGTTCCGGCGACGAGTCACCGCTGGCCGCCGCGTTGGTGGGGCCGCGCCTGGCCGCCGCCCGGGCAGCCATCGAGCCGGCGTCGGATGGCACCAACCCGACCGAAGCCGCTTCAGGCGCCCCGGACGGTGAGGCACCCGGGGGCCGCGCCGCGCCCGCTCCGGGACAGCAGGTGGATTTCGGCGCCGCCGAGGTGACCATCGTCCGCACCAGCGACAGCCCTCAGGCCCTGCCCAGCCTGGCCGTGATCGCCGACGGCGAGGCCGATGGCGACCCCTTCCGGTCGGCCTTCGTCATGGCCCCGGGTGACGACGCCTGGTTGCTCGTTGACGTGCTGGATCCCTCCTCGCTTCCCGGCCAGTAGTCCGGCCTCACATCGGCTGGTTCGGCCCCGGTAGGCTCCTCCCTTCGATTGGACCCCCCAGCAACCCTTGGAGCAACAGATGGCTGATCTCGGATTCGACAACAAGGTGGCGATCATCACCGGCGCCGGCGGCGGCCTTGGCCGCCAGCACGCCCTGGAGCTGGCGCGACGCGGCGCCCGCATCGTGGTGAACGACCTGGGCGGCTCGGTGGACGGAACCGGCCACGCCGACGGGCCCGCCGACAAGGTCGTCGCCGAGATCAAGGAACTGGGCGGCGAGGCCATCGGCAACACCGACTCGGTGGCCACCCCGGAAGGCGGCGAGGCCATTGTTGCCGCCGCAGTCGAGGCCTTCGACACCGTCGACATCGTGATCAACAACGCCGGCATCCTGCGCGACAAGACGTTCCACAACATGACCCCGGAGCTGGTCGACTCGGTCATCGACGTGCACCTGCGCGGCGCCTTCTACGTCACCATGCCCGCCTACCGGATCATGCGGGAGAAGAACTACGGCCGAATCGTCAACACCTCATCCAACTCGGGCCTGCTGGGCAACTTCGGCCAGAGCAACTACGGCGCCGCCAAGTTGGGCCTGGTGGGCTTCACGCGGGTACTGGCTAACGAGGGCGCCAAGCGCAACATCAAGGCCAATGCCATCGCCCCCGTGGCCAAGACCCGCATGACCGAGGATCTGTTGGGCCCCGCCGGCGACGCACTTGCCCCCGAGGCCATCTCGCCCACCGTGGCGTGGCTGGCCCACGAGGACGTGCCCGTGTCGGGCGAGGTGTTCTCGGTCGCGGGCGGCTACGTGGCCCGTTACTTCATCGGCCTCACCGAGGGTTGGTTCTCACCCGGCCACACCGTGGAGGACGTGCGGGACAACTTCGAGCAGATCCGCGACGACTCGAACTACGACATCTTCGGCGACCCCTCCGGCGAGCTGATGAAGCTGATGGGGCTGTTCAACCCGTCCAACGACTGAGCGCCGCCCCGCATTCAGCGGGGTTCGAGGTCGACAGGCCAGCCAGCGAGGGTGGTGGTGCTCGTGGCCGTGCGGAACAGCTGTGATCCGGCAAAGACCTGCACCCGGGTGCGGGCGCTTCGTGCGCGGCCGGCGTTGGCCTGCGCCGGCCGATCGGCGACCACGAGATCCAGGCGGTCGTCGCCATCGACGTCGACCCACTCGATGTCCACCTGGCGGGCCACATCCACCCAGACCGGGCCGGCAACCATGGGGGTTTCCGGCCCGAGGGCCACAGCCACCGGGGTGGCGCCACCCACGGAGACCACCAGCCGCTCCTCCGGGCTGCGACGGCCCGATATCACGAGGCGTCGCTCAACCGAGCGTGGGAAGTCCACCGTCTCGTCGACACCAGCGGCGTGCTCCGGCGGCTGAGAACCGCCGGCGACGCCGTGGTCACCGCCGGTGGTTGCCGGCTCCGCCGTGCGGGGCGGCCCGACCTCGTCGGTGACGGCCACCCGCACGTCTCGGAACCGGGAGAACGTCGTCAGCGGCCTGGCCGACCATGGCTGGGCCGGGTCGGCATCGCGGAAGCCCGAGAGGGCCCAGCCCTCCTCGGCCCGCACGACCACCACGAGGTCGTCGTCGCCGTCCCCGTCCACATCGCCCACGTCCACCGCGGGTCGCCCCAGCGGCAGCGCGCCGCCGCGAGGCCGGGCCACTGCGGCGTCGCCGCCCGGCGTGCGCCAGTGCAGCCGGCCCAGGGGATCGCCGTAGGCCAGGAACGGCTCGCGGCCTGGCGCGTTGGGATATCGCTGCAGCGTCGCAGGGTAGCGATCAGCCCACGCCCGAGGCGGCAGCGATCCCGGAGCTGGCGTGTCGGCTTCGAGCGTCGTTGGTGATGACGTCGGGGCAGGCGACGCCGGGGCAGGGACGACCGAGGAGGGCCCGCCGTCCGGCGCGGCCGTCGTCGTGGGGCCCGACCGACCATTCTCGCCCGTCGAGTGCGTTGGGCGCTCGGTTGAGGCAGCCGGCCCGTTCGGGGCGGCCGTCGTCGAGCCCCCGGACGTGGCCTCCGCCCCCGCCCCATCGCCACCGGCGCGCTTGGATGAAGCATCGGCATCCGTCGTGGACGTCGGCGCGGCGGAGGGCGCGGACGCGTCCGGTGCTGTCGTGGAGCTGGAGGGCCCCTCCGCCCTCGCCTCGGCGGCCTCCAGCGATTCGGGCACAGCAAGCGGGGTTGCATTGCCCGGCACCGCCCCGGCTGCCCGGTAGGCCACAGTGCGGGCACCCGTTCCGGCGCCCACCAAGCCATCCCACCCCTGAGGGATCGTCACTTCTCGACAGCCCAGGCTGATGCCCCGCCCGAATCCCAGCGGCGGGCTGTCGATGCACACGGTCACCGGGCCGGGCCCGCCTTCCACCAACCGGTTGAGGCCGTTCATCCGGTCGGGTCGTACCGAGGGCTGCTCGGCCAGGTCGGGGCGGGCGACGTTTGGCGTCAGCACGGTTGCCCGGCCATCCACGCGTACCCGAAGCGTCGGATCGCCGTCGGGGTCGCCCACCCAGCCAACCAACCGCACCCCGCCATCCACGCCCCGCACCGAATCGAGCGCCGCCGTCGTGTCATGCAGGGTGGACCGAGGCAGCCGCTCCCCCGGCACCGAGGCGCCCTGCCAGTCGACAAAGGCCACCGTGACGTACAAGTCGGTGCCGTCGTCAACGGCGCCGACGGCAATGTGGGTGTAGCGGCCCAGCACGTTGGCCTGATGAGCCGGCGAGTTGTAGAAGGCGTCGTCCAGCACCGTCATGATGGCGGGCCCGGCGGCCAGCGCCGAGGCCGTGTGGCCAACGTTCTCCCCGGTCAGGCGCCAGCTGAGGCCGGGCACCGACTGCGGGTACGGGCTGAGGTCGGCCCGGTGCGAAATCTTGCCGTCCGCCGCTTGGGCCTCGGCCCACTCCCGTGCGGCCGGCACCACCTGAGGCGCGAGCAGCAGGGGCCCCAGGCCATCATCCGCCCGGCGCTGGTTCACCAGCCAGGCCAGGTCCTCCTCGATGTCCTCTCGCCCGTCCATGCTCTGAGGGCGAGGCGCCTCGGCGGCGGCTCGCGCCCGGGCACGGCCGACCTGCCCGTCGACCGTCGCGCCGACGGACGACACGGTCGCCAACGCGGCACCCAGCGCGGCCGCAACCACAACGGCCGCGACGGTGCGACTCCCCACGGTCAGGCGCCGACGACCGCTGCGGCGGAAACGACCGCCTCGGCCCGATGCCGCAGGTTCGTCAGCCACACCCACGCCCTGGGCCGCTCAGCCCGCCCGATACCAGTCGACGTCGGCCGCCGGCGCCAGCGGGGTGTTGCCCGCAATCAGGTCGGCTGCCTTCTCGGCCAGCATCATCACCGGGGCATAGATGTTGCCGTTGGTCACGTAGGGCATGGCAGAAGCATCCACCACGCGCAGGCCTTGTGTGCCGCGGACCCGCAGGGAATCCGGATCCAGCACCGAGTCGTCGCCGGTGCCCAGGCGGGTGGTGCACGACGGGTGCAGAGCGGTCTCGGCGTCCTTGGCCACCCACTCAAGAATCTGCTCGTCGGTCTCGACCTGCGGGCCCGGCGACAACTCGCCACCATCGAACGGGCCGAAGGCGTCCTGCCCCAGGATGCGGCGGGTCACGCGGATGGCCTCCACCCACTCTCGGCGGTCCTGGTCGGTGGAGAGGTAGTTGAAGCGAATCGCCGGGTGGGTGCCGGGGTCGGTGGAGGTGATGCGCACCGTGCCGCGAGCGTCGGAGTACATCGGCCCCACGTGCACCTGGTACCCGTGGCCCTTGGTGGGCGTGGTCCCGTCGTAGCGCACCGCCAGCGGCAGGAAGTGGTACATCAGGTTGGGGTACGCCACATCATCGTTGCTGCGCACGAACCCCCCGGCCTCGAACTGGTTGGAGGTGGCCGGGCCTCTGCGGAACAACCACTGCAACCCGATCCACGGACGGCGCCATTTGGCCAGGTGCGGCTGCATGGACACCGGCTGGGTGGAGCGATGCTGGATGTACACCTCCAGGTGGTCCTGAAGGTTGGCGCCCACGCCGGGCACGTCGGCCACAACGTTGATTCCGAGGCCGCGAAGGTGCGCCGCCTCGCCCACCCCGGACAGCTGTAGCAGCTGGGGCGAGTTGAAGGCGCCACCGCACAGGATGACCTCGTTGGCCCGCACGGAGCTGGAGCGACGACCGTGGGTGAAGGTGACGCCGGTCGCCCTGGTGCCGTCGAAGTTGATCCCGGTGGTCATCGCCCTCGTGAGCACGGTCAGGTTGGGACGGCTCATCGCAGGGTGCAGGTAGGCGCGGGCGGCCGACAGGCGACGGCCCCGATACACGTTGCGGTCGAACGCCGCGAAGCCCTCCTGCTGGTAGCCGTTCACGTCCGCCGTGCGGGGGAAACCGGCCTGGGCGGTCGCCTCGAAGAACGCCCGGGCCAGCGGGTTGTCCGCCGCTGCCCGTTCCAGGATGAGCGGGCCGTCATCGCCCCGCCACACGTCCCCGCCGGCAAGGGCCGTCTCCATGCGCTTGAAGTACGGCAGGCAGTGCGCGTAGTCCCAGCGCTCCATGCCGGGGTCGGCCCCCCAACGCTCGTAGTCCATCGGGTTGCCCCGCTGGAAGATCATGCCGTTGATGGACGACGAGCCGCCCAGCACCTTGCCCCTGGCGTGGTACACCCGGCGGCCGCCCATGTGCGGCTCGGGCTCGGTCTCGTAGCGCCAGTCGTAGAAGCGGCTGCCGATGGGAAACGAGAACGCGGCCGGCATGTGGATGAACACGTCCCAGCGCGAGTCGTTGCGCCCCGCCTCCAGCACCAACACCTTCGTCGCCGCGTCGGCCGACAGCCGGTTGGCCAGCGCCGAACCGGCCGAGCCCCCGCCGACGATCACGTAGTCCCAGTTGGTGTCCTCGACGTCGGTCATGGGCCCATCTTGGCTGGCGGCCGGCCGCTGCCGCGCTCGTGCGCGCCCATCAGTAGGGCGCCTCGACGTCGCCGGTCTCCACGTACACCGCCTTGCGTTGGGTGTAGTGCTCGAGAGCGGCCATGGCGTTCTCCCGTCCGATGCCCGACTGCTTGACCCCGCCGAAGGGCATCTCGATGGGCGTCAGGTTGTAGTTGTTGATCCAGACGGTGCCCGCGTGCAGGGCGGCCGCGACCCGATGCGCCCGGGACAGATCCCGGGTGAACACCCCGGCCGCCAGCCCGTAGGGGGTGGCGTTGGCGCGGACGATCGCCTCGTCCTCGTCATCGAAGGCCAACACGCCCATCACCGGCCCGAAGATCTCCTCGCCGATAATCGACATGTCGTCGCCGCACCCGGTGAACACGGTGGGCTCCACGAAGTAGCCGTTGGCCAACACGCCGTCGGTGCGCCGCGCTCCCCCGACGGCCACCGTCGCACCGGCGGCCCGCCCGGCGTCCAGGTAGCCGCACACCTTTTCCAGGTGCTCGGCGCTGATGAGCGCACCCACGTCGGTGGCCGGGTCCATGGGGTCGCCCACCACCATCTTCTTGGTGCGCTCCACCAGCTTGGCCACGAATTCGTCGTGGACGCCCGTCTGCACGAACACGCGAGTGCCGTTGGAGCACACCTCGCCCTGGGTGTAGAAGTTGCCCATCAGCGCGCCCGACACGGCGTTGTCCAGGTCGGCATCGTCAAAGACCACCAGCGGCGACTTGCCACCCAGCTCCAGGGTGACGGCCTTCAGCGTGTCGGCGGCGGCGGCCATCACGGCCTTGCCCGTGCCCACCTCGCCGGTGAGGCTCACCTTCGCCACGTCGGGATGGGCCACCAGCGCCCTGCCCGTGCGGGCGTCGCCCTGCACCACGTTGAAAACGCCCGGCGGCACGCCCGCTTCGGTGTAGATGGCGGCCAGCTCCAGCGCGGTCAACGGGGTCAGCTCGGCCGGCTTGAACACCATCGTGTTGCCCGCCGCCAGCGCCGGCGCCGACTTCCAGCAGGCAATCTGGATGGGGTAGTTCCAGGCGCCGATGCCCACGCACACCCCGAGCGGCTCCCGGCGCACATAGACGAAGTTGTCGCCGAGCGTCACGTGCTCGCCCGTGAGGGTGGCGGCCGCCCCGGCGAAGTACTCGATGGCCTCGGCGCCCGAGATGACGTCCACCGTGGATGCCTCGGCGATGGGCTTGCCCGTATCGGCCACCTCAATGCGGGCGAGTTGGTCGTTGCGCTCCCGCAACAGGGCTGCGGCCCGGTTGAGGATGCGGCCCCGCTCGGCGCCGGTGCGACCCGCCCAATCGGCCTGCGCCGCCAGCGAGGAGGCGACTGCGGCATCGACGTCGGCGTCGTTCGCCTGATGCACCTTGGCCAGCACCTGCCCCGTCGCCGGGTTGATGGTGGCAAACCGCTCCTCGGATGACGAGGCCGTCAGCCGTCCATTCAGGTACAGCGGGGCCTCGGCTGCACCGCCGCCGGAGAACTGTGTGCTTCCCACATCCATGCGGGCGACCCTACTGGCGGCACCGCTCGGGCCCGCCCGCCGCCGTAGTGGGACTCGGGCCGTAGCGGGGACAGATGTTGGGGCCCCGGCCCCGCCGCGGGTCCCCACTACGTGACGGGGGCCGTAGTGGGGACAGATGCTGGGGCCCCAGCCCCGCCGCGGGTCCCCACTACGGGTCAGGGGGTCACCGAACTACGTGACTGTGGGTGCAGAAGGCCGCCAATCGTGAGTGTCGGCCGGCCGAAGGGGACGATGTGGCCTCACACCGATCAACCGAGGACGACCCGGGACTGCCGATCAAGTTGCAGCCGGTGAGCAACGGCGAGTTCTACCAACGTGCGCCGAGCGAGCTGGCCCTGGAGACGGCCCGCCGGACCCGAGTGGTGGCCGATGACCAGGCCCGGCGCCTCGGGGTCAGCCGCCGCAACTTCCTGCTGTCGGCCGCAGGTTCGGCCACCATGCTGGCCACGCTGGCCGCATGCTCGTCGGATCAGGCTGCCGAGCACGGCGCGACGCCGGGTGGAACCTTCGACGTCGGCGAGACCACCACCTCGGCCGGCAATGTCGTGCCCGCCGACCCCGACGAGGCTGCAGCGGTTGTGTCCGGCGACGAGTTCGTGTTCGACGTGCAGGGCCACTTCCTCCAGTATCCCGAAGGCACCGACTTCCCCCTCCCCGGCTTCCCCCAGGACGACTGCGGCGCCACCGACCCCCACGACTGCTACTCAGCCAAGACGTTCTTCGACCTGATGTTCGACCAGTCCGACCCGTCCATGCTGGTGCTCTCGGCCATCCCGACCGGCGGCGGCCTGCTGACCGAGCAGGTCATGGCCGACGCCGTCGCCACCGCCGAGGAACGCTGCGGCAAGGGACGGGTGCTGATGCAGGGTTTCGCCAATCCCTCCACCATGACCCCGACGGAGCTCCGCGAGGCCATGGCCACTACGGCCGCCGACTTCCCCATCGCGGCGTGGAAGAGCTACACCCACGCCGGGGGACCCGGCTGGTACCTCGACGACCACGACCCGAACGCTCCCCAGGTTGGCCATGCGCTGCTGGAGCACGCCGTGGAGGTGGGGCCACCCATCGTTGCCGTGCACAAGGGACTCAACTCGGTGGGCGGCAACCCGGCCAACGCCCCCTACAGCGACCCCACCGATGTTGGCCCGGCGGCCGGGGCGCACCCCGACGTCAACCTGGTGATCTACCACTCGGGTTGGGATTTCGGGCCCCCCGAGGGCCTATACGAGTCCCGGGACACCGGGGTGGACCGCCTCATCACCTCGTGTCGCAACGCCGGCATCGGCGAGGGCAAGAACGTCTACGCCGAGCTGGGTTCCACCTGGCGTTTCGTCATGACCGACCCCGAGGCCGCGGCCCACACGCTGGGCAAGCTGCTGGTGCAGTTTGGCGAGGACCGGCTGGTGTGGGGCACGGACTCCATCTGGTACGGGTCGCCCCAGGACCAGATCGAGGCGTTCCGCGCCTTCCAGATCACCCCCGAGTTTCAGGAGCGCTACGGCTACCCGGCGCTGACCAGCGAGGTGAAGGCAAAGATCCTGGGCCTCAACTCGGCCAGGCTCTACGGGGTGGAGGTGCCGGAGGGCCGCTGCCGCGACCAGGCCGCAACCCAGGAACTGCGCCAGCGGGCCGGCACCCGAAACCGCACCCTTGGCCCCGTGAGCCGCCGCATCATCGACGCACTGGCGCGTTCCGCGCACTGAGGGCTCGAACCCGTGCGTTGGCGCCCACGACACCCCTGTACGCCGCTCACGAACGGCCCTCAACCCTTGTTCCCGAATCACCCACGTCGTAGTCTCGAACCGAGCACGCACATGAGGGGGTCACCGTGAAACACCGAGGGGTTCGATGGATGCTCGGCGTCGGGGGCTTGGCCATCAGCGCCGCAATCGGGGGGTGCGGGTGCTCGGCGGCCCCACCGGGCCAACCGGGCTACTACTGCTCCAAGATCGACCCGCCGACCCTGGCCAAGATCTTCCCGGACGGCAGGTACGACGAGCAGAAGTGCAAGAACTTTTTCGGCGACGGAACGTAGAGGCACGCCGACCGGCACACCGGCCAGAGGCCGCCAGGCCGCACCACGCCTCCCCATCGGCTCGCCGGTACGCTTCGGGCATGAGCCACCAGCCGCTGTCCCACCAGGTGAACGCCCGAGACGTGCTGGCGCTGGATGGGCTGCTGGACGCCGACGAGCTGCTGCTGCGCGACACCGTGCGGCGCTTCGTCGGCGACCAGATCCTGCCCGACGTTGCCGACTGGTTCGAGGCCGGAACGTTCCCCAGGGAGCTGGCCACGGAGTTCGGCAAGCTGGGCCTGCTGGGCATGCACCTGGAGGGCTACGGCTGCGCGGGCACCAGCGCCACCGCCTATGGCCTGGCGTGCCTGGAACTGGAGGCGGGCGATTCGGGCGCCCGCAGCTTCGTCTCGGTGCAAGGCAGCCTGGCCATGTTCCCCATCTGGGCGTTCGGCTCTGAGGAGCAGAAGCAACAGTGGCTGCCCCTCTTGGCCGCCGGCGAAGCCATCGGCTGTTTCGGGCTGACCGAGCCGGACTCCGGGTCGGACCCGTCGTCGATGCGCACCTTTGCCCGCCAGGAACCGGGCGGTGACTGGGTGCTCAGCGGCACCAAGATGTGGATCACCAACGGCTCGGTGGCCGACGTTGCGGTGGTGTGGGCGGGCACCGACGACGGGGTACGCGGCTTCGTCGTGCCGACCGACTCGCCGGGGTTCTCGGCACCGGAGATCCACAAGAAGGTCTCGCTGCGCGCCTCGATCACCTCCGAGCTGGTGATGGACGACGTGCGCTTGCCCGCCGACGCCGCGCTGCCGGGTGTGACCGGCATGCGAGGGCCGCTGTCGTGCCTCAACGAGGCCCGTTTCGGCATCCTGTTCGGGGCCTGCGGCGCTGCCCGGGCCTGCTACGAGGCGGCGCTTGACTACGCCGGCAATCGGGTGCAGTTCGATCGCCCCATCTCGTCGTTCCAGCTCACCCAACGCAAGCTGGTGGAGATGATGGTGGCCGTACAGCGCGGCACGCTGGTGGCCATCCACTTGGGTCGCCTGAAGGATGCCGGCACCCTCGCCACCCCGCACGTGAGCTTCGGCAAGATGGACAACGTGGCGATGGCCCGCGAGGTGGCCAGCACCGCCCGCAGCGTGCTGGGCGCCAACGGCATCACGCTGGAGTACCCGGTGATGCGCCACATGGCCAACCTCGAGTCGGTCTCTACCTACGAGGGCACCAACGAGATCCACACCTTGATCCTTGGCCAGGCCATCACCGGCCGGAGCGCCTTCTCGTGAACGAGGCCCAACCGACGGCCACCATCACCTCCTCCGACGGGCTCGCCTTGGCGTTGTGGCACCTCGGCGGAGACGGTCCGCCGTTGTTGCTTGGCCACGCCACCGGGTTTGCCGGGGGCATCTGGCAGCCCGTGGTCGATCGCCTGTCGAGCGACGCCGCGTGCTGGGCGGTGGACTTCCGAGGGCATGGCCACTCCCCCGCCGACCCCGACGACATGGTGTGGACCCGCGTGGCAGACGACGTCCTGGCCACCGCACGGTTCCTCAGCGAACGCCACGGCGGCCCGGTGGCTGCGGCCGGCCACTCCATGGGCGGCGGCGCCGTACTGGCCGCAGGGGCCCGCCATCCCGAGCTGTTCACGGCCCTGTGGGCCTATGAACCGGTGATCTTCCCGCCGGTGGAGGCCATGGGGCTGCCCGCGGGCACCCAGCTGCCCGACCCGGAGAGCAACCCGCTGGCCCTCGGCGCCAGAAGGCGACGCGCCCACTTCGCCGACCGAGAGGCCGCTCGCGCCAACTTCGCCAACAAGCCGCCGTTGAACGTCTTCTGCGACGCCGCCATGGAGGCGTACCTCACGTGGTGCTTCGCGCCGACCGCCGACGGCATCACGCTTCGCTGCCGCCCCGACGTGGAGGCCAGGACCTACGTGGAGGGCTCCCGACACAGCTTCTGGGACGAGGTTGCGACGCTGAGCCGGCAGGCCACCGTCGTTTCCGGACGGCCCGAGGGCTTCTCGCCGTCCCACTTCGCTGAACAGGTTGCCGGCCATATCCCCGGCGGGGCCTTCGAACAGCACCCCGACCTGGGGCACTTCGGCCCCCAACAGGCGCCCGAGGCAATCGCCCGGTCGATCGCCTCGGCGCTCCTCTAATCACAGGCCTGTTGTTTGTCACTGCGGTTCCGTACCATGGCCCCATGGCACTTGAACTGCCCCGCACATTGAGCCCGTCCAAGGTTTCCACCTTCACCGACTGCGCCCTGTCGTTCCGTTTCTCGGCGGTGGAACGCCTGCCCGAGCCCCCCTCGGTGCCGGCCGCAAAGGGCACGCTCGTTCACAGCGCGCTCGAGCTCTTGTACCTGCGCCCCCCGGAGCAGCGCACACCGGCCGAGGCGTCCGCATGCCTGGAGATCGCCGCGGAGCAGGCGTGGAGTGACCCCGAGGTTCAAGCGCTCGCCCTGAGCGCCGACGACCGAGCCGCCTTCCAGGCCGAGGCGGCCGAGATGACCCAGCGGATCTTTCAGCTGGAGGATCCCGCCACGGTCAACGCCGTGGGCCTCGAACTGAAAATGCAGACCGACCTGGCCGGCACCACCCTGCGCGGCATCATCGACCGGCTGGAGCTGACGCCCGAGGGCGAACTGGTGGTCACCGACTACAAGACAGGACGGCCCCCGTCGGAGCGCTATGAACAGTCCAAGCTGGGAGGGGTGCACTTCTACTCGCTGCTGTGCGAGCGGGTGCTGGGCCGCCGCCCCGCTCGGGTGCAGCTGTTGTTCCTGGGCAAGAACCCGCAGGCCATCATCGCCACGCCAACCGACCAGTCCACCCGCGGGCTTGAACGGCGCGTGGGTGCCATTTGGTCGGCGGTCGAGCGGGCGTGTGAGCACGAGGACTTCCGCCCGAAGCCTGGGCCGCTGTGCAACTGGTGCGCATTCGCCGAGTTCTGCCCCACCCAGGGGGGCGATCCGTCCCAAGCCGCCGTGCAGTTGGGCGAGCGCCCCGCCCGCGCTGCCTGAGGGCAGCACCGGTCGCATCCTGAGCAACGTCATGCGGCCCGCCACCTAGGCTGGCCCGACGCGGCGCCACGGCGCCGACGCGCCCGCCACCACACGTTCCGTCCCACCGGTGCGGACCCACCAGCTTCCGACCCGTCGCGGTCGGCTCAACACGTCCCGCACTCCGTCCCGACCCGCCGGGAGCCCGCCATCGACCCATCACCGCCCCACCAAGCCCTCGGCAGCCCCGTTCCCGCCGCCGAGCGACCCCGCACCCAGGGCCTCTTGGCCCTCCCGGAGTGGGTCGACCGCATGGACGCAGCGGTCGATCATGCTTGGGACCGGCTGCGAGGCGACGACACCGTCGATCGCCTGATGTTCGGCCTCACTGAGGCGGCCAACCACAGCGTCCTGTGGGCCGCCCTCGGTGCCGCCCACTCGCTGCCTCGCGAGGACCGTCGCGCCCGGGGCACCAGGTTTGCCGTCACCATGATTGGGGAGAGCCTCGTGGTGAACGGGCCGATCAAGCTGCTGGTGTTGCGCCCGCGACCGGTGCCACGCGTCGGCAAATGGTCGCTACGCACGCCACGCACGTCGTCGTTCCCCAGCGGCCACGCCAGCGCCGCGTTCTGCGCCGCCGTGCTGCTCTCCGACGACAGCCAGGTGCCCACAGCGGTGTGGTACGGCCTCGCCGGCGCGGTTGCCGCCAGCCGCGTGCACGTCGGCATCCACTGGATGGCCGACACCGTCGGCGGCAGCCTCATCGGCTTCGCCATCGGCAAGGCGGCGCTGAAGCTCGCCCCGCTGCCCGCAGGCGACGATGGGTGATCGGCTCCAGGTTCCGCCCGGGTTGGCGCGGGAACGTCCGGTTCAGGAGCAGCCCTCGTCGTCGCCACGCGCTGCCCAGGTGCTGACCTTGACCCGTTCGACCTTCCGGTAGTGAGCAACCGGTTGGCCGAGTGGCGCCTCCAACTTGAAGGTGATCGCGTTGCCGCCAACCTTCACGATGGCCACCGGTTGGTAGAGGGCGAGCGAGCCGGGGTCCTGGAAGGCGCTCAGGATGTGCACGTCCAACAACTTCCCGGGGTAGGCGGCCTTCAGCTCGGCGAACGTTGAACCAACCCCGATGCCGTTGTCGAGCCGGTCGGTCGGGTCCGCCGTTTCGGCCCAGGCCACCTTGGTGGTCGACCCGGTGCCGATGACGTGGGCATCGGCCGCGCTGGGGTTGATGTAGAAGCCACACTCGGACCCCGGGTGCGCCTCGTCGAAAGCCCAACCGGCCGCCACGGCGTCGTCCTTCGCCATGCCCGCCGAAAGCGGACCGATGCCACAGCCGCTCACCGGATGGCAGGCCGAGAGCCCCACCACGCACGCGGCGCCCACGGCCCAGTTTCGAATCCGATGACTTGCCATGTCGGGTCTCCCGTAGTTGACCCGCCCCCAATGGCTCCGCGCAGTGATGTGCCTCACACCCTACAGATGGGTCCAAACGGTGGCCCTGCCGTCCCAGGATCGCAGCCGACCCGCGATGCAACGACCGAGCCCAACCGGATTTGCCGACCGGCCAGTGCCCGCCGCGCAGCGCCGGGCCTACGATGGCGCCATGGGAGCGGCGGACCAGAGCGACAAGGCTGCCGGCGGGGCTGCCGGCGGGGCGGCCGACGAGGCAGGCGACGAAACCGTTCCGGAGCAGCGGATGAACAACCTCGAGCACCTCATGTGGTTGCTCGAATCCGACCCCCACCTCACCTCGCAATTCGCCAACATCACCATGCTGGATACGGTGCCTGACGTCGATCGTCTGCGGACGCGCCTGGAACGAGCCGCCCAGCTGGTGCCCCGCCTGCACCAACGCGTGGAGGAGGCCCCGGCACGCCTGGCGCCGCCGTGCTGGCGCACCGACCCGGACTTCGACATCGACCGGCACTTTCAGGTGACCGAGCTGCCCCCGGCGTTCCAACGGCCAGGAGGCCTGGAGCAATTCGCGTGCGAGCTGAACGGCCAGCCACTCCCCAGGGACCGGCCGCTGTGGGCATTCGTCCTGGTCACCGGCCTTCAGGGCGGTGGCGCCGCAATGATTCAGCGCATGGACCACACGGTCATGGACGGCGAAGGCGGGCTTCGCATGTCGATGGCCTTCATGGACCTGGAACGCGACGCCGACGATCCGCCGGCCGCACAGGCGGTTCCCGAACCGGAGGTGGAGCCCAGCGGCTCGCTGTTCGGCGGCCTGCTCGGCGCAGTTGGCCACCAGGCCCGGCGCCGGTTCGACGAGACCCTCCACGGTATGGGGGAGGCGATCGACCACGTCCGCCATCCAACCCGCCTGGCGGAGACCACCGGCGAGCTGGTGGACCTCGCGTCGTCGTTGGCCCGCCAGAGCCGTTCGGTGGACCGCCGCCTCAGCCCCCTGTGGACGGAGCGGTCCCTGGACCGGGCACTGGCGACGCTCGACGTCTCGTTGGCCGACGTTGTCGACGCGGCACACGCTGCCGGCGTCACGGTCAACGACGTGTTCACCACCGCCGTGGTTGAGGCGGCGGTGCAACTGCACGTCGCGGCAGGCACCACGCCGACCGAGTTTCGGGTGGCGGTGCCGATCAGCACGCGAAACGGTCAGTCCGGAACCAATCTGTTCTCGCCCACCCTGACGCTGCTTCCGGCATCGCCCGAGCTCACCCCTCAGGATCGGCTCGCCGCCATCTCGGCCACCATGACCGTTGCCAAGGAGGAGCCGTCGGTGAGCGCCATGGGGTCGCTGGCATCGGGAGCGCTATTGGTGCCCACCCCCCTGCTTCGATCCACCGGCCGATGGGTGACGTCCCACATCGACCTGGTGCTCTCCAACCTTCGTGCCGCACCCTTCGACACGTTCATGGCCGGCGCCCTGGCCGAGGCCAACTATCCCCTCGGGCCGCTGACCTGTGCAGCGGCCAACATCACCACGATGAGCTACCGAGGGGTGCTGAACATCGGCGTCCACACCGACAGCGCGGCGATCCTCGATGCCACGGAGTTCGCCGACGCCATCGAGCAGGCGTTCTCAGTGCTGACGAACTGAGCAGCGGGCTGACGAACTGAGCAGCCTCGGCCGGCAGCGACGGGCGGCGCTCAGTTGACCAGCGACTCGCTCTCCAAGTCGCGCAGCAACATGCGCACGTCCAAGAGCAGGTCCGCGACCTCGCCCGAAGGCATGAGCTGACGCTCGTTGATCTCGCCCAAGCCCCGGTCGACCAGAGCCTTCAGTTCGGCCAGGGTGGTGTCGGTGGTGGAGTCGGTGGTCGTCTCGGTCACGGGGTCAGTCTACGCCTGATTCCCGGCGCGACAAGCAGCCCTTCGACCTGTTTCTCGGAGGCGCCGCCGTTGCGCTGCCGATCCGGCACGCGGCCGGTCGAGCGGGCGGTGGCCCCGCACCGCACCCGTGCCCGGAGCGAAGCCCGTCGCGCAGCGGTCCCGCCCGCTACCGTGCCCGGCCATGGCCCCCGAATCCAGCACCGTTGCCGACGCAGCCACGCCACGACACAGGTTGCCTCCGGGCATCACCTTCGCCTCGTTTCAGGCTCTGGGCATGGGCGCCGGCTTGGAGATGGCCAGGCTGGCCGCCGATCTGGGATTCGCCAGCTTCTGGACCGCCGAGACCACCGGCCCGGAGGCATTCGCCACCCTGGCCGCCGCCGGAGCCGCGGCGCCGGCGCTCAATCTCGGCACGGGGGTGTTGGCCCTGCAGCTGCGCACGCCGTTGTTGGCGGTGCAGGGGGCGGCCACCCTCCAGGCGCTGTCGCCCGAGCGCGAGATCAACCTGGGCGTGGGCATTTCCTCGCCCGTCGTGGTGGGCCGGTGGCACGGGGCCCGCTACGGCGACCGTCCGCTGAGCCAGACCCGGGAATGGCTGGAGGTGGCCCGGCCGCTCATCGACGGCGACAAGGTGCGCCACGACGGCGATCACTACCGGGTTGGTTCCACCCGCTTGGGGGTGCGCTTGGGCGAACGGCGCCCGCGCCTGGTGCTGGGCGCATTGAACCGGAGGATGCTGACGCTCGCTGGCGAGCAGGCCGACGGCGTGCTGTTGAACTATCTGCCCGCCTCGGCGGTGCCCTGGTGCGTTGAACAGGTTCGAGCCGGCGAGGCGGTCGCGGGGCGGGCGCCCGGGTCGGTGCGCATCTCGGCCTACGTGCACATCGGCCTGTGCGACGCCGGGGCCGCTCGCCCCAAGGCCAGGCGAGATCTGTTCAGCTATGCCGTCGTCCCCGCCTATGCCAAGGCGTTCGCCCGCGCCGGCTTCGGCGACGAGGTCGAGGCCCTCAACGCTGCGCTGGCGGCCGACGACCGAGAGGGCGCGGTGGCGGCCATGAGCGACGCCATGGTGGACGCCATCAACATCTGTGGCGACGCCGCCACCCTCGCCGACGCCGTCGACGCCTACGTCGAGGCCGGTGTCGACGAGCCGGTCATCATGCCGCTCCCGTGGGGCGAGGACCGGCTGGGCACCATTGCGGCCACGATGGAGGCCGTCGCCGAGGGCCATCGTCACCGTGCCGCAGCCGTGCCCTCCGGCCCGGTTGCTGCAACGCCGATCATCAACACGAACTCCGCCAGACGCGACACCGGCACGGACGCCGACGCGCTGGAGGCGACCGTCGAGACGTTGGCCCGCCTCGATGCCGCCGAGGAGGCCTTTCGGGCCCACGGCCATGCCCTCATCGACTGGGTGGCCGACTACTGGGGCCGCACCGACACCCTCGATGTTGGCCCGTCGGTAACGCCGGGCTGGGTGCGCGATCAACTCGACGCCCACCCACCCGAACACGGCGGCGACCTGGCCGGTGCCATTGCGGACCTGGACCGGGTGATCGTGCCCGCCCTCACCCACTGGCAGGCTCCCGGCTTCTTCGGCTACTTCCCGGCCAATTCCTCGCCGCCCGCCGTGCTGGCCGAGTTGGTCTCGGCCGGTCTCGGCGTGCAGGGCATGCTGTGGGCCACCTCCCCGGCGGTGACCGAGCTGGAGGAGCACATGTTGGACTGGTTGGTGGAGGCATGCGGCCTGCCGGAGCGCTTTCGGCATCGCCGCAGCGACGGCACCCGGGGAACGGGCGGCGGGGTGCTGCAGGATTCCGCGTCCTCCGGCACCCTGTGCGCCATCCTCGCCGCCAGGCACCGGCGAGGCGTCGGCACCACGGACGGGCCGTCCATCGACCGTTGCGTGGTGTACGGCACCGGCGAGACCCACTCCTCCCTGGAGAAGGACGCCCGCGTGGCCGGCATTCCGGCCGAGCGGGTGAGGGCCGTGGCCACCAACGAGCGCCTGGGCATGGACCCTTCCGCCTTGGCCGAGGCCATCACGGCGGATCAGGCCGCCGGGTTGCTGCCCCTACTGGTCTGTGCCACCGCCGGCACCACCTCGACCGGTGCGTTCGACCCCGTTCCTGCGATCGCAGCGGTCACCGAACCCGTTGGGGTCTGGTTGCACCTGGACGCGGCATGGGCCGGGTCGGCCACGGTCGACCCCGAGTTCCGCTGGGTGATCGACGGCGTCGACCGCGTGGACAGCTACGTGTTCAATCCCCACAAGTGGCTGCTGACCAACTTCGACTGTTCGGCGCTGTGGGTTGCCGACCGCACGCCGCTGGTGGAGGCCCTGTCCATCCTTCCCGAATACCTGAGAACCGCCCAGGGGGAAACCGGCGAGGTCAACGACCTGCGCGACTGGCAGGTGCCCCTGGGCCGCCGCTTTCGGTCGCTCAAGCTGTTCTTCGTGCTGCGGCACTACGGGCTGGAGGGGCTGCGGGCCCACATCCGGTCGGGGGTGGACGACGCTCGCTGGTTGGAGGAACGGGTGCAGGCCCATCCCACCCTGGAGCTGGTCATGCCCAGGTCGTTGGCCCTGGTCACGCTTGCCCACGTCGACGGCGACCAGGCAACCCAGCGCCTGCTGGACGCCATCGCCGCCGAACGCCGGTGGCTGTGCACCAGAACCGTGGCGGACGGCCGCCTGGCCGTGCGGGTGGCCATCGGCAGCCCGCGAAGCACCCGCGCCACGATGGTGGCCTTCTGGGACTTCCTCTGCGAAGCCGCTCGCTGAATCGGCACGCGCCGTAAGGTCGCGCCATGGAACCTGCAGGGAAGACCATCGTCATCACCGGCGGCGCCAGCGGCATCGGCGCCGCGCTGGCCAGGCGCTTCGCCGCCGAGGGTCCGGCCAACCTGGTGCTGGCCGACCGCGATATCGACGGTGCCCGCGCCGTGGCCGAGGAGGTGGCTGGCGGCGTGTCGGGGCAGTGCGTCCCGCGGCAGCTCGACGTTGGCCGCGAGGGCGCCAACGAGGCGCTGGTTGGCGATGTCGAGGCCAACGTCGGCCCCATCGACCTCTTTGTGGCCAACGCCGGCATCGCCACCGGCGCGTCCGAGCAGGGCGACGACGTCACCTGGGACGTCATCTGGGACATCAACACGATGGCCCACGTGCGCGCCGCCAGGGCCCTCGTGCCGTTGTGGCTGGGGCGGGGCGGCGGCTACCTGCTGACCACCGCATCCGCCGCGGGATTGCTGACGAACCTGGGCGACGCCCCCTATTCGGTCACCAAGGCGGCCGCCGTGGCGTTCGCCGAGTGGATCTCGGTCACCTACGGCGACCGGGGCATCGGGGTGTCGTGCCTGTGCCCCCAGGGCGTGCGCACGCCGCTGCTGTTTCCCCCCGACGAGGACGGCTCGGAGGCCGTGCTGGCTGCCGACGTGGTGCGTTCCATGAACATCATCGAGCCGGAGCAGGTGGCCGACAGCGTCATGGCGGGCCTGGCCGACGAGCGATTCCTGATCCTCCCCCACGAGGAGGTGGCCCGCTATGCGGCCAACAAGGGCACCGACCGGGAGCGTTGGCTGGCAGGAATGCGCAAGCTGCAGGCCACGCTGACCTGATTGCCCTCGCTCAGCCGAGGTACTGGCTGGCGCCCCACACGCAGCGGCCGTCCGGCAGGGCGATCTTCACGTAGCCGTTCGTTCCCGAGCCGCTCACCACCGATACCTGCTTTCCGTTGGCGCCCAGCGCCACCGCGGGGGCGCTCTTGGAGGGGCCGCTGCGCATCTTGTAGCTGTACCCCGCCGGTGCGCCTCGGATCACGCGGACGGACCGGGGCCCCGAGCAGTCGGCGCTGGAGGCCCGCTCGTCGGTGGTGGTTGCGGTCTTCTTGGTCGTCGGCGTCGCCTTCTTGGTCGTCGGCGGCGCCGTCGGGGGCGGCGCGGTGGTCGGCGGGGCCACGGGAATGGTGGTGGGAGGCGCCGGGGCCTCCGCCGGGAAGGTGTCCCAGGGAACGAGGACTACCTTGGCGTCGCCGTCCAGGTCCAGCTTCTTCGTGGTGGTGGCCACCACACTGGAGGCCTTCTCGGCCTGTTTGTACGTGCTGAAGGGCCCCAGCACGACGGCGGCGCTTGCCCCGTCGGCCACGAACGACGGGAGGGCCGAATCCACCACGCCCACCCGGCCGTACTTGGCCATCGCCGGGCGCCCGCCCAGCTGCGTGGCCTCGGTCTCGCTGCCGTCGCGCTCCAGCAGCAACCCCCAGGTGACCTTCAGCCGTTTGGGCGAGTCGGCGGCACAGGAGGTGTCCACCTTCGCTGTCGGTTCGTCGATGAGGCCGGCGGTGAGGTCCATCAACACGCTGGCCTCCTGGGCGACGATGGCGTCACCGGTGGCGTCGGCCAACACCACCATGGCCAGCACCTTGCCGTCTTCGCCGACGAACGGCGCCCCCATGTTGCCCAGGCCCGACCGCCCTGCGGCGGCGGCCTGCAGGTTCACCGACGGCGTCTCCCCACCCTTGGTGGCCCCCGTCACCTTGGCGGCCAGCAACTCGGAGCCACCGTCGGAGCGGGCCGGAAACCCGACGACGGCGCCCCAGTCGTCCTTGGCCGGACGGTCCTCGGCCCAGCCCAGAGATCGGGGCAGGCTCCGGTCCACCTCGATGACCGCCAGGTTGGGCTGCTCGGCCACCCCGATCACCTTGCCCCGCACCCACGAGCCTCCGTCCAGCTGCAGCCACGGCTCGGGGTCGATGCCCGCCCCCGCATCGTTGGCCCGCTCGGCCAACGCGCTGCGGGTAGTCACCAGGTGGTGGTCGCCAACCGCAAAGGCGGTGCCCGGACGGACGGTGCCGCTGCAGGTGCGAGCCACCACGGCGGCTACCGCCGGGCCGGCCGTCGAGCGGAGTTCCTCGGCATCAAAGGGCACCGCCGACTCGCCGCCCACCTGGGGGAGGGTGGCGCCCGGGGCCCGAAGGCCGTCCTCGGTGCCTGCGGCCACGGTGGCCTGCGGCGCGGTCGTGACCGACACCTCACGCGTCGCATCGTCGCTGGCCCCGGCACAACCCGCTGCCATGGCCGCCCCAGCGGCAAGCAGCGCGATGGCGCTTCGACGGCGTTGAGCGAAAGCGGGCGTGCGGAAGCGCATGTTGGAGGAGACCTCCCGGTCAGCCGCCCAGCCCCGCCAGTCTGCCCGCTGCGCAGGGAAGACCGGTGGACCCGGCGACGAATTTGTGGGTGACATCTGGCCTGGGACTTTCTACCGACCGCAACGCCCCGAGCGGCATCGCCCTCCGGGCGCCAAGGGCATCGCCCCCCGGGCGCCAGGCGGCACCGCCCTCCGGGCGCCAAGGGCATCGCCCCCCAGGCGCCAAGGGCACTGCCGTCCGGTCGGCGCATCAGCGTCGGCCAGGCAATAGCGTGTGAGCACACGTCATCGGGGAGGACGACATGGCCCAAATCACCCGGGCAAGCGAGCCCGCACCAACGGCTTCGACGGATGCACTCACGCTGAGCGATGCCGCCCTGGCGGACTGGAGCCGTTGCACCGCACCGCACCTGTCGGGCCAGTACCGTCCCGTTCACGACGAGATCGACGCCACCGACCTAGAGGTGGAGGGCGAGTTGCCGCCCGACCTGGTGGGCAGCTACGTGCGCAACGGCCCGAATCCGCTGTTCGCGCCCTCCAGCGCCTACCACCTGTTTGATGGTGACGCCATGCTGCACGGCGTCACCTTGGACGGCACCGGCGCGGCCTACCGCAACCGCTGGGTCCGCTCGGCCGGAATGATGGCCGAGGCAGAGGCCGGTGGGCCCCTCTTCGGCGGGCTGTCCGAGTTCAAGATGCCTCCCCAGGAGGTGATGGAGCGGGTGGGCGTCATGAAGAACACGGCCAACACCAACATCGTCACCCATGCCGGGCGCATGCTGGCGTTGATGGAGGCCGCTCCCCCCACCCGGGTCGACCCCGCGTCGCTTGCCACGCTGGGCGAGTTCGACTTCGACGGGAAGCTGGCCGGGTCGATGACGGCCCATCCCAAGGTCGACCCGGCCACCGGCAACCTGTGCTTCTTCGGGTACTCCCCCATCCCGCCCTACCTGCGCTACCACGTGGCCGGCCCCGACGGTTCGCTGCTCGCCTCCGTGGAGGTGGACCTGCCCCAGCCGGTGATGATGCACGACTTCGTCATCACCGACCGTCACGCCGTGTTCTTCGACCTTCCCGCCGTCTTTGACGTGGCTGCGATGATGGCGGGCGATCCTTTTGTTCGGTGGGAGCCTGGCGCCGGCGCCCGCATCGGGGTACTACCCCTGGACGGCAGCGGCGAGACGCAGTGGATCGACGTCGATCCCTTCTACGTCTTCCACTTCCTGAACGCCTCGGAGGGCGACGACGGCGTGATCGACGTGGTCGGGTGTCGGGCCAACTCGTTGCCCGTGAGCTTCGGCGACCAACCGCCGGCCGAGGTGGCCCCCACGCTGCACCGCTGGCACATCGATCCGGCCGCTGGCACCGTGGCGACCACCCAGCTGGACGACCGACCCAGTGACTTCCCTCGCATCAACGATGCGCTCGCCGGCCGCCCCAACCGCTTCGGCTACGTCGGCTGGTTGCGAGACGTGGTGGAGGGTGACGCCACCTTCGGTGGGATCACGGCCTGGGACCTGGAGCAGGACGAATCGGTCACCTGGCAGTGCGCCTCTGTCGAATCCTGCGGCGAGCCCAGTTTTGCCGCCGACCCCAACGGCATGGCCGAGAACGACGGTTGGCTGGTCACTTACACCACCGACCTGGCCCGCGACCGCAGCTACCTGGACGTGCTCGATGCTCGAAACGTGGCCGCCGGCCCCGTTGCCCGGGTGAAGCTGCCGCGCCGGGTGCCCTTCGGCTTCCACGGCAACTGGTTTCCCGGCGCTGACGGCTGATCCCAGGAATGCGTGACGCGCGGACCTGGCGCCGCCGCCAGTTCTTCGACGTCACCCAACCAGTCGAGGTGGGCTGGGCGCTAGCCGGCCGCCGCCAGGGCCGTGGCGGCCTCGCGCTCGTCGTAGCCAAAGGGCAACAGCGCCACGACCGGGGTGGTGACGCCGCCCTCCACGTAGGCGGCGATGCGCTCGCGGCACCTGCCCGCCGAGCCCCAGATTATGAGCTCATCCACCACGGAGTCGGGGATGGCTTCCAGCGCACCCTTGCGGTCGCCCTCGCCCCACAGTCGCCACATGTCGCCCAGCTGTTCCTCGCGACCCAGCCATTGGTGGAACGCACGATAGACGGGCACGTTCAGGTACGCAGCGATGGCGTGACGGCCCAACGCCATGACGGTGTCGCGATCCTCGGTGACCGCAACGAACAAGCGGGCGACCACCTCGCGCTCGGCCCCGCCGGCGGCATCGTGGACGATCTTGGTCACGGTGGGCACGTCGGTGGCGGCCAACCAGTTGAGGATGACGCCGTCGGCCTCCCGGCCGGCC
The DNA here is from genome assembly GCA_041394405.1 of Microthrixaceae bacterium. Lineage (GTDB taxonomy): Bacteria > Actinomycetota > Acidimicrobiia > Acidimicrobiales > Microtrichaceae > Microthrix. The sequence goes on from JAWKIF010000007.1 coordinate 328,118, forward strand.
AGGCGTAACATCCCCTCACGCAAGGCGGCGATGTGGATGGGCACCGGCTCGGGCGGCACGGCCCCCAGGCGGAAGCCGGACACCTGGTGGCCGTTGACATCGGCGGTGACCTTCTCCCCCGACAACGCGGCGCGGAGAAACCGCACCAGATCTCTCACCTGGTGGTACGGGCGGTCGAACTCGATGCCGTTCCAGCGCTCCACGATCACGTCGGAGCTCGTGCCCAGCCCCAGGGTGAACCGACCGGGAGCGGCCTGGGCCATGGCCCCGACGGACTGGGCCATCAGCGCCGGACCCCGCGTGAATGCCGGGATGATCGCCGTGCCCAGCCGCATCGATGGCGTCCACACCGAGGCGAGCGCCAGCGGCGTGAACCCGTCGGCACCCATGGCCTCGGCCGACCAGAGGTCGGTGTAGCCCGCCTGCTCCAGCTCGACGAACCGCTCGCGTTGCTCCCCGAGCGGGACGTTGTCGAACGGGATGGTCATTCCGAGCCGAGCCATGACCCCACCATAGAAGGCGGTCCGCCGCCTCGAACCCAACAGCCCGGCGAGGCGGCTGGCCGAGGCAACCGTGCACCTCAGGTCGGTCTCAGAAGTCCCACGCGGTCAATGATCCGTCGGAACCCACCAACTTGACGGGCTGGGCGGCCCAGGTGACGTCGTTCCCGCCCATGCCGGGCGAGTCCGCAGGCATCCCCGGAAGCGCCAACCCCACCGCGTCAGGTCGCTCTCTGAGCAGTCGCTCGATCGCCTCGGCGGGCACGTGCCCCTCGATCAGGTAGTCGTCGACCTCGGCGGTGTGGCACGACGCAACGTCGTCGGCGATTCCGCCGGCCTCGCGGAACGATGCACGATCAGGGTCGTCGGTCACCTCCACCGTGGCGCCATGCGTTCGTAGGTACACGACCCACGAGGTGCAACAGCCTCAACCGGGATCTCGGCGAACATCGAACCGCACTCCGTCGAGCATCGGCTGTTCGCCGACGGCGGGGGGTCGGTCGGTCTCGGGGCCGGCCGCCGTGTCGCCACCCGAGGAGCATCCGGCCACCGTCAGCGCAAGCATCGCCAGGAGAATCGGGCAGGCACGTCGGAGCGTCGTCACTTCGCCCAACTGTACCCAGGACCGTGTCGCAGAACGGTCGCACGCCTCCTGGCCCGATCCCACGCAACGACGCCTCGACGGGTCAGGGGGCCTTCGTGTCCGACGCTGCCTTGAGTTCCTTCTCCATCCACGGGGGCATCCGCCCCGGCGTGGGCTCGGACACCTCGCGCACGATGGCCGACTGGCTGGCGATGCCCATCAGCGCCCCGTCGGTGGACCATTGGTAGACGTCGCCGTGACCGAACCCGTGATGCACGGCCTGAATACGCACGTCCAACAGCACCCACTCGGTGGGCACCACCCGCACCACCCGCAGGGTGTTGTCCAGGCTGTTGGAACGGGTCCACGACCCGAATGCCTGGCTGATGCCCCACGGCACGTAGTCGCCCAGCACCGCCAGGCTTGCCGCCGACGGCTCGACGTCGCGCAGGCGAACCCACATGGCGGCTCGACCGTCCCCTGCAGGCTCGCCATCCAGCCGATCCCACTGCTGCCCGATCGCCAGGCGGCTCTCGATGCGGGACATGATCGACGTGCCGCCGATTCCGGCCGAGGACTGACGGACCTCGCAGGCGTCGGGTGAGGGGACCTCCGGCATCGCCGCCCATTGCCCGGTCTCCTCCAGCTCTCGTTCACCCAGCGCTGCGTTCACCGTCAGGATCTCGCGGTCGCCCACCCGCCCCACCACGCGGGCCTGGGCCGTGTAGCGGCCGGCGGCGGGGATGGTCACGTCCAGGTCCATGATCTCGCCGATCATGGCGTAGCTGAGGTACTGGGCGGTCGCCCACACCACGGGCCGCTCGGTCGTGCGCTCCAGCGCCAGGATGGCGGCGCCCAGACCGGCCCCGCCAAAAAGGAACTTGCCCAGCGTCGCCAGGCCGGGCGCCACCGGCAGGTACCAACGATGGGGATTGTGCGTGGCCTCAAGGCCAAGAAACTCTCCGACGTCCACGCGGTGGAGGGTACCGGCCCGAGGCGCTCGCCCCGACACCCGTCTATCGTCCCCGCCATGACCGACACACCGTGGACCGGGGACGCCAGCTCGCTCGTGGAGGCCTTCCGCTCCGGGGATCGATCCCCGGCGGAGGAGATGGCGGCAACGCTTGCCGCCGCCGAGGGCACGGCGTTGAACTGCTTCAGCCACCTCGACCCGGAGGCTGCGCTGGCCAAGGCCGCCGAGGCCGACACCTCCAAACCGTTTGGCGGGGTGCCGCTGGGCGTGAAGGAGCTGGACAGCTATGAGGGTTGGCCCGACACCAGCGCGTGCCTGCTCTACGCCGACCGGGTGGCCACCGACACCTCGATCAACGTGGCCCGCACCGAGGCCCGGGGTGGCGCCGTGCCCTTCGGGCTCACCACGGCAAGCGAGTTCGGCGGACTGAACGTTTCGAACACGAAGCTGAACGGCATCGCCGGCAACGCCTGGAACCCCGAGGCCACCCCGGGCGGCAGCTCCGGCGGCTCGGCCGCAGCAGTGGCCGCGGGCATCTGCGCCCTGGCGACGGGCGGCGACGGCGGGGGCTCGATCCGCATTCCGGCGGCGTTCTGCGGGTTGCCCGGTCTGAAGACCACCGCCGGCCGAATCCCCCGCGGACCCAATGCCGGCGTGCATCCGATGACCGTGGTCACCGGCGTGTTGGCCCGATCGGTGCGCGACATCGCTCGCCACCTCGATGTGGCCTCGGGGTACGACCCGGTGGATCCCTACTCGCTGCCCCGACGCGAGGGGTGGGAGGCCAGTCTCGGCAGCTACGGCGACACCCTGAGGGGCCGCAAGGCCGTCATCTCGCCCAGCCTGGGGGTGGCCACGGTGAACCCCGAGGTGGCGCGCCGGGTACGCGAGGCCGGCGAGGCGCTCGCCGCCGACGCCGGACTGGAGCTGGTGGATGTCCCGGTGGAGCTGCCCGGGCTGGGGCTGGAGTGGGCCATGGGCAACCTGTGCCACCTGCGTGAGCAGCTGGGCGACGACTGGCGCGACCAGCTCGACTCCCTTACGCGCGCCATGGCGTTCGGGTTGGAGATGGCCGACTCGGCCATGAACCTGGCCACTATGGGCGCAGCAGAGGCGGCTCGCACTCGGGCCAATGCCAACATGGCCGAGCTGTTCGGCCAAGTGGACTTCATCATCTCGGCCACCAACCCCGACACTGCGTTTCCCGCCCACCTCGAGGTGAACACTCGGGTGGCGGGCGAGAAGGTGGGGCTGGAGAACAACGGCGCCTTGACCATCCCCTACAACATCGTGGGCAATCCGGCCATCAGCATTCCGGTGGAGCAGCTCGATGGCCTGCCGGTTGGCATGCAGGTGGCCACCCACCACCACGCCGAGGAGTTGCTGCTGGACCTGGCCGCCATCGCCGAGGCGCAGTGTCCCTGGCCGCTGGTGGCACCCGCCGCGCCGGTCTAGGCAGCGCCGATCACGAGCGCGCCGGTCTAGGCAGCGCCGATCACGAGCGCGCCGATCGAGCAGCACCGATCCAGCCAGCACTGATCCAGCCGGCACTGTTCCAGCCAGCACCGGCGGGTACCACCCAGGGCGGTGGCGGGCGACGGGGACCGGTCCCCATGTTCGTTGTCACACCCCGCCGTCATGATGGCGGCATGGATACGCAGCTGTCGCTTCTTGATCTCAGCGAAGTTCCCTCCGGGGCCCAGGCAGACGCGATCGGCCCGGCGCCCACCGCCGACGAGGGTGCACGCCTGGCGGCGGCCCGCGCCATCCTCGCATCGGCCACCCAGGCAGCCGCCGGCCGGCAGGCAACGGCCCAGCCATGGATGTCGATACGGCTCGACGACGCCACCTGTGAGCTGGGCCGTCGTCGGGTCGCCAAGGCCCGGGCGTTGGTGGCCGACGCCCGCCAGCGGGTCGAGGCCGAGGCACGCGCCGCCCAGGATGCGCGCCAGCGGGCGGCCCTGGCCGGCGCCATCAGCGCCGATCTTCCGCCGGCAGCGGCCAGCGACGAGCCGCCGCCCACGCGACGCCCACGCCGGGCCCGGCCGGCGGCCTAGGCGAGGGCCCGCGCCGTGAGCCGCGCCGCTCGCGCCCTGCTGGCGGCGACGCTGGTCGCGGCGATCCTTGGGCTGGCGTGGAGCCGAAACCGGGGCACACCGTCGCCGTCGGGCCCCGGCGTCGCGCAGGTGAGTGCCGTCGCCGATGGCGACACCATCGACGTGTCGCTCAACGGCCACAGCGAACGGGTGCGGCTGCTGGGCATCGACACACCCGAGACCGTCGATCCCCGCAAGCCGGTGGGGTGTTTCGGCCCCGAGGCCTCGCACGAGACCAAGACGCTGCTGCCACCCGGCACCTGGGTGCGCCTCGAACGCGACGAGGAGCTTCGCGACCGGTACGGCCGCCTGCTGGCCTACGTCATCCGACTGCCCGACGAGCTCTCCATCAACCGGCACCTGCTGGCGCACGGGTTTGCCGACACCCTGCGCCTGGGGCCCAACAAAGCGCATCTGGCCGACTTCGCTGCGGCTCGAAACGCCGCCAAGGCTGACGCCCTCGGGGCCTGGGGTGCGTGCCCCCACCCGTTCGAATAGCCGCAGAGCAGCGGGCGACCCCATGGAGGGTCTCAGGCGGCATTCCGTGCACCTTCGGCATCGCAGAGTCGCCCCAAGGTGCAGAGAACGGCAGCGGCCGGGGTCGGATGCGAGACCGAATTCGGGCCGCCGGTGGTCGCTAGTTGCCGGTTCGGCGTTGCATGGCCTTGCGCAGATCGCCCCAGCCGACGCTCTGGGCGCCGGCACGTTGCATCAACACCGACACCTCGGCGTCCATGATGACGTCCAGGTCGCCCACCCGATCGGCCCAGTCGTTGCCCAACGCCCGCAGCTCGGGGGTATCCACCGCCGGCCGCAGCCGCAGTTCGGTGACGCCGGGCCGAAGCTGCGACAAGGCCCGCTCCACGGTGGCCCGGGCCGACCCATCACGAACGTTCACCACGTGGTCGGGGGAGAGCACACCGGCTTGAGCGGCCAGCTCCGACAGTGGAACCCCCAGGCTCCGCTGGTCGGCGGCCGACGGCAGCCGCACCGGCAGGTGGAATTCCTCGGCCAGCTCGAGGTACACCCCAAAGAACTCCGAGCGACGCTCCATCGCCCCTTGGTGCGACGACAGGTGCGAGATGTCGAACCCCCACAGAATGGCCCGCTCAATCTGCGCCCTGGCCTCGCGGTACACCTCGTCGAGGTCGGCGTGATCCCACAGATCCTCGAGCGTCCGGGGAAAGCCGCCGTCACCGTCCAACAGCGACGGCGCACTGGTGACGGGTCCCCAGCGATACAGATCTGCCTCGGCGATGAGCGTCAGCAACACCCCCACCTGTTCGCCCCGATATCGGGCGGCGGCGTGTCGGGCCCAGGGCGCCGGCACCATCAAGCCGGCGGAGGTGGCCAGGCCGCGTCTCAGCGCCGAGTACACCCCCTCGTTCGCCGAGTGGCTGCGCCCCAACCCGTCGACGGTGAGGACGACCAGCCGATCCTCGGCCGACCGCCCCATGGCTTCACACAGTTCGCTCACCGGGCTCAGCGTACCGGCGACCCGCCGCGGCCTCCGGCAGGGCGATCAGTTGGCGGGGTCGACGTCGTTGGGAAGGTCGGTGTCGCGGCCCACCTCGTCCAGGTCGATCAGCTTGGTCAACTGCGACTCGCCTGCGCAGTCCTCGCCGTCAACGAACGCCTCCCGGCACAACGCAACCGCCAGGTCGAAGGTGGGCCGATAGGTCACCCCTCCCGACGAATACACCACGGTGACCCCAGAGAATCGACCCAGCTGCCCGGAGCCCAGCTCGTACCCGACCAGCACGTCGATTGCCCCGCCGGCGGGGACGGTTGCGGTGGAGAACTGGCCGATCTCCTCCATGCCCACCTTCTCACGGTCGGGAGGCCAGCCCTTGAACACCCTGGCTTCCCGGTCCAGGCCCTTGGCCCGTACGTCGGCGAGCGCGTCGTTGAACCGCAGGTCGCCCTGCACCTGGGCCAGCTCCAATCCGTCCATCGAGACGGGCCCTCCCTTGCCGTTGCGAAGGGTGAAGCGCAGCGCGTAGGGGGCGCCCACCGGAGCGTCGGCGATCTCTTCGTCGAGGCCACGCGACAGGCTCATCTTCAGCGGCCCCTTTGCATCGGTGGCCGGCTGGGACTCATCGAGGAGGCTGCCCGCGTCGGCGCTGCCCTCGTCGCTGCATCCGGCGACCAACAACACCGCTGCGGCCAGGCCCAGGGCCAGCTTCCCGCGCGGGTTCCGGCCGCCTCGCCGGGTGCTGTGGGGTGCCGGCGCATCGGGCACGGCACCTTCCATGGATCGCCAGCTCACCAAACCGACGCTACAAGCGGCTTCCGCCCGGCCGGGGGATGGTGCCGCCCGGGGCGGGTCAGGCCCGAATGCCGGCGAACAGGTCGCTCTCGGGCGAGTGGGCCTCCACCGTCGAGCGGTCCAGCACGAAGGTGTCGTAGGGCTCCACCCGGTCAGCCACGTCCTCGGGCACCCCGAACCAGAACCCCACGTTGGGGTCAACCTGGGTGGCGTGGGCCAGCAGGGCCCGTTCTCGAACCCAGTAGTAGCCCGACACGTCGACAAACGTGGTCACCCGATGGTCCTGGTCGAACTCTGCCCAGCGCTTGCGCCAACCCTCGTCGAAGGGCGACTCCAGCCCGGCATCCTCCATGGCCTGGTGCAAGGCCTCCATGCGTCGCCGGTACCACACCGTCGAATACACCTTGGCGACCTCGTGGGCCTCCCCCAGCTCGGGCCGATAGGTGGGGTCGGCGGCCGCCTCCACGGCAGGCAGCGAGATCTCGTGCACCCGCAGATGATCGGGATGGCCGTATGCCCGCTGGTCGTCGCCATAGGTGATGACCACCTGGGGACGATCACGGCGCAGCATGGCCACCAGTCGACCGACCGCCTCATCGAACGGGGCGTTGGCGAAGTTGTCGGGGTGTGCGTTGGCCTCCGAACCGTCCATGCCCGAATCGCGGTAGCCCAGCAGCTCGACGCGGTCGAAGCCGATGATCTCGGCCGAGCGCCCGAGCTCCACCATGCGGATGGCGGGCATATTCTCGGCGATGCCGGGCCGGTCCATGGCCGGATTGAGGATGTCGCCCGCCTCTCCCCCGGTGCAACACACCAGCGTGGCGCCCACACCCTCATCCACGTAGCGCCGCACCGCACCGGCGGCCTTGGATGCCTCGTCATCGGGGTGGGCGTGGATGCTGAGCAGCCGCAGCGGGCGCCCATCGGCATCCACGCGCGTACCGGCGGCGGGGGGCTTGGGGCGGCTTGGCGGGCTGGATGATGGGCTCACACCGCTCAGGGTATCGACCACCCGGTTGGCTCTGGCAGGCGCCGCCGCCCCCAGATCTTGTGACGTAGTTCCCTACTCCGGAGCTTTACCGCAGGATGCCGCGCCCTCTAGGAAATGGACATGCTCACGACGACGCCAACCCCCACCAGTATCAGCTCCTCTGCCCGCACCCGGCGGGGCGCAGCGGCCGCACTCGCGGTTGCCGCCACCATCGGGCTGCTTGGCGCTGGTTGTTCCTCAGATGAGGAGACCACCGCCACGGAGGATCCCACCACCACCGTGGCCGAGGACACGGACACCACCGCCGCCATGGACACCACCGCGGGGTGGGCCAGCGCAGAGGTTGGCGACCTGAAGATCACCGAGGCCCGCACCGGTGAGCCCTCCGGGCCCAACAGCGGGCTCTTCTTCACCATCACCAACGACGGCACCGAGGACGACACGTTCGTTGCCGGCGCCACCAAGGTGTCGCCCGAGGTGCAGATCCACGAAACCGTCACGGACGGCGACACCACCTCGATGCAGCAGCTCAGCGATGGCATCGAGGTCCCCGCCGGCGAGACCGTCACGCTCGAGCCCGGCGGCCTCCACGTCATGTTGATGGAGGTGGAGCAAACCGAGGCCGGCGAGACCATCCCCGTCACGCTGACCTTCCAGAAGGCCGGCGACGTGGAGCTGGACGTGCCCGTGGTGTCCCCCGCCGAGCTTGGCGGAGAGCCCATGGGCGACATGGGCGACATGGAGGGAGAGGGCGACATGGAGGGAGAGGGCGACATGGGCGCCGACTCGACCATGGCGGACGAGGGCTGAGACGACCGTTGGGACGCGTCGCGGCGTCACCGTCGCTGGATGTGACCGCCGCGACGCCGCGCCGACTGGGCCAATGGCCCATGCGGGCCTAGCGTCAAGCTCATCATGAACCCCCACATCACCCATCGCCGACCCCGCTCGCTCGGTGCCGTCACGGGCCCACGCCCCGCCTCCGTTGTTGCGCTGCTGCTGGGGTTGGTGCTGCTGGCCGCCGCGTGCGGGAAGGCCTCCGAGACAAAGACCGCCGATCCGGCCGCCGACGCCGACTGGGCGGGGGTGGCGCTGACCAAACCCTCCGAACGGCCGCAGTTCACCCTGACCGACACCGACGGCAAGACCTTCGACTTCTATGAGGAGACCGAGGGAAAGCTGACCTACCTGTTCTTCGGGTACACCAACTGTCCCGACGTGTGCCCGGTGCACATGGCTCAGATCTCCGAGGTGCTGGCCCGTCCGGGCATGCCCGATGCGAAGGTGGTCTTTGTGACCACCGACCCCACGAGGGATACGCCTGAGGCATTGCGAAAGTTCCTCGACAACTTCGACGAGAGCTTCATCGGGTTGACCGGCGCCGACGAGGAGCTGGTGGCCGCCCAGGAGGCCGCCGGGGTTCCGCCCGCCAAGTTGGAGACGCCGGACGGCAAACCGGATCCGGAGGGCGGCTACACCGTGGCCCACGCCGGGCTGGTTCTGGCCTTCGCCCCCGACAATCTGGGCTACACCGTCTACCCATTCGGCAGCAGAACCAGCCAATACGCAACCGACATGCCGAAGCTGGCCGAGATCGAAGCGGTCACCGGCGGGGACCGCCCGACCACCACGGTGAAGCCCACGACCGCGGACGGCCCCCAATGGGGAGGGGTCACCAAGGGCGAGCTGAGCATCTCCGATGCCCGGGCCGCCGAGCCCGCCGGCCCCAACGGCGCGCTCTACTTCACCATCGAGAACGGCGGACCGGCTGACACGCTGGTGAGCGCATCGACCGAGTCCGCACCGGCGGTGGAGTTCCATCGGACCACAGCCGACGGTGACACCACCTCCATGTCGCCCATCCCCGACGGAATCAACGTGCCGGCCGACGGGTCCGTTGCCTTGGAGCCCGGCGGGTTGCACGCGATGCTGATGAAGGTGAAGCCCATCGAAGCAGGCGACATGATGCCCGTGACGTTGACATTCGAAGTGGCCGGGGATGTCGACGTGCTGGTTCCCGTGGTGCCAACCGCCGAGGCGGCAGGGTGACCTCCAAGGGCTCGTTGGCGGGCGGGCGGCCATGAGTTGGTGGTGCAGCGCCAGCACGGCTCCCTGGTCGTGGGCGCCGAAGGCATACGTGGGCGTCTGGCTCATGGTTGTCGCCGTGCTGGTCGCCTACTTCCGAGCCGTGTCGCGTCGCGACCGGGAGGGCCGGCCCAGCGCCACCCGACGTCAGCGCACACAGTTCGTGGCGGGCGTGCTCGTGTTGTGGCTGGCGAGCGACTGGCCGCTCGGCACCTTGGGTGCCGGCTACATGGCGTCTGCGCACATGGTTCAGTACCTCCTCTACACCATGGCGGCGGTTCCGCTCATGATGCTGGGCATTCCCCAGGCCATGGCCAGCGACGCCATCGATCGCCTCAGGCTGCGTTCCGTCACCGGATTCTTCTCGAGGCCCTTGGCTGCTGCGGTGACGTTCAACGTGGTGATGGTCACCACGCACTCGCCGCCGGTGACCGACACGCTGCGGGCCACCCAGTGGGGATCGCTGGTGATGGATGCCATCTGGGTGCTGGGCGCGCTGGCGCTGTGGGCCCCGGTGATCAACCCCATCGCCGACCAGCGCAGCCAGTCCTATCCGGTGCGCATGACGTACCTGTTCCTGGCCGTCGGAGTCGTGGTGGTGATCCCGTCGGCGGCGCTCATCATCGGCGCAGAGCCCATCTACCGCACCTTCGAGCTGGCGCCGCGGGTTTTCCCGGGTTGGTCGGCAGTGGAAGACCAGCAGTTCGCGGGCGTCATCATGAAGCTGGGCGCCACCCCCATTGTCTGGGGAGCGATTCTGGTGATGTTCGTCCGCTGGGCCAACGTGTCGGGGGGGTGGTCGAACAAGTTCGGCCCCAAGTATCGGGGCCGGTTGGTGCACGCCGACGGCACCGTCGACGACGCGGTGGACATCTCCGGGCCCGACGACCAACCGGTCCGTGCGCCTGGCGGTGCCCGCCAGGCCGTGGCGGCAGGCCTCAGGCCCGAGCAGCTCAACTAGGCCAACAACTGGGCAGCGCCCGGCACCGCGCCTATCCCTCGGCGGCCTCGGGAACGGCGCCCAACGGGGCCAGCCGGTAGCCAACCTCCGGTTCGTCCTCGTCCTCGATGAGGCGCCACCCCGCCAGCTCGGCCAGCCGAACCCGTCCCTCATCCGGGCCAGTGGCAATCAGCTCGTCCCCCGCTCCCAGCTCGGCAAACCCGCGCGGCCGGTAGACGTAGCGCCCGCCACGCCTGATGGCCAGCACCGAGAAGCCGGGCTCAATGTCCAGCTGGAGGTCGAGCAGCGAGGCCCCGTCCACTGCGGAGTCCGGCGCGATGGGCATGCGCACCACCACCTCGTCGGCGTCGCCCAGGGCCATGCCGACCACCGGGTGGAAGTCCACCTCCTCACGGATCAGCCACGTCATCTGGTTGGCCTGGTCGCCCAGGTCCTCCGCTGCTTGAGACAGCTGCAGCAGGCCCCGCAGCAGCGAGTGATCCACGTCGTTCGCGCCCGCCCGCAGCACCCACAACTGCAGGTGGTCCTTCATCTCATCCAGGCGTTCCGCCAGGTGGAGCACCTCGAATGCCAGGCCGCTGTCGCGCAGCGCCAACGCCGAATAGGCCAGGCCCACTGCGGCCTCGGAGATGTTCTTCATCTCCACCAACACGTCGACCGCTCGGTCCAGTTCGGTGAGCGCGCCCGACGGTGCCGGCTCGGGCGGCTCCCACGTGGGTGCGGCGGCCAACTCGTGCAACCTCACCAGCCCCGCAGGCGAACCCCGAAGGAACAACACGTCGCCGGGCAGCAGGATCTCGTCGCCGTCCAGGTCGGTGATCCACGACCGGTCCCGCCGGATGGCCATGACCCGCATGCCCGTGGCGACCGGCAACTCAAGGGCGGCCAGCGGTCGCCGGGCCATGTGAGAGTTGTCGCGCACCCACACGCGGTGCGACACCTCCTCGGCGTTCGACAGGTCGGCGATGAGCTCACGCGGGATTCCGAGGCGATGGGTGACAATGCGGGTGATATCGACCGCTGCGTTGGCGATGCACTCAATGGCCGAGACCACCTGCAGCACCGAGGCCATCGATTCGGCCTCGGCAGGGCGCCGACACGCCAAGATGCACACCGCTCGCATCGACTGCACGAGGTCGTTCATGTTTTCCTCGAGATGAGCCACCTCATCGGCCATGCCGGGGTCGTTGAAGTACACCGCGGCATAGGCCAGGTCGATCATCAGCTCGGAGTTGTCCTTGGCCTCGGCCAGCATGGCGCGGAGGCTGCGGGGGCGATCGTCCATAAGCGCAGGCGAAGCCTACCGCCGCGCTGGGTCGGCAGGTGCCAGAATCTCGTCGTGTCGCTTTCCGACGACAATCCGAAGCGCTACATCCGCATCGGCGCGCTGCGTGAGCTGCTGTCCAACAGCCTGTGGTTCATCCCCATGCTGCTGGTCCTGACCTATGGCCTGGCGGCGGAACTTCTGGTGACCCACGACCGCTCGATGACCGAGTGGGTGCCCTACGCCTTCTCGGGCGGTCCGTCAAGCGCCCAGGACCTGCTGTCCACCATCGCCGCCGCCATCCTGACGATGAGCACCCTGGTGTTGTCGGTCACCATCGTGGCGCTGCAGCTTGCCTCACAGCAGTTTTCACCCCGGGTGATGCGGGCGTTCTTTCGGGACTCGGGAACCAAGGTGGCCATCGGCATGCTGCTGGGTACGTTCGTCTACAGCCTGGTGGTGCTACGAGCGGTGGTGCCAGAGACCGCAACGCTCGATCCGTTCGTGCCCGGCGCGGCCGTATCGGTTGGGTTCCTGCTGACCCTGGTGGCCCTCGGGATGTTCATCTACTACATCAACCACGTGGCCCACTCCATCCGGGTGGTCTACATCGTCGACGCCGTGGCCTCCGAAACCCGGGGAGCCATCGGCCGCATGATGATCGGCGGCAGCGTTCCCGATCCGGCGGCCATTCCCTCCCGCCCACCCGACCACGTCGTTCCCAATGCCCGGAACGCCGGCCTGGTCACCGACGTGGACACCGCCGGGCTGGTGGGCCTGGCCCGGCTTCACCACTGCTGCATCGGGGTGGTGCCCCATGTCGGGGACTTCGTGCCCCATGGAGCCCCCATCGCCCGCGTCTGGCACGACCCGGGACACGACGACTGCCCGACGGCCTCCCAGATCTGCGAGCGGCTGGCGCTGAGCAAGGAGCGCACCATGAGCCAGGACGTGGCCTTCGGGTTTCGTCAGCTGGTGGACATCGCCGAACGGGCTCTCTCGCCGGCCGTCAACGACCCCACCACCGCGGTTCAGGCCATCGACCAGATCCACGACCTGCTGCGCCGGTTGGTGGGAGCCAGCTTCCCCACGGGGTACTACGGCGACGCCGACGGAGCGCTCCGGGCCTTCCGGCCCATGCACACCTGGGACGACTACGTCGAGGTGGCGTTCACCGAGATCCGCCGCTACGGCCACGACTCGCTGCAGGTGCACCGCCGGCTGCGGGCCGCCATCGCCGACCTGTTGGAGGTGGCCGGGGACGACGATACGTTCACCGAGCCGCTGATCGAGCAGCGGCGACGCCTGGACCGGTCCGCCCGCGACGGCCTGCCCGACAGCGCCGATCGACGCCTGGCGATGCAAGGCGACGAACAGGGACTGGGCGCCGACTGACAACTCGTCGTGCCGGTGGTCACATCGCTAGGGTTCCCGTCCCGCCACCTGATGAGCCGGAGGTTGCTCGATGAAGGAATCCATGGACCGCGCCTGGCGCTGGTTGGCCGTCAAGATGGGCAAGCACGCCGGCGTCGTGTCCGTGATCGGCCTGATCATCACCCTCATCATGGGCTTCGGATTGACCAAGCTGGAGTTCGCCACCGACCAGGACGCCTACCTCAATGAGGGCGATCAGGTACTGACGGACTCCAAGGCCTACCAGGACCTCTTTGGCGGGCAGGCCATGCTGGCCGCAATTCGGATCGACGAGGGCACCACCCTGGAGGAGTTCGTCTCCCCCGAGAACCAGAAGATCTTCCAGGAGGTCGAGGACACGCTGCGCGGGCGAGAAGGCATCAAGGCCGTGGCCACCCCGCTCAACACCCTGGTGCTGTCGGACCGTCTGATCCAGAAGGCACCTCCTACCGCCGATGAGGTGAAGCAGCTGACCGACGGCAACATCACGGCTGACGACCTCCCTACTGAGGCCGACCCGACGAAGTCAATCGCCGGTGCGTCCTTGTTCGGAGCCGCAGACGCAGCCAAGAGCGACGGCAATACCGAGGAAGCGTCGGCTCGCGAAGAAGATACGGGCAAGACCGCAGCCCGACTCCTTGCCATCCCCGCAGCCGACCGCAATCTCGACAATCTCGAATGGCGCAAGTTCCTGATCTACGACAACGCCGGCGAGGTTCGGGAGTCGCTGCGACCCTTCTTTCCCAACGCTCAGACCGCACAGATCGTCACCCGCCTGGACGGCAACATGTCCATCGAGGACGAGGGTGCTGCTGCAGTGTTCACCACCACGACCATCGACGACGCCGGCGAACGGCTGTCGCCCTCCGCCGACGTGACCGTGGTGGGTTCCCCCACGCTGCTCAAGGACATCAACGACTACCTACGCGGCGGCATCCTCACCCTGGGGGCCATCGCCGTGGCCTTCATGGTCCTGATCCTGTTGGTGCTCTTCGACGTGCGCTGGCGCCTGTTGCCGTTGGGCATCATCCTCATCGGCGTCACCTGGGCGTTCGGCCTGGCGGGTTACCTGGGTATCCCGCTGTCCTTGGTGACCATCTCCGGGCTTCCCGTCATGTTGGGCATCGGCATCGACTACGCCATCCAGATGCACAGCCGCATTGAGGAGGAGGTGCTGCTGGACCGGGAGGACCATCCCATCCAGGAAGCGGCGGTGAACCTGGGCCCAGCACTCCTGGTGGTCACCTTCGACGCCGTCTTCGCGTTCGTCGCCCTGCAGTTTGCCAAGGTGCCGATGATCCGCGACTTCGGGCTGCTGCTGGCCATCGGCATCGCCGTGATCTGCCTGGTCTCGATCATCGGGCCGTTGGCCGCCTTGGGTGCCCGCGAGTACAAGTCACCTACCAGCTCCGACAAGGACTTCTCCGAGGGCTGGCTCGGCCGATTCGTGGTGAAGATCGGCAGCCTGCCGCCCAAGTTGGCCGTTCCGTTCGCCGCCGTGTCCATCCTCATCTTCCTGGGTGGCATCGCCGTGGAGTCCAGCCTGGAGATCCAGAGCGACCCCATTGACTGGGTGAACCAGTCCTCGGAGACCATCCAGAAGATCGACATCATCAAGGAGCAGACGAAGAGCTCGTCGGAGCTCGGCATCTACGTGTCCTCCGACGACGTCTTCGACCAGGAAACCGTCGATTTCGTACACGAATTCGCGTACCGTCAGTTGGCTGAGGAGACCTTCACCACCGACGAGGGCGAGACCAAGCCCGCGTTGCTGACCGCCTCCAGCATCGTCACCACCGTCAGCGGAATCCTGAACATCCCGGGGGCCACTCCGGAGGGAGCGGTCCCCCGCGCGCCCAACGCCGACTTGGTGGAGGCTGCCTGGAACGTGGCGCCCGAGAGCCTCCAGGAATTCACGGCCACCTCTGACGCCAAGAACCTCAACCTCATCTTCCGAGTGGGCTACACGTCGCTCTCCGACGGCGAGGCGGTGGTGAAGAGCGTCCGCAGCGACGTCAAGGCGAGCTCGCCGGGCGACGTCAAGGCGGTGCCCAGCGGACTGGCAGTGGTGGGCGTCGGCCTGCTGGAGAACATCGAATCCAACCGCATCCTCCTGACCTACCTGGCCATCGCCTTCGTGGGCCTGTTCCTAGCCGTGCGGCTGCGCAGCCTGGTGCGGTCGGTGCTGTCGCTGGTGCCCGTGCTGATCGCAACCGGCATGGCCTCGCTCGTGGCCTTCGCCCTCGGGCTGAAGCTGTCGCCCATGACCGCCGTCGGAGGCCCACTCATCGTGGCCATTTGCACCGAGTTCACATCGCTGATGTTGCTGCGGTTCGTGGAGGAACGGAAGCGGGGGCTGGGCCCCCAGGCTGCGGCCGACACCGCTGCGGCCCGCACCGGCCGGGCGTTCATCGTCTCTGCGCTCACGGGCGTGGCCGGGGTGGCCGTCATTGCCACCTCGCCCCTGCCGCTGCTGCGGGACTTCGGCGCCATCGTGGCACTGAACGTCATCATCGCCCTCGCGGCGGCGCTCGTCATCCTTCCCCCCATGCTGGTGTGGGCTGACGACGAGCGGCGCGAATGGGTGAGCCGCCACCTGGTCGACGAGGAACTGCTGGCGATCAGCCGCGATGGCGACGACGAGCGCCACTCGCTGGGCGAGCCCATCGAGGGCCCCAAGGCGGGCGACGGCGCTGTGCAGGCATCCGCCCGGGAGTGACCTCCGGGACCCGCCCGGCGGGTCCCGTCACGAATCGAGCCGGGCCACCAGGGTCTTGGGAGCGACCGTGCGGTAGGCCTCGCGCAGCACTTCGGCCACCTCACCCCAATCGGGATCGTTGTTCAGGCGCACGCCCAGCCAGCCTCGGTGTCCCACATAGGCCGGAACAAAGAACCGGTCGGGCTCGGTCTCGGTGACCTGCGCCTGGGCGCCGGGCGGAGCCGGACACCAGATCGCCAGCTCCCCATCGCCGTGGTGGTCGTCGTGGAACATGGCCAGCGTCTTCTTGCCTCGGATGAAGAACGACGGCGCACCATGGCTGAGCCGCTCGGTCACCTCGGGCAGGCCCAAGGCGATGTCGCGCACCTGCGTCAGCGCCTCCGCCGCTTCCCGCTCCCCCTGCACGGCCGACCCCATGGCCCACAGTCTCGCGTGTCAGGCTGACCCCGTGCACCCTCTTGACTCGCCCAGGCCGACCCAACCGGGAATTGCCACGCCCCAGGCCCCCTCCGGGCCCCTCACCCAAGGATCCGCACCCCGGGCCTCGGGCGGCGAGCGCCTTGCGCTGGGTGGCGTCGTCGGGCCGGCGGCCTTCGTTGGCGCTTGGGCCACCGGCACGGTCGTGTTGGATGGCTACTCCCCCATCCCCGACGCCATCAGCCGCCTGGCCGCCGTCGGCGCCGACACCCGCTGGCTGATGACCGCCGGCTTCCTCACGTTCAGCGCCGCCGCCATCCCGGCCGCGGCGGCGCTGCGGCGAGCCATCCCCGGCCGGGCCTGGACGGGGGTGCTGGGTACCGGCTTGGCCACCGCGCTGGTTGCGGCGTTGCCCCTCGACCGCAGCCCAGCGGTGGACTCGGCGCACGGCATGGCCGCAGCGGTCGGCTACGGGTTGTTCGTCTTCGGAGCCGCCGCCGCAGCACAGCCGCTGCTCGCCGCCGGGCACCGGCGGCTCGGCGGCCTCTCGCTGGGAGTGGCGGCGCTGGCATCGGCCAGCCTGGCGCTGACCCCATTCGTGGGGCCCAGCGGGCTCATGCAGCGCATCGGGCTGACCAGCCTGGACTGCTGGCTGGTGGCGGTCTCGATCGCCATCCTCACCGGCCGCCTCGATCCGCAACCCCCGACGGTGGCCACCTAACTGCCGGCCGTGGACCATTCTGTCGACGCTTGGTTGCTCAAAGTCTTGGGGCATTGCTCCATCTCAGAGCGCTCAGCTATGCCGCCCGGGAACCGGCGCGCTCGGACGTTCTTCGTCCGGGCTTATGCCGTGTTCGGGAAGGGCCGTTGCCGAGTAGTCGGTGGCTCCCAGGTGTCGAGGTTCTATGGGGCGAAGTGTGCGTTGGCAGCGTTCCAAGCTTCGACTTCGATCTGGCGCTCCGGGAGGACTGCGCTCGGGTCCCATGCAATGGATGTTCTTGCTCGATCGTCGGTCAGATGAAGGCTCCGAGGCCTCTTGGCGCCTCGTGGGGTCTTGGTCCTCTCGATTGTTGAGGGGTCGAGACCCATTGCTGAGACAACTCGGTCAGCGATGTCGAAGCGGCTCAGGGACTCAGGACCCGGTAGGTGCCAAACCCCGTGATTCTGATGCGCGTCTAGCGAAGCGATTCGCCAACATGCCTCGGCGAGTTCAGAGGCACTTGCAGGTTGCCGAAACTCGTCTACGAACCACTTTGTCTGGCGGCCGAGGGCAGCCGCGGCGGTGATGCTGTGCACGACGTGGTCCGCTGGGTCTACCGACACGATGAGCGGAAGTCGGATGATGGTCCCCGATCCCTTCGAGGCTGTGATGCGTTCTGCTTCGGCTTTCCAATGGCCGTAATCCCAGATCGGATCGGGAACATCGTTCTCCCTCTGGGGCTTGTTCTCGCCGGAGAAGACCGCATCAGAGGAAATGTAGACATGGTGTGCCCCAAATTCGTGGCTCGCTTCGGCGAGGTGTCGTGTCGCGGTCACGATCGCCTGGTGGCTTTTCGAGTAGGCGGCATGGATGACAACTGTGGGTCGGACGGATGCAATCACGGCTCTGACCGCTTCACGGTCACAGAGATCCGCGGATACTTCGACAACTCCTTTCAGCGGCGTGCGATGCTGGACACAGACGATGCTGCTCTCCGTGGGAGCCGTTCGCCGGAGCCAGGTTCCCAGAAGCCCCGAAGCACCCGTCAGCAAGACTGTTCCTTCGAGCACGTGCCGAGACTAGATCGATGCCCTTATGCGGCGTTCGAATTGGGCCGCTACCGAGTGGTGGGGTGCCCCGAGGATTCCGGACAGTGGATAGTTGATAACATCCACTGAACCAAAGGAAACCCTGCAATGACCAACAAGCGATCCAAATACTCTGACACGTTCAAGACCGAAGCAGTCAAAATGGTGGTCGACACGTCCCGACCGATCGCCCAAGTCGCCGACGAGCTGAATGTGAACCCTGGCACGCTCGGCGTGTGGGTCAACAAGTACCGTGACACTCACCCAGTCGAGGAGGAACCTTTGACCCCAGCCGAGCGCATCCAGCTCCGTGAACTCCAAGCCGAAAACCGGGAACTCAGAATGAAAAACGAGTTCTTGGGAAAAGCAGCGGCCTTCTTCGCCCAGGAGTCCCGGTGAGCTCGAAATACGAGTTTATCGACGGCGAGAAGGCCAACTATCCAATCACCAAGATGTGTCTCTGGGCGGGGGTGTCGCGTTCGGGGTTCTATGAGTGGCGGGGCCGTCCTGACTCAGCGACCACAGAACGACGCGCCGCGTTGGCTGTCGAGGTCCGCCGGGTCTTCGACGACTCAAACCACACCTACGGGCATCGGCGGGTTCGGGCCCAGCTCGCCCGTGAAGACACCAAGGCGGGCCTGGAACTCGTCCGAGCGATCATGGTCGAAGGGGACATGGTTGCCTGCCAGCCCAAGCCCTATCGGGTCACCACCGAAGCCGACGGCACCACCGGAGTCGACGATCTCCTCGAACGCGACTTCACCTCGCCGTGCCCGGGCATCAAGCTGGTCGGGGACATCACCTACATCCGCACCTGGGAAGGGTGGGTGTACCTGGCGACGGTCATCGACTGCTACTCCAAGATGGTGATCGGGTTCGCGATGGCTGACCATATGCGCACCGGTCTCATCACCGACGCACTCCAGGTCGCGATCAACGCTGGCGGAGTTGCACCCGGAGCGATCTTTCATTCGGACCGGGGATCGCAATACACCTCAGAGGTGTTCAGAGCGTTTCTTGATACAAATGACATGGTCGGGTCGATGGGCCGGACCGGGGTGTGTTGGGATAATGCTATGGCCGAATCGTTCTTTGCTTCGTTGAAGAACGAGTTCGTTTATCGTACCGTGTTTCCGACAAGAAAGAAAGCGGTGTCGGGTATTGCACATTGGATTGAGATACGGTATAATCGTTTGAGGCTTCATTCGGGGGTCGGTTATCGGACCCCATTGGAAGTTCACGAAAGCTATCGCGAAGATCTCCGGGCGGCGTAAGACCAGCCGCAGCTCACTGTCCGGAAAACGCGGGGCCCACCATGGGGTGGGTGGACCAATGAGCGGGAATACGTGGCGTCGATATGTGTGGGTCGGAAGCGCTGGTTCAGTGATGCCCGTGCGTCGCGGTTGCACTTGGCGCGCAAGCTGATCGAGAGGCTCGGCCGCCGTGTTGCGATCGCCTCAATTTCCGATGCTGAGCCCCCGTGTTGGTGCAGCAGACAGGCACGTGGCGACTGATGGTCAAGGCGAATCGATGATTCGCTCCAGCGTTCTTGCCATCACGTCGCCGAGAGGATGCTGCTTGGGTAAGTAGTACAAGCAACCCCCGACGGCATGTTCGAGTTCGAAAGTCCGTCCGCGAATCCAAGCGGCGTCGTCGGCGCCGACCGCCTGCTTGAAGGCTGACCGTTCCGGAGCCGTCAGCACCGCCCATGCGGGTGCTAGGTCTTGTGCGGTGTCGCCTCGCCCGGCTCCTCCCCAGTCAATTACTGCGGTGAGCCTGCCCTCGTCGACCAGCAGGTTTCCAGGGATCAGGTCGCCATGTACGAAGCCTTGGACTACGGGTTCGTCAACGACTTCAAGGGCCTCATCGGCAAGTCGGCGTATCGCTTTGACGTCGACAAGCTCCGCGGCATTCCATGTCACGGAGTCAAGCCAACCTTCCAAGCGATCAAGCAGCGGGAGGAGCGGACCGCCTCGGCTGCCAGGTGAGCGCTGCCGAGCGTCGGTGACTGTGACACTCCCGATCACGTTGACGGCTTCGGCAAGATCGGCGGCCAGGAGGTCGCTACGTCGGCCATCGAACTCATGACGGGAGGTCCAGGCATCACTTCCGTCGATCCACTCGAGGACTGTCCAGCGGTGTGGAAACACTTCGTGGGATTCGCCGACGTGCCGTACCTTGGGCGTGTTCACGACGGCACGTATCTGGGTCTGCGCGATCTGTTGGAGAGTCGCCGCCTCGGCGAGCACGCCTGCGGCGGCTCCGGGACGTCGTGGAAGCCTGATCACGACGTCAGGCCCATGGTCGATGCCAACTCGCCACATCGCGTTGTCCGTTCCGGACGTCTTGAGGCACTCGATCTGGGAATGTGCCCACTGCGGGCATTCAGCCCCGAGCAACGACCGCACGACGGCCTCACTCGTGTCCGGCTCGTCGTCATGGATCCGCTCGCTCAAGCTGCAAGCATCACAGCGCCGACCGGTCGACGCCACTGGAAATCCACAAGCGCAGGCCGCCGATCACCGGAGAGATCCGCCCAAGCGGTGGTATCGGCCCGTGAGCGGCGGGTGCTCCCACGACCAAGAACCAGCACATCAGCACATCAGCACATCAGCACATCAGCACAAAGCCGAACGGAGGACTCAGCCCTCCAGCGCCGCGCTGCTGGCGCTTCCGGTCGCGGAGGATCGGGACTATGCGGTGTTCGGATTGCGCCGAACTGTCGCACCCTTCGTCCCTGTTGGCGGATATTCCGTTGCGAGTTGACGAGCACCCCCCTCGTGGAGGCCGTCCTCGCTACGCCAGCGCGCTTTTGCCGGAAGCCGGGCGGCACCGTCCCCAGGGTGATTTGTTCTTCTGCTCTGGGCATCGGGCTCTCCGTCCTCGTGCGGGGTCCTGGGCGCGAAGGTCGGAGTAACCTGAGCGGATGGTCTTCACCAGGATCACCTCAGACCCAACCACGATGGCTGGCGTGCCTTGCATTCGAGGTCTGCGTTTTCCCGTAGCCACGGTCATCGCCATGGTCGCCGATGGCATGAGCAACGAAGAAATCCTCGCTGAGCATCCTGATCTCGAACCCGAGGACATCACCGAAGCGTTGAAGTTCGCAGGGCTCGCCGTACAGGAACGTCAGTTGCCACTCCTGTCGGCGTGAGGTTTCTGCTCGACCAGAACGTCTCACCGGTCTTGGTCGGCTTGCTGGCCGAAGCCGGGCATTCGCTGAGCATCTGCGGGATTTGGGTTTGAGCCGGGCTCCAGACGACGAGGTGCTCGTTGCGGCAGCAGCGACAGGCGCTGTGCTCGTCTCATCAGATACCGACTTTGGTGAGCTGTTTGCTCGTTCCAACGCTGCTGAGCCGTCGGTGATTCTGTTACGACGCCAGGAAGGCCGCCGAGCCCACGACATCGCCGCGCTGATCATCGCCAACCTCGAGGCAGTGACCGACGTTCTCTCGGCCGGAGCTTTCGTCGTCGTCGACAACGAGCGAATCCGGATTCGGAGTCTTCCGTTCCGACCCGAGGGCCAACAGCCGCAGCGCGCCGCGCTGAGCGAGCTACTCCCCGTTTCGCGCACGGCACCCCCGGGAGAATGGCTGTCCCCGGCCGCCAGCATCCCACCGCACAACCGCGAGCCTGAATAGAGGCCTTCGCGCTGCATAGCCGGCGACATGTGGGTGATGTCGTCGAGTTGCCGACCCCTCCCCACTACGTTCACGTGCCGGAGCTGTCGGTCGGCGCCGAGCGAACGTTGTCGGGCTCGCACGTCGCTCGGCAACCGGGTCCCGGCGGTCGTGATCGACGCAACCACCCTGACGCCACAACCCGACTGCGGCGACTCAACTTCCTGTCGTACTCCAGTGCCACGCCTCGCTGGGAAGGTTGTACAAGCCGTACCGCCAGGCGTTGGCCTTCAGCCAGTTGTACGCAGCGTTCCCTCGGCAGCTCGACGAGCGCTTGGGGAAGCAGATGGTGTTGCCGCCGTAGGTGAAGTCGATCGCCAGCCCACGTTCGTGTTGCGAACGGCCGGGGCGGGCGGTCGGAGGGCGGCACGACGAGGCCGGTTGCTCATAGATGGCGTAGTACGACGAGCCGCAGTTGTTGCGCCTGGTTTGGATCTGTCCAGCGGTGCTGCGGTATCCGCCGCCGCCCAACACGATGCCGTCAGCACGGGCGGCATCGAGCAGGCGCCGGAGGTTGCCGGCGATCGACCGGTGCACCCGGATGCCACCAACCGAAACGATGTCGGAGCCGCTAGGCCCGCTGGTCGGAGCGGCGGTCGTCGGTGGTCGGCTGGTCGTTGCAGGCCGACCCGTGGTTGCACCGCCGGAACTCCCGGACCCACTCGAGGCACCGGAACTGGAGGGGGCGGAGGATGAGCCTCCCGACCCGGCCGGAAGTTCGGCGGTCGATGCCCGCTGCTCGGGGGTAAGCCGCGTGGTCGTCTCGCCGGAACTCGGCGCCGCGCTGGCGCGGGCTGCTGCTTCGGCGCGGGCCTGCTCGGCGGCTTCCTTCTCGGCCCGGGCCGCCCGGGCCGCCTCCGCCTTCTGGCGGGCCTCGGCGGCCTTTCGGGCCTCCTCCAGCTCGGCAGCCAGGCGGGCCTGCTCGGCCTCGATCTGCTCATCGACCTGCTGCCCCTCGGATTGCAAACCGGACAGCTCGGTGGCCCGGCGACCCAACTCGTCGTCGAGGGCATCGACCAATGCCTGTTGGTCGGCCTCGGCGGCCGCCAACGCATCGCTCTCCTTGGCCAGCTTGGCCCGCTGCTCGGCGGCCCGCCGGCCGACCCGTCGGGCGTACTCCTTGGCGGCCTCGACATCCTGACCCTCGGCCCGGAACTCGTCGATCACTTCCTCCCGGCGGCCGGTGGCGTACCGGCGCAGAGTGTTGGCCCGAACCCCGGCTCCCAGATCGTCTGATTCCAACAGCCGCATCTGCTCGTCCCGGCTGGGTTCCACAAAGGCGCGCACGGCGACGGCCTTCACCTCACCGCGCAGTCGCTCCACGCGCGCCTCGGAACGCCGCTGCAGCTCAGCCGCCTCATCCGCCTGGCGTTCCGCCTCGTCCAGGTCGCGCTGTGCCGCGTCGAGGCGGGCCTGCACCCGGTCGATCCGGCGGTTGGTGGCGGCCAATTCGCTCTGGGCGCCCTCCAGGTTGTCGCCCAACCCGTCGAGCTGCGACTGCGCCTCGGCCTGCTGCGCCTCGATCTCGGCCTTGCGTTGCTCGAGTTCGTCCAGGTCCTGCGCACCCGCAGGCAGGACGCCAACCAGCATGGCCACGGCCACGGTGGCGATCGCCCAGAGGCGGGAGACGGGCAGTCGACGCGGGGCGGGAAGGTCGTGCGCCCCGCGGTCGGCGGGGAGACGCTGCATCCAACCCCAGTCGGCAGCTGCACACCCCAGTTGAGGAGTTCGTCAACATTCCTTGGGTCAAAGGGCCCAGCGCGGGATGAGCAACGCCGATCCGAACGGATCCGGGCGGCTCAGCAGCGAGGCTGGGTCGTCCGACGAGCGAAACGCCCCCGCTCAGCCTCCGAGCTGGCCGAGCAGCCCGCCGCCGCCGCCACCGCCGCCGCCTCCTCCACCGGTGGCGGCCGGGCCGCCCAAGGCGCCCTCGGAGGGCTGCACCAGCACGAAGCCTTGTCCGCCAAAAGCCATCTGGAACGTCTCACCCGTGCCACCGCGCATCATCGACTTCATGCCGCCGGTGTCGGTCTTGATGTTCATTTGCACTCCTGCGCTCCACAGCACCACGGCCTGGGCGTCGCCGAAGGTGGCCTGCTGGGTGACGTCCAGCATCACGGGGGGCCCGTCGGTGGTGACGGCCACATAGCCGGTGCCACGAAGCACCACGTTGTACAGCCCGCCGGCAGACATGCCGGCCATGCCGCTCCCCACCCGCTGGATGTCCCACTCGATCGAGTCCGAGAAGGCCAGGACGTTCTTGCCGTTCACCGAAACCATGTCGTTTTCCAGGTACATGATGATGATGTCGGTGGCTTGGTCCGCTACGAACACCTCCCCCGCCCCGGAGATCTTCATGACGTTCACGCCCTCGCCCGTGACCGCCTTCTTGAACATCTTGCCCAGGCCGCCCGAACCGGTGTTCTCGAACCGTGCGTCGCCCTGGTAGGCCACCATCGACCCCATCCGCGCATTCACGGGCCCGTAGGCCAGGTTGATCTTCAACAGCTTCTTGTTCTGATGAACGAACTGATCCGTGGCCTCCGCCTCGGAGAACGTGGTCAACTCGTTGCAGTGGATGGGCATGGTGGTCCTCCTGGGATGCCGTGAACTCGCGACAGACCGTACCGAACGGACTGGGCAATCACACCCAAGACGTCAGGATTTCCCACCGGTTTCACTTCGCGGAGGTTCGGCGCCACCGCCGGTGAGCAAGGGCCTCAGTCTGAGGCGCTCAGTGCCTGAGGGCGGCGGGTGAGTTTGGCCACCTCGTCGGCCCGGGCCATGGTCGTCTCCACCATCGATTCCAGACCCTCGCGGGCTGCGCCCGCCCGATCCGCGATGGCCTCGCGACCATCGGAGAGCAGGTGCGCTGCGTTGTTGCGCGACACCTCCACCGCCCCTGCCGCTTTCTCCAGGTGCGAGCGGAACATGCCCACGTCGAAGGCTCCGTCACGCACCCGCGCATTGGCCAGCGCCTTGGCGTTGGGCACCTTCACCGAGTGCACGATGCGCACCAGCGCAAGCGCCCGCAGGACGTAGTAGCTGGCGTCGTATTCCCACCAGTAGAAGCCCTGCCGGGCCGACGCCGGGTAGTGGTGGTGGTTGTTGTGCCAGCCCTCGCCCATGGTGACGAGGGCGATCAGCGCCGAGTTGCGGCTGGTGTCGGTGGTCACAAAACGGCGCCGCCCCATCACGTGGGCCAACGAGTTCACCAGGAACGTGGCGTGCCACAGCACCACGGTGGAGACGAAGAACCCCAGCACCAGGCCCGACCATCCGCCCACCACCGCGCAGAAGATGCCCAGGGCGAGGGGGCCGATCCAGTCCTTCTCGTTGAGGAAGCGCAGCTCTGGGTATTTGGCGAAGTCGGAGATGTCACCGGTGGGGGTGTCCTTGGACTTCTCCGAGAGGATCCAGCCCATGTGGCTCCACCAGAATCCCTTGATGGGCGAGTGCAGGTCGGCCTCGGTGTCTGAGTAGCGGTGGTGCAGGCGATGGTTGCCGGCCCACCACAACGGACCCTTCTGCATGGCCATGGTGCCCCCGAACGCCAGGACGAATTGGAACACCCGGTTGGTCTTGTAGCTGCGATGGGCGAAGTAGCGGTGGTAGCCGGCGGTGATGAAGAACATGCGTCCCACGTAGGTGGCCACGAACAGCACCACGGCCGTGCGGGAGATGCCGGTGAAGAACAGCGCCAGCGGCGACAGGTGAACGAGGAAGAACGGGATGGACGAGCGCACCTGAACGCGCTCGTCGGGAAGTCGGCCATGGGCGGCGGTAGTCACGGGTGCCTCGACAAGGGTTGGCGACGGCGGGTGGGGTCGTCGCAATGGTGGCGGCGGGGGGAGTCAGCGGGGGGTCGCTGAGACACCGAATCTACCATCGGGGCAGGCCCATCGTGGTTCGGAGGCGGGTCGGCACTCGGTGCAGCAGCGGTGCGAACGGGTTCAACGAAAGTCCCGCGAGGCCAGCCCCACCTGGCGGCGGCCGCCGCGGCCGTTGTGACCGGGGCGGGTTCCCGTCGGGTGGGCCCCCATCGGCACCGGGAGGGGATCGAACCGCTCGGCGGCCACCGCCACCACGTCGTCGACGGTGCGCTCCAGGCGGCCGCGCACCACCAACGCCGGTGCGTCGCGGGCCAGGCGCCGGTAGCGCACCCAACACCCGGGCGAGCACACCACGTTCACCAGGCCGGTCTCGTCCTCCAAGTTGAAGAAGATGGTGCCCCCGGCGGTCTGGGGGCGCTGGCGGTGGGTGACCATGCCCCCCACGGCCACCTTTGCGCCGTCGGGCAGCGTGGTGAGCGCCTCGGTGGTCACCACGCCCAATGCGTCGAGGCGGTGACGGACAAAACGGGTGGGATGCCCGGTGGCCGACACGCCCGTGGCCCACAGGTCGGCCTGGGCCTCCTCCCACTCGGCCATGCCGGGCAGCCGCGGCGCATCGGCGCCGGTGACCACACCGGCCAAGCGGTCGGGCGAGCTCTGCGCAGCCGCTCCCACCGCCCACAGCGCCGCACGCCGTTCCATGGGTTGGCCGCCCCGCTGGGCATCCTCGAAGCACCCCAACGCCCCGGCGGTGGCAAGCGCCTCCAGCTGGTTGCTGGTCAACCCCGCCCGCCGGGCCAGATCCTCCACCGACGCGTAGGGACGCCCGGCCACCACGGCCTCGGCGGCGTCCTCCCCCAGGTGACGCACGCTGGAGAGGCCCAGGCGCACCCGCGGCTGGGGGCGATGCCGATTCCAGCGATACCGCTTGTCCGGCCACGGCTCTGTATCGGGTGGGCGAACATCGGAGCCACCCGGCCCGCCGCTGCCTGCGGCCTCGCTGCCCGTGCTTTCGCCGTCGGGCACCTCGCCGTCGGGCACCTCGCCGTCGGGCCACCACAGGCTGCTGAGGGCGGCCGAGGCGGCAACGTCGGGCGGGTCCACCGCCACCCCGTGCCGGCGGGCATCCTGGGTGAGCGAATGCGGCGACCAGAACCCCATGGGCTGCGCGTTCAGCAGCCCGGCCAGGAACGCCGCCGGCTCGTGGTACTTCAGCCAGGCCGAGGCATAGACCAGGTAGGCAAAGCTCACCGAGTGGCTCTCGGGAAAGCCGTAGTTGGAGAAGGCGGCCAGCTTGGACCACAACTCCTCCGAGGTGGCCTCGTCCAGCCCGTTGGCCGCGGTGCCCTCGGCGAATCGCCGGGCCAGCGCCGCCATGGCCCGCTCCGACCGCTTGGCCGCCATGGCCTGGCGCAGCTGGTCGGATTCGGTGGGGGTGAACCCCGCCACGTCGATGGCCAGCTGCATCAGCTGCTCCTGAAACAGCGGCACGCCCAGGGTCTTACGCAGCGCCGGTTCGCACAGCGGGTGGAGGTAGCTCACCGGCTCCTCCCCCCGTCGGCGGCGCAGGTAGGGATGCACCGAGCCGCCCTGGATGGGGCCCGGCCGAATCAGTGCCACCTCCACCACCAGGTCCGAAAAGCAGCGGGGCTGCAGCCGGGGCAGGGTGGCCATCTGCGCCCGAGACTCCACCTGAAAGACCCCCACCGAGTCGCCCCGGCACAACATGTCGTACACGTCGTCGTCCTGGGGAATGGTGGCCAGGTCGATGGCCTCGCCGCGCGCCGCAGCCACGTGGTCCACCGCCGCGTGCAATGCGGTCAGCATGCCCAGACCCAGCAGGTCGAACTTCACCAGCCCGGCCGCCGCGCAGTCGTCCTTGTCCCACTGCAGCACCGACCGGTTCTCCATGCGCCCCCACTCGGTGGGGCACACCTCCACCACCGGGCGGTCGCACATGACCATGCCGCCCGAGTGGATGCCCAGGTGCCGGGGAGCGCCTTGCAACTGCCCGGCCAGCTCCAACACCGCATCGGGCGCGCTCACCCCCTCCGGCCGCCCCTCCCCCGGCGCGGGAGCCGGCCCCCACTGACCCAGCTCCTTGGACCAGGCGTCCTGCTGACCCACCGAATAACCCAGCGCCTTGGCGGCGTCGCGGACCGACGAGCGGCCTCGGTAGGTGATGACGTTGGCCACCTGGGCGGCGTGGGTGCGGCCGTGCCGTTCGTAGACGTACTGGATCACCTCCTCCCGCCGCCCCGACTCGATGTCCAGGTCGATGTCGGGCGGGCCGTCGCGTTCGGGCGACAGGAAGCGCTCGAAGAGCAACCCCAGGCGCACCGAATCGGCCTTGGTGACGCCCAGGGCGAAACACACCGCCGAGTTGGCCGCCGACCCCCGGCCCTGGCAGAAGATGTCGCTGCGGCGGCAGAACTCGACGATGTCCCACACCACCAGGAAGTAGCCGGCAAAACCGAGGCTCTCGATGGTGGCAAGTTCGTGATCGATCTGGGCCCAGGCACCGGGGGCCGTCTCGGCGCTGCGGGTGCCGTAGCGCCGGACGGCGCCCTCCTCGGTGAGCGTGCGCAGGAACGCCATCTCGCTCATCGGGGCGCCGTCGGCGCCCGCAGGGCACGGATACGGCGGCAGGGCGGGAGCCACCAAGGCCAGGTCGAAGGCACACTCGACCCCCAGGGCGGCGGCCGCATCCACCACGCCGGGGTAGCGGGCGAAGCGCCGACGCTGCTCGGCACCCGAACGCAGGTGCGCCCCGCCGTTGGCCGGGAGGTGGCCGTCGATGCCGTCCAGGCTGGAGCGGGCCCGGATGGCCGCCATGGCCCCTGCCAGGCGGCGGCGCTCGGCGGTTGCGTAGTGCACGTTGTTGGTGGCCAGGGGCTGCACGCCGGCCCCCGCCGCCAGGCGCACCAGTGCGTCGTTGCGGGCCGAATCCAGCGGGTCGCCGTGATCCCACAGCTCGACGAAGACCGAGTCGGCCCCAAACGAGGCCGTGAGGGCCCGCAGCTCCCGGGCACCGGCCGCCGGGCCATCGGCCATCAGCGCCGCCGGCACCGTGCCCTTGCGGCAGCCGGTAAGGGCCGCCCAGTGCCCACGGGCCCGGCCGGCCGCCTCGGCCAGTTCGGCGAAGCTCAAAGCGGGCCGGCCCTTCTCCCCCGACATCTGCGCCTTCGACAGCAGCGTGCCCAACCGTGCATACCCCTCCGGACCACGAGCCAAGATCACCAGGTGCCTGGCGGAGGGATCCGCGCTGGTGCCCTCTCCGGCCCGGGGCTCGCCCGCCCCGATGGACACCTCGGCCCCGAACACCGTGGGCAGGCCCACCTCGCGTGCCGCCTCGGCGAATCGCACCACGCCGTAGAAGCCGTTGTGGTCGGTCAGGGCCAGGGCATCCAGCTCGAGGGCGGCGGCCTCGTACACCAGGTCTTCGGGCGAGGAGGCCCCATCCAGGAAGCTGAAGTACGAGTGGGCATGCAGCTCGGCGGAGGCGGCACCGCGGCGCCGCCTCCCGGCCGGACGGGTGCGTTGGCGGGGCTCGTGATCGTTGCCCTGCGTCGCTGGCCCGTCCGGCCCGGGCTTGGGAGGATCAGCCGGATGGCCGGCGCGGCCGGGCGATGCGGACACCGCCGAGAGCTGGGCTTCCAGCTCCGACCACGACTTGGCTGGGTTCCTCCACCCCATGCGCCCGGACCCTAGACGAACACCTGTTCGTGCGCCAGGGGCGGACGTCACAACCACCCCACCTCCCGCCCTCACACCTCCCACCCTCACACCTCCCACCCTCACCCTCGCCCTCGCCCCCCACGAACTGGGGACTGATTCTGGGGCCCTGACCCCAGAATCAGTCCCCACTCCAGCGTTGCGTGGGTGCCGGCGCTACACCGCGACCAGCTCGACGAGGGCGGCCAGCTCTGCCTGTGTGCCGATGGCGATCAGGATCAGGTCGGCGGTGATCCGGGTGTCCGGCGGAGGGTTGGTCTGGAAGCTGCCGTCCGGGCGCCGCATGGCCAGCACCAGCGCACCGGTTCGGTCTCGCAGGTGGGTCTCGCGCAGCGTCTGACCCACGAGCGACGAGCCTGCGGCCACCGGCACCTCCTCCAGGCGAAACTCCAGAGTGCGCTCGTGCATGACCACGTCAAGGAACTCTGCAACGTTGGGGCGCAGCACAAACGCCGCCATCCGCGACCCACCGATGCTCTGCGGGTTGACCACCCGGTTCGCCCCCGAACGCATCAGCTTCTCGCCGCTCTCCTGGTTGCGGGCCCGGGTGACGATGAACAGCTCGGGCGTGAGTGAGCGCGCGCTGAGGGTAATGAAGGCGTTGCCCGCATCGTCCTTGACCGCAGCCACCAGCGCCGCGGCCCGTTCGATGCCGGCGCTGCGCAGCACGTCGTCGGTGGTGGCATCGCCCAGGATGATCGGATGGGGCACCGTGGCCGCGCGCTCGGGGTCGTTCTCCACCACGACCAACGGCCGGCCCGCGGCCTGAACGTCCTTGGCGATCGACCGGCCAACCCGGCCCCACCCACAGATGATCACGTGGTCTCGCAGCGAGGCGATGGACTGGTTCATGCGGCGTCTCCCAAACAGATCGTTGATGCGGCCCTCGAGGATTCCTTCCACGATGACGCTGAATGCGTACAGGGCCGACGAGACCCCAACCAGGATCAGCACGATGGTGAACACCACGCCCGCCTGCGACAATGGCTGGATCTCGCGAAAGCCCACCGTCGAGACGGTGGTCACCGTTTGGTACGCCGCATCCAGTGGGCTGAAGCCCAACAGCAGGTAGCCGACCGTCCCGAAGATCAGCACCCCGGCCAGTGCGATCATGGCGCCGGCCAATCGCCGCCCGTGGCTCATCAACCCCAACTCTACGGCAACCGGGCCAACAACCGGCCAAGGCCGTCACCCGAGGCGTCGCCCTCTAACTTGGAGCGGTGGCCGAGCGAGGATCGATCTGGGCTGGGCCGATGCGCCGCTGGCACCCGAGCCAGGTCGTGGTGGTGGGCTTTGCGGTCATCATCCTGGCCGGCGCTGCCCTCCTTCATCTACCGATCGCCACGACCGGTGTGGATCACAGCTTTGGAGAGCGCTTGTTCACCGCCACGTCCGCCGGCACCGTCACCGGGCTGCAGGTGGTGGACACCGCAACTACGTGGACCCACTTCGGGCAAGTGGTCATCCTCGCCCTCGCCCAGGTCGGCGGGTTCGGGCTGATGGCGTTCAGCTCGGTGGTGGCCGTGGCGCTGGCCGGCCGCCTCGGCCTGCGTCACCGTCTTGCCACGCAGGCCGAGGTTGGGCTGCCCGGCGCCACGGACTTCCGGGCCATCATCCTGGGCGTGTTCCGCTGGTCGGTCGGCATCGAGGCCGCCGTTGCGGTGGCGCTGTTCGGCGGATTCGTGGTCATCCACGGGGAGGGTGTGGGTCGGGCCGCTTGGCTGGGCGTCTTCCACGCCGTCACCTCATTCAACAATGCCGGGCTGTCCCTCTTCAGCGACAACCTCGCCGGGTTCGCCGACGACCCGTGGACAACGGGGGTGATCTCCCTGTCGATCATCCTGGGTGGCATCGGGTTTCCGGTGCTGATGGAGGTCAGCCGGAGCCTCCGCGACCGGGCGGGCGCAGGGACGACAGCCCGCACTCGGCGGCGGAGGCCATCGCCGCGTCGCTGGACACTGCACACCAAGATCACCCTCGCCGCCACTACTGCGTTGCTGGCCGGCGGGGCCACCGCCATGTTGGTACTCGAATGGTCCAACCCCGCCACACTTGGCCCCATGGGGATCGGCGACAAGCTGACCGCGGGCGTCTTCGCCGGCATCACGCCTCGCACGGCCGGCTTCAACACCATCGACTACGGCTCGATGCGCGAGTCATCGCTGCTGGTGACCATCGTGTTGATGTTCATCGGGGGCGGCAGCGGCTCGACGGCCAGCGGCATCAAGGTGACGACGTTCGCCGTGCTGGGCTGGGTGATCTGGGCCGAGTTGCGTGGCGACAGGGAGGTGAACGCGTTCCGGCGGCGCATTCCCATCGCCGCCCAACGCCAGGCGCTGACGGTGGCCCTCATCGGGGTGGCGCTGGTGGCCGCCGGTACGATGGCCATGGTGACCTTCGACCATATCTCCCTGGGCGACGGGTTGTTCGAGGCGACCAGCGCGTTCGGCACGGTTGGCCTGTCCACCGGCCTCACGCCCCGCCTGAGCACTGCCTCCCGCGCCGTCTTGATGCTCATGATGTTCATCGGCCGGGTGGGCCCCGTCACGCTGGGCGCCGCCCTGGTGCTGCGGGAACGCAAGCGCCGCTACCGCTACCCCGAGGAGCGACCCCTCATTGGCTGAGCCAACCAAAGCCGCCGCCCCCCTGCGCCACAGCGACACCGTGCTGGTCATCGGCCTGGGCCGTTTCGGGTCGGCACTCGCCATGTCGCTGGAGGAGTTGGGCCACGAGGTGCTGGGGGTTGACCTCAGCCCCACCCTGGTGGCCGACCACGCCTCCGCGCTCAGCCACGTGCTGGAGGCCGACACCACCCGCATGGAGACGCTGCGCCAGATCGGCGCCGAGGACGTCAGCGCCGCGGTGGTGGCCATCGGCACCGACGTTGAAGCCTCCATCCTCACTACCGCCGCCCTGGTGGATTTGGGAGTGGCCCCCATCTGGGCCAAGGCGCTGACCGAACCCCATGCCCGCATCCTGGAGCGCATCGGTGCCACCGAGGTCGTGTTTCCCGAGCGCGACATGGGGCGCCGGGTGGCCCACCAGGTGACCGGCCGCATGATCGACTGGTTCCAGTTGGACGACGGCTTCGCCCTGGTTGAGACCACGGCGCCGGCATCGATGGTGGGCGGAACGCTGAAGGACAGCAATGCCCGGCAGCGCTACGGGGTAACGGTGGTCAGCATCAAACCCGTCGGCGACAGCTTCACCTATGCCACCGCCGACACGATCATCGGCGAGGGTGACATCCTGCTCGTGGCCGCCGACACCAAGTCGGCCGAGGCGTTCTCCCGGCTCCGCTGAGCTTGGACACTGCGCCCACCCGGGCCCACCACCGCGAGGAGCAATCATGAGCCAAGACGACGACCGACCAGGGTGGCATCCCCTCCCCGAGGATTGGGACCGGGCGCTGGCCGTGGTGGCCCACCCCGACGACATGGAATACGGCGCCGCCTCGGCGGTGGCGCGCTGGACCGCCGCCGGAAAGCACGTCGCCTACCTGCTCGTCACCCGCGGCGAGGCGGGCATCTCCACCATGGCGCCGGAGGAATGCGCGCCCCTTCGGGCCGCAGAGCAACGCCGCAGCTGCGAGGCCGTCGGCGTGTCCGACCTGTCGTTTCTTGACCATCCCGACGGCCTGGTGGCGGACGGTACCGAACTGCGGGCCGACCTGGCCGAGGCCATCCGGGCCCATCGGCCCGAGGTGATCGTGTCGATCAACTTCCGGGAGAGCTTTGGCGGCCCGGGTTGGAACCACGCCGACCACCGCCATGTGGGCGTGGCGCTGCTGGACGCGGTGCGCGACGCCGCCAACCCCTGGGTGTTCACCGACCGGGGCGAGCCGTGGGACGGGGTGCGTTTCGTTGCCTTCGGCGCGTCCCCGCAGGCCGACCACTGGGTGGACACCAGCGAGAGCCACGCTGCCGGCATGACCTCGCTGCGAGAGCATCGTACCTATCTGGAACATGTCGAGGACTCGCCGGGCGCCACCGAGCAGTGGCTCACCCAGGCCGCCGCCGACCTGGGCGAGTCGCTGGGCGTGCGGTACGCGGCCGCATTCGAGATGGTCCCCATGAGCTGAGCAAACCTCTCGGCGGCTTCGTCGGGCGGCCGACGCGTGGCATCGTGGAGCCATGGGACTCATCTCGTGGATCGTCTTTGGCCTGATTGCGGGCGCCGTGGCCCGAGTGCTGGTGCCATCCGGCAAGGGAGGACGCGACCTGGGCTGCATCGGCACCGTGCTGTTGGGTGTCGTCGGCTCGCTGATCGGCGGCACCGTGGCCAACCTCATCGACGGCGAGGGCATCGACTTTGCGGCCAGCGGGTTTGTCGGCTCGGTGCTGGGCGCCTGTGGCCTACTGGTGCTGGCACGGGTGCTGTCCAGGTGAGCCTCGGCATCGGCCCGGGCCCGCCCGCCGCCCCGCTCTATGAGCGGGTGGGCGGCCACGAGTTCTTCGTTCGACTGGTTGACGAGTTCTACGTGCGGGTCGAGGCCGACGCTGAACTGTTGGCGCACTACCCGGAGCCCGAGGACCTCCAACCCGCGCGCGACCGCCTGCGCATGTTCCTGGAGCAGTTCTGGGGCGGGCCCACCACCTACTCCGACCAGCGTGGCCACCCCCGCCTGCGGATGCGCCACGCCCCATTTCGGGTGGACGCCGACGCCCGCAACCAGTGGCTGGCCGCCATGGCCGGCGCCGTGGAGGCCCTCAAGGTTGCCGAGCCGGAGCGCAGCGAGCTGCTGGCCTACTTCGTCTCGGCGGCAGACCACCTGGTGAACAGCTGAACTGCACCGTCGGAAGTGGTTGAGCCGTGCGGCTGGCGGCCCGAGCGTGCGTCCGGGCCGATGCGAACCCCGGACTCAGATGCGGGAGCCCTGCCCCTCCCAGTACCGGTCCCGCAGCAGGCGCTTCACCAGCTTGCCGGTGGGGAGGCGAGGCAGCTCGTCCACGAAGTCGACCGAGCGCGGGCACTTCACGTCGGCGAGCTGTCCGCGACAATGGGCCATGAGGCGGGCGGCCGTGGCCTCGTCGGCGCTCACGCCGTCCATCAGCTGGACGACCGCCTTCACCTCCTCCCCAAACTCCTCGTTCGGCACGCCGATGACGGCGGCGTCGAGCACCTCGGGGTGCGTCGCCAACACGTTCTCGGCCTCTTGGGGGTACACGTTCACCCCACCGGTGATGATCATGTTGCTCTGCCGGTCGGTGAGGTACAGGAACCCGTCCTCGTCCACCCGGCCGATGTCGCCCAGCGTGGACCAGCCTCGGTCGTGGTAGGCCTCGGCGGTCTTGTCGGGGTCGTTGTGGTACTCGAACTGCGGGCCCTCGCCGAAGTAGATCACGCCCTCCTCACCCACGGGCAGCTCCTCGCCATCGGGCCCCACGATGTGGATGACGCCGATGAGCGGCTTGCCGACCGACCCGGGGTGGGCAAGCCAATCCTCGGCCGAACACCAGCAGAAGCCGGAGCCCTCGGTGCCGGCGTAGTACTCGTTCACGATGGGGCCGACCCAGTCCATCATCCGGCGCTTCACCTCCGGCGGGCACGGCGCGGCAGCGTGGATGAGGGCCTGCAGGCTGGACAGGTCGTAGCGGTGTCGCACCTCCTCGGGCAGCTTCAACATGCGGACGAACATGGTGGGCACGAACTGTGCGTGCGTGACCCCGTAGGTCTGGATCGCCGACAGCACCGCCTCGGCATCGAAGCGCTCCATCAGCACCACCGACGCGCCCAACGCGGTGCTCTCCAGGCTCCACTTCAGCGGGGCGGCGTGGTACAGCGGGGCGGGCGACAGGTAGACGCTCTCGGGGCTCATGCCCATGAGGAACTCACCCAGCAACGCCAACCCGGCCGTGGTGCCCAGCGGCTGGCCGGACAACGGTCGCAGCACCCCTTTTGGGCGCCCGGTGGTGCCCGAGGAGTAGAGCATGTCGGCGCCCTCGATCGCGTCGGGGATGGGCTCGGCCGACTGGCTCGCGGTCAGGGCGAACAGGTCGTCGGCGCCCTCGACCTCGCCACCGACGGACACGAAGCGCACGTCGTCTCCCACCAGCGAGGCCAGCTGGGGCTGCAGGCGGTCGGCCATCGCCGGGGTGAGCACCACCACCCGGGAGCCCGAGTCGCCGATGATGTAGGCGGCCTCTTCGGCGGTGAGGTGCGTGGAGAAGAACGTGTAGTGCAGCCCGGAATAGTGGGCGCCCCACGCCACCTGCGGCACCTCGATGCGGTTCTCCATGCAGGCGGCCACGTGGTCGCCGTGCTCCAGGCCGAGCTCTCCGAAGGTGCGCGCCAGCCGGTTGGCAACGGCATCGAGCTCGCCGAAGGTCAGCTGCTGGCCGGAGCCGGCCATGGTGAGCGCCACCCGGTCCGGCGTGGTCTGGGCGTGCACCCCTGGAAAACGCAGTTGGCTCATGTGGCTCCCCTCCTGGATTCGAGCCGCCCAACCTACCGACCGGGTGCCGACGGGGCTTGCGATCTCCAATGCGGGCAGCGGGTATCGAATCAGCCCGCCGACGTCAGCCGATCTCGTTCGGCGAGGGCGGCGTGGACCAGCAGCCGAACCCCGATCTCGATGGACCGCTCGTCCACATCGAAGGCACCGGAGTGGATATCGGGGCGGTCTGCCCCGGTGCCGGGATCGAACGTGCCAAGGCGGGCATAGGACGCCGGCACCTCCCGGGCGTACCAGGCGAACGAGTCTCCCCCGCGGCTGTGCTGCGCCTCGATCAATGCGGCGGCCCCAACCAGCCCGATGGCAGCCCGGCGCAACGAGCCCGTCGGCGCCGCCGCATTGACCGACGGCGGCACCCCCTTGCGGTAGGCGAACTCCAGGGTGGCGCCGCTGGGCTCGACCACGTCGCGGGATGCCCGCTCCACGATGCGGGCGGCGTCCTCCCAGCACCCCAGATCGGGCGTGCGGATGGTGGCGGTTGCGGAAGCGCTGGTGGGGATGACGTTGGGCGCGTCACCGCCGTGGGTGGCACCGAACACCACCAACAGCTCGGCCGGCGACGCCAACTTGGCCGCCCGCTCGGGCACCTGGGTGAGCACCTCGCCCAGCACCGACAGGAGGTTGACCGTGCGCTCGGGGCGGGCGGTGTGTCCGCCAGGACCGGCGATGGTGATGCGGGCCATGTCGGCGGCCGACGTGATGGGGCCCGCGCGCAGCGCCACCTGCCCCACGTCCACCTTGGGGTCGCAATGCAGGCCCAACACCGAGTCGACGCCCCCGAGTGCTCCGGCGGCGATCACCGCCGGGGCGCCGCCGGGCAGCGCCTCCTCGGCCGGCTCGAAGATGAAGCGGAAGGCGCCGCTCTCGC
The DNA here is from genome assembly GCA_041394405.1 of Microthrixaceae bacterium. Taxonomy (GTDB): domain Bacteria; phylum Actinomycetota; class Acidimicrobiia; order Acidimicrobiales; family Microtrichaceae; genus Microthrix. The sequence goes on from JAWKIF010000007.1 coordinate 364,747, forward strand.
CGCGGGCAACAGCCTCGGCCAGCGCCAGCGCCGCGCCCAGCACCACGGTGGTGTGCACGTCGTGTCCGCAGGCGTGGGCCACCCCCGGCCGCGTCGACCTGTATGCCACCTCCTTCTCGTCCTCCATGGCCAGGGCATCGAGGTCCGCCCGGAGCGCCACCACCGGACCGTCGCCATCGGCTGCGTCGAACGGCGACGACGCCCCCGTACCCAGGTCGCACACCAGCCCGGTGCTGTCGGGCAGGCCCTCCGGCTTCAACCCGGCCACGGCCAGGCGGTCGATCACCGCAGCGGTGGTCTCCACCTCGGCCCACGACAGCTCGGGATGAGCGTGCAGGCGCCTGCGGAACGCCAGCAGTTCGTCGAGATGGCCGTGGAGAAACTCGTCCAGCCAGGCGGGGCCAACGTTCACGCTCAGCGACACTGCGCCCCCTCAGACCTGGGGTGCATCGTTGCGCAACTCGGCTTCCAGTGAGGCGGCCACATCCACCAGTGTGCCGCCGTCGGCGACGATTCGGCGCTGACGCTCCGCCGAGTTGCCCGCAGCCAACAGGTCGCGCAGCGAGGCCAGCTCATCGGCACACCCAAGGCGCTTGGCAGTGGGCGCCAACGTCTCGGTGAGCTCAACGACAATGTCCCTGGCGGGTTGGCGCCGCCCGTGATCGTCCACGATCAGCTGGGCGTCCAACCCGTAGCGGGCGGCCAGCCACTTGTTCTGTCGAACCACCCACTCCCGCACGCCGGGCAGCGTTGCGCCGGCATCGAGCTCGCCATCCATCCACGCCACCAGGCTTTGCGCCAACGCCGCCACGCCGGTGATCTCGGTCATCGTGGGCATGCCGTCGCACATGCGCAGCTCGACGGTGCCGAAGTCGGGGTGCGGGCGGATATCCCACCACACCTCCCGCACCGACATGATGGCCTCGGCCCGGATGAGCGCGTCGAGGAACTCCTCGAAGTCGCCCCACGAGGTCAGCCGAGGCGGCAGGCCGGCGGTGGGCAGACCCTCGAAGATCTTGGTGCGGGCCGACGCCAGGCCGGTGTCGTGACCCGCCCAATAGGGCGACGACGCCGACAAGGCCAGGAACACCGGCAGATAGGTGGTCAGCGAGTTGACCGTGGCCACGCACTTCTCCGCCGAGCGAACCCCGACGTGATAGTGGATGCCGTAGATGGCCAGGCGACGCACGGGCCACTGCATGTCGTCGAGCAGCTTGTGATAGCGCTCCGACGGGCTGACCTCCAGCGAACGGTAAGAACTGAAGGGATGCGTGCCCGAGCACAGCAACCCCACGTCGCGGGCCTCGGCAGCCGCACGAAGCTCGGCGATGCCCGCCTCCAGGTCACGCCGGGCGTCGTCCACCGTGTCGCAGATGCCGGTGATGGATTCGACGGTGGACTCGAACAGCTCGTGCTTCAGGGCGGGGTGCTCGTCGCAGCCCTCCGGGGTGACCTCGGCCAGCAGGTCGGTGGCCGCTGCAGTCAGCTCGCGTGAGTTGCCATCCACCAGGCTGAGCTCCACCTCCACCCCCAGCGACGAGGTTGGCGAGGCCCGAAACTCGATGGTCACCGGGCCATGGTAGGGGCGGGGCCCACGCCTCGCCCGTAGTGGGGACCCAAACCGGTGCCCCAGCCCCGGCATCCGTCCCCGCTTCGAGGTGTTTCCCGTAGTGGGGACCGAAGCCGGTGCCCCAGCCCCAGAATCTGTCCCCACTTCGGGGTGTTCCCCCCGGCCGGTAGCGTGCGGCCAATGCCGACCGACGAGCAGGGCGCAGCAGAACACCAGGCCGCCCAGTACCGCATCGGCGTTCTCGGAGGTGTCGGCGCCTACACGATGTGGGGCCTGTTTCCGCTCTTCTTCCATCGGCTGGAGCCCACCTCGCCCCTTGAGATCATCGGCCACCGCATCATCTGGACAGCGGTGCTGATGACCGGGGTGCTGTCGCTGGGCGCCGGGTGGGGATGGGTGCGACCGCTGTTGGCCGACCGACGGCGTGCGATGGCTGCCGGCGTCGCCGGATTCCTGCTGTCGGCCAACTGGCTCATCTATGTCTGGGCGGTCACCTCGGACCGAGTGGTCGACGCCTCGCTGGGCTACTTCATCAACCCGCTCGTGACCGTCGTGCTGGGCGTGCTGGTGCTGGGCGAGACGCTGCGGCCGCTGCAGTGGGCGGCAGTGACCGCAGGGGCGATCTCAGTGTTGGTCCTGGTGCTGGGATACGGCGCCATGCCGTGGGTGAGCCTGGGGTTGGCAGCCACGTTCGGCACCTACGGCCTGCTCAAGAAGCAGGTGGGGCTGGGCCCGGTGGAGGCGTTGGCGGCGGAGACGGTTGCCGTCGCTCCTGTTGCCTTCCTTGGCATGGGCTGGGCCCTGGCGGCGGGGCAGTTGGACTTCCCCACCGCACCGCTGTCGATGAAGCTGCTCCTGCTGGCCGCCGGGGCGGTCACCGCCGCCCCGCTGCTGGCCTTCGGCGTGGCCACCAACCGCATCCCGTTGTCCATCATCGGCCTGCTTCAGTACCTGACGCCGGTGATCCAGTTCATCCTCGGCGTCTACGTGTTTGGGGAGGACGTACCCCCCGCCCGGCTCGCGGGCTTCGTGCTCATCTGGGCGGCGCTGGCGCTGCTGACCGTTGACGGCCTGCATCACGGCCGACGCCAGGTCGGTGTCCGCAGGGCCGCCCGGGCACACTCGCCCCAGCCGGTCCCGGAGGGCGTGGTGGCGGCCGTTCCGTTGGTGGCCGACGCCGGTAGCGTGGACGGCCATGACTCCCCCGCCTGACGCAACCACCCAACGCGCCCCAACCCGCGGTGCGGCCACCGCCGAATCGCCCGACGCCGCTGACCACCCGACGGACCCCGACCTGACCGACCCCGACCTGACCGCCGCCGAGGTCGGATGGGAGTTGGACGATCTGCTGGCGGGGTCGTCCGTCGACGAGCTCGTCGCGCAGGCGACCGCGGTGGTCGAGGGCGTTGCCGCCGCCCGCGGCACCGTGGGCGATCTGGACGCCGACGGGCTCGCCGCGCTGATGCGGCGCGTCGGCGACCTGCACGACCTGTTGGGTCGCGCCGGCAGCTACGTGGGCCTGCGCCTGGCCGAGAACACCCTCGATCCCGAACGCGGCGCGGCCATGGCCAAGCTGGCCGAGGCCAGCACCGAGCTGGCCTCGCAGCTGGTGTTTCTCGAGCTGGAGTGGGCGGCGGTGGCAGATGAGCATGCCGACGAGCTGCTGGCCGACCCGGTGCTGGGCTTCTGCGCCCACCACCTGCGCACCATGCGCCGCTATCGCGACCACCTGCTCGCCGAGCCCCAGGAGCAGGTGTTGACCGAAACGTCGGTGTCGGGCGCGGCGGCCTGGGTCCGGCTTTTCGACGAGCAGACCTCCGCCATCGAGGTGGCCCTCCCGGACAGCGCACCGGGTGGGGCACGCAGCGCCTCCCTCGAAGAGGGCCTGTCGCTGCTTCAGCACCCCGACCGACCCGTGCGGGCGGATGCGGCCGAGGCCGTCAGCGAGGCGCTGCGGCCGGGCCTGCGCACCCGCGCCTTCATCTTCAACACGCTCCTGCTGGACAAGTCGGTCCACGATCGCCTGCGCAGCTACCCCACCTGGCTCTCCAGTCGCAACCTGGCCAACGAGGCCTCCGACGAGTCGGTCGCCGCCCTCATCGACGCCGTGGTGGGACGCTACGACCTGCCCCAGCGCTGGTATCGGCTGAAGGCCCAGGTGCTCGGGGTGGAGCGGCTGGCCGACTACGACCGGTCCGCGTCGGTGGCTGAGAGCGATCGCAAGGTGGGCTGGAACGAGGCCACCGGGCTGGTGATCGACGCCTACGACAGCTTCTCGCCGCAGCTGGCCGACATCGTCCGCGAGTTCATCGACGGCCGCTGGGTTGACGCCCCCGTTCGCCCCGGCAAGCGGCCGGGTGCGTTCTGCGCCTACACCGTGGCCGATCACCACCCCTACCTGCTGTTGAACTGGACCGCATCGGATCGGGACGTCCTGACCCTGGCCCACGAGCTGGGACACGGCATCCACGCCTACCTGGCACGACCTCAAGGCAACTTCGCTCAGGACACCCCGCTCACCATGGCCGAGACCGCCTCGGTGTTCGGCGAGGCCATCACCAACCAGCGGTTGCTGAGCCGGCTGGAGGACCCCAACGAGCGCTTCGCGCTGCTGGCCTCCACGCTGGAGGACTCCATCGCCACGGTGTTCCGCCAGGTGGCGATGAGCCGCTTCGAATCGGCCGTGCACACCCATCGGCGCGACACCGGCGAGCTGTCCGTCGACGACTTCGGCGACCACTGGGCGGCGACCCAGACCGACATGTTGGGCGATGCCGTGGAGCTGTCCGAGGGCTACCGCAACTGGTGGAGCTACGTGCCCCACTTCATGGCGACGCCGGGATACGTCTATGCGTACGCCTTCGGTCAGCTACTGGCCCTGTCGGTCTACGCCCGGTACCAGTCCGAGGGCGAGGCGTTCGTGCCGGACTACCTGGCCATGCTCTCCGCCGGAGGATCGCGGAGCCCCGAGGATCTGGCGGCCATGGTGGACTGCGACCTGACCGACCCCGGGTTCTGGGATGCCGGCCTGGACATCGTGGGCGGGCAGCTGGATGCGGCCGAGGCAGCTGCCCGCGACGCCGGCCGCCTGAGGTGAACATGGCGCTGAGCCGCCGAACGGTGTTGCGGAGCGGGTTGGGGCTGGGCGTAGGCGTCGGGCTGGGCGCCGTGACCGCGGGGCTGGTCGGCTGCTCCGGTGACGAGAGCCCCCGGGCCGAGGCGTCGACGCTGCCCGAGGTGGAGGGGGCGCGGCGTCTCACCTACGGCGAGGCACCCAGCCAATGGTTGGACATCGCATTCCCCCAGGGCGACCCGGGCGAGGACGCCGAGTCGCTGGCCCCCGCGCTGGTGGTGCTGATCCACGGCGGCTTCTGGCAGGACCGATTCGGTGCTGATCTGATGACCCCCCTGGCCCGCGACCTCCTGCGCCGGGGCTACGTCGTGGCCAACCTGGAGTATCGACGCCTGGGAGAGCGGGGCGGGGGGTGGCCCGGCACCCTGGCCGACGTGGCCGCCGGGGTGGACCGCCTGGCAACGGCGGGCGACGACCTCGGCCGTGCCATGCCCAGCCGGGTGGTGACCATCGGCCACTCGGCCGGCGGCCAACTGGCCGTCTGGGCAGCCGCTCGGCGCCAGCTCACCGACGACCAGGTCGGCGCCCAGCCCAAGGTGCTGCCGACCGCGACCGTGTCGCTGGCAGGGGTGCTCGACCTACGGGCCGCAGCGGCGGACGACCTGGGCGACGGTGCCGTCGTCGACCTCATGGGCGGCGAACCGATCGAGCATCCCGACCGCTACGCCGCTGCGTCGCCCCGTGGGCTTCTGCCACTGGGCCTGCCCACCCTCTGCGTCCACGGTACCGCCGACCAGGCGGTGCCCGTCAGCCAGAGCGAGAGCTACGTCGACGCGGCGGTCCCACTGGGCGACGACGCCACCCTGGCGGCCATCAGGGGCGCCGACCACCTCGTCCTGATCGACCCGACCGCCGAGCCCTGGCGCACCGTCACCGACTGGCTGGGCGGCACCGTTCCCGGCTAGGGCGAACCAGGGTGAGGCGTGCCTGGCGCCGGGTGACTCAGCGCCAGCCCTTGGGGGGGCTCGACACCAGACCCACCCGGGCGTCCGCGGCATTGCGGAGGCGGTAGTAGGGGTTCATCGACGCCCGGCCGGCGCCACCCGGGTGCATCTCGAAATGGAGGTGGGGGTAGGCGTAGGAGGCATTGCCGGAGCTGCCGACCTTGCCCACCTGTTTGCCGGCCCAGACGCGGCTCCCCTTGGAGATCCCCGAGGCAAAGTTGTTCAGGTGGCAATAGAGGTAGTAGATGCCGTCGTCACCCGAGATCCCGAGCGAGTAGCCGCAGCTGGACGACCACTTGGCAGTGGTGATGGTTCCCGATTCCGGGGCCACCACCCGCTGGCCACGGTTGGCCATGATGTCCACTCCCTGGTGACTCCGTGAGCCTCCGCCGCGGCTGGATCCATAGTCGTTCTTGAAGCTGACTGCACCCACCACCGGAAACCGGTCGAGCTGGTTCTTGTAGGCGTCAACCTTGGTCGGGGGGGCCGAGGCGGCCACGCATCCGGTGGCGCCCAATGCGAGGGCTGCGATGCACGCAGCGGCCAGCCGGAGGGGTCGGGGGGTGCGGACCATACGGTGGTGACGAACCACTGGCTGTGGGCACGTACCCACACACGGAACCAATCGTTACCTGATCGTCACAATCGACCAGTGTAACGGCGTAAGAACGCAACACAAGCTCCACGACCAAATTAGTGGGCGCTCGGCTCCGGGGCGACCGTGCCGGACCGAGCCTCGGCCGACGCTTCGGCGGGTTCGGTCTCGGGCGACTCGGCCTCTGCCAGCGGCAGCCGAACCACGAAGCGCGCCCCGCCAAGTTCGCTGTCCTCGAGCGTCAAGGATCCACCGTGTCGGGCGACGATCCGGGCCGCCAGCGGCAACCCCAGCCCCGCACCGCCATGGTCGCGGCTGCGGGCCTCCTCCAGGCGGCCAAAACGTTCGAACACCGTCGCCCGCTGGTCGGCCGGGATCCCGGGGCCGTCGTCCTCCACCACCATCGTGGCATCGGCGTCGGATGCGGCCACCGATACCCGCACCGTGGAGGCAGCGTGGCGCCCGGCGTTCTCCACCAGGTTGCGGACCACGCTGGCCAGTTGCCCGCCATCGCCGCGCACGCGGGCGGCGCCCAGGCCGGAAAGGTCGAGGCGCCGGTCCGTGAGGTGCTGCACCTGGGCGAGCACCAACTCGTCCAGGTCCACCTCGGTGGTCGGCAGCGGACCGAAGGCGCCCTCCTCCAACCGAGCCAGCGTGAAGAGGTCGCTCACCAACCGGTCCAGCCGTTCACCCTGGGCCAGCACCGTGGCGCCGACCGCCTCCCAGTCGGCACCGTCCGGGTAGGTCAGCGCGGTCTCCACCTGAGCGCGAATGATCGCCACCGGGCTTCTCAGCTCATGGCCGGCGTCGGACACGAACTGTCGCTCCCTGCGTGAGCTGGCCTCGAGGCGGTCCAACATCTCGTTCATGGTGGTGGCCAGGTGCGCCACCTCGTCGTCGGTGGGCGGCACCGGAACCCGCTCGTCCAACGTGCGTGCGGTGATCTCGCCCACCCTGCGCCGTAGTGCTTCGACCGGTTCCAGGCTGCGGCCCGTCATGGCCCACGAGCCCATGGCCACCGAGACGACAAACAGCGGAACCACCGTCCACAGCGCCATGCGAACCACAGCCACGCTGCGGTTCACATCGCTCAGGCTGGTGGCCACGTCCACCCGCAGCATCCCCTGGGTGCTCTGAACCTGGCCCGACGAACCCACGTAGTCGCGGGGATCGGCCTCCTGGGGCAGCACGTCTCCCAGGATCCGGAGGGTCATTTCCTCGTCGGCCCCCGAGTCCACGACCATGCCAGGTATGGGTGTCGGCGTCAGGCTGACGGAGACCAGCGTGTCGCTCGGCGTCGCAGCATCCTCACCGAACCTGGGCGAGGGGGGAAGCGGGGCCCGATCGCTGCCCAGGGTGACCAGCTCGGCGACATCCTCTGGCGTCCTCCTCACGACGTCGAGGTTCTCGCGCAGTGCGGCGTCGTTGCGCCGCTGCACCTCGTCCACCAGCGCGCCCCGCAACCAGGCCAGCATGAGCCACGACAGGGCCATGAGCGCCACGGCCGTGGCCACGGTGACGGTGAGCGTCAACCGCCCCCGCACCGACATGCGCGACCACGCGCCCACGGCGCTAGCTCACTCCATCCGGTGCTCCACCCAGCGGCGCATCGCCCAGCACGTAGCCCGCACCGCGGATGGTGCGCAGATCCTCGCGACCAAAGGGCCGGTCGATCTTGCGGCGCAGGTAGCCCACGTATACCTCGACCACGTTGGGGTCGCCTGCGAAGTCCTGGCCCCACACCTGCTCCAGCAGCTCCTGCTTGGGAACTGCCTCCCCGGCCCGACGCATGAGCACCTCCAGCAATCCGTACTCACGCGGCGACAGCTGGATCTCGGTACCGGCCCGGCGCACGGTGCGGCCCACCGGGTCCAGCTCCAGGTCGCCAACCATCACCGGGGCCAGCGCACCCTCGGCCACCCTTCGGGTGAGCGCCCGCAGGCGGGCCACCAGCACCACATAGCTGAACGGCTTGCGGAGGAAGTCGTCGGCCCCGGTGTCCAGCGCCTCGGCCTCGTCGTATTCGCCCTCCTTGGCCGTCAACATGAGGATGGGCGTCCACACGCCGGCCTCCCGCAGGGCTCGGCACACCTGGAACCCGTTCATGCCGGGCAGCAGGATGTCCAACACGATGGCGTCGTAGGTGGAGGAACGGGCGCGCTCGAAGCCCTCGCGGCCGTCGTTGGTGACGTCGACCTCGAACCCTTCCTCCCGCAGCCCGTTCGCCACCGCATCGGCCAGTTCGACTTCGTCATCTACAACCAGTACGCGCACCCCCCCATTGTGGCCCGCGGCCGACGCGAAGGGGCGATCCCACCTGAGAGCCGGCCACCCCAACGCCCGAGGGCGGCCGACTCGGGCGAGAGCGGTCAGTCGTAGGTGGCCTCAACACCCCAGGCTCCTGCCTCCAGCGTGTAGAGACGGGCCACCCCGTCGTCGGTGACCGCCTGGATACGGGCCCGGCGCCTGCCCTCGGTGGCATCCCACCACCGCTCGTCGATGGGCCACGGCCCCGCCCAGCTCTCGATGCCCAGCCGAACGCCGCCAACCTGGATGGCCATGGGTGGGGCGCTGGGCTCGCCCCGACCGTTCACCCCCACCCGGCGGCCCGAAACATCCAGAACCTGGGCGGGCAGCGGCGGGTCGTGCACCACCGCCGGAGCGGGAGCTGGCAGCCGGCCCGGCCAGGGCTCCACCCGCAGGGGAAACACCCCCTGCTTCGCCTGCGCTCCGGGCGAGCCCCGCGGGTGCTCCTGGCGGGTGTCGTAGGCCACCAGCACCACCCCCTCCCCCGGCGCCCGTCCCCCCGCCGGCTCCAACATGAGGACCGCGTCGGCGCCCAACAGCCCTTCCACCCGTGCCAGCGCCCGGCGGGCCCGCTCGGCAGCCGAGTCGCGCCCGCCCCAGAAGCCCAGCTGGCGGCCGGTTGCCCCCACCACCCGGTCGGGGATCAGCTCCAGGCGCACCACCCCGCCCTGGAGGCGCTCGGCCAGCGGCACCCGATGCGCCGGGCTGCCGCCCGCGCCACGGCCCGACAGCCAGCCTTCCAACTGCCAGCGCAGCCGTTGGGCCACCGCGGCGGCGCTCAATATCCCCTCGTGGCGCCAGCACCGTTCGATGCGCTCACCGTGTTCGGTCTCGGCCACCACCACGACCGACTCGCAGGCCAGACCCCGGGAGGTGAGGGCGCCGTGGAACTCGTCGGCCAGGCCCCGCACCACGAATGCTGCGGCATCGACCCGTTCGGCCGGCGGGTCGAGCTCGGCCAGCACCCGCAGGTCGGCCGGGGGAGCCACCGCATCGCTGGGCACGTCGTCGTCACCCCAGGTCAACCGCCAGGCCTCCAACCCCTGAGCGCCGAAGCGCCCGGCCATGTCGGCCGGGTCGAGGGCGGCCACCGCACCCAGGGTGCGCAGCCCCAGCCGCTCCAGCAGGTCCACCAGCTCCTCCCGGCGAGGGTCGTCGGCACGCAGCTGGCTCACCGGCAGGTCGGCCAGAAACGCAGGTGTGGTGCCGGGGCGAACGATGAGCGGGCCCCCGACGGCCCGCCGCGCCGCGGTGCGGGCGGCAAAGGCACCCTCGGCGACCCCCACCCGCACCTCCGGGCCGGAGGCTGAACCAAACGCCTCCTCCACCAACTGCATCACCCGTGCCGCCAGCGATTCGTCGCCACCAAGGTGACGCGCCGGCGGACCGGCCGGGAAGGAGGCGCGTCCCGGCCGATGCAGCTCCACGCGGGGGGTGACGGCATCGAGGGCTCGCACCAGCGGCTCAAACGCCCGGGCCTCACGGGCCGGATCGCGGTCCAGCAACCGCACCCGAGGACACCGGGCCTGGGCTTCTCTTCGCCGCAGGCCGGTGCTCACCCCGTCGCTGCGGGCGGCCCGGGTGGCGGCCACCACGCGATTGGCCGACAGCACCACCGCCGGTTCGTCGGCCGATACCCCCCAGGCCACCACCGGCCAGTCCGGACACCACAGGGCCAGAATGCGGATGGGGCCGGCCACTACCGACCGCCCGTGCCGGTGGGACGAAGGGGCACCACCGGGCCGACGGATCGCCCCCCAGCCAAACCCGTCGCCCGGTGACCACCCAACCTGGTGAGACGCTCGCCGCCGGCCGGCCCAGCCTCGACGCGCCCGACCCCGACGCGGCTCAGCTCGTCGGGTTCCGGCGGCCGCACCCGCCCCTGGTCGTCGGGCAGCCACAACAGGCCCTGCCCGCCGCCCATCGAACCCCGACGACCGCCCACAGCCACCTCCAGCAGTCGTCCGTTGAGGTGCCCCCACCCTTGCCCCAGCCCCGGCCACCCAACGGCCTGGGCATGCAACGACAGCTCGGCGCCGTCCCAGCGATCATCACCCGTAGCGCCGTGGCGCCGCCCGGCACCGACCGCCCGGACGTAGTGGGGCTGCACCCGCACCAGCACGCTGCCCCGTTCCCGGGCCCGGGCCCGCAGGCGCCGCACCGCAGAGGCCGCCAGCACCACGTCGCCGCCCACCAGCACCACGTCAGCGGCATCGACGACCGCCGCCATCACCTCGGTGGCCGCCGACCGTTCGCCCACCCGCACCACCACCACCCGTTCGGCCGGAACACCCAGCGCCAGGGCGGCCTCCCAGTTCAGTTCATCCAGCCCCACCGCCACCACCCACGACCCGGCCCGGGCCGCCTCCACCGTCAACACCAGGGCCAGCGACACCGCCCCGCAGCTGCCACCCACCGAGACCAGCGAACCACGGGCCAATCCGCCGGCGGGGAGCAGCTCGGCCAGCGCCGGAACCACCGGTAACGTGCGTTCGTTCGACAGGCTGACCGGGGCCAACGTGGCCGCCAGCTGACGCACCCGTGCCCGCCGCTGGGCCGGGTCGTCGATGCGCGTTGCCAGGGCTGGAAGCGACAGGTCGTGTGAGTGCGCAACAGCCATCTAGACAGCATCGAACATCCGTTCGTTTCTGTCAATGGTGTGGCCTGACCTACGCTCCGCTCGTGATGGGGGTACCGCCAGCGAGCCACGACCAGCAGGCCTGGTGGCCCACGGGGCCGTGGGGCCGCGGCTGATGCCCACGCAGGGGCCGCCCTTGATCGATATCGGGCCGCTGATGGCCCACGCTGCGGCTGCCGACACGCCCACCGACGAGGCGGTACTGCGGGTGGCCGCCGACCTCGATCGAGCATGCCGGGACTGGGGGTTCGTCCGGCTGACCGGCCACGGAATCGAGCCCGAGCTCCTCGCCCGGCTGGACACGTCGGCCCGCCGGTTCTTCGCGCTGAGCACCGAGGAGAAGGCACGGGTAGCCATGCCCAACGCCGGGGCGGCGTGGCGAGGCTGGTTTCCCGTCGGAGCCGAACTGACCGCCGGCCGCCCCGACCGCAAGGAAGGCCTGTACTTCGGTGCCGAACTACCACCCGATCATCCTCACGTGCTGGCGGGAACGCCGCTCTTCGGCGCCAACCTGTACCCCGAACGGCCCGACGACCTGGCAACGCTGGTCCCCGCCTACATGCACGCCGCCACCAGCGTCGGTCATGCGGTCATGCGGGGCCTGGCCATGGGCCTGGGCATCGACGCCAACTGGTTCGATGCCCACCTGACCGCCAACCCCACCGTCCTGTTCCGCATCTTCCACTACCCGCCCAACCCCATCGAGGCGGAACCGACCTGGGGGGTCTCCGCCCACACCGACTACGGCTTGTTGACCCTGCTGGCCCAAGACGACCGGGGCGGCCTCCAGGTCCACGTCGGCCAACGGTGGGTGGACGTGCCCGCCGAGCCCGGCGTGCTGGTGTGCAACCTGGGGGACATGCTGGAGGCCATGGTGGGCGGCCGCTACCGCTCCACCCTGCACCGGGTGCGCAACACCAGCGGCCAGGGTCGGCTGTCGTTCCCGTTCTTCTTCGACCCCGCGTGGGACGCCCGCATCGACCCCATCCCCGGCCTGACTGCGCCACCTGCCGCCGAGCGCAGCGACCGGTGGGACGGGGCGAACCCGCTGGCCTGGCGAGGCACCTACGGCGAGTACCTCACGACCAAGGTCGCCCGGGTGTTCCCCGACCTGTTCGGCTCGATCGGCCCGGATCACCCCGAGGGCTGACCCCGCTCAGTCGGCGCCGGGAGGAGCGGCCACCAGCAGCGACACCTCCACCGACAGACCCCCTCCAGGACGATCGGCCAGCGTGAGCCCCCCACCGGAGGCCTCGGCAAGGCCCAGCGCAATGGGTAATCCCAGGCCGCTGCCCGGTGTGGCCTGCCCGCCCCGCCAGAACCGTTCCAAGGCCTTGACCTTTCGCTCGTCATCCATCCCCGGGCCGCGATCGGCCACCGTCAGCCGCACACGATCCGCGTCCCTGGCCAACGTGGCGGTCACCTCCCCACCCGGCGGGCTGACCGTGACCGCATTGTCCAACAGGTTGTCGAGGATCTGCTCGACCGAACCCGGCACCGCACGGGCCCACAGGGCCTCGTCGGGACAGGTGAGGCGCAGCGTCACGTCGGCGCCCTCGGCCACCGCCGACCAGGTGTCGATGCGGTCGGCTGCGATGGCGCTGACGTCGGCGGGTTCAACCGGGGGCGGCTGATCGGCGCGGGCCAGCTTCAGCAGGTCGGTCACCAGGTCGGCGAGGCGACGGGTTTCGTCGATGGCCGCCTCCACCTCGGCACCACGATCGTCGCCCAACTCGGCAGCCAGGTTCTCCAGGCGCAGCCGGAGCGCGGTGAGCGGGGTGCGCAGCTGATGGGAGGCATCGCTGACGAAGGCCCGCTGAGCGCTCAACAGCTCGTCCAGGCGCGACGCCATCACCCCCATGGTGTCGGCCAGGGCCACGATCTCGGGCGGCGCGTCGCCCGAGGGCACCGGAGCGCTCAGGTCGCCATCCGCAAACCGGCGTGCCGAGGCCTGCAGCTGGCGAAGCGGCCTGGTGACCGACCGGGCGACGGCCCACCCCACCACGCCGACCGCCGCCAGCACCACCACCGCCATCGCCACCAACGACAGCCAGAACCGCTGCACCCGCTCGATCACCTCGTGGGCATCGACCGTCAGCCGAAACACCCCATGGACGCTGCCGCCGGAGGCGATGGGCACGGCCACGTAGAGCAGGTCGGTGTCCAGCGTGTCGGAGCGCCGGATGCCCGAAGCCCTCACCCCGGTGAGCGCCCGGGCAACCTCGGGACGGGTGGAGAAGTCACGCCCGGGCGCAGCATCGGTGTCGACCAGGGACCTCCCGGCGGTGTCCATCACCACCAGCCGCGCCCCGGTGCGGTCGGCATAACGCTCGGCGGGCGCCGTATCGATCTCGGCACCGGCGTCCAGCGCATCCTCATAGAAGGAGGCGAGCACCACCGCGTCGCGCTCGGCATCTGCGGTGAAGCGCTCCTCCTCCCGTTGGCCGTAGAAGATGGCCAGCGGGATCTCCAAGGCCAGCAGCACCACCAACGTCACCGTCAGGTAGCCCACCAACAGCCGGCGGGTCACGGGCGGGCGCCACCATCGGCCAGGCGGAACCCAACGCCGCGGACCGTTTCGATCAGCCCGGGCGCCAGCTTCTTGCGCAGCGACGCCACGTGTACGTCCAGGGTCTTGGTGGAGCCCCACCAGTTCTCGTCCCACACCACGTCGATCAGGTGCTCGCGGGTCATCACCGCGCCCGGATCGGACCCCAGCTCGGACAACAACTCGTACTCCTTGGGGGTCAGCGCCACCTTCCGCCCCGCGTAGGCCACCTCCCGGGTGCGCCGGTCCAACACCAGCTCACCCCAGCTCAGCTGCTGTTGGGCGGCGTCTGCCCCCTGGCCACCCGCCCGGCGCAGCACGGCCCGTATGCGGGCCACCAACTCGGGGAAGCCGAACGGCTTGACCACGTAGTCGTCGGCGCCCAACTCCAACAACAACACCCGGTCCATCTCCTCACCGCGAGCCGACACCACAATGATGGGCACGGCGGATCGTTCCCGCAGCTCGCGGCACACCACGCGCCCGTCCAGGTCGGGGAGCCCCAGGTCCAACAGCACCAGATCGGCCGGGGAGGCCGCCAGGGCGTCGGCCCCCGTTGCCACCAGGTTCACCTCAAAACCCTCGCGCTCCAGACCCGAGCGCAGCGGTTCGCCGATGGTGGGGTCGTCCTCCACTACCAACAGGTTCACTCCGTCACCCTGCCACGGCGGCTACGGCCGCCAACAGATCTTTGCCAAACCTTTGCCTTCGGTTGGGTTGATGCTGTGGACCGCGTCCCTAGGTTGGCATCCATATCCGGAGCGGCAGCGTCGCCGCTCCGGCCACCGCAACCGAGGGGACTCCCATGATCAAGAAGCCCGCCATCGTCACGTCGTTGTCCATCGCCGGGATCGTGCTGGCCGGAGGCGCAGCCGTCGGAGCCAACGTCGGCATTCTCAGCGCCGCCGATGAGAGCCCCATGGGCGACCTTTCCGCAGAGGCCGACCTGGCCACCACGGCGGCGCCCACCACCGCCAGCACCACGACCGCGGCCCCAAAGCCCGAGGCGGTGCCGCAGCGCTTCGCCGTGGAGAACGCCGGCCATGTCGAGGTGCTGCGCGAGGGGGGCAAGCTGGCACTGGGCAAGTTGCTGCCCAGCGCGGGCTGGTTGGCAAGCCCGGGGGAGGTCACCCCGAACTCGGTTGAGGTTGCCTTCGCATCGAGCGACGACAGGTTGGTGTTTACCGCCCGGCTGGGCGACGACAACAAGATCACCGGCGCCGTCAAGCGCCCGGGTCAGGCGGCTCAGCCGGCCGGGGGCGGTGGCGGGGGCGGGGGCGGCGTCTCCTCCGCCGCCCCCGTGGCGGCCCAGGCGCCGGTTGCCGCCCAGACACCCGCTGCCGCCCAGGCTCCCGCTGCCGCTTCCCCGGCCCCCGCCCCTCGACCAGCCGCCCCGACCGCAACGCCACGCGCTGCGGCACCCGCGCCGGCTGCGGCGCCCGCCGCTCCGTCCGGGGGTTGGGACGATGATCACGAGGACGATGATCATGAGGACGAGGACCACGAAGACGAAGATCACGAGGACGAGGACCACGAGGATCACGGGGAGGACGACGATGACTGAGCCAGCCGACCTCAGCGATCGGCAACGTCGGCTGGCCGAGCTCCAGGCCCGAAGGGTCCGGTCATCGGCGACCAAGCCGGGTTCGAGTGCCCCGACGCTTGAGACCGAGGAGGTCGCCGTGGCCGCCTCGGATCGCCCACGCCGGGCGGGCGCCAAGCGAGGCCATCCGGCTCGAGTGGCACGCATCGCCGTCCTCGGGCTGAGCACGACCACCATGTTTGGGCTGGTGGCCAAGCTGGGCGCCGATGCGGCGGCTGCAGAGGTCACGGCCGGCGAAGCGGCCGCCGGTGAGGCACTGGCCGCACCCGCCGCCCAGGCGGCGGACGCCGTCACCGGCCCCCAAGCCGCCGCAGCGGCCACAGCGTCTGCCGAGGCAGCCCTCGAGGCGGAGTTGGCCAACGCGACCCTCGTCACGGCGGCGCCGGTTCGGGTGACCGTCCCGCCGGTCACCCGGCCGCCAGTGCGCCGTACCCCGACGCAGGGGGCGTCGAGCGCCGGCAGCGGAACCGCCTCGGCCAGCGCGTCGGGTTCTTCGACCGGCAGCTCGTCTCGGAGCACCCGATCTTCCGGCGCCGGCGCATCGCCCACTCGCAGTGCCGCCCCGGTGGCCGCTGCTGCCCCGGCTCCACGCGCTGCTGCCCCGGCCGCCGCCCCGGCACCTGCCCCGGCGCCCGCCCCCGCACCCGCACCCGCCCCGGTTCGGACCAATGGCAGCGGCTGAGTCCAGGTTCAGAGCCATGGCCAGTTCGGTCGTGGTCATCACCCTCGATGGCCCACCCAACGCAGGTCGGGATGCTCGACTGAGGCTGGCCGAACTGGAGGCGCTGTGGAGCCGCTTCGCCCCGGGCAGCGACATCGACCGACTCAACCGGGCGGCGGGTGCGCCCGTGCCCGTCAGCAGTCCAACGGTCACCCTGCTGCGCACCATGGTGGAGGCGTCCCAACGAACCGAGGGCCGCTACGACCCCACCGTTCTGCCCGCCCTCATGGATGCCGGCTACCGGGCGAGCATCGACGATGCGGGCCGTGTCACCCAGCTGGCGCCGGGGCCACATCGAAGCTGCGTCGGCGTCAGCGGCGTGGAGGTTGATGCCGAGACCGGCTCGGTGACGCTTCCTCCGGGCGTGGCCATCGACCCGGGCGGCATCGGCAAGGGCCTGGCCGCCGACCTCGTCGCCGAGCAACTGGTGCTCGACGGTGCGGCCGGGGCACTCGTCAGCATCGGCGGGGACCTGGCAACCGCCGGCAGCGCGCCGCACGCGCACGGGTGGGAGGTGGAGGTGGAGAATCCTCACGACCCCGTCCGGGCCCTGGCGCACCTGGGCCTGCCCTGCGGCGGCGTGGCCACGTCCTCCACCGTCAGCCGGCGGTGGATTCGGGACGGCACCACCACCCACCACGTGATCGACCCGCAGACCGGGGCCCCGTCGGCCACCGATCTTGCGACGGTCACCGTCGTGGCGCCCCGGGCCTGGTTGGCCGAGGCGCACGCCACGGGTGCATTGCTCGGCGGAAGCGGCCAGGTGTTGGCCTACGCCCGGTCCCACAACCTGGAGGCGCTGGCCGTGGATCACGACGGCCGACGCTTTGTCACCGGCGGGCTCGGCTCGACGCTCGCCCTCCCCAACCGTCCAACCGCCGAGGAGGCTCACTCGTGAACGAACAGGTGTGGTGGTTCGTGGCCCGCGCCTCAGGCATCGTCGCCTGGGTGCTGCTGACCGCAACCGTGTTGTGGGGCATTCTGTTGCCCGCCAAGTTGTTCCCCCAGCAGCGCCCGGCGTGGATTCTGGACCTTCATCGCTGGATGGCCGGACTCACCATCGGGTTCACCGCCGTCCACATGGCGTCGCTCGTCGCCGACAACTACCTGCACTTCGGTGCGGCAGAGCTGCTCGTGCCGGGTCAGTCCGACTACCAGACCCCAGCGGTAGCCCTGGGAATCCTGGCCATGTGGCTGTTGGTGGTGGTCGAGGCGACCTCGCTGGCCAAGCAGCACCTGCCGCGGCGGGCGTGGCACGGCATCCACCTGCTCAGCTACGCCACCTTCATGCTCACCAGCCTGCACGGTGTGCTGGCCGGCACCGATGCCGAGAACCCGCTGTTCTTCACCACCACCATCATTGCGGTGGTGGCCGTCGTGTTCTCCACCGTGTTTCGGGTGACGACACGACGGGTTCGGGCGCCTCGCTCCGCCGCACAGGGCCGGCGCACCAGCCCCGACCCGACCCCCGTCACCGTTCCGTAGGTTCGCGTCGGTTCGGCCAGTTGGGAATAGTGTCTTGCTTCGTGCAAGCCCACCTCCCGGTGTTGGCCCTGGTCCTGGCCATCTTTCAGATCGTCGACAGCGTTGCCTGCGTCACCCTCCCGCAGATCAGAGCCGAGCTCGATCGCTTGCGGTGCCCACCCGAGGTGCGACGGGTGCTGCCGTGGCTGAAGCTGACGTCCGGACTCGGCCTGATCGCCGGGCTGTGGGTTCCGCTCATCGGCGTCGTCGTCTGCTTGGCGCTGGTCATCTACTTCGTGATCGCCCTCAGCTTCCACCAGCGCGTCGAGGATCGCTGGGTGCGGTACCTGCCCGCAACGGCCATGATGCTGTTCGCCATGGTCGTCATGTTGGTGTCGTTCATCCCCGAGGTGTGACCGCCCGCTGCCGAGCTGCTGCTCGCTACGATCCGGCCAGGATCAGGAGCGCTCCGACGATGGCGGCGACCACGGCTGCGGCATGCTTGCGATCCACCGCCTCCCCGAGAAACAGGTAGCCGCCCAGCGTGCCGAACGCAGTGGAGGTCTCGCGTAGCCCCGACACCAGGCCCAGCGGGCTGGTTCGCGACGCGATCAGCACCAGCAGGTAGGCGAGCACCCCGGCGGAACCGGCGAAGCCCAGGCGCCATGGCTGGGCCCGAACCGAAGCCACCATGGCATCCCGGCCGCGCAGGCGCACCACCACCACCGACAACACCGCCGTTTGCAGCACGAACAGGGCGGCGATGTAGTGAAGCGCGATGACCGGCGCCGCCACACCGGCCCCATCGCCCGCCCGCACGCCGCCCCCATCGCTCACGGTATAGGCGGCTATGAACAGCCCGGTGAGCACTGCCCAGCGGTAGCCCTCCAGGCTTCCCCGACGCATCAGCGACATCAACCCGGCCGAGATCAGCACCACACCGCACACACCCAGCGCCCCCAGTTGGTCACCCAGCAACACCACTCCGCCCGCCGTCACCAACAGCGGCGCGGTGCCCCGAGCGACGGGGTAGGCCACGGCCAGGTCGGTGAGCTCGTAGGCCTTGGACAGCGCCAAGACGTAGCTGACGTGAATCACCACCGAGAGGGCCAACCAGCCGAGCACCTCGTTGGGCGGCGGGCCCAACACCACCAGCACCGGCACGCTGATCGCTCCCCCGACGCCCATGATCGCCCATGCCGCCAGCAGGCGATCGTCGCTGTCCTTCATCGCCAGGTTCCACGCGGCGTGCAACATCGCCGCCACCAGCACCATGGCGAAGGTGGCGGCGCTCATGCCGGCAACGCAGCGTCGGCGCGGGCCGGCGGCGCAGCCGCGTGCCGCTGTCTAGACACGGTCGAGCGGCACCGGCGCTCCGGGTGGCATCGCCACCTCGATGGCGTCGCCGGCCCGCACAACGCCGCCCATCACGACCACGCCCATGACTCCCGCCTTGCGCACCAGGGTGCCGTCGTCGGCGCGGTCAACCAGGGCCGACATCAGCCCGGGAGAAAACTCGTCGACCTGGCGGCACGGATTGCGCAGTCCGGTGACCGCCACCAGGGCCCGCTCGCCCAGGCGCACCATGGCCCCGGTCGGCAGCGCCAGGAGGTCGATTCCAGCCGTGGTGACGTTCTCGCCCAGGTCGCCCGGCGAGACCGTGTGGCCGCCTGCGGCAACCTCCTCAAACAGCTCCGCGTGGATGAGGTGTACCTGGCGCAGGTTCGGTGGCGCCGGGTCGGCCGCCACCCTGGATCGGTGCTGCACCTGCGCACCGGCGTGCGCATCGCCTTCCACCCCATGCCCGGCCACCAACGTGATCGCCGCCTCGGACTGTTTCGAAAAGCGGTGATCCTCGCAGCGGTGAACTGCCACCACTCCTGGCGTTGGAGGCGTTCGACGGTTCACGGTCGCGAGCATGCCAGCCGGCGGTCGTCGCGCACGAAGCCCGCCGGCCACGTGGTGCCGGGTCGCCAGAAATCCAGCACCGGCTCGACGGGTTGCTGGACGGACGCGCACCCGTTCGGGGTGCGAACGTGGTCAATCGGTCGCCGGTTGGGGCCCACCCGCGCCGGACGGTCCCCGCCATCGCCCTCGCCGCCCCTGGCTACGGTGACACCCGTGGAGGACCTCACCACCCGCCCCTGGGAGGCAGCAGACCGGCCGTTCCTCTGGGACATGCTGTATCTCGCGCTGTACGTCCGCCCTGGGGACGATCCCCTGCCCCGCGCGGTGCTGAACGACCCCCACATCGCCCACTACCTGGACGGCTTCGGGGAACGTTCGGGCGACGACGCTGAGGTCGGCCTGAGCAGCGGCCAACGGGTGGGCGCCGCCTGGTGCCGGAGGTTGACCTCGGACGACCCCGGCTACGGGTTTGTCGCCGACGACGTGCCGGAGCTCGGCATGGCGGTCGTGCCCGAGCGTCGAGGGCGGGGCGTGGGGCGCCTGCTGCTCACCCAACTCCTCGGCCGCAACCCCGCCATGAGCCTGAGCGTCGACAACACCAACGATGCGGCGGTGGCGCTGTACGACTCGCTCGGCTTTGTGTCCGTTGGGGAGGCGGGTGGTTCGGCCACCATGCGGCGCCGCCCCTCGGCAGGGGGTCCGCCGCACCGCTGAGGCCCTGGCGACTCACTGGACGACGGGCGCCTCAACCTGGCCGAAACGCGCCGCCAGCGCGGCGCGGATCTTGTAGTGGCGCACCAGGAACGCCTCCTCGTCCAACCGCCTGCGCCGAAGCCAACCCGTGACCTCGGCGTTGCACTTGCTGGCGTTGCACGAACGGCAGGCCGGCACGATGTTGTCCAGCGTGTACCTGCCGCCACGCGACAGGGCCAGCAGGCAATCTCGCTGCATCGGCACCCCGGTGGCGCCGCAGTACGCACACCCACCCCACGCGTCCTGGATGGCCGCCCACTGCTCGTCGCTCAGGTCATGCTCGACCCGGTCCATGCGGCGCTGACGTTTGCGGGCCGCCCTGGCCCGGCGGCTGCGGTTGACGGCCATGATGAAACCGTACGGCAACCGGCGGCTCCGCCAGCGGACCCACCGGCTCGGCCGGGCTTCACACTCGCCTCCGACGCAAAGCGCGTCACCCCCGGCACCCGCTACCCGGGCCGGTTGGCCAGATCGACGGTATGCAGCAGGATCCGGGTGGAGGTCTCGGCCAGAAAGGCGTGGCCCCACGAGCGAACGATGTCGTCCAGCCGGGGGACACCGGCCACGGACATGAGGATGAGGTAGTCGAACGGGCCGGTCACGTGGGCCGCCAACTCCACCTCGTCGAGGGTCGACAGTTCGGCCTCGAACCCCTCGTGGTCGCCGTCGGCGGGCAGACGCACGTCCACGGCGGCGCGCAGGGTGCGGCCAATGGCCTCCGGGTCGATCACCGCGCCGTAGCCCGCGATCACGCCCAACCGCTCCAGGCGCCGCACTCGGTCCGCCGTGGCGCTCGCCCCGAGGGCAACCTCCTCGCCGAGATCGCGGTATGACATCCGTCCCATTTTCCGAAGGAGGCCAAGGAGAGCACGGTCAATATCGTCGATATCCACGCTTTCCACGGCCATGTATCGATTTTAGCGACCAAGAACCCGTTCGCCACGGCGCAGTCCTCGCCACACTGGCGCCATGAACGGACTGATCGTTGGTTTCACCTCCTCCCTGCCGCTGCTGTTGATCGTCGGCCCCATGGCGCTGATGATCGTCGACACCGGCCTGACGTCCGGGGTGCGGGCCGGCTGGCCCGCCCCGGTGGGCGTCGCCACGGTGGACCTGGCCTATGCGTCGCTCACGGCCGCGGCGGGAGTCGGGCTGCAGCGCGCGCTGGGCGAACACCGCCAAGCCATGGGCTGGCTCGGCGGGGCGGCGCTCCTCGGGCTGGCCGCCTACCTGCTGATGCAGGCCCAAGGTCAGCGGCGCCAACCGGCGACCCACCCGGCCCGACCAACCCACGTCGCCCACACCGCACCCATCGGGCTGGCGGCACGCTTTGCCGCCCTCTGCGCCATCAACCCGCTCACACTGATGGCCTTCGGCAGCCTGGCCGTGAGCGCGGGAGCCAACCTGGGCCCCGGCTGGGTCGTCGGGATCGTCGCGGCGTCCCTGCTGGTTCACGGCAGCTACCTGGTGCTCGGCGGGGCCATGGGCCGAGTCCTCACGCCGGCGCTGGTGCACCGCGGCCGGCTGCTGGGTTCCGTCGGCGTGGCGGCCCTGGGCGTTCACACGCTGGTCGGCGTGGCCGCCTGAGTTCTGATGGCGCCCGAGGGGCGGCGTCTACTCCGCCGGTGCCCCAGTGTCGAAGGACGGCACCTCGACGCCCGGCCGGTAGTAGGTGTAGAGGTCCTCGATGATGGCCTTGGCCGCCGCCGTATCGGACCCGTAGCCCAGCTCCATGGTGACCACCCCACCGTTGATGTGGATGGATTCGATGCCGGGCACGCCATCGAGGAGGCGCCGCGCCAGCACGTCCGGGGGCCGCTGCCCCGACACCACGACGCCGGGCCGGTACACCTCGTGGCCGGTGCCGGTCAGCGTGCGGTTCAGCTCGAAGCGAACCACGCCGGGGCGGGCGGACTGTTTCTGGGTGACGACTACTGGCTGGCCCATAGGGGCCCGATCGTACCGCTCAGGGCTGATCCACCCCAAAGGTGTCGCATTGGGCCGCCTTGCCGCCGTCGAAGCCCACCTTGAACCACTTCACCCGCTGGTCCGAACTGCCGTGATTCCACGACTCCGGATCGATGCGCCCGGTAGCCTGTTCCTGGATGCGATCGTCGCCCACCGCCGCGGCTGCGCCGAGCCCCTCCTCGATGTCGCCTTGCTCCAGCCCCCGATCGGCCGAGTCGTCGGTGTAGACGCTGTGGGCCCATACGCCGGCCAGGCAGTCGGCCTGCAGTTCCAATCGGATGGACAGCTGGTTGGCCTGATCGGGATTCTGGCTGCTGAGGCGGCGCACGTCGTCGGAGATGCCCAGCACGTTCTGGACGTGGTGCCCCACCTCGTGGGCCACCACGTAGGCCTGGGCGAAATCGCCGGGCGCCCCGAAGCGGCCGGCCAACTCCTCGAAGAACGTCTCGTCGATGTACACCTCAGAGTCGGCCGGACAATAGAACGGCCCCATGGCCGAGGAGGCCTGGCCGCAGCCGCTGCTGACCGAGCCCCGAAACAGGTTGAGCTTGGCGTCGGAGTACTGCTGGTCGCTCTGGGAGAACTCCTGGGCCCAGGTGCGCTGAACGTCGTTGAACACCCACACCACGAACCGGCCGGCCTCGTCGGTGGGCGGGGCGTCATCCACTCGGCCATCGGGGCCGCTGGCCTCGGGCACTGCGCCGGGCAGGTTCATCTCCTCCACGTTGAACGGCAGGCCCTCCGAGCCGCCCATCAGGCGGGGCAACAGGAACACCGCCGCCAGCGCGATGACCACCCCGAGGATCCCCGAACCCTTGCCGATGGGCAGGCCAAGACCTCCCCCACTGCCGCCGCTGCCACCCCCTCGGGGGAACGGGAATGGAAAGCCACCCCCGGTGCGTCCGCCCGACGACCGCTGGTCGTCCACGTTGCTCATGTCCGGCGTGGCGTCCTCATCCCACTTCACGGCGCCACGCTATCGGGGTCGGCCGGGCCGTCCCGGCGAACGGCGCAGGCAAACCGCCTCAGCCAAACAGCGACATCTGCGGGTCGGGACGCACGTAACGCTGATGCGGCCACGGAAGGTCGTCGCAGAACGACCAGCTCCGCCGGTGGATGGCCGTGGGCCCATAACCCAGCAGCGCCAGCTGGTGGCGTGGGCACGGGTAGCCCTTGTTGAACTCGAAGTCATAGCCCGGATGATCCTGGGCGGCCCGGCGCATCATCCGGTCGCGGCTGACCTTGGCCAGGATGGACGCCGTGGCGATGGACAGGCAGCGGGCGTCGCCCTTCACCAGCATCGTGGTGTTCTCGTGGCCGACGAAGTCCCACTTGCCGTCCATGACGACGGCATCGACCCGACAACCCAACGCATCGAGGCCGCGTTGGGCGGCGAGGCGTTGCGCAGCCGACATGCCCAGCTGGTCACACTCGTGGGGCCAGGCGTGGCCGACGGCCCAGCCGAGGCACCAGTCGGTGAGGCGATCGAAGAGCTCCTCGCGTCGGGCCTCGGTGAGAGCCTTCGAGTCGCGCACGCCGTTCACCCGCCGGTCTCGGGGCAGCACCGCGACGCCGACGGTCAGCGGGCCGGCCCACGAGCCGCGGCCCACCTCGTCGATGCCCACCACGCACTCCGCCCCGGCATCCCACCAACGTCGCTCGAACTCCAGCGACGGCGGTGCGCTGCGTCGGCCCGTGCGCGGCCGCCGCCGGACGGCTGCCTCAGGCATCGCCGGGGGACGGGGCCGCACCGCCGTCGTGCGCGGAGGAAGGCGTCGGGTGCGGGATGGCGGCGGAACTCGCCGTCTCGGGTTCGACCGTCGCGATGGTGGCCAGCTCGTCGGGGTCCGGGACACCGGCCAGGAACGCCCGCACCATCTCGGTGGCCGTTTCCTCGGTGGTGAGCCGCTGGGACAGCGCGAGCACGTTGGCATCGTTCCAGCGGCGGGCCCCGTCGGCCGTTGCGGCATCGACGCAGAGCGCCGCCCGCGCGCCGGGCACCTTGTTGGCGGCCATGGCCACCCCGGTGCCGGTGTAGCACCAGACCACCCCCAGGTCGGCCTCGCCGGCCGTGACGGCGGCGGCCACACCCGCGCCGACCTCGGGCCACGGGGCGTCCTCCACCAGCGTGACCACCTGGTGTCCCTCCGCCTCCAACCACGCCGCAACGGCTCGGGTGACGGGGGTGGATTCGTCCGCTCCGTAGGCCACGCGCATGGGCCGCACGCTATCGGGCCAACCCGCCGCGGGGCCCTAGCCTGGGAGGGTGACGCTGCACGATCGCCCACGCGACGACCCTGGCCACGAGCTCGCCGAACTTCGGGCCATGGTGGCCGACGGCCGAGCCGAGCTGGCGGTCAGCAGGCTGCGGCGGCTGTTACAGGACGAGCCGCACCAGGGCGAGGCCCAGGCGCTCCTGGGCGCCACGTTGCTCAGCCTCCACCAGCCCGAGGAGGCGCTTCGGGCCGCCGACGCCGCTATCGCACACCAATCCGATCACGCTGAGGGCCACCACCTGCGGGCCCGCGTGCTGCTGCAGCTGGGCCAGCCTGCGCCGGCGCTGGCCTCGGCCCGAGCGGCCACCGCCCGCGAGCCGCTGGTGCCCAGCTATCAGAAGGCCCTGGTGCGCGCCGCGCTGGCGGCCGGGTCGCTGGAGGACGCCGCAGCCGGGGCCGCAGCGCTCAGCCGCCTGGAGCCCGGGGAGGCCGACGGCCGGCTGGCCGAGGCCGAGGTGTCGCGTCGGCAGGGGCACCTCGATCGGGCGGGACAACTGGCCGACTCGCTGTGCTCCAGCCATCCCGACCACCCGGGGGTGCGCCGGTTGGTCCACGCCGTCGAGGCCGACCGCGCCGCAGCTCCGCCCGCTCACCAACCGGACCGAAGGCGCCCACCAGGCCGCTGGTGGGACCGATTGCGCCGCCGCTGAGCAGCGCAGCGCCCGGCCCCGGGGGCGACAAACCAGTGGGCTGGCAACCATGGGTTACTCGGGCGCGTCCGAACGGCGGCGGGTAGGAACGCCCACGTTCATGGTGACGCCGCCCGAGGCGGCCGTGCCGGGCCCATCCTCGTCCGATGCCGGGACCGCGTCGCCCGCCTTGCCCTCCCCGTCGGTCGGCGTTGCCGGTTGAGCCCGCGACGCCAGCACCGCCTCGGCGCCCGGCGGAATGGCCAGGAGGGCCTCGCCCGCAACGTCGGTTGCCGCAAAGGCCGGGTCGAGCGCAGATGCCCGAAGCGGACGATCCTCGGGCCAGGCGGCAGACCCGACGTCATCGGCGTTGGCGCCGTCAGGAGCCAGCTCCCACAACAGCGCCGGGCGGGGCCCGTGCCAGCGCAGGGCCACCGAAACGCTGCCGCCGGACACGGGCAGGCCGGAGAACTGGGCGGCGCGGCCCCACCACTGCGGCGGATAGGCGGCAAGTACGTCGACCGCACCGCCAGTCACGGGCACGGCCAGGTCGAGGGCGGCCGCCAACAACCCCGACATCGTGGCCACCGAGGCGCCGTCGACACCCACACCGAGGGGCCGGGTGGGGTGCACGACGTCGGGCCAGCACTCCAGGCGCGCCAGCAGGGCGGCCACCGCGGCGACGGTGACCGCCCCCGTCGGGTTGCCGGCTTCGACGTCGCGACGGGCCGCCACCAACGTGGCGGGCAGGTCCAGGTCGGCGCCGGGCGCCCGGCGAACCCATCGAACCTGCGGCTCGGCGGGTCGCTCCTCCCCAGGTTCACCGGCGACGGGATGGGGCGCATCACCGGCGTGGCCCGACCCCAGGGCCTCCAGCACCGAGCGGGCCGTGGCGGCCACACCGGGCTGAGCCCACCCCTCGGCCAGCACCGCTGCCGCGCCGGCCAACCGCGCCAGCTGCGGACGCAGATCGAGTGGCCACCACCGAGGGCCGTGGCGGCGCAGGTTGCGATCGGTGACGTGCAGTGCCCGGGCCAGGTGCACCAGCAGCAGCTCGGGAGATTCGGCCGCCTCGTCGGCGCCACGGCCAAGCCCGACACCAACCCCGGCCTCCAACACGGCCAGCAGCCCCGGCGGGTTGTCGTCGGCCGACTCGGCAACCGCGGCCACCACGTCGATGACGGCCTCGGCGTGCCCGGAGCGGGCCAGTGCCGAACACGCCGCTGCGCACGACTCCGGCGTCGCCCCGGCAAACCAGGCGCCGGATGCGGCGGCCAACAGCTGCGCCCGTGCGGCGCGGGCCATCTCGCCGATCGTCGTGTCGGGCAGATCCAGGGAGGCGCCGGCATCCAGGTGCAGGTTCCACCCGGCCACCATCGCCTCGGCGGGGGGCACCACCGGGAAGCCTCCGAGCGCCGCCCCGCCGGACCGACCTCCCGGGGGCGCCAACGGCAGCGCCACGGTCAGGCTGCTGCGATGCGCCATGGGCCACACCATGGCCGCACCGGCCGTGCCGTCGGCCGACTCGCAGCCAACCCGACCTTCTGGGGACGACTGCTCGGGGGACTGAGCGAGCGCGGTCGCCAACTCGTCCGCCCGTTCGGCCACCAGCACGGACCGTGGCGGGCGCTCGGCAAGCAGCGCGGCAGAGCCGTCGACGGACAGCACCAACCCCTCGACCGAAACCCGACCGATCCGTCCGGCGCCGGTCAGCGTCCAGGGAACCGCCAGCAGGGCCAGCCCCACCGGATCCGGTCCGTCCACCTCCACCTGCAGCGTGACCCAGGCCTCGCCCGGCGACCCGGACCGGGGCACGGCACCGTGGCGCAGCACCAACTCGCCCGAGCCAACCGCCACCCGGGTCTCGGACACCGGCAGGCCGTGTGCACGCTGCTGTCGAACGCCCGCCTCCGACGCTGCTCGCCGCCAGGTGCCGTCGTGGTTGAACCACCACTCCAGCAACCAGGTGGCGCCGGGCATCGCCAGCGCTCCTCGCCGATCCAGCGCCGCAGCCCCGCAGCGCTCCACCGTGGAGACCAACGACCATCCCACCTCCAGACGGTTGCGGTTGGCCAGGGGCGTGGGCAGATACAGCGAGCTCTCAGGGTCGTGTTGGCGGTGCCACCATCCGGGCGCGACGGCGCCCTGGGGATCGCCCACGCCGCCCGGTCCGCGACTGCGCCCGGGCGCGTTCGGGCGGCGCCGCCGCGCCCGCGCGCTCACTCGTAGCCCAGCAGTTCGACGCCGGTGTCGCGACCCAGCAAGCCGCTGTAGGCGTCCGCAGCCGAGCGTCCTTCGTGACACACGGCCTGCACCTGAGAGGTGATGGGAACGTCCACCTCGTACTCCAGCGCCAACTCCATGACCGCAGTGGAGGTCTTGACCCCCTCGGCCACCATGTTCATCTCGTTCACGATGTCCTCGATGGTGCGCCCCTTTCCCAACTGCTCGCCCACGTGCCGGTTGCGGCTCTGGGGGGAGATGCACGTGGCGATGAGGTCGCCCATTCCCGCCAGCCCGGCGAAGGTCACCTGCTGGCCGCCCATGGCCACGCCCAGCCGGGTGAGCTCCGCAAGCCCCCGGGTGATGACGGCTGCCCGGGTGTTGTCGCCGGTGCCCAGGCCATCGGCCATGCCCGAGGCGATGGCGATGACGTTCTTGAGGGCCCCGCCCAGCTCGCATCCAATCACGTCGGGGTTGGAGTACACGCGAAACCGGTCGGTGGCGAACACGGCCTGGAGGGTCTCGGCCACCACCGGGTCCGGCGTGGCGATCACCGTGGCGGCAGCGTCGCCCACCAGGATCTCCTTGGCCAGGTTGGGGCCGGTCAACACCGCGGCGGGGTGCCCGGGCAGCACCTCGTGGATCAGCTGGCTCATCCGCTTGCGGGTGCCCTGCTCCAGCCCCTTGGTGAGGCTCACCACCGGCACCCACGGCCTCAGGAACTCACCGACCTTGCCCAGGGTCTCCCGAAACGCCTGGCTGGGAACGCCCATCACCAATACGTCTGCGCAGCGCACGGCCTCCTCCAGGTCGGCGGTGGCCCGCATGTCGGGGTGCAGGTCGTAGCCGTCCAGGTAGCGACGGTTCGCATTGGCGTTGTTGATGTCGTCCACGGTCTCGGCGTGGCGGGCCCACACCAGGGTCTGGGCGTTGTGGGCGGCGAGGTGCCCCACGGTGGTGCCCCATGAGCCGCCACCGATCACCGATACCGAGACTGGCAACATGTTCGATCTGCTTTCTTCGGAGCCGAGTTTGGTGGCCGAACCTATCCCAGCTGGTCGCCACCTGTCGGTGCCACCAGCGAGCGGTGGCCGCCGCCGTTGCCACCGCTACCATCGACCGCAATGGCGAGCACGCGCACTACCTCGACGAGTCACTCGGTCGTCGCGGTGGTGCCGGTGAAGTCCTTCGCCGCCGCCAAGGCCCGCTTGTCGCCCGTGTTGGATCCCGCCCAGCGACAGGCGCTGGCCGCTGCGATGGCCGCACGGGTGATCGAGGCCGCCGGCCCGGCGCTCGCGTGGGTGGTCTGCGACGACCCCACCGTGGCCGACTTCGCTCGATCCCACGGGGCGGAGGTGTGTTGGACCCCGGGGCTTGGCCTCAACGGCGCCGTGGCCGAGGCGCTGGATCGGCTGAGCCACGAGGGCGTGGATGTCGCCGTGGTGACCCACGCCGATGTGCCCTTCGCTCACGACCTCGCCGCGCTGGCCGTCCCCGACACGGTCGTCTTGGTGCCGGACCGTCACGGCAAGGGCACCAACGTCATGGCCGTGCCCACCGGCGCCGGCTTCCAGCCCGCCTATGGGCCCAGCTCGTTTCATCGCCACCGTGCCGAGGCGGAGCGCCTGGCACTTCCGGTGCAAGTGCTCCACGACACCGCCCTCGCCTGGGACGTGGACGTGCCCGACGACCTGTGGCCGCCGCGTTCGGTGGGCAGCTGGCCCACCGAACTCCCGCGACCGCAGCGGCACCCCGTTGCGCTCCTCCCCGAGGGCTGACGTGAACACTGCAACGGCCGCCGGCCTTCCCCGCCCCCACGTGGCCCTGGCCATCGCCGCCCATCCCGACGACGTGGAGTTTGGCTGCGGGGCCACCCTGGCCCGCTGGGCCGCCGGGGGGACGCGCATCCACCACCTCATCTGCACCGATGGATCGAAGGGCACCTGGGACACCAACGCCGACCTGGCCGCGCTGGTGGCGCGCCGCCAGGAGGAACAACGCGACGCGTCCCGGGCGTTGGGCGGCAGCGGCGAGGTGACGTTCTTGGGGCGGGTCGACGGCGAGTTGGCCAACGACGAGCCCACGCGACGCGAGGTGGTGCGGGCCATCCGCAGCGTCCAGCCCGACGTGGTGCTGGGTCACGATCCCTGGAAGCGCTACCGGCTGCACCCGGACCACCGCGCCGCCGGCTGGCTGACCATCGACGCCATCGTCGCCGCCCGTGACCCCCACTTCCTGCCCGAGGTGGGCCTGACCCATCACCGCCCCAACGCCCTGTTGCTGTTCGAGGCCGACGTTGAGGATCACCTGGAACCGGCCGAGGAGGCCCACCTTCAGGCCCGCATTCGCGCACTGGAGGCCCATCGGTCTCAGTTCGAAACCACCCACTACCACCGTGTGGGCGGCACCGGCAGCGGGCTGGACGAGGCGGCGCTGCACGCCGAGTTCGTGGCCCGGGAGCGCCGGTTGCTGGCCGATGCCGCCCGACCCTTTGACGCCGAACTGGGCGAGGCGTTCAAGCTGATGGACGACCTGTAGCGCCCGTCGGGCCTACCCCTGGGTGGTGGGGGACTCCGGGCTTCCGGGGATCGTTGGCGGGGGAATGCCGTTGTCGGCCTGATCCCCGTCGGGGGCCTGCTCGAGGCCGTCCTCGTTCAGCGTGTTCGTGCTCTCCGCCGGCAGCGGCTCCACGCCCACCACGGTGGTGGACGTGTCCCCGAAGTCGTCGGGGCTGACCCGGGCCAAGATGGCCTCCTCGGCGTTGGCCAGCAGATTGCGGGGCGGGCGTTCCGGGCCGGCGTAGTGCAGTCCCACCACCGAGGAACCGACCTGGAAGAGGGTCCGAACGTCGTAGTTGGAGCGGTCCTCGGGCTGGAGCACCCGGCTGACGTAGTCGGTGATCGGCTGGGGCTCGTCCGGTTCGGTCACCTCGATCTTCTGCTTCGAGCCATCGAAGAGCGGCTGGAAGTAGCTGGGGCAGCTCAGCATCACCTCGGTGACGTCGCTGACGTAGTTGGCTGCGAACTGGGGCCGATCGAAGGAGGCCACCTCGGAGATCAGCAACGCCTTGCTCTCCGGCTGGGAGAACGTCACCGTGTCGACGGGCGACGACCGGATGCCGGTGGTCTCCACCTGCTCCCCACACCAGTCCCCTCCGACCATGCCGGGAAACGGTTCGATGGTCTCCCAGTCGGCGGGCACCTCGCCCTTCTGCAGCAGCAACATGGTGGGCTCGATGCCGCCCAGGCTGAGTTGGTCGAGCACGACCGCACCCTCGGTGGGGTCGGGCAGCTGGCTGACCGCCTGCCCCATCGCCTGCCCTATACCCAGGCCCACCAACGCCACGATGCCGGCGACCATGGCCAGGCGCACGGTGGAACCACCCAGGCGACGCAGGATGGGGTGCTGAGGGGCTGATCCGTCCGCCACGGCCGGAGATGCTACTCCTCGGAGACGGAGGACCCGGGGAGGGGGTCGCCCAGCTGTGCGGCCTGCCAGCCTTCGGCGAGCCGCGCCGCCACCTGGGCTGCATGGGCCTCGTTGTCGTAGCTGGTTCTGGGCCAGAAGAAGCCCCGAAGCCCATCCTTGGGGCGTCGCGGCACCACGTGGGCGTGGAGGTGGGGAACCGACTGGCTCACGCGGTTGTTCAGGCCACGAAGGTGCCGGATGCCTCCATCGCCGACTCAACGATCGCAGCCGCCCGCTGCACGCGCGCGAAGTAGGGCCCGACCAGCTCCGGAGGAAGGTCGGTCAACGTCTCGACATGCACCCGAGGCACCACCAGCGTGTGACCCACAAACAGGGGCCTCCGATCGAGAAACGCCACCGCCACCTCGTCGGAGAACACCCGGTGGGCCGGGGACGCCCCCGACACGATCGCGTCGAACACGCACGGGCTGCTCGGCGCGCCGCCGCGCCCTCGGGCCACGTTGTCACCGTCCATCGGCATCATGTTGGCACGGGTCGGATCCGCCCACTCCCGGATCTTCGTCGCATCTGCAGGCCGCACGCGCTGCAACCCACACGTCCCGGGAGTGAACCATGCCTTCACCACGACCGTCAGTCCCCTCCGCGGTGCCCCTCAACCCCGGCACCGCCGCCGCCCTACCGCTGGGAAGCCGATCGCATTCCAGCTGGGCCACCGCCTTGGTGGGGCTGGGCGAAACCGGCCCGGCGCTGGTGGAGGTGACCACCGCCGGGGTGGTGCGGTGGTGGGCGCCCCAACACGACGAGGCACCCGACCCGCTCGACCTGGTCTGGGCCAGGCTCGCCACACGCGACGTCGAGGTTGCCGGGCTGCTGCTGGGCCCGCTGGCTGCGCGAAGTCCAGGCGCCTGGCCCGGGGACCCCTCCTGCGCGTCGCCGGTGACCGCAGCCGTGGTGGCCTCCAAGGCAGGGGGCTACACGCTGACCATTGGGGGGTGGCCCGACGACATCGCCCACGCGTCCGGCCGGGGCTCGGTCATCGACGCACTGCTGTTGTACCTGAGGCTGCCGACCGCGCCCGAGCAGCGCCCTCCCGCCATGTTGGTGTGCGCCATGTGGCTCGATCGGCTCCTCGCCGTCGCAGCCGCCGAGCCGGGCGGCATCACCGACTGGGCGGCCGCATCGGTCCACCACCCACTGGCCCACGGCCCGACGGGTGCGGCCCAGCTGATCGCCGCGGCCCGCAGCCTCACCGAGGCAGGCTGGCGGCCCATGCGGCTGGCGGTTGCCGACCGCAGCGCCAAGCTGGCGGGCCTCACGCCCCGCGGCGCACGGTGGATGGATGAGGGGGCGTTCGCCCGATGGCTGCTGGACCGCTACCCCAGTCCGGACGAGTCCATCGAGGCGCTGTCCATGGTGCTCCCGCGCCGGCTGGCGGACACGGTGGCCGACACGGTGACGGCCACGCTGGCGTAGCGGTGTCGGTCGGACTCGGCATGCGGCTCGCGCTGCGCCGATCAGGCGACGCCCAACAGCTCCCGCAGAACGGCCTGATCCGCCGGTGAGGGTGGCGGACCCAGCCGGGAGTTCCACTCGCCGCCTCCCCCAAGGGTGAAGGAGAACGACTCCGCCAGATCGCCCGAGCCGACCGCGTAGTCGGACACGCCGCTGTGGGCCCACCACGCCACCCCGCTGCGTCCCCGCTGGGCCAGCCATCGTTGCCGGCCCTCGTCGCTCAGCCGGTCCACGTCAAATGCGTGCCCCACCTCGTGCAACAGGGTGTGGGCGATCTGCCCGTCGCTCAGATCGTCCCGGATGTAGATCTCGATGACTCGCTCGTTCGGGAACGTGCTGCCCCGGTACCCGGGGTCGGTGCCCTGGAAACGAATGGTCCAGCCGGGAACGAGCGCTCGCACGTCAACACCGAGGGAGGACAGCACCGCCTCCCCCCGCTGCTCGTTGGTGCGGGCGGGTTCCGACGTGCCCGGCGCCGCAATCACCGCTGGGGCGGGCGCACCGGCGACGTCGGCTGCACCGGCCGCCTCGGGCGCTGAGGCGGGAGGTGAGGGGTCGCCGGCGTCGGGTTCGCCGGCGGACGGCTGAACCTCGGCGTCGGCGGCCGGGGCGGGAGCGGTGGCGGCCGGCGGACCCGGGGGTGGTGGGACGGTTGTCGGTGGCGGCGCCGTCGTTGGTGGTGCCGTGGTGGTGGTTGGCTCGGCCGGGACGGATGGGGCCGGGGAGCCCGACCCGCCCGAGCCCCTTCGGGCGCTGGTCCCGCGCACCTGACCCGGCACCACGGGGACCGCATTCACCTGGGGTTCTGCCGCCCGGGCATCCACCTGCGAACCGACGCCGAGCACGCAGACCACGACCGTGCCCACGACCGCCACCAGCGTGAGCGCCGGAGAACGGCGGCTCGCCGTGCGCCGTGTCGGCGTCAGCCACATGTGAGTCCTCCAAACACGGTGCCGTTGGTCACCCTGCCAGGCGACCTAGTCATGGAAGCCCACGCTGCGTGGTGGTGTCAATGATCCACACGAACCAGCGCTGGGCCCTTCCGCACCCGTGCCGGACCCAGCGGCACCCGGCGTGCGCAGCGGCTACACAGTGGCCATGCGATTGAACCTCGGCTCCGACGACCTGTTGTCCACCACCCGTGCGGTGCGCAAGCGCCTCGACCTGACACGCGACGTGGAAGCCGGGGTGATCGACGAATGCCTGGACGCCGCCCTCCAGGCTCCCACCGGGTCCAATGCCCAGGGCTGGCACTTCATCGTGGTGCGCGACACCGAGGTTCGGGCCGGCCTTGCCGACCTCTACCGGAAGGCGTTCTCGGCGTACCTCTCGATGCAGGACGAGGCCGCCGCCGACGCACCGCCGGGGCCCGACACCGACACCCAGCAGCGGGTGCGGACCTCCGCTGAGTATCTGGCCGATCATCTCCACGAGGTGCCGGTGCACATGATCCCCTGCATCTACGGACGCCCCGAGGGGCTCCACCAGTCGATGGTGGCGGGGCTGTACGGCTCCATCCTCCCCGCAACCTGGAGCTACATGCTTGCGGCGCGAGACCGGGGCCTGGGCACGGCGTGGACCACGCTGCACCTGGTGTTCGAGGAACAGGCCGCAGAGCTGCTGGGCGTGCCCTACGACCAGGTCACCCAAGTGGGGCTCATCCCCACCGCCTACACCCAAGGCACCGACTTCAAGCCGGGCCCCCGCCGGGACAAGTCCAAGGTGATCCACCACGATCGCTGGTAGTCGGCCCCGCCGAGCCCGCCGGGGTGGCCGCACTACCCTCGGACGGGTGACCACCCGCGTACGTTTCGCTCCCTCGCCCACCGGTTCGCTTCACCTGGGTTCGGCCCGCACGGCCTTGTTCAACTGGCTCTTCGCCCGCTCGGTCGGAGGAGAGTTCCTGGTGCGCATCGAGGACACCGACGCGGAACGAAGCAAGGACGAGCTCGTTCAGTCCGTGTTCGACACCCTCGATTGGCTGGGCCTGGATTGGGACAACCGCGGCCAGGAGCCCCGCCAGAGCACGCGCGCCGACGTCTACCGACAGGCGGTCGAGTCGCTGGTGGCCGACGGTCGGGCCTACGCCTGCGACTGCCTCCGAGCCGACGTCGACGCCCGCAACGAGGCCGCAGGACGCCCACCCGGCTACGACGGGCACTGCAGGGAGCGCGGCCTGGAGGTGAGCGACACCACGGTGGTGCGCTTCGCCACCCCAGGCGACGGTGAGGTTGCCTTCGACGACGTCGTGCGGGGTCGCGTCAGCTTCGAGTGCGCCAACCTTGAGGATTTCGTGATCGCCCGCAGCGACGGGACCGTCACCTTCCTGCTGGCCAACGCCATGGACGACGCGGCCATGGGCATCACCCACGTCATGCGCGGCGAGGACCTGTTGAACACCACCCCCAAGGGCCTGTTGCTGCGCCGTGCGCTGGACGGCGGTGGCGACCCGATCTTCGCCCATCTGCCGCTCATCGTCGGCGAGGGACGCAAGAAGCTGTCCAAGCGCCGCGACGACGTTGCGGTGGAGAACTACCGCAACGCCGGCTACCTCCCCGAGGCCATGGTGAACTACCTCGCCCTGCTGGGCTGGGGCCCCGACGACGGGGTGGAAGTGCGACCCGTCGAGGAGATCATTGGCCAGTTCTCGCTGGAGGGCATCAACCCCTCCCCTGCCGGCTTCGACCCCAAGAAGCTGGCTCATGTGAACGCTGAGAAGCTGCGGGCGCTCGACCCCAAGGCGTTCCTGGCCGTGGCCGAGCCGTTCCTGGCCGACGGGCCGTGGACCCCGGAGGACTTCGACCGCGACGTCTTCCTGGCCATGGCCCCTGAGGTGCAGAGCCGGGTGAAGACCCTGGCCGAGGTGCCCGCCATGGTGGACTTCCTGTTCCTCCCCGAGCCCATCATGGACGAGGCGTC
Organism: Microthrixaceae bacterium; assembly: GCA_041394405.1. Classification (GTDB taxonomy): domain Bacteria; phylum Actinomycetota; class Acidimicrobiia; order Acidimicrobiales; family Microtrichaceae; genus Microthrix. The sequence continues at coordinate 399,887 of JAWKIF010000007.1, forward strand.
GGTGGCCAAGGCCATCACCAACAACGATGCGGCCCCCGCCCTTCTGACCGGCGCCATCGAATCGTTCGCCACGGTGGAGTGGAACGCCGATTCGTTGCACGGGGCGACGCTGGCCTTGGGCGAGGCCCACGGGTTGAAGCTGGGCAAGGCTCAGGCCCCCATTCGGGTTGCCGTGACCGGGCGAACCGTGGGGCCGCCGCTGTTTGAGGCGCTGACCTTGCTCGGGCGCGAGACCACCCTCGACCGGCTGCGGCGGGCGGCCCCGCCGGCGGGCTAGTGCCGAAGACCCCGCACCCCATTCGGTGGTCGCTCGGCGCCATTCTGGTGGTCGTGGTGGCCTACCTCGTGGGCACGTTTGCGTTGGTCACCCAGGCCGCCGGACGCGACGACCGGGGCGACGCCCAGGCCATCGTCGTGTTGGGGGCGGCCCAATACGACGGGCGACCCAGCCCGGTGCTGGAACGCCGCCTCGACCACGCCCTCGAGTTGTACCGGGAGGGCGTGGCCGACGAGATCGTGCTGACCGGGGGCAAGCAGGAGGGCGACCGCTTCACCGAGGCGTTCACCGGCTTCACCTACCTCCGCCGCGCCGGCGTGCCCGATTCGGATCTCCTGATCATCACCGATGGCGCCAACACGTGGGAGTCGCTGGCTGCAGCGGCCCGCCAGCTCGACCAGCGCGACACCACGGAAGTGGTGCTCGTCTCCGACCCGTACCACAACCGGCGCCTGCTGGACACGGCCAAGGAGCTGGGCCTGTCCGCCGGGGTGTCGTCGACCGACGCCGACCCGAGCCTGCGCCAACTCGCCGGCGAGACCATGGGCGTCGCCCTCGGCCGGGTCATCGGCTACCGAAGGCTGCTGCGGCTCGGGTGAGTCGGGCTCGCACAAACCGACTATGCGACCCCCTGGTCGCGCCGCTAGCATCATCGTGCCCTTCGGGGGTGGTGTAATCGGCAACACAGGTGGTTCTGGTCCATCTATTGGGGGTTCGAGTCCTCCCCCCCGAGCTCAAGACAACTTCATTCGGGTCTCGCACCCGGCGACGGGCCGTGAGAGGCCGACATCCCAACGCTTTGCCGTGTTGGGGCTGCGTCGCTAGCGTGACCCGCCGTCCAGCCCCCATCGTCTAGCGGCCTAGGACACCACCCTCTCAAGGTGGCGGCACGGGTTCGAATCCCGTTGGGGGTGCTCTACGCAACGCCGTCGGCGATGAGCCGTCACTCACCCCGCCCCGCGACACGCGGCGGTCACGGGCACGGCCTCCTACACTTCGGCCCACCATGAGTTCCTGCCGTTCGCTGCTCTCCATGCGGGTCGCCGCATGTGTCGTCGCCATTCCGCTGGTGCTGGGCGCCTGCGGGCAGGGCGACGGACAGGCCTCGGATTCGGCTGACGGGTCCGACTCCACGGTCTCGGCCCATGCTCAGAGGCTGGCCACCCCGTCGCCGTTGCCCACCCCGGTTCAAGAACTCGACATCGACGGCAACGAGTACACCTTCAAGATCAGCCCCGATCCGACCGAGCCGCTGAAGCCGGGCTGGACCCTGCTGCGCTTCCACAATGTGGGTGTCGAGGCCCACCAGGTGATGTTTGCCCGAATCAAGGACGGCGTGGACATGTCGGAGCTGGCCGAGGCGGGTGCCAACGATTCCTCGGGTGCCGGCGCCATCGAGTTCGTCGACATGATCGGCGGCGTCAGCTACATCGATGGGGACTACGAAACCACTGCCTTGGTCAACCTCGAGGAAGGCACGGTCATGGCGATGTGTTACGTGCCCGACGCCAAGGGCACGGCCCACGCGCTGATGGGCATGTCCTCGGCGCTGACGGTTGCGGCGCCCTCCGGCGATGCACCCGAGCCCGCACCAGAACTCGACGACGAAGAGGCGCTCGGCACCATCGAAATGTCCGAGGATGGCTACCTGTTTCCGGAGCAGTTGGAGACGGGGTGGTACCAGGTGAAGAACACCGACACTGCCCTGCACGAGCTGTCGCTTCTGCGCCTCGAGCGGGAACTCGACGACGACGCCACCGAGGCCCTCGTGCAGGATCTGGCCGACAACAAGGCGCCGTCGGTGAAGCTCGATGCTGTGGGCGGCATGGGCGCCATCTCCCCCGGGTTCGACGGCTACCTCTACCTCGACCTGGAGCCGGGGAACTACCTGACGGTGGACTTCATGCCCGACCCGGGCGAGCCGCGGCCGCACATGCTGGACGGCTACTACGCCACCTTCAGCGTCTAGCACCAGCCGCTCCGGCCCGCCGGTACGCCACCACAACCGCGCCCAGCCAGTCTTTGGGCGCGGTTGTGGTGACCTGTCCACCGCGATCGCGCCCAAAACGATCGCGGGCGCGTTTGTGGTGGGCCGAACCGGACGTCGTGGGGAGCAGGAGGGCACCCGAAGCCGCCCGGGGTGCGGCCAGTCGTCAGCCCGGAAAGGCGTACTCGTCGGCGTAGGGGAACCACTCGGGGTCGGGTCGGGCCTCGGGGGCGATCATGACCATCTTGGAGCGCCGGAACTGCTCGAGGCCCTCGATGCCCAGCTCCCGACCGCTGCCGGTGAGCTTCCGGCCTCCGAACGGCACGGCGTCGTTGTCGTTCAGCGGCGTGTTCACCCAGACGATGCCGGTCTCGATCTCGTGCACGGCCCGAAACGCCTCCGCCAAGTCATCGGTGTAGATGTTGGCCCCCAGCCCCACCTCGGAGTCGTTGGCCAATGCAATGGCCTCGTCCAGGCTGCTCACCCGACAGACGGGAGCCAGCGGTCCGAAGGTCTCGCCGTGCATGATCTCCATCTCGTGGGTCACCTCCAGCACGGTGGGCTCGTAGAACCAGCCGGTAGGCAACGCGTCGGGCCGTTTGCCGCCACACACCACCGTGGCCCCCTGCTCGACCGCTCGGGCGACGACGGCCTCCACCCGTTGGCGCTCGCGTTCGGAGGCCATCGGGCCAATGTCCACCCGCTCCAGTCCGCTGCCCAGCCGCAGTGCCGACGCCTCGGCGGCCAGGGCCTCGACGAAGGCGTCGAAGACGTCGTCGTGCACGTAGAACCGCTCGGCGGAGGTGCACACCTGGCCGCAGTTGAGAAAGGCCGCGAACGCGGCGCCGCGGGCCACCATGTCGATGGGGGCCGACGGCATGACGATGAACGGATCGTTTCCGGATGCCTCCGTGAGCACCGGCTTGAATCGCTCGGCGGCGGCGGTGGCCACCGCCTGGGCAGCGGGCACGCTGCCGGTGAAGGCCACGGCGTGCGTGTCCGGGTGGCGGACCAGTGCCGCTCCCACGTCGGCCCCGCCGGTGAGCACCTGCACCAATCCGGGCGGCAGCCCCTCGAACGCCTCCATCAGCGCCAGCAGGGTGACGGGGGTCAGCTCGGACGGCTTGACGATCACCGCGTTGCCCGCCGCCAGCGCTGCGGCGGCCTGCCAGCCGAACAGCAACACCGGGAAGTTGAACGGCACGATGGACACGACGGTGCCCAGCGGCTCCTTCAGCGTGAGGTGGGTTTGGCCCGGCAGCGCAGCACCGGCCACCCGCCCCTGGTCGTGGCGGGCCAACTCGGCGTAGTAGCGCAGCGAGGACGCCGAGGTGCCGCCCTCCCAGTTCGATTCAACGAAGGGCTTGCCCATCTCGCGGGTCATCACCTCCCCGACCATCGGCGCAACCTCGACCATGGCGTTCGCAACGCCGTGCAGCGCGTCGGTGCGCTCCAGTGCGCTCAGCGCCCACCACTGCCGCTGGGCACGGTTCGCCGCAGCAACGGCGGCGTCGATCTCGGCCCCCGTGGCCTCGGCGTAGCTGGAGGTGGGTTGCTCGGTCGCCGGGTCGATGACCGCCTGGACCCGCCCTTCGCCTGCAACCAGGGCCCCGTCCAGGTGGTGGCGACCCGAGAGGTCGGCCATCAACGACGTGACTTCCGTGCCCATGCATCCTCCCCAGAACCGTGGCGGCGACCCGTGGGGCAGCCGAGGGTGTGCCCGGAGTCTCACCGGTTTCGGCCCCGGTGTCGAGGTGGCAGCAGGGCCCACACCGCTAGAGTCGCCCGGACGTCGGCGGCTGCGTGGGACCGTCGCGAGCGAAGCGAGGGGCACCCCATGGACTACACCGTCACCAGCGACCCTCGAGGCATCATCTTCCTCGATGCGGACCGCTACACCGACCCCGAGGCGTGGCACGCCACGGCGGCCGAGTTGCGGGCGGAGGCGCCCGTGATGCGGGTGGAGGCAGAAGGCTTCGAACCGTTCTATGCCCTCACTCGGCACGCCGACGTCTTTGAGGTGTCACGCCGAAGCGACGTGTGGCACAACACCCAGCGTTCGATCCTGATGCCCGAGGCCGCCTGGCAGCTGATCATGGCGCTGGGCATCGACCCCAAGACGCTCATCCACATGGACGGCGACGAGCACCGCGACCATCGCAAGGTCACCAACGACTGGTTCAAGCCTGCTGCGGTGCGGCACCGCCAGGACGACATCGACGCGATCGCCGCCGACTACGTGCAGAAGCTGGTGGACCTAGGCGGCGAGTGCGACTTCGCCCAGGACATCGCCGTGCCCTACACGCTGCGGGTGATCATGAGCATCTTCGGCGTGCCCCCCGAGGACGAGCCGCTCATGTTGCGCCTCACCCAGGGCATCTTCGGCGCCGCCGACCCGGAGTACCTGGGCGACTTCACCGACCCCTTCCAGATGGCCACCGCCACCATCGGCGAGTTCGGCGACTACTTCGGAGCGTTGGCCGACGAGCGTCGAGCCAACCCCACCGACGACCTGGCAACGGTCATCGCCAACGGCACGATCGACGGCTGTCCCCTCGATCAGCACGCATCGTTGTGGTACTTCATCATCGTTGCCACCGCCGGGCACGACACCACGTCCTATGGGCTCTCCGGTGGCGTGGAGGCGCTGCTGGGCCACCCCGATCAGTTGGCGGCGCTGGCAGCGGACCCGGGATTGGCAACCAACGCAACCGAGGAGATGATCCGCTGGACGGCGCCGGTTCGCCACTTCATGCGCTACGCCCAGGCCGACACACGGGTTGGCGAGGTCGACATCTCCGAAGGCGAACGTGTGCTGATGTCGTACTGGTCGGCCAACCGCGATGAGGCGGTCTTTGCCGACCCGATGAGCTTCGACATCACCCGAAGCGACGTGGGCGAGTTGATCTCGTTCGGCCTGGGGGTGCACTACTGCCTGGGTTCGCAGTTCGCCCGGCGGGAGATCCGCTCGTTCCTCCCCAAGCTGTTGGAGCGGGTGGACAACCTGGAGCTGGCGGGGAAACCCGAATGGGCCGCAGCCAACTTCGTGGGTGGCATCAAGCACCTGCCCATCAGCTACCGCGTGAAGTAGGCGGCGGTCGGCCCGGCGCTCGACGACCCCAGGTGGGGGGCGCTTCCGGAGGGCGCCGCCACGTCACCAGCTGGCGGTCCAGATGTACCAATCGCCGGTGAGGTGGGTGAAGACCGGGTGTTCCATGCCCCCGGCCGTGCCGAGGCCGGGGAACGGCCCGTCGGGCAAGTGCGCGAAGCCGCCGTCGTCGATGAAGTTGGCGCCGTTGACGTAGACGATGGTGGCATCGCCCTGCTGGAACGACCTACCCGGCGAATACCACCCCAGCCGCCCGCCCACCTCGAGCTCGGCGGTGACGTTGGGGGCGACGTTGGGTTGTGCCCGGTCGGCCACGCGCTCGAACGCCGATCTGCTGAGGGCGAAGCGAACCTGCAACGGAGCCTGCACGGCCAGCAGGCACAGCACCGCCAAGCCGACCAGCGGCGCCGCCACCAGCCAGCGGGCGGATGCCAACCCCGCGGTCGTTCGCCGGGCCCAGAGGTACACGGCGACCCGAACCATCCACACCACCACCATGATCCCCAGCGCCGGGATCACCATCACGCCAAGGACCGTCCCACCGGGGTAGCTGGCCGACCAGAACGCCAGCGCCCCGACAAACACGAGGGTGGCGTGGAACAGCCAACGCGGCGGCTGGAACAGCTGGTGCCAGTTGTCGCCCACGATGGAGCGGCTCGCCACATCCTGGGTCTGGTCGGTGGCGGTCATCGATGTCAGTGAACCATGGGGGCGACACGCTTCCGCCTCGCAGCCGCCGGTGCTGTGACCGTCCACATCTGCACCGGCGGTGCCGCCGACCAGGCCCGGCGGGGGGACGCGCGGCGGCCGCCGGAGCGATTGCCCGGCGGCCGCCGACCCCCCTCATGGAGTCGGGAGGAGGACTCGTGGCCCCGGCTAGGCCTCGACGACCACCTTGCCGATCATGAACGGGTGCGGGTCGCAGTAGTAGTCGAACTCACCCGCCTCGGCGAAGGTGTGGGACCACGTCTCCCCGGCCGCAATGTCGCCCGAATCGAACGCACCGTCGGGGGTGCCCGTCGAGCCGTCGGAGGAGCCCGAGGTGACGGTGTGGACGATGGCGTCCTCGTTGGTCCAGGTGACCTCGTCACCAACCTTCACCTTGATCTCCGAGGGCGCATACGCGTTGTCGGCATTGGCCGGATCGAAGGAGTCCTCGGTGATGGTGACCTCGGTGGTCGCCTCCGGCCCGTCGCTCTCCGGCGCCGTGGTGGTGGCCGCGGCAGCCGTCGTGGCCGTGGCCGCAGCGGCGGACTCGCCGTCCTCGGAAGGGTTGTCGACCACCGAGAAGATCTCGGGATCCGGGTCGCCGTCCACCACGATCATGCCGAGCGTGCCCTTGTCGAACGTGCGTGCGAGGGCGTGGTCCACCAAAACGATCGTGCTGGGCACCAGGCCCAACACCTCGGTCACCGTGCCGCCGCCGGCTACCACCAGGGTGGACTGCGAACCTCGGATTACGTGGTTGTCCGGGTGGGTCGCCGCTTCCGGATACACCTTGTCCCAGTGTGACCCGATGGGGTGGAAGTTCGAGTCCAGGTTCAGCCCCTCGTTCACGAAGTAGATGCGGGCCCGCTCCCCGACGTTCATCTTCAGGGCGTTGTCGTCGGCGAGCGCCCCGACCCTGCCGTTGAAGGTCATGTAGCGAGGGTTCTCGTCGGTGACGTCCTGGCGGTTGAACACGGCCACCCCATCGGCACCCGGCTCGTCCACGTACCACTCGCTCTGCATGATGGCCCACTCGTGATCCACCTCGTCCAGCGGCTCAGCCGGGTCAACGATGAACATGCCGTACATGCCCATCGAGATGTGATGGGGCACGTCCTCGGCGGCGCAGTGGTACATGAAGGCTCCGGGGTAGAGCAGCCGAACCTGGATGGTTGCCGTCTTGCCGGGCGCCACCAACAGGTCGGCGGCGCCGCCGCCCTGGCCGGTCACCGCGTGAAAGTCGATGTTGTGCGGATGGGCCGATGACGAGGGGTTGGTGAGCGTGATGCGCGCCACGTCGCCCACTCGGCCGCGAACCACCGGGCCGGGCGTGCCGCAGGTGGTGCTGTCGTCGCCCTTGATCTTGTAGCCCCACATCTCGGTGGTCACGTCGTTGGCCGGGTCGAGCGGGCACACGTCCTCCACGACCTCGAGGTGCACGTCGAAGCGTCGGGGTTCGGTGCGGTCCGCCAGGGGCGGCACCTCGGGGGCATACGACAGATGCACCTCGTCCTTGTCCGCATCCTCCAGCTTGGCGAGCGGCACCATCGCCTGGACCACCGATTGCGCCGACACCTCGGCGCCGCCGGCGGCCGTTTCGCCGGATGTGTCGGAACAGGCTGCGGCCACCAACGGTGTGGTGGCCATCATGCCCAGAACAGTTCTGCGTTGTAGCTTGGTTGACTCCATCTCCACAGTATTATCTCTAGCGAATGGTAGAGCAACTACGCAGGGTGTGACCCTTGGCACAAACCGGCCGGTGCGAGCCGAGTGCCGGAGGTCCGCCACCCCGACCGCAGTGGCGGGCTCCCATCGGGAACCGGAGCCCGACGGCGGGCGGCCGGCGCGTGCTGCAAGAATGACGCCGTGACCCCACGCACCAAGGCCGCGCTCGCAGCCATCGTCGCCGCGCTCGCTGCCGGAGGCATCGTGGCGGCGACCCGCGACGGCCCCGACGAGCAGGCAACGCCGACGACGGCGCCCGCCACCACCGCGGCGCCTACCAGCATCGCCTCCTCCACGGCAGCCCCGGAAACCAGCGAAGCGCCGACAGCCGCCAGCCCCCGCAGCGACGTCGGCCCCTACCAGGTGGCCACCGCCCGGGTTTCCTCCGTCGACGTCACGCTGGATGCTCCCCCGGGGGCCGACTCCGAGGAGGCCACCAGCAGCTCGGCTCCGGCGTACTCCGAGCGCCAAGACGCCACCCTGCCGCTCCCCCGCATCGAGCAGCCGGTGCAGGGCCGCACGGCCACCGAGGACGGCTACCGCTTCGACAACCCACAGCCCTTCGGCGACGAGCTGACCTTCCTGGTGATCCGACGCGTGGGCGACTCCCTGCAGGTTCACCTCCCGGTGCGCCCCAACGGCACCACCGGCTGGGTGAAGGCCGCGGACGTCGAGGTGTCGGAGGTGACGTCCCACGTGGAAGTCAACCTGGCCGAGCGCACCCTTCGACTCTTCGATGGCGCCGAGCTGACGTCGGAGTCCCCGGTGGCCATCGGCACGAACGAGACCCGCACCCCCACCGGACGGCACTTCATCTCCGACAAGCTGGAGGAACCCAGCGGGGCCCAGCGCTACCCCTGGAGCCTTGGCATCAGCGCCTACTCCGAGCAACTGGACACCTTCGATGGCGGTGCCCCCCAGATCGCCCTCCACGGCTGGCGCGACACCTCGGCGTTCGGCAAGGCCCGCTCCAACGGGTGCATCCGGGTGCCGGACGGCGTGATCGAGCAGCTGGCGGCACTGCCCCTGGGCACCCCGGTCGACGTCTACGCCGAGTGAGGAGCCGACCGGACGACCGGTCCCCTTGCGGGCACTCACATGCCCGCGACAGGGCCCTGGTCAGTCCGCCAGGGTGAGCAGCGAACGCCAGTCGGACCGATGGGCGGACGCCACGGCGTCCGGCGTGCGCCGCAGCGCCGCCTCGGGCACCAGGTCGGTCAGCGCTCGCCGGGCCTCGTAGTGATGCGGGTTGGCCACTCCCTCGAACGCCGTGCGACGAATCTCCAGCAACTCGGGCTCGGCGGCCTCGGCGTGAAAGCCGAACACCTCCGCGGCCACACCCACGTCGTGCACCACCGGCGCCCTGCCGTAGGACGCCGCCCGCTTGGCCGCCACCGCCGCCAGACCGGCGACCACATCCTCCCGATGCTCGCCTTCGGCCAGGTACAGCGCGTCCACCGCACGTTCGGCCAGCGTCAGCGCAAAGCCCCCGTCGGGGCCCGGGGTTCCCAAACGGTCGCCCCAGGGTTGGGGGCCGTTCAGCTCGCCCGCCCGATCGGGCGTCCACGTTGACGGCACTCGCGGCACGGACGTGTAGCTGCGCACCAGGCTGGCGGGCTTGCGGGCGATGTGTTCGGGGGCTGCCATCGGGGCGGATCCTACCTCGGGGCCGGAGGGGCCACGTCCAGGCGCACCAGGCCGAACACCAGCGAATCCACCAGCGCCATCCACGACGCCTCGATGACGTTCGGCGACACGCCGACCGTGGTCCAGGTGTCGTCGCCGTCGGTCGAATCGATGAGCACTCGAGTCACTGCGCCGGTGGCTGCGCCACCGTCCAACACCCGAACCTTGAAGTCGGTGAGGTGAATGCGCTCCAGCTCGGGGTAGTGATCCGCCAAGGCAGTGCGAAGGGCCGCGTCCAGCGCGTTGACCGGGCCGTTGCCCTCCCCCACCGAGGCGATGCGTTGGTCGCCCACCCAGACCTTGACGGTGGCCTCGGTGGCCAGGTCGACGGTCAGCTCGCTGACCGCAAGCGACATGTCCTCGCGGTGGTAGCCCGACACCCGGTAGGCCTCGGTGCGGAAGTAGGGCTGATCCCACCCCCCGGCCGCCAGCATCAGCAGCTCGAGGGTGGCATCGGCCGCCTCGAACACCCAGCCCTCGGCCTCCAGGCGCTTCAGCATGTCGTTGAGGGTTCCGGCCGCCCGCTCGTCCAGCTCCACCCCGAACTCCTCGGCCTTCATGGCCATGCCGCCCCGGCCGCCCAGATCCGACACCAGCACCCGGCTGTGGTTACCCACGAGGGCGGGGTCGACGTGCTCGTAGGCCGACGTGCCGGCCCGGCGGAGCGCCGAGGTGTGCAGCCCCGCCTTGTGGGCAAAGGCCGACGTGCCGACGTACGGGGCGGCCGGATCGAGCGGCAGGTTCACCAGCTCGGCCACGTGTCGGCTCACCGGCCCCAGCCGCTCCAGACGACCCTCCGGCAGGGTTGCGACCCCCATCTTCAGGGTGAGGTCGGGGATCACCGTGATGAGATCGGCGTTGCCGGTGCGCTCGCCGTAGCCGTTGATGGTGCCCTGGACCTGCGTGGCGCCACCCAGCACCCCGGCCAACGTATTGGCCACCGCGCAGCCCGTGTCGTCCTGGGTATGGATGCCCAGCGGCACGCCGTGCAGGTAGGAGGCGATCTCGGTGGTGATCGCCTGAATCTCATGGGGCAACGAGCCGCCCTTGGTATCGCACAGCACGATGCAGTCGGCCCCGGCCAACGCTGCGGCCTCCATGACCGAGAGCGTGTACTCGGCATCCTCCTTGTAGCCGTCGAAGCAGTGCTCGACGTCAAAGAACACGCGGCGCCCAGCGGCCTTGAGGAACCGCACCGAGTCGGCCGCCATGGCCCGGCCCTCGTCGAGCGTCGTGCCCAACGCCTCGCGCACCTGCCACGCCGACCCCTTGCCCACGATGCACAGCGTCTCGGTGCCCGCCTCCAGCAGCGCGCTCAGCGTGGGATCACTGTCGGTCTTGCCGGCCGGCTTGCGCGTGGAGCCGAAGGCCAGCAGGTGGCTGGTCTCCAGCCGCAGCTCGCCCCCGGCGGCTCGGCGGAAGAACTCGGCGTCCTTGGGGTTGGCCTGCGGGTAGCCGCCCTCGATCCAGTGCACGCCCAGGTAGTCGAGCTGTTCGGCAATGCGCAGCTTGTCGTCGACCGACAACGAGATGCCCTCGAACTGCGAGCCATCCCGCAGGGTGGTGTCGAACACCTCCACCCGTTCGGGCAGTGCGGGCGACTCGAGCGCGCTCACGCCAGCTCCACCCACTGCCGGTAGGCCTCGTCGCCGCCTCGCACCACCTTGGCATAGCGCTCGGCCAGCTCGCTCGTGATCGGGCCCGGACAGGAGATGGGCCGATCGTCCACCGAGTTCACCGCCGACACCTCGGCGGCGGTGCCCACCAGGAAGGCCTCCTCGCAGGTGTACAAGTCGCTGCGCACCAGCGTTTGCTCGACCACCTCGTGGCCCATCTCGGCCAACAGCGCCGTCACCGTGTGCTGGGTGATGCCCTCGAGGGCACCGGCGTGCAGCGGCGGGGTGAAGATGGCGCCGTTTCTGACGATGAACAGGTTCTCGCCCGAGCATTCGGCGATGCAGCCGGCCCGGTTCAGCAACACGGCCTCGTCATAGCCGGCCTGCAGGGCCTCCACCTTGGCCAACGACGAGTTGACGTAGTTGCCCGTGGTCTTGGCCGCCGGGGGCATGATGTTGTGGTCGTGGCGCTGCCAGGAGCTGATCTTCAGCCGCACACCCTTGGTCACGGCGTCGTCGCCCAGGTACGCGCCCCAGGGCCAACAGGCGATGGCCACGTCCACGGTGAGGCCGATGGTGGACAGGCCCATCTCGCCGTAGCCGTAGTACGCAATGGGGCGCACGTAGCAGCCGTCCAGGCCCGTCGAGGCCACGGTCTCCTTGGTGGCCGCCACCAGCTCGTCCACCGAGTACGGCAACGGCATGGCCAGGATGTCGGCCGAGCGCTTCAGCCGGGCGATGTGATCGGTGAGGCGGAAGATGCCGGGACCGTCAGCGGTCGGGTAGGCGCGGATGCCCTCGAACACGCCGGTGCCGTAGTGCAGGGTGTGGGTCAACACGTGGATGTTGGCCTCGTCCCACGGCACCAGCGAGCCGTTCATCCAGATGGCGGGGGTCGGGGTTATGGGCATGGGGTGCTCCTGGCTCGGCGGGAGAAGGACGGGTGGGACTGGCTAGCTGGGCTCGGGCGTGGCGTCGGCAGCTCCGACCGCCTCGCTGATGGCTTCGACGACCGCGTCGCCGATGGCCGACGTCGAACCCTCGTAGCGCTGGGGATCGTCCGTAGCGCGGGCGATGGCGCCTGCGGCCTCGGTCTCGCCCAGAAACTCCGCCATCAGCCCCGCCGAGATGATGGCGGCCATCGGGTTGGCCAGGTTCTGACCGGCGATGTCCGGCGCAGTGCCGTGCACCGGCTCGAACATGGAGGGGCCGGTTCGATCGGGGTTCAGGTTGGCCGATGCGGCGTAGGCCACCCCGCCGGCCACGGCGCCGCCCAGGTCGGTCAGGATGTCGCCGAACAGGTTGTCCGTGACGACGACGTCATAGATCTCGGGGCGCTCCACGAAATGAATGCAGGCGGCATCGACGTGCTGGTAGGTGGTTTCCACGGTAGGGAACTGCTCGGCCACCTCGTCGAAGGTGCGCTGCCACAGGTCTCCGGCGAAGGTCAGCACGTTCTTCTTGTGGACCAGCGTGAGGTGGCGGCGCTCGCCGGCGGCCGCTCGCTCGAAGGCGTGCCGCACACAGCGCTCCACACCGTGGCGGGTGTTCACCGACCCCTGCGTGGCCACCTCGTGGGGGGTGCCCTGGCGAAGGAACCCTCCCTCGCCCGCGTAGGTGCCCTCGGTGTTCTCGCGAATGACCTCGAAGTCCACGGTCGGAGGCAAGTGAAAGGGCCGGTAGTTGATGTACATGTCCAGCTCGAAGCGCATGCGCAGGAGAATTCCCCGCTCCACCAGACCCGCCGGGGCGGCCTGCCCGGGCGCGGGGTCGCCAACGGCACCGAGGAGCAGAGCGTCCAACCCCCGCCACTCCTCCATGACCTCGTCCGGCAACACGGTGCCGTCGCGCAGGTAGCGGGCGGCGCCCAGGTCGTAGTTGGTCAGCTCCATGGCCACGCCGGCCGCATCCAGCGCGCGCACGGCCTGGGCGGTCACCTCGGGCCCAATGCCGTCCCCGCCGATCACCCCGATGCGGTGCGGCGTATGGGACGGGCCGGCAGCGGTTGCGTCGGTGGTGGAGGTCATGGGCGGAGCGCTCGCTTGTGGTCAGGGGTGAGTGGGTGGGCGGGGCGATGGGGCCAACGGGACAACAAAAAACCGTCCACCGAGGTGGACGGTTGGACGCACGCACCGGACATGGCGGTGCGTGCTAGGGAATCGCTACGACGGAGTGCGGGATGGCCCTCTTCATGGCCGGCGACTCTACCAGCGCCTACCCGCCCGGGCACCAGCCGATATCGTTGGTTGGCTATGGCAAGCACCAACGAGCTCTCCCAAGCCGCCCATGACCGTTTGAGCGCCGAACTGGCCGACCTCACCTCGCGCGGTCGCCTGGAGATCGCCGAGAAGATCGAGGCCGCACGAGAACTCGGCGACCTGAAGGAGAACGGCGACTACCACGCCGCCAAGGACGAGCAAGGCAAGATGGAGGCCCGCATCGGCCAGATCGCCGGCATCCTCGAGGATGCCGTGATCGTCGCAGGAAGCGACGGACCCGCCGACCAGGTGCGCACCGGCGTCACGGTGTCGCTGCGCTACGAGGGCGACGACGAGGTGGAGCAGTACCTCTTCGGCTCCATTGAGGAGCGTTCGGGCGACGTGGACGTGGTCTCGCCCACCTCGCCGCTGGGCGAGGCGCTGGCGGGCGCGAAGGTTGGCCAGACCGTCTCGTTCGACGCTCCCAACGGCGCCCAGCTGTCGGTGGAGATCGTAGCCATCGACGGCTGAGCATCACGGCTCAACAGCAGCTCCCCGATGCCGCAACCGACCGAGCTCGCAACCGGCCAAGCCCCGCCCTGCCGGACACCCCGCCTCGCCATCAACCACTCTGCGTGGCCGTTCGGACGCCGCATGTCCCCTCCTGACGGGAAGTTGGGGCCCAGCAGGGATTTCTGGCGCCACCCATTCCCACGCTGGGTGAGTTGGACTACCGTGCTCGCCGGATGCGGAATCGCATCCGGCGGATCGCGGGACACGCTCATGGTGGGTTCCGCCTGTGCTCAGGAGGAGCCACAACACATGATCGAGGACTTCAAGAAGTTCATCAACCAAGGCAACGTTCTGGACCTGGCGGTCGGCGTCGTGATCGGCGCCGCGTTCGGCGATGTCATCAACAGCTTCGTCGACGGCATTCTCAGCCCCATCATCTCGTGGGTGCTGCCGGGCGACGGCCTGCGCAACGCCACCTTCGAGCTGGCCGGCTCCACCTTCCTGTACGGCTCGGTGATCCAGGCCATCATCACCTTCGTGCTCATTGCTGCGGCGGTGTTCTTCCTGGTGGTGCGCCCGTACAACACGTGGAAGGAGAAGTCGACCGCCGACGCCGAGGTGCCGCCCACCAACGAGGAACGCATGGTGGCACTGCTGGAACAGATTGCCCAGCAACCCCGGTAACCAACCTCAGGCCGGCCATCCCGGCAACCAAGTCGAGCGGGGGAGCGCCACCGGCGCTCCCCCGCTACGCGTCCGGAGCCTCGGCGGCGATCACGTCGACCGAGCGTCCCAGCACCTCGGCCAGCAGCCCCGTGCGAGCGTCGCCCGCATAGAGCTCGAGGGAGATGTCGCCGTCGGCCTCGGTCGGCGCAACCCTCACGGCGATGCGCTCAGCCGATACCTCGACCTCGACGCCACCAACCTTGCCGGCGTGGGACCTGTCCAGCCCCACGGCCACCCGCAGGATGCCCGCCAGCGTACGCACCACCGCCCGGTCCACCAGCGAGAGCGCGCCGAACTCCTCGTGGCGTGCCTCGTCGGGCCGGGACTTGCGGTGGAACCGGGCGATCTGGGCCACCAGCTCGATCTCCCGATCGGTGAACCCGGTGAGGCGGTCGGTGTTGCGGATGATGTAGTAGCCGTGCTTGTGATGGGCACTGTGGCTGACCACCAGGCCGACGTTGGCCAGGAGCGCCGCCGCCTCGAGCAGCTCCCGGTGCTGGGCGCCGAGCCCATGCACCCGATCCAGGCCGTCGAACAGGGCCAGGCTGAGCCGGGCAACCGTGCGGGCATGATCGGGGTCCTCATCGGTGGCGGCCAGCAGGTGCTCCACGCTGTGGTGGCGGAGGTGGGCCAGGTGGCCGATGCCCTCGCCGGTCAGGCGGGCCTGGGCCTCCAACAGCACACCCTCGCGGAGTGAACCCTCGGAGATGGTCAGGCGATCCCAGCCGAAGGATTCCATGGCACCCTGAGCCACCAGCGCGCCGCCCAGGATGATGTCGGCGCGAGCAGCGTCCATGCCCGGCATCGCCTTCACGTCCTCCAACGACTCGGCTGTCAGCAACTCGTCCACCACGGCATCCAATTCGCGGCGGGTCAACACCGCACCGTTCAGCGACTGAGCGTCGGCCCCGCTTCGGGCCCGAGCCACCGCGGCCAGCGTCTCGATCGTGCCCGACGACCCGGCCACGACCTCGGCCCCCAGCCCGGAAACCGCCGTGGCAAAGGGCGCCAACATGGAGGCGACGTGCGATCGAGCCGCTTGCACGTCGCGCCGACGGGCCTTCTTCGAGCGATCGTCCGGGAACTGACCATCGGCAAAGAACCGTCGGGTCATGCGTATGGCACCCAGCTTGAAGCTGCGCGACGAGCTCACCTCGTCGCCTTCGCCGTAGAGCACCTCGGTGCTCCCCCCGCCGATATCGATGAGCGCGTGCGGCACGTCGTAGACGGGAAGGGCCCCCAAGACACCGAGGTGAATCAGGCGTGCCTCCTCGACACCGGTGATCACCTCCACCTGCACCCCCGCCTCCTTGGCGGCCCGCTTGATGAACTTCTTGCCGTTCGACGCCTCCCGCACTGCGCTGGTGGCCACCGCCACCACCAGCGCGTCGCGGTCCGCCGCCAACTGCGCCGCCCGTTTCAGCGCCTCGATGCCTCGGTCCATGGCGTCGTCGGCCAGCCGATCCATGTCGCCGCCCCCCGAACCCAGCCTCACCGTCGCCTTCTCACGGGTCAGCAGCTCGTAGCGGGCGTGATCGATCACCCGCGCAAGCACCATGTGAATCGAGTTGGTGCCGATGTCGATGGCGGCGATGGCGCCCGGCGCCGGGGGTGCGTTCCCGCTCATGATCCGCCGATCGTAGGGGCCACAGTCCGCTCCACGCCGCATTCCGGGCCGCACAGCGGGCACACTGGACGACGTGGAGCGAGCAGAACTGGGCTGGGACAGCACCTGGGACGACGCCTGGGCGGCGGCTGCCCGAACCAACCTGGTGCCGGTGCGCGTGACCCGCATCGACAAGGGCGGCCTCAGCGTGGACGGGGCCCCGCTGGAGTTGGGCCGGCAGCTCATCGTGGCCAGCAAGCAGGCCCGGGACGCCGTCGTCGGAGACTGGTGCGGCCTGAACGGCGACGCCGCCCGCATCGAGCTCCGCCTGCCCCGGCGCAGCGTTCTGGAACGGCGCTCGCCGGGCGCCGACCGCGACGACCTCGCCCTCACCGCCAAGGCCGTTGCGGCCAACCTCGACCATCTGCTGGTGCTGCAACCACTCGACACCGGAGTGAACGTTGCGCGGCTGATGCGGGAGCTGGTGGTGGCCTGGGACAGCGGGGCCCGTCCGGCCATCGTGCTCACCAAGTCCGACCAGGCGCCGAGCGAGCAGCTGGAGGCGGCACGCGCGGCAGCCATGGGAGCCGCCCCGGGCGTTGCGGTGGTGGCCGTGTCCAACCTCACGGGTCACGGGCTCGACGAGCTGCGGCCGCTGCTTCGACCGGGCGTGACCGTAGCCCTGCTGGGAGCCTCCGGCGCCGGCAAGTCCAGCCTGGTGAACGCGCTCGCCGGCAAGCGGGTGGCGCTGACCGGCAACGTGCGCGAGCGCGACCTGAGGGGCCGCCACACCACGGTGACCGGGCAACTGTTGGCGCTGCCGGACGGAGGGCTACTGATCGACACTCCGGGCATTCGTGGCGTGGGGCTGTGGGAGGCCTGGGACGGGCTGGCGTTGGCGTTCTCGGATGTCACCGACCTGGCCCAGGACTGCCGATTCGAGGACTGCGCGCACCACGGCGAGGAGGGGTGCGCCGTCGCCGACGCGCTCCCAGCCGAACGGCTGGACCTGTACCGCGGGCTTCACGACGAGCTCACCTCGCTGGACGAACAGCTGGAGGTGCGTCGCCGCGAGGTGCAGCGCGAGACCAACCAGCGGTCGCGTCGCCGGGCTCAGCGCCGCCGACCCCGCGATTGACCAGCAGGCAGCGACGCGCACGCTGCGCCCCGTCGTCGCGGCACCCCCTCGCCGTCCCGCCTCCCAGCCCGACGCCTGGCGGCGAGGGTGACGACCGGTAGCCTCCGGCGCATGGGCCAGACCGTGTCGGAACTGTTCGATCCCCAGCGTTGGAGCGAGGTCGACGGCTTCGACGGGCTGTCCGACATCACCTATCACCGCGCCGTCGGCCAGGGCACCGTGCGGGTGGCGTTCAATCGGCCGGAGGTGCGCAATGCCTTCCGTCCCGACACCGTGGACGAGCTGTACCGGGTGCTGGAGCACGCCCGCACCACCTCCGACGTGGGCTGTGTGCTGCTCACCGGCAACGGGCCCTCGCCCCGGGACGGCGGCTGGGCGTTCTGCTCGGGCGGCGACCAACGCATCCGGGGTCGGGACGGCTACCGGTATGCCGAAGGGGACACCGCCGACAGCATCGACCCGGCCCGCTCGGGCCGCCTCCACATCCTGGAGGTGCAGCGCCTCATTCGCTTCATGCCCAAGGTGGTGATCTGCGTGGTCCCGGGCTGGGCGGCCGGCGGGGGTCACAGCCTCCACGTCGTCGCCGACCTCACCCTGGCCAGCCGCCAGCACGCCCGCTTCAAGCAGACCGACGCCGACGTCGCCAGCTTCGATGGCGGTTTCGGCTCGGCCTACCTGGCCCGCCAGGTGGGCCAGAAGTTCGCACGCGAGATCTTCTTTCTCGGCACGGAGTACTCCGCCGAGGACGCCCACCGCATGGGCATGGTGAACGCCGTGGTCGACCACGAGGAACTGGAGAACGAGGCGCTGGCCTGGGCGGCCCGCATCAACGGCAAGAGCCCCATGGCCCAGCGCATGTTGAAGTACTCCTTCAACCTGATCGACGACGGCCTGGTCGGCCAGCAGCTCTTCACCGGTGAGGCGACGCGGCTGGGCTACATGACCGAGGAGGCGGCCGAGGGGCGCGACGCCTTCCTCGAGAAGCGGGATCCCGACTGGTCGCCCTACCCCTGGTACTACTGAGCGACCAGCCGCTGGACGCCGCCGCGCCGGGGGTCGCCCACCGCCACGTCCGGCGTAGCCACCAGGTGCAGGCCGCCGAAGTACAGGTCGGTGTGGTCCCATCGCACCACCGGATGGGCCCGCTCCAGCGCCCTCATGGCCGCCTCGGGCAATCCGGGCTCCACCTGCAGCGCCGTTCCATCCCAGTGCATCCGCGGCCGCAGCACGGCCCCGCGTGGGTCGTGGCGGCCAATCGTCAGCTCGGCGGCAACCTGGGTCATCGTGCTGCGGATGCGCTCGCTCCCACCACTGCCAAGCGCCAGGCTCACGTCCCCCAGACGAAGCGCCGTCGGGGCCATCATCGACGGAATGCGGGCGCCCGGAACGGCGGCGTCGAATCCCGCCGGGTGCAGGTCCTCCTCCCCCATCATGTTGTTCAGCTGCACGCCCGTCTCCGGCGCGAATTCGCCGGAACCCGAGCCGTTGGACGCCGTCATGGACGCCACATTGCCCCGGCCGTCGATGACCGACAGGTGGGTGGTGCCCCGCACGGCGCCGACCATGCCCTGACGCGCCTGGTACTGGGCGACGAGTGTCTCGGCCACCGCCAGCGCACCGCCGGGATCGAAGCGGTCCACCCCACGCTCGTCGCCGCCCAGCCGCTCCAACCCCATGGCGATCATGCGCCCGCCGAACGCCGGTGCCGGGTTGGTCCATCCCGACCCATCCGGCAGCAAAAGCTCCAGCGGTTGGCGCTCCTCCACCCGATAGGCCGCCACATCGTCGACGGTCACCGACCCGCCCAGCTCCTGGGAGTCGAAGCCATCGCGTCCGCCGGCGCCGATCTGGGCCAACACATCGGCCAGCTCGGGGTTGTGGAAGTGA
Source organism: Microthrixaceae bacterium (assembly GCA_041394405.1). Taxonomy (GTDB): domain Bacteria; phylum Actinomycetota; class Acidimicrobiia; order Acidimicrobiales; family Microtrichaceae; genus Microthrix. Next base: position 419,063 of record JAWKIF010000007.1, read on the forward strand.
TCGGTCGCGGCAAGCGGCTTGCCGTTGCGCAGGTAGAGCCGGGTACCGGTGGCCGTGCGTGCCATCACCGGCGCCAGGAGCGACACCACGCGCACCATCGGTGCCGCGCTCTGACCCTCGCCGGCCGCCTCCACCGCTGGGCGGAGCACCGTGCCCAACGGCAGCGTGCCCAAGCGTCGGTGCACCGCCAGCAGCCCCGCCAACAGGCCAGGCACCGCCACCGATCCCGAGCCAACGTGGAAGGTCTGGGTGGCGGCGCCGAAACGAATCGGAACCGGCGTGGGCGTGGGGGCCGGCGCCGCTCGGCCCATCCCCGGCGCCGACACAAAGAAGTCGAAGAGCACCGGGGCCTGGGCCGGGCCCGCAGCGAGCAGAAACCCGCCCCCGGCGAGGCTGGTGAACAACGGCTCGGCCGCGGTGGCGGCGAACCCCGCCGCCACCGCGGCATCCCACGCGTTGCCCCCCTGGTTCAACATGGCCACCGCCGCATCGGCGGTCACCGGATGGCCGGCGGCCACCAATGAAACGCCGCCCGGCTCGCGTCCGGGCACCCCCGAATGAGACGTCACGACCGTCACCCGGGAATCACACGGTACGTGGGCATCACGCTACCCTACCGAGCCACCAGTCCCAGCAGTTCCCCCGGGAGTGACCAAGGTGTGGAGCTGTGCCTGCCAGAATGGTGGGCACAGCTCCACACCTCGTCGCGATTCGGTGTGGTCGGTGCATCCGAGGGGAGAGGCCGGCCGGTCACTCCCCCGACGCCGGGTTGCCGGACAACACTGCTGCCAGGCGCGCGGCGGCGTCGGTGACTGCCTGGCCGTATCGCCCGCCGGGGTCCGCCCCCAGCCGATCGAGCGGCCCTGACACGCCGACGGCGGCCAACACGACCCCGTCGGGCCCGCGAACCGGCGCCGACACCGAGGCCACCCCCTCGGCCCGCTCCCCCACCGTGGCCGCCCAGCCGTCCCCACCAACGTCGCCCCGAAGCGCCCGCCCCCCGGAGCCGACCTCGATGGGCATCCGTGCTCCTTCATCCACGATGGTGCGCAGCTCATGGCCGGCTTGAACCGCGATGAGGCAGACCCGCCAGTCCCCATCGGGCAGCCACAGCTGTGCGCTCTCACCGGTGGTGTCCCGCAACTCGGCCACGAGTGGCCGGCCAGCCTCCGCAAGCGCAGTGCCGTTCAGCGCAGCTCGGGCCAGTCCCAGCAGGCGGAAGCCCAGGGCAAACTCGCCCTCAGCGGTTCGTCGAACCAGTCCATGCGTCTCCAGGGAGGTGGCCAGGCGATGGGTCGTTGCCCGGCTCAGCCCCGTGCGGTCGGTCAGCTCGGCGAGCCGTGCCGGGCCCGCCTCCAGCACCGCCACCACGGCCATGGCCTTGTCCACCACCCCCACTCCGCTGGCGGTGACCTGCTGTGGGCCGCCGCCGTTGGCGTTGGGGTTGGGGTTGGGGTTGGGGTTGCCGGATCGGGTCGCCATGGGTACCATCGTACCACCCACCGAGATCGCTATCCCACTATATGGGAAACGAGGGAGTAGTCATGTCACCTGAGACCGCCTCACGAGCGTCGAAAACCGGCGCGCCCCGCACGCTCAGCCAGAAAGTGTGGGACGACCACGTCGTCCACTCGGCCGAGGGCGAGCCCGACCTGCTCTACATCGACCTGCATCTGGTGCACGAGGTGACGTCCCCCCAGGCATTCGAGGGCCTGCGCATGGCCAACCGCCCGTTGCGCCGTCCCGAACTGACGCTGGCCACCGAGGACCACAACGTGCCCACCGCCGACATCGGCCTCCCCATCGGCGACCCCGTGTCGCGCAGGCAGATCGACACGCTGCGCAGCAACGCCTCGGAGTTCGGGGTCACCGAGTTCCCCATGGGCAACGCCCGGCAGGGCATCGTCCACATCATCGGCCCCGAGCAGGGGCTGACCTTGCCCGGCATGACCATCGTCTGCGGCGACTCCCATACCGCCACCCACGGGGCATTCGGTGCGTTGGCATTCGGCATCGGCACCTCCGAGGTCGAACACGTCATGGCCACCCAGTGCCTCAACCAGGTACCACAACGCACCCTTGCCGTGAACGTCGAGGGTGACCTGCCGGCGGGCTCCACCGCCAAGGACATCATCCTGGCCATCCTCGGACGCCTGGGCACCGGCGGAGGTATCGGCTACATCGCGGAGTACCGCGGCTCGGCCATCCGTGCCCTCTCCATGGAGGGCCGCATGACCGTCTGCAACATGTCCATCGAAGCGGGCGCCAAGGCGGGACTGATCGCCCCCGACCAGACCACCTTCGACTACGTGAAAGGCCGGGCCCACGCGCCCACCGGCGCCGCCTGGCGGGCGGCCCTGGACGATTGGGCCCACCTTCGCACCGATGAGGAGGCCACCTTCGACCACGAGATCACCCTGGATGCCGCCGAGATCCGCCCCCACGTCTCGTGGGGCACCAATCCCGGCCAGGTGGTTCCGCTGGACGGCGCCGTGCCGGATCCAGGATCGTTCGATGATCCCAGCGAATCGTCGGCGGCCGAGCGGGCGTTGGCCTACATGGACCTTCACGCCGGGCAGCCCATGAAGGAGGTTGGCGTCGATGTGATCTTCATCGGCTCCTGCACCAACGCCCGCATTGAGGACCTGCGCGCCGCCGCCGCAGTTGTGGAGGGGCGACGGGTTGCCTCAGGCCTGCGCACCTACGTGGTACCGGGCTCCCATGCGGTCAAGCAGCAGGCCGAGGCGGAGGGGCTGGATCGCACGTTCGTGGAGGCCGGCTTCGACTGGCGGGAACCCGGTTGTTCGATGTGCTTGGGCATGAACCCCGACACCTTGGCCCCCGGCGAACGATCGGCGTCCACCTCCAACCGCAACTTCGAGGGTCGGCAGGGCCGCGGCGGGCGCACCCACCTGGTGTCGCCAGCGGTGGCCGCGGCCACCGCCGTCGCCGGGCACTTCGCCGAGCCGGCCGACCTGTAGCGCCGCCCCTCACTGCGTCCTCCACCCCTCTCCGTCCCGAAAGGACCACCATGGAACCCGTACGAATCGTCACCGGCCGAGCCGTCCCCCTTGATCGCTCCGACGTCGACACCGATCAGATCATCCCCTCGGACTGGCTCAAGCGCGTGGAGCGCACGGGGTTTGACCGCGGCCTGTTCGCCGAGTGGCGCGATGAGCCCGGTTTCGTCTTGAACGACGAGCGCTACCAAGGGGCCAACATCCTCGTGGCCGGGCCCAACTTCGGCACCGGATCATCACGCGAGCACGCCGTGTGGGCCCTCCAGCAATACGGCTTCGACGCCGTGGTCTCGCCCCGGTTCGGGCCCATCTTTGTCAACAACGCCACGAAGGTCGGCGTTGTCCCCGTCACCGTCAGCTTCGAGTTGGGCGAGCGCCTACTGCGGGCCCTTCGGGACGACCCGGGCATGATGTTGAGCATCGACGTTGAGGCGGGTTCCATCGAGGTGCAGGCGCTGGGTGTTGAGGAGTCCTTCCAGCTGGAGCCATCCGCGCAGCACCGGCTGGTGAACGGCTTGGACGACATCGACCTGTCGCTGACCCACGTTGCCGACATCTCGACCCACGAGGCCAGCCGGCCCGACTGGATGCCCAGCCTGAACGGTTGACCCCGAAGCCCGACGCCAGTGAGGCTCGGGCGGCGCCGTCTACATTGAGCCGATGGCCAACCCCATGCTGACCGACCGTTCACTCAAGGACGCATCCTCGTGGGGACGTGCGTCCGCCGGCGGGGCCGACGCCGTCACCCAATGGCCCCCACCGGGCCTCGGCGGTCCCGCCGCACCCCTGGACGGCGGCGGCACCATGACCATGCGGGGCACGGCCGCCGCCACCGGCGTGCTGCTGGTGTTGCTGCTCATCTCGGCCGGCTTCGGCTGGGTGATGACCGGCGGCCCAGAGGCCATCAACACGGCCACCGGGGTCGAGTACAGCTACAGCATCCCCATCGCCGCATGGGTGGGCGTCGGCATCGGCGTCATCTGCGTGTTCGCCCTGTGGTTCAAACCCCGCCTGGCCAAGTTCATTGCGCCCATCTACGCCTTGGCCGAAGGGTTCTTTGTCGGCGCCATCTCGCGCATGTACGAGACCGCCTACGACGGCATCGTGGTACAGGCCGTCGGCATGACCTTGGCGGTCTTTGCTGTGATGTTGTTCCTCTACGCCTTCCGCATCATCAAGGTCAGCGACAAGTTCCGCCGCACGGTCATCTTTGCCACGCTCGGCATCATGGTGTTCTACGGCCTGAGCTTCCTCGTCAGCCTGTTTGCCGGACGAGACTCGTTGCGGTTCCTCTCCAGCCCCAGCCTGCTGGGCATCGGATTCAGCGTGGTCGTTGCCGTTGTTGCGGCGCTCAACCTGGCGCTCGACTTCGACTTCATCGAGCGCGGCGAGCGGATGGGGTTGCACCGCGACTTCGAGTGGTACGGCGCCTTCGGCCTCCTGGTGACCATCGTCTGGCTTTACCTCGAGCTGCTGCGCCTGTTGTCCAAGCTCCGCAGCCGATAGAGGTCGCCGCCGGGCTCGCTGCTCGACGGCGGCGTGGAGGCTGGGGCAGCGGGGCCCTCGGCGAACACAGGGTCGATGCCATACTGAGACCATGGCATCGCTCTCAGACGATCGGGTTCGCGACTTCCTCTCCGCGGGCACGCGCACCGGCAAGGTCGCCTGGGTGGCGGCGGACGGTGCCCCTCACGTGGCACCGATCTGGTTCGTGCTCGACGGTGACGACCTGGTGTTCAACACCGGCTCGGGCACCGGGAAGGGCCGCGCGCTTGCCCGCGAGGGTCGAGCTTCGCTCGTGGTCGACGATCAGGTGCCGCCGTATTCGTTCGTGAAGGTCGACGGCACCATCTCGCTGTCCGATGACAGCGAGATGGTGCGACGCTTCGCAGCCCGGATCGGCGGCCGCTACATGGGGGCCGAGCGGGCCGACGAGTACGGTGAGCGCAACGGTGTACCCGGCGAGCTCCTCGTGCGGCTCCACCCAACCAAGGTCACCGCCGGGTTTGATATCGCCGACTGACTCGCGGCGCGCAGCTCACCGGGCCGGCGCTGCGGAACAAGCCGAGGGCCGGTTGGGTGACCGAATCACCCAACCGGCCCGCAACGGTGCACCTACGTGAACCGTCTGCGTCGGACCTCAGCCGGTGGCCGAGGAGCGACGCCGCTTCAGGATGAGGCCGCCCAGCACCAGCATCAGCGCTGCCAACCCGAGGATTTGGGGTGAGCTCCCGGTTCGGGCCAGGGAACCGGCCGAGCTCGGAGTAGCCGACGTACCGCCGACCTCCGTCTTGGCTCCGCTGGTTCCGCCGCCGTCGCCGGTGTCGCCGCCGGTGGTTCCCGCTGGCTCGTCGGCGTCGCTCTTGGGATCGTCGCCCGACTCGGATTTGGCGAGTTCACCAAGCCGGGTGCATCCATCGACCTTCAGTTGGCCGGAGGAGGCGTCGGTACCCATCACCACAAAGGTGTACTCACCCGGTGTCAGGTCCTTCGGAATCCCCAGCTCCACCGTGCCCGATGGGGGTAGCGGCCCGTCGTAGAGGACCTGCTTCACATCCCAGAGCGTCACGTCGATATCGGAATTCGATGTGAACCCACTGGGGACATCGAAGTCCACGGTGCCAGGGATCTCGAATGGTCCGTCGGCGGGGCACTCACCGAGGTTCAGGCTCTTGATGAAGTCCACGTCGACGCATCCCGCCGCGCCGCACAGCAGGATCTCACGCCAGTCGGGGATGCCGTTGCCGTCGGCGTCCTCGCTGCCGTCGGCACACGTGGGGCTGCCGCAGATGATGATCTCGATCCAGTCGGGAATGCCGTCACCGTCCTCGTCGGCATCAACATCCCCGACCACCACTCGCACGGTTGCCGTGGAGGTCGCACCCGAGGGATCCTCGATGGTGTAGTTGAAGGTGTCGAGGCCGCTGAATCCGGCAGGCGGGGTGTAGGTGAACGTGTTGTTCACCACGGTTCCGCCGCCGACCGATGTGGCGTCGAAGTCCTTCACGGCGAACGTGTCTCCGTCCGGATCGCTGTCGTTCGCCAGGGCGTCGATCTCGACGGCGGTGTTGGCCGGCGTGGCCGCCGCGTCGTCGACCGCCACCGGAGCGTTGTTGGTGATCTGCACGGTCACCTTCGCCGTATCGCAACGGATCCAAGGGTCGTCCTTGCTGACGGCCCCCGAATCGGCGGCGGCGACATGCTCGTCGCACACCGTGTACTCGAAGGTGTCCTCGCCGACGAATCCGGCTGCGGGCGCATAGCTCACGGTGCCGTCACCGTTGTCGGTCACGGTTCCACCCTGGGCGGAGGTGGCGTCGACGGAGGTGACCGACAGGCCCTCACCACCGGGCTCGACGTCGTTGGCGATCAGATTGATCGTCGTTCCCGACGAGCCAGGCGCTGCGGTGGCGGTGTCGTCGAAACCGACCGGTGGGGCATTGCCCACCACGGTGATCAGAAGGGCTGCGCTGCCGCACAGCGATGACGTTGCCGGGGGCGTCGCGGCGTCCTTGTCGTCGCAGATCTGGTACACGACGGTGACGAGGCCGGAGTATCCGTCGGCGGGCTCGAACTTGAATGTGCCATCGGAGTTGTTGGTCAACGTTCCCTGAACGGGATTGGGCCCGGTCAACACCGTGGTGGTGGTCGGGTCCAGGTTGCCGTCGGGGTCGCTGTCGTTGGCGGCGACGTCCACCGTCACGCTGGTGGCGGCCTGCCCGTCTGAGCTGTAGTAGGCGTCCACGCTGGCGGCATCGGCCACCGGAACCGGATTGGCCTGCGGGGCGAGACCGATGTTGATCGTCGCAGTGGCGGTGGCGCACCGGGGCAGCACGGTCGGATCCGACGGCGGCTGCATGGTGGCGTGCTGGTCGCACACCTTGTAGTCGAAGGTGTCGGTCGTCGGGGTGACCGAACCGTCGTGGGTGTAGGTGAAGGTGCCGTCCGGGTTGAGCGTGAACGATGCTGCGTTGGACGGGCCGGCACCGTCCACGGCGTACACCAGGCCGCTGGTGGGATCCTCAAAGTCGAGGTCGTTGGCCTTGACCGACGGCGTTCCGGCGACGGTTCCGCCCTGCACGACCGAGAAGCTGTCGTCCACGGCAACCGGCGGGTTGTTGCACTTCACCGTGATGTCGACGATACCGGTGGCCGTCCTCGTCGAAACCGACGCGCCCGACGCAGTCAGCTCGTACTGGAACGTATCGGCGCCGCAGAAGTCCTGGGCCGGTGTGTAGCCGACGGTGCCGTCGGCGTTGTCCACGATGGTTCCACCCTGGGACGAGGTTGCGGGCACCGAGGTGACCGCCAGCGTGCCGCCCTGCGGATCGCTGTCGTTGGCCAGGAGGTCGATGGTGGTGTCGACGTCGGTGCCGGCAGACGCCGGCTCGTTGTCGGCGTACCAGGCGTCAACGCTGGCGAAGTCGGCCGCCGCCAGGGGCTGGGGCTCGGGCAGGACTCCCCAGTGGATGACCGCGTCGCCGATGTCACCATCACCGGGCGCGTAGCCGTCGGTTTCGTTGGAGTTGTAGGTGTAGGTACAGGTGCCTGCGGTAGCCCCTGAATTGGGTGTGACCTTCACGGTGAACGGCGTCTCGACGACGCAGGCGCCGTTGGCATCACCCGTGGCGGTGGTGACGCGGAGCGCGTCGGGTGCGTGGAGGGCGTGTTCGTCGTTCGGTAGAGGGTTGATCACCGTGCCGCCGCTGGCGGCGACGATCACGTAGTCATCTTGTGCCGAGTCAGGAATCACCTTCGGGAAGTGGAAGGTGATGTCCTTTGGGGCCCCGGTCGTAGCTGGGCTGATCGCGTGGCTGAAGTCGCCGTTGCAGGCATTGCACACATTTGAGGCGGTCACGGTGACGCCAACCAGGGTGCTTGCCACGTCGGTACCAGCTGCAGGAGCAGTCACATCAACGGCGGCACACTTCTCGTCCGCAGCGCCGGGATCCCTCGTGTAGTTGATGGGCGCGGTCGTATAGGGGGCCCCAGGACTCATGGGCCCAGCGACCGAGGGACCTGGCAAGGTCACGCTGAAGTTTGCGATCCCGCCGGTTGCAGCCCCTCCCTCATGGACGGACTTCAGTTCGTCGATGCACACCCAGACCCGAGCAGGCTTGCCAGCGACGGCAATATTGGGTCGGTACATGCGCAGGCTTGGCCGTACGTTTCGAAAATTGCGGTCTCCCCAGAAGCCACCAGCATTTGGAGGATCTGTAGTCGGGACATCTCCGTCGCCGAAGAGCTCGGTCGACATGGACCCGTTGTTGGATCCAAACGTGCCATCTCCGTCAAGAACCGTTTCGCCGCTCTGGGCGCCGACCGTCGGCTGAAGGAGCAGCGCCATGAGTGTGGCGAACAGCAACGCCGCCAACCTTCGCACTCTGGGCGTCTTGCGTTGCGAAGCGCCGGTGAGCGGCCTGGTTCGAATTCTCATGACGGAACCTCCTGTCGTCGGGCGTACGGAGGCATGAACAGCAATGAGACGAACTGTCCCGACCCCTGCGACAGATTGTCTCAGGGGTGACAGAGCGTCAAGCGACAGACGCTGATTGGGGAATATCACCCACCGCAGATTGAACGATGACCCTCAGCTGCGACCGAGCGTTCGGGGCGTCAGCGCTCCTCGGCCTTGGTTTCGTCCACGAGGTTCGTCAGCGCCCGAGCGGCAACCTGTCGGAGGAACTCGGCGTCGGGATGCACACCGCGAATGACCGAGCGCGAGAAGACGGGTCCGACGAGGTGGTCAAAAAGCCACTCGCTATCGAAGTTGGCCTCGGGGAGGGACACGCGAAGTGCAGTGTCGAGTTGCGCGATCAGCCCGGCAACGTAGGAATCTCGGAAGTCGCGCGACTGTCCCCCCTGATTCGAGCGGTCGAGCACCGAGGTGACAATCGCCCGAGCGACGGGGTCCTCAAGTTCACGGGTCAAGGTCTCGAGGGCGGCCACGATCTGATCTGCGATGCCCTCCGCTCCTCCCAGTTTCACCGGAGGCGGGTCGCCTGAGATGAGCGCGTCCTCGACCAGCTCCTCGACGGTGGCGTAGTGGCGGTACACCGTGGCTCGCGCCACGCCGGCGCGTTCGGCCACCTTCTTGAACGTCACTCCCGCAACGCTATCGGCCCGGATGATCTCCAGCGTCGCCTCGCGAATGGCGCCCCGAGTGGCTGTCACGACGGGCCGCCCGCTTGCCGCAAAGGTCCGTCGTTGGTGGCGCATGCCATCGCCCCACCTTACAACGTCCAACAAGTCCACCCGGTCGGCCCCCGGCGTCGCTCCCGGACGCTCGCCGGCTCGTCTGGCTACGGTTTCGCCATGCCCAGCAAGCCGAACCGACCCGAGCCGCCCCCCGGTGGCCCCCGCCCCGAACCGACCGGATGCCCCAGCCCGCGTTGGCGAGCGTCCCTCGCAGCAGCGGTGTTGCTGACGCTGACGGCCGTTCCGATCAGTCCGTCACCGGCGGGTGCCGCCGACGATCATCCGGTATCCGCGATCGTGGACCTAGCGCCGCTCTCCACCTCCAGCGATCGTCGCATCGTCGACTCGCAGGGACGGGACGTGCTGCTCCGAGGGGTCAACGTGAACTCGTTGGGCGAGTACTGGGAGGGCGTCCCGGGACTGGACCCCAGCATCCCGGTCACCCAGGACGACTGGGAGCGGATGGCCGAGCACGGCTTCAGCGTGATCCGCCTGCTGGTCACCTGGTCTCGCGTCGAGCCGACCCGGGGAACCATTGACCAGGACTACCTGAATCAGGTGGACGCCTACGTTCGAGTGGCCGCCGCACACGGCATGTACACCGTGATCGACATGCACCAGGACGCCTATTCGGCGTTCATCTCCACGACCGACCCGGCCAGCTGCCCACCGGGCACCACGCCGGCGAAGGGGTGGGACGGCGCGCCCGAATGGGCCACGCTCACCGACGGGCTCTCCACCTGCCTCGAAGGCGAGGATCGCAACAGCTCGCCGGCGGTCACCCGCGCCTGGAACAACTTCTACGACAACACCGACGGCATCCGCGACCGCTTCGCTGCCAGCTGGGGGGCGATCGCCGAGCGCTTCGCGGGTCGTCCGGAGGTTGCAGGGTTCGACCTCTTGAACGAACCCGAGAACTCTCGGCCGGCGGGCGAGTTGGCGCCGACCTACAACGAGTTCCTGGCCGACGTGATCGGCGCCATCCGCGCCGCGCAGACCGACGCTCCCTTCGACCACGTCATCTTCCTGGAACCCGCATTGCCTGCCGCAGATCGCAGTCGGGGCTTCGCCATTCCGGCCGTGGAGTCCCTCGGCCCGGACGTGTCCAACCTCGCTGGCTCGGTGCACAACTACGCCGAATCCATCGAGAACGGCTTCACCATCGAGGGCCTCAACGAGCTGATCGAGTCGATCACCCTTGAGCTCGGTGTTCCCAACTGGGGGGGCGAATACGGCTTCTGGAGCACCAACGAGGAGACCATGGCCAGGTTTCGGCGCTACGCGGCCGACGAGGACCGCCTGGGCTGGGGCGGAGCCTGGTGGCAGTGGCGCCAGAGCTGCGGCGACCCCCACTCCGTTCGCTGGGAGGGGGACGAAGTGGTTGCCCCCGGAGCCGTTGGGACCCCGCCCGACCTGTACTGCCCCGAGAGCGACGGCCCGGCTGAGGAGCACCTCGACCTGATCGGGCGCGGCTACCCGCGGGCAACCCCCGGCCGCCTCACGGAGCTGCGCAGCGACCCCGACACCGGCTACTTGACGGTGGCGGCCACCGCCCCCGATCCCGGCGGTGAGCTGGTGGTGTGGACGCCCACCTCCGCCGACGCTGAGCACCCGGTAGCCGTCGACAACCTGACGTCCGTGACCGAGACCAACGTGCCCGGCGGCCGTCTGATCACCGCCACCGTGGCAACGGCGGGGAACTATCACCTGTGGGTCGGGCCGGTCGATCAAGCTCCGCCAGGCTCGACGACGACGGCGCCGCCGAGCTCGCCCGACGATTCGGCGCCTTCCTCGCCCGACAGCGCCGGGCAGAGTCCAAGTGACTCGGAGGCCTCGACACCCGCCGCACCACTCCGCCCGTCCTTCACGGGCTAGCGCGGAATCGCTCTGGGGCGAGGTACCCGAATTGAAGCTCGACCTGCAATGAGACAAACTGTCTCATTGCAGGCTACTGCCGCGTTGCCCGGCAAGGACGGTGAAGGCGATGACCACAACGTTCACGAGGGATCCCGCGCCCCCCGAGGCGCTGATGCGAGCCAGGATCCGCGACGACCTCCCGGCCGAGGTCTTCCGCGCCCGACCGCACCGCTACCTCAACTTCATCCTGTTGCAGGGCATCTTCTGGGGCTCGGTGCTCACGGCCACCATCGGCCGCCCGGCCTGGCCGGTGTCGTTGCTGCTCGGCCTGGTGGCTGGCATGGCGCAGGTCTCCCAGGCCTTTCTCGCCCACGAGGCACTGCACGGCGCGCTGGGTGGCCCCAGGTGGCTTCGGCTGTTTGTCGGGTGGCTCGGCTTCGGCCCCGAGCTCATCCCCCCGAGCTTCTGGATCCGTTGGCACAACGTCGCCCACCACGGCAACACCAACATGGGGGATCGTGACCCGGACAACTTCGGCACGCTTCGCCGCTACGAGAAGAACCCTGCCATGGCCCGATTTGTTGCCCTCTCGCCGGGTTCGGGCACCTGGTACAGCTACCTCTTCTTTCTCTACTCCTTCACCTTCCATGCCCAAGTGGTGCTCCTCCTTCAGGCCAAGCACCGCAAGGAGTTCGCCGGACAACCCAGAGGGCGGTGGATCGCCCAGGCCGTCCTGTGCGTCGTCCCGTGGGCCGGGCTGGCCGTGGCTGGCGGATGGTGGGCCGTCTTCACGGTCCTCGTGCCCTTCATGACCGCCAACTTCATCGGCCAGTCCTACATCCTCACCAACCACTTCCTGCGCGGCATGGCCGAAACCAACGACCCGATCGCCAACTCCATGAGCGTGCGCAGTTGGCGCATCACGGACCTACTGTTTTTCAACTTCAGCCACCACGTCGAGCACCACCTGTTCCCGCGAATGCCCTCGACAGGCGCACCCACAGTTCGAGCGTGGCTCGAACGAAACGAAGCCGAGTCCTACGTCTGCCCGGGGCATTGGCGGGCCGTTGCGATGCTGTATCGCACCCCCAGGGTCTACCGGGACGCCAAGACGCTATGCGACCCCGACGGCGGCCGGGTCACCCCACTCGCCAGCGTTGAACACGACCTCGTCGCAGCGAAGAGCGCCGCGTCGTGAGCGCCGCACTCACCTCCATCGGATTCGCTTGGCGCGACCACCCACACCGGCTGCACACCTTGCGGGTTGGGCCGGACGTCGAAGGCGGGATCGAGGTGCGCGGCGGCCCGTGGACCACCGGGGAACGTAAATCCGACGCCATCATTTCGGCGGTCGAATACTCCGACACCGCCGTCGGCGAATTGGTGGCCTTCGAGGCCGAGACCGTCGCAGGCCCAGGGCTGGCCGAGTGCCGATGGGAACTCCCCGGCCCCGGGCCCTACGGGTTGCATTCGCTGGCAATTCGGTCCCGCTCGCACCCGGCGGGTTTCGCACTGTCCGACCTGGGCGCGACCATCGACGGCGGCACCGCCAGCGTCGTCCTCGGCGCCGCCAAGGTGCCCGACCGGCGAGCGCGCTTCTCCGAGATCGAAATCGAGGCCGAGCTTGGCCTGGTCGACCTGTCGAGACTGCTTCCGACTGCCAAGGTGCAAACGGTGGGCTCCCGGATCTCGACGGCGCCGGGGGTCAACCCCCGCCACACCGAAACACACCTCCGGGTCGACGGCGGGGTGCCGGTGGCCCTCGCCGGATTCTCGTGGGCAGTGCGCAACACCCCGAAGCGCAGGGGCCGCTACCTGCGCCGCTGGGTCACCGCACTCGACGGAAACGGGGCCAGATTCCTGGTCTCCAACAGCGGGCTGGTCACGAGGCCGACCACCAACGATCTCGCCGCGCAGATCGTGGTCCAGCCAAGCAACGATGGATAGCAACTCGCCGTTTGTCCTGACCCCGCGCCAGAAGGCCACCCAGGTTCGAGGCTTTGCCTCCATGCACCGCCGCCACCTGGGGCCGGTAGCCGGCGCCGCGGCCTTCGCTGCCACGCTCGGCCGATTCGCCGGCCTCCGCCTCCGCTCCCGCGGCGGGAACTCGCCGATGGTCGACGACGCCGTCGCCATGGCCGTGGCCTCGTATCGCACGCTCGCGCAGAGGCTCGGCGAGGACGCCGCCCTGACCGCGGTGCGCGATCAGGTGGTGGCCACCGGAGGTCGCATGATGCAGGACTGGCTGCCCGAGGAGCGCACCGTGCCCGCCCTCGGCCAGGCGGTGCGGGTGATCATGGGCGATGCCGAGCAGCGCCGCATCTACCGACTCGACGGACTGGCCACCACCGACACCGGGCTTCGGCTGGACGTCACGGCGTGCCGATACGCCGAGTTGTGCCGGCGCCACGGCGCCCCCGAGGTGGCATCGGTGTTCTGCGCCGTCGATCAGCCGTTCGTGGCCGATGCACTTCCCGGCCTGGCCTTTCGGTGCGACACCACCATCGCCAAGGGCGACGACCGCTGCCGGTTCCGGGCCGGCGACGAGGCCTGACGGGGTCGCGATCGGGTCAACCCCGGCTCAGGTGGGCGCTGCCACCGGAAGGCCCGGCCTGCGCTCTGGCGGCAGGTGGTCGGCGAGGTCGCCCAGCAGGTCGTCCCGAATGGAGCGGTAGTCCGGGTCGGCCCACCGGTTGATCCGCTGGTGGGGATCGTCGCCGTGGTCGTACAGCTCGCCCTCGGTGCCGTCGTAGCTCGGCACCTGGCAGTTGCGCGCCCAGAGCTGCCAGAGCAGCCGGAAGCGCCCGCCCACGTCGGTGGTCGAGGGTTCGTAGCGGGTGCAGGTGAAGCCATCTCGATGGATGGTTCGCAGGTGCATGCCGACGGAGGCGAACTGGCTGTCCCAGGTGGTCACTACCCGCTCCCGCCCCGAGCCGGGCGCCGAGGGCAGCGCCTCGCCGTCCATGGCGGCGGGACGGTCCACCCCGGCGATGGAGCACATCGTCGGGGCCACATCCACGAGGCCGACCGGTTCGGCCACAGTGGCGGCCTTGACACCCGCGGCAGGGGCGGGGCGCCAGATCAGCGGGACCCGCATCAGCGCGTCAACGTGGTACGGGCCCTTGAACAGCAGTCCGAAGTCGCCGCCGAGGTCGCCATGATCCGAGGTGTAGATCACGTCGGTGTGTTCGAGGACGCCTCTGCGATCCAACTCGGCGAGGACCCGCCCGACAGCGTCGTCGATCAGCTCGTTCTCGACCGCGATAAGGGCGGTCATCTCCCGGATCTGGCTCTCGACGACCTGCGAGGGGACCACACTGGTGGGCCCGCCTTCGGGGTTGGTGAACCGACCGTGCCAATAGGCCGCCCAGTGGGCGGGTCTCGACTCCAGCGCCGTCTCGGCCTCCGGCCCGCGGAGGTGGTTCTCGGGGAGGGGCACGTCCCTCCAGTCGATGCGCTGAGTGACCTCGTCCATCGGCGGATCGAAGGGATGGTGAGGGTCGGGGAAACTCAACCAGCAAAACCACGGGTCGTCGCCGAGGCGCTTCAGGTGGGAGATGGCCCGGTCGGCGCACCACGCGGTGTGGTACTGCTCGGTCGGGATCGGGTTGTGGTGCAGCTCCGGTGCGCCGGTATCGCCACCGCCCTCACCGGTCAGCACGGTGGCGAAACCCCGGAGGGCGTCGCTGTGGTGCTCATGGAGCCAGTCGGTGTAGTGGGTCGGCACGGTCGGGCCGTGCCCAGCGGATTCGACGTGATCAAATCCGTACCACGGGCCTCGTTGCCCCTGGGAGGCCAGCCGGTTCTCGTCGAATCGCTGGAGAAGGTCGAGGTGCGGTTGGAAATGGGGCTTGCCGATCAGCGCCGTTCGGTAGCCGGCCCGCCGCAACACCTCGGCCACGCTCAGCGACTCGTGGGGAAGCGGGATCCCGTTGGCCACCACCCCATGTGTGCGGGGGTGTTGGCCCGACAGCAGCGTCGACCGCGACGGCATGCACACCACGTTCTGTGTGTGTGCCCGCTGGTAGTCGATACCGGAGGCGGCCAGGCCGTCGAGGTGAGGAGTCCGGGCGACCTGCTGGCCGTGGCACCCGAGCGCGTCGAACCGCTGCTGGTCGGCGGTGATCAACAAGACGTTGCGACGCCGTTGTGTCGGCGCGTCACCGGCTGGTTTGGGGCTGCGCGGCTTGGTGACCGTTGCGGCCCGCCGTGGTCGCCCCACCCGAGCTTGGGCCCGGCGTGCGAGAAACACCGCCCTGTACAGGTCGGGCACACGACGTGCCGCCGCGTTGGCAACAGGTTCAGGGACCTTCATAGCGCTCCAGCTTCGTCGCGGCGACTCGGAGGCAAGCTAGCCCCCACCCGCCAGGCGCTCCGGCGGCAGGTCGTTGGGCGCCCTCGTCACTCCACGCAATCGGCCGCAGCAGGCCTCAGCACGCAGCGCGTCCGCCGGCGAACCTCAGCCGACGGAGCGCACCGATTCGATGCCGTCGCCGGTGCGCAGTCGCTCCACGACGTCGTGTGGCGTGGCCTCCGTCGTGGTGACCACCATCAGCGAGCCCTCACCGGACGGGTTCTTGCCCACGTTCATGTCCTCGATGTTCACCCCGGCGTCACCCAGCACACCGCCGACGAAGCCGATGCGTCCGGGCACGTCCTGGTTGTGGATCACCAGCATGTAGGGGGCCACGCTGATGTCGACGGCGTGGCCGTCGACACCCACAACCTTCGGGAGGTGGCTCAACCCAACCAAGGCCCCCGACACCGAGTGGCCGCCACCCGACACGGTGATGCGGCTGAGGTAGTCCACCGACTCGGGGCAGGTCACCGCGCGAACCTCAATGCCCTGCTGCTCGGCAATCTGGGGTGCGTTGACGTAGCTCACCGGCTGATCGGTGATGGCCCCGAAGAAGCCCTTCTGGGCGGACAACGCCAACAGTCGGGTGTCGTGCTCGGCGATCTGCCCGCACAGCTCGATCTCCAGCGCCTGAGTGTTGGCGCCCACGAGGCCGGCGAAGATGCGCCCCAAGTCGTCCGCCAATCCCAGGAAGGGCCTGACGGTCTGGGGCACCTCGGCCGCCTCGACGTTGACGGCGAAGGGCACGAAGTCGCCGGCCAACGCCAGCAGCACCATGTCGGAGATGACGTTGCCCGCCTTGTCCTGGGCCTCGGTGGTTGAGGCGCCCAGGTGCGGGGTGACGATGACGTTGTCCAGCTCGAAGAGCGGCGACTCCGTGGTGGGCTCTGCTGCGAAGACGTCCAGGGCGGCCCCGGCAACGTGGCCGGACCGAACCGCCTCGGCCAGATCCTCCTCGACGATGATGCCACCTCGGGCCACGTTGACGATGCGCACGCCGGGTCGCGCCGAGGCCAACGCCTTGGCGTCCAGCAACCCCACGGTCTCGGGGGTCTTCGCCAGGTGCAGCGTGAGGAAGTCCGACCTGGCCAACAGGTCCTCCAAGCCGAGCAGCTCGACGTTCAGCTGGCGGGCCCGTTCGGCCGACACGAAGGGGTCGTAGGCGGCCAGCTTCATGCCGAAGGCCATGGCGCGCTGGGCCACCAGGGTACCGATGCGCCCCAGGCCGATGACCCCCAGCGTCTTCTCGGCCAGCTCGACACCGTTCCACTTGCTGCGCTCCCACCGCCCCTCACGGAGCGCCTGGTGTGCCTGCGGGATGTTGCGGGCCATCGCCAGCAGCATGGCCATGGTGTGCTCGGCCGCCGACAACGTGTTCGACTGCGGCGCATTCACCACCATGACGCCGCGATCGGTCGCCGCGCTGACGTCGACGTTGTCCAACCCGATACCGGCGCGCCCCACCATGACCAGATCGCTGCCGGCGGCCAGCACCTCGTCGGTCACCTGGGTCGATGACCGCACGATCAGGGCGGCCGCCCCCGGCATGGTCGCCACCAGCTCCTCGGGGGTCAGCCCCAGCCGGATGTCCACCTCGTGTCCGGCTTGGCGGAGCCGGTCCAAGCCGGGGTCTGCGATCTTCTCGGTGACCAGAATGCGTGCCATAGGCCCTCATCGTGACCGCTGAGCGACCCCAGCCACAACGTGAAGCGCCCACCCGGCGCATTCGGCCTCGCCGGGGCGCTCCTCGCCTCAGATCGGGATGGTCTCCCAGAACCGGTAGAGCGCGTAGCCGAAGGAGGACAGGAACCTGTCCGCTCCGGCGGCCTCGGTCAACCCGCGCACGAACCCGAAGAACACCCGGTTGGGGCCGGGTAGCCACAACACGGCGACGGCGAGCAGGATCCCAAACTGTCTCATCGGGTCCAGGGTGCGCCGGAGCTCGCTGGACAGGTGCGGCGCAATGGCGCCGAATCCGTCCAGCCCGGGGATGGGCAACAGGTTCAACACCAACGCCGTGACCTGGAGGAACCCAAGAAAGGCCAGAGCGGCGGCGAAGTTCAGCTCGCTCAGTGACGCCACCGGCCCCTGGTCGACCAGGCCCAGGCCAAACGGGGCGAGGCACAACACTGCGATGATGAGGTTGGCTGCCGGACCGGCCAACGACACGGCGCTCTCCCAGCGGCGGCTTCGCAACGCAGCGGTCGAGATCCCCACCGCCCCGCCGGGAAGGCCGATGCCGCCCATCACCAGGAAGAGCAGGGGGAGCGCCAAGCTGAGCACCGGATGTGCATACAGCCGCGGATCGAGGGTCAGGTAGCCCTTGTCGGCCACAGCGGTATCACCCCCCAGGTAGGCAACCAGTGCGTGACCGAATTCGTGCAGGCACAGCGACACCACCCAACCGAGGGTCACGAAGACGAACACCAGCCAACGGGCCGAGGCCATCCACAACCACACCCCGCTGGCGACGAACCCCGCAAGGGTGCCCAAGAACACGGGGCCGGGGCGCACGTGGTCCCAGACCGTGCCGCCACTGACGTTCGCCGGCCGATGGCCGGCGCCACGACCATGGGGGAACTGCGGCATCGACACGGCGGGAACCATATCCCGGGGTGATCGTTCCACCGGGGTGCCGGCGTGCCCCGGCTGCGGCGCTATCGCTTCTTCTTGCGGTCCTTGGAGTACGCCTTGAGCCGCTTCTTCTGGTCGCTCGTCAGGCTGTCAACGCCCAGCGCCGAGACCTGGTCGAGAATCGCGTCGATCTCCAGCGTCTCGAAGGAGTCGTTCTCCACCACGCTGAGGCGAGCGTCGGACCGCGGCGCGCGCTTGGGCTTCCTGCGCCGTCCCCTGCCTCCGCCGCCCGAGGTGCTGGGTGTCGCCAGGGAACCGATGGGGACCTTCGGGATCCACTGCAGTTCCTCAGCCAGGCCGAAGGCCCGGGTTGCTACCAGCGTGAGGGCGACCCGGAGTACCACCAACAGCAGAAAGACACCGTCCCGTTGACCGACCAGCGAGAGGATCTCGACGGCCACGAACACCGCAGCCAACACCCACGCCGGGATCCCAAAGAAGAACCGGGCGCGGGGCATGTAGGCCACGAAGGCATAGAAGACGGCGCCGCTCAGGCTGACCACCGAGCTGCCCGTGAACGCAATGGTCGTGTCGACGAAGGCGAGGTCCAGCACTACGGCGACGAGCGACGGAATGAGCACCAAGACGGCAAGGAATTGAGCCATCCGAGCTCGGCCGATGGCCCCCTCCATCTGGGACCCGAAGTAGTAGACGATCACCGCCGACACCACCACCCAGAGGCTGGGCGCCTCGGGAATGAACCAGGTCAGCAGTCGCCAGACCTCACCGTCGAGCACCTTCGAGGAGTCGAACCACAGCCACCTCGAGACGGCATTCGAGGGCCCCTCGACGGCCCACAGCACCATTCCGGCCAGCACGAGCAGGCCAGCGAACGCCGACGATCCGACGTCAAAGGTGCCGACCCGGAACCAAGGGTCATCGCTGGCACCGAACCTGGGCCGAAAGCTGTCCATCACCAGCAAGGTACCAAGCCCATGGACGTTTCGCAGTGTGCCAACCGGCGGGTGAGTTGGCAGTCAGGGTCTGGTGCAGGATATTCGGGGCCGCCGGAGCGAGGGCGCCCAGCGTCAGAGTCCGACGACGGACACCGGGGTGTTGCGGTTGACGAGCGTTCCGTCGCCCAGTTCACCTTCGTCGTTCAGCCCCCAGCACTTTGCCGCACCGCTTGTCAGCAGCACGCACGAGTGACCCGCCGAGGTAATCGCGCTGACCCCGGCGAGGTTCGACACCGAGGTCGGGGTTTCTCGGGATGTGTTGGTGCCATCGCCCAATCCTCCGTAGGTGTTCTCGCCCCAGCACTTGGCGGTGCCGCCCCCGCTCAACGCCGCACAGGTGCGGGAGAACGACGCCGAGATGGCGATGGCCCCCGACAGCCCCACCACCGTGGTCGGTGTCCTCTGGCGGTTTTCGAACGGGTCGCCGTCGCCGAGTTGCCCGTTGGAGTCGCTCCCCCAGCATTTCGCATCACCGCCCACCAACACCGCACACGTATGTGCCGAACCGAGCGCCATCGTCTTCACCCCGGAGAGGCTCGAAACCGTGGTCGGCGTCGTCCGGTTGGTCTCGGTGCCGTCGCCCAACATTCCCGCGAAGTTGCGGCCCCAGCACTTCGCGGTTCCGTTGCTCAGCCGTGCGCACGTGTGATGGTCCCCGGCGTCAACGGCAACGACGCCGGTCAGCCCCGTGACGGCAACTGGGGCCCAGCGGTCGAGGTTGGTGCCGTCGCCGATCTGGCCGTAGTAGTTGTCGCCCCAACACTTCACCGTGCCGCCGGTGACCACTGCGCACGAATGCTGGCCGCCGGCGGCAACATCGGTCACGTCGGTGAGGCCAGTCACGGCCACGGGAGTAGATCGGTTGAAGGCCGTGTTGTCGCCGAGCTGGCCCTCGTTCCCCCCGCCCCAGCACTTCACCGTCGCGTCGTTCAGCCGGGCACAGCTGTGACCGCCGCCGACATCGACCCTGGTCACCCCGGAGGACAACCCCGAGACCCCAACCGGGGCGCTCGAGTTGGCGCTGACACCGTTGCCGAGCTTTCCGCCGATGCCGTTGCCCCAACACTTCGCGGCGCCGGACACGACGGCACAGGTCACGTGCCCGCCGGTGTCGATCAGTTCTGCGCCAGCGATCGAGGTGCCACAGCCGGACCGAAACAGGAACACGGCCATCTGACCCCGCGTGACCTTCTGGCTAGGCGAGTACGTGCCCGGTGCGGTGCCCGTCGTGACCCCGGCCTGCACCAACCAGGCCACCGCCGTCTCGAAGTACGAACCAGGAGGAACGTCGCCAAACCCGGGATCGCCATCCGGTTGGGGCTCGCCCGCCGCCCGCCACAGAAACACCGCCATCTGCGCCCGTGTGACCTTCTGGTCCGGGGAATATGTGCCCGGTGCGGTGCCCGTCGTGACCCCTGCCTGCACCAGCCAAGCCACCGCCGTCTCGAAGTACGACCCTGGGGGCACATCACCAAACCCGGGGTCATCGTCGACGTACGGCTCACCGGCCGCGCGCCACAGAAAGACGGCCATCTGTGCGCGCGTCACCTCTTGGCTCGGCGAGTAGTGGCCCGGGGAGGTTCCCGACGTGACCGCGGCCCCGACCAGCCAGCCGACGGCGGTGTTGTAGTACGAACCGGACGGCACATCGGAGAACGAGTGGCCGCTCGGGGAGGTACACGATTCCGACCCGGCGGCCCCTGACATCTGAGCATCGAGTACCGCCAGCGGCACCACCGCCACCGCAGCAACCACACCAGCCGACAGCAGCGAACGCACCAACCGCTTCATGACCCTGTCCCCCCACACCGCCGATAGGTGATTCAACCTACCGACCTCGACCCGCCGTGTCTACGGCCGGCTTGGAGTTCCAGGCCTCACCGCAGCGTCGATCTCAGCCGCGCTTGGGGGAGACTCCTGACCCGGCCATGCACGAGGAAACGAGTCGGGTGTGGAGCTGTGCCCGCCAATACGGTGGGCACAGCTCCACACCTTGCCCGCCGCGACTCGACACCGCAGAGGACCACGCGGAATGCTTGATCAAATGTCGAACAACCATGCGGGCCCGGCGATCGAGGCCCGAGACGTGGCGAAGCGCTACGGCGACGTCACCGCCCTGGGCGGGGTCGACCTCTCGGTTCCCACCGGCACCGTCCTGGGTCTGCTCGGGCCCAACGGCGCCGGCAAGACCACCATGGTTCGGGTGCTCACCACGACGCTGATCCCCGACAGCGGCACGGCCACGGTGCTGGGTCACGACGTCGCAACGCATCCGGACGAGGTGCGGAAGGTCATCGGCCTGGCCGGCCAGTACGCCGCCGTGGACGAGCTGCTCACCGGCCAGGAGAACCTGGAGATGATGGGGCGCCTGGCGCACCTCTCCGCCAAGGTGGTGGCCCAGCGGGCCACCGAGCTGCTCGACCAGTTCGACCTGGCCGATGCCGGCGGCCGCCCCGCCAAGACCTATTCGGGCGGCATGCGACGACGCCTCGACCTGGCGGCCGCGCTGGTGCACCGACCGCCGGTGCTGTTCCTCGACGAGCCCACCACCGGGTTGGACCCCAAGTCGCGCAGCGACCTGTGGGAGGTCATCCGTCGTCTGGTTGCGGACGGCACCACCCTGCTGCTCACCACCCAATACCTGGAAGAGGCCGACCTGCTGGCCAACGAGATCGTGGTCATCGACCACGGCCGGGCGATCGCTCGGGGCACGTCCGCCGAGCTGAAGCGAGAGCTGGGCGCCACGGTGCTGGAGGTGAGCTTCGACAGCGACGACCTGGCCGCTCGGGCCCTCGGCGCCCTAGGAGCGGTGACCGCCGCCGAAGGCGCCCCCGAGCTGGTCGACCTGACCGTTCGGGTGGCCACCACCGAGGGCCCGACGACCGCCATGTCGGTGTTGCGCACCCTGGACGCCGAAGGGATCGCCGTGGCCGGCCTGGCGCTTCGCGAGCCCAGCCTGGACGACGTCTTCCTGTCGCTCACCGGCCATCGGGCCGAGGACGACAGCCAAGCCGCCGACCCGGGTGCGGAGACGGCGACCCCATCACCCCAACGCAGCACTCGAGGCACCCCGTGACGGCAACCGCAGACGCCCCAACCGACGACTCCACCGGTCGGCTATTGCCCGAGGAGCGCAGCGCTGCGGCCTGGGCCATCAGCGACACGCTGGTGCTCACTCGGCGCAACCTGCTGCACCTGACCCGACAGCCTCAGCTGCTGGTGTTCACCTTCATCCAGCCGGTGATGTTCACGCTGTTGTTCCGCTACGTGTTCGGCGGGGCGATCCAGACCGGGGACATCGACTACGTGAACTACCTGATGCCCGGCATCTTCGTGCAGACCGTGGTGTTCGGCTCGACCTCCACCGGCGTCGGGCTGGCCGAAGACCTCGCCACCGGCGTGGTGGACCGCTTCCGGTCGCTACCGATGAGCCGCGTGGCCGTCTTGGCCGGGCGCACCCTGGCGGATCTGGCCCGCAACGCGTTCGTCGTGGCATTGATGACGGCGGTCGGCATGCTGGTCGGCTTCCGGCCTCAGGGGGGCGTCACCGGCTTCATCCTGGGCGGTTGCATGGTGCTGCTGGCGGCGTTCGCCCTCAGCTGGGTGTTTGCCCTCGTGGGCCTGAAGTCGGCCAGCGCCGAGGCCGCCCAGGCGGTGGCCTTCCCGCTGATCTTCCCCCTCACGTTCGCATCCTCGGCGTTCGTGCCGGTGCAGACCATGCCCGGCTGGCTTCAGGCATTCGCCACTCGCCAGCCCATCACGGTGATCATCGACGCCACGAGAGGGCTCATGGCCGGGCCCGACGAGGCGGCCAAGCTGCTGCAGGCCGGGCTCCTCAGCCGCTCCACCGGCACCTCCGTGGTCTACGCCCTGGCTTGGATTGCCCTCATTTTGGCGATTGCCGTCCCCCTGGCGGTCAGCTGGTATCGCAAGGCCACCTAGCCCTGGCTGCCAACCGAGCACCATCACCCGACGGTGGCGATGCCCCCGTCAACCGGGATGATGGTGCCGGTGAGGTACGCCCCCGCCCGAGAGGCCAGAAAGCGAGCGACCCCCGCCATGTCGTCGGGGCGACCGATGCGCTTCAAGGGCGCCGATGCGGCGATCTCCTCACCGAAGCTCTCCAGCGTGGCGGCCATCATCTTGGACTCGAAGGGCCCAGGGGCAACGGCGTTCACCGTGATGGTCGGCGCGAGCTGCCTGGCCAGATGCCTGGTGAGCTGGTGCACGGCCGCCTTCGACGACGAGTACGAGTACGTCTCCATGATGGGCACGTGAATGCCGTCGATGGAGCCGATGTTGATGATCCGCGCCGGTTCCTCGGCGGTGCCCGCAGCCCGCAGCAGCGGCAGGCAGAACTTCGTCACGTGGAACACGCCAGCGACGTTCAGGTTCAGCACGCGATCCCAGCTGGCCTGGTCGTGATCCTCCAGCGGCACACCCCACGTGGCGCCGGCGTTGTTCACCAACACGTCCAGATGGTCGGTCTGCTCGGCGACGGCGTCGACCAGTGCCCGGCATCCCTCCTCGCTGGAGAGGTCGGCCACGATCGCCGTTGCGCTGCCCGGACCCGGCAGGGCGTTGAGGTCCGCGGCGGAAGCCTCCAACTCGGCCGCCTTTCGTGCGGCGATGATCACGCGGGCGCCGTCGGCCACAAACCCCGTGGCGATCATGGCGCCGATGCCGCGGGACCCTCCCGTGATCAGGGCCGTCTTGCCCGCTACCGAAAACAATTCGTCGCTCATGTGCCCTCCTGGAACGGCGTCGGCCCAATGCACGCTGCCCGGGACCGGCGATGTCAGGATCTCATCATGACCGATTCCGGGTCCGGCCTCACCTCCCGGCTGACCGATGCCCCGGTGGCGGCCTTCATCATCGGTGGCGTGTCGCTGTACGTCGGGGCCTCGCTCGCGGTGAAGCTGTTTCCCGAGGTCGGCGCCGGAAGCGCCGCCTGGCTCCGCCTCTCCGGCGCCTCGGTTGCGCTGGCCCTGATCACCCGGCCATGGCGCCCCGGCGTACGGGGGCGAGCCCTGTCACGGCCGGTCCTGCTCGCCGCCCTGAGCTTTGGGGTGGTATCGGCGGTGATGAACACGTCGTTCTATCTGGCGTTGGACACCCTTCCGCTGGGCAATGCGGTGGCGCTGGAGTTCGCCGGTCCAGTCGGGATTGCGCTGTGGGCCAGCCGCAGCAGACGCAACGTGGCCGCCGTGGCACTCGCCGGTGCCGGGGTGGTGATGCTGGCCCGAGTCGAGTGGAACGCCAACCGCCAGGGCCTGCTGTTTGTCGGGGTGGCAGCGGCATCATGGGCTGCCTACGTGGTCTTGGGAAAGCGCCTGGCGGACCTGGGCCACGGCATCACCGGCCTCGCCCTGTCGACCACCGCCGGCACCCTGGTGCTGGCGCCCGTCTTCGCCCCCGGGGCTGCACCCGTGCTGGGCCGGCCGGCGCTGCTGGCGACCGCTCTGGCCGTCGGCGTGTTCGCCAACGTGGTGCCCTACGGCATCGACCAGCTGGTATTGCCCAGCCTGGATCACCACCAGTTCGCACTGTTGCTGGCCATCCTGCCCGCCACCGCCGTCGCCGTGGCGGCGGTTCTGCTGCGCCAGTTCCCCACGTGGCCGGAGGCCGCCGGCATCGCCGCCGTGTCGGCGGGGGTTGCCCTACGCGATCCGCCGACCGAGCAGGAACTCACGGCGCTGGACGTTCCGTAGCCAGGCGCCTCCGCGGAAGCCGCAGCTCGAAGGTCGCTCCCCCGCCCTGGGTGGTCTGCACCGCAATGGTGCCGCCCTGCTCAGCGACGATCTGCTTGACGACCGCAAGACCAAGACCGGCGCCGCCCGTGCCGGTGCGGGAGCGCGACGCGTCGGGCCGGTAGAACGGCAGGAAGATGCGCTCGGCCTCCGACTCGGGAATGCCGGCCCCGTGGTCGATGACGGATACCACGCACTCGCCGTCGAGGTGCGCGAGCTCCAGCTCGACCGGCACCTGGGGTTCGGTGTGGCTGCACGCATTGGAGCCCACGTTGAGCAGCGCCTGGTGCACCTTGGCCGGGTCACCTTCCAGATACAGCTCGCCGACGTCGCCCGCCTGGAGCCGAATCGCGCGGTCGGGGTAGGCGACGCGCAGGTCATCGACGACGTCCCGCAACACCGACGCGAGGTCGTATCGCTCCACCCGTTCGCTGGGACCCTCCTCCCGAGCCAGAGCCAGCATTCCGTTGACCAGCCCATGGAGTCGCACGCTCTCGCTGCCGACGCGTTCCATGGCTCGGTCGAGCGCTCCGGGTTCGGCCAGCATGCCCCGCTGATAGAGGTCGCTGTAGCCCTTCAGCGACGTCAACGGCGTTCTGATCTCGTGCGATACGTCGGCGAGGAACCGCTGCATGTTGTCACGCGCCTCCGTGGCGTCCTTGGCGGACCGCTCCTGCTCATCGAGCGCCGACCGAAGCCGATCCACCATGTGTTGCAGGTCGGCCGACAGTTCCTCGATCTCGCGGGAACCACCCCGCATCGACACCTCGGCGTCCAGGTCGCCGTCGGCAATGCGGTTGGCTGTCTCGGTCATCGTGGCGAGCGGGCGGGCCAAGCGCTCCGCCAGTAGCCAGACGACGACGCCCTCCAAGGTCACGATGACCAGCCCGCCGAGCGCCAACGACCGCCGCAGGGCCCCCAGGTCGGCACGAAACTGGTCCAGCGACAACGCCGTGATCTGAACCCGGTCCCCGGGAAGATCGGCCAGCTTGATGCGATACCCAGCGGCCTCCAGCGTTTGGGGGCCGCCCGCCGCCGCAAGTCGCCCGAGCACCTCGTCGGTGAAGGGGCTCTGGCCGCTTCGTTGGGCAACGATCGCCCCATCGGAGGTCACGGTGAGCTGCACGGGTGCGTCCACGTCGTCGAGCGACTCGTCGGCTTGGGTGGCCGGGCCATCGTCGGAAGTCGGCTCGGGGGCACCGGGTCCGGGGGGTGCCGGCCGCCCAGCGGTCCCGCCTTGGGCGCGGCTCAGCTCGGTGTCGATGCTCGCCAGCCGCGCCCTGCGTTCGCTGCCGTCAACGTAGACGGCGAAGGCCAGGAAGCCCACGACGATGGTGGCCAGCACCGACGTCAGCATCATCCACCGAAGCGACGGGCGCCTCACCGCAGTTCTTCCCGAAGCACGTAGCCGACGCCGCGCCTGGTGTGGATGAGCGGCTCGTGCCCATCGTCGACCTTCCGGCGCAGGTAGCCGATGTAGAGCTCGACCACGTTTTCGGTGCCGGCGTAGTCCTCGTCCCACACCTCGGCCAAAATCTGAGCCTTCGACACGACGACCCCGCGGTTGACCATCAGGTAGTGCAACAGCCGATACTCGGTGGCGGACAGGTCGACCAGCACCCCGCCACGCCGCACCTCGTGACCGTCGGGGTCGAGGGTGAGCGTGCCCACCTGGAGGTGCGATGGGGTGCCCACCGCTCCGGATCGCCGCAGAATCGCCGCAACCCTCAGGACGAGCTCATCGACGTTGAACGGCTTGGTCAAATAGTCGTCGCCGCCGGTGGCGAAGCCTCGGATGCGGTTGGTGGCCTCGTCGCGGGCGGTCAGGAACAGCACCGGGGTGGACGTGCCACGGTCGCGCATCCTGCGGCACACCTCGAACCCATCGATGCCGGGAAGCATCACGTCGAGCACCACGAGGTCGAAGGCGTCGGCCCGGGCCAGGTCGAGACCGTCGAGGCCGTCGTCGGCCTGGGTGACCGTGTGCCCCTGAAAGCGAAGTGCGGTCGACACGACGTCGCTGATGGCCAAGTCGTCCTCGACCACCAGAATCCGATGCGATCCTGCAGTTCCCGGCCCAGGTGCCACCCACACAGTCAAGCCGCTGAACCTGTGAAAAGCCTGTGTGCGTTCCCACAGGAAGCACACAACTGCGGCTGGCAACCTGTCACCCATGACCCGCATCCTCAACAAGAACCGCTGGGCACCCGCCCCGCTCCGATCCCGTTCGCGCACGGCACTGGCAGGCGTCGCCATCGCCGTCGCCTTGGTGGCCGCATCGTGTGGCTCGTCGGACACCGCCGAGGGCGAGGCCTCCACGACCACGGCGGACGCAGGCACCCAGGACCCCGCAACGACCGCCACCGAGCCAACCGACGGCTCCGAGGCCGCCGACACGACCGGCGAGGCCGAACCGGGAGGCGGCGGGCTCGACGTCAGCCTGTTCGCCGACGGTGCCCTGTCAGGCGACGTCACCACCGAGGCCTGCACGCTCAGCGGCGGGGTCGAGGCAACCTGCAACAGCATCACCGTCTCCGGCTACCCCTCCGGCTACGACGTCGGGCCTTTCTGCCCCGACTCCATCGAGGACACGGCCGAGGACGGTGGCATCTGGTTCGACGGCGACGATGTCTATGAACTCGACGGCGAGTTCATCACCGGCCTCGCCGAGCTCTACGACGACGACAACTGGAAGATGTACGACGACGAGGGCAACGTGCTGGTCACCGACACCCAGGAGGCATTCGAGGGTGCCGCCCGGCCGGACGTCGAGGAGCAGTACCAGAACCATTGCGTGGAGGGTCGCCTGGAGTGGCTCGACAACGGTGAACCCATCGAGTCGACCGTGCTGATCCCCACCGAACCGGTCCGGGCCGACGAGGCCACCTCGGCCCAGGGCAACTCCGGTGTCACCCTCGACGGGGTGGTGATTGCACCGGCTGCGCCGGTCTCGGCGATCCTCGGGGCCTACACCATCGCCTCGTTCGACGACTGCGGAGGCCACTTCAACCCGATTGAGGGCTACCACCTCCACGGCGCCGTCGGGTGCGGAACCGACACGGCCGACGAAAACAGCGACCCGCCCATTTTCGGCTACGCACTGGATGGCTACGCGGTACACACGCCCTTCGAGGATGGCGGGGAGCCCGACGACCTGGACGAGTGCAACGGCCACACCACCGACGCTGACGGGTACCACTACCACGCCAACAGCGTGGAGAAGAACCAGGTCATCCAGTGCCTGGTCGGTCAGACGGTTGCCAGCGACGACGTCGGAGCCGCGGGCGGGCCTCCCGATGGGGGCGGGCCTCCCGACGGCGGACCCCCGCAAGGCTGAGCGCAGCCGCCACCCGCAGCCGGCCCGCCCGCCCACAACTCGTTCGAAGCCGGCCGCCTTCCTCCACGACCCCTGAACCGAAAGATCAACGCTCATGAGACAGCACCCCAAGAAGCTCGGCGTCATGCTCGCCGCACTCCTCCTGATCGTCGCCGCCTGCGGCTCGTCGGAGAGCGACGGAGACCAAACCGCCGGTGGTTCATCGACCACCGCCGCCGACTCGTCGGGCGATTCGGACACGACCGCGACCACCGGGACAGTCGGCGCGGAGGGACCCACCGACGACCCCATGTCGCTGTTCGCCGACGACGCGCTGACCTCCGAGCCGACCACCGTGGACTGCACGCTCGAGAACGGCAGCGAAACGACCTGCTACCAGGTGGAGGTGGCCAGCCTGGCCTCCACCGTGGACACGGACGGGCCATTCTGCCCCGAGACCACCACGTCCGAGGGGGGAATCTGGGTGTGGGACGGCGACCAGCCGGGCCTCTCTGCCCTCGACGAGGGCTTTTGGGACATGGTCAGCGAGCAGGGATTCGAGTTCTCCGACGCCGCGGGCAACATCTCCATCGTGGACCCCGCCGGCGGCGCCCCGTCGGATGCGGGCACCGAGAATTCGTGCCTTCAGGCCACGGCCGACGGGTCGTTTCACCTCCAGGTCCTGATCCCGGTCACCCCCGAGGACCTCGATGAACCCACCGACCTGTCCACGGTCGCCCAGACCGGGCTTGCGCTGGATGGCGTCACCATCTTCGGCGACGCTCCCTCGGTACAGGACACGGGCGGCCTCCCGGCGTTGGACGCCTGCGGAGGACACGTCGACCCGTCCGGCTACTACCACTGGCACTTCGGTGCCGAATCGATTCAGACAAACCTGGACGAAGCGGGTGCCGACGTGACGTGCTCGGTCGAACAAGACCCCGAAGCGCTGGTTGCGTTCGCCTACGACGGCTACGGAATCTACGGGCCTGAAGAAGACCGGGACATCCCTTCCGACCTGGACGAGTGCTCTGGTCACGTCTCGGACACCGCCGAATTCGGCGAGCGGTACCACTACCACCTCACCTATGACTCGCCGAACCTCCCGGCCTGCCGGGTTGGGGCGACCGCCCAAGCCAAGCTGACCAGCCCCGACAACGACCAGGCCACTCTCCCCGACGGTGGCGGCGGTCCCGGCGGTGGTGGCGGGCCCGGCGGCGCCCCGGGTGACGGCGGTCCCAATGCCGCAGGTCCCCCACCGGGTGGCCCGGGTGGCCCTCCAGGTGGTGACGGGCCCCCAGGCGCCCCGGGCGCCGCCTCCGAGGACGCCACCGACACCACATCGGCAGGGGCCTGAACCATGTCCGAGCGAACCCGGCGCAGCGGGGGCCCTCGCCCGGCCCCGGCGAAACTGGGCGTGGTTGGGTTGGGCATGATCGGGCTGGGCCTGATCGGGCCGATCGTGGCGATCCTGCTGAGCGCGACTCCCGCCTCGGCGCACGACAACACCAGCGGCGGCATCGCCTTGGAGATCAACGATCGGCGGGTCGTGGGGACCGCTCCAGTCCGCTTCGCCGAATTGGGCTACATCGATACCTCCGGCGATGACCTGATCGACGGCGCCGAGGTAGCGGCCCAGGAGGCCGCGCTGGCCCCTTCGATCGTGGACGCGGTGCGGGACCACGTTGGCCTCACCATCGACGGCGAGGCGACCGAGATCATCGGGGCCGGCGTCGCGGTCGCCGAATCGGAGGGCGCACCGGCGGAGGCATCGGAGTACGTCTCGCTTCGCTTCGCCACCGGCCCCCACGACGGCGACGTCTCCAGGCTGTCGCTGGACTGGACCTTCACCTCGCCCTCCTCAGAGGTGGTGGTCGCTCGGACCGACGGCGTCGTGGTGGGCGGTCTGGACGACTCGGGCACCGCGGCCTTCTCGCTGGACCCGTGGTCCAGCGCGGTGTCGTTCTTCGGCCTCGGCATCGATCACATCCGCTTTGGGCCCGACCACCTGCTCTTTCTGTTGGTGCTGACGCTGGCAGTCGTCGGAGCTGCAGTGACGCGCGCCTCCACCATGGCCGTGGTCAAGCTGGTCACTGCGTTCACCATCGGCCACGCCATCAGCCTGTGCCTGGTGTACCTGGATGTCATCTCGGTGCCCGCGAGCATCGTCGAGCCCATCATCGCGTTGTCGGTCGTCGCCGCCGCCGTGTTGGCGCTGCGAGGCTCGTCGAGCGAGGCCCGGCCATGGATCGCCGGCGTGATCGGCCTCGTTCACGGGGTGGGATTCGCCTCCAGCCTGGGCAGCCTGGGCGTCGCTACCGCCAACCGCCCCCTGGCCTTGGCGGCCTTCAACGTGGGCATTGACGTCGCGCAGACCATCGTGGTGCTGCTCACGACGGGTGCCTTGTGGTGCGTGGGGAAGGTGCTGGTCGATCGAACCCAGTGGGTGCGGATCCCGCTCAGCGCCACGGCAGGGCTGATCGGCCTGGTCTGGACGTTCTCCCGCCTGCCCTTCTAGGCCGCGTCAGCCGACCGCCAGGGCTGCGGCCTCGGGGTGCTGGGCCACCCAGCCCTGCCAGGCCGAGGCCACCATGTCGGTCAGGTCGCGGCCGGCGCTCCAACCCAACGTGTCGGCGATGCGGTCCACCGAGGCAACCAGCGCCGCCGGGTCCCCCGGCCGCCGGGCCACCACCTCGGCCTCAACCGGACGACCCAGTACGTCACCGATGGCGTCGATCACCTGCCGCACCGAGGTGCCGGTGCCGGTGCCCACGTTGAGGACAAGGCCGTCCACCCGTTCGAGGGAGTCCAGGGCGCAGATGTGGGCATCGGCAAGGTCCGCGATGTGCACGTAGTCGCGGATGCAAGTGCCATCCGGGGTGGGCCAGTCGTCGCCGAACACCTTGGGGGCCTCGCCCCGGGTCAGCGCCGCAAACACCAGCGGGATCAGGTTGAACACGCCGGGATCGCCCAGCTCGGGACGGGCCGCACCCGCCACGTTGAAGTAGCGCAGGGCGGCGTAGCGAAGCCCCGACGAGCGGGCCACGTCGGCCATCAGCCACTCCCCGATCAGCTTGGATTCGCCGTAGGGGTTGATGGGTCGCGCCGGGGTGTCCTCGGTGATGATGTCGGTGTCGGGCATGCCGTAGGTGGCCGCCGAGGAGGAGAACAGCACCCGCTCGACGCCGGCATCGACACAGCACTCCAAGAGGTTCACGAACCCGGTGACGTTCTGGCGGTAGTACCACAGGGGCCGCTCCACCGACTCGCCCACCTGCTTCTTGGCGGCGATGTGGATCACCGATCCGACCTGGTGGTCGGCCAGCGCTGCGGCGATCAGCGAGGGGTCACCCACGTCGCCCCGTACCAGCGGAACCTCGCCGGGCAACCTGTCGGCGCTGCCGGTGGACAGGTCGTCGACCACCACGACCCGCCGCCCGGCCTGAGCCAGGGCGTCCACGATGTGGGCGCCGATGTAGCCCGCCCCGCCGGTCACGAGGATGGCCTGGTCGGTGGGGTTCGCGCTCATCGCGCCGAGGCTACCGGCAGCCCCAGCGCCGCCAGCTCGGAGCGGAGCACCTCGGCCCCGGTGAACACCAGCGCCCGCATGCCGAAGGACCGTGCCGCCTCCACGTTGTCGAGCCGATCGTCGATGAACACCGCCTCGCCGGGCGCCACGTCGAAGCGTTCGCACGCGAGGCGGTAGATCTCGGGATCGGGCTTGATCACGCCCACCTCCCCCGACAACAGCCAACCGTCGAGTCGCTTCAGCACGGCGAAGCGGGGTTCGTCCACGATGCGCTCGAAGGTGGAGGTGGCGAAGTTCGAGAGGGCGTACCGGGGTACCCGGGCGGCGCCCAGCTCGTCGATGAGCGCGACGGTGCCGGCGATCGGTTCGCCCAACGTCTCGGGCCAGCGGTGCCAGAAGGACCAGATCAGCTCCGCGTGGTCGGGGTGCCGGGCCTCCACCTCGGCCAACACGTCGGTGTGGGGCCGGCCGCGGTCCAACTCCTCATTGACAGCGACGGTCATGACCTCGGAGGTGAACCACTCCAGCGTGGCCACGTCGGGGATCAGCTCCGCATAGAGGCGGCGGGGCGACCACGGCAGTACGACGTTGCCCAGATCGAAGAACACCACGCGCGGCGTGGAGGCCGTGCCGGGGGGAGCGCTCACGGCCATCGTTCTACCATGGGGCAATGTCCAGCCAGCGCAACGAGCACCAGCCAGCCGAGGAGGACGGGCCAACCGGGGCGCGGGCCCGCTGGGAGGCGGCGTTCGCGGCCAGTGCCGGCGCCGAAGCGCCCCGCAGCACCATGGGCGGCATTCCGCTGGAGGGCGTCTACGGGGACGGCCCCTATCCCGGCCAGTTCCCCTACACCCGGGGCATCCACGCGTCGATGTACCGCACCCGTCCGTGGACCATGCGCATGTTCGCCGGGTTCGGCACCGCAGCGGATACCAACGCCCGGTTCCACGAACTGCTGGGGGCCGGGGGCACCGGGCTGTCGACAGCCTTCGACATGCCCACCTTGTTGGGCCGAGACAGCGACCACGAATGGTCCGTGGGCGAGGTGGGCCGGGCGGGCGTGGCCGTCGACAGCCTCGCCGACATGGAGGACCTGTTTGCCGGCATCGAACTGGCGAAGGTCACCACCTCGATGACCATCAACGGCCCGGCGGCCACCTTGATGGCCGCCTACGTGGCGGTCGCCGAGGGCGCCGGCACCCCGAGGAAGCAGCTGGGCGGCACCATCCAGAACGACATCCTCAAGGAGTACCACGCGCAGAAGGAATACCTGTTTCCGCCCCGCCCGTCGATGCGCCTGGTCACCGACCTCATGGCGTTCACCGCGGCGGAGATGCCCAAGTGGAACCCCGTGTCGGTGTCGGGCTACCACATTCGCGAGGCGGGCTCGACTGCGGCACAGGAGCTGGCCTTCACCCTGGCCGACGGCTTCGCCTACGTCGAGGCGGCACTGGCCGCCGGCGCCGACGTCGACGCATTCGCGCCTCGCCTGTCGTTCTTTTTCAACAGCCATTCCGACTTCTTCGAGGAGATCGGCAAGTTCCGGGCCGCCCGCCGCATCTGGGCGCGCTGGTTGCGCGACCGCTACGGCGCCACCGACGAGCGCTCCATGAAGCTGCGGTTCCACACCCAGACCGCAGGCGTGTCGCTGACCGCACAACAGAGCGAGATCAACATCGCCCGGGTGGCCACCCAGGCCCTGGCCGCCGTCCTGGGCGGCACCCAGAGCCTCCACACCGACAGCTACGACGAGGCCCTGGCCCTCCCCACCGAACAGGCGGCCCGCATCGCCCTGCGCACCCAGCAGATCATCGCCGAGGAGACGGGCGTGACCTCGGTGGCCGACCCGCTCGGCGGTTCGGCCTACGTCGAGGCGATGACCGACGAGCTGGAGCGACAGGCCGAGGAGGTGTTCACCCACCTCGACGAGCTGGGTTCTGGATCGATTCTGGAGGGTGTCTACGCCGGAATCGACGCCGGATACTTCGTGCGGGAGATCGCCGAGGCGGCCTACACCTTCGAGCGCCAGGTGAACTCGGGCGAGCGCATCATCGTGGGCGTCAACGGCTACACCGACGGCGACGAAACCCCCGCCCGGCTGCTCTCCATCGACCCCGCCGTCGAGGCCCTGCAACTCAAGCGGCTGGAGACGGTCAAGCGGGATCGCAACGACGACGCCGTGCGGTTGCAGCTGGCCAATCTGGCCGAGTTTGCCGCCGATCCGACCGCCAACCTCATGCCGCCGTTGATCGAGGCGACGCAGGCGCACGTGACCGTCGGCGAAATCACCGAGTGCCTCGAAGGCGTCTTCGGCACCTACCGGGAGCCGGAGGTGCTGTGAGCACCTCGGAGCAAAGCCCGGGCCTGCTTCGGGCGGCCACGTCGGACGGCCTGCCCATCCGGGTGGTGCTGGCCAAGCTCGGGCTGGACGGCCACGACCGAGGCCTGAAGGTCGTCGCCCGAACGCTGCGCGATGCTGGGTGCGAGGTGATCTACCTGGGACTTCGCCAGACCGCCGAGACCGTCGTTGGCGCCGCCATCGACGAGGACGCCGACGCCATCGGCATCTCGATGCACAACGGCGGCCACCTCACGCTGGCCCCGCGCATGGTGGATGCCGTCCGGGCGGCGCAGTTGGACACCCCGGTGATCGTCGGCGGGATCATTCCCGAGGCCGATCGCGTCACGCTGGCCGAGGCCGGCGTGGCCGCCATCCTGACGCCCGGCTCGTCCGACGACGACGTCGTCAACGCCATCGTCGGCGCAGTCCCCGATGCCCAGCTGCTTCGCGGGCACCCTGCATGAGGTTTTGATAGCTTTTCAGTCTGTTTCCTCTCATCCGTGTGGAGTGCACCCATGACCCGAACCCTGCGCCGCATCACTGCGCTGGTGGTGGTCGTCTTCGCCGCCGCGTTGCTTACCGGGTGTGACGAGACCACCGCAGCCCAACGTTCCCAGGCGGTGTCGCTCATCAACTCCGAGCGCACCAGCCGCGGCATCGCCAAGTTGTCCCAGGCAAGCGACCTGAACACCAAGGCCGGTCTGTGGGCGGCCAAGATGCGCGACAACTACAAGTTGAGCCACTCCAAGCTGTCCGATGGAGTCACCCTGAACTGGCGCAGCCTGGGGGAGAACGTCGGGTACTCCTCCTCCGTCGCCGGCGTGCACAACGCCTTCATGGCCTCTTCCGGCCACCGGGCCAACATCCTCAAGACCAGCTACGACAAGGTGGGCGTTGGGGTCGCCACGGGCCGATGCAACGGCAACAACGTCGTCTATGAGGCGCAGGTGTTCGCCGACGTCGGTTGACCCGTCACGTCACGACGCCTCGGGGAGCGCCAGCCCGTGCGCACGACCTCAATCGACCGCATTCCCTCCCCCGAATAGCGACCCGTTGATCGTGCTCTCCATGAGCAAGTACCGCAGTCCAGAGCCATCGTCATTTGTCATCCATGTGCTGATGCTGATGGCGACCAGCCAAGCAATTGATGTCATGCCCACCGTTGCGGTTCGACGTCGGCCTGGACCCCGCCGTGGTGGCCACGCTGCTCGGCCATGCCATCGCCGCGTTCACCCTCTCTCGCTGCGTCGGTTTCCGCGGCGACCACCGTCACGGCCGCGACAGAGGACTGGTGAGTGGCAGCCTGGCGGTGGTCAGAGGCGAGCGAGCAGCTCGGTGGTGATGAGGTCGGCTGCGGTGTCGATGTCGTAGTCGCCGGGTACCTCGCTGAGCGCAGCGAGGTCGCCACGGAAACCAGCGTGACGCACGTGCTCGGCCAGGGTCGCTTCTGCAGCGGCGCAGTCGTACCCGTCGGGTCGGTACGGAGCGAAGCATGCGACGATCTCGGCTGGGTCGAGGCGCATCTCGGTCAGCGCCAGCCACAGGTCGAAGAGATCGCGGCCCTTGCGGCGTTGGTGGAGTGCTCGCAGCTTGGTCGCCACCAGCTCTGGTGACGAGAAGGTGTGCACCTCGGCCTGGCCACTCCACCAAGGCGAGTCGACCGAGTATGGGAGTCGGATGAGTGATCGGGCGGGGCTGGTCTCGTAGGTGTTGATCTCGACCTTGACTCGCATCGACGCGCCCGAGCTGAACGTGCCCCGGAACTGGACCTTGGGGTGCTGGGAGACCTGGGTGCGCGCCTCGAGGTCCAGCAGGTCGCCGACCTCGCGCAGTGCGTCGAGCACGGGGCCGATCCCGCTGCTGGTTACCCGCACGTAGTCGAGATCCTCGCTGTAGCGGCGCGGGGTCGGCAGGTGGAGTTTGTGGAGGCAGGTGCCGCCCCGGAACACCAGCTCGTCGCCGAGCAGCGGATGGCTGGCGATCTCCACGATCAGCCGCGACAGCACGAGATCTTGCTCGATCTGCTCGCGAGTTGGCCAGGGTGCCTGCTTCGCCCATCGGGTGATGTGGCCTGCGGGGATCACGCTTCAGGCTCCACGGATGAGTTGAGGATCAGTCTCCAGTCGGCATCGATCGAGCCTCGACGGCCACCGTGGGGGTCGAGCATGGTCGGCGCTGAAGCGGTGGCCAGCCCACGAAGTCCGCTCACGTCGAGGTCGGTGAACCGATCGAGCATCCACCCGACTCGACGCAGCGCCGAGACCGTCGACGACTCGGTGGCAGCCGCGAGGGCGGCGACGTCGAGCGTGCCCTCCTCGGCCAACTCCACGAGCACGGTGGCCACGTTGTCGAGCCCGCCCCCGTCGGCGGGCCGGGACGCCAGGTCGAGCACCGTCGCCTCCGGTGTTGACGCGATGATGTAGCCCGTGGGGGTGGTCATCCGCCGGCTGGGCACCTCGGCAAGTCGCGACCGCACGTGGAAGCTCAACCGCGTCCGCCCGTTGCGACGTGTCGCAAGCGGGCGATCGACCATCACCTGGAACACCTGGGGCCGCTGGTGCGCCGCGCCGTGCAACTCGGCGGCCGAGAGCAGGCCCACGTAGTAGCGGCGATTCAAGTGGCGCATCATTGCGTCGACGAAGTGGGTGGCTGGAACCGAACCCCACGTTCGGAACTCCGGGGGAATCGGGACATAGAACCCCCGCGCCGGCGAGAAGACCTGCCCGCGGTCCACCAACCGTTTCAGGCCTGGGTAGACGTGGGCCAAGGGCACCCCAGCGCCTTGTGCTGCCTCACGCGCGGTGAACCAGCTCGTACCCTCCGACAACAGGTGGTCGGGCAGATCGCGCAGCGCGGTCTTGGACACCTCCAGAGCCTTGCCCTGCTTCACCTCCCTGTCAAGAGTTCGTCCAGTATTACGTTGGTCGCAAGATAGGCCGAAGACTTCGCTGGCTGCATGCACCGACTGGCCACGTGCGTCGAATGGCCGAGCAAGCGCCGACGACGGCGCCGCCGAGCCCATCGGTGAGTGATGCCGCCATCTCCTCGAGCAACAGATCCGTGGCCAATATTGGACAACACCTTGCGGTGATTTTCCGTAGGGAAGGAAGTCCCGGAGGGCCGGCCCGAGGATCCCATGGATCGACTAGGCCGGGAGCTGGGACTTTCGGCCTCCAAGGGGTAGTTCAGGACGGTGGTGGTCGACCGTTGTTCTCCACCAGTTCAGCCTGACCCGGTGAGCCAGAAGCACGCACCGCGTGCCTACCCGGCCCCCCAACCCTCCCGCACACGGAGGTCAAGGTTCTTCGCGTTCACGAAATACGCGGCCGACAGATCCACATCGGCGGTCGCCGACGCGAACGGGGACACCCTCAGCTGGCGCAGCCTGGGGAGAACGTCGGCTACTCGTCGTCGATGACCAAGGTGCACGATGCGTTCATGGCCTCCTCCGGCCACCAGGCCAACATCCTCAAGACCAGCTACGACAAGGTGGGCGTCGGGGTGGCTACCGGCAGATGTGACGGGCGCAACGCTGTGTACGAAGCGCAGGTGTCCGCCGACGTCTGCTGACCGGCGCGCCACCACCACCTCAGGCCCACACGAACGTCGGGAGCGCCCAAGTTGATCTCAGCGACGACCACCCAGCGCTGCCTGGCCACCCAAGCCGCCTACGACGCCCACGCGTTCGCCACCAATGTGTCAAGATCACCAAAGAACAGTTCGAAGCGATACCGATATCACGTCGTGACTGGCACGGCGACTGAAACTACACTATCAGCCAAGAAACCGAATGAGAAACTAAACCCGCGGCGGGCCCTTAGGCCCACGTTCTGACACTGATGACTGAGCTGCAATCCACAAGAGGGTACGACGAATAAGCCATACATTCAGAAGAGATAGGACGAAAAGCTTGGGAAGGTAGAGTGCGTCACCCACACCTGCTACCACCACGACTAGCGACCAGGGTAAGGCCAAAGGCACCATGAATAAGTACCGCAGCCCAGACCCGTCATCCGCTGTTAGCCAGGTGCCTATGGCGACCAGGCAGACAATTGATGCCATTACCGCCGTCATCCACTGAACCCAAGGAGGCGCCCGCAGCAACCTCTTCATAGCACCTCATAACCCTGACGCATTGAGGTCAGCTCGACGGTTCGTGCATATACATCCGCCCACTTCAAGCACGTCAATTCGTCCGCGAACCCCCTAGAGACGCAGTGCACACGAAGGTCCATTCGAAATACTCTGTCAGCGTCTTTTCGTGCCTGCTCTCCAGACGGACCGCTCCTCCCAAACACTCCGTGACGAAGCAGGTCGTAGCCAAAGTCGTGAACCTTGCATACAAGAGTGAAGTCGAACGACCTCCCGGTGCTACCAACGATTGGGGCCGAACAGGAACCATCCAGCCGGTAGATGCGCCGTTGGCCCGCTTCATTCCGACCATCGACCGGGAAGTAGCGATCAAACCCTTCGGACAAGCATGCACGTCCTTCGAGGAAGTCAGCCATGCGGCGTTGGCTCGGGCAAAACAGCCTTTGAGGAACTCGCCAGGTATGCATGGGTGGCCTACCCGCAAGGGGTCACGAGGGTAAGGTCGAGCGAGCGGCCCACGCTGTCTGGAGCGTATGAAGACGACACGCCGTAGCCATCAATTCGGGCCGACATGAGCCGACCCGAATCTAGGGACTCCGGCAAGATAGGGTCCAGGTAGATATCCGCACCCCAGGAAAGCGCCTGCTGTTCTAGGAAGACCTCGAATTCACTGAGCCTGGATGCCGCATCAGCAGGCTCCACACTCTCAGATTCGTATGACACCTCGAACGCGTTGTCGTTCCAGCGAAATGGCTGCTCGCAGACTATCTCCCGTTCGGTCCGGGTGACTGAGACTCCAGTGTAGAGATCGGAGTCGAGGACCTGTTTCTCGAGCGTCTCCAGCTTCCGTCGTCGCTCTTCTAGAGAGGCACCGCCACAGCCAATCAGCATCACGCTCATGACAGCGAGCAAGACGAACCGCGCTCCAGCAATCAATGCGCCCGATCCAATCCGCGAACCGCCACGCCTCAACATGGCGATCCATGCACAACGGTAACTTGACAGTATTCTC
The DNA here is from genome assembly GCA_041394405.1 of Microthrixaceae bacterium. Classification (GTDB taxonomy): domain Bacteria; phylum Actinomycetota; class Acidimicrobiia; order Acidimicrobiales; family Microtrichaceae; genus Microthrix. The sequence continues at coordinate 458,125 of JAWKIF010000007.1, forward strand.
CCGCTGCTATGTGGGCGATGTTGAGCCCGGACGCGTTGTCCTTGTAGCAATCGCTATGGCCTTCTGCAGTTCCAGTCCGAAACCTTGTTGCGCCGAACCCGGCGTTAGCTGGATTCGGGCCGTGGGCTTGAAATCTGCCAGTCTGGCCAGGGTGAATCACAGGCAGCAAATTCGCGCGGAGCCGTCTCATCCGACATGGGCTGCGAGTTCGCCGCGCCCAGCCGGGCCGGATTTGCCCAGCGCGCGTCAGCTCGCCCACCGGGATTGCGAGGCTGCAACTCAGCCACCGTCGCATCGTAAGCGAGATTGCCTCCGGCGCTATCCGGCCTGGACGAGCGGCAGTATGGCCACGAAGAACACGCCCCCGGCGACCACACCCAGCGTGTGCCAGACCTCGTGATAGCCGTACCACTTGGGGATGGGGTTGGGGCGCCCGATGGCGAAGAGGACCGCCCCCAGCGTGTAGGTCAGCCCCGCCACGATCACTAACGCCAGCAGGCGGGGACGATCCCAGAACTGCGGCACGAGGGCGAGGCCCGTCCAGCCCAGCCCGATGTAGAGCACGCCGCCGATCACCCGGAAGCGCTCCATGCCGACCACCTTCAAGACGATGCCCACGCCGGCGCCCACCCAGATGACACCAAAGCTCACCCAACGCCACAGGCCGTTGGCGGCGAGCAGGCACAGCGGGGTGGCCGTGCCGGCGATCAGCACGTAGATCATGGCGTGGTCCGCCTGGCGCCAGCGGCGGCGGGCCGTCGGCGTTCGGGCGAACACGTGGTAGATCGCGCTGGTGGCGTAGCACGCAATGGCCGACAGGCCGTACACCCAGGCGGCAAACGTGGCGCGGGGCGTGACGGCAGCGGCAACCAGCCATACGAGCGCGGCCACGGACAACAACGCGGCGGCGGCGTGAATGCGGCCGCGCAGCCGGGGACGGGCATCCAGTTCCGCCTGATGCCGGACGGCGAGTTCATCGTCGATCGCGGCCAGCTCAAGCGAGGAGAGGGGGCTACTCACGGATCCCACGGTAGCGCCGAAACGGCCAACTTCTCTGCACCCTGGGAAATCACCCAGCCACGGTGGGTGAGATCGTGTTCACGCTGACCACCCCGTCAGCGCCGGCCCGCCGACGGAGTTGGGCGAGCTAGAAGTAAATGATCTCCTCGGCCCGGGCCGCCGCGGCGTCCAGGTCGTCGGTGTAGGCGCCCGTGGACAGGTACTTCCAGCCGGCATCGCAGATCACAAAAACGATGGTGCCACCGTCGATGCGCTCGGCCACCTTGGCCGCCCCGGCCAGGGCGGCCCCGGAGGAGATGCCGGCGAACACGCCGGCATCTCCCAGCCGGCGGGTCCACACCAGCGACTCCCGGGGCCTGACGATGGACCGCCCATCCAGCAGATCGACGCCTCCCCACTTCTCGAACACGGGGGGGATGTAGCCGTCCTCCAGGCTTCGCAGGCCCTGCACCTGCTCGCCGCTGGGCGGCTCCACGGCCAGCACCTTGACCTCGGGGTTCCGTTCCTTCAGGTACGTGCCCACCCCCAGCAGGGTGCCCGACGTGCCCAGACCGGCCACGAAGTGGGTGATCTCGGGGCAGTCGGCGGCAATTTCCGGGCCGGTGGTCTCGTAGTGGGCCCGGGGATTGGCCTCGTTCGCGTATTGGTACAGGAACACCCACTCGGGATGGTTGTCCGCCAGCTCGATGGCTCGCCGCACCGCCCCGTTGGAGCCCTCCTCGCCGGGTGAGTCGATGATCTCGGCTCCGAACGCCTCCAGAGCGCCACGCCGCTCCACCGACACGTTGCCGGGAAGCACCACCTTGAGGTGGTAGCCCCGGACCCGGCAGATCATGGCCAAGGCGATGCCGGTGTTGCCCGACGACGGCTCGATGATGACCGATCCGGGCCGCAGGGTGCCGTCCTCCTCCGCCTCGGCGATCATCTGGCGTGCGATGCGGTCCTTCACCGATCCGCCCGGGTTCAGGAACTCGGCCTTGCCCAGGATACGGACGTTGGGGTTCGGACTCAGTTGGGACACGTCGATCAGCGGGGTGGAGCCGATCAGTTCCATCACGTTGGCGACCACTGCCATGGGGAGACCTCGCTGGGACGGGATGTCGGTCGGCGCCGGCTCGGGGCGAAACCCGACAAACCCGACCACTTCGGTAGAGATTGTACTCCGTGGCAACCCGTTGGGAACCACAGATGTTCCCAACTGCCCAAATCAAGCCGGGTCGTCCACCACCATCACCGGCTCCTCGGTCACCTGACCGTCCGCAATCCGCCAGCTGCGCAGCACCGGGTCGGAGAGCCTCAGCGACACGATCGGATAGTGCCAGCTTGGGTCCGGGGCCGCCTCGATGTCGGTGGGCGACGGGATGGGATCGGTGTGGGTGTGCGAGTGGGCCACCCCGATGATGGCCAGTTCGGCCTCGTCAGCCTGCCGCTCCACCGCCATGAAGTCCCGGCCATCCACCTCGTAGATGCGCGACGACGCCGCCGCGTTGGGCGTGGGGGCGAACCGCTCGACCACCGAGCCCTGCCACTCCCCCACCAGCAGCCCACAGGCCTCCAGCGGGTAGGCCCGTAGTGCGTGGGCCACGAGGGCCTCCCAGTGGCTCTTGCGCAACGTCAGCACGGGGCGAATCTACCGGGGGGAGCGGGGGTACCATGCGCCCCATGGGCGAAGAGATCAAGATCATCGCCACCAACCGGCAGGCATCGCACCGCTACGAGCTGCGCGACACCTACGAGGCGGGGCTGGTGCTGACGGGTTCTGAGGTGAAGTCGCTGCGCGAGGCCGGGGCAAGCCAGCTCACCGAGGCCTACGCCGACGTCACCCGCCGCGGCGAAATGTGGCTGCGCGGCATGCACATCGCGCCCTATGCCCACGCCCAGGACCATACCGGTCACGAGCCCACACGACCCCGCAAGATGCTGCTGCACCGAACCGAGCTCGACCGCCTGGCCGCCAAGATCGCCCAGGAGCGGCTATCGGTGGTCCCGCTGCGCCTGTACTTCAAGGGTGGCCGGGTGAAGGTGGAGTTTGCCCTCGGCAAGCCCAAGAAGACCGTCGACCGCCGACACGACATCGCCGCCCGCGACGCCAAACGGGAAGCGGAACGCGAGCTGGTTCGCTCCGCGAAGGGCAGATGACCGCCCCGCCGGGGCCCCGGCGCCGCGGCGTCACGGTTGCCTTGGCGACGGCCGCCCTCGTGCTCGCCGGAAGCTGCGGCGGCGAGGAGCCACCCGACGAAGGGCCGCAGTTGGGCGCCCCCGCCTCGGCCGAGGCGCTCGACACGTTGCTGGCGGCAGTCGACGCCACCCGTGCGGTCGGGTCCGGCGCCTACCTGGCCGAGGGCCCGCTCGGCGGTTCAGCGGGCGTCTACGACCGGCAAGGGGTGAGCGTTCGGGCCGACGGCCGGCCCGAGATCAGGGTGGCGGGCAGCAACGCCTACCTGCCGGCAGAGTTGTTTCCGAAGGTGAACTCCGACACGCCCTGGTTGTGGGTGTCGCTGGCGGACCTCGCCCCGCTGGAGAACCGCTCGCCGGGGCTGGCCGACGAGGTGGCGGCGCTGTCCGGCGCGGCGCCCCCGGGCGTCGGCCCACCCCTGGCCGCCGTTCGCACCGCCACCGAGGCGGCCGAGGCAGCCGAGGGCGACAGTGGCTCGTTGCGGGCCATCCTGAATCTGTCCGATCTGGACGCCGTCGCCCCGCGGGATCAGGACGCCGTGGTGGCATGGACGGCGCTGTGGTCGCGCAGCGGCGGTGCTCGCCGGGTGCTCGCCGTGATCAGCCTGGACGACCGGGGCCGGATCGAGCAGGTCGTGCTCGACCCCGACGGCGACACCCCCGCCGGGCCGTGGAAGCTGTCCCTCAGCCAGCTGGGGCGCCCGCAGACCGTGCCCACGCCACGCGGCGACCAGATCACTCGGCTGCCGTAGGTCCGCGCCGTTCGCCGTTCGCCGCTCGGGCCGCCGGCGCGGATCGGGCGGACCTGAGCAGACGCTTGGCCGACAACCGGGCGACGCGCCTGCTCCGGTAGGGTGGGACCAACACCTGGGGCTGATCGGTTTCGACGTTGAGACCAGGAAGTCGCTCGTGCGACCCGAGTTGCTCAGACTCGCTAAACGGGGCAACCAAAGAACCGGCAACTCCGAGTTCGCTCTCGCAGCCTGATCTAGGTCACGCTGAAGAGAGTCATAGTGACCGGCAACGGCGCACGGGGCCAGATCCTCACAGCCCGGCAACAGAAGTGGGGATGGACCGCAGGGAGAGACCGCTGACGGTGTGAAAGAACACTGACTTCGAGGAAAGACTCGGCGGTGATCGAAAGATCAGCTGACCCGCCAGCGTGGCAGCCGCAAGCCACGAGTCGGGAACGGTCGTAGCGCGGACGATAACCACTTAGCGGACGGGGGTTCGATTCCCCCCAGCTCCACCAAAAACCCCCCCAGCTCCGCGAACGGGTGCCGGGGGTCCAGGCCCGGCCCCACGACGAGGACTGCCGGAAGCTCCTCACCCCGACGGCGACCCGCCACCCCAACTGTCGCGTTCGGGCAGACGGTCACTCGCCCTCGGGCTCGTCGATGGCACCGACCAGCTCCTCGACGATGTCCTCGATCGTCACCATCCCCAGCGTCACCTGCGCTGCGTCGCGCACCACCGCGAGGTGTCGGCCACCGGCCTGCATGGCGCGGAGCACCTTGATCACCAGATCACCCTCGGCCACGGTGAGGGCCTCCAGCACCAGTGGGCCGACCGGCTGATCCGGATCGTCGGTGTTGGCGTCGGCCAGGTCGCGCAGTCGAACGAAGCCCACGACGTGATGTCGCGAGCCCTCGAAGACCACGAGGCGGCGATGGCCTGCGGCGATCGAGGTGGACAGCGCCTCCGAAACCGGCGCATCCGCCGACACGCCGACCATGGCGTCGCGGGGCACCAACACCTCCCCAATGCGCAGGTCGCCCAAGGCGAATGATCGCTCGATCAGCTCCGCATCGGACAACTCGATTCGGCCCGCCGCCGCCGCCTCTCCGGTGAGGTGCAACAGCTCGTCCTCACTGACCTCGGTGCGCTCCCTTTCACGGCCCCGGCTGGGTAGCTGCAACTCGGCTACCCACACCAGCACCACCACCGCAGGCCCCATCAGCAGGCGCACCCCTCGGACGACAGGGAGCAGGCGGCGCGCGTGGTGCAACGGACGACGAATGGCAATGGTCTTGGGAATCGCCTCGCCATAGACGAACAGGACCACCGTGACCGCCACCGTTGCCACGGTGACACCGCTGCCCTCGGAGTGGCGTCCGGCCAACACCCCGGCAATGCCGGTGGCCAACACCTGGGCAAGGAGCACCGCCAACAGGATGGAGTTCATCACCTTGGTGAGGTCGTCCAGCATGTCCAAGAGGTGCTGCGCGGTGCGGTCCCCCGCCTGGGCCTTGGCGGCCACAGCCGACCGCCGGAGGTGGAGCAGCGACGCCTCGGTCATGGCCAACACGAACAGCACGGCCACCAGCGCCATGAGAGCCACGATCAGGACACCATCTGACGCGTTCATGCGGTGCCCCTCTCCGCTACCAGCTTCCGCCCCCGCCGCCGCCGAACCCGCCTCCCGAGAAGCCGCCCCCGCCGAAGCCGGACGAGCCACCGGCTCCGCCCGCACTGGACCGCTGCACCGCCGAGAAGGTCCCGGCCGCGTAGGAGCCGAAGTGGTTGAGGCTGTGGGAGAAGACGATCCAGTCGAAGGGACGGGGAGAGACCCACCAGCCCATCTGCTCGGTTTGCACCAGGCCCTCGGCGCTCAGTTGGGCAAAGGTCCTGGCCCATTGCTCGGTCATTCCGAACACCATGGCGTAGGGCAGGTAGCGGCTGAACAGGTTCTGCTCGGCAGCCCAGCGCTGACGATCCCCCTCCCCGGCGGCGAACATCTCGCGGAAGCCCAGCACCCGCCGATACATGGCGGTTCCCTTGCCGGTCCGGGCGGGCATCTGATTGGCCACCGCCATGAGGGCTAGGGCCGCCAGCACCAGCGGGATGCCGATGAGCGCCCAGTGGGTGAAGATGGCCAGCACCACCGTGAGGGCACCGGCACCCAGCAACGCGACCACCGCCAGGCCCATCCACGACGCCCGGGTGCGGTCAGGGCGCTTGCGGTACCAACCGTGGCTCACCAGATCGTCGTACATCTGGCCCTGCACCACCTTCAGCCGGCTGGCGAAGCTGTACTTCAGCTCGGAGATGGTGGTCTCCTTGCCGGCAGCGAACAGCGACGTCAGCAACGTTCGCTCGTACGCCACCAGGCCAGTGTGGTCATCGTTCAGCTCGACCAGCCGGTAGTCACCGTCGGTGAGGTCCTCGATGCGGAGGTAGCCCCGAACCGCCAGGTCCACCAGCGTGGCCGACACATCGATGGTGTCGGCCTTCTCGTCGATGATGGTGCCGGCCTCGCCGGGCAACACCTGATCGGGGGGCACGAACTCCACCGTGATGCCCTCGTGGCGGCCCAGCCCCAGGCGCTCCTCGTCGCCCTCGTCGTTGCCAAAGCTCTGCTCCACCACCCCACCGGTGTAGCGACGGTCCCGACCCACCCGATAGCCCAACAACCCCACGATGCCGGCCGCCAACGCCCCCAGCCCAAGGCCGCCGCCGATGGTGGCCGGCGTGAGCGAGAACGCGCGCTGCAGGCTCCATACCTCGTCCAGGATGGGTTCGGTGGTGTTGAAGGTGCCCTCGGGCACCTTGAGGTACAGCGTCATACCGGATCCGGCGCTGAGGTTGGACCGGGACGCCCGAACCGTGTCGCCCTCCACCGTCACATCGCACTCCGAGGTAGCGCCGTAGGGCCCAAAGAAGCATTTGGCCTCGGTGACGGGCGCAGGAACGGTCACGGTGGCGCCCGCCTGGCTGATCGCCACCCGCCACTGGTCGCCGATGACGTTCAGCGGCACCTCCTCGTAGCCGTCGAAGGCGTTGACTACGCCCTTGAGCTCGTAGGAGATGACGTAGGTGTGCTGGCCGGAGATCGTCGTGTCCGGATCGCCGATGCGGATGTTCTCGATGCTCCCCTGGTGCAGCACCTCAACGTCGGTGGGCGCCCCGCTCGGGCTGGACACCTTGATGTTGTCCAGGGGGGTCACCCGCTCCCAGCGCCCCTCGCGTCCCTCGACGACGGGGTCGTCCGCGTTCAGCTCGAAACGCACCTGCAGGAACCGTTCGATCCCGTGACGGCTGTTGCCGGCGAAGTCGTAGCTGATGGTCTCGGTGACCTCCGCCGTACCCTCCTTGGTCACCGTGGCCGTGACGTCGTAGTCGGTGATGGCCTCGCCCACCTGCGCACGGGAGGTGCCGGTGGGCGTTGCGGTGGCGCTCAGCGACGACCATCCTCCCTGGGCATCGGTGCCCGAGGCGCCGGCCCGCACCCCCAGCCCAAGGCCCAGTGTCGCCATGCCAAAGGCGAGGCCAAGCAGGCCCACGCCAACGGCTCGTCCTAGGCGTCGGAGCCACAGCAACGAGCGTGTATCGACCATAGGTTCACCCTACCGGTAGGCCCACTGCTTGTAGTCCGCCCCTCCCGCAGATCGAGAACCTGCGGGCCGCGGCCGACGCTAGGTCTTGAGGTACCAGCTGACCGACAGCGTGGAGCCAATGGCACCCACACCCAACGCCACCAGGATGAGCAGCAACATCACCCATCCGACGTTGCCGTCGGTCCACCAGATGGCGCCGAAGAACGACTGCACGTTCTCGTTCACGAAGCTGCTGCGCCACACCCACGTGAGCCCCCACAGGCCGGCGGTGGCGGCCGCCCAGCCGATGAGCGCATGCACCACCCCCTCCAGGATGAAGGGGATGCGGATGAACCAGTTGGTGGCCCCCACCAGGCGCTGCACTTCTATCTCTCTTCGGCGCGCAAACACCGCCGTCTGGATCATGAACACGATCAACAATGCGGTGGCCACCAACAGCACCACCGCCAGCACGATGAAGAACGTCGACAGGTTCGACAGGAAGCTCTCCATCTGCTTCACCGCGTCGAGCGCGAACTCCACCTTGTACACGCCCGGCTCGTTCTGGAAGCTCTGCCCCAGCTCGGAGACCACATTGGACTGCGGGTTCTCCGGGGTGACTCGGAAGGACTGGGGAAGATCCTGGGGCTTCACCGAGGCGACAATGTCGGGGTCGTCGCGGAACAACCGTTGGAACTCCTCGAAGGTCTTCTCGGTGTTCACGAAGGACACCTCGGCCACCTGCGGCGAGTCGGCCAGCTTGGCCTCAACCTGGTCGATCTTCTCCTGCTCGGCGCCGGGCTGCATGTAGACGATGAACTCCACACCGTCCTTCCAGCGCTCGAAGGCGTGGTCAACCCCGGCGACGAACAGCAGGGCGCCGCCGAGGATGCCCAGGGAGACGCCGAAGGTGATGATGCTGGCGACGGTCAGCAGGAGGTTGCGCAGCAGGTTGTTGGTCGTCTCTCGAACGACGTAGTCGAGTCGCATCGTCAGGTCCTCGGGCTCGTGGAACGTGGCTGGCGGATGTGGGCGCTCACTCGTACACGCCCCTGGCCTGGTCACGCACGATGCGGCCGCGGTCCAGCTCGATGACGCGACGGCGCATGGTGTCGACGATGCCCCGGTCGTGCGTGGCCATGACCACAGTGGTGCCGGTGCGATTGATGCGGTCCAGCAGCTTCATGATGCCGACCGACGTAGCCGGGTCGAGGTTGCCGGTGGGCTCGTCGGCCAACAGGATCAGCGGCCGGTTCACGAATGCCCGGGCGATGGACACCCGCTGTTGCTCGCCGCCGGAGAGCTCGTGCGGGAAGTTCCCGGACTTCTTGGCCAGGCCAACCAGGTCGAGGATGGCCGGCACCTGGCTGCGAACCACGTGGCGGGGACGGCCGATGGCCTCGAGGGCGAAGGCCACGTTCTCTGCCACGGTCTTGTTGGGGAGCAGCTTGAAGTCTTGGAAGACGGCCCCAATGTTGCGGCGCAGGTACGGCACCTTGTAGCCGGGCAGCTCGCCGATGTCCTTGCCGGCCACGAAGATGCGGCCTTCCTCGGGGCGCTCGGACTTGTTGACCAGGCGCATGAAGGTGGACTTGCCCGAGCCCGACGGCCCCACCATGAAGACGAACTCGCCCTTGGCGATATCAACGTTGGCGTCTCGCAATGCCACCGAGTCGGCTCGGTAAGCCTTGGTGACGCTCTCGAACTTGATCACGAATGTGCCTCTCGGGCTGGTGTGCCGGCACCGCCAGATGGGCGGACCGAAGGTGGGGTCGTCGTCGCCTCATCTGCCAGCTTCTGTGACAGATCCGACGACGAGATGTTACAAAGCCGCAACAGCTCCGCGGTGCCACCCTGCGATTTCGCCCGGGAGCGCCACGGATCGCGCCGCCGCTCAGGCCTTCGAGCCTGCGCCCTGGGTGCGGTTCCAGCGCAGCCAGGCTTCCATCAACGGGTCGAGGTCGCCGTCCAACACCGCCTCCGGGTTGGACAGCTCCAGGCCCGAGCGCAGGTCCTTCACCTGCTGGTAGGGCTGGAGCACGTAGTTGCGGTCCTGGCTGCCGAAGTCCACCGACGCCCCGTCGCCCGAGATGGCGTTGATCTGGTCCTGACGCTTGCGCCGCTCCAGCTCCAGCAACTTGGCCTTGAGGATCTGCATGGCCTTGTCCTTGTTCTGAAACTGCGACCGCTCGTTCTGGACCGCCACCACCGTGCCGGTGGGCAGGTGGGTGATGCGCACCGCCGAGTCGGTGGTGTTCACGTGCTGTCCTCCTGCGCCGGAGGAGCGGTACACGTCGATGCGAAGGTCCTTGTCCTCAACCTCCACCTCCTTGCCGACGTCGTCGATGAACGGGGTGACGCGCACCGAGGCAAAGCTGGTCTGGCGCCTGGCGTTGTTGTCGAATGGCGAGATGCGCACCAACCGGTGCACACCGTGCTCGGAGCGGGTCCAGCCGTAGGCGTTGCGGCCCTTGAGGAGGAAGGTTGCCGAGGAGAGTCCCGCCTCGGTTCCCTCGGACACCTCCTGGAGCTCCACGGTGAAGCCGCGGCGCTCGGCCCAGCGCTGGTACATGCGCAGCAGCATCTCGGTCCAGTCCTGGGCGTCCACGCCCCCGGCGCCGGAGTTGAGTTCGACGATGGCGTCGCCGCCGTCGTACTCCCCGGTGAAGAGCGCACGCAGCTCGAGGCGGTTGAACTCGTCGGTCAGCGCAGCCACACCGGCCGATATCTCCCCCTCGATCGACTCGTCGCCCTCTTCGCGGGCCAACTCGTGCAGCGTGATCAGGTCGTCCAGGGTCTGGGAAAGCCGGTCGTAGAGCCGCAGGTCGTCGGAGGCCTCGGCGAACTCGCGTTGTACGGCCTGGGCCGATTCGGCTTCGTCCCAGAGATCGGGGCGGGCCAGCTCCACCTCCAACTGGGGCATGCGGCGACGCAGCTCATCGATCCGAAGGTAGTGAGCTGCCTCGTCGCGTTCGCCCGCCAAGCGCCGGAGAGCTTCGGTGAAGTCCTGCATGGGGCTAGTTCACCCCCACGGTGGCTGGAGCCCGGTTGGGTGCAACGCCGCCGTTCATCCGGCTCCCGCTGGCGACCCGTGGCACTTCTTGAACTTCTTCCCGCTGCCGCACGGGCAGGGTGCGTTTCGGGGCGTCTTGTCCCAGTCGCTCTTCACCACCGTCTTGGGGGCCTCGGGCTCCGGCTCCTCGGCCGCAGCAGCCTGCTCGCCCTCTCCGCTCGCCATTCGGGCCAGGCTGGGTGTGCCGGAGGTGTCGCTCGGATCGCTGGGGCCCTGCGTTTGAACGTTGGCCACCTGGGCTTCCGGGGCGTCCTCCCGCACCACGTTGACGTGCATCAGGTACTTGACGAACTCCTGGGCGATCGTGTGGATGAGCTGCTCGAACATGCCGTAGCCCTCGCGCTGCCACTCGGTGAGCGGGTCGCGCTGGCCCATGGCCCGCAGGCCGATGCCATCCTCCAGGTGATCCATCTCACGCAGGTGATCGCGCCAGCGGGCATCGATGATGCGCAGCATCACCTGACGCTCGATGTCGCGCAGGGTCTCCTCGCCCAGGCTCTCCTCGCGCGCCAGGTACTGGGCGTTGGCCTCGGCCATGAGGAGGTCGTACAGCTCGTCGGTGGACACCGCCGCCTCGAGGGCCTCCTCGTCGTGCTCGGTGGGCCAGAAGGTGCCGATCTCGGCCAGCAGGCCCTTGAGATCCCACTCCTCGGAGAACTCAGACACGCAGTAGGTGCGGATGGTGCTGTCGACCGCGTCGGCCAGGGCCTCCAGTGCCTCCTCCCGCAGGTCGAGGCCGTCGAGCACCTGGTCGCGGCGGCGGTAGATCACCTTCCGCTGCTCGTTCATGACCTCGTCGTACTTCAGGACGTTCTTGCGGATCTCACCGTTGCGGGTCTCCACGGTGTTCTGGGCCCGCTCGATGGCCTTGGTGACCATCTTGGCCTCGATGGGCACGTCCTCGGGCCAGTCCTTGCCCATCACGAACTGGATGGCGCCGGTGGCGAAGATGCGCATCAGCTCGTCTTCCAGGCTGAGATAGAACCGGCTCTCGCCCGGGTCGCCCTGGCGCCCAGAACGGCCTCGCAGCTGGTTGTCGATGCGCCTGCTCTCGTGGCGCTCGGTGCCCAGCACGTACAGGCCGCCCAGCTCCCGAACCTTGTCGCCCTCGGCCTGCACCTCGGCCTCCCAGTGGGCGAGCCGCTCCTCCAGGTAGGCCTGGCCCTCCTCGGAGTCGGGGTCGAGGCCCTCGCCGGCCAAGTCCCGCTCGGCCAGGCCGTCGGGGTTGCCACCCAGGATGATGTCCACGCCCCGGCCTGCCATGTTGGTGGCCACCGTGACGGCGCCGATGCGCCCGGCCTGTGCCACCACCTCGGCCTCCCGAGAGTGCTGCTTGGCGTTGAGCACCTCGTGGTGGATGCCCCGCTTCTCCAGTTCGCGCGACAGCACCTCGCTCTTCTCCACCGACACGGTGCCCACCAACACGGGCTGACCGGCGGCCCGCCGCTCCTCGATGTCGTCGGCGACGGCGGAGAACTTGCCGGCCTCGCCCCGGAAGATGAGGTCGCCGTCGTCGATGCGTGCCAGCGGCTTGTTGGTGGGGATCGGCACCACCTGCAGGCCGTAGGTGCTCATGAATTCGGCCGCCTCCGTCACCGCAGTGCCCGTCATGCCGCCCAACTTGTCGTACATGCGGAAGTAGTTCTGGAGGGTGACGGTGGCCAGGGTCTGGTTCTCCTCCTTGATGCGCACGCCCTCCTTGGCCTCCACCGCCTGGTGCAGGCCCTCAGACCAGCGCCGGCCCTCCAGCACGCGTCCGGTGAACTCGTCAACGATCTTCACCTGGCCCTGAGCAACCAGGTAGTCCTTGTCTCGCAGGTACAGCTCCTTGGCCTTCAGCGCCACGGTGAGCTGATGCACGAAGTTGGCGGTGGGATCGTCGTAGAGGTTCTCGACGCCGAGGGCCTTCTCCACCTTCTCGATCCCCGGCTCGAGGGGCGCCACCTGACGCTTCTCCTCATCGACCTCGTAGTCGACGTCCCGCTTGAGGGCCCGCACCACGGCGGCGAATCGGTAGTAGAGCTTGGCGGCATCGGTGACTTGGCCGGAGATGATCAGCGGGGTTCTGGCCTCGTCGATGAGGATGGAGTCCACCTCGTCGATGATGCAGTAGTGGTGGCCCCGCTGGGTCTGCTCGCCCCGGGAGAGCGCCATGTTGTCGCGCAGGTAGTCGAACCCGAACTCGTTGTTCGTGCCGTAGGTGATGTCGCAGGCATACTGCGACCGCTTGTGCACCGGGTCGTTCTCGCCCGGCAGCACCATGCCGATGTCCAGGCCCAGGAAGCGGTGAATCTGGCCCATCCACTCGGCGTCGCGCTTGGCCAGGTACTCATTGACCGTGACGACGTGGACGCCCTTGCCGGTGAGGCCGTTGAGGTACACCGGCAACGTGGACACCAGGGTCTTGCCCTCGCCGGTCTTCATCTCGGCGATCCAGCCGAAGTGCAGCGCCGCGCCACCCATGAGCTGCACGTCGTAGTGCCGCTGACCGATCACCCGGCGGGCCGTCTCGCGCACCACCGCAAATGCCTCGATCACCAGGTTGTCCAGTTGCTCCCCGTTGTCGAGGCGCTCGCGGAAGTGATCGGTTCGGGCGCGTAGCTCGTCGTCGGAGAACGCCTCCATCTCCGGCTCAAGCGCGCCAATGTCGGGAACGAGGTCGGACAGGGCGCGCAGCTTGCGCCCCTCGCCGGCGTGGAGGATCTTGTCGAGAATGCCCATAGCGAAGAGCGAGTCTACCGATGCGGGGGGTGGGCACTCCCCGCAGGCGAAACCTCACGGTGGGCGGCGTGATCTGGGGTGGCGGCCACGCACAGCGAATAGACGGTGCGGGCGCCGCCGGCGCGCAGCGCCATGGCCGCCCGGGACAGCGTGGCGCCCGTGGTGACCACGTCGTCCACCACCACGATGCGGCCCGGCACCGCACCGCTGGGCCGGAGGGTCGGCCCGCTCAGGCGCTGCCGGCGCGTGCGCCCGGTCTGCCCCGCGGCGATCGAGCGAACCAGCCGCTCGCCCGGAACGTCCGGGACCACGTCCGGGAGGTGCCGGAGGTTCGTCGGCTCGCGGCGCAGCAACGGTCGCACCGGGCAGCGTTGCCCCAGGCGCCGGGCTGCGGCTGCCCCGACGGCGCGGGCGAGCAGTTCGCCCTGGTCGAACCCGCGCCGAGCGGCCTTGGTGGGTTCAGCGGGCGCCCAACACAGCGTGGCGCCCTCCATCCACGGGCCGCCCATAACGGCGAGCGCCGCCCCGAGCGCGCCCAGCGCATCCCGATGGTTTCGGAACTTGAGTGACGTGACCAGTTCCTTGGCGGGTCCCTCGTAGCGACAGAGCGCCGCGGCGCCATCGATGCCGGGCGGAGGCGGCGACAGCTCACCGGCGGCCAAGGGGCGCAGCGCCTCGATGCACGCCTCGCAGGGGCAGGCGCCGGGACGCCCGCACACCACGCACGAGGAGAACATCCACATCCGCCCAGCCCATCACGATGGCTGCGACGTGTCAGCGGGGAGCGCTCCCCCGCGCCCACCTGCGCCGCCGACCACGACGAGTCGTCGACCTACATCCTGTGAGGGTTGTCGGTGCTCCACACCCCATAACCCTCACCGGACACCCCGACGGGTGCCTCAGTCGGCGGTGACGATGTCGACCAGCTTGCGGTTGCGCCGCTGGTCGAAGCGAACGGTGCCGTCGGCGAGGGCAAAGAGCGTGTCGTCCTTGCCCCGCCCGACGTTGTCGCCGGGGTGGATCCGGGTGCCGCGCTGGCGCACGATGATGGACCCTGCGGTCACCTCCGTGCCGGCGTATACCTTGACGCCGAGGCGCTGGCTATTGGAATCGCGACCGTTCTTGGTAGAACCGCCGCCCTTGGTCTTCGACATGGGTGGTCTCCGTGCTCAGCGGCTGATGCCGACGATTTCGATGGTGGAGAAGCTCTGCCGGTGGCCGTAGCGGCGCCGGTTGTTGCTCTTGTTCTTGTACGTGAAGCCGTCGATCTTCTTGCCACGGCCCTCGCCCACCACCCGAGCAGTCACGCTGACACCGCTGAGCTGGTCGGGGGTGGCCAGGACGGTGTCGCCGTCCACCAGCATCACCGCGTCCAGCGCGAGATCGTCCGAGTCGACGTTGAGCCGCTCCACGTCGAGGGTCTGGCCCTCCTGCACGCGGTATTGCTTACCGCCGGTCTTGATGACTGCATACATAGCTTGCCGATGTTAGCGGGCGCCCCCCCAAACCGTCACGTCGGCGCACCGGCCGTGCCCCGAGGCTCAGCCCAGGAGCGCCTTGGGGAGGGTGATGCCTCGACCCTCGCAGTCGGCACAGCGGTCGGCGAAGCTCTCCAACAACCCCTCACCGATGCGCTTGCGGGTCATCTCCACCAGGCCAAGGTCGGAGATGGGGGCCACGTGGGTGCGGGTCTTGTCCCGGGCCAGCGCGGCTTTGAAGGTCTTCAACACCTCGTCGCGGTGCTTCTTGACGTCCATGTCGACGAAGTCGATGACGATGATGCCGCCGATGTCGCGCAGGCGCAGCTGGCGCGCAACCTCCTCGGCGGCCTCCAGGTTGTTGCGAAACACCGTTTCCTCCAACGACGACTTGCCCACGTTGCGACCGGTGTTCACATCGATCACGGTCAGCGCCTCGGTGCCCTCGATGATGAGCGAACCACCCGAGGGCAACCACACCTTGCGATCGAGGGCCTTGTGGAGCTGCTCGTAGACGTGGAAGCGCTCGAAGAGCGACAGACCCTCGGCTTCGGCGTCGTAGTACTGGATGCGATCGGCCAGCGCCGGCGAGACCGAGCTGACGTACTCGGCCAGGTCGTCGTGCAGCTTTCGGTCGTCGATGACCACCGAGCGGTGATCGGCGTTGAACTCCTCCCGCACGATGCGTGTGGCCACGTCGGGCTCGCGGTAGAGCAGGCCGGGCGTGCGCTGCTTGGCGGCCAGCGCCTCGATCTGGTCCCACTGGCTCAGCAGGCGACCCACGTCGCGCTGGATCTCCTCGGCGGTGATGTTCTGGGCCGCCGTGCGGACGATGACTCCGTGCTGGGACGGCTTGGCCTTGTCGAGGATCTTGCGCAGGCGCTTGCGCTCGTCGTCGGGGAGCCGCTTGGAGATGCCGTACGTGGTGGAGTTGGGAACCAGGACGACGAACCGGCCGGGAAGCGACACCTCCTGGGTGAGGCGCGCGCCCTTGTGAGCAATGGGGTTCTTCGTGACCTGGCACAGGATGAGCTGGCGTGCCTTCAGCACGTCCTCGATGCGGGCGTTTCGCTTGGATTGCCCGTCGGGCACCGTGACGTCGCTGCGGTACAACACGGCGTTCTTGGGCGTGGCGATGTCGACGAACGCCGCCTCCATTCCCGGCAGCACGTTCTCCACCCGGCCCATGTAGATATTCCCGTGGATCTGGGACACGTCGTCTGCATGCCGAGACACGTAGTGCTCAATGAGCTGGCGGCCTTCCAACACCGCCACGTGGGTGGCTTCGGGCGTGACGTGGATGCTCATCTGGTAGCGGCCGACGGCCTGGCCGTTGCGGTGGCGACCACGGCGGGCCGCCAGGGTGGCCTCGTCCAGCTCGACGGGGCCGCCGTCGTCGGTGAGCACCGCCTCAACCGGGGTGGTGTTGGAGCCGCCACCGCCCCCGCCGCCCTTGCCCTTGCCGCCTCGACGTCGACGACGGCGCTTGTTGCCCCCGCCACCCTCGCCCGGTGGCTGAGCGGAGCGGCCTCCGGAGTTGCCCGAATCGCCCGAGTTGCCCTGCTGTCGGCCGGAGGCACCGTCCCCACCGCTGCGCCCCCCGGAGCCTCCCCCGTTGTTGCCGCCACCTCCGCCCGAGCCACGCGATCGGCGGCGCCGATTGCGCGATCGGCCGGAACCCTCGCCCTGGGCCCGGGAACCGCCCTGGGATGAGGAGCCGCCCTGTCCCTGGCCGCCGCCGCTCGGTGCGCCGTCGCCGGACTTGGTCGCAGCGCTTGTTTGCTTGTCGCCGGAGGCGGTGCGTTCAGCGACCACCTTGGCGGGAATGGAATCCCCGATCTGGGGCTTGCGGGTCTGTGGGCCTTCTTCGGCCATGGTTGAGTCCTCTCATGACGCACGCTCTAAGGCGTGGCTGATCTGAGGGGGCATCGGCACCGGTTCGGTGCGGCTCCCCTCGACCGTCGTCCATTGGTGGATCCGCGTGACCCGCGCCTCGAACTCCAGCGGCGCAAAGGCCGCCACGAGCTCGGGAATGCGGATGCCGCGGGGGGAGGTGGCCAGCTCGACGTCGAGCAGGGCGCCTCCGGTGTCGGGTGAGACGTCGAGCGACACGATGATGGGACGGAGGTCCCAGGTGACCGCCTTGCCCTTGCGGGTCACGGTGGCCTCCAACGCGGAAGCGCTCATCAGCTCTGCTGCCTGTTGGGCCAGCGCGTCGGCACTCACCCCGGTGCAGCGAAGCTGCCAGGTACAGGCGTCGACGACGGACTGCAACGATCCTTCGGAGCGTTGCACTGCGATGGCCCCGACCGCCTCGATGCCCACCGGGAGGTGCGCAGAGAGGGCGAGGGGAAGTACCGCAACGTCCACGGGGCCGGCGAAATCCACGTCGACATACTCGGCCAGGGATTCGTGGCCCACCGACAGCGCCAGGCCGAAGTGCAGCTTGGGTCGCGGGGAGAAGCCCTCCGAGTAGGCCACCGGCAAACCTGCCCGACGCAGGGCACGTTCCCAGACTCGGGCCACGTCGCGGTGGCCCAAGAACCGGATCTTGCCGGTGACCGTGTAGCGAAGTCGAACCCTCATGTCCGAGGGTCCTGTTCCGGTGCGGTGGCAGCAACGCCAACCAGCGCAGGAGCGACAGCCGGGGGCGCCACGTCGTGGAGCTCAGCTGACCCATCCGGCGCGCCGCCCGAGGTGGGGCCGAGCCGAACCGGCACCGCGCCCAGGTCGCTCGTGACCTGTTGGCCGGTGCCCTGGCTGCCGCCGGCGGGCGGGACCGCCGATGCCACGACGTGTTCGATGCCGTATCCCGTGCAGGCGCCGCAGTCATAACACGGCGTCCACCGGCAGTCCGGCAAACCAACCTCCGCCAAGGCGTCCGCCCAGTCCTGGGCCAGGAAGTCCTTGTGAAGACCGGCCGACAGGTGATCCCAGGGCAGCGCCTCATCGGTATCGCGATGTCGGTTGGCGAAGTACTCGGGGGTCAGCCCGGCATCGGCGATGGCCCGCTCCCAGCGGTCCAGCTGGAAGTACTCCGACCATTCCTGGAAGGTGCCTCCGGCGCGCCATACGGCCTCGACCACGGCACCAAGACGACGATCCCCCCGGCTGAGGACGCCCTCGATGAGGGTGGTCTTGGGGTCGTGCCATTTCAGCTGCACGCCGCGATCCCGTCGCAGCTCGTCCCGCAACATGTAAACCTTGCGCTGCAACTCGGTGACGGTGTTTTGGCCGAACCATTGGAACGGCGTATTGGCCTTGGGCACGAACCCGCCCACCGACACGGTGACGGAAGGGTTCTTGTGATGAGCCCGACCCAGCTCCACGCAGTTGCGGGCCAGGGTGGCGATGCCCAGGGTGTCCTCGTCGGTCTCCGAGGGCAGGCCGGTGAGGAAGTACAGCTTCATGCGGCGCCAGCCGGAGCTGTAGGCGGCCTCGACGGCCTCGTAGAGGTCTTCCTCGCGGATCAGCTTGTTGATGATCTGACGCATGCGCCACGTGCCGGCCTCGGGGGCGAAGGTCAGGCCGGTTCGTCGGCCCTGGCCGATTGACCCCGCCAGCCCCACGGTGAACGCATCCACCCGAAGGCTGGGGAGCGATACGGACACCTGCCCGGCGGAGGCAGGGTCGTCCATGATCCCCTCCACGACCGGACCGATGCCCGAAAAATCGGCGGTGGACAGCGAGGTGAGGGCCACCTCGTCGTAGCCGGTGCGCGCCAAGCCATCGGCAATCATGGTGCGCACCTGCTCGGCGGGTCGCTCGCGGACCGGCCTGGTGATCATGCCTGCCTGGCAGAACCGGCACCCCCGGGTGCAGCCCCGGAAGACCTCCACGTTCAGTCGATCGTGGACCACCTCGGTGATGGGCACCAGTTGGCGTCGCGGGTACGGCCACTCGGCCAGGTCGGCCACCGTGCGCTTCTCGACCACGTCGGGGGCCTCGACCGCCACGGGCACAGTCTCGATCAGGTCGCCGTCGGCCGAGTACAGCGGCTCGTACAGGGCAGGGATGTACACCCCGTCGATGGTGGCCAACTCGACCAGCAGCTCGCGCCGATCGGCCTGAGCGGCCTTCCAGCAGGCGATCACCTCGGTGATGTCACCAACGGCCTCCTCGCCGTCGCCCAGCACCACGAAGTCGAGGAACTCGGCCAAGGGTTCTGGGTTGGTGGTGCAGTGCCCGCCGGCGCCGACGAGCGGGTGAGCGAGGCCGCGCTCGGCGGCGCGCACCGGCACGCCGGCCAGGTCGATGCAGTTGAGCACGTTGGTGAACGTCAGCTCGGCGGACAAGTTGAAGGCCAGGACGTCGAACTCGCCGGCCGGGCGATGGCTTCCCACCGAAAACAGGGGTAGCCCGGCGGCCCGGAGTTCCGCCTCCAGGTCGACCCACGGAGCATACGCTCGCTCGGCGGTGGCGTCCGGCCGCTCGTTGAGGATCTCGGTGAGGATCTGCAGGCCCTGGTTGGGCAGGCCGATCTCGTAGCTGTCGGGGTACACCAGCAGCCACGACACGGCGTCGCCGCCTTGCTCGGGCACCACTGCGCCGTCCTCCATGCCGATGTAGCGGGCCGGACGTTGCACACGCTCCAACAACGGTTCGAGAGACGACCAGATCGACGACATGACCCGATCAATCTATCCGAGCCGGGCCAACAACCCCGATCGGAGAACGCTCAGCTGACGTCCCACTGGCGCATGTGTACGTTCAGCACCAGCCCCACGGCGGCAAACATCGTCAGCAGCGAGGAACCGCCGTAGCTGATGAACGGCAGTGGAATGCCGGTGACCGGCATCATGCCGATGCTCATGCCGATGTTCTCGAACAAGTGGAACATCAACAACGCCATGACACCGACGCACAGCAGCCGGCCTTGCTGGTCGGGCGCCACCACGGCGGTGTACCAGAGCCGCCAGATAAGCAGGGCGTACAGGGCGAGGATGGCGACCGACCCGGCGAATCCAAACTCCTCGCCGGCCACCGTGAAGATGAAGTCAGTTTCCTGTTCGGGTACGAACTGCCCCGTGGTCTGCGGGCCTCGGCCATAGCCGTAGCCGGTGACGCCACCCGAGCTGACGGCGATCTCCGCCTGACGCACGTTGTAGCAGGCCGCCTCGCCGCTGGGGCAGTTCTCGTCGAGGAAGGTGGTGATGCGGTCGCGCTGGTAGTCGGCCAGCGCATCCGAGTTGAGGATGGCCGTTGCGCCCAACACGGCAACCAGGGCCAGCGCTGCCAGGTAGCTGCCCCGAATGCCACCGACGAACAGCATGGCCGCACCGATGAAGAGAAACACCAAGGCCGAGCCCAGGTCGGGCTGCACCAGCACCATGGCCATGGGCAGACCCACCAAGGCCAGCGCCACCACCAGTCGAAGGGCACGGTTGGCGATGCGGTCGCCGCCCAACAGCGCGGCCAGGGTGACGATGACCGCCAACTTGGCCGTCTCAGCAGGCTGGAATTGGAAGATCCCCAGGTCGAACCAGCCCTGGGTGCCGTTGACCGTCTTCGACACGCCCGGAATGAGCACGGCGGCCAGCAGCACGATGGCCAGGCCGTACACCCACACGGCCTTCTCCACGATCTTGCGGTAGTCGATCGCGGCCACCACCGAGATCACGCCCACGCCCATCAACGCAAACAGCAGCTGGCGTGGCAGCAGCGACCCCAGCTCGAAGAGGCGGCTGGCCGAGTGGATGAGCGCAAATCCAATCAGCGTCAGGGCTGCGATGGCGGCCACCAGAAGCCAATCGACGTGGCGCCAGGCTGCCGTCATGTCGGGCGTCCTGACGTCCAGCGGGCGCAGTTCGCTGGGCCGATGGGCAGGCTGCACGCTCATGGCTGGGGCCTCATGGCTTGACGTCCAGGGGTGGCACGGGTGGCAGGTCGCGGTCTTCCCCCACCTTGGGGGCGGGCGGAAGGTTGCCTTCCACCAAGGGGCGCAACGTGCGCACGGCGGTTGGGCCGGAGGTGTCGGCACCGAAGCCGGACTCGGGGATGATGGTGGCGATGGCGAAGTTGGGGCCGAACGGGGCGTCGACCGGGCCGTACAGCGCAAAGACCGAACCGTCGGCCTTGGGGTTGGCATCCGTTCCGGCCTCCGAGGTGCCGGTCTTGCCGGCCCACCGGCCGGGAAGCCCGCCGTAGTCGGACCACATGTCATTGGCGGTGCCGCGGCCGTTGTGGATCACGCCCTCGAAGCCCGCCTGCATGACCGCCAGGTGATTCTCGGTGAACGGAAGCCGGTCCTGTACCACCGGCAGGAAGGTCTCCGTGGCCAGGGGCGGGTTGTCGGGGGCGGTCGGCGCCTTGGTGGCATCGGTGGGAACGGTCACCTTGCTGACGAGCAGCGGCTTGTTGTGGGTGCCGCCGTTGCCGATGGTGGCATAGGCGTTGGCCAGCTGCAGCGGGGTCACCAGCGCCTCACCCTGACCGATCGACAGGTTGACGCTGTCCCCTGCCGTCCAGTTCCGCCGACCCCACGGGTTCTCCTCGCCCGGCTCCAGCCGCTTCTCCGCCTCGTCGAAGCGCTTGCGCCACATGTCCGGAGTCGGCATCCGGCCACCGGCTTCTCCCGCCAGGGGAATGCCGGTCTTGGTCCCCAGGCCGAACTTCGCCCCGGCATCCTGGATGGGGGTCTCACCCAGCAACTCCTTGCCCCGCCACATCCGATCGCCCAGCCAGTAGTAGAAGACGTCGGAGCTGATGGTCAGGGACGACTGCGGGTCGGAGTACCCCAGCGCGACACCGCCGGCGTTCTGGCGGACACAGCTGGGGCCACCCCCGCAGTCGGCGATGGTGTACTTGCCGGTGCTGTCCTCCAATCCCGGCGGCTGACCGGGGGCGAACAAGCCGTTCTCCAACGCGGCGTACAGGGTGACGAGCTTGAACGTGGACCCCGGCGGGAACTGGCCCGACACCGCCCAGTTGTTCAACGGCGACCCGCTGGCCGGATCGTTGAGCTCCTCCCACACGTCGGTGGAGATGCCGCCCACCAGTGCCGACGGGTCGTACGTCGGCACCGACGCCAGCGCGATGATCTCGCCGTTGTGGGGGTTGACGATGGCCGACGCGCCCTCCGGCGCCCGGTAGATGCGACCGTCCTTGTCGCGGTGGCCGCGGACGTCGGACATGTGCTCCTTCAGCACGTGTTCGGCCCACGCCTGCGCGTCGATATCGATGGTGAGCCAGACGTCCGCGCCCACCTTCGGAGGCGTCTCCTCCCGAACCTGCACCACTGCGCCGGTGCGCGACACCTCCACGGTCGTCGAGCCCGGGGTGCCTCGGAGCTGCGCCTCCATCGACTGTTCCACCCCGCCCTTGCCGATGTCGTCCTCCTTGGAGTACGGCTTGCCCTCGTCGGCTGCTGCCTGCCTGATGTCCGGGTCGGCGTACTCCTGTTCGTCAATGTGGCCCACGTATCCCAGAATGCTGGCGCCGATGTGACCGTACGGGTAGGTGCGGATGGTCTCGCGTCGCACCCGGATGCCGGGGTAGTCCTCCCGGTGTTCGGCGAAGAACAGCTCCAACTCGGGAGGGGCGTCCTGGTACAGCGGGATGAAGTCGAACTGGGCATACCGAGGATCGTTCACCTGATCCTCGATGTCGGCACGCTTCAGCGCCTCGATGTCGTAGCTGTTGAACTTGTCGGCCAGCGCCCCGTACAGCTCGCTGCGTTCCTGGCTGTTGAGGTCGTCCACCTCGTCGCGAACGATGCCCACCACCACCGACAGCCGGTTGTCCACCAGCACCCGGCCCTTCACGTCCAGGATGCGGCCCCGCGGCCCCTGCTCGTGCACGGTCCGCAGCTGGCTCTGCTGACCCTCGGCTGCGAACTCCTCCCGGTTCAGCACCTGGAGGTACCACAGGCGGGCTGTGAGCGAGGCGAACAGGGAGATGCAGACGATTCCCAGAATGGAGAGGCGGAGGCGCGGGGTGTCATCCATGGGCGTCGAACCAGTCTGTCAGCCGAGAAAGTCGGCGCGGGAGCACACAAGAGCCGACTCAGGTTCGATGTCGCAGCGGCAGCTCAGTGGGTGATGTTGGATCGGTCCTCCTCAGCCCACTCCACGATGGCGATCGCCGGCAGGGCCAGCAGGGCATTGGTGGCCGAAATCAGGCCGATGATGCGCCCCACATTGGACGAGGCAAACGTCTGGGCGCCGAACAGCTCCCCCACGACCGCATAGGCCAACGACCCGGCAGCGCTTCCGCCCAGCACGAACAGCGACAGGCCCAGGCTGGTGTGACTGTTGATGGACTCCTCGGCCAGCCCGGCACCCAGGCCGACCAACGCCCACACCAGCGCCGTCATGCCGAACGGCGTCGTGGTCAGCACCGGATCGATGAGGAGTCCGGCCCAGAAGCCGATGACCGCCCCCCGCCGAGGACCGGCAACCAGCCCCGCCACGATGGCCACCAGCAGCGTGATGTCCGGATGCACCCCGCCGATCCGGATGTCGGAGAACACGCCCAGCTGCAGGATGATGGCGCTCACCAGCACCAACGTGTAGCGACCTCGCGCGGCCCAACTCACGGGTGCAACGGCCCAGCGCTACCCACCGCCGGTGCCGGCGCCCGCCACAGTTGTCGAACTGGACGCGGTCGCGATCGTGGTCGAGGCGCCAGGGTCGACTCCCACCTGGCTGTCGCCCGGATCGAACGGGTCGGCGGGGCCCCGCCCAGTGGTCGTGGGGCCGTCCCCGCCCGTGTCGGCGCCGCCTGCGTCGTCGCCGTTCGACGTGCTGGCGTCCGCCCCTGCCCCGGGTTGGGGCCGGGGGCCGTCGGGCGTCCAGGCAATCACGTGCACGAACTCGATGGAGTCGAAGTCCACGGCCAGGTCGACATCCAGACGGGTCAGGTTCTGCGCGTCGTCGGGCTGGATGCGGCTGATGGCACCGACTGGGATGTCGGCGGGAAACTTGCTGTCGGCCACGCCGGAGGTCACCACCTGTTGCCCAAGCGTCACGGGCGCATCCAGGTCGACGGCAGAATCGACGATCCACGGACGATCGGCATCACCGGCCCCGTGGCCGACGCCGAGCAGGTTGATCTCCACGATGCGCACGCTGAAGCGCAGGTCCACCTCCGTGATCAGCCGAACCTGGGATCGTCCCTCGTAGGCCTGCTCCACCGTGCCGATCAACCCGTCTGCGTTGACCACGGGCATTCCCTCGGTCACCCCGTCGCGCCGTCCGGCGTCGATGTAGAGGGTGTTGGAATCCCAGTTGCTGTTGGTTCCGGCCGTACGGCGAGCGGTGACACGATCGAAGTCGGCAAGCAGCGTCACCTTCGACAGCTCGGCCAACTCGGCCAGCTGCTTGGAGGCCAGCGCCTCGTCCCGGGATTCGTTCTCCTTCCGGGCCAGCTCCTCTTGCAGGCGCGCGTTCTCCTCCTTGAGCTGGTCGTATTCGCCCATGCCGTGCCAGGCGTTGCGGAACGGGCTGGTGAACGCTCCCAGGCCGCCATCCGCGCCGGTCAGCACGTTGCCCAGCGAGGCCTTCACCGACTCCAGCACCCCAACATCGCGTGCATCCATCGTGACCAGCGTGATGGCCACCAGCACCACGACCGACACGGTGAAACGCAGCCGGACGCGCCGGTCCCGGGTAGTCATTGCCAGAGGACCCTATTCAGGGTTGCTCATGAGGAGGTTGCCGTAGCTCTCGAACGCCTCCAGCGACTGACCGGAGCCAAGCGCCACCGCATCCAGCGGGTACGGCGCCAGGTTCACGGGCATGCCCGTCTCCTCGGCGAGGCGACGGTCCAAGCCGGTCAGGAAGGCTCCGCCACCGGCCAACACAATGCCCTGATCCATGATGTCCGCCGACAACTCCGGCGGGGTCTTGTCGAGCGTCACCTTGACCGCATCCACGATGGCCGAGACCTGCTCGGCCATCGCCTCACGGATCTCCTTGGTGGAGGTGACCACGGTCTTGGGGAGGCCGGACACCAGATCGCGGCCGCGGATCTCGGCATAGATCTCGTCGGGCATCTCGAACGCCGAGCCCAGCTTGATCTTGATCTCCTCGGCCGAGCGCTCGCCCAGCGCCAGGCTGTACTCCTTCTTGACGTACTGGATGATGGCCTCGTCCAGTTCGTCGCCGCCCACCCGCACCGACTGGCTGGCCACCACGCCGCCGAGCGAGATGACCGCCACCTCGGTGGTGCCACCCCCGATGTCGACGACCATGTTGCCCCGGGGTTCGTGGATGGGCAGGCCGGCCCCGATGGCCGCTGCCACGGGCTCCTCGATGATGTAGACGGGCTTGCGGGCGCCGGCACGCTCGGCCGCCTCCTTCACCGCCCGCTGCTCCACGCCGGTGACGCCGCCGGGTACGCAGATGACCATGCGGGGCTTGGCGAACCGACCCTTGTGCACCTTCTGGATGAAGTAGCGCAGCATCTTCTCGCAGATCTCGAAGTCCGAGATCACGCCGTCCTTCAGCGGCCGAATGGCCTGAATGTGGCTGGGGGTGCGGCCGATCATCTTCTTGGCCTCGGTGCCCACCGCCAGCGGCGAACCGTCGATCGTGTTGACCGCCACCACGGAGGGCTCGCTGAGCACGATCCCCTCGCCTCGCACGTACACCAACGTGTTGGCGGTGCCGAGGTCGATCGCGAGGTCTCGCCCCATTGAGAAGGAGTTGCGGCTGGCCATGAGGTACCTCGGCGCTTGGGCGGCGGGAGCCGAACCGGACGGCTGCCCAACACTAGACCACGGTGGGGTGGCCCGGTGACCGGCGGGGAACTCGGATGGGGGAGGCGACACACACCGAACTCGGCGAGCCCCGACCCCTCCAACCGGTGTCGTAACGAAATCTCAACATTACGCCCTGCCGTGCCCGCGGTCCACCCCCAATCCACGACTGGCCACACGGGGTGACCGAACGACTACCCGAGGGCGGGGAAGAAGATGCCGATCTCCCGCTGGGCCGACTCGGCGGAATCCGAGCCATGGATGAGGTTCTCGGTGAAGAGCGTGCCCAGGTCGCCCCGAATGGTGCCGGGAGCGGCATCAGCCGGGTTGGTGGCGCCCATCATGGTGCGCACCATGGACCAGGTGTCCTCGGTGCCCTCCAGCACTGCCAGCAGGCTGGGCCCGCGGGTAATGAAGGCCTCCAAGTCGGCGTAGAAACCCTTGTCCACGTGCTCGGCGTAGTGGCGGCGCGACGTCTCGACGTCGATCGTGCGCAGTTCGGCGGCCACGATCGACAGGCCCTTGGCCTCGAATCGGGACAGGATCTGGCCCACCAGGTTCCGTTCCACGGCGTCGGGTTTGCAGATGATGAAGGTGCGGTTCACGGGCAGGGAAGCTAGCCGAGAAGCGGGTCGTCGCCCCAGCCCACGGGCGACCCGGCGTCCGCGTCACCCGGGGCGCCCGTCCTGGCGTTGGCCTCGTCGAGAATGGCCTCGATGATGTCGCGGGCCAGCGGCAACAGGGTCATCGAGCCGGTGACGACCAACAGGTCCTCCTCCTCGGTGTGGCGCATGGCGCGAGCCAGGGCGGTCTCGGGGTCGGTCACCGATTCCGTCGCAATACCGGCCGCTTCGAAGGCCGCCGCCACCTCGGACAACGGCGCCGCTCGGGGCGATGGCGGCGTCGTGCAGATCACCGAGTCCAGCCCGGCCTCCCGCAGCGCGCCGGCAAAGGCGACCAGGTCGCGTCCCGCCAGCAGGCCGACGACGGCGATGGCGCTTCCCACCACGTCGAACTCGTCACGCAGCGTCTCAGCCAGCGCCGACGCAGCATCGGGGTTGTGGGCGGCGTCGAGCAGCACCAACGGATGACGGGAGATCACCTCCGCCCGGCCCGGAAGGCGGGCGCCGGTGAATGCCTCGTCGATCACCTCGTCGTCCAGCGCACGGTCGAAGAACGCCTCGGCCGCCGCCACCGCCAGCAACGCGCTGGTGCCCACCCACGAACCGAACGCCGGCACGAACACCTCGGCGTGGACGCCCCACTCGGTGTGCAGTTCCACCTGATGGCCGCCGACGGCCGGTCGGTCCTCCCCGACGCTGAGGCCATGGCCCACCCGAATGGTCCGTGCCGGCCCCTCGGCCGCCACCACGTCCGCCACCGGATCGCTCACCGGCCCGAGCACCACCGTGGCCTCCGGCCGCACGACACCGGCCTTGGCCGTGGCAACCTCCAGCTCCCAGCCGGCGCCGCCCGGCGTGTGATCGCGCCCGACGTTGGTGATCACCGCCACCTCGGCGTCGGCCACGTTGGTGGCATCGGCCCGGCCCAACATCCCCACCTCGACCACCATCACCTCCACGGCGGCATCGGCAAAACTGCGATAGGCCGCTGCGACGATGGCCTCGAAGCGACTCGGTTGTTCGTCCAGCGCCGCTGCCGCCATCTGCACCGAGGCCAGGGCCTCGGCCAGCGCCTCCGGCTCGACCGGTTCGCCATCCAAGGCAATGCGTTCGGAGACCCGCCCCAGATCTGGCGAGGTGGTGGTTCCGACCGTCAACCCCGACGCCATCAACAACCGGGTGAGCAGCGTGGCCACCGTGCCCTTGCCGTTGGTGCCGGTGATGATGATGACCGGGGCCGCGTCCTGCGGGTTGCCCAGCAGGCCCATCAATGCCCGCATGTCCTCCAGCGTGTCGTCCGCGCCGGCCGACCCGGCGACCGGTGGGCCCCCGTGACGCAGTCGTCCCTCGGCGATGCCGGGCGAGGTGGACTCGTGGTCCACCAGCGTGTCGAGCCACGCCAGCGGGTCGCCGCCCGCAGACCAGGCGGCGCGCCGCTTCAGGAGGCGGCCCGGCGGGGCCGGGTGCTACGCGCCAGATCCTTGCGGGGGATGAGCGTCGGGTTCACCTTGTCCAGCACCACGGCGTCGTCGATGACCACCTTGCCGATGTCGGTGCGCCCCGGGAGGTCGTACATGACGCCCAGCAGCACCTCCTCCATGAGGGCACGCAGGCCGCGTGCACCGGTACCTCGGGCCAGCGCCAGGTCGGCAATGGCCCCCAGCGCATCGTCGGTGAACTCCAGCTCCACGTCGTCCAACTCGAACATGCGCTGGAACTGTGTGACCAGGGCGTTCTTGGGTTCGGTGAGGATGGAGGTCAGCGCCTCGCGATCCAATCCATCCACCACGCCGATCACCGGCAGGCGTCCGACGAATTCGGGGATCAGCCCGAACTTCAGCAGGTCTTCGGGCATGACCTGCCGGAACAGCGTTCCGGTGTCCTTCTCGTGCAGCGTGCGCACCTCGGCCCCGAAGCCCATGGACTTCTTTCCCACCCGATGCTCGATGATGCCGTCCAGGCCGGCGAAGGCGCCGGCGCAAATGAACAACACGTTCGACGTGTCGATCTGGATGAACTCCTGGTGGGGGTGCTTGCGTCCGCCCTGGGGCGGCACCGAGGCCACCGTGCCCTCAAGAATCTTCAGCAGTGCCTGCTGCACGCCCTCGCCGGAGACGTCGCGGGTGATGGAGGGGTTCTCGGCCTTGCGGGCGACCTTGTCGATCTCGTCGATGTAGATGATGCCCGTCTCGGCCTTCTTCACATCGAAGTCCGCTGCCTGCAGCAGCTTCAACAGGATGTTCTCCACGTCCTCGCCCACATAACCGGCCTCCGTGAGGCTGGTGGCGTCGGCCACCGCGAAGGGCACGTTCAACATGCGGGCCAGCGTCTGGGCCATCAGCGTCTTGCCACACCCCGTGGGGCCCAGCATCAACAGGTTGCTCTTCGACAGCTCGACGTCGTCGCGGCCCGTCTTCTGGGCGTGCTGCACCCGCTTGTAGTGGTTGTACACCGCCACGCTGAACACGCGCTTGGCGTTCTCCTGGCCGATGATGTACTCGTCGAGGAACCCCGAGATCTCCTTGGGCTTTGGCAGGTGCTCGAGGGTG
The DNA here is from genome assembly GCA_041394405.1 of Microthrixaceae bacterium. Taxonomy (GTDB): domain Bacteria; phylum Actinomycetota; class Acidimicrobiia; order Acidimicrobiales; family Microtrichaceae; genus Microthrix. Next base: position 486,779 of record JAWKIF010000007.1, read on the forward strand.
AAATCGGACCCCTCGGCCAGCTCCTCCTCGATGATCTCGTTGCACAGCTCGATGCACTCATCGCAGATGTACACGCCGGGGCCGGCGATCAGCTTCTTCACCTGCTTCTGCGACTTGCCGCAGAACGAGCACTTGAGGAGTTCGCTTCCCCCTTCGAACTTGGCCACGTTGTCGGCTTCTCCCTGATCGCTCGCCAGTTGACGCCCACAGCGTAGGCGTCCCGGTTCCCGCCGTCGGGGACCGTGGATGGGGCCCGCTCGCCAAACCGGTCGGTCGAGCCGTCGGCCACCGGTGAGGGTGACCTCAGACCACCATAGGCCACCCGAGGCGGCGGCACGGTCGCCTTTCGGGAATCGGTTGCGGCCTCAACGACGTTCGTTCGCCGGCCTCGGGCCTACTTGACGGGGGCGATTGGCCCGTCGCTTCGTTCACCCGAGCGGGCATCGATCACGTCGTCGATCACGCCGTAGGCCTTGGCCTCCTCGGCGGTCATGATGAAGTCCCGCTCGGTGTCCCCGGCGATCTTCTCCAGGTCCTGACCGGTGTGGTGGGCCAGCACCTCCTCCAAGGCAACCTTCATGCGCAGGATCTCCTTGGCGGCGATCTCGATGTCGGAGGCCTGGGCGTAGCCCGACTGACCGTGGGGCTGGTGGATCAGCACCCGGGCGTGGGGCAACGCCAGGCGCTTGCCCGGGGTGCCCGCGGCCAGCAACACCGCTGCGGCGGAGGCCGCCTGACCCAGGCAGATGGTGTTGATCTCGGGTCGGATGTACTGCATGGTGTCGTAGATGGCGAACAGCGAGTTGATGTCGCCGCCCGGCGAATTGATGTAGAGGTTGATGTCCTTGTCCGGGTCTTCACCCTCCAGGAACAGCAGCTGGGCGCAGATGAGGTTGGCCACCGTGTCGTCGATCGGCGTCGACAGGAAGATGATGTTCTCGCGCAGCAGCCGCGAGTACAGGTCGCTGTAACGCTCACCGCGTGAGGTCTGCTCGATGACGTTGGGCACCATGTAGTTGGTCACCTGCATGGGGGCGCGATCGCTCGAGGTGGGGTACGGGGAGTCGGTGGTCATCTCAGGCCTCGTCTTCGTTCTCGTCGTCGGCTGAACCGGCAGTCTCCGGGGTGTGCCCGTCCGTTGCCCCGTCACCCGGGGCGTCCGAGCTTTCCTCCTGGTCGCCGTCGCCGTGGTCATGCTCGTCCACCTTCAGCAGCTCGGGGTCCACCGCCGCGCCGCTTTCATCGGTGATGGAGGCGGTATCGATCAGCCAGTCCATGGCCTTGCGCTTGGCCAGGTCGGCCTTCAGCGCAGGGAGCTGGCCGTTGGTTGTCAGGTTCGTCCGGGCAACCTCGGGGTCAACTTCGGCGTGCAAGGCCAGGTGGGCGATCTCCTGGTCCAGTTCCTCCTCGGTCGGCGCCAGACCTTGGTCGGCGGCCAGGGCACGCAGCGCCAGGTCCAACTTGGCCTGACGGGTGCCCTCCTCGGTGAGCTGAGCCCGGAAGTCCTCGGGCTGTTGCCCGGTCATCTGCAGGTACTGGCCCAGCTCGATGCCGGCCTGACCGAGCGTGCGGGCCATCGACTCCAACTGGTCCTGGGTGCCGCTCTGAATCAGCGCATCCGGCAGCTCGTCGGTGACGAGTTCGGTGAGTGCGCTGGCCAGCTTGTTCCGCACCTCAGACTGTGCCCGGTCGCGGTGTTGGGTGGACATTCCCTCGACGATGCTGTCGCGCAGCTCGGCCACCGTCTCGAACTCGGTGGCGTCCGCCACCCACTCGTCGGTCAGCTCGGGCAGCTGGCGCTCCTGGACGCCCAACACCTCAACCTCAAAGCTGATGGGGCTGGACGGCTCGGCGGCGTCGTCGTCCTCGTCGGGCGGCGCCTCACCCGGTTCCGCTGCCTCGAAGCTGACCGTGGTCGGGGCCTCGGCACCCACCAAGGCCTCATCCAGCTCGGGCACCACGCCGCCGGAACCCACCTGGTACAGGTAGTTCTCGGCGGTCATGCCGGCGATCTCCTCGCCGTCGCGTGAGGCCACCAGGTTGACCGTGACGTAGTCGTCGGTTTCCACCGGCCGTTCCACGTCCACCAGCTCGCCGAACTGGGTGCGCAACCGATCGATCTGGTCGGCCACCTCGTCGTCGCCCGGGTAGGGGCTGGCGATGGTCACCTCAAGGCTGGCGTAGCCCTCCAGGGTCACCTGCGGACGCACCTCGACGGTGGCGGTGAAAGCCACCGGGCCCTCTTCGGCTCCCTCGACCAGCTCGATATCCGGCTGGTCGATGGCGTCCACCTCCAGCTCGGCGACGGCGTCGTCGTAGGCGCGGGGAACGGCGGCCTGAATGGCCTCGCCGCGGGCGTAGGCCGCATCCACCCGGCTCTTCACCACCTGCTTGGGCACCTTGCCCTTGCGGAAGCCCGGCAGGCGTGCCTCCTTGGCGATCTTGCCCCACGCCTCATCCAGCGCCGTTGCGAACTCTTGATCGTCCAGCTCGATGCGCAGCTGGACCTTGTTGCCCTCCACGGGCTCTACGGTTGATTTCATTGGTCGGGCATCCTAGGGGTGCTTCCCCCGATACCTGTACCCGGGCCCCTTGACGCCCCGCTGCTCAGCCACTGCGCCGGCCATCGTCCGGGCGCGCATCCGGGGGCGGCGGAATGCGGCCCTCCTCCGCCCCTGCCACGGCGGGCCGCACCCGCACGAGGTAGTACAGCGACAGGCCCACGCCCAGCACCGACAGAAACGTGCCGACCAGGATCATGGCCATCCACATGGCCTGAGGTCGCTGGGCCAGCGACCAGGCCCATGCGGGCCGGCGCGCAGCATCGAGCAGCGCAAACACGGACAGGCCCAGCGGCGCAGCGGCCAGCAGCACCACACCCAGCGTCGCCATCACGTCGACCACGGCCCCAGTGTGGCCGACGGCTCCGAACCGCTGCGATGGCCGGACCGCCGGGCCGATAGTCTGACCGCCGTCGACGAGTCGGCCACGGGACGTGGCGCAGCCTGGTAGCGCACCTGCTTTGGGAGCAGGGGGTCGGGAGTTCAAATCTCCCCGTCCCGACTCTTCTTGTTGGGAGCGATTCGGCCACCCTCCGCCGACGGCGTGCGCGCTACAGTTCGCTCGCTCGCGGGTGTAGCTCAATGGCTAGAGTCCCAGTCTTCCAAACTGGTTATGCGAGTTCGATTCTCGTCACCCGCTCCATCGCATCGGCCCCCTCCGGCAGCGCACGACCGAACACGCTGCCCCGAACCGCTCCTCCGGAACTCGGGTCACATCCTGTTGCCAGGGCGACCGAACGTGACCCGACTACGCAGTAGTCCAGCAACTCGGGTCACATCCTGTTGCCAGAACGACCGATCGTGACCCGACTACGCAGTGGCCGTGCTGAGCGTCGCGGGCGAAGCGGGCGGTGGGGCTCAGTCGCCGGCGGCGAGGGCGGCCTCGATCACGTCGACGGCCTGGGGGTCGTCGTCGCTCAGCTGGGTGAAACGCACCTTGCCCACGTCGTTCACCGAGGTCACCCGAACGGCCGCCCATCGCTGGGCGCTGCCCGCCACGGCCACCAGCCCGGGCACGACGACGGTGGCGTCGAGGGCATCGCGCAGCAACGAACCGCCGGACCCATCGGCGCCCACGGCGGCCAGGTCGGCGGGAAGGTCGATTCGGGGGACGGTCACGGGGCACTCCTCAGGTGGCGGCCACCCTCCAGGATAGGGGCGAGGAACCCCGATCAGGTGGTGTAGTCGGCGTTGATGCGCACGTACCCGTCGGTGAGGTCACAGCCGTAGACCGTCCAGCTGCCGTCGGCGATGCCCAGGTTCACGCCGATGTGCACCTCGTCGCCGCCCATATAGGCAGACAGCGCATCCAGCTCCGCCTCCGAGGTCGGATGCGGGTACACCTCCTGGGCGCCGAAGCACACCACCACCGAGTCGGGATCGATGTCGGTGTCGTCGGCGAGCTTGCCGATGGCCATGACCACGCGGCCCCAATTGGGGTCTGCGCCGTGCACCGCGGTCTTCACCAGCGGCGAGTTGACCACCGCCTTGGCCGCCCGCCGGGCCTGATCGTCGTCCCGAGCGCCCTCCACCCGCACCACGATGAGGGTTTCGGCGCCCTCCCCGTCGGCGGCCAACTGGCGGGTGAGGTCCAGGCACACGGTCTCCAGCGCCGCCTCGAACGCGCCGGCCTCGACCGGGCCACCGAGCCCGGAGGCCAGGACGGCCGCAGTGTCAGACGTGGAGGTGTCGGTGTCCACGGACAGCGAGTTGAACGTGCGATCCACCACCCCACCGAAGATGCGGTCCAATTCGGCCGCCGGCAGCTCGGCGTCGGTGAACACGAACGCCAGCATGGTGGCCATGTCGGGCTCGATCATGCCCACTCCCTTGGCCACCCCCACCACGCGGCAGTCCCCGACCGTCGCTTCGGCCACCTTGGCCACCGTGTCGGTGGTCATCATGGCCCGCGCAACGTGGGCGGCGTCGGTCACCGGGAACCGCGCTGCCCAAGTGCTCTCGGCGGCCAACCCGTCCAGGTAGTCCCGCACCCGATCCATCGGGTAGGGCCTCCCGATCACGCCGGTGGAGGCGACCAGCACGTCGTCGGGTGCGCCGCCGACCAGGCCGCCCACCCGCTGCGCCAGCTCATTCGCATGCGCCAGGCCCTCTACCCCGGTGGCCACGTTGGCGTTCTTCGACACCACGACGACCGCCCGCAGGCGCTCGTTGGCCACGGCCTGCCGGGACACCTCCACCGAGGGGCCGGCGAAGCGGCTGCGGGTGAACCGGGCCGAGGCCGTGGCCAGGTTCGAACACGCCACGACGGCGAAGTCGGTCGAATCGTCGCGGATGCCGATGTGACCCACGTGGGCGGCGAAGCCGGGAGGAAAATCCATGGGCACACATTAGGTTTCGCACCTTCGGCATCACCCCGCCTGCCTGATCAACGCATCCCGCCCAGCACCGACCTAGGAGCCCCATGGAGCGCGACCTCTTCGACGACGACCACGAGCTGTTCCGGCGCAGCGTCGCTGATTGGGTGGCCGCCGACGTGGCGCCGCACTACCTGGACTGGGAGGCGGCCGGCCTCGCCCCTCGAAGCCTGTTTGCCGATGCCGGGTCCCACGGATTCCTCGGCATGGCCGTGCCCGAGGCCTACGGCGGCGGAGGCAGCGACGACTTTCGCTTCAACGTGGTGCTGGCCGAGGAGCTGGCCGCCGCCGGCATCGGAGGGGCGGGCCTGGGGCTCACCCTGCACAACGACATCACCACCCCGTATTTCCTCACCTACTGCAACGAGGACCAGCGGCAACGCTGGCTGCCGGGCATCGCCTCGGGCGAGCTGATCACTGCGGTTGCGATGACCGAACCGGGGATCGGCTCGGACCTGGCGTCCATGACCACCACCGCCACCCGCGACGGCGACCACTACGTGCTCACCGGCTCCAAGACCTTCATCACCAACGGCATCAACGCCGACCTCGTCATCGTGGCCGCCAAGACCGATCCGAACGAACGCCACCGCGGCATCTCGCTGTTCGTCGTGGAGGCCGACATGGAGGGCTTCGAGCGCGGCCGCAACCTCGACAAGGTGGGGATGCACAGCCAGGACACCGCCGAGTTGTTCTTCTCCGACGTCGCCGTGCCGGTGGCCAACCGGCTCGGTGACGAGGGCGCCGGGTTCGGCTACCTGGTGTCCAACCTGCCCCAGGAGCGCCTCAGCATCGCCGTGACCGGCGTTGCAACCGCGCGGGCGGCCCTCGGCTGGACGCTCGACTACGTGCGAGAGCGAACTGCCTTCGGCCAGAGCGTGGGCTCGTTCCAGAACTCTCGATTCACGCTGGCCGAATGCGCCACCGAGGTGGCGGTTGCTCAGGCGTTCGTCGACCGGGCCGTCGTGGCGCTGAACGCCGGCGAGCTGACCGCCGAGGAGGCCGCCATGGCCAAGTGGTGGTGCACCGAGCTTCAGGGCCGGGTGGTGGATCGTGGCGTCCAGCTCCATGGCGGATACGGCTACATGACCGAGTACCCCATCGCACGCGCCTACGCCGACGCACGCGTTACCACCATCTATGGCGGAACCACCGAGATCATGAAGGAGATCATCGGCCGCTCGCTGGGCCTGTAGCGCAGGCCCAGCGGTCGCCTCAGGCCACACCCTCGACGCCTCAGGCCACACCCTCGCCGCCTCCGGCGGTGTCGTGGCTTTCGTGCAGGCCGAGCGGAGGAAACGGCCCCCAGATGCCCGTCTCGTGCATCCCGAAGCCCTCATCGCCGGTTGAGGTCTCGAAGCGGGCCAGCGTCTCGGTCAGTGAGTACCACGCCCAGCCCTCCAGCTCATCCATCTGGCGGGTCAGGCTCTGCACCTCCAGTTCGCCCTGGTACATCCCGTGGCGCCAGTCGTCCTCCACGCCGTATCCGGTGCCGATGGCCACATAGGCCCGCAACAGGGGATGCACCCGGACCTCCAGGGGCCCGTCGGGGGCGTCCGGGAACGACAGCACCGACACCCCCTCGGTGCGTCGGGTACCGGGGGCCAGGGTGTGGCTCCATTCGGGGCGACCCAGCGAGACGCTGCCGGAACCGTCGTGGGCCACCCGCACCGCCTCCTCAAGGGTGCGCGTGCCGTCGGGCTCCTCCTGCACGATGTAGTGGATGGAGTAGCCATCGAACTGCATGGGGGCGTAGTTCCACAGGCCCACCATCTGCCCGCCCTCGCCCCGGATGCCCGGGGGTTCGGCCTCCCCCACCGGCCGCACACCCCAGGAACGGTCACGCATGCCCCACCAGGTGTCGCTGTCGACCTCGAAGGTCTCGCCGGCAACCGTCAACGTTCCGGTCCAACGACCGTTCTGGGCGAACCGTGAGGTGTCGAAGACCGGCCGGCCGAACTTACGCACGAACTGCCGCGGTTCCTCATGGGCGGGGTGGATGCCGGTCCAGATGAGGTGGAAGGAGATGTCGCCGTGGCCCTCCTCCAACGAGAACCGCAACGAGTGCAACGGCTCCAGCACCTCCAGGTGGAACGGGCCCACGCTGAGATCGCTGCGGTCGCCCAAGGTGCGACTGGCCCGCACCACATGGTGCTGGTCGCCCCGCCGCACCACCACGAATGCGTCCTGGGTGGCAAGGTTGGGGTACTGGCCCAGGCCCATGACCATGAACAGCTCCGCCGACTTCGGGAAACAGTTGAAGTAGTAGCGGTCGTAGAAGTTGCGGTCGCTCGTGGCCACGTGCCGGATTGGCTCGGAGCTCTGATGCACCGGATAGTCGTCCCAGGCTGACAGCGTCATGTGGATCTCCCCCTTGTGGTCGAGCGCCACCGTAGGCCAGACGGCGTCGGGGGCGAACCCCGGCTTCCCGATGCCGAGCGGCTGATCGACCACGGGCGTGCTTGGCCGGGAATGCCGATAGCGTGGGCCCATGGCTGGTCCGGCTCACGAGAGCGACCGCGACGACGAGCACGAGGGCGCCAAGGAGCGTGTCGGCGACCCCCAGCCCAACACGCTCCCCGAGGCATCGAAGGACGCTGAGATGCGGGGCGACACTGGGGCTTCAAGCGACACTGAGATGCCGGGCGACGAGTCGGGTTCCGGCCTTGTGCCCGACGACGAGGCCAGCGCCGACGACCCGCCCGGTGCCCCGGACCAGGCCGCCGGTTCTGCCCGCTGGCTCATGCGGGTTCGATCGGCCCTTGGCATCGCCGTGGTTGGCCTCGCGCTGGTGGCCATCGTGGTGTACGGGCTTCCACCGTCACCCCTTCGCGGCAAGATCCCCAGCTGGGCCTACACCGTTGGTGACGCCACGTCGCTCAACCAGAACTGGGCGCTCTTCGCACCCGATCCGCCCACCAGCGACGTACGGCTGGACTTCGTCGTCACCGATGCCGACGGCACCGTCACCGTCGAGTCGCTGCCCAGCGGGCCGATTTGGCTCCCCACCGTGCGGTCAGAACGGTGGCGCAAGGTCCGCGAGCGCGTCACGCCCACCTCGGCCAACGAACGTTGGCCGGAGGTGTTGGACTGGTCGCTGGCGAAGCTCCGGGCCAGCGGTCGGAACCCCACCACCATCGAGTTGCGGCGGCGGTGGACCGACCGGGTGGCCGACGACCCCACCAGCGAGGGCACGGAACGCACCTTCGCCTTCGCCCGCCTCGAGGTGCCCACCGGCAACTACGTGGTGCTGGACCCGGACGCTCCCGGGGCGGTGAAGGAGCAGCCCGCCGACGCCACACCCGCCGGCGTGGTCGAATCGCCGGCCGACGCGTCGCCCGACGGTCGCGCCGAGCAGACAGACCAGTGACCGTGACGCCGAACGAACGACTCCGAACCCCGGCCCGGTGGGTCAACCGCACGCTGTTGGTGCCCCAGCGCTTGGACAGCTGGGTGCTGTTGCGCAGTGGCGTCGGCGCGCTGGTGGTGTTCTGGGCCATGACGTTGGTGCCCGACCTGGAGGACCTCTACGGGGCCGCATCGGTCGTGCCCTCCCAAGGCCCGCGCAGCGCGCAGTTCTCCATCTTTCGTTGGTGGACGGGCGACGCCGCCGTGGGCGTCGTGCTGGGCCTGGCGGTGTTGGGAGGGCTCGCCCTCATGGTGGGCGTCGCGGTTCGCCTCGCCGCACCGGTCACGTTCCTGACGGTCGCCAGCCTGATGGCCTCGGCGCCGCTCATCCTCAACGGGGGCGACGACGTACTCCGCCTGCTGTTGCTCTTCGTGGCCTTGTATGCGCTGATCGCCCCGGCGACCGGGCTCAACACGCCGGTCGGGCAGTTGGCCGACGGCCCCGCCCCCTCCGGCCCCCCGTGGGGCCTGGTGGTCATCCGCATGCAGGTGATCGCCATGTACGTGGTGACCGTGCTGGACAAGATGGAGGGGCAGACGTGGCTGGGGGGTACCGCCACCGTTCGGGCGCTGAACCTGCCCAGCATGCGCCGGTTCTGGGTGCCCGAGTTCGTCGTGCAGTCGGCCGTGATCCACAACGTGATGACGTGGTCGGCGTTGGCGATCGAGATCTCACTTCCGTTGCTGCTGCTCAACCGACGAACGCGACGCTGGGGTATTGCGCTGGGTCTGGTGCTGCACGCCTCGTTCGGCTACGTCCTCCGACTCGGCCTGTTCCCGGCCATCGTGGCCGTCGCGTATCTCGCATTCCTCACGCCCGAGGAGGCGGCCGGGATCGTCGCCTGGATCCGCAGGTGGTTCGACCGCCTAGTCGGTGGGCGGTTCCGACGCCGCTCCGACGATGACATCGAAGCGACCGACGACGCGCCGGAACGCACGCCGGTGGGCAGTGGGGCTGGCGACAACCTCGCCACCCCACACTCGTGACCACTTTCCGTGGTAGCTGCTTCACCACTCGCAGTGGCAGCTGTCCCGACGAGCCACGAACGGCACCCGGGCGATTCGCGCGTTCCGTCGCTGAATAGGCCGTTCGGATCATTTCTCACCACCCTATGACGTTTCACCTGGGACAAGATCCCTTGACGCACCACATGATGTGACGGCCCCCGCCGACCTGACACCCTCGGCGTCAACTCCACAATCGTTCGACTTTTCACTCTCCGTGAGCAAGACTTCTCCCGTCCTCACAACTAGGAGCGGGAACTCATGAGCGGACGATCCACACTTTTTCGACGCCCGACGGCCTTGGTGGCGGCCATCGGAGTGCTGATTCTGGGAGGGATGGTGGCGGGTGTCGCCTTCCTCGACCCCTCACCTTCGGCCACGGCCGAGGTGCCCGGGGACTCGGTATCGGACACCGGAGGTACCTCAACAGGGGGAACTGATGGGTCGGCAGTCGATACCGGGAGCACTGGCGACACCGGCAGCACGGGAGACACCGGCAGCACGGGAGACACCGGCAGCACTGGCGACACCGGCAGCACTGGCGACACCGGCAGCACTGGATCGACCGGCACCACCGGGGGATCCGATGGTTCGGTAGCCGACACGAGCACCACCGGGACGACAGGCACCAGCTCCACCGGCACCACCGGGACGACAGGCACCAGCTCCACCGGCACGACCGGGACGACCGGGACGACCGGGACGACCGGGACGACCGGGACGACCGGGACGACCGGGACCAGCTCCACCGGCACCACCGGCACCACCGGGACGACCGGCACCAGCTCCACCGGCACCACCGGGACGACCGGCACCAGCTCCACCGGCACGACCGGGACGACCGGCACCAGCTCCACCGGCACCAGCTCCACCGGCACCAGCAGCACGGGCACCACCAGCAGCACGGGCACCACCGGCACCACCGGAACCACCGGCACCACCGGGCGCCAGACCACCGGCACGGACGGCTCCGTCGACACGTCATCCAGCACCACCGGAGACACGACATCGACCGGCACCACCGGGACCACGGGCACCGACGGCTCGGTCGACACCACCGGCGACACGTCCACCACCGGCGACACGTCCACCACCGGCGACACCGGCACTACGGGCGACACCTCCACCACTGGCGACACCAGCACCACTGGCGACACCAGCACCACTGGCGACACCGGCACTACGGGCGACACCAGCACAACGGGCGACACGTCCACCACCGGCACCACCGGCACCACCGATACGACCGGGACGACCGGGACGACCGGGACGACCGGGACGACCGGGGCAACCACCACTGGCACCTCCGGCTCGACCACCGGCACCTCCGGGACCACTGGTGCGACCTCGGGCGGCACATCCGGCGGTACAACCGGTCGTGTGGGCGCAACGACGGGGGCACGATCTGCCACAACCAGCGGCTCGGGAGGCGAGGTCGGCACGATCGTGGCCGGCTCGGTTCAGCCGCGAGGCGCAGGCGGCACGCTCGCCGTCACGGGCCTCAATCCGTTCCTTGGCCTCCTGATGGGCGCAGCGTTGGTCGCTGCCGGTGGTGCGGTCACCTTCGCCGGACGCCGACGCTCCCACCGTTAGTCGGGAAGCGGCCGGTCGCCCTCACGAGGGACCGAGGCGGCCCGCCCATTCCACCCTCACCGCCTCGGCGAACGACCTGGCAGGGTCGTTCGCCGGGGCGGTGCCGCGCAGAGGCCGCGCATCGACTCGGCGCGGCCGGCTCGCATTGGTGCCCCCGGCAGGACTCGAACCTGCAACCGTCGGATTAGAAGTCCGATGCTCTATCCAATTGAGCTACAGGGGCGTGACTGGCACGCAGAGTCCGCACGCTCGTTGCGCGCTGCCCGGACCACCGGCGTCGCCAGCCATTCTACGGCGTGAGCCGACGAGGCCCCTCGGCCGATTCGGCGGGGCCTCAATGCAGTGCTGCCCGTCGTCGGTCATTCTGGAGCGGCACCGGCGCCTCGGCCTGGTCTCGCCACGCTGAGCGCTTGGCTCCCCCCGACATGTGGGCGCCCGGCCCCCGCGTCAGGGGATGGCGCCATCTGGCTCGGGCGCAGGGGTACGGTCGAGCCCCATGCGGGGCCACAGCAGGGAAGCGAGAGCGGCGCTTCGTCGCGGCGGCGTGGCGGTTGCGGCCGTATTGGTTGCGGCCGGGTGTGGCTCCGACTCCAGCCAGACGTCGAGCCCGGAGGATGACACCGTGACGACCGCCAACTCGACGACCACATCACCGGCCGAACCGACCGACGACCGCTTCGAGGTGCTGGTGCCGAGGCCTCGACTGGTGGCCCCCTCCGGAGGCTCCCTGAAGGTGAGCGGAGGCGAACCGGACGCGCAAGCCGCCGTCCGGGTGGAGGCCGACCCGGCGGTCGAGGACGCCGACCTGCTGAAGGAACTGGTGCCCCAACTTCTCGGCATGACCGACGCCGCCGCTCAGCCCGATTCCGAGGCCGGCGCCCTGCCGATCCGGCTGGGCATCGACAAGACGACGGAGGGCCCCGAGGGCTACGAGCTCTCCATCGACACCGATGGCGTCGCCATCACCGGCTCCGACGCGGATGGTGTCTTCTGGGGCGTCCAGACCCTGCGCCAGCTGCTGCCGGCAACCGCCGGCGGCGCATCGAAACCTGTCGAGTTGCCCACCGGCGTCGTCACCGACGCACCCCGCTTCGAATGGCGGGGCGTGATGCTGGACGTCTCCCGCCACTTCTTCGGCATCGAGGAGGTGTTCCGCTTCATCGACGCCATGGCGTTGTACAAGATGAACCGCCTGCACCTGCACCTCAGCGACGACCAAGGGTGGCGCCTGGCCATCGACGGCTACCCGGAGCTCACCGAGGTGGGCGGGGCCACCCAGGTGGGCGACGGTCCAGGCGGGTTCTACAGCCAGGACGACTATGGCCGCATCGTCAGCTACGCGGCCGCCCGCCACGTCATGGTGGTGCCGGAGATCGACATGCCGGGGCATACCAATGCGGCGCTGTCATCCCGACCCGAGCTGAACTGCGACGGCCAGGCCACCGAGCCCTACCGGGGCATGAACGTGGGGTTCAGCTCGCTGTGCATCGGCACGCCCGAGACGGACCGCTTCGTGGATACGGTGCTCACACAACTGGCCGAACTCACGCCCGGCCCCTACCTCCACATCGGGGGCGACGAGGCCCAATCCACCGAACCGGCGGACTACCGGGCGTTCATCGAGCGCGTCGACGCCAAGGTGCGGGAGCTGGGCAAGACAACAATGGGATGGGAGGACATCGCGGCGGCCGAGGTGGATCCCTCGACGGTGGCCCAGGTGTGGCGGGACGAGCACACCGACCGCATCGCCGCGCAGGGCCTGCCAATCGTTGCCTCCCCCGCCGCCCATGCCTACCTGGACATGAAGTACGACGAGGACATGGACATCGGTTTGGCGTGGGCGGGCGTCATCGACACGAAGCGAGCCTACGACTGGGACCCCACCCAGCTGGGAGGCGACACCGTGCTGGGTGCCGTCGCCGAGGGGGCCGAGCCGCAGGATGCCACGCCCGAGGAGGGCATCCTCGGGGTGGAGGGCCCGCTGTGGACCGAGACCATCGAGGAGTTCGATGAGCTCACCACGATGGCGTTTCCCCGGGCCGCCGCTCTGGCCGAGATCGGGTGGACCGCACGCGACCAGCGCAGCTGGGACGGGTTTCGTTCCCGGTTTTCCGGCCACCCCGACCGGCTGGCCGCCATGGGCCTGGCGACCTACGACGACCCGGTGCTCAGCGACTAGTCGGCCGCCTCATCTGATGGCCCACGGCCACCTCGCGCACCGGTGGCGTGGGTGTGCCCGGACTGGGCACACCCACGCCACCGAAGACGACGGGAGGACAGTGAGCCGAGCGTCCTAACGCCGGCGTCGGCGCGAGCTGCGCTTGAGACCGAAGCCCATCAGCACCAGCCCGAACGCCAGTGCCAGGTACGGGGCCAAGGTTGCGCCCGTCGCCGACAGGCGGGTGGGCAGGCTTGCCTCTCCTCGTGGCTGGCTCGGCACGGTGTCGGCCTGCGGCAGGCGGTCCGGTACTCCCGAGCCCGTCGCTTGCCCATTGGCACCGCCGGAGCTGCCGCCTGACGTGTCTGGAGCGCCCGGTTCGAGCGGGTCCGGAGAATCGTCCGGCGGGTCAACAGTGAGAACGCTGCGCTCGTCAGTGTTGTTGGACACCGTGGCCTCCGCCTGGGCGGCCTTCACGCTTGCGTTGTTCACCAGCTGCTTGCCGGCCTCGGTCTCGACGACCGACACCTCGTAGGTGATCGAGGTGTCCTCGCCCGCCGCCAGCTTGGCCAGCTTCCAGGTGACCGTGTTGGTATCGGGGTCGTAGCGGTCGGGTGAGCCCTCCGGGGCCACCTGGGCCTCGTAGCGCAGGCCCGCGCCCAGCGTGTCGGTGATCACCACGTCGGTGGCGTCGCCGGGTCCGGCATTCGCCACCTTGAGCGTGTAGCGGATGGTGTCCCCTGCGGTGACCTCGTCGGCCTCCACCGTCTTGGTGATTGACAACTCGGGGCCGGCATTGGCCGTGGCGTCATCCTCAGCGGTCACGTTCTCGCCGAACGGCGGCGTGCCGACGGCGGTGGCTACGTTGACGAGGCTGTCGTCCAGCTCCCTAGTGGAACAGGTCACCGTCGCCGATTCCTGAGGCGCCAGGTCGCCAACCTCGGTGTCGCAGTCGCCCACCTTGGGGTCGTTCACGACCACGTCGGTCAGCGGCGTCTCGCCGGTGTTGGTGACGACGATGCGCCAGACCACCCTGCTGCCGGGCTTGACGGTGGTGGTTTCCACCCAACCCTCGGCCTCGGCTGCATCGCAGCCCTCGGGATCCTCACACACCTGCTTCGTGATGTCGATGCCGGGTCGCAGCACATCCACGGGGGCGTCGTCGGTGTCGGTCACCTGGGGCGGCTCGCCGCCACCGGGGATCGGCTCCGGGTCGGCGGTCACCGTGGCGACGTTCACGAAGTCGGCCTCGGGGGCGTCCATCGTGCAGTCGTAGGTGTGCTGTTCGCCGACGCCAAGGGAGTCGACGGCGACATCACAGGCCTCGGCCAGCGGGTCGGCAACCTTCACGTCGTTCAACGCCACGTCACCGGTGTTGGTGACGACGATGGTGAACTTCACGGGGCCACCCGCGGCCACCGGCGAGTCCTCAGTGGACTTGTCGATGGACACCGAGGCCACCTTCACCTCTTCGTCATCGGTGTCGGTCACCGGCTCGCCCACGGGGGGCGTACCGGCGACGTCGGCCGTGTTGATGAAGCCAGGGTCGACACCTGCTGCGGTGCAGGTGTAGCTGTGCTGCTGTCCGGCAGCCAGCGTACCGATGCCCTTGTCACACTTGGCGACAAGCGGGTCGGTCACGGTGACGTTGGTCAGCGTGATGGGCCCGGTGTTGGTGACCATGATCTCGTAGGTGACGTCGGTTCCGGGCTTCACGATGGCACCCGTAGCGTTCACCTTGGTGATGTCGATCGAGCCGGCAGGGATGTACCCGAAGTCGGCCGTGTCGTGATCCTCGTCGGAGCCCAGCTTGACCGTGGTCTCATGGTTCGTCTCGTCGTCCGGATCGCCCGTCTGTGTGTGGCCCGAAGGCAACGAATCGGTGATGATGCGCACCGTGTACTCACCGGGGTCGAGACCCTCGAAGAGGTAGGCGCCATGGTCGGTGGTGGTCGTGCCCACCTCGTCACCGGCTGCGTTGAACAGCTTCACGGTGATGCCGTCCAGACCGGGTTCGCCCGGGCTCTGCACGCCGTCGCCGTTGAGGTCGGTCCACACACGGTCGCCGATGGAGCCCAAGGGCACCACGCCGGCGTCGATGTCGGCGCGTTGCTCCCCCGGGCCCAGGGTGATGGGTGCGGTCCGGCCGGTCTCTCGGTCGGCGTCAGAGTCGACGGCGTCGTCGCTACCGGAGCCATGCGGCGCCAGCCGATGGTCGCCGGGCAGACCCGAGAACACCACCGTGTACTCGCCGGGTACCAACCCATCAAACCGATAGCCGCCGTTGGCGCCGGTCAAGGTGGAATCCACCTCGTCGCCGGCTGCGTTCAGCAGCTTGACGGTGATGTCGGACAGGCCGGGCTCGCCATCGTCCTGAATGCCGTCGCCGTCACGGTCCAACCAGACCTTGTCGCCGATGGAGCCGTAGGCGATGATGCCCGCATCCACGTCGGTGCGGTCCTCGGCCGGTGCCAGGGTGATCGGGCCGGCGCGGCCCGTGTCGACGTTGGCGTCGGAGTCAACGGCGGCGTCGCCACCTTGCTTGGCCAAGGTGAACGAGAAGCCCTCCGGCAGGTCGCGGAACTCCACCCGGTAGGTGCCCGGAGTGAGATCGGTGAAGCTGTAGAAGCCATCGTCGTCGGTCACGGTGGTGTCGAGCGGGTTGCCCAACAGGTCGGTGAGCACCACGGTGATGCCCTTCACACCGGACTCGCCGGGGTCGAGGATGCCGTTGCCGTTGACGTCGTTCCACACCCGGTCACCCAGCGAGGCGGGCGGAATGAACGTGCCCACCGCAGCGGTGTCCTGGTCGGTCACGGGCGGGCCGACCGGGCCCTTGCCCGACACCTTGGCGGTGTTGGTGAAGCCCTCGGTGACCGCACCGGAGGTGCAGGTGAGCACCTGGTGGTCGCCCTTGGCCAGGTCGCCGATCGCCGCATCGCAGTCAGCCGCCAACGCATCGGTGATGGTCACCTCGGCGAGGTCGAGCTCGCCGGTGTTGGTCACCGTGAGGCGCCAGGCGACGTCGCTACCCGATGCCAGCGAGGCGTTCTCCGCCCACCCTGCGCCGTCGGCCTCACAGCCTCCGGGCAGTGCGCACACCTCCTTGTCGATGGCAATGCCCGGGATGAGCACCTTCACGGCTGCGTCGTCGGTATCAGCCACGTTCGGCCCATCCGCCGTCTCAGCCATGACGGTGGCGACGTTGGTGAAGTCGTCTCCGACGTCTGCCAACGAGCACTCGAAGGTCTCGTTGGCGCCCACGCCGAGCGTGGCGAAGGTGCGGTCGCAGTCCGGTGCCAACACGTCGATGAGTTCGAGGTTGGTGAGCTCCACGTCGCCGGTGTTCGTCACGCTGATCTCGAAGGTCGCCTCGCCTCCCTTGGGAATCGGCGAGTTGGTGGCGGTCTTCACGAGGTCGATGGAGGTCACCTTCACCTCCTCGTCGTCGGTGTCGTCCACCTTCGGTCCGGCGGGCGGCGTGCCTTCGACCGATGCCGTGTTGACGAAGCCCTTCTTCACGTTGTTCACCGTGCAGGAGTACCTCGTCGTCTGCCCCGACGGGAGCGTGCCCAGGGAACGGGCGCATCCAGGCGCCAACTTGTCGGTCACGGTCACGTCGGAGAGCGTCGTCGGGCCGGTGTTGGTGACGATGATGTCGTAGCTCACCGAGCCACCGTCCTCGATGACGGGGCCGGTGGTGTTCACCTTGGTGATGTCGATGTCTCCGACGGGGATGTAGCCGAAGTCGACATCGCGGGGGTTCGTGCCGGCACCGATGGTTCGAGTGTGGGTTCCGTCGACCGTCGTGTCGGGGTCGAAGGTCTGCGTCAGCCCGCTCGGCAGAGTGGCATCGTTGACCCGCACCGTGTAGCCGCCGGCGACCAGGTGCTCGAACAGGTAGTTGCCGTTCGAGTCGGTCACGTCGCTGTCGATGACCTTGCCGGTTGCGTCCAGCAGCTCGACCGTCACTCCTTGAATGCCGGTCTCACCGAAGTTCTGGGTGCCGTCACCGTTGAGGTCGGTCCAGATGCGGTCGCCAACCGAGACGGCCTGGAACATGCCGGCGTCCAGGTCGGTGCGGTCCTCGCCTGGGGCAAGCGTGACCACGGCGCTGCTGCCGCTGGTGGGCGACACGTCGGAGTCTCTGGCGATGTCGCCGCCCTGAGCACGGGGCGACAGCTCGTAGCCCGCTGGTGGCGTGACGACGATGCGGTACTTGCCGGGCGCCAGGTTCTCGAACAGGTAGGCACCGTCGGCCTCGGTGAGTTGGGTTGCGACCACCTGGCCGACGCTGTTCAGCAGGGCCACGGTGGCGCCTTCAACCCCGGCCTCACCTTTGTCCTGGATGCCGTCGCCGTTGAGGTCGTTCCAGATGAAGTCGCCCAACGACCCTGGCGGGATGTAGGTCTCCACCGACGCTGGGTCCTCAGCTCGCACGGTGCCGCCGGTGGTCGTCGTGCCGGTGACCTTCGCCAGGTTGGTGAGGTCGTCGGTGACGTCATCGGACTGGCAGGTGATCACGTGGGACTCGCCCGGCTTCAGCGTGCCGATGGCGGGGTCGCCGCAGGAGGCGACGAGCGCGTCGGTCACGGCCACGTTGGTCAGCGTCGAGCCGCCGGTGTTGGTCACCGTGATCCGCCAGGGCACATCGGTGCCCTCGGGCACCCGTGTGGTCTCGCCCCAGTGGGCGTCGTTGTTCTCATCGCAGGTGGACAGGTCGGCCTGGGTGCACGCCTGGGTGACGATGCCGATCTTGGCCGGAGGTACCAGTGCCAGGTCGACGGTGAGGTTGGAGAAGTCATCGCCGGCCACCAGCGGCTTGCCGGTGACGTTGTCGCCAAGCGGTTCGTCACCCTTGGGCTGCTCGCCTGGCCCGGGGGGAGTGGCGCTCAGGGTGACGGTGTGGGTGCTCACTGCGCCCTGCTCGACGGAGTCGGCGAAGGTCGAGTGGTCGGTGTCCTCGTTCTTGTCGTCATTCGGCGCCTTCGGCGAGGTCGAACGGGTCCAGCCTTCCAGCGGACCGCCGGAGGCAAACATCGACGCCGGGATCTTCACCGTGTAGTCGCCGGAGGACAGCTTGTCGAAGAACCAGCGGCCGTTGGCGTCGGTGGTCGTGCTCTCCACCTGGTCGCCGGATGCGTCGTACAGCTCGACGCGCACGCCTCCCGGCACCCCGTGATCGCCGTCGGCGGCGTCGTATTTGCCGTCACCGTTCACGTCCGCGAAGGCCAGGTCGCCGATGGCATAGGCGGCCACGCGCACCGACACGTTGTTGGAGCGCAGGAACTGCTCGGGAGGCAGCGATGTGCTGTCCAGCGTGAAGCGGTTGGTGTAGAGGTCGCCCGCTGCATTGCTCTCGGGTCCGCTTGGGTCGCCAGGGTCGCCGGCATTCATGGTGTAGTCCACCTTCATGCCTTGTCGGGGGTTGCCGTCGGTGGCGAGGTCGTAGTTCGACACGAACTTGACCGCCGTGACGTCCTCGAAGGAACCGGGGCAGCCGGTGGGGGGCCCGGCAACGGGAAGGAACGACCCGCCCGATTCGGTGCACCACTTGGAGGTGTTCACGTCCGGGTTGTAGTCCACGGTCCACGGCGGGTCGGCCGTGTACTCCCAGTGCCCCAGAGTGGGACTGGGATCTCCTGAGCCGGCCGTGGAACCATCCAGCCAGGTGACCGTTGGGGCCGCGTCCAAGGTGAACGCTCCGTGGAAGTCCGACTCCGGGTCGCGAGACGACAGCGATCCGAAACCGTCGTGGCGATCAGCGGCATCGTCGTCGTAGGAGAACACGTCGATGATGGTCGGCTTGTCGATGGTGAACGACGCGGCGAAGTTCGCCCAGGAGAGGGTGTAGTGCTGATCCTCGTTGCGGTTGTCCAGCGTGCGGTCCACCTTCTTGGACAGCTGGATGCTGCCCGTCTGCTCGAGGGTGATGGTGTGGTCGTCGTCCTGCGTCGATGCCGAGGTGGGCACGTTGTCGGCCCGCACCTGCGATCGGTTGACCACCGCGGTGCCGTCGGGCGCCAATGCGTCGGTGTTGGTGCAGAAGTACAGCTCGCGCAGATCTCGGTTGGGGTCCGCATGGTTGGGTTGCACGTCGCCGAAGAACCAGGTGAGGCGGGTGTACCCGGTGGCGTTGCCGTTGAAGTCCTTGTCGGGCTCGACCAGATCGGGAGGCGTGCCGTTGGCCAACGCCGTGGTGCAGGCTGCGTCGTAGGTGGCCTGTGGCGGCAACACGTCCACCACCCGGGTGTTCTTGGCCGGGCTGGGCTCAGCCAGGGTGGACTGGGCCACCGGGTTGAGGTGCCACACGATGTTGTTGCCGGCCACCGTGGAGCCGGCCTGGCCGACGTTGGTGGCCGGTTCGACGGTGTTCTTCTCGATGCGCAGCTGCGTGCGCACCAACGTCACCCGGTCGCCGTCGGTGTGGGTGCTCTCGGGCGAGGCCTCGTAGTTCCGCACGGTCCAGGTAGGGCCCCACTGATCGGAGCGGACCGAACCGAAGTCGGGCAGCACGGTGGCGGCGGGCACCTCGGTGCCGTCGCGGGGGCCACCGTGAAACAGGTCGCGGGCCTCGAGGGGAACGAGGAACCGGATCGACTGGCCGGGCTGCAGCGCCTTGGTGCTGGGATCCTTCAGGCGTGCCCGCACGGCGTTGACGCCGTCGATACCGCCGGGCACGTCGGCTGGATCGCTCACCCACTTGTCGCCGGCGATGTCGTCGCCGCCGCCGCTGTCACCGGCGGTCGGGGTGCGAAGGCCGTAGGTGCTGCCGCCCACGGTGGCCGTGGCGTCGTCGTCGCAGCGGAAGGCCCGGGCGACGTCCCAGTTGCCGTCGTAACGACCGGTGCCCGGGTTCACCGAGCCGGTGCTGATCGGAGTGTCGGGACCGAAGTCCATGCTGGCGTATTCGATCTGGTAGTCGTCGGCGTTGAAGCCCGCCAGGTCGTACGTGCCCATCCAGGCATGCACCCCCGCGGTCGGGGTGCCGGAATACACCACGCCCGGCGCATCCTGTGTGGTCAGTCGCTGGGTGGTGTTGTCGAACACGTCGCACACCATCGGGTTGGTCAGCGGGGACGTGCCGTTGTTGGTGAAGGGCACATATCCCACGTAGGTGCGGCCAGGCTCGACGCTGGCGTCTCCGGAGTGGTAGGACGCCTGATCAGGGAAGTACGGGAGTCCGGTGCCCAGGATGTTTGCGGCGTCTCGCGTGTATTTGCTCCACGATCCGGCGACACGCAACTCGTAGGTGGTAGGCCCGACAACGTTGTTCGAGCGGTTGCCGTTGTCCATGGGAACGGTTTGGGTACCGTCCCAGCCGGGCTCGAAGCCCGCGCCGTAGTTGGACGTGCCCGAGGCCGACGACGGGTCGAATCCCGTGAACTCGTTGGAGAGCTTCAGTGCCCCGACGCCATTGGAGTTGTTGTCGTCGGTGGGCTCGATGGCGCGGAACGGGATGAACACCTGCACCCGCTGCTCGATGGCGATGTAGGGGCCGGCGCTCAGGTCGGCGCCGCCGATCGTGCGGGTCGGGTAGTCGAGGCCGGAGAAGTCGGCGCCGGTCAGGGTGAAGTTGTACTTGGACGTGGGATCGTTGGCGTCGGTGCGGCTGTAGGCGCAGCTGCCGGAGTTCTTGATCTGTGCTCCGGCCGGAAACGACGAGTGTGAATAGCCGTACACCATGTCGCTCCAACCCGACGGGTTGGGCTGGCAGTCGGTGATGTAGTACTCGAACCCGTCGGCCCGCGTGTAGTCCACCTGTCCGGCGCCGGACGGGTTGTTGCGAGTTGCAGTGATGTTGTCGGTGAGGGTGATGGGGTTGGCCGCGGTAGCCTCCAGCGCCTCGACGCCGGCCCTGCGGTCGGTCTGCACCCGGATGTTGAAGTAGGTGTGGTACCCCGGCTCGGCGCCCTGGCCCACGTCGCGCACCGCCACATCGGAGTTGCGAAAGAAGCCCTTGAACAGGTCGTAGCGGGGTGCCGCGGACACGAACGTGGGGCCGACCGGCGGTTCGGCGTCGCGGACGGCGTTCTCGTCACCCGAGGAGTCGACCGCGTACACCCGCTGCTCGGATGAGAAGCTGGAACCGTTCGCCGACTTGCCGGACACGTCCGCGAAGGTGGAGAAGCTCACCTGCGCGCCCTCGGAGAAGGCACCCAGGTTGCAGGTGAGGCGAACTGCGCCGGCCACCGGCACGTTCTTCTCGATCTTGGATGCTGGGGCCGTACCGCCTCCGGCGGCGGGGGTGCAGCGCACCGGCACGCGGGAGAAGTCCACAACTGCCGGCAGGGGGTCGCCGGGCGTCGGCAGCAGGGTCTGCTCAAACACGACGTTGGACAGGTCGTCCGCACCGGGCGCGAAGTTGTCTGCGGTCACCGACCACACGTACTGCACCTGCTGCTGAGTACGAACCGCGTCATTGCCCGGCCCGCAGTCGTCGCCCGGCGAGTGTCCAGGATCGGCGAAGTCGTCACCGGGGCTGGTGCCCGCGCAGTTGCCGTCGGTGTCGAAGGGCGCGGCGCCGGTCAGCACGCCGGGCCCGAACGGACCCAGATCCAGTTCGGGACGGGGACGGATAGCGCCGTCGACGTTCTCAATGTCGGCGCCCGCATCCAACACGATCGGCTCGGTCTGGCCCTGCTCCTCGTTGGTTGGGTTGACGACCAGGTCGTTGTCGGCAGTGACGTCGTCGTCCACCAGGAAGTTGGTCGGCGCCTGGGCCTTCACCCGGTAGGCGCCGGGGTTCAGGCTCTCAAAGAGGTACCTCCCGTCCGGCCCGGTGGTCACCGGTGCGGGCGGGTTGACCGCTGCGCCGGTGGAACCGTCAACCAGCGACACCACCACGCCGGCCATCGGCGCCTCATCCGGCCCCCGCAGACCATCAGCGTTCGCATCTCGAAACATCACCCCGGAGATGGCGGGCGGTACTCCCCCGGAGGCGGCAGTGGCGACGCCGCCACTGGAGAGGGAGAGCACCGACACCAGGAGGGCCAGTACTGAGAAGAACGCCGCCTGGGGCCGACGCCGGACAAACCTAGAAGTACTCATGAGGGGTTCCAGTTCTCTGCGGGTGTACGCAATCCATCGGCCACCGGCGCCTCCGCTTGAGTCGTGAGGTCAGCGGGACCTAGTGCAGTGGGCGACATCGCTCAACCACGCATGTGGGCCCACTGGACTGGGCGCACCGCCATGGGGTTCTCCACAGCCCTGGCTGGGAATCCGGCCCAAGGGGCCCTCGATGAGCAACACCTCCACTACGCTCCAGGCGTCACTGGCGCTGCGTTATCCAGGAGAAGTTGATGAGTCAATGCTCGTTCACCCCAAGGGTTGGGCGGGTTCTGCTGTGCGCAGCCACCGCCGTGCTGATCTGCCTCACGGCAGTGGGGACCAACCAGCCGGCAGCAGGAGCTCAAGGGACTCAGGCGTGGGATGCGTTCGGCCAAGTGTCGGGAACCAACGGCGCGGAGTACTTGGCCGACAGCGACGGGCGGGCCCTGCAGTTTCGGGGCGTCAACATCAAGACCACCGACCCGCTCAACGCCGCCCGCGAAGAGGTTCTGGACGCCATCGCAGCGCGTGGCTTCAACCTCATTCGGCTGTCCATCTACTGGCACCAGTTCGAACCCGAGAACGACAGCTACGACCAGGACTATCTCGACGACATCGGCCAGGTGCTCACGTGGGCAGAGGAGCGCGGCATCTGGGTCACCCTCGACTTCCACCAGGACGTGTTCGGGCCGGCATTCGGCGACGCCGGAATCCCCGAGTGGGCAACGAACGACGGCGGGCTGCCCTTTGAGGACACCGGCAGCTTCCTCACCAACTACCTGCAGCCGGGCGTTCAGGAGGCGTGGGAGAACCTCTACGAGGACCCCTTCATTCGCGCCGCCCAGGCCGAGGCGTGGCGCCACGTGGCAGCGGAGTACGTCGATCACCCCAACGTGCTGGGCTACGACCTGCTGAACGAACCGTTCGGAAAGATGCGGCCGGGCGAGGACCTGTTCAGCGCCGCAGCAAGGGTGGAGCGCGAGCAGCTCACGCCCATGTACCAGCGCCTCACCGATGCCATCCGCACGGTGGACGAGCGCAGTTGGATGTTCATCGAGGCGCCCAACCTGGCCTCCCTCGGCATCGCGACCTCGCTTGGCCGCGTCGACGACGAGCGGGTGGTCTTCTTCCCGCACATGTACAACACCGACATCGAGACCGAGATCTACAACGGCGACGGCGACCCCAGCGGATACAACCCCGAGTTCTTTGCCAACTGGGCCAAGGCCATCACCACCTATACGGACAAGTACCCGGTGCCCATGATGGTGGGCGAGTGGGGTGTCCCCACGCCCTATCCCACGCTGGACACCTTCATCGCCGAGGCCTTGGCCACGCTGGAGGACACCACGTCCGGATGGACCTGGTTCACCGGCTGCTTCGGTGGCGGCTACTGCACCTTCGACGAGAACGGTGACGACCGCGAACAGGTCGAGCAGATCGTGCAGCCCTACGCACGCGCCATCGCCGGCCTTCCCGAGGCACACACCTTCGATCCAAGCACCGGCACGCTGCGGTTGGCCTACGTCGACGGCCCCTCCATGGGCGCCACCGAACTGGTCGTGCCCGCGGACAAGGTGTACCCCGACGGCTGGCGGGTGGACGTCGACGACCAGACCGTGCCGATGGGCCCTGCCGCGCTCACCGAAGGCGGAGCCCGAACGGCGTCGGTTCGCACAATGGCCAACGCCGAGGCTTCGGGGGAGGAGGCGCTCCCGGGCCTGGACATCATCTCGGTGGAAGTGCCCCAAGACGGCGGCACCCACACGGTCTGTCTCAAGCCCGCGGACTCCGAGGTGGACTGCGACCCGCCCCCTGATCCCAGCGACCCGGGCGATCCCAGCGACCCGCCCTCCAGCTTGGACGATTCTCCCTCGTCCGGTGACGACCCACCGTCCACCGGCGACGGCGTGCCGATCAGCGGCCAGGGCGCTGCGCCCCTGTCACCCAAGTTCACCGGCTGACCCGCCGGCGCAATCGACTACCGCGGCGCCGACGGCGTGCCCTACTATCGCGGCCACTTGGTGGGCGTAGCTCAGTTGGTTAGAGCGCCAGGTTGTGATCCTGGAGGCCGGGGGTTCGAGACCCCTCGCTCACCCCACTTGCCGACCGTCCGGCCCGCTCGGGCCGGACGGTCGGGCCGCGTGCGGGCACCTCGGTCCGGGGCGGCAATGGCGTTGGTGGACGCCCGAGCAGCGGCGGTATGCTGAGTGACCTTGCGCCTCTAGCTCAATTGGTTAGAGCGTCGGACTCTTAATCCGTAGGTTCTGGGTTCGAGTCCCAGGGGGCGTACAGATTCGAAACCCCGGGTGAGCCCGTTTGTGGGCGAGCCCGGGGTTTCGTCGCTTCACCCCGTAGTGGGGACAGCTGGCGGGGCCATGACCCTGGGATCGGTCCCCGCTACGGCCCGACCCTCGGCCGAAGCTGCCCATCCGGTAGTTCGGGCCCACGTACCGAAGTCTCGGTAGCTGGCGACCGAAGCGACCGTCAGGAGCTGCGGATCTCCACCTCGTCGCCCGATCGAATCCGGCCGGGCGTGAGCACGCTGGCGTACCAGCGACTTCGGCCGGGGCTGCGATCGTGTCCCAAACGCTGATGATCGCCGTCGGAGAACCACCTGCTGTTCTTGGTGCACGGCACCGCCGGGGCCGAGAGGCGAGCGGTCACGTCGCCAATCTGCATGAGCAGGCCCGCCCGCAACGCCGCCCAGTCCAGCCCGGCCAAACTGAGGTTCTCACCCGCCGCTCCGGGAGCGATGGGGTGGCCCTCGGCCGCGAAGCCGGCCACCACCTCGGCCGACCACACACACAGCGCCTGCCACGGCCGGCCGTGATGCTCACGCGCCGCCTGACGGTCGCCGACCACTCCACCCAGGTCGACGTCGGCGATTGGAATGCTCGGCTTGGGCACACCCCCGTCGCTGGCGTGTATCGATGCCACCGTGCCCGACATGGGCGCCACCACATCGCCCAGGCGATGGCGAATGCGAGCCAGGTCGGTGAGGTGGTGCATCAGGTCGTGGCAGGTGTGGCGCACCAACCACTCCAACGAGATCACGTCGCCGCCGACGGTCATCGTGCCCGCCCAGGGGGCATCGTCGAGCGAACGCAGGTAGGCGCCGTAGGTCGCCCCGTGCCGGTCGAGGTCCGCCAACACCGCTAGGGCGTCCAAGTGCGGCACCTCGGAGGACATCGATGCATCCGGGAACCTCCCCAGGTCGGTGCCCGGCGACTCGGCGATCAGCATCGCTCCGGCGTTGTGGATGGCCGTCACCTCGTCGATGTGGGCCAGGTACTCCACGATCGACCACGTGTCGGCGTCCGGGCGCACGCGCCACAGGTCCTCGGGCAGCGCATCGACGGCCAGGCGGGCCAGCGAGGCCGACCGCTCGATGGTGCGGATGGCGTCGGGCAGTGCCCACCTGGTCGAGTCGAACCCGCACTCGCGGCAGGTCTCAATCGCGGAGGCGCCGTCCTCGGTGTTCCCATGCTGCCCGTCGATGACTCCACGGTATCTCGCCGCCCCGTCCAGCCCGGGCGGCGATGAGTCGGTTGTCGTCTCGCCGCAGGCTGGGGTTCACAAGCCTGGCCAACAGGCGTAGCGTTCGTGCCAGGGAGCCACCGAGACATGCGGACCTCGGGTTGGACAGTGACGGGGCCCGCCACCGCACCAACGCCCGCGCCGAACCACGGCCGGCCAGCGCCAAGGAGGCCACCCCATGCCTGATCCGCTCAACAGACGCCGCCCGCGTCGCCGGGCTCGACGCACCCTTGCCGTCATCGGGCTGGCCATGGTGATGGTGGCTGCGACCGGCTGTTTCGGCCTGGACCCCCAAAGCGGAGCCGGAAACGGCTTCGCCTACATCACCGCCGTGCGAGGCGGCGCGTCGGGGGGCTACGACCGGGTGGTCATCGATTTTGCCAGCGCCAAATTGCCGGATTGGAAGGTGCAACTGGACGCACCACCGTTCACCGCCGATGGAAGCGGCAACGCGGTGGCCGTCAGCGGTCACGCCTACGTCAGCGTCAAGATGACCAATGCCGATGCCCATACCTTCTACTCCGGCCCCTACCGGTTCAGCCCGCCCGGCACACCCAACGTCACCGAGGTGGTGCGCATCAGCGACTTCGAGGGCCAGGTGAACTACGTCATCGGCCTGAACGACCTCCGGAGGTTTCAGGTCACGGTGCTGAAGTCGCCGTCTCGATTGGTCATCGACGTTCAGCGCTAGCTCTCGCCACGAGCGGACACGGTCGTTGGGTCGGCCCTGTTTGTTGGCTGGCCCTGTCGTTTGGCCGACCCCGTCGTTTCGGGGGATCAGCCATGGGGTAGCTTCCGGACCATGAGCATCACACTTGACGAGATTCGCACCGACTGGCCCGAGGACGACACCATCGTGGCCTCAACCGACGGGGACGGGGACGGCGCCGACGCAGGCGACGGCGACGGCGACGCCTCGGATTCCGGCGATGGCGACGGCGGCGCGGGCGACACCGACGGCGGCGACACCGACGGCGGCGACACCGGCGGTGGCGATTCCGACGGCGGGGACGCCTGACCTGTCGGCACCGCTCGTCGCCGCTGGTGGCGGCGACACACCGGTCAGCCGGCGGGAGTTCCATCCGGGCGCCCCGCGGCTGAACCACCTGTGTGACCAAGATGGGGCCGGACCCGACGAGCCGTTGGGCTCGGCCCCTCGGCACCTCCCGGCTCTTGTTGCGCCGGAGCACTCGATCGACCCCGACCGGCTCTGGGATGACCTGCTGGCACGCTCGCCGCGGGCGCCCGCGTTCCGCATGGTGCGCGACGGCACAACCCTGCCACGCTCGCAGTTGTGCCGAAGCGCTGGCGTTGGACATGAGCGGCTCGCCGATCTCATCGAACCCAACCGGGTGCTCGAGGCCTACGACAACGGCGCCACGCTGGTCCTCCAGGGCCTGCAGCACACCGATCCAGCCTTGGCCCGCTGGTCGACCAATCTGGCGTTGGCGTTGGATCAGCCCATCCAGGTCAACGCCTACGTCACACCCGGCTCGGCGCGCGGGCTGGACCTCCACTTCGACTATCACGACGTACTGGTCGTGCAGCTGAGCGGCACCAAGGCGTGGCGCATCTGGGCGCCGCTGGATCGGACCAGGCTGCCTCAGAAGCGGGGCGAGAAGATCACCAGACCTGCCTGGGATGAGTTGGGGGAGCCGCTCATCGACGTGACCACGCGGCCAGGCGATGTGCTGGTGCTGCCCCGGGGCCATCCCCATGCCGCCGAGACACTCGACACCGACTCGTGCCACCTGACCATCGGGGTGATGTCGCTCACCTGGCAGGCGCTCCTGGCCCAGCACCTCCGGGAGCGGGCGGGCGGCCCCGCCCTGGCGGCATCCGCCACCGAGGGGGGCGACCCGGGTGCGGCGTTGCTGGCCCTGGGAGACCACCTCGACCCCGCAGCGCTGGCCCGCCTCCGCCGGCTGGAGATCTGGCGTCGCCAACCCCGCACCCGCCTCCGTCCCCGCGGCGCCGCCCTGGACCCATCGCAGCCGCTGCGCGTCACGCCCGGGCCACTGCTGTGGCTGGACCCCCAAGGCGACGAGGTCGCGCTCCAGTTGGGCGACCGAGCGCTGCGCTTCCCCGCCGCGGCTTCGCCGCTGTTGGCGGCGGTGCTGACGGGCGATGAGGGGCTGTCGCCACAGCAGCTGACCGGCGAGGAGCACGGCGGCCTGGATGCCGACTCGGTGAGGGCGATACTGACCGTCCTGCACCGGGAGGGAGTGTTGACCCATGGCCCCCTATAGCTGCACCGCAGCCGCACGTGAGCGCGCCGAGCCGATGTTCGCCACGGCCTCCGGTGTGCGCAGGTGGCTGCTGGTGGAGGTGCGGGGACCGTGGGGCCACAACGCACCCCTGGACTCGGACCTGGGCGACGTGGTCGACGCCGCCTGGCTGGACGGGCTCAAGGGGCGTGGCATCCGCACCATCACGGTCCGCCGCAACCTGTGCCGCACCGACGGGCCCGCCGATGTCGAGTTGATCTACGTGGACCCCGCCGTCGCCGGAGCGCGCCCCGGACGGGCCTGGCACCAGGTGGTGGGATCCATGGACGAGGTGGCAGCCGCGACCGCCGAGCTGGCGGGCGTCGAACGTCGCGGTGCGCCCGCAGGGTGGTTACCGTGGGCCGACCCGATCAACCTGGTGTGCACCAACGGACGCCACGACGCATGCTGCGCCACCTTCGGCCGGCCGCTGGTGCGTCACCTGCGGGAGGGCCGCTGGGCCGACGTCACCTGGGAGAGCTCCCACGTGGGCGGCGACCGATTCGCCGCCAACCTCGTGGTGCTCCCGGACAGCCTGTACTTCGGGCGTTGCGACCCGGACGCCGCGGAGGCGGTGCTTGCCGCCCACCAGCAGGGCCGCATTCACCTTCCCAATTACCGGGGCCGATCCACCCTCGGCTTCGCCCACCAGGCCGCCGACTACTTCGTGCGCACCGAGTTGGGCCTTGACGGCATCGACGATGTCGGCGCGATCCACCGCCGGACGGCGACCGACCAGCCCGGCAGCGATGTCCTCGACGGCACCTCGACGCCGCTGGAGTTCACCGTGGACACCGTGGCCGGGCCCATCGAGGTGCGGCTGACGCGGGACAGCCACGAGAGCGATGTGCCCATCACCTGCAAGGGCCCGGCGGGTCTCAGCTACCCCGTCTACCGGTTGGTTTCGATTCGGAATCCGCGCCCCGGGGCCGCCGACCGGCGAGCGCCAACGGCACCAGCGGGTTCAGGCTGAGCGCACCGGGAAGCCGGGGAATCACCCGCCTCCCCAAACGCTGCAGCCGGAGGATGCGCGCCACCTCGTCCGGGCGGGCTGCGGGCAGCTCCAGCCGCTCGCGCACTACCGGCGGCAGCAGGTCGGCCGCCACGACGCCGCCCAGGTTCACGAGTGGCCGCGGCACCCCCCGCAGCGGCGGATCCAGGATCGAGCGCGCCGAGGCCCGGCTGGTGTCGTCCGGTGCCAGCGACTCGACCCGTTGGTCGAACCAGGCACGAAAACCTCCGGCGTCGTTGGGGAACTGCTCAAGGTCGATGCAAAGAGCGCGGGCCAGTGCCCGGGTCTCGGCGACCGAGCGGTCGCGGTCGGCCTCGGTGAGCCGGCCAACGAAGCGTCGCTCCACCTCCCACAGGCTGTCGACGAGCGTGGCCAACACCCACGCCTGCGCGTCGGGGTCGTTTGCGTCGTAGGCCAGCCCGTCGGCGGTGCTGCCCACCACGGCGCCGTGAACTGCGGCCAGCCGCTGGGCCTCAGCCCGGGCCACCCCAGGCTCGGCGAACGACAGCCGCAGCATGGTGGTGAGCGTGGACACCAAGCGGTGCAGGCTGCGCCGCTCCCAATCGGAGTGGGCCGCCACCGCAGCGGCCACCCGCGGATCGGCCACCTGCAACAACAGGGCCCGTTGGCCGCCCAGCACCGTCCACCACCGGGCTGCCGTGGCCCACGCCACCGAGTTGTCGTCCAAGAGGGAACCCGGCGCGGGCGCGGCCAGGGATCGGACCCGAGCCCGGGCTGCGGCCGATCGGGGCGAACTCGGGTGTTCTTCTGCACCCAGGGCACCGGAATGAGACCCGAGTTCGGGAGCTCCTCGGCCGGGAGCGGACGGAGCGCCTCGGCGCCGACGGGTCATGGTTCCGTCCTCGGCACGAAACGCACGACAAACGCCTTCGGCCACAGCTTGCCGGTGAGCAGATAGCGGCCGTCACCGAGGGCTGCGATGCCGTTCAGCACGTCGGCGTCGGCCCGCTCCGCCTCGCTCAACAGTCCCGAGGCATCCACCGTGGCCCGCAGGTCGCCGCTGTCCGGGTCGATCACGACGATGGTGTCGGTCTGCCAGACATTCGCCCACACCCGCCCGTCCTCGCACTCCAGTTCGTTCAGGCGTTCCACGGGTGCACCGTTGGCATCGGTCACCTCCACCGAGCCCACCTCGGCGAACGTGGACGGGTCACGGAAGGTGAGCTGTGCCGAGCCATCGCTCATGACGAGCCGCTCGCCCTGCTCATCAAGGCAGAGACCCCATCCCTCTCCCTCATAGGAGAAGCGATCGACCTCCTCCAGGGTCTGGACATCGCGCACCAGCGCCGTGCCTTCTTTCCAGGTGAGCTGAACGAGGCGCCCGCCGGGCAGCGCGGTCAACCCCTCCGCAAAGAACTCTTCCGGCACCGCCACCTCGTCAGACACCGTGCCGGTATCAAGGTCCCACCGGCGCGCCGACGACGCGCCGTACTGCCCGGCCGACTCCACCACCTCGCCGTCGATCACCTCCAACCCCTGCGTGAACGCCGCCGGGTCGTGGGGCAGCGTGCGCTCTACCTTCACGTCCAGTTCGCCCTCGGCGACGATGGGCCCCTGCGCCCTCCACCACCAGGCCGCGGCCGCGGCCACGGCCAACAGCGCCAGCACCAGCGCCGCAGCTGCCCAGGCCCGAGTGCGCCGCCTGGCAGCGGGCTCGGGGGGAGCCTCGGCGGCGACGGCGTTCATCACCTCCGACGTTACCGGCCCGTCGCAGTCACCTTGAGGCGCCACTGCGTCGAGCCACACGGCCGGCCCACGGTGGGCCGCGCGACCCATTTCGAGCACGGAGCGTGACGAGCCACCATTGCAGGACTACGGTGAGCGGTACCCGGAGGCTGGCAGGCCCCAGGTACAGGGACGTGGCGGAGGCGGAGCGATGAAGCGACTACGGGCAGCGCGGGGCATGGCGGCAGCAGTGGCCGTAGCCACGTTGGCGGTCGGCATTGCGGGCATGGTGCAGGCAACCGCCAAACCGGTTCCGTACGGCCAGCAGCCAATCGGCAACTGGCGGGTGAACGGTCGGGTGCTGGCCACCGAGATCATCGGTGACACCGTCTATGTCGGCGGCTTGTTCACCTCGGTCACCGGCCCCGGCGGCTCCGTCAGCCGCCAACACCTGGCTGCGTTCGATGCCACCACCGGCGAGCTGCGCACCGGCTTCGTGGCCAACGCGGATCAGCCGGTTCGGGCGCTGACCACCGACGGAACGCACCTGTTTGTCGGCGGCAGCTTCCAACAGATCGGCGGGGTCACCCGGCACCGCGTTGCCTCGCTCAACCCCACCAGCGGGGCGGTCGACGTCGGGTTCACGGCCAGCACGACCAGCCACGTCTATTCGTTGGCGGCCGCCAGCGGCCGCCTCTACGTGGGCGGGGTGTTCGGCAACCTCTCGGGCCAGCCGATCGCCCGACTGGGCGCCGTGTCCACCACCAGCGGGGTCGCCATCTCGGGCTTTGCACCGACCCCCAACGCGGCCGTCACCGGGCTGGACGTCACCGACGACGGTGAGGTGTTGGCTGCGGGGCAATTCACCACCATTGCCGGCACCGACCGGCGCTACGTCACGGGGCTGAACGCCGACGGGCTGGCGACCGGACCCAGCTACGAGGACGCCGTCGACTACTCGGTGTGGCAGGTTGCCCACGACCCGTTGACCGACAACGTGTTCGTCGCCGTCGGCGGCTACGGCAACCAGTTGGCGGCCCTCGACCACCAAACCGGCGAGAAGCTGTGGCGTCACCGGGTGGACGGCGACGTGCAGACCGTGGCGGTCGACGACGGCACCGCCTACTTCGGCTTCCACGAGGGCTACCAGGGCGACCCGGAGCTGAAGCTGATGGCCGCGGACACCACCACCGGCGACTTGGAGGGTGCGTGGCGCCTGAACGTTACCGGGTGGATGGGGGGCTTCGCCGTGGCGGCCAACGGCAACACGCTGGCTGTCGGAGGCGACCTCAACTGGGTGAACGGCACCAACGTGGGTGGCATGGCCATCCTGCCCCGCACCGCTCCCCCGCCCCCCACGACGACCACCACCATCTCGACGACCACCACCACGACGACCGCGCCCCCGCCGCCGGGAGGGCCCCTGGTGCCAGCCGGTTCCGAGTGGGCCTACCGAATGTCCGACGCTCCTACCGGCTGGCACTCGCCCAGCTTCGACGACGGGGCCTGGGCTCGCGGCCAGGCCGAGTTGGGCTACGGCGACGGCGACGAAACCACCGTCGTTGCTCCCCCGGCCAACACCGCCTACTTCCGGCGCAGCTTCAACCTGGCGGCGGTGCCGACCGAGCCGCTGCGGCTGTCGGTGCTGGCCGACGACGGGGCGTTGTTGCGGTTGAACGGCACCGAGGTGTTGCGCGACAACCTGCCCGGCGGAACCGTCGGCCCGGCGACCAACGCCACCAGCTACAAGTGGGGCGCCGCCGAGACGGACTGGGTGACCGTGGCGGTCGATCCGGCGATCCTGGCGGTGGGTGCCAACACCCTCAGCGCCGAGGTGCATCAGGCGCCGGGGTCGGGCGACCTCAGCTTCGACGCCTCGCTCGAACCGGAGGGCGGCGTGACCTTCCCTGCGGGCGACGTCGGTCTGGTGGCTGCCGGAGCGGCCTGGTCTGCCAGGACCGGCTCGGCACCCGACGGCTGGTCCAATGCCGGATTCGACGACTCGGGTTGGGCCACGGGCAACGCCCAGTTGGGCTACGGCGATGGCGACGAGGTCACCGTGGTCGGCCCGGCGGCGCCCACGGCCTATTTCCGCACCGAGTTCCAGCTGGATGCACTGCCGCAACGGCCCCTGCGGCTGTCGGTGCTGGCCGACGACGGCTCGCTGGTTCGTCTGAACGGCACCGAACTGGCCAGGGAGAACCTGCCGGCCGGAAGCGTGGGCCCCAACACTCCCGCCAGCACCTACAAGTGGGGCGCCGCCGAGAGCACCTGGGTCTCGGTGACCGTCCCCCCGAGCGCCCTCGTCGTCGGCACCAACGCGCTGGCGGTCGAGGTGCACCAGGCACCGGGCTCGGGCGACCTCAGCTTCGACGCCTCGCTCAGCGTTCCCGCCTGACTGGCCGACCGCTCCCCGCCCGCTCAGCGGGAGAACACCGCCACCGACTCGGTGTGGTGGGTGTGGGGGAACAGGTCCACCAGCGTCACCGACTCCAGTGCGTAGCCCCGCCGCACCAGCAGCCCTGCGTCGCGCCCTGCCGCCGCAGCGTCGCAGCTGATCAGCACCACCCGACCGGCGCCCGTGGCCTCCACCTTGTCGACTCCCCCCTTGCCCAGCCCGGCTCGGGGCGGATCGGCCACCACGGCCTCGGCCTTGGACGGTCGCCACTTGGCCATGGCCGAGGCAATCACCCGCGCCTGGCCGGACTTGTTGGCGTCGGACAGGTTCACCTTGGCGTCGGCCACCGACGAGCGGGCCGACTCGACTGCGGTCACCTTCAGGCCGGGAACCCGGTCGGCCAACGTGGCGCCGAAAAGGCCCACCCCGGCGTAGGCATCCACCAGGCGGTCGCCGGCCTCGAGGTCGCTCAGCGCATCCCCCACGAGGGCCACCAGCGCCTCGGCGCCATCCCGCCGCGTCTGGAAGAACGAGCGGGCCGAGACGCGGAAACGCCGCCCGGCCACCTCCTCGTGTATCCATGCCCGGTGATCGGCCAGCTCATCGGCGCCGACCACCCGAATCTCGGATGCGCCCGGATCCACTGCGGGCAACGTGACGCCGGCCGCGGTGGGGGTCACCAGCACCAGCGCTTCCCCGGTGGCCTCCCCCACCCGCACCATCACCTCGTCGGCCGCCCCGAAGCGACCCTCGGTGACGATGCGCTCCAGCGCGGGATGCGCAACAACGCACACCGACAGGGGCACCAGATCGTGGGTGCCCAGCTGAAACAGGCCGGCCCGGCCGTCGGTCACCCCCAGGCGCAGCGTGGTGCGAAACCCCTCGGTGGGCAGGTCCGGACCCCGGCCAATCTCGGGCACGTCGATCTTGCCCATGCGACGGATGGCATCGGCAAGCACCTCGGCCTTCATGGCCCGAAGCAGCCCCGGTTGAGCATCGGCGTGGTTGCAGCCGCCGCAGCCGTCGGCCACGTGGGGGCAGTGGGGTGTTTCCACCCGCTGAGGGTTGGCCTCCAGGATCTCGACCACCTCACCGAAGGTGGTGCGTTGGGACTCGTCCAGCTCGACCCGCACCAGCTCGCCCGGCAGCGCGCCGTCCACTAACACCACCCGGCCGTCGTCGCGTCGGGCCAGGCCCAATCCGCCCGCCACCGGCCGCTCCACCCTGAGTTCCATCTCCTCCACGACGTGCTCCCGACCGCTGGACGAACCACCGATCATGACAGAGCGACACGCCATGGCCAGGACGGGCGCCACGGGATCGCCAGGCGGATCTGTGGCAGCATCGGCCGGATGCCAAGCGACACGCCATCCCCCGAGAACCCGCCCGGAACCGACCGTTCGATCGAGATCGTGCCCTCGGTGCTGCCCGCCGACTTCAGCCGCTTGGGCGAGGAGGTGGCGGCGCTGGCAGATGCCGGCGTGGACCGCATCCAGTGGGACGTGATGGACGGCCAGTTCGTACCCAACCTCACCTTCGGGCCCGACGTGATCGGGGCCTGTCGGGACGCCACCTCCGTTCCCTTCGAGGCGCACCTGATGGTGGAGCGCCCCGAGGAGCTGGCCCACCTCTACGTCGAGGCCGGCTGCGACCTGCTGATCGTGCACGCCGAGGCCACCAAGCACCTGCACCGCACGTTGGGCGCCATCGCCGAGCTTGGGGCCCGGCCCGCCGTGGCCCTGAACCCGTCGACGCCGCCGGATGAGATCCGCTACGTGCTGGAGCTGTGCGACATGGTGCTGGTGATGACCGTCAACCCGGGGTTTGGGGGTCAGGCCTACATCCCCGAGATGGAGCCCAAGGTGGCGACGATCCGGCGCTGGATCGTCGAGGGCGGTCTGGACTGCGACATCGAGGTGGACGGCGGCATCGGCCCAGCCACCATCGCCGGTGCGGCCGCTGCGGGTGCCAACGTGCTGGTTGCGGGCAGCGCCCTGTTCAAGGACCCCGAGGGCCTGGCGCACGCGGTCACCGAGCTGCGGGCCACGGCAACCGAAGCCGCCGGCGCCTGAGCGGCGAGGCCTTCCGCTAGGCCAGCTCGCCCTTGCGGATGACCACGTTGTCGATGATGCCGTACTCCTTGGCCTCCTCGGCGGTGAACCAGCGGTCGCGGTCGGAGTCGGTGTTGATCTGTTCGGTGGTCTGTCCGGTGTGATGGGCAATGCGCTCGGCCAGCATGCGCTTCACGTAGATCATCTGCTC
Organism: Microthrixaceae bacterium; assembly: GCA_041394405.1. GTDB lineage: Bacteria > Actinomycetota > Acidimicrobiia > Acidimicrobiales > Microtrichaceae > Microthrix. Next base: position 522,095 of record JAWKIF010000007.1, read on the forward strand.
GGCCTGGATGGCGATGTCGGAGGCCTGCCCCTGGATGCCGCCCAGCGGCTGGTGCATCATGATCCGGCTGTGGGGCAGTGCGTAGCGCTTGCCCTCCGCTCCGGCGCACAGGAGGAACTGGCCCATGGACGCTGCCAGGCCCACACACACCGTGCCCACGTCGGCGGTCACGAACTGCATCGTGTCGTAGATGGCCATGCCGGCGGTCACCGAGCCGCCGGGCGAGTTGACGTACAGCCAGATGTCACGGCTGGAGTCCTCGGCATCCAGGTAGAGCATCTGGGCGGTGACGAAGTTGGCCAGCTCGTCGGACACCTCGGCGCCCAGAAACACGATGCGGTCCTTCAACAGCAGCTTGAAGATCTCCGCAGACGGGTCCATGCCCGACATGGCCCCGGCGGCTCGCTCGGGCAGTGACGTGGCGGGGGCGAAGGGGGCGTCGCTCATGGATCTCCTCAGACGGGGCGGATGGACTGGCGGTTCGGATCTCTCGATCATGTGGACCGGGCGAGTGAGGCTACCCGCGTCGCCACCCGGCACCCCGCCGTGGCCGCGCAGCGGGGCGGTGCGTTCATCGGATCCGGGCCGGGCGGCGGCCCCGAGGGACGCTCGCAGGCCCCCGACGAAATGCTACGGGTTGCGGTGAGGGGCACGCGGATAGTGTTGGCGTCCACGCGGACGTGGCGGAGTTGGCAGACGCGCCAGGTTTAGGTCCTGGTACCCGAAAGGGTGTGTGGGTTCGAATCCCACCGTCCGCACCGGAGGATGCCGATGGACGCACTGGCGATCGCCGAGCGGGCTGGCGTTGAGGCGCAGGACCATCGCGTCGGACCGCGTCCCGGCGTCTTCACCCCCATCGGCGTGATGTGGCACTACACCAGCACGACACCGGGGGGCCGCAACCTGCCCACCCTGGCCACGGTGAAGCACGGGCGCAGCGACCTGGTGGGCCCGCTCAGCCACTACCTGATCGGACGGCTCGGCACGGTCGCCGTCATCACCAACGGTCGAGCCAACCACGCCGGGCCGGGCTCCACCACCGTGCTCGCTGCAGTACGTGCCGAGGGGCCACTCCCCGCTCCGACGAACAACGACGCGGCGGGCAACCGCTGGTTCGTCGGAGTTGAGTTGGAGGGCACGCCGGACAGCGGCTTCACCGATGCGCAGCGAACCTCCGGACTCGCCCTCGGCTTGGCCCTCAGCGAGACGCTGGGGATTGGCCCCCGGGCTCACCTGGGCCACTCCGAATGGACCAACCGCAAGCGCGACCCGGGCCGGCATTGGCCCATGGGCGACTTCCGCACCCGATTGTCTCGTCGGCTCCGCCAAGCCGGCGCCCCCCGAACCCCGCCAGAGGAGGACCTGGACATGGACAAGGACGAGCTGATCAAGGTGTTGCGATCCGAGCTGGAACGCGACCGCGTGCTTGACCTGAACGCCGAGTTCGGCACGCTCGACGATCCCGATGACGGCTACGGGGAGCGCGCCACCCGGCAGCGCGTGAACGGCAGCATCCAATTCCTCACCCAGACCATCGCTGCGGAAGGCGAGCGCACCCGCGCTGCCATCGAGGAACTCGGCGCCTCGCTGGAACGACTCACCAACGCTGCTCTGGCCGCCGCCACGGCGGCGCGAGAGGCGGCCGAGGCCGCCACCACGGCCGCACAGGCCACATCCGGCCCGGAACCCACCGCCGACGACGCCGCTGCGGTCGAGGGCGCCTAGACCGCGCCGGCCATCGTTCGCCGTGACACCTCGCTCGACCCGGCTGAGTGGGCGTCGCTTTACCCGGGGATCTTTACCGTGGGTAGGCTCCCGCCCACACTTGGAGGGTCATGGCCGGCGTTTCATTCCACGAGGTGACGAAGCGCTTCGGAGACGTGGTGGCCGTCGACGAGCTGACCCTGGACATCGAGGACCGGGAGTTCCTGGTGCTGCTGGGCCCCTCGGGGTGCGGCAAGTCCACCGCCCTTCGCATGATCGCCGGTCTGGACGAGCCGACGACGGGAACGGTCACCATTGGCGAGGAGGTGGTCAACGGCGTCGATCCGGGCGACCGGGACATCGCCATGGTGTTTCAGAGCTACGCGCTCTACCCCCACATGACCGTCTTCAAGAACATCGAGGCACCGCTGCTGAGCCGCCCCGTGTCCGTGGACGGGGCAACGCCGCGGCGCCTGGACAGCGCCGAGCGGCGATCGAGGGTGGCTGAGACCGCCGCCACGCTCGACCTCGAGGACTACCTGGACCGCAAGCCGGGTGCCCTCTCGGGCGGCCAGCGCCAGCGGGTCGCCCTCGCCCGTGCCATCGTGCGCCGCCCCCGCGTGTTCCTCATGGACGAGCCCCTGTCCAACCTGGACGCCAAGCTGCGCACCCAGACCCGCTTGGAGCTCGTCGAGCTGTGGCGGCGCCTCGAGACCACCTTCGTCTACGTCACCCACGACCAGGTGGAGGCCATGACCATGGCGAGCCGCATTGCCATCCTGGTCGATGGTCGGCTGCAGCAGGTGGGTCGCCCACAGGACGTCTACCAGCGCCCGGCCAACCTGTTCGTGGCCCGGTTCATCGGGAGTCCCCCGATGAACACCCTGGAGGCCACGGTGGAGCACACCCGGGACGGGCATGTGGCCCGCATCGGCGGGTTCGCACTGCGCATTCCGGCTGACGTTCCGGTGGCGGCCAACCAGCGGATCGTGGTGGGCGTCCGGCCCGAGCACCTCGGCATCGGCGACGACGGCCCGCTGGAGGCCATCGTGCGCAACGTGGAGATGCTGGGCCACGAGCAGCACGTCATCTGCGAGGTCGCCAACCAGCTTCTCATCGTGCGGGCCTCCAGCGAGGTGCCCATGGTTCAGGTGGCGACCTCGCTGCGGCTTCGGCTCGACGAGCGCCACCTTCACCTCTTCGACGCCGAGAGCGGGGATCGACTGGCATGAGGCGACGCAAGTCGGCACTGCGAGAGGCCGTGTTCGGCTACTCGCTGTTGCTGCCCGCCTTCGCCCTGCTCGGCGTCTTCGCCTACTACCCGCTGTATCGCCTGGTGCATTTCTCGCTGTATCGACCCAACCGCTTTGGCTCGGGCGAGGTGTACGTGGGCCCCTCCAACATCACGGACGTGCTCGGTGGCGACGAGTTTCGCGACGGCCTGTGGATCAGCGTGAAGTACCTCATCTACACCGTGCCAACCGGCCTGGTGCTGGGACTGCTGCTGGCCCTGGCGGCCCATCGGAGGCTTCGGGGCATCAAGGCCTTCCAGGCGATCTTCGCCTCGACGGTGGCCAGCTCCGTTGCGGTGGCGGCGGTGGTGTTCTTCGGCCTGATCAATCCCAAGATCGGCAAGTTCGGCCAGGTGGGTGCCATTGCCCTGTCGAAGTCGGACAGCGCGCTGCTGGGCGTGTCGCTGACCTCGATCTGGCAGAACGTCGGCCTCACCTTCGTCATCGTGCTCGCCGGCCTGCAGGCGGTGCCGGACGAGCTGATGGAGGCCGCCCGGCTGGACGGATTCGGGCCGGTCCGCCGCCTGTTCAAGGTGACACTCCCCCTCATCTCCCCCACCCTGCTGTTCCTGGCGGTGGTGCTGATGATCTTCGGGTTTCAGGCCTTTGCCCCGATGGAGATCCTCACCAACGGCGGGCCGGCCGGCAGCACCGAGACGCTGGTGTTCAAGATCTTCCGGCGGCAGGAGCCCGGACTGATCAGCGAGGGTTCGGTGATGGCGCTCGGCCTGTTCGGGCTGACCTTCGTCGTGACGCTGCTGCAGCTCACGATCCTCAACCGGCGGGTGCATTATGGCGAATGAGTCTGCGGCGACCCGGCGCCGGATCCGGATCTCACAGGTGGGCTGGTACGTGCTGTTGACGGGCCTGTCGCTGATCATCCTGTTCCCCGTCTGGATGACCATCGTGCGGGCCATCTCCGAGCCCTTCGTCTACATCGAGGAGGGCCAACCACTCCTTCCGGTCACCATCGACTGGGGGGTGTTCGGCACCGCCTGGTCCGACGGCGACCTGGGCCGATCCATGGCCCTCACGCTGCTGGTCACCGCCATCATCACGGGGTTCCAGCTGGTCACCTCCGTGCTGGCCGCCTACTCGTTCGCCTACGTGCGCTTTCCCTTCAAGAACACGCTGTTCGTCGTGTTGCTCGCATCGCTGCTGCTGCCCGTCGAGGTGACCCTGATCGCCAACGTCCGCACCATCCGCGAGCTGGGCTGGCTGGACTCGGTCCAGGGACTCAGCGCCCCGTTTCTCGCCTCCGCGTTCGGGATCTTCCTGATCCGGCAGGGCTTCCTGGGGGTTCCCTCCGAGCTGCGCGATGCGGCCCGGATTGACGGCTTCGGCCATTTCGCCTTTCTGCGTCGCGTCGCCATTCCGGTGAACCGCCCCATCATCGCCTCGTTCACGCTGATCACGGCGTTGGCGGCGTGGAACCAGTACCTGTGGCCCAGGACGGCGACGACCCAGGAGCGGTGGGAGACCATCCAGGTCACGCTGCGAAGCATCAGCGTGCAGCGGCCCGAGCGATTCAACGTCGGGGTGGCGGCGGCGATCCTCGCCTCGTTGCCCATCTTGGCGTTGTTGGTGGTGTTTCAGCGACAGATCATCCGAGGCCTCACCGCCGGTGCGGTGAAGGGCTAACCAGGAGGTACACATGTCAGGTCCACGCACGATCATGCGCTCTCGCCGGGGCCTGGCCCTGGGGCTGGCGGCCGTCCTGACCGCCGCTGCATGCGGAGGCTCCGACGGCTCGGAGCAGGGCGGCGGCGACGTCACCTGCCCCGTCGACGCCCTGGAGCAGGCCGACGGCACCGTCGACATCACGGTGTGGCACCCCTACATCGCGCTGGGCAAGCGCACGCTGGAGTCGCTGGCCGACCAGTACAACTCCTCGCAGGACAAGGTGAAGGTCAGCGTCGAGAGCCAGGGCGTGGGCCCGCAGGAGCTCCACCGCAAGATCGAGCAGGCTGCGCCCGACCGCTCGCTGCCCGCCCTGGTGGTGCCCGACGACACGAAGACCCGCTACATCGCGGACAGCGGCCTGTTCCTCCCGGCCGAGGCGTGTTACGAGGCCGACCCGGAGGCCGAAAAGATCCGGGACGACTTCCTGCCCATCGCACCGGCCTCCTACACCATCGATGACCAGCTCTGGCCGGGGTCGTTCTCAACCTTCACCGCCCTCATCTACCTCAACCGGAAGCACTTCGAGGCCGCCGGCCTGGACCCCGACAACCCGCCGAAGACGATCGACGAGATGATCGAGGCGGCCCGCGCCCTCAAGGCTGCCGACCTCCCCGGCGTGAACACGCCCATGGTGCTTCAGGCGCAGCCGTTCCTGTTGGAGTGGTGGCTGTCGGGCGCCGGCCAGGAACTGGTGAACGAGGACAACGGCCGCAGCGGCACGTGGGCCACCGAATCGCGGTTCGACAACGAGGTGACCCGCGACATTCTCACCACGCTTCAGGAGGCCAAGGCGGAGGGAGTGCTGGACATCACCCCGGGGGCCGAGGGCAACGCCGATCATCTGCTGGCCATGGCCGGCCAGCAGTCCTCGTTCCTGGTCGACGGCTCGGGTGGGGCCTCGACGGTGGCCGGGGTGATCGAGGGCACGGTGAACGCCGAGGACATCAAGGAGGAACTCGGCGTCGAGCTGCCACCGGGGCTCAAGCTGGACCTGGACATCGACGTCGGGCCGTTCCCCGGCGTGAAGGAGGCTGGCAAGGGCCAGGTTGGGGGATACGTCTGGTACATGACCAACACGGTGCCCGACGAGCAGCAGGCGGCGGCCTGGGACTTCGTGAAGTTCCTCAACTCGGTCGATGCGCAGGTGCAATGGGGCACCGACGGCTCCATCGCACCGGTGAGCAAGGCGGCCGCCTCGGATCCGACGCTGCAGGAAGCCTGGACCTCATCGCTGGGGGGCCGCTGGGAGAAGGAGGCCTACGACGTGCTGGCCGGCATCGACACCGACTTTCCCGGGCCGATCATCGGCCCCTACGACGAGGTGCGCCAGGCCATCGGCAAGGCCATGGATCGGGTGTTGCTCGACGACGAGCCGGTGGACGATGCGGTGAAGGAGGCCGACGCCACCATCACCGAGGCGCTGGAGCGCTACAACGAGGACGTCGGCGCAGGGGGCTAACGCTCGGAGGGCCGGCGCTGCTAGCGACCAATCAGACGGGCCTGACCCACCCAGTCGTCGCGCAACATGCGCCCGCGCAGCCCCTCGACCTGGTCGGGCAGGCGACCGTCGGGGTCGAGGCGAGCCAGGTCGTTGAACGTGGCGATGCCGGCCTGGTGCAGTTGCTCGGCCATCTTGGGGCCGATCCCCACGATCCGGGTGAGATCGTCCCGTCGGGGCGGGGGCTGCCCTGCCCCGGAGTTCACCGGCAGGGCGGCAGAGGTCACGGTGCTCGAACGGGCCGGCGCGGAGGACTGCGATCGACCCCCGTTGCCGCTGACCAGGGCCATCTGCTCACGACCCTCGGTCTGCCGCTGGGCTTCGCGCTCTTCGCGGGCCCGGCGGAGGTCGATGACCTGCAGTTCGTCGGAGGCGGGCTCCGGTGCCACGAGCCGCACCGACAGGCCCGAGTCGTCGGGGTTCGCTTCGGGCGCTTCCCCGCGGGCGCCGGCCGGGCGGTCGGGGCTCGGGGCGGACCTGGGGGCATGAGGCTCGTGGTCGGTCTCGTCGACCTCGTCGGAGGCCGCCTCGACCGCCTCATCGGGCTCGCGCAGGTCGACGGAGGCATGGCCGGCGTCGGGCGAGGCGGCCGGGGCTGAGGCCGCGTGGACCTCAACGTGCTCGGCGGTGCTCGGGGCGGCGGCATCTCGGGCGACCGAGCCTGCCGGCTCGGGCGAAGTGCCGATGGGAAGACCGGTGGCAGGGTCGATCACGCCCCGGCGGCGGGCCCGCGGTTCGGGGCCGGGTGTCGCCGGGGGGGCCGCCGCCTCAGGGGCCGGGCTGGAATCGGCGGGAGGGCGAACGGGAGCGGGGGCTGCGGCCCGGGGCTGGGACTCGGCCTTGGACTCAAGCCGGGGCTGTGACTCGGGCTGCGGCTGCGGCTGCGGCTGCGGTTGCGGTTGCGGTTGCGGTTGGGAGGGGGCGGGGGCCGGAGCCGGCGCTGGGGGCGCCTCCGCCGCGGGATGGCCCTGCCGGGAGCGCAGCTCGGCGAGCTCGTGCTCTCGGGCCCGCAACTGCTCCACCACCTTGCGGCCCGCAGCGGTCAGTTCCACCTCTCGCTGGGCAAAGACGGCGGCGCGCTCGGTCGCCTCCGCCTCCAGCGCCGCCAGGCGTCGGGCCAAGTCGTCGCGCTCAGCAGCGAGCTCCGCCTCGGCGGCCCCGTTGGGGGCATCCGCATGATCGGCCCCCTCTTCCTCGCCAGTCGAGCCGGCCCGGGCGAAGTACCAACCCACCACAAAGCCGATGACCGCAGCGACGACCAGCGGAACGATCAAACCGCCGACATCCATGTTCGCCCTCCTCAGAACCCGCCCGACCGTGCAACCGGGACTGGCAAGGAAACCACGCCGGAACCGTTCGGGCAAGGGTCGTGTGAGCTATTGCACCCAAGCCACCACGCTGCGGGGGCACAACGCCACCAAACGTGCCGAAACCGGGGCATCAGGCGGCCGACGCGAGGTACGGCCTCCACACATCGGGCACCTCACCGCCGTCCAGCAGCGACCACCCGGCATCGGCCTGCGGCCAGGGCTCCGCAACCCAGCCGAGCTCCTCGGGGGTGCGGTCGCCCTTCAGCTGGTTGCAGGGCAGGCATGCCGCCACCAGGTTGGAGGTCTGGTCGCTGCCCCCACGGGAACGGGGTATGACGTGGTCCACCGACGTGGCCCGTTGCTCGCACACCGGGCTGGAGCTGCGGTAGGCGCATCGGTGCCCGTCGCGCCGAAGCACCGACGAGCGTGTGGTGCCAGCGCCACGGAGGCGTACCGCGCTGACATAGCGGCGCAACCGAATGACGGCGGGGTAGGGGTACTCGGCACGGGCGGAGCGAAGGGCCCGACCCTCTTCGACGGCCTCGACGGTCACCTTGTCCGCCAGCACCAGGCAGATCGCGCGATGCCAGTGGATGAGGCTGAGCGGCTCGTACGAGGCGTTCAGCACCAGAACCTGATTGTACGCCACGGCTGATCCTCCCCTCGGCGCCCGGTGGAGACAGCATGGCCGACTAGCGACCCTCGATGTCGGCCATTTCCTCAAGGAGCGCCCGACCGGCCTCGGCCCTGAGCTGCTCGACCAGCGCCCGCAGCGCCCGCCCGCGGTGCGACAATGCGGCCTTCTCGGCCCGACTGAGCTGAGCGAAGGTCGCCCCGCCGCCCTCCCTGGGCACAAACAGCGGGTCGTAGCCGAACCCGCCCTCGCCTCGTTCCTCGCCCACGAGGCCGCCTTCGACGGTGCCCTCGGTACGCAGCCGAACTGCGCCGTTGGGGTCGGCCAGCGCCAGGGCACAGCGGAACCGCGCCGGGCTCGGCAGGCGGCGACCCGCGAGTTGGCCAAGCAGCGCCCGGCGGTTCACCGCATCGACGTCAGCGACGGCACCCTCGACGGGAACCCCCTCGTCGGCTTGTTCTGCGCCGAGATCCGCCCCGCCGAGATCGGCTGCGTAGCGCGCCGAACGCACTCCGGGCGCCCCCGCCAGCGCATCTACCTCCAGCCCCGAGTCATCGGCCAATGCCCACTGACCGGTGGCCCTGGCCACCGCCACCGCCTTCAGCTCGGCATTGGCGGCAAAGGTCTCGCCGGTCTCGTCCACGTCGCCCATCCCGGCGGGCCGAGGAAGCACCTCGATGCCGCCGGCCACCTCCGCCAACAACTCGGCCAGCTCGACCACCTTGTTGGGGTTGGTGGTGGCCAACACCACACGGGGGGCGTGAGGCACCTGGAGGCCCGCTCGTTGCGCTTGCTCAGTCGGGCCGACCTGCCCGGCGGGGCTCGGGCGGCGTGGCGGTATAGGTGCGTTGGTGCTCAAAGAGCGCGGTGGCCCCCGTCTCGGCCAGCACCATCAGCTCATCCAGCTGAGCGCGAGAGAACGGCTCGCCCTCGGCGGTTCCCTGAACCTCGACGAACCGGCCGTCGCCGGCCACCACCACGTTCATGTCCACCTCGGCGCGTGAGTCCTCCTCGTAGGGAAGATCCAGCCGGGCCTCGCCGTCGACCAGGCCCACCGACACGGCCGCCAGCGGCTGCACAATGGGGTTGTTGGCGACCAGGCCCATCTCCACCAGGCGTTCGCACGCGTCCCACAGCGCCAGCCAGGATCCGGTGATGGAGGTGGTGCGGGTACCGCCGTCCGCCTGCAGCACGTCGCAGTCGACCAGCAGCTGACGCTCGCCCAGCAGGCGATGATCCACCACGGCGCGCAGCGAGCGTCCGATGAGGCGCTGGATCTCCTGGGTGCGGCCCTTGGGCCCCTTGGTCTCGCGCCGGATGCGTTCCGGGGACGAACCCGGCAACATGGAGTACTCGGCGGTCACCCAGCCCGCGCCGCGGCCCCGCATCCAGCGGGGCACGTCCTCATCCAGGCTGACGGTGCACAGCACCTTGGTTCGCCCCGAGGAGGCCATAACCGATCCCAGGGCAAACTCGGTGGCGTCGCGCTCGAAGGCCACCGGGCGCAACTCGTCGTTGGCCCGCCCGTCAGCACGTGCGTTGTCGGTCACAGTTCAAACCTCAGGTGGGGAACGGCCAGGTGCACTTCACCGCCGAAGTTCTCGGTGGCCTCGGCCATGATGGCACCCCGGTCCTGCCCGGGCACGATGTGGGTGGCGGCCAGGAACGACACGCCCGCCTCGCGGCACATCGATCCCGCCTGCGCCGCCGAGAGGTGCATGCCCCCCGTGTCGGCCGAATCGACGTAGGACGCTTCGCACAACCCGAGGGTGACGGGGGCGTTGAACTCCTTGTAGCTCCAGTTGGGGCCGGTGTCGGCCGAGTAGCCGACGCTGGCCCCACCCACGGCCAGTCGGTAGCCCAGCGTGTCGCCGGGGTGATCCACCGCAACGCAGCGCAGTTCGAGGGGGCCCAGATCGAACTCGTCGCCGTCCACGGCATCCTCCAGCGCAAAGGTGGGCGCCACGTCGCTGCCCAGCGCCGCCTCCACCCGCTCCAGCGCCTCCATCGGCCCGATCACCGGTAGATCGTCGCGGTGCAGGACGAATCGGTAGGCGTTGCACAGGGTCGGCAGGTCGGCCCAATGGTCGGGGTGAGCATGCGACAACAACACGGCGTCGAGCCGATCCAACGGCAGGTGCCGCTGGAGGTTGGACAGCGAGCCTGGCCCTGCGTCCATGAGGAGCCGGAAGCCGTCGTGCTCTACGAGATAGCCGCTACAGGCGTCGTCTGGCCCGGCAAAGGTGCCGGATGAGCCAAGCACGGTCAGGCGCATGGGGCAGGGGTCCTCCAGGTTGGGGCCGCGGGGTCAACCCGTCCAGCGTAGCGGCACCCCTGGGTGAAACTCACCAGGCGCCCGGTCGCCGGGGACGGTGCTGCTTCCACCGGCTGGGCGGCGTCGGGCGCCGTCGACCGCTCAGGCTCGGCCCAGGCTGACCGGGGTGGGTTGCGGCGCTGCCGGGCCCGCGGCCAGGCGAAGGGCCTCGCCCAGTACGTCGTTGGCGTCGGCCTGGGATGCGGTGGCCAGATGGGCGACGTCGTCTGGGTGCGGCGTGAAGGGCGCCTCCCCCGCGTGGTGCAGGTTGGCGGCGTAGTGACGGGAGTAGCTCCGCCCGACGAAGCGGTACGCGGCGGCCATGACGGGGCTCCGGCGCCGCAACTGGTTGAGCGTGCGGCGGCGCCGAACCGATGCGCCGTAGTACGCGTGGTACGCCCAGCGCAGGCCCGCATCCAAGGTGGCCGCCGACATGTGCTGCGGATGGAACAACGTGCGGTACGCGTTGTAGTGCGACCAGTCGTAGTCGAAGATGCGGCCCGCGGTATGCAGGCGGGAGAAGGTCTGGGTGCCGGGCAACGGGGTGAGGATGGTGAAGTGCGCGGTGTCCACTCCGATGGCGTCGGCAGCAGCCACGGTCTGGGCGAACACCCCCGGGCGGTCCGAGTCGAAGCCGAAGATGAACCCACCCTCAACGGCGATGTGGGCGTCGTGGAGTCGGCGCACCAACGCGGCGTACTCACCCGGACGGTTCTTCTTGTTGGCCTCCACCAAGGCGTCGCGGCTAACGCTCTCAAAGCCCACGAAAAACAACGCCGCACCGGCCGCCGTTGCCGCCTTGAGCAACTCGGGGTTGCCCGCCAGCCCGATGGAGGTCTGAGCTGCGAACCGCACCGGCAGGTTGGCGCCGGCGATGGCCTCGAACAGGGCACCGGCGTAGTCCTGGTCGGCGGCCAGGTCGTCGTCGGTGAAGAACACCACGATGGGTGTGCCCGGCGGCCGCCCGGGCATCTCGGTGCGAACCCGCAGCTCGTCGACCACCGTGGCCGGCGTTCGGTGACGCTGACCCCGCCCGTTGATGCGGATCACCGAGCAGAAGTCGCAGTTGAAGCGACATCCACGGGTGGTCTGCATGCTGTGAAACGGGAAGTAGCGGCCCCTGGGGAACTGCCGATAGCGGGGCATCATCTCGTCGATTCCCGGCGCCAGGGCCAGGTCGTCCCACGAGCCCTCGTAGAAGGGGGCCAGCTTGCCGTTGGCGGCGTCGGCCAGCACCCGCCCCAAGTGCGCCTCGGCCTCCCCGACGACCACGGCGTCTGCATGGCGGGCGGCCTCGCCCGGCAGCATCGACGGGTGGACGCCGCCCATCACCACCGGCACCCCTCGCTCTCGATACTGGCGGGCCAGCCGGTAGGCCCTCGGCGCATTGGCGGTCCACGTGGTGATGGCCACGAGGTCCGTGCGGGCGTCCAGATCGATGGGCTCGACGTCCTCGTCCACCATGGTGGTGCGCCACCCCTCGCGGCGGGCCAGGGCCTCGATGGTCATGGCCGCCAGCGGCGGGAACCGGTGCATGAACACCCGGTGCAGCCCGACCGCTCCCCAGCGCGGTTTGATGACGGTCAGGTGAAGGGACACACTGCGACCGTACTCGCTGGGTCAATTCTCATTCAGACATGTCGACCGACCGGAAGAACTCCAGCTCGGCATCGAGGGCGTCCGCGATGGTCTCGGCCCGCCGCCACCCGTGGGCCTCCCCGTCGTAGCGACGCTGCTCCACCCGCACCCCGTTGCGTTCCAGGGCTGCGATCAGGGCGTCGGCCTGGCTGGGCGGAACCACGGGATCGTCGCTGCCCTGCAACACCAGCACCGGCACGGCCACCCCGTCGGTGTGGAACGCCGGGGAGCGGGCCTCGTACAGCTCGGCCGCCTCTGGGTAGGGGCCCACGAGGGAGTCCAGGTATCGGCTCTCGAACTTGTGGGTCTCGGCCGCCAAGAGCGCCAGGTCGGCCACGCCGTAGCTGGAGGCCGCAGCGGCGAAGGTGTCGTGAAACGCCACCGCCGCCAGGGCGGTGAAGCCTCCGGCCGAACCGCCCCGGATGTAGAGCCGGTCGGGATCGGCGAGGCCCCGATCCGCAAGCCCTTGGGCCACGGCCACGCAATCAGCCACGTCCACGTCGCCCCACCGGCCCTTCAACGCGTCGCGGTAGGCCCGGCCGTAGCCGGTGGACCCCCGGTAGTTCACGTCAACGACTGCGAAGCCTCGTGTCGTCCAGAACTGCACGTCGCTGCGATAGCGACACTCGGCCGCAGCGGTGGGCCCACCGTGAATGCGCACGACCAGCGGCGGGACGCACGAGGGCTCGGGGTGGTCGGGGTGGTCGGGGTGACGCGGCGGGTAGTAGAGGCCGTGTGTTTCCCCGCCGTCCCCGGTGGGGAACGTGAGGTGTTGGGGCACCGAGATCCACGCCTCGGCGAGGTCCACCTCGCCCACCGGCAGCCGCCCTTCGCCCCGCAGGAGACGCCCGCCGTGGAGCTCGCCTGGCGTTCCGCCGGAGGCCGGGGCCAGGTCGTCGGCGGCCCACCAGCGGATCTGGGGGCCCGTAGCCAGGCCGGCAACCACGGCTGCGATCGTGTGCGACCCCGCGGGGCCCTCCCCCGCCGCCAGTGTCTCCACCTGTGTGATCTCGGGGGCCAGGGGCACACCGTCGGCGGGGCTCCGGGCAGGCTCGGCGGCGCCCCGCTGCCTCAGCGTGACGCCGGTTTCGCCGGCGGAATCTGCCGCCGGGGCGCCGACCGCCACCAGCGTGTCCCGGCCCTCGGCGCGGCGGGCCAGCAGCGCGCCGCCGCCGGGGAGCGGCGCAATGCGGGTGCGGCCGAACACCCAGTGGGGCTGGGCGACCTCCCAGGGGCCGGGGGCCACGGGGCGGGCGTCGTCGCACTCGGGCAGACCCGGCGGGCACGCCATGGCGCCCCAGAAGCCGTCACCCGCGTCGCTGGCGAACCACAGGGCACCGTTTGGGCCCCACGCTGCGTCGCTCACCGACACCGGCATCCCGCCCGCCTCGGGGGCCAGCCGGCCCCCCGCCACCACCCGGGGATCCGCAATGTCCAACCGAGGTGGGCCGTTGGGCGCACCGCCGGCGCGCTCCAGCCGGGCGGCCCAGAGCTGTGTGGCGTCCCACGGCATGTCCGGATGCCGCCAGGTGAGCCAGGCCAGGTGGGCACCGTCCGGGGAGATGCGGGGATCGGCCACGAAGTCGGATCCGGCCGCCAGGATGGAGACCGAGCCGTCGTCGGTACTCAGCGCCACGAGCTCCTGCAGGGGCTCGGAGCTCGGTACCGACCGCTGGCGCACGCACACCAGCCACCGTCCGTCGGGCGTCAGCTGCAGGTCGGCGTAGCGGTGGTCGTCGTCCGGTGCTGTTGCGGCGGTGAGCGGACGGGCCGGGTTGGCCGTCCCATGGCCGGCGCCCTCATGGCCGGCAACACTTGACTGGGGGAAGGCCCAGATGCGGGCGTCGGCGCGCAGCGACGCATAGAGCACTCCGCCGCCCACCCGCCAGGCCCCGCCGCCGTATTCGTTCACCCGGGTACGCACGTCCGCATCGGGCGGCACCGCCTCCCAGGCGCCCCGCTCCGGCGTCCACCCCACCACGGCAACCCGGCCGCCCTCGGCGGGGCGGCCTTCGCTCCAGTAGATGGCTCCGTCGGCCACCTGCACCTCGGTGGGCCGGCAGGCCGGGCGGGCCACGTCGGCCGAGGACAGCGGACTGGGCCACCACCCTGGAGTGTCGGAGGAGTGGCTCACCCGCCTTCCACGAGCCGGGCCAGGCGCGACACGCCCTCCACCATCTGGTCCTCGGCCAGGGCGAAGGAGAACCGCCCGTAGCCCGGCGAACCGAACGCCTCGCCGGGCACGAAGGCCACCTTGGCCTGGTCCAGAACCAGGTCGGCCAGCTCGAGCGTGGTCTCGGGGGTGATGCCGCCCAGCGGTCTGCCCAGCAGCCCAGCGAAGCTGGGGTAGGCGTAGAACGCTCCCTCCGGCTCCAGGCAGCTGACCCCGGGGATCTCGTTCAGCATCCGATGGATGATCACTCGCCGCCGATCGAACACCTCCCGCATGGCCGCCACCGCATCGAGATCGCCCGACACTGCCTCCAGGGCGGCGCGCTGGGCGACGTTGCAGACGTTCGAGGTGGAATGGCTCTGCAGGTTGGTGGCGGCCGAGATGACGTCCGACGGGCCGATCATCCAGCCGACCCGCCAACCCGTCATGGCGTAGGTCTTGGCCACGCCGTTGAGCACCACGCAGTGCTCGGCCAGCTCGGGCACGAGGACGGGCAGCGAATGAATCTCGGCGTCGCCGTAGGTGAGGTGCTCGTAGATCTCGTCGGTCACCACCCAGATGTCGTGCTCTGCGGCCCATCGGCCGATGGCCTCCACCTCGTCGCGTGGGTACACCGCGCCGGTGGGGTTGGACGGCGACACAAAGATCAGCAACTTCGTGCGGTCGGTGCGCACGGCCTCCAGTTGGTCGACCGTCACCCGAAACCCGGCCGGCTCGTGGGTTTCGACGAAGACGGGGGTCGCCCCCGCCAGGCGAATCGGTTCGGGATAGGTGGTCCAGTACGGGGCCGGCACGATGGCCTCGTCGCCGGGATCCAGCAGGGTCAACAGGGTCTGGTACACGGCCTGCTTGCCGCCGTTGGTGACGAGCACCTGCCCCGGGGCAACGTCGTAGCCCGAGTCCCGGGCCGTCTTGTGGGCAATGGCCTCGCGCAAGTCGGGGTGGCCGGCCACCGGCGAATAGTGGTGCCACCGAGCGTCGCGGGTGGCCGCGGCGGCGGCCTCAACGATGGCCTCCGGCGTCGCAAAATCCGGTTCACCGGCGCCGAAGCCGATGACCGACTCCCCCGAGGCCCGCAGCGCCTTGGCCTTGGCATCCACCGCCAGCGTGGCCGACGGCGCAATGCCGCCGATGAGCGCAGACACACGGGACTGGGACATGGGGGACACCTCACGTGGGGGATCGGAACGCAGACCCCGCGAGGGTATCGCTCGCCCGGCCACGGCCGAAGTGGATTGGGTTGGCGCGACGGGTGTCGCTCACCCACACTGAGACGGTGAGCACGACACCACTTCCCACCATCCCAGCCGAGCTTCGCCCCCATGACGGCCGCTTCGGCTCGGGGCCGTCGAAGGTGCGCCCCGAGGCCATCGAGGCGCTGGAGGCCGTCGGGCGCAGCGTGATGGGCACCAGCCACCGCCAGCTCGGGGTGAAGTTCCTGGTGGGCGAGTTTCGCAACGGGCTGGCCGAGTTGTTGTGCCTTCCCGACGGCTACGAGGTGCTGCTGGGCAACGGCGGCACCACCGCATTCTGGGACGCCGCCACGTTCGGGCTGATCGAGCGCCGCAGCCACCACCTGAGCTTCGGCGAGTTCTCCTCCAAGTTCGCCACTGCCGCCAGCACGGCACCGCACCTGGAGGAGCCGTCGATCATCACCGCCGAGCCCGGCTCGGCTCCGCCCATCGAGGGTGTGGACGACGTCGACCTGTACGGCCTGACCCACAACGAGACCTCCACCGGAGTCGCCCTGCCGCTCAGCCGCCCCGAGGGTGGGGCCGAGGGTGCGCTGGTGGCGGTGGACGCCACCTCGGGCGCCGCCGGCATCCCCTTCGACGCCTCGGCAACCGACGTGTACTACTTCGCCCCGCAGAAGTGCCTGGCGGCCGACGGCGGGCTCTGGCTGGCCGCCTGTTCGCCGGCCGCCATCGAGCGCATCGAGCGCCTCAGCGCGTCTCGGTGGTCTCCCGAGTTCCTCAACCTGGGTACCGCCCTGGAGAACTCCCGCAAGGACCAGACCTACAATACGCCGGCGCTGGCCACCCTCGTCCTGGCCAACGAGCAGGTTCAGTGGATCCTGCGCAACGGCGGGTTGCCGTTCTCCACCGGCCGCTGCGCCGATTCGTCACAACGCGTCTACGACTGGGCCGACGGCCACGCCGTCGCCACCCCGTTCGTCGCGGAACCCGAGCTGCGCTCACCCGTGGTGGCCACCGTCGACTTCGACGACAGCGTGGATGCCGCCAAGGTGGCCGCCGTGCTACGGGCCAACGGCATCGTGGACACCGAGCCGTACCGCAAGCTGGGCCGCAACCAGCTGCGGATCGCCACCTTCCCTGCCATCGACCCCAACGACGTGTCTGCGCTGACCGGCTGCATCGACTGGGTGATTGAGGCCATCGCCACGTAGCGGCGTCGGGTGACCGCCTGCGCCGGGAGGCGCCCGGGTCAGTTCAGCACCGGTCAATCACCACCGAGTCAGCTCAACACGATGAAGGGCTGCTGCTCCACCCTGGTGAGGGTGCCCCCCGCCACGGTGACAAACAGCACCGTGGAGTCGTTCACCGTGAAGCCGGTGTCCTTCTTACCCATCGTGTTCCACAGCTCGCGCTGCGTTGCTGGTGCCAGCGCACCGCCTCCCGCCGGGACCAACAGAATGGCGGTCTCATCGGTGGTGGGGAGGTCAACCAAGCCCAGCGGGTCCTGGTCGGTGGCCACGATCGCTCCGTCGGTCTGAGCGACCGTCACGAGATTCAACCCCAACGTGGCCGCAAACGCATCGACGCTGTTGATCGTCGCGGCATAGGTGCCATCGGGCATGCCCGCCCCCACCGCGGTCTCCGGACCGAGCGGCGGCAGCACCGGCGGGGCGGCCGTGGTGGTGGTGGCGGCGGCCGTATCGCGTGGCGCCGAAGTGGTCGACGAGGCGCTGGCCGTGCCGCCATCATCCCCGCCGCAGCCGGCCAGCACCGCCGCCCCCACGACCACTGCCATGGCGGTCCGATTCGTTCGTCGCTTCATCATCGGGCGAACTCTAGGGACGGTCCGCCTACCGGCGCAGGACGTCCCGCTCAGGAGACGTAGACCTGGGTGGCCTCGACCACCTGGCCGTAGGCGGTCTTCAGCCGAAACGGCGGGCTGGGGTCAAACAGGTCTTCGTTGGAGCCGTCGAGGAAGGTGGCGAACGTGGCCCGGTCAACCTCGGTGGGGTCACAGCAGCTGGACAGCTTGATGACGTTGAACTTGGCCTGCTTGGCCAACGGCATGTTCTCCGTCGTGGCCTCGGTGTCGCGCACGTAGAACTCGGCGCCCTCCAGCTCGCGCCCGGTGTCCTCCTTGAAGGCCTCCAGGGCCTCCGCACCGGTGAAGATCTCCACTCGGTCCACGGTGATGGTGTCGCCATCAATCGAGCGCACCAGGGCGGCAACCTCGCCGGGCGGGATCGCCGGCGGATCGCCGCCATCGGTGGGCTCGGTCTCGGCGGCCTTGGTCGTGGCGGGCGCCTCGGCCTCGGTCGTGGTGGTGGGAGCCTCCGTGGTGGTGGATTCCGCCTCGGTGGTCGTGGGCGCCTCCGTGGTGGTGGGCGCCTCCGTGGTAGCTGGAGCACCGGTGGTCGTGGAAACCTCGGAGGTGACCACCGAGAGCGAGCCCCCGCCGCCACCTCCACAGGCGCCCAACGTCAGCGCACCCAGGACGACCACGGGAAGGGTTCGGCGCATCAGGGACCGCCTAGGCGCAGATTGTCCGGGAACGGGGCGAGGGACCATGAAGAAAACGCTACCGAGCGCATCCGCCCGTTCCACCGTGTGGCCGGGGGTTCCTGTGTGCCGCTCACAGGTAGCGGTACGGTGAGCCGATGGTCGAGGACCCGGGGCGGGACGTCACGCTGCGCGATGCGTGGGAGGAGCGCTCACCCGAGTGGAGCCGCTGGGCACGACAACCCGGCCTGGACAGCTACTGGACCTTCCATCGGGACCGGTTCTTTGCCTCCGTGCCCACTCCGGGACGCCTGACCCTCGACCTGGCCTGCGGCGAGGGTCGCGTGGGTCGAGACCTGGCCGAACGGGGCCACCGCGTGGTGGCCACCGACTCGTCGGCCGGGATGTGTCGGGCCGCCGCCGGCCATCGGCATGCCCGGCCGGTGGTGGTGGGCGACGCCGGATCGCTGCCCCTCGCTCGCGCCTCGGTCGACCTGGTGGTGGCGTTCATGGCGTTGCACGACTTCGATGACCTGGCGGCTCCGTTGGCGGAGGCCCATCGGGTGCTGACCGCCGACGGTCGGCTCGTCGCCGCCCTCGTCCACCCGCTGAACTCGGGTGGGGCGTTCCCCTCCGGTCCGGGCGGCCCGGTCGACGAGCCCTTCGTGCTGCAGGAGCCCTACCTGAGCACCCGCAGGTACTCCAACTCGGTGCAGCGCGACGGCAGCTGCATGGAGTTCCACGGGATCCACCGCCCCCTCGGGGCCACCTTGGGGGCCGCCGCCGACGCCGGGTTCTTGCTGGAACGTCTCGTGGAGGTCGGGGTACCCGACACCGAGAGCCGCTGGAGCCGGTTCCCCCTGTTCCTGCACCTGGTGTTGCGGCCAGACTAACGCCATGACCGCGCCGGGGGACCCAACGACACCAGCAGCGACATCGGGTGGCCCGATGGCCGAGGCGGCTCCACTGGCCGAGGCAGGGTCCGTGGCCGCGGCCATTGCCGAGGTTCGTGCGGAACTGACCGGCCCGGGTGGGGCTTTCGAGGTGGTCACCGAGCAGGTGGCGGGCATCGGCGGGGCCGACCCCATCGACCTCCGGGTGTACGCCAACCGCCTGGCCAACCTGCGGGAGGTGTTCGCCTTCGCCGAGGCGCACGGCGACGCGACGTTCATCGTCTACGGCGACCGCCGCATCTCCTTCGCCGAGTTCGGCGCCGACGCCAACCGAGTGGCGGCCGGCCTGGTTGCGGCCGGAGTCACCCACGGCGACCGGGTTGCGGTGCTGAGCCAGAACAACCCTGAGTGGTGCCTGTCGTTCTGGGCCACGGTCAACCTCGGCGGGATCCTGGTGGGCCTGAACGGTTGGTGGAACACCGACGAGATCCTCTTCGGGCTGGCCGACAGCGGCGCCCGGGTGTTGATCGCCGATGCCAGGCGGCTCGGGCGCGTGATCGACCGGCTCGACGAGTTGGAGCACCTGGAGCACGTGTTCCTCATCGACCCGGAAGGTCCGGACGGGGCCGCCCTGCCGGCTGGGCCGGCCACGCACGCCACGGCGCCGTTCGCCGATCTGCTGGCCGGCGACGATCCCGGCCCTCCCGACACCCCGCTCTCCGAGGGTGACGCCGCCGTGATCTTCTACACGTCGGGCACCACCGGACGTCCCAAGGGGGCCATCTCCACACATCGGGGCATGGTGGCCAACCTGCAGAACACGGTGTTCTCGCTGACCGCCAACGGCATGGTGCTGAGCCGCATCGGCGAGCACGTCGACGGAACGGGCGGGCAGCCGGCAGCGCTGTTCACGTCGCCGTTGTTTCACGTCTCGGGCTGTCACTCCACGCTCGTCGTCGGCCTCTTGGGGGGCCTCAAGCTGGTCATGGTCCCCGGCCGATTCACACCCGAGATGGCGCTGGGGCTCATCCAAGACGAACACGTCAGCATCTGGTCCACCGTGCCCACCATGATCTGGCGGACGTGTGAGTTCCCGGGCCGGGCGGACTACGACACCTCCTCGATCACCTCGGTGGCCTTCGGCGGATCGCCGGCGGCGGCCGAGCTGCAGCGCATGATCCGCGACACGTTCCCCAACGTGCGGGCCACCTCGAACGCCTACGGCCTGACCGAGTCGTCCTCCGTGGCCACGCTGCACCTGGCCGGATCCAAGGTGGATCGCCCCGACTCGGTCGGCCTCCCCATGCCGGTGGTGGAGCTGGCCATTGCCGCGCCGGGAGGCGAGCACCTGGACACCAACCAGCAGGGCGAGGTGCTCATCCGCGGGCCCATCGTCATGCCCGGGTACTGGAACCGCCCCGACGCCACCGCCGAGACCATCCGTGATGGCTGGCTCCACACGGGCGACCTGGGCCACCTCGACGACGACGGCTACCTGTTCATCACCGATCGGGCGAAGGACATGATCATCCGGGGCGGCGAAAACGTGTACTGCGTCGAGATCGAGCAACGGTTGGTGGAGCACCCCGACGTCGCCGACGCCGCCGTCGTGGGCATGCCCCACGCCGAACTGGGCGAAGAAGTGAAGGCCGTGGTCGAGTTGGTGGACGGCGCCCAGACCAGCGACGCCGAGCTTCAGGCCTGGGTGGCCGCTGCGCTCGCCGCGTTCAAGGTGCCCTCGCAGATCGAACGGTGGCCCGACAAGCTGCCCCGCAACGCCTCCGGAAAGCTGCTCAAGAACGTGCTGCGGGGCTCGGGCCCCGCCACCTTCGCCGAAACGATGTAGCCCAAGCTGCGCGTTTTGGTGGTTGCGTGACTACTGTGGGTGCCATGCGCCACCTCTTCGCCGCCAAGTCACTGTTCGCCGCCGCGCTGCTGCTTGCCGCAACGGCGGCCACCGCCTGCCAACCCGCGCCGGCACCCGGCCGCGACCCGGTCATCGTGGTGGCCGGCACCTTCTCCCCCGCCTTCGCCAACGAGGTCATCGCCAACCGGCTTCGCAGCGACGGCTACCGCACCACCATCTTCCAGCTGCCCTCCTTGGGCACCCAGTCCATCAGCGCCACCGCCCAGTCGCTGTGCAACAAGATCGATTCGGTCAAGGCCAGCACCGGCGCCGCCAAGGTGGACCTGGTGGCGCACTCCCAGGGCGGCCTGGTGGCACGCGATTGCATCAAGAACAAGGGCGGCAAGGCCGACGTCGACACCCTGGTCATGCTCGGCTCGCCCAACTACGGCACGGCGGTGGCCAACCTGGCCACGGCCGTCACGCTCGGGACCTGCCTCAACATCACGGCCTGCAAGCAGATGGCCGTCGGCTCCACCTACCTGAACTCGCTCAACGCTGGTCCCGACGTCATTTCGCCGGTCAAGTACGTGAGCATCTACACCATCGGCGACGAGGTGGTCTTCCCGCACAGCACCGCCGCCCTGAAGGACGGCGCCACCAACGTGAAGGTGCAGAGCCAGTGCCCGCTGCGCTCCGTGGGCCACCTCGGCCTCATCGCCGACGGCACGGTGTACTCCGGCGTGGACGATGCCCTCGCCAACCGCAGCATCACGCTCAGCTGCCTCGCCGTCTAGTTCCGTCGCCCACCGCCCACCGGCCACTCGCCGCCGCCCGCACTCCGAACTCGGGTGCCCATCGGTCGCCAGAGCGACGCATCGTGACCCGAGTTGCCCGCCCACTCCGAACTCGGGTGCGCATCGGTCGCCAGAGCGACGCATCGTGACCCGAGTTCGCCGGCATCCGGCCGGTGCCCGGCACGCGGGTAGGTTCAAATCATGGGCAACGACCCGAGCACCGAGGATGTCGGCCGCGGCGGGCCGCTCCCCGACGGCAGCTACGACGTCATCGTCGTGGATGCCCAGGTCGAGGGCGACCATCTGGTCGTCGAGGTGACCCTGCTGGAGGGCGACGCGAAGGGATCGGTCGTGTCGGTCGGCGCCACCGCCGCCGTGGCGGGGTACGCCGACCCCATCGGTCTACTGGGCGAGACGGGCGTCCTCGCCGTGGCCGAAGGCCGACCCCGCCTCACCCTGGACCGCTGACCGCTCAGCCTGAGTCCCCCGCTCAGCCTTGGGCGGCTGCGAAGCCCAGCTCGAGGTCGGCGAGGATGTCGTCGATGGTCTCCAGGCCAACCGAGAGCCGCACCAGGCCGGGCTCCACGCCCGCCGACAGCTGCTCGTCATCGCTGAGCTGGCTGTGGGTGGTGGAGGACGGGTGCACCACCAGCGACCGCACGTCGCCGATGTTGGCCAGCTGGCTATGCAGCTCCAGCGCGTTGGCGAAGCGCTCGCCGGCCTCGCGGCCGCCCGCGATCACGAAGCTGGGCACCGAACCGGCGCCGGCTGGCACGTACTTCGCGGCCAGGGCCGCCGAGGGTGAGCCGGCCAGGCCGGCGTAGTTCACGCGCTCCACCTGATCGTGCCCATCGAGGAACTCGACCACCGCCTTGGCGTTGGAGATGTGGCGCTCCATGCGCAGGGACAGCGTCTCCAGCCCCTGGAGCATCAGGAAGGAGTTGAACGGCGAGATGGCCGCGCCGGTGTCGCGCAGCCACTGCAGCCGGGCCTTGAGGATGAACGACCCGTGGCCCAGCGACGGCCAGAAGGTGAGGCCGTTGTAGCTGGGGTCGGGCTCGTTGAAGCCCGGATACTTCTCGGCGTCGCCAAAGTCGAAGCTGCCGCCGTCCACGATGACGCCACCGATGGAGGTGCCGTGACCGCCGATGAACTTGGTGGCGGAGTGCACCACGATGTCGGCGCCGTGCTCCAACGGCCGGCACAGGAACGGGGACGCCACCGTGTTGTCCACGATGAGGGGCACGCCCGCCTCGTGGGCGGCGGCCGCCACGGCCTCGATGTCGAGGATGTCGTTCGCCGGGTTGCCGATGGTCTCCCCATAGAACGCCTTGGTGTTGGGACGAACGGCCGCCTTCCACGACTCGATGTCGGCGGGATCCTCGACGAAGCTCACCTCAACGCCCATCTTGGGCAGCGTGTAATGGAAGAGGTTGTAGGTGCCGCCATAGAGCGAGGTGCCCGACACGATGTGGGAACCGGCCTCGGCCAGGGTCATGATGGCGTAGGTCTCCGCCGACATGCCGCTGGCGGTGGCCAGGGCGCCGGGCAGGCCCACCGCTGTGGTCACGCCGCCCTCCAGCGCGGCCATGCGGCCCTCGAACACCCCCTGGGTGGGGTTCATGATGCGGGTGTAGATGTTGCCGATCTCTTCCAGCGCGAAGAGGGCTGCGCCGTGCTTGGCGTCTCGGAAGCTGTAGGCCGTGGTCTGGTAGATGGGGGCGGCCCGGGCGCCGGTGGTGGGGTCTGGTTCCTGGCCGGCGTGAATCTGGAGGGTCTCGAAGCCCTGGGGGCGCTCGGGGGTGTCGTCGCTCATGTGGGTACGCCTCTGTGTGGTCGGGTGCGTGACTGGAGCCGCCGAGCCTAGGCACTCCCAAATCCGACTAACAAGGTCGGGTTTCGATTTCCGTCCGGACGACCGCAGCCCGGCCGGTACAGTGCGCGCCATGGGGCGACTGCGACAGGTGCCACGGGACGAGGTGCACGACCCACGCGTCGCTGCCACCTACGCCTACATCTTCGGCGACAAGGACCCGGTGGCAGATCCCGGCACGGACACCGGCTCGCCCGGCGACTGGTGGACCACCTTCGCCGCCTCCCCCGACGTGTTCGCCCACTGCCTGCAGGGTTTCACGTTGTACCGCGACCCGGAGCGCCGCCTCGACCCGGTGCTGCGCGAACTGGGCCAAACCCGGGCCGGATGGCTGCGGCAGAGCAACTTCGTCTACAGCCAACACCGCAAGTCGTGCCGAGGCTTGGGCATGGCCGAGGAGAAGATCGACGCCATCGCCACCTGGGAGATCTCGGAGCTGTTCTCCCCCGCCGAACGGGCGGTGCTGGCCTACACCGACGGCCTCGTGGGCGACAACGGCCGTGTTCCCGACGCCGTGTTCGCCGAGTTGCAGGCTCACCTCGACGACGAGCAGATCGTCGAGTTCACCTACATCACGGCGTGGTACGCCATGCACGCCGACATCTCCAGGGCCCTTCGGCTGGAATGGGACGACGTGGCCGACCCCATCCGCGAGATCGGCGGCGGGGCCGATGCCTCCGATGTGATCGAACCCGGGCCTGGCGGCGGGCGCTTTCGAGGGTGAGCCGCTACCGGCCCGTGCTGGGCACGCTGGGCTTCGTCTGGGATCGCGCCGCCGACCAGGTGCTGCTGGTGCACCGAACCAACCGGCCCGACGGCAAGCACAACGGGCTCGGCGGCAAACTGGAGCCCGACGAGGACGTGGCCCGGGGCATGGCACGCGAACTGCTCGAGGAGGCGGCCATCGTGCCCACCGAGTGGTCCCTTCGCGGCACCGTGTCGTGGCCCGGCTTCGAGGGCCCGGGAGGTGACGACTGGTTCGGCTTCCTGTTCCTCATCACCGGATGGCAGGGCACCGTGCCGCCGTCCAACGACGAGGGCACCCTGGCCTGGGTGCCTCGCCGAGAGATCCTGTCGTGGTGCGATGTCACCTCACGGGCGGAGACCCGGCTGGACTTCCACGAGGGCGACGCGCATTTCCTGCCGCTCGTCTTCGACGACGAACCTCGGGCGTTCCATGCACACATGCCCTGGGCCGACGGCCGCCCCGTGGGCTGGTCCGTCACCCGCCTCTGAGCGCTCCGAGGAGGCCGGTGAGCACCTCGCGCGTGGCCTGGCCCTCCTCACCGCCGCTGAACTCCACCGCTGCGAAGTCCGTGACACCGATCCCGGCCAGTGCGGCGATGCGTTCGCGCACCTCGTCGGCACCGCCGATGATGGCCACATCCTCGGGGCCCTGTGCGCCCTCTCGGTCCAACATGGCCCGATAGCTGGGCAACACGCCGTAGATGGCGAAGGCCTCGGCGGCACGGGCCTTGGCCCCCTCGACATCATCGGTCACCGCCACCGGCAGCGCTGCCACCACCCGGGCCGGCGGCCGGCCGAGTTCCTCCCTGGCGGAGGCCAGCGTGGGGATGGTGTGGTCGGCCAGCGTGGCGGGGCCCGTCATCCAGGTGATGGTGCCGTCGGCCAACTCAGCGGTGAGCCGCAGCATCTTGGGACCCAACGCCGCCACCAACAACGGCACAGGGTCTGCGCCGATCTCCAGGCCCACCTGAGCGGACAACCGCTCGCCGCTGTGGGACGCCGGCTCGCCGCGCAACAGCGGACCCAGGATCTCCAGGTAGTCGCGCATGTGCCCCACCGGCTTGTCGAAGCTCATGCCGAAGACGCCCTCGATCACCATCTGATGGCTGAGGCCGATTCCCAGGTTGAGGCGGCCGCCGGACACCTTCTGGGTCGTGAGCGCCTCCGCCGCCATGGTCACCGGGTGACGCGGATAGGTGGGCACCACCGAGGTACCCAGCGAAATGCCGGGCACCTCTCGGCCGATCACCGCCAGCAGCGTGAGCGCCTCCATGCCGAAGATCTGGGGCAGCCAGTAGCAGTCGAATCCGGCCTCGGCCGCCGAAGCGGCATGGCCCACATAGCTGTCGACGCTGACGTGCGCGCCCGAGTTGCCGTCAAAGATGCCCAGCTTCACGATGTTGCCCCCTGCTTGGTGTGGATGGGGGCCAGTCTGGCACTGCGGTCAGTCGCCGCCGGAGATGTCCTCGACCTTGGCCTTGCCGGCGGAGATCCAGGGCATCATCGAGCGAAGCTCGGCGCCGACCTGTTCCACCTGATGCTCCTGGCCCGCCCGGCGAAGCTCGGCGAAGCGGGAGCCCCCCGACCGCACTTCCTCGATGAACTCGTCGGCAAACTGGCCGCTGCGGATCTCGTCGAGGATCGTTCGCATCTCGGCCCGAACGCCGTCGTTGATCACCCGGGGCCCCCTGGTGAGATCGCCGTACTCGGCGGTCGTCGAGATGGAGTAGCGCATGCCGGAGATGCCCTGCTCGTACATGAGGTCGATGATCAGCTTCAGTTCGTGCAGGCACTCGAAGTACGCCGACTCCGGTTGATAACCGGCGTCCACCAGGGTCTCGAATCCCGACTGCACCAGCGCCGTGAGACCGCCGCACAGCACCACCTGCTCGCCGAACAGGTCGGTTTCGGTCTCCTCCTCGAACGTGGTGTCCAGCACCCCGGCCCGGGTGCCCCCGATGGCATCGGCGTAGGCCAGCGCCAGGTCGCGGGCCGTGCCGCTGGCGTCCTGGGCGACGGCGATAAGGCATGGCACGCCTCCACCCTCGGTGTACGTACGCCGCACGAGGTGGCCGGGACCCTTGGGGGCCACCATGGCCACGTCAACGCCCTCCGGCGCCTTCACGTAGCCGAACCGCACGTTGAAGCCGTGGGCGAAGAACAGGGCGTCGCCGTCGGACAGGTTGGGGGCCACGTGTTCCTCATAGACCGGGCCGATGTCCGTGTCGGGCAGCAGCATCATGATGACGTCGGCCTCGGCCGCCGCGGTGGCCAGGTCGGTGACGGCCAGCCCGGCCTCCTCGGCCTTGGAGCGTGACGCCGAGCCCTCGCGCAGGCCGACCCGCACGTCCACCCCCGACTCCAGCAGGTTGAGCGCGTGGGCATGGCCCTGGGAGCCGTATCCCAGGACGGCCACCTTGCGGTCGGCGATGTGGGAACGGTCGGCGTCGCGTTCGTAGGACACGTTGGCCATGAGGTGGGCTCCTTGGGTGCGGCTCTGGTGGACGGCGGCCGGAAGACCGCTCATGGGGCGAGCACTCCGCGCCGGGGGCGGTGCAGGCTCGAAGGCGCCAGCGTAGGGCCCGCCAGCCTCCTGGTCCGAACCGGTTCTCCCGGCCGCGCAGCGGCGCAGCGGCCTGCTCGGACGACCGGCCACCCCCAATGAGCAGATTTCTTGTGCCAATGGGCACTTTTCTCCGCCCAACGGGCGAAACCGGGGGTATCGTCGCTCACTGTGACTGAACCAATGAGCACTGACGGGACCTCATACTCCACCGCCGCACCGACCACCGCTCGGCGCGGCCGATTCCGCGGCCTCGCCACGGTGGGCTTGGCGATGGCCCTGGTCGCAGCGTTGTCGGGGTGCGGCAACAAGCTGGAACAGGCGTCCTCGTCCACCACTGCGGCGCCTACCACCACCGAGGGCGGGTCGGACACCAGCGAACAGACCACCACCACCGAGGGCGGCGGCCTGTCGGGCACCAACACCGGCCTGGGCTCCAAGCTGGGCGATGAGGTGGGTAGCCTGCCCGGTTTGGGCACGGGCGGCTCGGACTCGGCGACCGACGACGCGTTCGGACCCGAGGTGGAAACCTGCCTCGACAACGAAGCCTCGGACATGTCGTCCGACGACGTGGACATCGTCACCTCCAACGGCGACTTCTCCGAATTGTCCCCCGAGGGCACCCAGATTCTCACCGACGCCATGAACACCTGCATACCCTCCGATGCCCTCGGCCAGCTGTTTGCGGACGAGTTCGCTGCGGAGCTTGGTTCGGAGCCCGACCCCGAGTTCACCAGCTGCCTGAGCACCGAGCTGGACGGCAAGACCGGCGACGTCGTCGTGGAGGCCGCGGCCGCCTCCGAAAGCGGAGGCGACGAGATGCCCCAGGCCCTCCTCGACGTCCTCGATGCCTGTGGCGAGAGCATTCTCTCGGACTTCTTCGTGGCCGAGTTGGCCAAGGAGGGCATCCCGGAGCAGACCGCCCAGTGCATCGCCGACGGGCTCGGCGGCAAGCTCTCCATGTCGGATCTGATCGAGTTGGGCCAGGGCGGCGACATCCCCAGCGATGTTCAGGCCGACATCGAAAGCCTGGCCCAGAGTTGCGCAAGCGGCGGATAGATCGCGGCGGCCACCACGGCGCTGACGCTGCTGAGTAGCCTCACCCGCCGTGGCCCTCCCACTCCGGAAGCTTCTTGCGGCACCTCGCTGCGCCCCCCTGGTGGGCGGCGCACTCGTGCTGGTGCTGTCGGCCTCCTCCTGCTCGCTGGCGGAGGAGGCCAAGGGCGCCTCGCCCACGCCGGACTCCCGGCAAACGGCTGCCGGCACGGCGGGCGACTCGGGCCCTCCCGAGCCGTCGACCACGCTGCAGGTGATCGCCGGGTTGGGCGCCCCGTTGGCAGCCCTGGTGGACGGCGCCGGGGTACCCGGATTGGGCGACAGCTCCACGACCGGCACCGAGGTCAGCCCCGAGCAGCAGAGCTGCCTGGAGCGTGAGGCCTCAACCCTGCCCCCCGAGGACCTGCGCACCATCACCACCAACGGCGCGTTTGGCGACCTCAGCCTGCCCGGGGCGTCCATCGTCCGCAATGCCATCAGCACGTGCCTGCCCGATGACGTACTGGCCGCTCGAATCTCAGAGGAGTACGTCGCCTGGATGAACGCCACGCCGCAGCCCGGAGACGAACCCGACCCCAAGCTGGCGGAGTTCACCACCTGCATCCAGGGGGGCCTCGCCGACAACGGGGGGGAGCTGATCGTCCAGGTGGCGAAGCTGACGGCGACCGACGTCAATCCGCGGCCGGAGCCCATCCGAGAGATCGTCGACCCGTGCGCCAACCCGCTCATGGAGCAGCGCCTCATCAACGAGTTGGCCAACGAGGGCTACGACTACGACGGTGCGGCGTGCATCACGTTCGGGTTCCTGGGCCGAACCACCGTCTCCGACTATCTCGACTACGGCGGGCTGGAGGGCGAGCTGCCGCCCATCCTGGCCATCGACCTCAAGGAGCTGCGCGAGAACTGCGGGCCTCCCAAGCAACAGTAGCCCTCGTAGCGAAGCCTCAAAGCTCGGCCAAGCCTCAGGCGCCGTTGTCGATCTTGGGCAACGCCACTCGCCCGGTGCGCTGCAAGGACGTGACGCCGTAGGGCGTCAGCAGCGTCTCGAAGGTGTCCAGCCGGTCGGGCCGTGCATCCAGGGCAATGGTGACGGCGTGGTGCCCCACGTCCAGGATGCGGCCGTTGAACACCTGGGTCAGCTCGATCACCTCGCGTCGTCCGGCGCCGTCGGCCTGCACGGTGACCAACATCAGCTCCCGCTCCACCGAGTGACGGGGGTCCAGCTCGGTGATCTTCAGCACGTTCACCAGCTTGTTCAGCTGCTTCACCATCTGCTCGAGCGGCGCGGTGTCGACGTTGACGGTGATGGTGATGCGGCTCAGCCCGGGATCGGAGGTGGGGGCCACCGCCAGCGACTCGATGTTGTAGCCCCGGCGGGCAAACAACCCGGCCACCCGGGCCAGCACTCCGGACTTGTCCTCGACGAGGACCGACAGCACGTGATGGTGGACTTCGTCGATCATTGTGCGACCCCTTCGGCCTGATCTGCGTCGTGGGGCGCCGCAGCAACGTTGGGCACGACGCCTTGGGACACCACGATCTCATCGTTCCCCTTGCCGGAGGGCACCATGGGGAACACCTTCTCGGCGCTGTCGGTTCGGAACTCGATCACCACGGGCCGGTCGTCGATCTCGTTGGCCTTGCGGATGGTGGGGGCCACCTCCTCGGGCGACTCCACCCGGAAGGCCACACACCCCATGGCCTCGGCCCACTTCACGTAGTCGGGCAGGTCCGGGCTGAGGTACACCTCGCTGTAGCGCTCCTCGTAGAACATCTCCTGCCACTGGCGCACCATCCCCAGGTAGGCGTTGTTGAGGATGGCCACCTTCACGGGGATTCGCTCGGTGGCGGCGGTCACCAGCTCCTGGGCGGTCATCTGGAAACACCCGTCTCCGTCCACCGACCACACGGTGCGGCCGGGCATGCCCACCTTGGCACCGATGGCG
Organism: Microthrixaceae bacterium; assembly: GCA_041394405.1. Taxonomy (GTDB): domain Bacteria; phylum Actinomycetota; class Acidimicrobiia; order Acidimicrobiales; family Microtrichaceae; genus Microthrix. The sequence continues at coordinate 551,757 of JAWKIF010000007.1, forward strand.
GCCGGCACGGAGAACCCCATGGTGCCCAGGCCGCCGGAGTTGATCCAGGTGTAGGGATGACGGAACGTCCAGAACTGGCTGGCCCACATCTGATGCTGGCCGACGCCCGAGGCGACGATGGTGTCCTCGGGCGACAGGTCGCGCAGCTGCTCCAGCACGAACTGCGGCTTCAGCAGCTCGCCCGGCTCGGACTGCTCGTAGGTGAGCGGGAACTTCTCCTGCCAGCCCGACACCGTGGAGCGCCAGGCCCCGATGTCGGTGGCCGCCTCGGCCCCGCCCAGCTTGCGAACGTCGGCCACGAGCGCCTCGATCACCTGGCGGCAGTCGCCCACGATGGGCACGTTGGCGTTGCGCACCTTGCCCAGCTCGGCAGGGTCGATGTCCACGTGGATCACCTTGGCGTCCGGGGAGAACTCGTCCAGCTTGCCCGTGACCCGGTCGTCGAAGCGGCTGCCCAGGGCAACCAGGAGGTCGCTGCGCTGCATGGCGGTGACCGCCGTGTAGTTGCCGTGCATGCCCGGCATCCCCAGGCACAGCGGGTGATCGTCGGGGAAGGCGCCTCGGGCCATCAGCGTGGTCACCACCGGGATCTGCAGCAGTTCGGCCAGCTCGCGCAGCACCTCGGCGGCCCGGGCCTTCAGCACGCCGCCGCCCACGTACAGCACGGGTCGCTCGGCGGCCAGGATCATCTCGGCGGCCTCGCGGATCTTGCGGGGGTGGCCGGTGGTGGTGGGCCGGTAGCCCGGCAACGAGGCCCGCACCTCGTCGTCGGTCGGCCAGTACCAGTCGAACCACGCATCCGGGTTGTTGGGGTCGACGACGTCCTTGGGGATGTCCAACAGCACCGGGCCGGGGCGACCGGTGGTGGCCAGGTGAAACGCCTGACGAACCTTCATCGGGATGTCGGCCGCCGCCGTGACCAGCTCGTTGTGTTTGGTGACCGAGCGGGTGATGCCGACGGTATCGGCCTCCTGAAAGGCGTCGGTGCCGAGGGACTTCGTGCCCACCTGGCCCGTGATGCACACCATCGGCACCGAATCCATATAGGCGTCACACAGCGGGGTGACGATGTTGGTGGCGGCGGGGCCGGAGGTCACCATGGCCACGCCGGGGCGCCCCGTGGCGTGGGCGTACCCTTCGGCCATGTGGCCGGCGCCCTGCTCGTGACGCACCAGGATGTGGCGGATGGGGCTGTCCAGGATGGGGTCGTACACCGGCAGGATGGCCCCACCGGGCAGGCCGAAGATGGTGTCGGTCCCCTCCAGCTCCAGGGCGCGAATGAGGGCCTGGCCGCCGTTGATGCGTTCCGGGGCGGCGCCGTCGGTGGTGGGTGGCTTCGCTGGGGTGTCGCTGGTGTCCATGACGGATCCTGTGTTCGGGTGGGTTGGCGGGACGGAAACGTGTTTCCATAGTGGGGTGTCAGAGGTTGGGAGCTGGGCCCAAAAAGGCGACGACCTCCCGCTGAGGGAGGTCGTCGCACACTCGAACGGTTCGGCTCGGGTGTGCGCTAGCGCACTACGACAAGCAGGCTCGGCGAGATCATGGCCCTCAGTCTGCCTCGCCTCGCCCGGCCTTCACAACCCACTTGGAGCGCAGAGCGCCAGAATCGAGGAGGTTGACCCATGCACCTGGGGTTGCTGATCTGCGGTCAGGTGGCTCCCGCCGCCCAGGAACCGGGCGGCGACTACGCCGAGCTGTTCGCCACGCTCTTCGCCGACCACGACGTCACCTGGCACGCCGTTGACCTCACCAGGGGCGAACTGCCCGGGCCAACCGACGCCGTCGATGGGTGGATCACCACCGGGTCGCCATCGTCGGTCTACGACGAGCTCGGCTGGGTTCCCGACGTGCTCTCGTTCATCCGAACCCTGATCGACGAGGGGCGCCCCTTCGTGGGCGACTGCTTCGGCCACCAGCTGTTGGCGGTGGCGCTGGGGGGTCGGGTTGAGCGGGCCGAGGTCGGGTGGCGCGTCGGCGTGCAGACCTACCAGGTCACCTCCCCGCTGCCGTGGATGACTCCGCCGGCCGAGCGGTTCCGGCTGATTGCGTCGCATCAGGACCAGGTGACCGTGGTGCCGGAGGGTGCCACGGTGTTCGCCGAGGGCCCGCTGTGCCCGGTCGCCGGCCTGGCGTACGGATCGGCCATGTCCTTTCAGGGCCACCCCGAGTACACCCCGGAGCTGTCGCGCCTGTTGACCATCGACCGCAGGGAGCGCATCGGCGACGACGAGACGCGCCGCGGCCTGGCCTCGCTCGATCTCGGCGTGACCCAGCCGCTGATCGCCGACTGGATCGTCCAGTTCGTGCGCCGGACGGCTGCGGACCGGCCGCGGGGGGCCTGAGCGGCGTGGCGTTCCCCCCGCCCTCGAAGCTCGGGATCTACCCGGGGTCGTTCCATCCGCTCACCGTGGCGCACGCGGCCATCGTCGACGCCGCAATCGACCAGCTGGACCTCCAACGGCTCGACCTGGTCGTCTCCCGCGCGGCCTTCGACAAGCCACACCTCGATCGCCACCTCGACGCCCGGGTCGACGCCCTTGAGCGCTTTGCGGCCACCCGAGGAAACGTCGGCGTCGCAGTCAGCGAGCACCGGCTCATCGCCGACCTCGCTCGGGGATACGACGCCGTGGTGATGGGCGCCGACAAGTGGCACCAGCTGCACGAGCTTCGCTTCTACGAAAGTGACCCCACACGTCGAGACCTGGCCCTGGCGGCCCTGCCCCAGGTGGCGGTGGCGCCGCGGGCCGGCTGGAGCACGCCGGACGAGCACCTCCTGGTGTTGCCCGCGGAGTTCGCCGAAGTGTCGGCCAGCGCCGTGCGGGCGGGCCGCCACGACTGGAGGGCGGGTTAGCGGGGGGTGACGGCAGTCAGCACCTTGTCCGCCCGGTTGGTCAGCAGCTTGGTGGCGCTTCGCTCGGCCACCGAACCCAGCCAGAAGTCGACGGCCAACGCGCCGGCCACCAGGACGGCCACCAGCAGCGGGCGTCCGGGGCCGAGGTACCCGATGACCAGCGCCGGGGGCAGCGTGACGATGCCCAGCAGGGCCAGGCTGATGCCCAGGAACAATCCGGACAGGCACCCCTGCCCAGCGTCGGCGGAGGCAAAGGGGTTGGACGATTCGGGTTGAGCGACCGGCGCGTTCACGCTGACGAACATGGAGACGCCGGAGGCCAACGCCGCCGAACCGATGCCCAGCACCAGGCCGATGGGCATGAGCGACCACCCGCCGGTGAGGGCAGCCACCATGGGAGGCACCACCAGTGCGGGCAGCGCCCCGGAGAACATCGCGGCGATGCGCTTGCCCCGCACCAGGTGCGAGAGGTTGCCGTTGGCCATCAGGTCGGCACCCAGTGCGCGCCCGTCGGTGCCGAAGCAGTTCTGGTTGTCGAAGATCACCGAGAACTGCGCTGCGGTGCCCAGCAGCACGAGGGTTGGGCTGCGGTTCTCGCCGGCGGAGAGCACCACCGCCAGCGAACCACCGATGCCCAAGGCCAGGGCGGCAACGAAGCCGGTCAACAGGCGGGGCATGCGCAGCTTCAGCCGCACCGACCGGACGGCCACCGCCCAGGCGGGTGACTCGGGGAGCCAGGTTGGATAGGGCGCCCGGGCGCGACGCGTGCGCTTGCGCGGCGGCCCCGAGCCAGGGGTGGCGATCAGGAAGCGACGAAACGTCACGCCGTGCAGCCAGAAGATCAGCGGCAGCACGAGCAGGCCCAGTCCGAGGTGCACCAGCGCTGCGGCGGGCCGGTCGGCGGCCTCCGTGACCGCCCGCGCCAGCTGCACGGTGGGCGTCCACGCAAGCGAGTCGGAGGTGCGTTCCCACCACGCAGTGGGCTGTGTCATCAGCCAGCTGATCGATTGCGCAGCGGCTGCAAGCAACAGCCCGGCCGAGGCGGTCATCAGGTTGGCAAAGCGTTGGCCCCGCCCCCCCACCAGCATGCCCAGCACGTTGGTCACCAGGCGAGCGCTGGTGACCACCACCGCCAGCAGGCCGAGCACCGCCAGCACGACGATGATGGCCCCGGGTGCCGCCGGCGCGTACCCGGCAACCACGCCGGCGCACAGCAACACCCCGGCCAATCCGGCCGGGCCGAGCAAGGCCGATGCCAACACGCCGCTGGACAGCGCCGCATTCGACAGCGGCAGCACCGCCAGCCGTCGGGGATCGATGGTGCCCTCCGAGCCGACCATCGCCCCGAAGAGCACGGCCACCACCGGCAGCATCGTTGCCGCCACCGCCAGGACGGGGTCGGGCCAGTCGGCGGTGCGGGCGGCCAGCGCCAATCCCAGGCCGAGCGCTCCGGCGAAGATGGCAGCCGCCATGGTGCCCACGCCCAGGCCGACGGCGTGGATCAGCGACGTTCGGGCCAGCGAGGTCAGCAACGCCACCTTGAGCGCCAGGATGCGCCGGGTGGCGGGGAGCCAGCCCAGCGGCTCGGGAGGACCGTGGAGGGCAGGCCGAATGGCGGGTTCGGGGACCGGGGCCACGTCGGTGGCAGTCACACCGGAGCGTCCAGCCAATCCAACAGCGCAGCATCCGTGGGCGCCTCGCCGACGATGGCGATGAAGGCGTCCTCCAGGGTGCTCTCCGCCGACAGATCGTCGATGGCCCCGGCCGCCAGGACCTGCCCCTGGCGGATGATCGCGACGTGGTCGCAGAACTTCTGCAGCACCTCCATGACGTGGCTGGACACCACCACGGTGCCGCCGGCGTCGCGATAGCGGTCCAACACCCGGCGCACCGTCATGGCCGACACCGGGTCGACGCCCTCGAAGGGCTCGTCCAGCAGCAGCAGGGCGGGCCGGTGCAGCATCGAGGCGGCTAGCGACAGCTTCTTGCGCATGCCATGGCTGTAGTCGCCGATGGCTTCCTCAGCGGCGTCGGTGAGGCCCAGCACCTCCAGCAGGCCGCGGGACCGCTCCTCGGTCTCGGCTCGACCCATGTTGCGCAGCAGCCCGGTGTGCACCAGCTGCTCGATGCCGCTGAGACGCTCGAAGAGCAGCAGGGGGTCCGGCACCACACCAATGCGGCGGCGGGCCTCCACGGGATCGCCCCACACGTCGATGCCGTCCACCTCCACCCGCCCGGCATCGGGTCGCAGCAACCCCGCACACATGCGCATGGTGGTGGTCTTGCCCGAGCCGTTGGGGCCGATCAGCCCGAAGCAGCTGCCGCGGGGCACGTCGAGGGTGAGGCCGGCGACGGCCACGTTGTTGCCAAACGCCTTGGCCAGGCCTTGGGTGAAGAGCGCCCCCTGGGCGGCACGCTCATCGTCGACTGTTGCGGGCGGGGCGGCGGGAACCATCGCAGTGAGCGTATCGACACCCTTGCCGTTTGCGTGAGCGATCCGACACGGAATGTGGCCAGGGGGGTGGTTGGCCTCAGTCGCCGGATGTGGCTTCGTGGACGGACGTGTCGCCATCGCCGTCGTCCCGTGAGACGTAGCGGCCGAGAGCGAGGCAGAAGCCACCCAGGGCGGCGCGCAGCGCGGCGGCACCGCCCGCAGCCTGCACGCCGTTGATGGGCACGAAGGAGCCCTCCCAGGTCAGCAACGAGCCCTCCGACACCGGCTCCACCCGCACGGTGGCTGCATAGTCCTGCAGCGGCAGCCCGGTGAGCAGCTTGTAGCTGAGCGAATGGGGCGGATCAAAGGCCGTCACCTCCTCGCGGCTCTGCACCGGCGGGCGGCCCACCTTGCGGATCGAACCCACGCCGTCTGGATGGTCCGCGCCCTCGGCTTCCCGCTCGGATTCGATGCCGATGGCCCAACGCCCCCAGCCCGAGCTGTCTGCGACGAGGTCGAACACTTCCTCGGGCGGGGCGGCGATGAAGCGGCGGACGGTGACGGTGCGGCGGCTCATGGACCCATTGTCGCGCCTGCAACACTGGCGCGGGTGTCCACCGACTGGAATCCGCACCTTCGCACCGAACTGGACGCGCCCTATTGGGCCGACCTCATGGCGTTCGTGGCGAGCGAACGGGCCAGGGCGCCCGTATATCCACCCAAGGAGGAGGTGTTCGCCGCACTTCATCTCACCTCCTATGCCGACCTCCGAGTCGTCATCTTGGGCCAGGACCCCTACCACGGCCCGGGCCAGGCCCACGGGTTGGCGTTTTCGGTGCGCGAGGGTGTGGCGCCTCCGCCTTCGCTGGTGAACATCTTCAAGGAGCTGGTCGACGACGTGGGCTGTCAGCCGCCCACCAGCGGCAACCTTGAGGGGTGGGCACGCCAGGGCGTCCTGCTGCTCAACACGTCGCTCACGGTACGGGGCGGCGCGGCGGCCTCGCACCAAGGCAAGGGGTGGGAGACCTTCACCGACCGGGTCATCGCACTGGCCGGCGCCAAGGAACAACGCGTGGTGTTTGTGTTGTGGGGCGCCGCCGCCCGCCGGAAGAAGGCCTTGGTGGACGAACGACGCCACGTGGTGATCGAGTCGCCGCACCCCTCGCCCCTGTCGGCCCATCGCGGGTTCTTCGGTTCCAAGCCCTTCAGCCGGGCCAATGCGGCATTGACGGAGGTAGGCCGCACGCCCATCGACTGGTGCGTGGGCTGATCCGGCCAGCGAAACCAGGCGACCCGCCGGCGAGGCTCGGGCCACACTGGGCCCCATGCGCAGCGACCCGCGGTGGGACTCCGAGATCCTGGGCCTCGCGGTACCCGCCGCGGCCACGCTGGCCGCCGAGCCCGCCTACCTGCTGACCGACACGGCGCTGGTGGGCACGCTGGGCACCGAGGCGCTGGCCAGCCTGGCCGTGGCCAACACCATCATCTTGGCGGCCTACACCATCTTCATCTTCCTCACGTTCGCCACCACGGCGGCCGTGGCCCGCCTGCTCGGCGCCCACCGGCGGCGCGATGCCGCCGAGGAGGGGGTGACCGCCACCTGGTTGGGTGCCCTGCTGGGCGCGGCGGTGGCCGTGGTGGTGCTGCCGCTGGCCCCGTCGCTCGTTCGGCTCTTCGGGGCCGAACCCGAGGTGGCGGCCGGCGCGGTCACCTACCTGCGCATCTCCAGCGCCGGTTTTCCGGCACTGCTCATCGTGATGGCCGGGGCCGGCTTCCGACGGGGCCACCACGACACCCGGTCGCCGCTGTACGTCGGGCTGGGCACCGCTGCGATCAACCTGGTGATCGAGGTGGTGTTGCTGCTGGTGCTCGACTTCGGCATCGGTGCCTCGGCGCTGTCGACGGTGGCGGCCCAGTGGGTGGGTGCGCTGGTGTACGTGGCTCTCGTGGCGGCCGAGGCGCGTCGACACGGCGTGGGCCTGACACCGCACTTTGGCCGCATCGGGGCCCAGCTTCGGGTGGGCTCGGCTCTCATCGTGCGCACCGTGGCGCTGCGGTCCATCTTCCTCATGGCGGTGGCGGTGGCCGGGCGGATGGGCACGGTGGAGCTGGCTGCCTACCAGGTGGGCATCGGCATCTGGACCTTCCTGGCGTTCGCCTACGACGGCATCGAGACCGCCGGGCAGGCGCTGGTGGCCCGGGAGCTGGGCGGAGATCGGGCGGCTGCGGCGCGTTCCGCCGCGGGCCGGGTGCTGGCCTGGGCGGTCGTCGCCTCGCTGGTGCTGGGCCTGGCCACCATCGCCGGACACCGCCTGATCGCGGGCCGGTTCAGCACCGATCCGGCAGTGGTGGCCGCCATTGCCGGAGCGTTGCTGTGGGTGGGAGCCGGCCAGCCGGTCGCCGGTCCGGCCTTCGCCTACGACGGCGTGCTCGTGGGGGCCGGCGATCTGCGGTTCCTGGCCGTTGCCATGCTGGCGGTCGCCGCCACGTTCGCCGTCGGGGCCGCCCTCACCGTGGCAACCGGGGCCGGCCTGTGGGCGTTGTGGGCCACCCTCACGGTGGCCATGGTGGTGCGCACCGCCGTGATGAGCTGGCGGTTCCGGTCCGGAGCGTGGGTGCGCACTGGGGCGGCGGCTGCGGTCTAGGACCTCCGCCCGCTTCCGGGCGCTGCCCGATCTGACGAACGGCTGCAGCCGACGACGTCGCGGGGCAAGATGGTGACGTGGGACCACGACGAGCGAGCATCAGCATCCACACCCAACCACGCCGCCTCGCCGGCCTCGCCTCCGGTGGGGCCGCCCTCGTGGTGATGATGGCGCCCGTCGCGTGCGGCAACGACATCAGCCCCGCCGAGAACACCTCGACCACGGCATCGCCCACCACCGTCGTGGTGGTGACCAGCGTGGTCACCGTGCCCGAGACGGCGGCCGCCCCAACCACGACGGCCACATCTCAAACCACGACGGCCGCCACCGCACCGCAGGGCGCGCTGGACTGGGACGGTGTTCGCTACGACTTCGGCAAAATCGCCGGCCTGAGCAGCAACGAGAACCAGGACCTCATCACCTTCGACCGCTACCAGCTCTACGACAACAACGGTGATCTTCAGTCGGCCGCCGACTTCACCGAGGAGCCGATCGTGGTGGGCAACAGCGACGTTCCCTGGGTGAACGAGAACCCCAAGGAGCGAACCTACGTGCTGCACCCGGAGGCCGAGGTGCTCACCCTCGCCAACCCCGGCGAGCTGGAGTGCGGCGGCAGCGCCGGCGACCCGCCGGCCTGGCAGTCCAACACCGTCGAGGATCTGTTCACCATGGGCACGCCCGAAAGCACCCAGGTGTCGCTGATGTTCAACGACGACGGCCTGGTCACCCTGGTGCGCATCTCCGAGAGTTGCTGAGGCAGTCGGAGGAACGCGCCGTGGCCGGGAGGCCTGCCTGTTGCGCCAGCCAGGCCCGGTGCTCGCGGCGCAGCTCTACGGGCAGGCGGCTCAGCTGCCGCAGGCTGAGGGGCGCCAGCCCCGGACGGAACTCCGCCACCGACTCGTTCAGCCGTCGGGCCAGCTGGAAGGTCTCCAACCGCTTCAGGCTGCGCCGCAGCGGCGACTGGCGAGCCGTGCCCGCCCCAAGGCCCAACCTGATGGACAGCTCGTCGGCCCCGATGTCGAAGGCCCCGCCCCTCGCGGTCAACTCGCTGTTCGCCCAGCGCAGCAGCCACAGGGCCGACGGGCCGATCACGGGCAGCCAGAACCGCTCCGCGTAGGCGCCGTGTGGTGACTCGGCGTCGCCGGTGGCCACGTCCCAGCGGCGAATCGTGAGCGTGGCGGCGAGGTGCATGCGCGAGGTCCTGACGGGGGTGGGAGGTCGGCGCGGGCCACCGTAGGAACGACCACGGCGCAAGTCGATGGGGACCGCGACCCGCTGCGCCCTACCGTGAGCAACATGGCCGCCGACCCGACCCGCTGGCACCCCACCGCCGTGCCGCCCGCGCAGCAGGGCCCGTGGATGCAGGCGGCGGCCGTGGGCTTTGGGTACACCCGCCCGTCCAGCCAGCTCGCCGCCGGGGACATCGAGCGTCTGGGACGGCGCGCGTGGGCGGTCCGAGACGGCGACCGGATCGTGGGCACCTCGGCCGACCTCACCTGGGCGCTCACGCTGCCCGGCGGCGCCGCGGTGCCCGTCGGCGCCATCACGACGGTCACCACGCGGGCCTCCCACCGACGCCGCGGCGTGCTCACCGCCATGATGGGGGCCCAACTGGGTGCCCTGCGCGACGAGGGAGCGGCTGCGGCCGTGCTCACTGCGTCGGAGGGCGGCATCTATGGCCGCTTCGGCTTCGGCGTGGCGTGCTCCACGAACCGCATCGAGGCACCCACCTACGCCTCCGGGCTCGCCCACCCGGTCGGCGACATCACCCTGGACGTCGCCTCGGAGCTTCGCGACGACATGGTGTCGTTCCGTCGGCAGGTGGCCGCCGCCCGGCCGGGCACCCTCGAACGCCCGGAGGCCTGGTGGGACCTGCTGGTGCTGGGGCCACAGGAGACCTTCGAGGGAGGCGGCGACCTGTTTGCGTCGGTGCACCGCAACGAGGGCGGATCGGTGGATGGCTATGCGCTGTGGCGCCTGGGGGGCCAGTGGGGCACCCGCGTGGTGAACGTTCGGGAGCTCCACACGCTCGACCCCGCCGTTGAGCTGGCGCTGTTTCGCCACTGCGCCGAGCTGGACCTGAGCGAGACGGTGAGCTGGAACACCGCGCCGCCCGATACCCCCATCCCGGCTGCCACCGCCGACCCTCGGCGATGCCGGGTGACCGAGCGACGCGATCAGCTGTGGCTGTGCCCGATCGACCCGGCCGGACTGCTGGCCGCCCGCTCCTATGCGGCGCCGCTCGACGTCACCCTCAGCATCGAGGGCGTGACGACCGGATGGTCGGCGCCTCCCCTCACGGTGCGAGTCTCGGCCCAACCCGGCGACGCCGCCACGGTGGTCGTGCTCGACGAACGCCCGGGAGGCGTCGCGGCGCCGTCGCCGGGGCGGCCACCACCGGCCGAGTTGACCTGCGACCGAGCAGCGCTGGGCATGGCGCTGCTGGGCACCACGTCCTGGCGAACCCTGGCGGCGGCCGGTCGGGCGAGGGCGGTCGACCCGTCGGTCCTCGCCGCAGCCGACGCAGCCTTCGCCTCCCACCCGGCCGCCAACAGCCAGGACTACTTCTAGACAGCCATCACGGCGCCTCGAAACGCTCCGCCAGGCGGAGCAGCGTGCGCACCCCGAACCCCGTGGCGCCTCGTGGCTGGCCCGGGCCTCCCTCGTCGCTCCAACCGGTGCCGGCAATGTCCAGGTGGGCCCACGGCAGACCCTCGGGCACGAACTCTGCCAGGAACAGCCCGGCGTGCAGCGCGCCCCCGTAGCGGTCGCCCGCGACGTTCTTCAGGTCGGCCACCGGGCTGTCGAGGGCGGAGCGGTACTCCTCGTGGAGCGGCAGCTTCCACACCAATTCGCCCGCCCACGCCGCCGCGGCGTCAACCTGGTCCAGGAACCCGTCGTGGTTGCCCATGAGCCCGGCGATCCGTTTGCCCAGCGCCACCATGACGGCGCCGGTGAGGGTGGCCACGTCGACGACGGCATCGGGCTTGGCCTCGCCCGCCAACGACAGGGCGTCGGCCAACACCAGGCGGCCCTCGGCATCGGTGTTGAGCACCTCCACCGTCTTGCCGTTGCGGGCGGTGAACACGTCGCCGGGCCGCTGGGCGTCGGGCCCCGGCATGTTGTCGGTCAGGGGCACGAACGCCGACACACGCTGGCGCACCTTCAGGGCGGGCAGGGCGCACATGGCGGCCAGCACGGCAGCGGCCCCGCCCTTGTCCATCTTCATGGTGGCCATGCCGTCGGCGGTCTTCAGCGAGAGGCCGCCGGAATCGAAGGTGATGCCCTTGCCCACCAGCGCCAGATGGGCACCCGAGCCGTCGCCGGCCTTGCTCGAGCCGTTGGGCTGATAGCTCAGCTGGATGAACCGGGGCGGGTGGGTCGACCCGCTGTTGACGGCCATCAGGCCGCCCAACTTGGCCTTGGCGATGGCCTTCTCGTCCCACAGCGTGACCCCGAGGCCGGCCGCCATCGCCCGCTCCACGACCACCTTGGCGAGGGCGGCGGGGGTGGCCGATCCGCCCGGCTCGTTGGCCAGGTCGCGTGCGAACGCAATGGCCTCGCCCACCACGCGACCCCGCTGGACACCCGAGGACAGCTCGCGGCCCAGCTTCGACACCACCACGATGTCCCGCAGCCTCACCTCCGAGGCCTTGTAGCGGTCGTAGCAGTAGGCGCCCGAAGCCAGCCCCTCGGCCAGGGCCTGGCCCGCGGCGCGGGGATCCAACAGGTCGGAGGAGGCATCGGGATAGTCGACGTTGAGGCGAGCGAACTTGGCCCCCGCCTGAGCGGCCACCGCTCCCGCCCGACGCAGCGCGTCCGGGCTGACGTCGGCCCGCTCGCCCAGGCCCACCACGATTCGCACCAGGTCGCCGTCGGCCGGCAACAACACGTGTGAGCCAACGGAGGCGTCGAAACCGACGGCATCCAGGTAGGCCCAATCCACCCCGTCGGTCTCGCTTCGCCCCGTGTCCACCAACACGACCAACGCGTCGGTGCGGATGGGCGGCTTGGCACTGACCTTGATCTTGGGCACCTCAGCCATCCGAGGGCTCCTCGGAGTCGCCGGAGGCGTGGTCGCCTGCGGCGGCGGACCTCGCCGTGAGCGACTGGCCCTCCGCCCAACGGGCCAGCGTCCACAACAGGTCCGAGAGCCGGTTGAGGTAGGCCAGCACCTGGGCGCTCACGCCCTCGACGCCCAACGCCGACCGCTCGGCCCGGCGGGCGACCGTGCGGGCCACGTCCAGCTGGGCGGCCACCACCGACTCGCCCGGCACCACGAACTCGGTGGGCGGATCGAACAGCTCCGAGGTGGAGTCGATGAGGTGCTCCAGGCGGACCACCATGTCGCCGGTCACCTTGGTGGTGCCATCGTTGAGCTTGGCGTGGTTGGCGGGATCGGTGGCCAGTTCGGCCATCAGCACCCACAGGTCGCGGGCCAACGACACCAGGATCTCGTCGAACACACCGTGTCCGCCGGGGACCGACGGCGCATCCACCGCCAGGGCGCGAGCCAGGCCGATGTGGGCCTGCGCCTCGTCCACATCGCCGTAGGCAGCAGGTGCCGGAGCATCCTTGCGCACCCTGCCGCCATAGAAGAGGCCGGTGGTGCCGTCGTCGCCGGTGCGTGTGTAGACCTTCACGGCTGCTCAGGCTACCGGCGGTCGCGTTGCAGGCCCGATCCGGCCCGGAGACGCCGGCCGATCCGCCCCGTTCGGGCCGCCGGTTCCCACAACTCGTGCACCCCGTGAGGGTTGTGGGGTCTCTGGCACGTACAACCCTCACGGGGCAACGATTCGGGAAGGATGATCCGGCCTCGGTTTCGCGCTGGTCAACGCACCTCGCGGACACTGTGACCCAACGCCCTTCCGCCATCCGGGCGCAGGCGACCAAGGAGGTCTTGAAACGGCGGTTGGCAAGCAGCACGGCGGCGATAGTCCTGGCAACGCTGGGCGCGGTCGGACTGGGCAGCTCCCCTGTGCGGTGCTGAACGGCGGGGGCGTGCGCTGCTGGGGCGAGAACGGAGATGGGCAACTGAGCGACGGCACCACGACCGGTTCGGCCGTGCCGGTTCCCGTGACTGGGATCACCACCGCCACCAAGGTTGCTGCCGGTGGCGGCCACACGTGCGCGCTGCTGGACGATGGCACCGTGTACTGCTGGGGTTCGAATACCAGCGGCCGGCTCGGCAACGGCTCCACCATCAGCTCGACCGTGCCGGTGATGGTCAGCGCCATCACCGATGCGGACCAGCTGGAGGTCAGCTGACACAGCTGTGTGGTGGAAGGCGGCATCGTCAAGTGCTGGGGCCCCAACCACAACGGGCAGTTGGGCGACGGCTCCCAAACTGACTCCGCCGTGCCGGTGCAGGTGACCGGAATCACCGAAGCCACGGAGGTGTCGCTCGGCGACAGCCTCACGTGTACCCACATCCTCACCACCAAGAACAGTTGCTGGGGCAGCAACCCTGCCGGTCCGGGCGATGGATCCACCACCCAGTCGAACATCCCCATCGAGGTGACCAACATCTCCTCGTCGGTCTCGATGAGCGTCGGCGCCTTTCACGCCTGCAACGTGCGCGCACCGGGGACGGTGCAGTGTTGGGGTCATGGCTCCCAGGGCAGGTTGGGCAACGGCACCACGACCTCCTCGGCAACGCCGGTGGACGCCATCGGTATCAGCACAGCCACCGCGTTCGACGGCGGGATCTACCACGGCTGCGCGCGCCTGGCCGATTCCTCGGCCCAGTGCTGGGGCCAGGGCGGCAGCGGCCGGCTGGGCACCGGAGGCACCGACAACGCCCTCACTCCCCAGCCGGTGCTCGCAGGGCTCTGTCGGACCGCGCCCGACCCCGGCTTCGGCGACGTGCCGTCGGGGAGCTACTACGAGAACGCTGTCGCCTGGCTGGCAGCCATGGGGATCTCAACGGGTACCGGCCCCGGTGCCTACTCCCCCAACGACACCGTCAGCCGCGCGCAGATGGCGGTGTTCCTGCACCGGGCGTTCGGTTCGCCGACGGGGAGCCCGCCGCATTCCTTTGCCGACGTCCCATCGGGCAGCTACTACACCGACGCCGTGTCGTGGCTGGTCGACCAGGGCATCACCTCCGGCACGGGCCCGGGCACCTACTCTCCCAACGCCAACGTCAACCGAGCCCAGATCGCCGTCTTCCTCAACCGCCGAGGCTGCGGCGCCGGTTGAGGAAGACCCCGACGCACCCGGGCCTGGCGGAGAGAACGTGGCGACAGCGGGCGCTCGTTACGCGCTGGTTAACGCTCGCGAGTCACCGTTGGCTCGCGACACGAACAGCTTCAACTGACGGGACCCGAAAAGCATGACCACCAACCGCCCGAGCCCGAAACCCACGACCTCCGCAGACCGAGCACCACGCGTTCGGTCCAAGCGCCGGGCCGCTGCGCTGGCGACGGTGCTCCTTCTCGGATCGCTGGCCACGTTGGCGGCGGCGACCTCGCCGGCGGGCGCAACGGACCCGCTGTTGAGCGATGTGGAGCAGGTCGCTGCGGGCAGCCAACACCAGTGCGCCCTCATGGAGAGCGGGGCAGTTCGGTGCTGGGGTCGCAACACCGAGGGCCGTTTGGGCGACGGAACTACCACCGATTCGTCGGTGCCGGTCGGCGTCGTGGGTATCTCCACCGCAGCCCACGTCTCGGCAGGAACGACGGCCTCCTGTGCGGTGCTGTCCTCCGGGAAGGTCCGCTGTTGGGGGGAGAACGACAACGGCGAGTTGGGCAACGGTTCGATGGTCGACTCCGTCGTTCCGGTGGAGGTCGTCGGCATTTCCGCTGCAGATATGGTCAGCGTCGGCAGCAGCCACGCCTGCGCGAGCCTTGACGACGGCACCGTGTCCTGTTGGGGCCTGAACAGCACCGGCCAACTCGGCAACGGCACCTACGCCAACTCGTCAACGCCGGTGCCGGTCTCGGGCATCACCAACGCTACGTCTGTGTCGGTGGGGAGCTTTCATGCCTGCGCCGCCTTGGCAACCGGCGCCGTGTCGTGCTGGGGTGGCAACGCGGCCGGCCAGCTGGGCGACGGCACCACCGACACCTCGAGTGTTCCGGTGGCCGTCTCGTCCATTTACACGGCCACGTCGGCGAGCGCCGGAGGTCAGTCGACCTGCGCCACGGTGGCATCCGGCAAGGTCGGTTGCTGGGGCGCCAACCAGTTCGGCCAGCTCGGCGACGGCACCACCACCAACTCGTCGGTGCCCGTCCCGGTGGCCGGCATCGGCAACGCCACGTGGGCCTCGATGGGCAACCAGCACGCCTGCGCCCGCAGAAGCACGGGCAAGGTGTTCTGCTGGGGCCAGAACGTCTATCAACACCTGGGCGACGGCACCACCACCAACTCGTCGGTGCCCGTGCAGGTGGTCGGGCTCACCGACGCCCTCGGCGTGAGCGCCGGGACCTCCTCGTGCTCGGTCCGCGGATCTTTGGGGGAGGTCACGTGTTGGGGGAGCAACAGCTACGGCCAGCTGGGCAACGGAGCCACGGCAACCTCCTCGCCCCCGGTCGACGTGATCGAGGGGTTGTGCGAAACGGCGCCCGATCCGGGCTTCGCCGACGTGGCAACCGGCCAGTACTACACCGACGCCGTCGCCTGGCTCGTCGCCAAAGCCATCACCACCGGCACCGCACCCGGCACCTACTCCCCCACCGACGCCGTCACCCGAGCCCAAATGGCCGTCTTCCTCCACCGCGCCTTCGGCGAACCCACACCGACCGGCGCCAACCCATTCAGCGACGTCCCCGACGGGCAGTACTACACCGACGCCACCACCTGGCTCGCCGAAGCCGGCATCTCCACCGGCACCGCCCCCGGAATGTTCTCCCCCAACGACCCCGTGAAACGACGCGACATGGCCGTGTTCCTCCACCGCGCCACCGGCCTCATCACCGCCGACCAACCCCACAACTTCGGCGACATCCCCCCAGCCAGCTACTACGAAACCGCCGTCTCATGGCTCGTCGAAGCCGGCATCACCAGCGGCACCGCACCGAGCACCTACTCCCCCAACACCAACGTCAACCGAGCCCAAATGGCCGTCTTCCTCCACCGCCGAGGCTGCGGCATCAGCGTCGTAGCTGCGTCGTAGACGGCCCAGCACACGACGCTCATCCAACCTTCGAGGAGGGGGCGCCGCGGGCGCGCCTCAGTTGGCGTACCGAAAGAGGAACGCAGCCATCTGGCCCCGGCTGACCGGGGAGTTCGGGGCGAACGTGCCGGGCGCAACGCCGGTGGTGATCTGTGCTTCCACCAGCCACGACACGGCGTCGTTGTAGTAGGCACCGCCCGACACGTCGCCGAATGCGTGCGCAGCGGCAGGAGCCGGGCTTCCGGCCAGACGCCACAGGAACGCCGCCATCTGCCCCCTGGTGACGGCCGATGCGGGCGAGAAGGCGCCGGGCGACGTCCCACCCGTCACCCCGGCCTGCACCAGCCACGACACGGCCTGGTCGTAGTAGGCGCCGGACGACACGTCGCCGAACGCATGACGCTGGGCGGGCAGCGGTGTGCACACCAACCGCCACAGGAACGCCGCCATCTGGGCCCTCGTCACGGTGGTGCCCGGCGCATACACACCGGGCCCGACACCGGAGGTGACCGCCGAGGCCACCAGCCACGAGACGGCGTCGCTGTAGTACGCCCCGCCGGGAACGTCACCAAAGGAGTGCGTCGGGGAGGGAGGGTTCGCCAGGCACGGGAGGGCCGGCACCGGCGGCACGAGCGTGCGCCAATCCGGGTCGGTGTCAACGAACCCGTTACTGGTGAGCGCCACCGGACCGGAGCCGTCGGCGCCGATGGTGTAGATCTCGGCGTCCCCTCCCACGAACGTCACAAACGCCAGCTTCGAGTCGTCGGGGCTGAAGGACGCACCCAGATCGTTGATCGAGGGGCCCCCGGCGGCGGTTGCCGTCAGGTTGGTTCGGTCGGTGCCGTCCATCCGGCTGGTGACCACGTCGTAGGGCGTGGCGCCGGTGGTGGAGCGACTGAAGGCCATGCGCCGACCCCGGTTGCCCAGGTCGGGCACCTCGTCCACGGCCGATCCCGTGAGCACCGGCGATCGGCCGGTGCCGGTGAGGTTCACCCGGTACAGGTCGCCCGCTTGGGAGTAGAACACCACGTCCGTGGCGCTCACCGTGGGGTCATAGGAGTTCGCACCCGCAACGGCGTACGTGACCACCGGCGCCACGCCGCTGCCGTCGGCGTTCATTCGCCAGATCTCGAAGCGACCGGCCACCAAACGCACGAACGCCAGCTGCGTGCCGTCGCGTGACCAGGCCGGCTTGGACACCGGGTCGGCGATCGAACCGGACAGGTTTCGAGGGTTCGCACCGTCGTCGTCCATCGCCCAGATATCGGTGCCCCGGGTCCAGGCGATGGTCTGCCCGTCGGGGCTCCATGCCGGAAACTGGTCGACCGCCGCATCGTTGGTCAGCCGCACCACGCCTGCGCCGTTCTCCTCCATGGAGTACAGCTCGAGGTTTCCGTCGCGGTCGCTGGAGAACACGATGTCGGCCGGATTGGCCGGGCCCAGCTCTGCCCGGGCCATGGCCAGCAGCGAGTCCCGGGCGCCCAACAACGTGCCTGCGCCGGTGCCGTCCTTGGCCGCCGTCGCCGAGTAGGCGGTGGGGAAGGCGCCGGCCACGAGCGCGTCGACGTCCGCGCCGCGTCCGTGGTCGGTCAGCCACTTCATCAGCTCGAAATCCTCACGGCCGTCGCGCAGCCGCTTCAGGCGCACCGTCTCCAGCGGGATGTCATCGGTGCCGCCGATGCTGGCCGCCTTTCCCGGCGCAAACAAGGTGCCGTCCCCGTTGGCCCCCGCCTCGAAGAGCCCGCCCGCGGTGAACGCCGACGCCAGCTTGACGTTGGCTGCGTAGTACAGCTCCCCCGAGGCGTCGTAGCGCCGAGCCATCCAGCTCATGGCCCGGTGCTGCACGGCCGGAGCGTCAAGTGCATAGCCCGGCCAGCCATCCCAGTAGGCGTTCGGGCTGCCGAAGGTATCGCCGCCACACCCGTGCGACAGGCACGAGGCGTAGAGCCACAGCTCGCGCCCCGGGGTGGCCAGAAAGGCGTTGTAGGTCGAGCGCTGGTCGCCCGCCAGCGCCTGGCCCGGCTTGTCGTGGATTCGGTTCAGGGGCGGCACCAGAATGCCCGTGTCGGGCATCCCGGCCGCTGCGGCCCGGGCGTTCAGCTGACCGATCGTGGCCGTCACCAGCGACGGGCGATTCCACGCGGTCGTGGCCTCGCTCGCATACGGAGCGCAGGCCGCCCACAACGCTGCGCTGTCGTTGGGTTCGTCGCACCCGTACCAGGCGAACTTCGACGCGAAGTCCTGCCCGGCCTCGGTTGCCTCCGCCTCCCACTGGTCGGCGCACGCCGTGCGGCAATGGAAGTCGCGATACGCGTACTGGGACACCACCGTGGATTGGGCGCCGGCCAGCCGCCAGCCGGCACCGGCCGGCACCGTGGCCGAGCCGCGGATGGTCGGCCCCTCGATCAGGTTCTCCCAGTCGGAGCTCGAGTAGTTGGATGGCGACTGGTCGGCCCGAAGCCCCGACCCGTTGGCCAGCGACACTCGATTGTCAAGCGCCATGCGGGAGTAGAGGGAGTACAGGGTGCGGCGCAGCGTTGCGCTGCCGCCGCAGTTGTCCGTGCCGGTGTGCGCGCGACAGATCGGATCTTCGGACGCGCCGTGATACAGGTAGAAGGCGTTGCGCAGGCTGGAGGTGGCGGGCATCGTGAAGCCCAGCACCTCCAGGTTCACCGCCACGGCCGCCGTCGAGCCGTTGGCCGCCAGCGTGAGCGCACCGGTGAACTGCCCGGCGCCCACGTTGGGTGGGACGAACACGTCCACCCAGATCACCCGGTTCTCGCCGGCCGGCACGTCGAAGGGGAAGGCGCTTCGGTTCTGGTGGTAGATCTGGTCGACCTCCGGGATGAGTGCATCGCCCCAGCGCCCCGTGGCGCCCTCGGCATCGGAGGGCTCGGTCACCTCGTTGTAGGTCATGCGATACATGCCGGTGGTTCCCCAGCCGAACAGGTCTCCCGACAGCGACACATTGGTGGCCGGTCCCTGCACGACCAGCTGGAACGACTCGGTCTCGTTGCGCGCCGCGGTCAACGAGGACACCGCCGGCGTGGCGGCGAGCGTCTGGGTGGGACGGACCTGCTGCATGCTCGACACGATCGAGAACGTCGGCATTGCCGCCCCCGCAAGCGGGACAGGTTGGGCGAGGAGTGACGCGCCCACGACCACTCCGGCCAGCAAGCGGCCCAGGCCGCTGATCACCCGCCGCTCGGCCCTCGATCGGCCGCGCCGGGTGCTCCGCCGCGGCTCCAGGTGGACGGTGGTGTTGGTGGCGATGGACGTCATCGTGGGGCCCCTTCCATCGGGCAAGCTCCCGGAGCCAAACCACCGGGTCTCGGAGGTCGGCGTGCGCACAGCGTGGTTCGCCGCGCGAACAGATGCGTTACAGCCGACCCGCGGCTGGCGCATCCAGCTGCGCGACACGACGCGCCAGGCGCCCAGAGCCATACTCACAAGCGGGGGCGGCAGCGTCGACCAGCAGAAGGGCGGCGGCGGCCAGGTCATCGTTGCCTGCCCGACGAAGGCGGCTTTCGGCCTCGCCGGCCGCCGCCCACGCCGCCCACAGGCGCGCCCCTTCTGCGTCGTTGGCCTCCCGCGCAGCCCCGAATGCGTCGATGGCCCGGTCGTGGTCTCCGAGCGCCTGGGCGATGAGGCCCCGGTACCGGTCGATGTGGCCCAGGCACAACAGGTAGGAGCACGCCACGACGTTCTGCGGGCCGTGTCGGGCCAACAGGTGGTCCAACCTGCGGGCAAGCGGTCGATGACCGGCCGAGGCGGCCACCTCTGCCCCAAACGCCAACGTGGCCAGGTAGGCCCAGTCCACCTGCAGGCCATCGAGCTCATCGAGCAGGCACTCCAAGTGGTTGGACGCAGCGGTGCTGTCCCCCGCATCCAGGCGCGCCGCCGCCAACAACGGCCGCGCAATCCGGCGCGGGCTGGTGTCCAGCGAGAGCTGCAGCGCCGGCTCAATCTCGCTGAGGCGGCGCTGCTCCCTGCGGATCACGGCGAGGTGAAGCACACGGCTGGTGGCCGCCGCCAGCGCCAAGTGAGAGGGAACCTCGTCGGTTGCGGCACGGCTCGCTTCATCGATGGCATCGATGGGGCTGACCGCCGTGGCCAGCCCCACCAGCGCCAGTCGGCGGTGCAGTTCGGTGCCGGCATCCGCAGAGTCGACCCGGGTCCGGGTTCCGCCCCGACCGTCGGCGCGGTCGTCGCCCGGGCGGCCGACGGGCTGCTCCGACCACTCCTGAGGATGCTCCACATCACGGAACCGGCCCGCCCGCAAGCGAGCACCGTGCAGCAGTAGGCGGGCACGCTGCGCCAGCAAGGGGTCCCGTCGCCCCCCGGCCAACTTCAGCAGTTGGACCGCCGCCCGCACGCACTCTTCCGGAGGGGCACACTGGGCCTCCGCCTGGCGAAGACGCACCAGTGCCACCAGCCCCGACAACTCGGGGTTGTCGCAGGCCTCGGACACCCGGGAGGCGTCGTCGATGGAGGCGGCCGCCTCCGCCGCGTCGATGTTCACCAGCAACTCCGCCCGCCAGCACAGCAGCAGGCCCCGTCGCAGGTGGTCAGCATGGTCGAGGTGCTCCAGCGCCTGCTCGGCCGCGGCGGCCTCGGCCGACGCCTCCGGGATGCTGGCCGGATTGCCGAAGCGGCTCCGAGCGATGAGCGCGTCGGCCACCAGGTCCCAGCTGCCGAGCCGGTGGGCCGCCTCGAGCGCGTCGCGAAGCAGCGCGTCGGATGCGCTCGCATCGCCGCCCGCCGCCGCGCCAAGCCCCAGGCCCAGCACCGCCTCGGCCTGTCGTTCCGGGGCCGGGTTGGCCAGCTCGCCAACCTGGTTGAAACGCGCCATGGCCCGCAGGTGGTCGCCCACCGCCAGCGCCTCGGAGCCTGCCAGCAGCAGGGCGCGGGCCCGATCAGCGTCCGAGCCCAGCGGCCGCGCGGCCATCAGGTGGTCGGCAATATCGCCCCGGTTTCCTACAGGATTCGTTTCCAGCCAGCGCGCCGCTGCCGCGTGCAGGTGGGCTCGAGCCGAGCCATCCAACTGACCCAAGGCGGTCTGGCGCATCACCCCGTGCACGAATGCGTACCGGTCCATGCCGGACCGCTCACGCAGGAGCCCGGCGGCCCGGGCCTCGGTCAGCACGGGCAAGACATCCGCGTGCGACCATCCCAGCAGCGCCGCCAGAGCGCCCGCGTCCACGTCGTCGCCCAGTACCGCTGCCGCCCGCAGGGCCGTGCGGACGTTCGCCGGAACCCCGGCGAGCCGAGCCGAACACAATCGCTGCAGGGTCTCGGGCAGGGCCGTCGGCGCCGCCCCGGGGGCATCCAGCAGATCGCGAAGCTGGAGGGCGAACAGGGGATTGCCGCCCGACGCCCGGAGAATGCGCGAGCGCTCGTCGTCACCCAGTCCGGCGCCGAGCAGCTCGTCCAGGTGATCCTGGCCCAGCGGGCCCACCGCCACCTGGGTGGCCCTGCCGGGTGCGGCTGCGCCGTCGAGCAATCCCTCGAGCGCCACCAACGTGTCCGACGGGGAGCGGACGGTCAGCACCAGCAGCACCGGAAGGCGATCCCTGCGGCTCAGCAGGTGCTCGACGAACGCCAGCGACAACGGATCGGCCCACTGGGCGTCGTCGAGGCAGAGCACCAAGCCGTGTGGGTGGGCGGCCCGGGCCACGAGGTCGCCCAGCAACGACAGCACCCGCCGATGCAGCAGCTCGGCGCCCTCGGCCCGCCGCACGGAGCCCGGATGATCGCGCGACAGGACCCGGGCCAGTTCCAGGCCGCTGGTGCCGCCCGCCGGGCCGAGGTACGGGTCGAGCGCATCCAGCACGGAGTGCAGCGGCACAGCGCCGGTGCGGCTGCACCGACCCATCAATGCCCCGCCCCCCAGCCTCAGCCGGTCGGCAACGAAGCGTTCCACCAGGGTTGACTTGCCGATGCCCGCCTCTCCCAACACCGTCACCGCCGCCGGAGGCCCAGCACCGACGCCGTCGAGGGCCTGTTGCAGGGCCGCCATTTCGGTGGAGCGGCCCACCATCGGAGGATCGGACTCCCTCCGGGCGGCCGCTGGAGCGACGGCGGCCCCGGCCGGCGAGGGCCCCGTCGGCGACCAGAAGGTCGGCGACGGGCACGCCGACGGAACCAGCAGCGCCACGTCGGCCGGATCGATGCGGCCGCCATCCACCAGCGCCTGGTGCACCGACCGAGGCTCGGGCCCGGGAACTCCCCCCAGCTCGGTGGCCAGGTGGGCACACATCGCGCCGTAGGCGTTCAACGCCTCCGCCCGCCGCCCCT
Organism: Microthrixaceae bacterium; assembly: GCA_041394405.1. Taxonomy (GTDB): domain Bacteria; phylum Actinomycetota; class Acidimicrobiia; order Acidimicrobiales; family Microtrichaceae; genus Microthrix. The sequence continues at coordinate 574,100 of JAWKIF010000007.1, forward strand.
GCTGAGCCAGGACCGCCATCGCGAGTGCCCAGGCCGGCTCACGCAACGGCTGGCTGGCCAGCAACGCGTTCAGGACGTCGTGGGCGCCAACCAGGTCGCCCACCTCGAAGAGCATCGCAGCGCGCTGTTCCTGGGACGCCCAACGCTGCTCCAGCAGCCGGTCGCGATGGGGACGGACCGACGCCAGCTGGTCGAATCCGTCGTAGGGCTCGCCCCTCCACAGGCGCTCGGCTCCGTCGAGCGCCGCCAGTGCCTCGCCCGGCCGGCCCCGGGACCGCGCCTGCCGAGCGGCATCCAGCTGCCCGCTCCAGTGAGCTGCGTCGACGTCATCGGGTTTCAGCGCCAGGCGATACCCGCCCGGCTCCGACACCACCAGGTTGGATCCACCGACGGCGCCGCGGCGCCGCAGCCGGTTGATGGCCACACGCAGGGCGGCCTCGCTCACCCGGCGCCCCTCCCACACCTCGTCCTCAAGCTGCTCGGCACGAATCGTCGAGCCGAGGTTGGCCACGAGGACGGCCAGCAACGCTCCCTCGCGCAACCCCGCGAGGGGCACCATGGTGTCGGCTTCGCACAGCGCCGGTCGACCCAGCACCCCCACTCGCATGGCCCGAGTATAGGAACGCCCTTTCCCAGTCCCTCGGGGCTGCGTCGGGCGGGGCGTGCCAGCCTTCTCCTAGCCCCCGTAGATCGAATCCACCATCACGGTGCCGAAGTTGTAACTGCCCCCCGAGCGCACCGCCTTCCAGCCGGACCGGCCTACCCAGTAGTGGTTGGCCTGGTAGCTGTACACCCGGAACCGCCAGGTGTAGCCCGCCACCAGGCGCATCGAGACGCAGCCTCGGGTGTTGGTCTGCACGGTGGAGATCTGCCGGCCGGCCCCCTCGATCAGCGCGTCGACGTTCACCGGCCCGGTGTAGATGCCCACAAACGGGCCATACCCAATGTCGGTCACCGCCTGGAAGCACACCGTGGCCGTCCCGTATTTGGGCACGGGCGTGGGGGCCGGAGTGCAACCGCACGCGCCGAGGGTTGCCGCGAGGGCGGCGATGGTCACCGTCATCCGGAACGACCGCCGACGCACCAACCTGCCGAACCGGCCCGGTTTCGGCTGTTCATCCTGCGCCTCGGCCATGGCCGCCTCCTCGGGGATCGCGTGCTGTCGCTGTGAGGCATCATCGCCCCCGTCGGTTACAAAGCGGTTACTCGCCAGACCTTCCCGCGCCGACCTCATGGAGCTGCCGGTCGGGTTGATCCCGTGTGCCGCTCGCTGACCGAATCAGGGCGTGCCGTCTCGTGATGACGAACGGGGAGTTGACCTCAGCGACCTCCGGGCCCGCCTCGCCCTGTCACCCGCCGCTTCACGGGTCCCACCGACGCATCTCAATTCTGCGTCTCCGCCCCGGGAAGTAGCCTCGCAGCCCATATGACTCAGCTTTCCTATCTTGAAGCCGTCCGCCAGCGCGTCGTCGTGTTCGACGGCGCCTCGGGCACCTGGCTGCAGGGCCACGAGCTTGGCCCCGACGACTTCGGCGGCGATGCGCTGGAGGGGTGCAACGAGATCCTCTGCGACACCCGCCCCGGGCTCATCACCCAGATGCACCGCGAGTACCTGGAGGCCGGCGCGGACGTCATCGAGACCAACAGCTTCGGTGCCTTCGGCGTGCCGCTGGGCGAGTACGGCATCGCCGAGCGGGCCCACGAGCTGTCGCTCAAGTCGGCCCAGCTGGCCCGCGCCGCCGCCGATGAGTTCTCCACCGACGAGCGCCCCCGTTGGGTGGGCGGGTCGATGGGGCCGGGCACCCAGTTCGCCACGCTCGGCAACATCTCTTATGAAGACCTGCGCGCCAGCTACTACCCCTCCGCCCTGGGCCTGTTGGAGGGCGGCATCGATCTGTACGTCATCGAGACCCAGTTCGACCTGCTGGGCGCCAAGGCGGCCATGGCCGCCTGCCGCGACGCCATGGCCGAGGTGGGCCGCGACGTGCCCATCCAGGTGCAGGTGACCATCGAGCTCACCGGCCGCATGCTGCCCGGCACCGAGATCTCCGCCGCACTCGTGGCGCTCGACGCCATGGGCCCCGACGTCATCGGCATCAACTGCGCCACCGGCCCGGTGGAGATGGCCGAGCACGTGCGTCACCTGGCGCAGGCCAGCCGGGTGCCCATCGCCGTGCTGCCCAACGCCGGCCTGCCGTCGGTGGTCGACGGCAAGATGCACTACGACCTCACCGCCGAGCAGTTCGTCGAGCACCAGACCCGTTTCGTCGAGGAGCTCGGGGTCACCATCGTCGGCGGCTGCTGCGGCACCGACCCCAGCTACATCCGGCCCCTGGCCGAGGCCGTCGGCGGGCGGCCCGCCACCTGGGAGCCGGGCGAGTTCGAGCCCGGCGCCACGTCGATCTACAGCCTGGTGCCCTTCGAGCAGGACGCCAGCTTCATGATCATCGGCGAGCGCACCAACGCCAACGGCTCCAAGCGGTTCCGGGAGGCCATGCTGGAGGCCGACTGGGACACCTGCGTGAAGATGGCGAAGGACCAGGTGAAGGAGGGCGCCCATGTGCTGGACGTGTGCGTCGACTACGTCGGCCGCGACGGCGTCGCCGACATGGAGGAGATCGCCAGCCGCTTCGCCACCCAGTCCACCGCCCCCCTGGTGCTGGACTCCACCGAGCCCGAGGTGATGGAGGCCGGCCTTCGTTGGATGGGCGGCCGGGCCATCCTCAACTCGGCCAACCTGGAGGACGGCGAGGCCGAGGGCAGCCGCCTCGACCGGGTGATGAAGCTGGCCGCCCAGTACGGCGCGGCCGTCATCTGCCTGCTCATCGACGAGAGGGGCCAGGCCCGCGACGTCGAGTGGAAGGTGGCGATCGCCCATCGCATCCACGACCTGGCGGTGAACCGCTACGGGCTGGAGCCCTCCGACCTCATCTTCGATGCGCTCACCTTCCCGCTGTCCACCGGCGACGACGACCTGCGCGGCGACGCCATGGCCACCATCGACGCCATCGCCCGCATCAAGGAGGAGCTGCCCGGGGTTCACACCACGCTGGGCGTCTCCAACGTCAGCTTCGGCCTCAAGCCCGCCGCCCGCCACGTGCTCAACTCGGTCTTCCTGAACGAGTGCGTGAAGGCCGGGCTGGATTCGGCGATCGTGCACGCCGCCCGCATCATGCCGCTGGCGAAGATCCCCGAGGAGCAGCGCGAGGTGGCCCTCGACCTCATCTTCGACCGTCGGGGCACCGAGGGCACCCTGGCCGAGGGCGACGATCAGTACGACCCGCTGGCCAAGTTGCTGGACGTGTTCAGCGACGTCAACGCCGCCGAGGCCGTGGTCGAGGACCGCACCGACTGGACGATCGAGGACCACCTCAGCCACCGCATCATCGACGGCGATCGCGAAGGCCTCACCGAGGATCTCGACGCCGCCATGGCGCAGGGCATCGCCCCGCTGAGCATCATCAACGACATCCTGCTGGCCGGTATGAAGATCGTCGGCGAGCGCTTCGGCGCCGGCGAAATGCAGCTGCCGTTCGTGTTGCAGAGCGCCGAGACCATGAAGGCGTCGGTGGCGCACCTCGAGCCGCACATGGAGAAGGTGGAGGGCGACACCGGCAAGGGCTCGATCGTGCTGGCGACCGTGAAGGGCGACGTCCACGACATCGGCAAGAACCTGGTGGACATCATCCTCACCAACAACGGTTACACGGTGCACAACATGGGCATCAAGGTGCCCATCACCGAGATGATCGAGAAGGCGCTGGAGACCAACGCGGATGCCATCGGCATGTCCGGCCTGCTGGTGAAGTCCACGCTGATCATGCGCGACAACCTGCTGGAGCTCGCCGCCCGGGAGCTGGACCGGGTGCCGGTGCTGCTCGGGGGTGCCGCCCTCACCCGCGCCTATGTGGAACGGGATCTGCGCGAGGGCCACCCGGGCCGCCTCTTCTACGGCAAGGACGCCTTCGAGGGGCTCCACACCATGGACCGGCTGATGGCCATCAAGCGGGGCGAGGAGGCCGACGATGAGGCCTGGGGCCGCGAGCCGGGTGGCCGCGACATCCCCGGCCTGTCGGAACGGATGGCGGCTCGGGCCGGGGAGGGCGCCGAGGCGCCGGCGGATCTGCCGGCCCGGTCACCTGAGGTGGCCACCGACAACGAGGTGTTCGTCCCCCCGTTTCTCGGCACCCGCGTCGTGAAGGGCATCCCCATCGACGAGATCGCCGGGTGGATCAACGAGACCGCCCTCTACCGCAACCAGTGGCAGTTCCGTCCCAAAGCCGACGAGGACGACGTCGCCTTCAAGGAGCGCCTGCGCACCACCCTTCGTTCCGAGCTGGCCGAGGCCCGTGCCCAGGACCTGCTGGTGCCCACCGTGGCCTACGGCTACTTCGCCGCCAACAGCGACGGCGACAACCTCATCGTGTGGGCGGACGACGACCGCAAGATCGAGCGGGCACGGTTCACGCTCCCCCGCCAGCACAAGTCGCCGTTCCTCTGCATCGCCGACTTCTTCCGGTCGGTCGAGTCGGGCGAGCCCGACTACCTCGCAATGCACTTGGTGACCATGGGCTCGAAGGTGTCCGAGCGCACCGCCCAGTTGTTTGCCGAGGACCGGTATCAGGAGTACCTGCTGTTGCACGGGCTGGGCGTCGAGATGGCCGAGGCGCTTGCCGAGCGCTGGCACCGCCGCATTCGCGAGGAGTGGGGCTACGCCGACGAGGATCCCGAATGGGGCGGCAACACCCCCGACCGTGGGGCGCTCTCCGGCCTCTTCCGCCAGAAGTACCGAGGCGGCCGCTACAGCTTCGGCTACCCCGCCTGCCCCGACCTCGAAGCCAACGCCACCCTCGCCGACCTCCTCGACGCCAAATCACTTGGCATCGAATGCGACGAGGACACGGGCTGGCAATACCACCCCGAACAGACCACCTCAGCCATCATCTGCCACCACCCGCAAGCCAAGTACTTCGTCGCTCGCTAAGGACCGTGGACGCATTGCGTCGTGGCACCCGGATGAGAGAGTCCGAAAAGCCCCTTAGAAGATGCTCGCCTTCCGAAACTTCAGGCCCCTCACCAACACAGCCAACTCTTTCCCGCTAGGGGGACGCTTCGCACTCAGCAAGTCGGCCGCCTCGTCCCGAAACTGGCTCGTCAGACGGGAATCCAGACTCATGCCTTGCAGCACCGACTTCACTTCGCTGTCCCCCCGAGCACGGGTCTCTAGCCTGGACGCCGCAGCATCATACGCAGCCCTGGCGCTCCGAACACTTCGATAGACAGCAGTCCAAATAGTGCCGAAGGCACCAACAACAGCCGCCCCCAACCCGCTCAGGACCACAAGTACGTCCCGGTACTGGGACCACCAAGATTCAGCTTCGGCCTGCTCGAAGGCGCCCACGACCTTCACCCCGACAGGGGATTCAAGCTGGACGAACACGGGCCGATCTACCACCCTACATAGCCATAGCCGATCAGCAACCTCACTCATCTCACACTCTGCCCAAGGCTCCTTGGACTCCAAGGAGCTCAGGACTCTAACCCCCTCAAGACGGGACGACTCGCCAACAAGCACACCAAATCCGCCATCCAATCTCGCCACCTCCAGCTCTGGGCTAGCCGCACGAGAACAAGATGACGTCCCCGCCGCTACCATCAGGGCTAGGAGAAGGCTTCTCACCCGAACGCGCCCGATTGGAGTAGACGACACCATTCAGACGCTCCTGAGGGCGTGGTCAACGAGCACACTTCGGTGGACTGGAGCAAAAGTGCCGAGCTCGTCTGCCCATCGCTCAAGTTGACCTTGGGGCCCCGTCGAGCCAACACGTTCAGCGCAACGCACTACCTCCTGTGGGAAAGCATCCGATGGCACCATCCAGATCATCTGCCCGACTTCATAGAGAAATGCCTTGGTCTGATCCTGGCCCCAATCACGCGTAATGAGATCTAGTCCATGTTCAATCTCGCTAATGGACTCATCCAGTTCGCTGGCAAGACCCGCCGATAGGCTTGAGATCGTCCGGTGCAATCTAAGAACTACAAGAACTTCCCCAACTACTACCGATCCGGCAACGGCGGCAGCAAGCCCAACAACAACACTTACGCCCGCGGCAGAAATAAGGTCGGTGAGATCGAACACCGCCGCCATAACTCCTACTAGCAGCACCACGAAGCTGCCCGCTACTTGAAACGCCGCATGCCTACGATCAACCGTCGCAAGCGACAGCAGACTCATCCGTGCATCCCGTCTAGCCATTTCCTCCAGCATTGCCCGTCGGTCGCGTGCCTCGGCGAGCAACGTCCCTGTCGGGAGCGCCTCGCTTCCCTCCCCGTCGGCGCCGCGGCCCGAGGCATCTACGTCGTCAACGGATTGCCGGCCTTCCTTAGTCTGCTGCGTGGAGCGCAGGGGTGAATCCCATACTCTCGGAACATCGGCCGAGTCCCTTGGAGGGCCTGCGCTACATTCTTGAACCTCACCCGACCGGCCTTCGTGTATCGCGCCACTCCTGGACGCCTTCAATCCGAGGTCCATCTCCCGCACTGCCGCAGCGTAGGTCGAAAGCGAACACGCTACTCGCGCCGTCAGTTCGAGGCAGCTCGCAGACCCTGGTGCCCAACACCCTTGTCCCGGTTCCCGCGCCGCAACCAAAGCGTCCGCAAGTCCAGAGGCCTCAAGGAGAGTATTCCTAGAGGATGCCGTCGACAACGCACGTAAGACCCAAGCCTTCTTCAATAGCTCGGCGTGCCCCGCACTCCGGTCCAGTTCGGGTAGCCATTCCACCAGCATCAGTCGGCCGGCCCGAGCGTGGATACCAGCGGATGGAACAGTTCGGCTAACCCGATCCAAAGCGATTACTGCTGCGGCGGCGGGGACGATATGAAACCCTCCGCCGGGGCTCGACCGATAACCATCCTCTGCCCTAGCAACTAGGATCTCCACCAGATCCATTCGGGGGTCAATGCCGCCAGCGTAGCGGGATATGTTGCTTGTGAGGTAAAGTAGCCTTGCAAGCTGTTGAGTGGGAATGTGGTCAAGCTGATCCTGTTCCGATAGACCGTAGAGACGTTCCAAGTGCGGGAGCCGCTTCTGGATCTGCCCCTCACGCAAGAAATTCGCCCGCAGCCCCTCCCGTAGCACAAACTCCAAATGATCTCTCGACAACGACTGCGCAGGCTGAGACAGACCTTCCTTCACATACCGCGCGACCACAGAGCCGACCTCGGTTGGCATCTCCACTTCTGTCCGGCGAATTGTTGCTAGAATGGTCGATGACAGTCCGTAGTCTGTTCCAGCAATGCCGCTCCAGATCGAGTCGACGTCCCGCCGGTCCAGCAGAAATCTAGCCGCCTCGGCCGCCGCCCCGTCGACCACTGGCCACTCATCAGACATAGAGTTCAATCATGAATTTCATGAGGACGTAGGTTGCGGCTCTGCGGAACGTAATACGTTGCGTTTCTGCAGAGTAGTCAAGAGCATCACAGGACTTGGTCATCTTAAGAAGATCATCCTCGACCTCAGCAAGCCATGTCTGGTCGACGGGACGGTCTGAGTCTAACCGGCGAAGAACTGCCGGGAGGTCTGTGGACTGTCCGCAATCAATAATCTTGGATAGCAAGATCCGCCCAGTCTCAGTTAGGTCCTCGATCTCTTGCTCAAGAGCCTGCCACTCATTCATCATCTCGATACGCATGGCCATCCTAAGGTCATCGTCCGAGATTTCGAACTGGCCGGAGAGTGAGGCGGCTTCATAGACGTGGTGGCAGAGCTGAACGATCCGGCGAGGCTGCCGCGCTGATGCCACGGCAATCGCATCAATTATGTGCTCAGGGAACCGACCGCCCTCGTCGTCACCCAGCCGGACCCGAATACACTGCCGTGCCTCGTCAAGGCTATCGAACTGCTTCATGGCTAAGGTCGTCTCGGTAAATTTGACGAATATGCCGTCATCGGCCCGGGCTCTTACGGCCAGATTGTCCATGTTCGCGCGGAAGAGTTCTTCGACTGGCGTCTTGTGTCTCGTATCCCTCGGAACTCGCCATCCTAAGGCGAGAAGGAGACACTTGGATCTAGCGAGAGCCGACCGAAGTGACTGCATCGTTTCCGGCTCAAGGTTCTCCGCCTGGTCGAGGACCAGCGCGAACCCAGTCGCATCCTCAAGAATCACCTTTTTGAGGATAAAGTCCATAAGCTGCACGAAGTCGCCGTTGGTCAATCTACGGTCGAACTGTCTACATGTATCTAATATTCTTTCACATCGGTCGTCTAGTAGGATGTCGACGTCCCGCCCGTTGGATTTTGACCATGATTCGATTCCCCATATCGCCCCGTCAAAGATTTCAAGCAACTGGTCTTTCGCAAGCTGATCGCCTGATCGCGGCTTGCCGAGTTCTACGAACGCAAAGCACAATCCTTGCGTCCTGGCTTCTGAGCATATATATGTCAGAAACGAAGACTTGCCGAACCCCGTGAAGCCCGGTACGGATATTGAGTGTGACTTCCCATGTCGGGCAACGGACTCCACTCTGGCCTTCACCACCCTCAGTTCGCGCTCCCTACCAACGAAGTGGCTCCGGATTGCGGGGTCTTCGTAGAACGGGTTGTCGCTGGCGAAGTCGACTATCACGCAACAGAACCTACCTGTTCATAGAGATGGGGCGCAATGCACCCATACGACCACTGGGAGTGGCGGCGACCTCGGGTCGTGGCCTGATTCGCTACTCCGCCTTCATGTCTTCTTCCTTGCTGAACACCCAGAGGCAGTTCGCATTGAGGGCGGACTTTGGCTGAGCTTGGGGATGTGAGTGGTGGGGAGCGACCCGGTGGGAATGTTCCAGCGGTCATTCGCATGTTGCAGTGCTGTCTTGGCATGGACGCACGCGAGACTGAAGTGGACTGTGAGAGGCACAACTTCAACAGGCTGGTCCAGTCGCGTCGAAGCGCACAAACCAGCCTCCAATGCGTCCTGGGTAAGCCAGAACGAGCGGCTCCGCTGTGGCCCCATCCCGGTCTCATCAGTCGGCGACGAACCCGCCCGCCGCAGCCCTGGCCGGGCGGAGGGAAGGGCGATACCGGGACAGTTACCACGTTCACCACACCGGCCGACAAGGGAGGCGTCCAGATGTGCCGCTGCGACCTCGCCACACCTACGCCGCAGGCATTCGGTATGGCCTCCTGCCCGGGCTATTTCTCCCGGCTTCGGAGTCGACCACCACACGGTGGGGTGATCGTGCGTTGCTGACCGGCCCATATCCACCAGATTGGAGCCGGCACGCCGATCAGGGAGCGTTGCCACTGATTCACTCTCGCTACACCTTCTTGTCTTGCCTGCCGGACCCGGAACGTCTGGCAGTACCGCCCCGTCCCGTCCTTGTCGGGGCTGCTTCCCGCCCTCACCTGCGTCTCCAGGCTCGGACTGCGCCCAGCTTCGCCGGCCCGCTGCGACAGGCCGGAGGTGGAGTCCTTTCATCTCCACCCGAACTTGTGGCGCCACCTGGCGCACAAGACGGTCAGCGTACTCAGCCAACGGGCCCAGACGACCCAACGCGACCCTCTTGTCACTCAATCTCGCCGACATAGCCCACCGGACGTGACGCGCAGGGTCGCACATGACGGATGCGTTCCATCCCAGCCACCCTTTGGTTAGCCCTCGGGGATTCGGCCAGGGTCTCGCACGGCGCCAGTTGACGCAGAGGAGGCGAAAGCCGCGTAAGTACGGAGGGCTGTGGTGACCGAGCGGTCGCGGTCCTTGGGCCCCCAGGGGCGCTCGGATGTATCCATCTTGGCTCGGCGCTCGGCAAGGACTTCGTCGGGGACAGCGAGGTTGAGCTTGCGGCCGTGAACGTCGATCTCGATGAGGTCGCCGTCCTCGACCAAGCCGATGGTGCCGCCGGACGCGGCCTCGGGCGAGACGTGGCCGATGGAGAGACCAGAGGTGCCGCCGGAGAAGCGACCGTCGGTGATCAGGGCGCAGTCCTTACCCAGCCCGGCGCCTTTGAGGAAGGCGGTGGGGTAGAGCATCTCCTGCATGCCGGGGCCGCCGGCGGGACCCTCGTAGCGCACCACGAGTACATCGCCGGGTTGGATGACACCTTCGAGGATGGTGTCGACCGCCTCCTCCTGGGACTCGACCACCCGTGCGGGGCCGGAGAAGGTGAACAGCTCCTCGTCGATGCCGGCGGCCTTGATGACGCAGCCGTCCTCGGCGAGATTGCCCCACAGGATCGCCAGACCACCGTCGGCGGTGTAGGCGTGCTCCAGATCTCGAATGCAGCCCTCGGCGGCGTCGGTGTCGAGCTTCTTCCAGCGGTTGTCGGTGGAAAACGGCTCGACGGTTCGGACTCCGCCCGGTGCGGCGTAGAACCTCTCGGTCGCCTGCTCGGTGGCGCTGCCGGAGCGGATGTCCCAATCACCCAGCCACTGGTCCATCGAGGGCGAGTGCACGGTGTGCACGTCACGGTTCAACAATCCGGCCCGGTTGAGCTCACCCAGGATCGCTGGGATGCCGCCGGCTCGGTGCACGTCCTCCATGTGGAAGTCGCTGTTGGGCGCCACCTTGCAGATGCACCCGACCCGACGGCTGATGGCGTCGATGTCGTTGAGCGAGAAGTCGAGCTCTGCCTCGTGGGCCGCAGCGAGCACGTGGAGAACGGTGTTGGTGGAGCCGCCCATGGCCACGTCCAAGGCCATGGCATTCTCGAACGCCGCCTTGGACGCCACGTTGCGGGGCAGCACCGAGTGGTCGTCGTCTCGGTAGTAGCGGGTGGCCAGGTCGACCACGAGACGCCCAGCCTCCTCGAACAGATCCTTGCGGGCGACGTGGGTGGCCAGCACCGACCCGTTGCCCGGTAGGGAGAGACCCAAGGCTTCGGTGAGGCAGTTCATGGAGTTGGCGGTGAACATGCCCGAACACGACCCGCACGTGGGGCACGCCGAGCGTTCGATCTCCCCCAGATCGTCGTCGGACACCGCACTGTCGGCCGACGCCGCAATGGCGGTGATGAGATCGGATGGGGCGTGAGCGACCCCGTTCAGCACCAGCGCCTTGCCGGCCTCCATCGGGCCGCCCGACACGAACACGGTGGGCACGTTCAGCCGCAGCGCCGCGTTGAGCATGCCCGGGGTGATCTTGTCGCAGTTGGAGATGCACACCAGCGCATCGGCGCAGTGCGCGTTGACCATGTACTCCACCGAGTCGGCGATGATCTCCCGGCTGGGCAGTGAATACAGCATGCCGCCGTGCCCCATGGCGATGCCGTCGTCCACCGCGATGGTGTGGAACTCCCGCCCGATCCCGCCGGCGGCCGCGATCTGCTCGGCCACCAGCGCACCCATGTCCTTCAGGTGCACGTGACCGGGCACGAACTGGGTGTAGCTGTTGGCGATGGCCACGATGGGCTTGCCGAAGTCGTCGTCGGTCATGCCGGTGGCCCGCCACAAGGCTCGGGCGCCGGCCATGTTGCGTCCGTGAGTGCTGGTGCGGGAACGAAGCTCGGGCATGGGCCGAGGCTACCCCCACCCTCCAAACTCGATCACCGTCGGCCCCGTGCGCAGGCGGAGCGCTCTCGACGATGGCACCAGCGCGCGTGCACGCGGGCGGTTGACGGGCGGTTGGCTGCCACAGCCGCCCGGTATTCTGAGGGGAATGAAGCGCCGCAACCCACCGGCAGTTCCGGCCGACACCGCCCCGGAGGCGTGGCGCGTCCAGATGCGGGCCATCGCCAACCGATCGGTGCACGACCGGCTGGCCGAATGGGAGGCGCACAACGCAGCTGCAACCCGATCCGAACAACGCGCCGTGCTGAGGCGCCATCCGGATTACAGCGATCGCCAAGTGATGTTGGCGCGAGCCCGGATGCGCTACGGCGACGAACTGGTGCTGAAGGTCTGGCCCGACGATCCACTCGTCGACATCTGATGGACCTGACGGCCGCGCTCAGGCCAGTGGTCGCCGCCCTGGAAGCGTCCGGCACCCCGTATGCGATTGTCGGCTCGACGGCCGCCGCTGCTTGGGGAGTGGTCAGGCCCACCCGCGATGTGGACCTGGTTGCCTTGCTCTCCCCCGGCGAAATGATGGATTCGTTCCTTGACCATCTCGCTGGGAGCGACCTCTACGTCCCCTTCGCAGAGGCACGACGCGCGGCGCAGGAGGGCGGAAGCTTCAACATCATCCATGCTGGGAGCGGCGGAAAGGTTGATGTCTTTGTTGGCCGGGACGACTTCGCCCGGGAACGCTTGAGCCGAAGGGTCGGCGATGAGGTGCTGGGAATCACCACCTGGGTGGCGACTCCAGAAGACGTGATTCTGGCGAAGCTGCAGTGCCGCCTCGCGTCCCGATCGGAGGTTCAGTGGCGGGACTGCGTGGAGATTGCAGCAACGCAGGACTTGGATCTCCCCTACATGCGCTCGTGGGCCAACCGTCTCGGAATCGATGACGACCTTCAAGAACTCGTGCACGCAGTCGAAACTGGGTGACGTCGGTTCAGCCCCGGCACGGGAGCTGCCGCCCTACGTGGCGGCGGACCGGTGCTTGAACAGCGCCTTGCGCGCCGCCTTGGCCAACGGCTTGCTGGGGTGGGAGGCACCGATGGCCGACAACACGGTGGCGGTGGCATCGCCGGGCACCCGCCAGGCCTGGTTGAGCATCGCCTCCAGGCCAGGCGCTCCGGCGGCGGGTTCCGCCCACCCGATGGCGGCGGCCTCGCTGCCCCACAGGTCGATGACGGTGGCGATCAGCTCGACCCAGCGCCGTGGGTCGCCCGACAGGTCGACGTCGGAGGTGCTGGCCAGCAGCGAGTCGACGATGAACACCATCGTGACGTGCTGCAGCGAGTCGTGAGCCTGAAGCACCAGCGCCGTCTCCGGCCCGAGCGCCAGCAACGCGTGGTAGGCCAGCGCCAGTTCGGTGGCCCCGGCGTGCTCCATGGCCGAGGCCAGCTCGTCGGCAGCTGTCGACGGGCGATCGGCGATCCACACCTCGATCTCGCCCCGGGCCTGCTCGTCGGGCAGATCGGCGGCGGCCGAGAGCAGCTCGGGCGCGGACAGGCTGCGAAGGCCGCCGAGGACCGGGGCATCGGCGAAACCGGCGACAAACCCGTGCATCACCCACCAGCCCAACGGCGCGAGCGCCACGGTGCCGCCCTCGTCGTGGTCGAACCCGTACTTGTCAGCGACGACGGTGACGTCATCGACCGACACGATGCCCATCTGCTCAAGCTGCCGGAGGGCGAATCGCAGGTCGGACTCCATACCTCGTCGGTGCAAGTCCACCCGGTCCTGATCGACATCGTCGAGGTCGTAGGAGCGAAGCACCACCTCCCAGACGCGGCTCGCCTCGGATTCGATCTCGGCAGCGCCTTCGGCATACAGCGAGACCATGGTCTGGATCACCTCCTCGTCGAGCACCTCGGAGTACCACCCGAACCCGTAGGTGTCCTTGCCGCGGCGGTGAGTGGAGAAGCCGAACTCATCGACGACCGCCTCGAAGGCCACGTCCGCCAGCTCGAGCGACACCTCGTCGCCGAGTGGAGAATTGGAGCCGGGCACCACCTTCCGTCCAGACCGCTCCAGCAGGTTGGCCGCCAAGGCCAGCCGGAAGGTCAGGTTGACCCCGGGCAGGTCAACCGAGCTGCGGGTCGTGAACACCCGATCGCCGATGCTGCCGTCGATGATGTCGTCGGTGCCGAGCACCTCGACGAGCTCCTTGCCGTCGGCCAGCCGAAGGTTGCCGGTGTCGGTCAGTTGGCGGCCCTCGCCCACGAACTCGCACAGCTTCACCAGCCGGTGCAGCAGCACCGCCTCTGCCAGCGACGCGTCAACCTCGGCCTGCGGCGGCAGCTTCACCGGCGGGAACGACGGACGGCCGCCGCCGATGCGGCCGCCGCCGGGCAGCCGGCCCAGGATCTGATCCCGTTCCTCGAAGGAACGGCTGTTGAAGTCCTCCATCCAGGCGTTGATGGCCGCCTGATCGTCCAGATCGACCCCTTCGGCGGTCGCCGTCGACCACATGCGCTTGCCGAACGACCAGTTGTCCTCGTCGGACATCTGCGACACGAAGAGCGTGACCTGGCCCTCGATGACGGCGGCCAGCTCCCCGAGCATCTTGTCGTCGTGGGGATTCGCAGAGGCCAGCGCCCGCATGAGCTGCGCGGCGACGACGGGCACCACCGGCAGGTCGGCGGGCTCGAGCATGACCTTGGCCGGATAGATCTCGAAGAGCACCTGGGACATCTCCATCGGCGTCCACTGGTCCGGCGCGCCGCCGAGGTAGTTGCGTTTCGCATCGATCAGCTGGTTGACCACCCAGGCGTGCTCGACGCCGTATTCGGCCACGTAGTCGTCCATCAGCCGTTGAGCGGCCGCATCCCCCGCCTCGTCGCTCAACTCACCCAAGCCATCGTCGCTCATGGCATCCCACACTACGGCGGCTGAGACCCGGTTGAAGCCCCCCAGGAGTGGGTGCTCGACCTCGGCACGCGCCAACCAGGCCGATCCTGGCCTTCGCGGCGAACTCAACGACATGCTCGGAGACGAGACGACCGATGACCTCGACCTTTGAGTCCGGGGGCGGCTGAGTGGATACCTCGGTGCTCGTCTCCTTTGAAGCCGGCCGATCGGTTGACGAGTCCGAACTGCCCCACCCGCTCTTCGTCTCTGCGATCACCCTCGGCGAGCTTCGATCCGGTGTGCTGAATGCACCAAACCCCCCGGTCACCGACCTCCCGCTCCGCACGTTCACTGCTGCGGCACAGCTAGGTCGGCTGCCGGTCGCCGATGCCGTGGTCGCGTCGTGGGCTCGACTCCGCGCCGCACTGCAGATCGCGGGGCTCAAGACGGGCCTCAACGCCTCGTGGATTGCCGCGGCAGCGATGGCCCACAACCTGCCCGTGGCCACTCAAGATGATGGGTTTCCCGAGTTGGACGAACTGTCCGTCATGCCGGTGTAGCCGCCGAGAGGTCACGGCATGATGTACCTCGTCCCCCGGCGCTCGCCGACCATCGCCAGCCGGCCGTCGTCGCGCATTTGTCGAAGGATCCGGCCGGCCAGAACCGGCTCGATGCCGCCGAGTTCCGCTGCCTCGGCGCGGCTGATCGAGCCGTGTTTCTGCACGTGCAGATCTATGAGGCGCTCCATCTGCGTCCGATCTGATGGAGGGCCCTGAGCCGGACCCAACACGTACTGGCCGACACCGCTTTCGAACCGGTAGACGGCTCGATCGGGGCTGGCCTGAAGCAAGCCCTCGGTCGCAAGGTGGCCAAGAAGGTGCTTGGCTCGCATCTCTTCCATTCGCAGCATTTGAGCGACCTCGGCAACCGAGATGCGCCCGTTTTGGTCGATTTCGTACAAGACCCGCAGCTGGTCCAGGGACAAGTCTCCAGCGGACCACACCCGAGCCAGCGACGTTGCAGCTGCGAAGGTTGACGCATCGTTGCCAGGCGTGAGGCGAACGACAACCGACTCGCCCGACGAATCCGAGTAGTCAGGCGGCGGACGGCCATTTCCCAGCTGACGCTCGAACACTCGGTTGATGCCCCTACTGGTGCGGTCGACTAGGCCTGCCCGCTTGAACACGTCAGCGAGAGTGTGATTGCGAGGCGTTGGCGGCGTCGACAGCAGGTTGTCGACGGTCACTCCCAGCGGGAATCCTCCCGGATTCGAGATCGTCAGCACGCGATCAGAAATCTGCACCAAGACCGTGCCGCGCCGCGCATAGTCGCGATGCACCAATGCGTTGGCGATGAGCTCTCGGACCGCGACTGCATCGAACAGGGGGCGGCTGACGCGCTGCAGGCCCAAGGTGACCTCGGCTTCGGAGTCCCTGACCATCACCCGGTCGGCAACTTCGAACATCGCCCGGAGCAACGGAACCCGTCCGCTCCATTGCGACCGGATCTCCAAGCCGACCAACTCCTGAAACCTCACCTCGTGGGTGGGGAGCAGTTCGGCAATGGACGCTTCGCTCCCAAAGAGGAGCAGCGCACCGACGGTGAGTTCGCCGGACCTTGCTACGAGATCCAACGCCTTGAGAGCTTCCTCATCGGTGAGTGATGCGAGGACCTCGTCACCACCAGCTCTAGCCAGACGGCGCATCCGTTCGAATTCCGCCGCATCCAGGTCTTCCAGATCGAGCGTGCTCATGGCGACATGGGAGAAGTCTTGCTCCCCAATACTCCCCGCGCGCGAGATCACCTCATGGGGAGCCATCGGGATGCACTCCGGCTCACCCTTCACGCCCATCGCCCGACGCAGGTACTTGCCGGAGCTAGTGGCCGTCACCATGTGGGCGGCCGGAACCTCAATAGTGACCACCTCCATGCCGTCGAGGTCGATGACCTCGACGGCGACGTTCAGGGGTGGGCGAGTCTTGTTGGCGATCAGCGAGACCACCCGCTCGGGCCTGGTGCGATCACCGTGGCGAGGCGGCTCGCCCCTGAGTTCACCCGAATCCTTGACGCCCAGCAGTATGAACCCGCCATCACCGTTGGCCAGGCATGTTGCCGCCTCCACGAGTCGCTCGTCCTGCAGGCGCGGCGACTTGAACTCGACCGTGAGCGTCTCTCCCCCAGCGATCAGGTCGCGCAGTCTCGCTTCGTCCATCACGTCATGATATCCATAGTTATATACTTTGACCAGCTTGCGGTTCAGAGTTATATAACTCCCCCATACCTAGCGCTCAGCCCCGCTGGGGAAGCTGCTGCTTGAGCTTCAGGGTGTCGGCGAAGAGGTCGCCGAGCTCATCGACCCGGGCGGGCACGTCGTCGATGTCGAAGGTGAGCGGCTCGCCCTCGGCGCCGGCGGACACCTCGTCCCAGCTGATGGGGGTGGACACCGTGGGCCGGTCCCTGGCCCGAGTGGAGTACGGCGTGATGGTGGTCTTGTGCCGGGTGTTCTGCGACCAGTCGATGAACACCTTGCCGCTGCGCTTGGCCTTGGTCATCTCGGTGAGCACCCGCTTGGGCTCCCGCTTGGCCAGCAGCTGACCCATGGCCAGGGCGAACGAGCTGGTGTGGTCGTAGTCGTGCGGTGTGTTGAGCGGCACGTACAGCTGCATGCCCTTGGACCCCGACGTCTTGGCAAATCCCGCCAGGTCGACCGAGTCGAGGATCTCGCGCAGCCACAGCGCCACCTCGCAGCACCCGTCCAGCCCGACGTCGGGCCCCGGGTCGAGGTCGAGCACCAACATGGTAGGGGTGTCCAGGTCGGCACCGAGCGACATGTGGGTGTGCAGCTCGAGGGCGGCCAGGTTGGCCGTCCACACCAGCGCCGCCGGTTCGTCCAGCGCACAGGCGGCGATGGCGCCCCGTCGGTCGCCCGGGTCGTCCACGGTGTGGATCCACTCGGGCCGGTGCGACGGGCAGCGCTTCTCGAAGAACCCGTCGGCGCCGACGCCGTTGGGGTGGCGCACCAGGGTGACGCCGCGACCGGCCAGGTGCGCCAGCATCGTGGGGGCGATGGCGGCGTAGTAGCCGATGACGTCGCCCTTGGTGGTGCCGGTGAGGGGATAGAGCACCTTGTCGAGGTTGGACAGCTTCAGCCGGCGGCCGTCCACCTCCACCAGCTGGGTGGTCGACTCGGCCACGGCGATGGCGGCCTAGGCCGACTCGGCGGCGAGTTCGTCGTCGCTGTCAGCCGCAGCAGCCTCGGCGTCGGCCTTGCGGGACTTCTTGGCCGCCGCCACGCTGGCCTCCAGTGCGGCCATGAGGTCCACCACCGTGTCGTCACGATCGTCGGCCGGCGCCGGCACGGGCGTCTCCTCGCCGTCGGCCTTGCGGTCGATGAGGTCCAGCACCGCCTGACGGTAGGTGTCGTGGTACTTCTCGGGCTCGAAGGTCTCGGTGAGCGAGTCGATGAGCGAGGAGGCCATGGCCAGCTCCTTGTCGCTCACCTCCACGTCCGCGGCCCGATCCATGCCGGGGATGGCCTCGGGCGGGTTCACCTCGTCGGCCCACACCATCATCGACAGCATGAGGGCCCCCTCCACCGAGCGCACCACTGCGAGGTACTGGTTGGAGCGCATGACGAAGCGACCCAGCCCCACCTTGTTGGCGTCGGCCAGGGCGGTGGCCAGCAGGGCATAGGGCTTGGCCGCATCGGCGGGGCCCAGCCAGTAGCTGCCGGAAAAGTAGACCGGGTCGATCTCGTCGAGATCGACGAACTCCTCCAGCTCGATCAGCCGGTTCTGCTCGGGCATGAGCTGGGCCAGGTCGTCGTCGGTGATGGTGACCCACTGGCCGGACGCCACCTCGTAGCCCTTCACGATCTCGCCGTGGGGCACCTCCTCGCCGGTCACCTCGTTGACCCGGCGCTGGCGCACCCTTGCGTTGTTGCGACCGTCGAGCTGGTTGAACCTCACCGACTGCTCGGACACCGCCGAGAACAGCTTCACCGGGATCGAGACAAGCCCAAAGCTGATCGATCCGCTCCAGATTGCGCGTGGCATGGCACTCCCAGAACTCCACCGAGGGCCGCCCATGGTAGTGCGGGGCCCTGGGCCGACGTGCCCGAGCCGCGGATGGGCGGAAACACCTATGTGACGGACGTCATATTGCGAAAAGGTTACGAAGCCGCAACACTCCTGTGCTCCCCCAGCGGCTTGGTCTGTCTCGTGCCCGTCACGAACCCGCCGCAGACCGACCCCCTCTCCCCTGGAGTCCACCCGTGGATCCCTTCCGAACCCCCGACACGTCGATCCGCGCCCACCAACGGGCGTCACGTCGCGTCCGCGGCATGCGACTGGCCGTGGGCGCCACGGCCCTGGGTGTGTTGCTGGTCGGCACTGCGGCCGCAGCGAGCGACCTGGGCACCACCGAGGCGGGTCGGGACTCCGCCTCGGATCGCGGTGACGTTGACCTGATCGGGCGGATGGCCCACGCCAACTCGCTCAAGGCCCGAGAGGACTACAACGAACGCCTGGACGTGGAATGGTCCAAGTTGGTGGCCCGAACCGAGCTGATCTCGATCCACCGCAAGGAGAAGGCCGCAGCCGAGGCCAAGCGCGCCGCCGAGGAAGCCGCTGCCGAGAAGGAGGCCGCCCGAACGGCCGCCGCCGAGCGGGCAAAACGCCAGGAGCTGGAGGCCGCCGAGGCTGACCGGGCCGCCAAGATCGCCAAGGCCCAGAAGGCCGCAGCCGCCCGTCGCGCGGAGGACGCCGAACAGGACACCGAGCCCGCCGAGGCCGCCCCATCCGATGCCGATCGCCTCATCGCCGCCGCCGCAGAGGCCCGGGCATCCGCCGGCTCCGCGGCCGCCGCAGCGCCCGCACCGGCGGCGTCGGCACCCATCGGCGAGCCGTGGGCCTCGCTGGCGCATTGCGAGTCCACCGGCAACTGGTCCATCAACACCGGCAACGGCTACTACGGCGGGCTGCAGTTCAGCCTCTCGACGTGGCGAGCCTTCGGCGGTCAGGGCATGCCGCACGAGAACAGCCCCCAGGCCCAGATCGAGGTGGCCAAGCGAGTTCAGGCCTCCCAGGGTTGGGGCGCCTGGCCCGCCTGCACCCGCAAGCTCGGCCTGCGCTGAGCAAGGGCTGGCCTTACGCGGCCGGCTCGGCCACCACCCGGTTGCGCAGCTCGCCGATGCCCTCGATCTCCACCCGCACCTCGTCGCCCGCCACCAGCCAGCGGGGCGGGTCGAAGCCCGCACCGACGCCGGCCGGGGTTCCGGTGGTGATGATGTCGCCCACCTCCAGGGTGGTGGCCTGAGACAGGTAGGCAATCTGCTCGGCGATGCCCAGCACCATGGAGGCGGTGGAGTCGTCCTGGCGCAGCTCGTCGTTCACCCACGTGCGGATGCGTAGGTCCTCCGGGTGGGCGACCTCATCGGGCGTGAGCACCCAGGGGCCGATAGGACCATGGGTATCGAACGACTTGCCCAGGGTGAAGGTGGCGCTGCGCCGCTGCCAAGCGCGCACGGACACGTCGTTGACCACCAGGTAGCCACCGATGGAGCCCCAGGCCTCATCCACCCCCACCCGGCGCGTGCGGCGGCCGATGACCACCCCCAGCTCGCCCTCGTAGTCCACCGAGGGCGCATCCCGAGGCACCCAGATGTCATCGGTCGGCCCGGTGACGCAGGTGCTCTGCTTGTTGAAGAACAGCGGCTCGGCCGGTGCCGGGATCCCCATCTCGGCGGCGTGGTCGGCGTAGTTCTTCCCGATGGCCAGGAACTTCGGCGGGCGGGCGACGGGCGCCAGCAGGCGCACCTGGGAGCGGTCCAACGTACGGCCCGAGGGGGCCACGCGAAGTCCGAGGGGCACGCGATCGGTGCTGTGGACGTACTCGACAACGTCGTCGCCGTCGAGCCCGCCGACACCCAGCATCCCCTCCTTGGTGGCAAACCGGACCAGCCTCACCCTCGTCTCCTGTTCTGTCCCGATTCCGCGACATCGCCCGGCGCCGCCTGTGTTCACCGCCCATCAGCCACCGCTCCGCAGCTTCGCCGGAACCAACGGCGCAGCATGGGCAGCGGCGGCGGGGTCAGCACGGTACGGGGCCGTTCCCGCCGCCTTCAACTCCGTCGCTGGGAGGTCGCAGCCGCACGCAGTGTGACGACTTGGCGGCTGGAATCTGCGGCCGGCTGTGGTTGTGGAACCGCAGCGGCTACGCGCCAGACAGCAGCGCGCGGGCGACGAGGTCGGTGCCAAACGCCGTGAGGATGGCCAGGTAGAGCAACCCGGTGGCCGCCATGACCGCCGCATACTGACGTTCCTTCAGGGCCGCCCGGGTGACGAACACCAGGCCGATCGTGGTGACCGCGCTCGCCGCCCAGAACCAGCCCAACATGCCGCCGTAGCCATCGTCGATGGAACCCGAGAACACCGAGAACATGCCGGTCGGTACCAGCAGCAACGCCACCTCCACCGGCCACGTGTAGCCCACCCAACGCACCAGCTCCAGCAGGGGTGCACGGGGCAACCCCGGCTGCACCAGGTACCAGTGGCCCAGCAGCATGCCGTCGGACACCGCACCGAGGAACGCCGCGCCGGCCAGCCACCTGGCCACCGACAGCAGGGGCGCATCCCCTCCGGTGGCGACTCCCCCGGCGATCAGCGCCAGCACACCGAAGGCCACCGGGATGAGGTCGAGGTTGGGGGGAAACTCGGGCACCGACTCGTCGAAGACCTGCTCCGCCTTGTCGATGCCCGTCATGTCGCTCACCCGGGCCGACCGGGCCTGGGTGCGCTCCCGCTGCTTGGCAACCCCCGCCCGACGCCGTTGCCACGACACAACCGTGACCCCGATCGTGCTCAGCAGGGCGCCCAGCGCCGCCGCGTCGCGCACCGGCACCGAGTCGTAGCGCAGGCCCACCAGCACGGCGCCGACCAACAGCGCCACGTTGGTGCCACGCACCGTCCAGCCGTAGCCGATGCCCACCTCGCGCCGCCGGCCCGTGACCCAGAGAAACAGCGCCATGCCGGTGGCCCAGGCCGCCAGGAACGTGGCGGCATCCAGCTCGATCACGGCATCACCGGCCCGCTCACCCCTTGGCCAACAGGTCGCGGGCGATCTGGGAGATCTGGATCTCGTCGGTGCCGGCGTAGATCTGCAGCACCTTGGCGTCTCGTGCCAGCTGCTCCACCGGATACTCCGACATGTAGCCGTTGCCGCCGAAGAGCTGCACCGCCTCCAGCGCCACCTCGGTGGCGGTCTGCGCCGAGTACAGCTTGGCCGCCGATGCCTCGGCGAAGTCCACGTCCTTGCCGGCGGCACCCATCTCGATGAAGCGGAACACCAGGTTCTGGATGTTCAGCCGGGCCACCTCCATCTTGGCCAGCTTCAGCTGGATCAGCTGGAACTCACCGATGGGCCGGCCGAACTGCACGCGATCGTTGGCGTAGGCCACCGAGAGCTCGAGGCATCGCTCGACGATGCCCAGCGCCATGGCCGCCACACCCGCCCGTTCGATGGAGAACGTGGCCTTCGACGCCGAACGGCCACCCGCCCCGCGAAATGCGTCCTCGGACTCTCCGAGGAGCCGGTCCGTCCCCACCCGCACATCGTCGAGGAACAGCTCGCCCGTGGGGCTTGAGTGCAGCCCCATCTTGCGCAGCGGCTTGGACTGGGTGAGCCCCTCCATGCCGCTGTCCAGCACGAACTGCAGGATGGCACGCTCCTCAGGCGGGTTGCCCTCGTCGAGCTTGCAGATGAACACGATGGTGTCGGCGTGAGGGCCGTTGGTGATGAAGGTCTTCGAGCCCGACAGCACGTACTCGTCGCCGTCGCGACGGGCCGTGGCCTTCATCGACCCAAAGGCATCGGAGCCGGAGCCCGGCTCGGTGATGGCCCACGCCCCCACCTTGTCGAGCGACAGCAGATCCCGAGCCCAGCGAACCTTCTGTGCGGTCGTGCCCTTCGACATGATGGCGGAGGCGGTGAGCCCCATCGACACGCCCATGGCGGTGACCATGCCGGGGCACACCCGACACAGCTCGATGATGGGGATGAGCGTCATGGCGGCGTCGCGCCGGGAGGACCGCGCGCCGGGCTCGGCGCTGTCCTCGCCGTCGCTGCTGCCGTCGACGATGCTGCCTTGCGGTTCGTTGCTGGCGGCCTCCGCTGCCCGTTCCCGCTCGATCGTGCGATCGAAGGAGTCGCGGGCCATCTGGTCCATGCCGAAGGTGGAGAACAGGCCCCGCAACAGGTCGTAGGGCGGGAGGTCGCCGAACTCCAGCTCGTCACGCCGGGGCTCGATCTCGGCCTCGACATACTGCCGCACGGCCGTGCGGATCATCTGCTGTTCGTCGTTCCACTCGAACATCGGGGCGTCCTTCGGGGGTTCGGGGCACAGCCATCGGTTCACCCTGGGTGACCCGGCGAGCGTGCTGGGTAGGAGTGCGCTGGGCCTTCGGAATCGGTCGCTACGCTGTGCCGACGCCGCGTCCGAATGGGACGCTACCTCGGAGCGACGGTTGCTTCGATCTGGCGGAGGGCCAAGCGGGGGCCCATCCATGACGACACCTCTCAGTGCCACGGTTTGCCATGGTCGACGCAGCATCATCGTTGCCGTTGCGGCCGCCCCTGAGCCCCACGTTCCACTTGGCGGGAGCGACGGTGCCGTTCGCTGTTGAGCTGTACTTCGACGCCGAAACCGACGACGCGGTACGAAGGCTGTGGGAGGCGCTGGGCAGGCGCGGGCTGAACACCCGCGGCGAGGACGCCAGCCACCCTCACCTGTCGCTGGTGGTGAGCGACGGCCATCAACCCGAGCGGCTGCGCGAGGAGCTGGCCGGCCTCAATTGGGCGGTGCTGTCGCGCATGCGCTTCGCCGGGATCGGCTACTTCGAAGACCCCGGCGTGCTCTTCCTCGCCGCCAGCCCCACGGTGGAGCTCTTGGAACTGCAACAGCAGACGCACCGCATCGTGAGCGTGCGGGATCCCGGCCTGGTGCGCCCGTTCTATCGCCCCGGCTCATGGATGCCCCACTGCACGCTGGCCATGCCGGTCACGCCCCACGAGCTGCCCTACGCCCTGGAAGCCATTGGCCCCGGCATGGAGATCGTCGAGGCAAGGATCACCGGGCTGGGCATGTGGAGCCTGGCCGACCACGAGCCGTGGAAGCTGGAGCTCGACGGTATCGAGGCCACCGATCCGACGGTGCGCGTCGTCGACCTCCGAGACCGCACACCGCCACAACGCATCCACACGGAGTAGCCACCGCCGCCGGCCCGCGTGCGGTGGACGGGTCCGGTGAGGTTGTCGGTGCCAGAGACCCCACAACCCTCACGGCACACCTTGGCGAGGCCCCTACATGTGCAGCGCCTGAGGGGGACCGCAACCCATGGCGCGCAGGCCCGGGGAGCGCCACGCTGGCCGGGTGGACGAGCGACGGATCAGCGAACTGGCCGCCACGCAGCATGGGCTGGTAACGGTCGACCAGGCCGCACAGGCCGGAGCGACACACGATGCCATTGCACATGCCGTGCGTGTGGGCCGTTGGAGCAGGGTCGCGCGAGGCGTGCTGGCGACGGGGCAACCGACCGGAGCGCTGCGGCAACGCATCATGGCGGCAGTACTTCGCTCGCCGCCGGCGTGGGCAAGCCATAGCTCCGCCGCTCGCCTGTGGGGTTGGGAGGTGCGCCACTCCGAGGTGGAGATGGTGGTCAGCCGGGGCCGCCGGGTGCAGCTGACGGGGATACGCGTGCACCACAGCGGTCGCACCGAAGCACGCCACTTCACCATGGTGGACGGGATTCCGGTGACCACACCGCAACGCACCCTGCTGGACCTCTCGGGCCGCATGCCCATCGATCACCTGGCCGCCGCCCTGGACTCGGGGCTGCGGCGGCGCCTCATGACGCTCGACGACGTGGCGTCGTCGCTCGACCCCGACCTCACCGGCTCCGGCCGACGGCCCCACACCCTGATCGCCCTCGTCGAACAACGCCGCACGAGCCGGCCGTGTGAGAGCGTGCTTGAGGCACGGGTATTGCGGGTACTGGAAGCGGCTGGCATTCCGGCGCCGCGTTGTCATTTTCGGGTACGTCTTGGCGGACGTACCTACCGGCTGGACTTCGCCTGGCCCCACCTGTGGGTGTTCCTGGAGGCCGATGGGTTCGACTTCCACGCGGGTCGGCGCTCGTTCGATGAGGACCGGCGACGGCAGAACGCGCTGATCACGGCCGGGTGGGCCTGCGTCCGCGTGACCTCGGCGTTCACCGATGCTCAGATTGTGGCCGCCGTGCGAGGCGCCCTGGGCCGGGCCACGAGGAGGCCCGCCGAAACGCGGTGAGGGTTATCGGTGCCAGGGACCCCATCACCCTCACCGGAGGGCGGGCGCCGCCGAATCGGCCACCGAATCGGCGGCCTGGGCGGCGTGATGTGAGCTGCGCGTGAACGGCGACGACTCGGCATGGGAGATGCCGACCGCCGCGGCCATCCCGGCGAAGCGCTCGAAGTCCTCGGGTGTCCACCAGCGGGCCACCGGCAGGTGAGCGGCCGTGGGCCGCAGGTACTGGCCCATGGTGACGATGCTGACGCCCACGCCGGCCAGGTCGGCCAGGGTGGAGGCGATCTCGGCCTCGGTCTCGCCCATGCCCAGCACCATGCCCGACTTGGTGACCAGGCCGGCGTCAGCGGCCCTGGCCAGCACGGCCAGGCTGCGGGCGTAGCCCGCCGACGGGCGGGCGGCCCGCTGCAGGCGGGCCACCGTCTCGATGTTGTGGTTCAGCACGTCGGGCCGGGCATCGAAGATGGTGGCCAGGGCCTCGGGATCGCCCTTGCAGTCGGGGATGAGCACCTCCACCCGGCACCCCGGGCAGGCCGACCGAATGGCGGCGATGGTGGCGGCAAACGCCCCGGCGCCCCCATCGGCGAGGTCGTCACGGGCGACGGCCGTGACCACGGCGAAGTCGAGCCTCAGCTCGTCGACCGCCCGGGCGACCCGCTGCGGCTCGGATGCATCGAGCGGGCCGGGCAGGCGGGTGTCCACCAGGCAGAAGCCGCAGGCCCTGGTGCAGCGCTCCCCGTTGATCATGAAGGTGGCCGTTCCCTCGGCCCAGCACTCCGACAGGTTGGGGCATCCGGCCTCCTCGCAGACCGTCACCAGGTCGTGCGAGGCCATGGCCCGCTTCACCGACGCCACCGCGGGGCCGTGACGCACCGCCGCCCGCATCCACTCGGGCTTGCGCTCGCGGTAGGGGCGGGCGCTCTCGACGCCGGCGTCGGCCAGGCGGCGGGCGCGGCGAGGCGTCAGCTCCACCCTGGCGACCGAGCCGTTTGCAGGAGCCTCGCTGGTTGACGCCTGGGACGGAGCCGAGCCCGAGGAGGGTGCCGCACCATCGGCTGGGACGGCGGCGATTGCCGGGCCCCGAAGGGCGCCGTCCTGGGACGCCTCGCGCCGGCTGAACGGCGCCAGGTCGTCGGGCCGGTGGCGCCAGACCACGTCGGAGCGGTCCCAACCCGCGCCGAAGCCGTCGGGTGACCCGGCCGCCGCCCCCGGCACCGCTACTAACCCGTCGGCGCGTTCGCCCCGGGCGCCGCCGGCTGGGGCCCAGCGAGACACGGCCCGCGCGGTGAACGCATCGGTCACCTCGGCCATGCTGGCGCCGATGCCCTCGGCCGCCAGCGAGGTCACCCCATACTCGGCGATGCCGCAGGGCACGATGTGGTTGAACCAGTCCAGGTCGACATCCACGTTCAGCGCCACCCCGTGCAACGTGCGATTGCGCGCCAGGCGCACCCCGATGGCGGCGATCTTGCGCGGCCGCTCCCCGGGCGGGGCCACCCACACCCCGGGGTAGTCGTCCAGCCGGGTGGCATGGGCCAACCCGAGGTCGGCGAGCGTGTCCATAACGGTCTGTTCGACGGCCCGCACGTACGCGACCGAGTCGGGCATGTCGCCACCGCCCCGGCCCGCAAGGGTGAGGATCGGATAGGCCGTGAGCTGGCCGGGTCCGTGGAACGTGACGTCGCCGCCGCGGTCGGCCCGCACCAGTTCGGCGCCAACCTCTGCCGGATCCACCAGCAGGTTGGCCGGATCGGTGCGCACACCCATGGTGTAGGTGGGCTCGTGCTCCTGGCACAACAGCCAGTTGTCCCGTCCCCGCCGGCTCAGCGCCTGCTGCAGCGCCAGCGCATCCCGGTAGCGGGTGCGGCCCAGCCACCGGACGTGCAGCGGCGCCACGCTCACAGTTCGGCGGCCCAGTCCCGGGTTTGGAGGATCTCCTTCATGCGGGCCAGGAACGCCGCCGCATAGGCGCCGTCGAAGGCCCGGTGATCCCAGCTCATCGTGAGGTTGCCCACCGAATGGATGGCGATGGACTCGTGGCCGCGGCCATCGGAGACCGCCACGGGCCGTCGGGAGATGCCGTCGGTGGACAGGATGGCCACCTGGGGCTGGTTGATCACCGGCGCCACGAACAACGCTCCGAAGCTGCCCGAGTTGGACAGGGTGAACGTGCCACCAACGAGGTCGTCGGGGCTCAGCTGCTTGGCCCGCGCCCGTTGGGCCAGATCGGCGATGTCGCGGGCGATGGCGTGCAGGCGCTTGTCGGATGCCTGGCGCACCACGGGGGCCAGAAGTCCCTCGAAGTTGAGGTCGACGGCCACGGACAGGTTGACGTCGCGGTGGACGACGAGCGAGTCGCCATCCACCGAGGCGTTGATGAACGGGAAATCCGACATCGCGTCCACGGCGGCACGGGCGATGAAGGGCAGATAGGTGAGGCTGTGGCCCTCGCTGGCCTTGTACTCGGCCCCAAACTGCTGCCGGGCGGCCTCGACCGCCTCGTAGTCAACCTCCACCGCGGTGATCACGTGGGGCGACGTGGCCTTGGAGGCCACCATGTGCTCGCCGGTGCGGCGCCTGATGTTGGAGAACGGCACCTCGGTGTCGCCCGCGCCCAGAGCAACCGGAGCGGGGGTTGGTACCGACGAGCCCCGTGCGGCGGCCGCCGGTTGCGCAGCGGCGGGCGAGCCCGGTGCGGCGGCCGCCGGTTGCGCAGCGGCGGGCGAGGGTTGGGGTGCGGCCTGCGGCCCGGTAGGTGCGGGCGTGGCGCCCGGCGGCGGGCCCGTGCCAACGGCCTCGGCGCCGGCGGCGCCGGTGCGCTTGGCCGCCTCGATGGCGCCGAGGGCGTCCTGGCGGGTGATTCGACCGCCCACCCCGGTGCCGGTCACCTCGGACGCGGCGAGGTTGGCGTCGGCCAGCAGCCGCCGCACCTGCGGCGACAGCAGGGTTCCGGCGTTCGATGCGGCCGCGCCGGAGGGAGCATCCTGGGCTGGGGCGGACGGTGGTGCGCTCTCGGCGCTCGGCGCCTCGGCCTGGCGCTCTGGCGGCCCCGAGGCCTCGGGTGCCGGCCTGCCCGACGGTCCGCCGTGGGCCTGGGGGGCGTCGACGGGCTGGGCTGCGGCCTCTGGCTGGGCTGCGTCGTTCGCCGCCGCAGGTTCCGAGGGCTGCGCCGATGCGGCCGAGGGCTGCGCCGGAGGAGGGGGCGTCGAGGCGTCCGCTGCGCGACCTTCGCTGGGCGTGTCGGCCGTGCCGTCGCCTCCGGTGGCGTCAACCGCCGGTTCGGAGCCGGCGCTCTCGCCGGCCGCTGCCGCACCCTCGCCGATCACGGCGATGACGGTGCCCACGTCCACCGTGTCGCCCTCCTCCACCCGCAGCTCCTGCAGTGTTCCCGCAACGGGGGACGGCACCTCGGTGTCGACCTTGTCGGTGGACACCTCCAGCAGGATCTCGTCCTCGGCAATCTCGTCGCCTGGCTGTTTGAACCAGCGGGTGATGGTTCCCTCGGTGACGGACTCCCCGAGCTGGGGCATGGTGACCTCGGACATGTAGCTGCTCCTTGGATGTGGTTTCGAACCGGTGGGTGGCGCCTAACCGTGGAGGCTGCGGCCGGTGAGGGCCAGCACCGACTCGCCGAACAGTTCCGACAGGCTGGGGTGGGGTTGGATGAAGTGGGCGATCTCGTCGACGGTGGCCTCCCAGTTGACCGCCAGGTAACCCTGGCCCAGCTGCTCGGTGACCCACGGCCCCACCATGTGGACGCCCAGCACCCGCCCGCCGGTGCCATCGCCGTTGTCCTCGGCGATGATCTTCACGAGGCCGTCGGTGTCGCCGATGATCTGCGCCCGGCTGTTGCCCAGGTAGCGGTGGGTGGAGGTGACCACCTGCAAGCCGGCCTCGGCCGCGGCCTGCTCGCTGTACCCGGCGAAGGCCACCTCGGGCTGGCAGTAGATCGCCCACGGGACGGCGTGGTAGTCCACCGGGACTGGCGCCTCGCCCAGGATGTCGCCGATGACGCAGATGCCCTCGGCGAAGGCCACATGCGCCAGCTGGGGGGTGTTGATGCAGTCGCCGACGGCCCACACGCCCTCCGCCGTGCTGCGGCACCACTCGTCGACGGTGATGAAGCCCCGCTCGTCCAGCGCGACGCCGGCGTCGTCGGCGACCACACCGTCGGTGTAGGGCCGGCGCCCGACGGAGACCACGACCAGGTCGCACTCCAGGGTCTCGCCGTCGCCGAAGCTCACCGTGGTGCCGCCATCGGCACCGGGTTGGTGGCCGGTCACCGAGACGCCGGCCTTCACGGCAATGCCCTTCTTCTTGAACGATCGCAGCACCTGCTTGGTGACGTCCTCATCCAGGCCGGGGAGGATCTTGGGGAGCGCCTCCAGGATGGTCACCTCGGCGCCCATGTCGGCCATGGTGGAGGCGAACTCGCAGCCGATGGCCCCGCCGCCGATCACCACCGCCCGACGCGGCAGGTCGGCCAGCTCCAAGAACTCGTCCGACGTGCACACCGTCGTGCCGTCGGGCTCGAAGCCCGGGATGGTGCGGGGCACCGAGCCGGTGGCCACGATGACCGCGCTCCCCCGCAGGGTTCGGGTGCCGCCATCGGCCAGCTGCACCGTGACGCTGCGGTCGGCCTCGAGGCGCCCGGTGCCGGAGATCGACTCGATCTTGCGCTGCTTGATCAGGCCCGACAACCCCTTGTGGAGCTGGTCGATGATCGTCTGCTTGCGCTGTTGGGTGACCGACCAGTCCACCACCGGCGCATCGGTGGCGATGCCGAACCGGCCGGCGCCCAGCACCGTCTGGTGAACGTGGGCGGTCTCCAGCAGCTCCTTGGCCGGGATGCAGCCCCGGTGCAGGCAGGTGCCGCCCACCTTGTCCTTCTCCACCATGGCCACCCGCAGCCCGGCGCTGGCCCCATAGAGCGCCGCCCCATAGCCGCCCGGGCCACCGCCGACGATGACCACGTCGAACTCGTCGGCTTGGTCTTCATCGGCGTCGAGGCCATCGGCCGAACCCGGTGCCGCCGCGTCGCCGTGTTGTGTCTCGCTCACACCCATCTCCTCACCGCGGACAGCACCTGTCCGTACCCGGGCGAGACTACCCCGTCACCTGCCATTCCCCGGCCGGGGCTGGCAGGGGCGACCGGGCACCGGGGCGGGGGGACAACCGGGGCGGCTCAGCCCTGTCCGGACGCCATCACCACTTGGGTGACGAAGGCGGCGACGATCAGGACGCCGGTGAGTGCCGCTGCGATGATCAAGCCCTTGGTGCTCACGACCGTCGAGGGTACCGGGGTGCACGGGTCCCGTCAGCTTGCCCGGCATCCATTGGGCACCGACGGGGCGGCGGCGGTTGACTGAGGGCATGGATGTTGCGATCACCGGTTCGGGCGGACTCATCGGCACGGCCCTCAGCGAGGCGCTACGGGCCCGGGGCGACCGGGTGCTCCAGCTGACGCGATCGAGCAACCGTGCGGCCGCCGATGAGCACGCCGCGTACTGGTCGCCCGACGACGGCGACATCGATGCGGCGGCGATCGAGGGCCTCGACGCGGTCATCCATCTGGCCGGCGAGCCCATTGCCGCCAAGCGGTGGACGGCACAGCAGCAACGGACGATCCTCACCAGCCGAACCAAGGGCACCTCGCTGATCGCCGGCACCATCGCCGGGTTGAGGACGCCGCCCAAGGTGCTGCTGTCGGCATCGGCCATCGGATACTACGGCGACACCGGCGACGCCACCGTGGACGAGAGCGCGCCCCCGGGCAGCGACTTCCTCGCCAAGGTGTGCGTGGAATGGGAGGGTGCCGCCCGGGTGGCCGCCGAGGCCGACATCCGCACCGTCACGTTGCGAACCGGCATCGTGCAATCCACTCGCGGCGGCGCGCTGGCCACGCAGATGCCGTTCTTCAAGTTCGGGCTCGGCGGCAAGGTGTTGCCGGGCACACAGTGGGTCAGCTGGATCTCGCTGACCGACGAGGTGGAAGCCACCCTGCACTGCCTCGACCACGACGCTGTGTCGGGCCCCGTCAACCTGGTGGCCCCCAATCCGGTGACCAACGCCGAGTACGCCTCCACGCTGGGATCGGTGCTGCACCGGCCCACGTTCATCATCCCGATGATCGGCCCCAAGGTGCTCTACGGATCCGAACTGGCGGAGTCGCTCCTGAAGACCAGCCAACGGGTGGACAACGGCGTGCTGAGGGACACCGGCTATCACTTCGCACATTCCGAGCTGCGCCCGGCGTTGGAGGCCGCGCTGGCCGACGGTCGGTAGTGTCGAGGTCCGCCCGCCAACGCAAGGGATCCAACATGAGCACAGAACAGCAGGTGTCGGTCAGCCGCACCATCCACGCCGACGCCGACGCCATCTTCGACGTGCTGGCCCATCCCGCCCGCCACGCCGACATCGACGGTTCGGGCACCGTGCAGGCCAGCCGGGGCGAGCAGGGACAGCGTCTGGAGATGGGCTCCAAGTTCGGCATGGACATGCGCATGGGCCTGCCGTACCGCATCAACAACACGGTCGTGGAGTTCGAGGAGGGGCGGCGCATCGGCTGGCGCCACATGGGCCGCCACGTGTGGCGCTACGAGCTGGAGCCCACCGACGAGGGCACCGTGGTCACCGAGTCCTTCGATTGGAGCGGGGCGCTCCCGCCGGTGAAGGCCTTCATCAAGCTGATGGGGTATCCCGACAAGCACCCGGTTGACATGGAAGCCACCCTGGAACGGCTGGCCGAGTTGACCGAGGGGACCGAGGCCGACCAGGCCGAGTGACCGTGGGCGACGGCACCGAAGCCCCCACCGCCCCAGCGGGCGGGCACGACCGAGCATCCGGCGCCGCCCACACCATCAGGCCCGACCACGCCCGGCGCTCCCCGTCCGACCGTCAGGGCGTGGCTGCGTTCGACTTCGACGGAACCCTGACCTACCGCGACATGCTGGTGCCGTTTCTGATCGGCCTGGGCGGCCGGCGGGCAGCGGCGCGTTCGGTGGGCCTCAGCGGCCTGAGCCTGGCCCGGCAGCGCGCGCGAACCCGGGACGATGCCAAGGCCGCCATGCTGCGCCACGTGCTGCGGGGCAGGTCGGCCGCCGACGTCGAGGCCGCCGGTGCCGCCTATGCCGCCCGTCTCCAGACCGAGCTGCGCCCCGACGCCATCGAACGCATCGAGTGGCACCGGGCCAGGGGGCACCTCGTGCTGCTGGTATCGGCCTCCCTCGGCGTGTACCTGCGGCCACTGGCCGAGACGCTCGGGCTGGATGGCGTGGAGGCCGTGGAGCTGGTGGCTGACGACCGCGGCGTGCTCACCGGCGAGATGACCGGCCCCAACTGCCGGGGGCCCGAGAAAGTGGTGCGGCTCGACCGGCACCTGGGCGAGCTGGAGTTGACGCGCGACGACGTGGAGCTGTGGGCCTACGGGGACTCCTCCGGCGACGCCGAGCTGCTCGCAGCGGCCCAGCACGCACATCGGTGCACGCCGGTGCGGCGCCGCAACCGCCCCCGAACACACGGGGGCTAAGGGGCGACAGCCGCCCCGGCTGCTGGGGTGGGATCGGTGCCCGCGTCGGCGGCTACTCGACGACCGGCGAAACGTCGGTGAGACCGATGTACACGGGGCCCGACGCCAGGCGGATCGGATTGCCCCGATCGTCCAGGAGGTGCCACGAATCGTCGGGCCCGTTGCGGCTCCATCCGCCGTGGATGTAGTCGCGTCCGGTGAACACCCAGGCCTCACCATGCCCATGGCTGACGGCCTCCGGCGAACGAACGTCTGCGCCCGACTTGGCGTAGTTCACCTTCAGGATCACCACCGAGTTGCGGCCGATCTGGAAGCCGGTGTCCTTGTCGATGTGCGGGCGGTTGTGCTGGAACCGCAGCCACATCTGGCTGGTGTCGTCCCACTGCCACCACGAGTTGGATTGCCCGATCCGCACCGACACCTTCACCGGTTGCCCGGTGACGTGGTTGACGGCGCTGCTGCCGAGGAACTCGGTCTGGCGGTTGGGCGGCGCGACCAGATCGCCACGGGTCTGCACCCACCCCGGACGGTGCCCGTAGAAGTTGTGGGGCACCCCCCGGTCGTTGGTGCGGAAGAACGACGCGGTGTTCATGCCGGTGAGCATGCGCACCAGCCAGCCCTCAGCTTCCCGCCGCTCCATCAGCGACATCACGCCGTCATTGCCTCCCGAAAACACCAGCATGGGGCGACCCAGGCTCTTGATGATGGCCGGATCCGCGGTGCGGGCCGACCGAATGGGCCCGACCACGTCGGCGTCGCGGGACGAATACACGGCGATAAACCGGCTGACGTCCTCGGCCCGAAGCTCGTAGATGAGGTCGGCACGGTGCAGGTTGGAATGCGGGTCGGCCTCCGGAGCGTTCGACACCTTGACCGCGACCGCCGGGCTGGCCTCGCTCTGCCCCGGATCGAAGCCCTTGTTGGTGAGGGCTGCGCAGCACCCTTCGGGCCATGGCTCGGGGGGGAGCACGGGCATGAGCTGGGGGCCCGGGGCGCCGGAGGCCTCGTCCGACACGGGAACGGCCTGGTCGTCGCCGGTGGCGGGCTGCTTGGCGGCCGTGGTTGGCGGCGGAGCCGGCGCCGTCGTGGTGGTGGAGGCCACCGTGGAGCGCGGGATCCCCTTCGAGGTGGACACGATTCGTTGATGCGGCTTGGCCGCATCCTCCTTCGTGGTCACCTCGTTGCCGCCGCCCAGCATGACCACCCCGACCACCAGGCCGACGACAACCACGGGCGCAGCGAACACCAGCCGGCGGGGGCCCAACGACGCCAGCCGGCTGCCCACGGAGGTCAACAACGAACGAAGGTTTGCCATGATGGTCAGGAGTAGGTCGGGGGGGCGCTGGTGAGCCCCACGTACACCGGCCCCCGCTGAATGCCCATGGGGCGCCCCTGCAGGTCACGCAGGTCGAATCGCGCCACCTCCGAGCCCCGGCTCCACGTGCCCTGGGTGACGGTGTTGCCGGTGAACACCCAGGCCTGCCCGCTGGCCACCCCCTGGCCCGGCCTGTCCGGGAACGTCACCGCCTCGAGGCTGGCCAAGTCGGCGAAGGAACCCTGGTACTTGGTGGTCAGCACGATGACCGAGCTGCGACCGATCTGGGCGCCGTTGGTCTTGTTGACGTGCGGTCGCCCGTACTGGTTGCGCAGCCACATCTTGGACTTCTCGTCCCAGATGAAGCCGGACGATGTCCCGGCGATCTTGAGGGCCACTTTGCTGGCCGGCTTGGCCCCGGCGTTCTGTTCGCCCTCCTCCATGAAGGAGAACTGCTGGTTGGGCGGTGCCGTCAACCCGCCGAAGGTCTGCACCAGGCTGTTGCGACGGGCGAACAGGCTGTGCTCGTCGCGTCGGCCGTCCAGGCGGAAGAACTCGGGGGCGCCGTCCTTGTTCTCGTGGGCCTGCACCAGCCATCCATCGCGCTCTCGGATGTCCACGATCCAGTGAACGCCCTTGTTGGCACCGGCGTAGGCCAGGATGGGCCGACCCATCGGCGCCAGCAAGGGCGGGTCGGAGGTGCGGGCCGAACGCACCGGGCCCACCGTGTCGACATCGCGGGAATGGAACACGGCGAGGAACCGACTGACGCTGGTGATGCCGTGGGACGGCTCCTCGAAGATGAGGTCGGCCCGATTCAGCCCGGTCTGCGGGTCGGCCTGGCTGGCGTTGGACACCTTGACGGCCACGGCGGGCCCACCCGCACCGAAGGGCGAGTCATAGCCCAGCCCCGTGAGCGGGGCGCAGCGGCAGCCGACCGGCCACGGCTCCGGCGGGACGGGACCGATGAACCCGCTGAGATCCTCCGGGGCCGCAGTGGTGGGGGCGGCCTTGGCGGTGGTCTCCGTCGGGCGCGGCGCCGACGCCGCCGGGCGGGCGGTTGCTGGAGCAGCGGTGGTCTTCGGCGTCGCCGACTTCTTGCCCGTGTCGGCGTCCTCGGCCACCTCGGTCATGCCCTTGGACGTGGAGACCAGGCGACGAGCCTCAACCGGCGTGTCCTCCTTGGTCTCCACCTTGGCGGGGTCGGTGCGGTTGGACAACACCGCCAGACCCACGACGAGCACCACTAACACGACGGGCGCGGCAGCCACCGAGCCCCGGGCGGCCAGCGTTCGAGCGATGGTCGCGGGCAGCTTGGTGATGTTCGCCGGAAGCGCCACCGTCAACCTCCACGGGTGAGCCAGGAAATGCTATCCCAGCCCGTCAGCAAAGGGAATGCGGCAGTCGAGCATGGAGGCGGTGCTCCTTGGGCTGCATGCGGCTACTTGGGCTGCATCCGGGTGCCCGCATCCAGCCGCACCGTCTCGGCGTTGAAGTACGAGTTGGTGATCATCTCGACGGCCAAGGACGCAAACTCGGAGGCGAAGCCGAGGCGCTTGGGGAAGAGCAGGTTGGCGGCCAGCTTCTCCTTGAACTGCTCCGATGCCTCGCCGGTGCCGTAGATGGGGGTGTCGAACAGGCCAGGGGCGATGGTGTTCACCCGGATGCCGGACGCCGACAGGTCGCGGGCCACGGGCAGGGTCATGCCCACAACGCCGCCCTTGGACGCCGAGTAGGAGGCCTGGCCGATCTGGCCGTCGAACGCCGCCACGGATGCGGTGTTCACGATGGCGCCCCGCTCGCCCGACTCGTTGGGCTCGTTCTGGCTCATGGCCGTGGCGGCCAGGCGGATGGCGTCGAAACTGCCGATCAGGTTGATCTCGATGACCTTGCGGAAGATCTCCAAGTCGTGGGCCGACGAGTACTCGCCGTCGCGGCCGATGGTGCGGGTGGCCCAGCCGATGCCGGCGCAGTTCACCAGCGCCTTCACCGGGCCCAGCTCCTTGCCCGCCTCGACGGCGGCGATGATCTGGTCGGTGTCGGTCACGTCGGTGGGGGCGAACACGCCGCCCAGCTCCTTGGCCAGTGCCTCACCGGCCTCGGCCTGACGGTCGAGGTCCATGATCACCACCTTGGCGCCCTTGTCGGCCAACGCCCGAGCGCTGGCTTCTCCGAGGCCCGAGGCCCCACCGGTGATGAGTGCGGAAGCTCCGTTGATGTCAAGCATGTCGACATCGTAGAGAGCAGCACCTCACCAGCGCAGATCGACGCCACGCGACGCAGCCCAGCGGCTGCGCCCGGGCCCGGCTGGGCAGAGGCGACCCGCACCTGGCACGCCTATGGCGGCAGGACGTCGACGCGATCTCCCCACCCGGCACCCCCCGGTGTGAGCATGCGCAGCACGTCCCCCGTCTGCAACCGCACCG
This sequence comes from Microthrixaceae bacterium, assembly GCA_041394405.1. Taxonomy (GTDB): domain Bacteria; phylum Actinomycetota; class Acidimicrobiia; order Acidimicrobiales; family Microtrichaceae; genus Microthrix. Next base: position 610,091 of record JAWKIF010000007.1, read on the forward strand.
TGCACTTGGCGGGCAGGCGCCGCGCCCGGGCCTCGTCGCCGCCCGGAACCAACCAGTTCTCCCCCACCGCACCGTCGGCGCCGCCGGCCGCGCCTCGGGGCGCCACCCGGCGGCGTTCGGTGATGAGCGAGAGCGTGACCGGCTCCAGCAGCTCCAGCTCGCGTTCGATGCCCTCGCCGCCCTGGGCCATTCCTGCCCCGCCGCTGCCCCGGCGCAGGGTGTATCGCCGCACCCGCACCGGCAGCGCTCGCTCGGTGGCCTCCACCGGCGTGTTGCGGGTGTTGGTCATGGCGGTGTGCACGCCGGACATGCCCGTCCGGGGCGGAGCGCCCCCGCGTGGTGGGCGCCCGCCCTGTCCGCCGCCCACGGTCTCGTAGCTGACCCACCCGTCTCCTCCCACCAGGATGCTGTTCATGGTGCCCTGGGAGCCGGCCGGCACCCGGTCCGGCAGCGCGGCCGCCAACGCCCCGAGGGCCACATCGGCCACCCGCTGGCTCACTTCTACGTTGCCGGCCCCGACCGCAACCGGAGCGACCGCATGGGTCACCGTGCCCGGGCGGGTCACGACCTCCAGGCGGCGCAAGCTGCCGCCGTTCGCCGGGAGGCCGGGGTCGAGCACCGAACGAAGCGCCCAGAATGTGGCCGACACCGTGACCGCCCGGGGGGCCCACACGTTGCCGGCCACGGGCGTGCCGCTGTGGGAGTAGTCGAACACGGCGCGCTCGCCGTCCAGCGCGAGCCGAACCCGCACCGCCACCTCATCGGCGACATCGGGGGCGGCATCGGCATCGGCAGCGGCATCATCGGTCGGGCCGACCGACTCCATCACGTCGTCGTCGACGAACTCGCCGACCGGGGCGGCGGCCAGGGCCGCCGCCATGGCCGCCTCGCCGTGGTCCAGCACCGACTCCCACGCCTCGATGGCTTGGGCCGCACCGCCGAGGGCCTCGGCCAGTTGGGCGAAGCGCCGTGCGGCCACCCGGTTGGCCCCCACCTGTGCGTCCAGGTCGCCTCGGCGCTCGTCGGGGGTGCGGCTGTTGGCGGCGATCAGCGCAGCCACCTCGGGGGAGAACCGCACGGGCGGAAGCCGCAGCCCCTCCTGGGCGATGTGGGTGGCGTCCGCCGGGAGCGAACCCGGGGCGGCACCGCCCACGTCGGCGTGGTGGGCTCGCGTGGCCACCCAGCCCACCAGCACCTCGCCCAGGTAGGCCGGGGCCACCAGCGTGAGGTCGTTCAGATGGGTGCCCCCGGCGAACGGGTCGTTGACGATCGCCTGGGCGTCGGCCGGAAGCGGGCCCAGGGCCTCGATCACCGCGGCGACGGCGGCCGGCATGGAACCGAGGTGCACCGGGATGTGTTCGGCCTGCACCAACAGCTCGCCCGGCGGGGTGAACAGTGCGACCGAGCAGTCGGCCCGCTCCTTGATGTTGGCGGAGAACGCCGAGCGCCGAAGCACGGCGCCGGCCTCGTCGGCCACTCCCGCCAGCCGGGCCAGCAACACGGCGAGCTCGGCCGCGTTCATCGGCCGGCCTCGGACGGGGTGAGGATCATGGCTCCCAACGGTCCGGGGCGGCCGACCCACCCCTCGGGTACCCACACGGTGTGGTCGGCGGCCGGAACCGAGGCGGGGCCCCGCACCTCGCCGTCGCACACCGGCGCTGCGGCAGCCAGCACCTCCAGCACGCTGCGGGCGGCCGGACGCTCGGCGAACGCTCGAAGGGCAATCACCTCCACCGGCGAGTCCTCGAGCAGGTAGCCGTTGCGCTCGCGATGAACCTCGCCGAACAGCGCCACGTCGTCCACCTCGATCTCGTGGCCCTGCCCGGCGTAGCGGCAGGCCAGCACCGACCCGGTGTTGACGTCGCCCCCGTGCCCGCCCAACAGCGCCGCCGCCTCGGCCTCCAGATCCAACCGGGCCTCGCCCACGCCGTCGTGGCTGAGCGGCTGAGGCCACGACCGGGTGAGATCGCGCCGCTCCGGGGCCCCCACGATGCCCACGGCCGACAACACGCCGGCCAACGGCGGCACGATCACCGTGGCCATGCCCAGGGACTGCGCCAACTCGCAGGCATGCAGGGGGCCCGCACCACCGAAGGCCACCAGGGCCAGCCCGGCGGGATCGACGCCCCGGGCCACGCTCACGGTGCGCAGCGCCCCCTCCATGTTGGCCGCCACCACGGCCAGCACGCCCTCGGCTGCAACCCCCGCCTGCGCCAGCGCAGCGCCGGCCGCAGCGACGTCCAGCTCGCCGAGCGCGCCGTGGCTCTCCGGCGGGATCCGGCCGAGCGCAACGTTGGCATCGGTGACCGTGGGACGCGTGCCGCCCCGGCCGTAGGCGGCAGGCCCCGGCACGGCGCCCGCCGACCGAGGGCCGACCGACAGCGCCCCACCCGAATCGATCGAGGCGATCGACCCGCCGCCCGCCCCCACCGTGTGGACGTCAAGCGACGGCAGCCGCAGGGCGTAGCCCGCCAAGTCGCGATCGGCCGCCGGGGCCGGTTGGCCGCCCAAGATGAGACACACGTCGGTAGAGGTCCCACCCATGTCGAAGGAGATGGCGTCGGGCACCCCGCAGGCGGCGGCCACGTCCGCCGCGGCCAGGACGCCCCCGGCCGGTCCCGACAGCGCCAGCCGCGCTGGCTGATCCCCCGCAACGTCCAAGGGCACCAAGCCTCCGGCGGAGGTCATGACCAGCATCGAGTCGGCCACCCCCTCCAGCCCCTGGAGGTAGCCGCGCAGCCGCGGCCTGAGGGCCGCATTGAGCACGGTGGTGGAGCACCGCTCATACTCCCGGAACAGCGGCGAGATCTCGTGGCTGGCGGTGACGTCCCAGTCCTGGGCTCGATAGGCCGCCGCAACCATCGCCTCGTGTGCCGGGTTGAGGTCGGCATGCAACAGGCACACGGCCAGCGCCTCGACGCCATCGGGAACGGTCGGCAACCGGCTGGGATGCGGTGCCAGCGCGGCGGCGCCATCCGGCCCGAGCCGCTCGGCCACGTCCAGCCGGTCGCTGCGGGCCACCAGGGGCGGGGGCCGATCGAGCCAATGGTCGGCGAGTGAGGGGCGGTGCTGGCGGCCGATCTCGATCAGGTCACCAAACCCCTCCGTGCCGAGCAACGCCACCCTGGCCAGCGTGCCCTCCAGCACTGCGTTGGTCGCCACCGTCGTACCGTGCGCCAGCTCCACGCCACCGGCGGCGGTTCCGCTCAGGGAACCCATGCCCACTCTGATCGCATCGCCCGGATCGTCCGGCGTGGAGGCCAGCTTGACGACCGCCGCATCCGGGCCGACCACATCGGTGAAGGTGCCGCCGGTGTCCACGCCGATTCGCCTGTTGGGGCCCGTCGTTGCCACGGCCGTCGAACCTACCCGCAGGCCCACGACCGTCGTGCCCACCGCCGAACCGGCGAGGTTCGCCGAGCCTCCAACGGGTCGGCGCGGGCGGGCGGATCGTTGGCGGCTGGGAGATGCTCAAGGCACGCCCTCCCCGGCCGACGAGAGAGGGGTGACGAGCAACTCCCGCCCGGTCTCGACGCCTGCCGGCGATGACCCGACCAGCCGAAGCGCCTCCAAACGCTCAGATCTGGGGTTCCCGGGCGGACGTGCGCACCTCCCCCGCATGCGCCAGGACGGGGGCCCGGACCTCACGCGGCGCGAGGAACCCACCGAGTGCAAGCCGGTGTTCCAGGAGTACTTCAGCGTCGAATCGCTGTTCGCCCCGCCGGATGCCACCGAGGAGGCCATCCGTGCCCGTCCGTGGACGGTGCTGGGCGTGCCCGAGGACGCCAGCTGGGCCGACATCCAGTCGGCGCACCGCCGCTTGGCCAAGCAGCTGCACCCCGACCGGTTCGTGGGGGCCAGCGAGGCCCAACGGCGCTGGGCCGAGGAGGCCATCCGCCGGGTCAACGAGGCCATGGCGGACCTTCGGGCGGTCTACCTCGGTGTCCAGCAGTAGCGGTCGTCGACGCCCGCCCGGCCCGAAACTGCGACACGGTGGGGTGAGCGTGGGCCACGATGGGGAGATGGCCGACCCACCCCGCCCCTCACCCAACGACCGCACCGCCTACCTCACCTGCCCGCTGTGCGAGGCCATGTGTGGGCTGGAGCTGTCGCTCAACGGCGACCGGGTCACCCGAACTCGAGGCGACCGCGACGACGTGTTCTCCTCCGGCTTCCTGTGCCCCAAGGGCACCACCCTTGGCCACCAGCACGACGACCCCGACCGGCTGCGGGCCCCGATCCACCATCTGGGTGCCCGCAGCGCCGAGGCCGGGGCGGCCCAAGCGATCACCTGGGACCAGGCCTGGGTGCTGAGCGAACGCCTGCTGCGGGAGGCGCTCGACGCCCATGGCCGCGACAGCGTGGGCATCTACCTGGGCAACCCCACGGTGCACCACCTCGACGGCCCGCTGTTCGTCAAGGCGCTCATCCGGGGCCTCGGCGAGCCCAAGGTGTTCTCGGCCAGCACGGTGGACCAGCGCCCGAAGGAGGTCGCCGCCGGCCTGATGTTCGGCACCACCCTGTCGGTGCCCATCCCCGACATCGACCGCACCGCGCTGGTGGTGCTGCTGGGCGCCAATCCGCTGGAATCCAACGGCAGCCTGGCCACAGCGCCCGATTGGCCGGGTCGGCTGTCCGCCGTCAGGCAGCGGGGCGGCCAGGTGGTGGTGGTCGACCCGAGGCGCACCAAGACCGCCGAGGCCGCCGATGAGCACCTGCCCATCCGGCCCGGGGCCGACGCGCTGCTGCTGGCCGCGGTGGTCACCGAGCTGGCCCGCACCGGCCGGATCGACCCAGGGGCCGCGGCCGAGTGGACCACCGGTCTGGACGAGGCCGTCGCCGCGCTGGGCGCCTTCACGCCCGAATCGGTGGCCGGCCACTGCGGGCTGAGCGCCGACCAGATCAGCGGGCTGGCCGACCGCCTGGCGGCGGCCGAGTCGGCGGCGGTCTACGGCCGCATCGGCACCACCACCCAGCGCTTCGGCACCGTGGCGAGTTGGCTGGTGGACCTGGTGAACCTGTGCACCGGCAACCTGGACCGGCCGGGCGGGGCCATGTTCACCAAGGCGGCCGCCGGGGCCGCCAACACGCGAGGCGCCCGCGGCGAGGGGCGGGGGCTGCGCATCGGCCGCTTCGCCACCCGGGTGCGGGGCCTGGGCGAAACCCTGGGGGAGCTCCCGGTTGCGGCGCTGGCCGAGGAGATCGAGACGGAGGGCCCCGGACGGATCAAGGTGCTCATCACCGTCGCCGGCAACCCCTTGCTGTCCACCCCCAACTCCGCCCGTCTCGAGGCCGCCATGAGCCGGTTGGAGCTGATGATCTCGATCGACCCCTACCTGAACGAGACCACCCGACATGCCGACATGGTGTTGCCCCCGCCGTCGCCGCTGCAGCGCCCGCACTACGACCTGGCGTTCACCCAGCTGGCGGTGCGCAACGTGGCCAACTATTCCCCGGCGGTGCTGCCGATGGACGAGGGGGCCCCGGCCGAGTGGGAGATCCTGGCCCGGCTGACCGGCTTCGCCCAGGGCCTGGGCCCCGAGGCCAACCCGGCCGACGTGGACGACCTGGTCGCCGGCACCCTCGTGGGCGCCGCCATCGCGGACGAGCACGGCCCGGTCCACGGCCGCGACCAGGCGGATCTGATGGGCCAGCTGGAACCGCGACGGGGGCCGGAGCGGCTGCTGGACCTGATGCTGCGGACCGGCCCCTACGGCGACGCCTTTGGCGGCGCCGGCGGGAGGATCGATGTGGGCTTCGACGAAGCGGGCGAGCCGATCTCGATTGCGCCGCTGAGCCTCGACGAGCTGGAGCGTCATCCCCACGGCATCGACCTTGGTCCGCTGCAGCCCCGGCTGCCGGAGGTGCTCCGGACGCCGTCGGGGCGCATCGAGGCCGCGCCGCCCGAGATCCTCGCCGACGTGCCTCGGCTGGCCGCACTGTTGGAGGCGCCCGCACCCGACGGGTTGGTGCTGGTGGGTCGGCGAGACCTGCGGTCGAACAACTCGTGGATGCACAACACCAAGGTGCTGGTGAAGGGCAGGAACCGTTGCACGCTGCAGATCCATCCCGACGACGCAGCCCCGCTTCGGCTGGGCGACGGCGACCGGTGCGTGGTGTCGTCGCGGGTGGGCAGCCTGGAGGTTCCCGTTGAGCTCACCGAGGCCACCTCGCCCGGCGTGGTGTCGCTGCCACACGGGTGGGGCCACAATCAGCCGGGCACCCGCCTGTCGGTGGCCAACGAGCACGCCGGGGTGAACTCCAACGTGCTCACCGACGAGCACGACCTGGAACCCATCACCGGCACGGCCGTGCTGTCGGGCATCCCCGTCGAGGTAGCCCCGGCCTGACCGGTGGGACCTTGGCCTCGGCTCGGGTCGGCCCAGTCGACCACTCCGGCAGATTCCCACGGCTCGCCGGGGGCGCAGCCTCCACCACAATCGCGCCCAGCCACGTTTTGGGCGCGTTTGTGGAGGACAGGTCACCACGATCGCGCCCAAAACCATCGCGGGCGCGATCCTTGTGGCGCGCGAGCGGGAGTGTTGCGGCGAGCGGAGCCCAGCTGCCGGCTGCTACGGCAGTGCGGAGATGTCGAGGTCCCAGAGTTCGTCGCCCAGGCCGGCGAAGCGACGCGCCAAGGCGCGGGACTCCGTGCTGTCGCCCGAGCGCACCAGCAGTGCACCATCAGCCACCGCGGCCAGCCAGCCGTCGCGGCGGGCCAGGGCCTGGCGGCGGCCCTCGGCGTCGGCCGGGGCCCGACGCTCCAACACGACCGAGTCCGCGGCTCGGTCGAGCAGCGCGTCGAACGCCGCCCTGTCCGACGATCGCAGCGTGGCGTGCGGGTCCGGCCAGGGCAGGATGGCCACCACGGGAATGCCCGAGGCCTGTGCCACCTCGGCCCCGATCCCCTCGGGGCCCGGACGGAGCCCGGAGAGCACCACCAGATCTGAGTGGAACTCGGCCTGGGCGGGCAGGATGCGGGCCAGTTGCGTGCGGGCCGTTGCCAACGCCGACGGGCCGAGGCGGCGGGTGCCGGCAACGACGTAGCGAAAGCCCTCGGGCGCCCGAGGGTCGGTCGACCGCGGCGAGGCGTCCGGGCGGGCGGCCGAATCGTTGCGCTCGGCGGGTCCCGGCGGCCGGGCGGTCTGCCCCCCGGCATCGGCGGCGACCGCTGCGGCCGCCTCGGTGGCCAGGCGGTCGGCCTCCTCATTCATCGGGTCGCCGGAGTGGCCCTTCACCCAGCTGAAGGTCACCTGACCGTGTTCGGCAACCTCTTGCACAAAGGGTTGCCACAGGTCCCGGTTGGCCACCGGCTCCTTCTTGGAGTTCTTCCAGCCCCGGCGCAGCCAGCCGTCGATCCACCCCTCGTTGAACGCGGACACCACGTACTTCGAATCCGACACCACCTCCACCGGCCCGGGGTGCGCCGCTACGGCCTGCCGGGCCGCCAGCACCTCCATGCGCTGGTTGGTGGTGTGGGCCTCGGCCCCCGAGTCGCAGCGCCCGAGCGAATCCACCCAGCCCCAGCCGCCCGGGCCGGGGTTGCCCAGGCAGGCACCGTCGGTCCACACCCGGGTGCGGTCTCCCTCTGCTGCCACGGCTAGCGGGTCCAGGGCGGGGCGACGTCGGGGTCGATGCCGAATCGGTCCATAGCGCCGACGACCACCGCCGGGTCCACCTCGCCGGCACGGGCCAGCCCCCCCAGCACCGCCACCACGATGTGGGCCTCGTCGGTCTCGAAGAACCGGCGCAGGTGCGCCCGATCGTCGGATCGGCCGTAGCCGTCGGTTCCCAGCACCGAGAACGGCCGGGGCACCCAGCGCTGCACCTGGTCCGGCACGGCTGCCATGTAGTCGGTGACGGCCACCACCGGCCCCCGGCCGTCGGCCAACAGGCGGGTCACCAGCGGTTGCCGCTCCGGCATGCCCGGGTGCAGCCGATTCCACCGCTCCACCTCCAGCGCCTGGCGACGCAGCTCGACATAGGACGTGGCCGACCACAGGTCGACGCCCACGTCGTAGTCGGCGGCCAACGTGCGCTGGGCGGCCTGGGCCGCGGGCCAGGCGCTGCCCGAGTACAGCACCGAGGCGTGACGGGCCGCCGGGCTGGCGCCGTGGCTGCGGTACAGGCCCCTGGTGACCCACCGGGTGAGCTCGTCGATGCCCCCCTCCACCTCGGGTGCCGCCGGCATCTCGTAGTTCTCGTTGTACACGGTGAGGTAGTAGAAGGCGTCTTCGCCGGCCGCCGGCTCGCCCACCCCGCTCTCGGGGTACATGCGGGCCATGCCGTCTCGGACGATGAGCGCCATCTCCCAGGCGAATGCAGGGTCGAAGGCTCGACACGAGGGCACGGTGGAGGCCAGCAGGTGGCTGTGACCGTCCTGATGCTGGAGCCCCTCACCCTCCAGCGTGGTGCGCCCGGCCGTGGCCCCCAGCAGGAACCCCCTGGCCCGGGCATCAGCCGCCGCCCAGATGAGGTCACCCACCCGCTGGAAGCCGAACATGGAGTAGAAGGTGAAGAACGGCACCATGGGAACACCAGTGGTGGCGTAGGAGGTGGCGGCCGCCGTCCACGACGCCAGCGAACCCGCCTCGGTGATGCCCTCCTCCAGGATCTGCCCGTCGGAGTCCTCCACGTAGGACAACAGCAGGTGGTGGTCCACCGGCTCGTAACGCTGGCCCTTGGCGGCGTAGATCTCCAGCTCCCGGAACAGGCCGTCCATGCCGAAGGTGCGGGCCTCGTCGGGCACGATCGGCACGACGCGGCTGCCGACGGTCTCGTCCCGGGCCAGGTTTCGAAGCAGCCGGGTGAAAGCCATGGTGGTGGACACCGCCTGGCCGTCCGAGCCCGACAGCAGTTCCCTCCACGCCGACTCTGCGGCGGTGCCGAGCGGACGACGAACGGGCAGGGTGCGCGCCGGGAGCGAGCCCTCCAGCCCGCGGCGACGTTCGATGAGGTAGCGGTGCTCGGGCGACCCCTCGGCGAAGCGCACATAGGGCGGCACCCCGTCGGCCAGGTCGGCTGCGGCGATGTCGTCGGTGAGTTGGAGCCGCTCGCGCAGCTCGCCCAGCTGCTCGGCGCTCATCTTCTTGATCTGATGCGTCGAGTTGCGCCCCTCCACCTCGGAGCCCAGCGCCCAACCCTTCACCGTCTTGGCCAGGATCACCGTGGGCGCCCCGGTCATCTCCACCGCCGATTGATAGGCGGCGAACACCTTGCGGTAGTCGTGGCCACCCCGGGGCAGGGCCTGCAACTCCTCGTCGGAGAGGTGCTCCACCAGTTGGCGCAGCCGGGGATCGGGCCCAAAGAAGTGCTCCCGGATGTAGGCACCCGACTCGGTGGCGTACCGCTGAAACTCGCCGTCCACCGTGGTGTTCATCTTCTCCAGCAACACGCCGTCGACGTCGCGAGCCAGCAGCTCGTCCCAGCGACCGCCCCACACCACCTTGATGACGTTCCAGCCGTTGCCCCGGAAGATGCCCTCCAGGTCCTGGATGATCTTGCCGTTGCCACGCACCGGGCCGTCCAGGCGCTGAAGGTTGCAGTTGACCACCCAGATGAGGTTGTCGAGCCCCTCGCGGGCGGCCAGCGAAATGGAGCCCAGGGTCTCGGGCTCGTCGGTCTCGCCGTCACCGACGAAGGCCCACACGCGCGAGCGTGAGGTGTCGTCGATGCGCCGGTGGTGCAGGTAGCGGCTGAACCGCGCCTGGTAGATGGAGTTGATCGGGCCCAGCCCCATCGACACGGTGGGGAACTGCCAGAAGCGGGCCATGAGGCGGGGGTGCGGGTAGCTGGAGAGGCCCTGGCCCGTGCGTTCGGGCGTGTCGATCTCCAGGCGAAACCGGTCGAGGTCCTCCTCGCCGAAGCGCCCCTCCAGGAACGCCCGGGCGTAGATGCCCGGCGAGGCATGGCCCTGGATGTACACGTGGTCGCCCGGCGTCCCGTCCGACTGGCCACGGAAGAAGTGGTTGAACCCCACCTCGTAGAGGGCTGCGGAGGAGGCGTAGGTGGACAGGTGGCCACCGATGCCCGCCGCCGTGGTGTTGGCACGCACCACCATGGCCACAGCGTTCCAGCGGATGTAGGAGCGGATGCGGCGCTCCATTTCGTAGTCACCGGGGAACCACGGCTCGCCCTCGGTGGGGATCGAGTTGACATACGGCGTCCACACCGACGCCGAGGCTCCGAGCTGCTGGGCGTGCGCGGCCTCGCCCAACCGGGCCAGGAGGTACCGGGCCCGGGCCTTGCCGCGTTGGTCGGTGACGGCCGCCAGCGAGTCCAGCCACTCCTGGGTTTCCTCGGGATCGACGTCCGGCAACTGATGCGAGAAGGCGTCGTTCAACATGGGATCAGCCTACGACGGCGACTCTCCCGCGCCCGCCGTGCGCGACAACCAGCCGGTCAGCATGGCCACGGCCCGTGGATCGTGGCGCAGCTCGTGGCCTGCGCCCTCGATGAGGCGGAACTCCGCCGAGCCGTGCGCATCTGACAGGGCCAACGGGTCGACGGCGGGGACCACCTCGTCGGCGGAGCCGTGCAACAGCAGCAACGGGCGAGGCGCCAGCTCGACCACTCGGTCGACCGGCCGCGTCGACCGCAGCCCCCGGGCCCACGCGTCCTCGTCGAGGGGGAAGCCTGGGTCGCGGATAACCCCGACCGAGCGGGAGTGCTCGAGGAGGCGGCGGGGGTGTCGGGCCCAATCATCGAAGTCGGCCGGCGAGGCGCTGGCGGCCACGCCGGCCACGGCCGGATTGGCCGCACCCTCACAGACGCAGAGCGAACCACCGGTGCCGAAGCCAACCAGCCACACCGACGACACCCCTCGATCGGTCAGCTGGGCAATGGCCGCCGCGATGTCGCGCTGCCAGCCGTCGAGCTCGAAGTTGCCCTCAGAGGTGGCGCAGCCGCGGAAGCTGAGCGCCAGCACGGGCCAGCCCAGGCTGGCCGATAGCCGGTCGGCCAGCTCCGGAAATGACTTGCCGGAGTTCTCGGCCCCGCGACCCTTGTTGGGGTAGCCGTGGCACAGCACCACCCCGTGTTGGGTGGATCGGGCGGCGGGGCGCTCGGCCAGGTACCCGGCGAGCGACAGCTGATCACAAACGAACCGCAGCCGCTCCCCCACGCCGTCAGCCGGAGGCCGCAGCCGAGGCCTGCCCGCCGACGAGCCGATACCCGCGGTTGCGTGCCTCGGCCAGGGTGTCTGGGCCGAAGCAGATGTAGGTCTGGGCCTCAATCAACTCGTTGAGCAGTGCCTCGTCGTCACCGCTGAGCGCATCGACGTCATAGACAACCTGGGTGCGCTTGTCGCCGACGTACTGGTGATCTGCGAACTGCTTGGGGCGGTCCATGGGGCTCCTTGTGGTCCGTCCAGGGGGACTTTGGGGTGGCCGAGCATACCGCCATGTGGTGGGCGACCGTCAGGCGTCAGACCCGCCGTCCACCGGCTCGCCCACCGCACCGATGGTGCGGCGATAGGCGGCCTCGGCGGACAGCACGGCCACGACGATGTCGTCGCCCAGCCCGCGGTCCTCAACCTCGCCCAGGACAAAGGCCAGCGGCTCGTCCTCGTCCACCATCACCAGCTCGTCACCCACGGTGTCGAAGGTGCGACCGGAGGCCACGCCTCGCCGCCCGAAATAGGCGATCTGGGCGTCGATGACGGCCCGCACATCGTCGAATCCGATGGTGGCCGTGATCTCATGGGGCAGATGGTCGGCCGTGAAGGCAACGGCGTCCTCCACGACGTAGACGGCCCGCCGAGGCCGGGACGCCTGTTCGCCGGTGACCGACCCCACCGCAACGGCGGCGATGATGAACGACACCAACGCGCAGAGCACCCAGAACAGCAAGATCATCGGGGCCGCCCTGCCTCTGCGGACGTGTGCGAACGGCCCATGAGGACCCTCAGATCCCGATGGCCTGGGCCAGCAGCTCTCGGTGGTAGGTGGGGTCGCCGAAGAGCAGCTCGGAGCTCTTGGCCCGCTTGAAGTACAGGTGGGCGGGATGCTCCCAGGTGAACCCGATGCCGCCGTGGATCTGGATGTTCTCCGCGGTGGTGTGGAAGTAGGCCTCGGAGCAGTAAGCCTTGGACAGCGACGCCACCGAGGTCAGCTCGTCGTTCATCTCTGAGGCACACCAGGCGGCGTAGTACGCAGCCGACTTGCCGGATTCCACCTCGAGGAGCATGTCGGCCAGCTTGTGCTTGATGGCCTGGAACGAGCCGATGGGGCGGCCGAACTGCACACGATCCTTGGCGTACTGCACGGCGGTGTCGAGGCACTCCTGGGCGCCGCCCATCTGCTCGGAGGCCAGAGCCACCACGGCCAGCTGCAGCATCTTGGTCAGCGTCTCCCAGCCCGACCCCGCGTCGCCCACGAGCACCGCCGGGGTTCCGGAGAACTCCAACTTGGCCTGCTTGCGGGTCTGGTCCATGGTGGACAGCAGGGTGCGGGTCAGGCCGTCGGCGCCGCCGTCGACGGCGAACAGGCTGACGCCCTCGGCCGTGCGGGCGGCAACGATGATGAGCGAGGCCAGGTGACCGTCGATGACGTAGCTCTTGGTGCCCGTCAGGGTGTAGGCGTCGCCGGATGCCGCCGCCTCCATCTCGATGCCCGTCTCGTCCCAGCGGCCGTTCTCCTCGGTGAAGGCCACCGTTGCGATGGTCTCACCCGAGGCGATGCCGGGCAGGTGCTGGCTCTTGGCGGCGTCGTCGCCCGACAGCAGCAGTGCGTTGGCGGCCAGCGCCACGGTGGAGAAGAACGGGGCGCACAAAAGACGGCGACCCATCTCCTCGAAGATCACGCACAGCTCGACGTAGCTGTAGCCCGAGCCTCCGTACTCCTCGGGAATGGCCAGGCCCTGCAGGCCCAGCTGCTCGGCCATCTGGCTCCAGACCGCGGGGTCGTAGCCCTCGTCGGTGTCCATCAGCCGCCGCACTTCGGCCTCGCTGCTCTTGTTGGTGAGAAAGTCGGCGGCGACCTTCCGCAGCTCTTCCTGCTCTTCGGAGAAGGCGAAGTTCATGTGTGTCCCCCACGAGGTGACGGCCTCCGGCGACGCCGGAAGGGCGGATGTGTTGACCGAGACAGTGTGGTCGCGCGGCGGGCGGCTGTCAGGTCGAGCGGTGTACGCATGCGTACACCGCTCGCCCGGTCACCGGGTAGCGTGGCCCCGTGAACGACTCGTCTCACCGCCCGGGTGCCACCAGCGGGCGGGCAGGACACGCCGAGCAGGTGGGCATCCGTCGGCTGCGCGGGGAGCTTGCGACCCTGGTTCGGCGGGCCGGGCGGGGCGAGCGGGTGGTGATCACCGTGGCCGGCCGCCCGGTGGCACAGCTGGGCCCGGTGGCACCGCAGGGAGCGGAGGTGACCCTGGCCGACCTGGTGGCCCGCGGCGAACTCGAGCCACCGCGCCGCGACGATCGGCCGGCACCGACGCTGACCGTCCCGACCTGGGCGGGGGTGCGCCTGGACACCCTCGTCCGGGAGGTCCGGGGCAGATGACGAGCGAGGCGGGACGCGGGTGACCTTGGCGCTGGATACCACCGGGCTGTTGGCCCGCTACCTGGAGGGCCCAACCCATGCGGTCGCCCGCCGGGCCATGGCCGACGACGACGACTGGTGCGCCTCGGCCCTGGTGCTCACCGAGGCGCTCATGCTGATGGATCGGCTGGGCCTGGACGCGGAGCGGGCCGACCAGTTGCGCCGCGCCCTACGCGACGACTGGGAGCGCTGCGCCGTGGTGCCGATGGACCGCTCGTGCCTGGATCGGGCGGCCGAGTTGGGACGAACCCAGCCCATCCGCACGGTGGACGCGCTGCACCTGGCCGCAGCCGACCGGCTGCCCCGGCCCGTCACCTTTCTCACCTTTGACCCGGCGCAGATTCCCGTTGCCCTGGGGCTGGGGTTTGCCGTGCCTGAGGGCTGACGGCTCAGCCGATGGCGGCAAGCGCCTCGTCGTAGTCGGGCTCGTCGGCCAACTCGGGCACCAGCTGGCTGTGCACCACGGAACCCTCGGGGTTCACGACCACCACCGCACGGGCGAGCAGCCCGGCGAGGGGGCCGTCGGTCATGGTGAGCCCGTAGTCCTGGCCGAAGGCGCCGTCTCGGAACGTTGAGCCCATCTGCACGTGCTCGATGCCCTCCGCACCGCAGAACCGCTTCTGGGCGAAGGGCAGGTCTGCCGACACGCACAGCACCGTGGTGTTCTCGAGGGCAGCAGCGCGCTCGTTGAACGCCCGCACGGAGGCGGCGCAGGTGGGGGTATCGATGGACGGAAAGATGTTCAGGACAACGTTCTGGCCCGCCAGGTCGGCCAGCGACAGTGGGCCAAGGTCGAGGCCCGTCAACGCTGCGCCCGGCGCGCCGGTGCCCTCGGCGGGAAGGTTCCCGACGGTGTTGGCCTCGTTGCCGCCGATCGTGATGCTGGCCATGGTTCCTCCTGGAGGGTCGTCGATTTCGGTACTCCGGCGCCACGCCGGGCAGGGCAACCTAGCCCCAGCTCCCGGACCTCGACGAGACCGCTCCGCCCGAGGTGCTCCCTACGTCCGCCGCCAGGTGGCCCCATCGGCCGTATCGGTGATGGCGATGCCCTCCGCAGCCAGCTCGTCGCGGATCGCGTCGGCGCGCCCGAAGTTGCGTTGGGCCCGGGCCTGGTGACGCTCCGCCAACAACGCGTCGATTCGGTCGTCGGTACCGGTCGACTCGGAGGCCGAATCCGGGTCGACGGCCGCCGCCAACCCCAGCCCGAGCGCACGGTCGACGTCGGCGAGCAGCGCCCATCGTTCGCCTGCGCCCAGGCCGCCGTCGCGCAGCGCCTCCCAGAGCACCGCCACGGCCTTCGGCGACGCCAGGTCATCGGCCAACGCCTGCCAGAACGCCGACGAGTGAGCCAGGGCCGCTCCGGCGCCCAGCAGTTCACGCACGAGCTCGCTGTTGTTGCCCGGGATCGGTTCCGGCAGCGCCGCGTCGGCCGGGATCTGGCCTGCACCGACCGCCTCGGACCGGGCCGTGGCGGCGGCCATCCGCAGGCGCCGCAGCGCCGCGGCCGCCTGGTCCATCGCCTCCCAGGTGAA
Source organism: Microthrixaceae bacterium (assembly GCA_041394405.1). Classification (GTDB taxonomy): domain Bacteria; phylum Actinomycetota; class Acidimicrobiia; order Acidimicrobiales; family Microtrichaceae; genus Microthrix. Next base: position 625,161 of record JAWKIF010000007.1, read on the forward strand.
GTCCTGCTGCTGGCGATAGTGGGCGGTGAGGAACAGGTAGCGGAACGCCAGCGGGTCGTAGCCCCGGTCGATCAGCGTGTCCACGCACAGCACGTCGCCCGCCGACTTGGACATCTTGGCCCCAGACAGGTTGAGGAACTCGTTGTGCACCCAGTAGCGCACCCAGGGGTGCACGCCGAGCGCGCACTCGCTCTGGGCGATCTCGTTGGTGTGGTGCACGCCGATGTGGTCGATGCCGCCGGTGTGGATGTCGAAGGTTTCGCCCAGATAGCGCATGGACATGGCCGAGCACTCGATGTGCCAGCCCGGGAACCCCCGGCCCCAGGGCGACTCCCACTCCTGTTGGCGCTTGACGCCGGGCGGGGTCAGCTTCCACAGGGCGAAGTCGGCTGGGTTGCGCTTGGCGTCCGTTGCCCCCACCCGGCCGGTGGTGGTCTGCGCGGCCACGTTCAGCCCGGCGAAGTCGGAATAGGCCGGGAACGTGGCGATGTCGAAGTAGACGCCGTCGTCGATGACGTAGGTGTGTCCTCCCGCCTCCAGGGACTGGATGAGCTGGATCTGTTCGGCGATGTGGTCGGCGGCGCGCGGGAGCTCGTCGGGTTCCAGGCATCCCAGGCGGCGACGATCGGTCGCCCACTGGTCCGTGTAGAACCGCGCGATCCCGGCGGCGGTGCGGCCGGTGCGGGCGGCGGCGGCCTCCACCTTGTCGTCGCCGTCGTCGCCGTCGTCGGTGAGGTGGCCCACGTCGGTGATGTTGGTGACGTAGGTGACGTCATAGCCCGCCACCACCAGCAGGCGCCGCAACAGGTCCGGGGTCAGCTGGCTGCGCATGTTGCCGAGGTGCTGGGGCGCATAGACGGTGGGTCCACAGGTGTAGATGCCCACCCGGGGCGGGTCGAGCGGTTCGAAGGGCTCCACCGTGCGGCGCCGGGTATCAAAGAGCCGAAGCGCGGCCTGCAGCGGGGTCCGGACGGGAGATGCCGATGCCATGCCCACCATCATGTCGCCTGCGTGCCCGAGGGACCGACTGGCCGGCCCGGCGGGTCACCGTTCACCGCCTACGAGCTCCACGTCACGCGGGCGACCGGCTCGGGCTGGCCGGCGCGTTCGGCCTGCTCCCAGCGCCGCGCCTGGGCAAGTTCGTCGGGCAGCTCCCCGCCGCCATCGTCGCCATCAACATCGCCATCGCCGGACCCCGCTTCGGCGTCGGTGGGTTGGGGCGGCGCCGAGAGGTTGGCGGTGCGATGGGCCCGAGCCGCAAGTGCCCACAAGCCCACGCACAGCGAGGCACACACGTACGGCGCCAGGTAACGCTTGATGTCGATGAACCCGGAGGCCAGCAGGGCGGCACCGCCGATCTGCGCCAACCCCGCCACGGGGCCGATCCACCGCTCTCGACCTCCCAGCCGGAATCCCAGCAGCGCGGTGGCCAACCCAACCATGGCCAGGCCCGGGTAGAGCCATGCCAGGTCGCCGCCGAGGCGTTGGCCGCTCCCGAGCACGGCCCCCGGAGCGAGGTTCGCCGGGGTGCGGCCGCCGTTGAATCGGTCGATGGCGGCGTCAACGCCCTGCTGCTGGGCCACCCAGTTCTCCGTCAATCCTGAGCCGTCGGGCTGGGAGAGCACCGGCGGGAAGTAGTACGGAAGGTCGTCGTGGCGTCCACCGGTGAGCCCGCCCACGAACGATGCCCAGTGCTCGCGCCCGCGGGTCGTGCCTGCTGCCTCGAACAGCTCGTCGATGCGCTCGCTGGTCAGCTCGCGGCGCACCCGATAGTCGGGTTCGCTCTCGATGAGCGGGAAGTAGAACGAGGTGAATCCCGAGCCCTTGAACCGCTGCACCTCGGGCCGCTGCGCCATCTCCGGGGAAATCCGAAAGACGGCGTGGTAGGCCCCCCACCACTGGGCGTGGGCCTGCTCGCTCACCGGCGTCGGGTCGTGGTACTCCCTCGAGTTCTCGACGGTCTGCCCGACCACCATCGCACCCAGGAGCACCGCCAT